>NZ_JBIAKJ010000004.1:0-887313 GCF_042872365.1 Streptomyces sp. NPDC005263 | reverse complement strand
CTGCAGGGGGGACCCTGTGGGAGAGTAGGACGCCGCCGAACAATTTTTGGGAAAACCCCCGTGCCTTGGGCACGGGGGTTTTCTGCGTTCCAGGGTCTTTCAGGGTTCCAGGGTCTTTCAGGACGGAATCAGGACGGAATCAGTTCAGGACGGATTCACCAGTCTTGTGTCGTAGGCCAGAATGACCGCCTGGATGCGGTCCCGGGAACCCGTCTTCGAGAGGACACGGCCCACGTGGCTCTTCACCGTCGATTCGGCCAGGTGGAGCCGAGCGGCTATCTCGGTGTTCGTCCAGCCCAGGCCGATGACGGTGAGGATCTCCCGTTCGCGGTCCGTGAGGGCAGTCAGGCGGGGGTCCGGCAGCTGCGGGGCGTCGGCGTGGGGATCCGGCAGCGGGAGGTGCTGGGCGTAGGCGTCCAAGAGGCGGCGGGTCAGGCTGGGGGCGACCACCGCGTCGCCCGTCGCCACCGAGCGGATGCCGGAGAGAAGATCCTCCGGCTGGGCGTCCTTCACCAGGAAGCCGGAAGCGCCGGCGCGCAGTCCCGCGTACGCGTACTCGTCCAGGTCGAACGTCGTGAGGATCAGGACGCGGGTGCGGTCGCCGACCGCGGTGATGCGGCGGGTGGCCTCGATGCCGTCCAGGCCGGGCATGCGGACGTCCATCAGGACGACATCGGGGTGGAACTCGGCGGCCAGACGGACCGCCTCGCTGCCGTTCGTCGCCTCGGACAGCACCGTCATGTCGTCCTGGCTCTCCAGCAGCATGCGGAAGCCGAGGCGTTGGAGGGGCTGGTCGTCGGCGATGAGGACCGTGGTCACTGCGGGGATTCCTCCGGGAGGTGAAGGTGGACACGCCAGCCCCGGTCGGGGGGTTGGCGGGGGCCGGCCTCAAGTGTGCCGTCGTACAGGGCCGTTCGCTCGCGCATGCCGGGAAGGCCGCGGCCGGTGGTGCCGTTCGGTGCGCCGCCCTGGCCGGTGTCGGTGACCGTGACGGTGACGGCGCCCTGGTCCTCGTAGGACAGCCTGATGTGGGACGTGGCCTCCGGGCCGGCGTGTTTCAGGGTGTTGGTGAGGGCTTCCTGGATGACTCGGTAGACGGTGAGCTGGCGGCCCGGGGGAAGGGTCGGGGTGCCGTGGACGGTGGTGTGGACGGGCAGGCCGGCGGAGCGTACGCCGGCTATGAGGTGGTCGAGGTCGGTCAGGGAGGGTTGCGGGGCGAGCTCAGGGGCGGCGGGGTCCTTGTTGTTGTCGTGCTCGTCGCGCAGGACGTCCAGGAGGCGGCGGAGTTCCGTCAGGGCTTGGCGGCTGGTGGTGGAGATGGCGTTCAGGGCCTCGGCGGCGCGTTCCGGGGTCTTCGTCGCGGCGTAGCGGCCGCCGTCGGCGAGGCCGGTGATGACGGAGAGGTTGTGGCCGATGATGTCGTGCATCTCGCGGGCGATGCGGGCGCGTTCGGCGGCGGCGGCGAGGCGGGCCTGCTGGTCGCGTTCGATCTCCAGGCGGCGGGCGCGGTCCTCCAGGGCCTCGGTGTAGTTGCGGCGGGTGCGGACCGTGATGCCGATCGCCGCGGCCACGATGATCGACATCAGCATGGGGACGATGCGCTGGTCAGGGCTCTCACGGGGGTGGTGCAGGGTCGTCACGGTGTCGATCGTGAGGATCAGGGCCGTCGCCCACCACAGGGTGCGCGGAGGGCGGCGCAAGGCCAGGTGGAAGACGACGAGCATCTGGAGCATGGCGACCTGGAGGGCCGCTCCGGTCCAGGCGTTGACCAGCGCGAACGGGGCCATCGTGAGGAGTGCGGCCCTGGGGTGGGCGCGGCGCTGGAGGAGGGGGAGCGAGAGGCCCAGGCTGAGAGTGAGGAGGAGCCAGCCGGGGAGGTCGGGGTTGCGGGTGACGTTGCGCCAGCCGCCGCCGAGGTAGTCGATCAGGGCCGCCGTCACCCAGAAGCCGGTCAGGTGCAGGTCCCAGAGGAGGGGGTGGCGCCGGTCGAAGGCGCGGACTCGTCGGCTGACGCGCTGGACGTACTCGGTGAGGGGTTCTGCCGCGCGGTCCTGAGCCAGCGGGCTCTGCGTCGCCTGTTCTTCCGCCACGAGATCCATAGTGAGGGGTGCGGTCGGCGTCGGCGCAGGTCCCAGGTCGTATATGCGATGAGCGGTGTAGTACCGAGGTACTAGCGTGGGACGTATGAGTAGCTACGTGATCCGGTCCGTGCGCGCTGACGAGTGGCCCGCCGCCAAGGAGTTGAGGCTTGCGGCGCTGCGGGATCCGGTCGCGCACCTCGCCTTCCTGGAGACCTACGAGGAGGCGGCTGCCAGGCCCGACGCCTTCTGGAAGGAGCGGACGGCCGGTGGCGCCGAGGGGGCGCTCGAGACGCAGCAGATCATCGCAGCTGACCCGGACGGGCACTGGGTGGGGACGCTGACGGTGCTGCTGGAGGAGCGCGGGACGACGGACTGGGCCGGGTTCCCGGTGGAGTTGCGGCAGGGCCACATCGTCGGTGTGTTCGTGCGTCCCGAGGAGCGGGGGAGCGGGCTGACCGAGGTGCTGTTCGACGCCGGCCTGGAGTGGGCGTGGGGGCGGGGAGCTGAGCGGGTGCGGCTCATCGTGCACGAGGAGAACGGGCGGGCGCAGCGGTTCTACCGCCGGGTGGGATTCGTGCCGACCGGGCGTACCGTGCCGTTGACGGCGGCGCCGGGGGAGAACGAGTTGGAGTTCGTGCTGGAGCGGGGCCGGGACTGACGCGGGTGCGTGTGGTGGCGGGGGTTATGCCGGGAGTTCGGCGTTCGGCCAGCGGGTCCTGGCCTGTTCGCGGGAGCGGAGCAGGGCCAGGGTGGGCAGGCCCCGGTGCGCTCCGGTGGCCAGCAGGTCCGGGAGTTGGGGAAGCGGGGCCACCGCGGCGACGTCGTCCAGGACCAGGGTGAGTGGTGGGTCGAGGCGACCGGAGGATGACCGTTCGGCCATGTGCCGGCCGCGCTCGACCACGCTTGAGGTGAGGGCCGTGAGGAGTGGCATCGCACCCGGGTTCGTCCGGGGGTCCTCGATGGATTCACCCACCACGTACAGCGTGCCCCCTTCGTCCACGAAGGAATCCAGGGCGAGGGCATCACTTCGGTTGGGAGTGCAGGCCTCGCGGATGTTGACCGTGGTGAGGGCGGAGAGAGCTCGGGCGGCCAACTCCTGGGCGATGTCGCGGCGTTCGGGGTGGGCGGTGAGAGCGGCCTCGAGTTCCCCCGCGGAGCCGGAGGCCGCCTTGGGGTTGGTACGGAGGGTTCGTACGGCGTCCTGGATCTGGAGGCCCTGGGACCAGCGGTGGACGTGGCGGATCGTGCGGCCGTCGATCGCGGCGGCGTGCAGGTAGCTGCGCAGGAGCGTCTCGGCCACGTCGGTGACGGCCTGGTCGATTTTCGCGGTGGGGCGGATGGGGGCGAGGAGCGCGGTGGCCGTGGCTGCCGCGGTCTGCTTGTTCTCGCAGCCGGCCGTGGGGGACCAGTGGAGGCGGGCCGGGGTGTCGCAGAGGTGGGCGGGGTCGTAGACGTGGACCGGGCCGAGTTTGGCGCGGGCGTCCTTGGTGTCCTGCCACAGGGCCGGGTTCGAGGTCAGGACGAGGGCGGGGCCCTCGGCGTCGCGTACGGCCTGGGTCGCGGTGGTGTGGCGGGCCGCCGGGGGGCCGTAGTGGACCGTGGCTTCGGTGCGGGGGGTTTCCCACGCGCCCGGGTGGTTGCTGGTGGCCAGCGGGGCGAGGGGCTGAGCGGCGAGAGGCTGAGCCGCGAAGGGTTGGGGTGCGAGCGGCTGGGCGGGCGCGGGCGTCGCGGTGAGGGGGGCCGTGGGGTGGGCGCTGGAGGGCTGCGCGGGTCGTGGCTGGTGGGCGTGTTCCTGCGCCATCGGTGCGGCCGGTGTGGGGAAATGTTCCAGCGGTGGCTGGTGGGGGGTGGCGGTGCCGGGATGGAGCGGCTCGGGCATCGGCCGCTGGGCCGGGACGTCGTAGGCGGTGGTGTCCGGTGTCGGTGCCGGGTGCGGTTCCCCTGTCCGCTTCCTCACCCGGACCGCTTTCCAGCGGGCCAGGGTGCCCAGGACGAACACCGTCAGGACGACCAGGATCATCAGCTGGCCGATGAACAGGCCCCAGAAGAGGCCGTAGCCGGAGACGTCGGCGGGGTCGGCGGTGGGCCAGGCGCCGGGGATGTCGTGGGGGCGGGCGATCAGGTGACGCATCGCCAGGGGGGTGCGGGTGAAGGTGACGCCGGTGGGCCAGGCGCCGTGCGCGAACAGGCCGGCCAGGCCGGTGGCCGTCCAGACCAGGACGGTCATGCCGAGGATGAAGGCGAGGATGCCGACCAGCATGCCGTCGGGCATGCCTCCCTGGCCGTCCGGTCGGCGGTAGCGCTCGTCACCCGGTCTCATGGTTGCCCGCTCCCCGCTCGTGCTTCGCCCTACGCCACCGTCGACTCGGAGTCACCGAGGTGCTGTTCCACGAACGCCGCCGCGCGTTCCTCCGCCTCCAGCTCGGCCGCGCGCAGGGCGTCGTCCACCAGCCGGTGGTCGGCGGACGACTCGGTCATGGCGCGGTCGGTGAAGACGAGTGGGCGTTCCGTCTCGGTGACCAGGTGTTTGACGACCTGGACATTGCCGTTGACGTCCCACACGGCGATGCCAGGTGTGAGGGACGGGATGATCTCCACGGCCCAGCGGGGCAGGCCCAGCACCCGGCCCGTCGCCCTCGCCTCGTCGGCTTTCTGGGCGTAGATGGTCCGGGTGGACGCCATCTTCAGGATCGCGGCGGCTTCCTTCGCCGCCGCTCCGTCCACGACGTCCGACAGGTGGTGGACGACCGCGACGAACGACAGGCCGAGGCGGCGGCCGAACTTCAGCAGCCGCTGGAAGAGCTGCGCCACGAAGGGGCTGTTGATGATGTGCCAGGCCTCCTCGACCAGGAAGATGCGCTTCTTCCGGTCGGGGCGGATCCAGGTGTGCTCCAGCCACACGCCGACGATCGCCATCAGGATCGGCATGGCGATGGAGTTGCGGTCGATGTGGGACAGGTCGAAGACGATCAGGGGCGCGTCGAGGTCGATGCCGACGGTCGTGGGGCCGTCGAACATGCCGCGCAGGTCACCGTCGACCAGACGGTCGAGGACCAGCGCGACGTCCAGGCCCCATGCCCGGACGTCCTCTATGTCGACGTTCATCGCCTCGGCCGACTCCGGCTCGGGGTGCCGTAGCTGCTCGACGATGTCGGTGAGGACGGGCTGGCGTTCGACGATCGTCTCGTTGACGAAGGCGTGCGCGACCTTCAGCGCGAAGCCCGACCGCTCGTCCAGGCCGTGCCCCATCGCGACCTCGATGATGGTGCGCAGCAGCGCCAGCTGTCCCGTGGTCGTGATCGCGGGGTCCAGCGGGTTGAGGCGGATTCCGTGGTCCAGGGCCGCCATCGGGTCGAGCCGGATGGGAGTTATCCCCAGCTCCTCCGCGACCAGGTTCCATTCGCCGACGCCGTCCTCGCCCTGTGCGTCCAGGACGACGACCTGGCGGTCGCGGAAGCGCAGTTGGCGCAGGACGTACGTCTTCTCCAGGGCCGACTTGCCGTTGCCGGACTCGCCGAGGACCAGCCAGTGCGGTGCCGGGAGCTGCTGGCCGTACAGCTGGAAGGGGTCGTAGATGTACCCCTTCCCGGAGTAGACCTCGCGGCCGATGATGACGCCGGAGTCGCCGAGGCCGGGGGCGGCGGTCGGGAGGTAGACGGCCTGGGCCTGGCCGGTGGAGGTGCGGACCGGCAGGCGGGTCGTCTCGACCTTCCCGAAGAGGAAGGACGTGAAGGCGTCGGTGAGGATGGACATCGGATCCCGCATGCGGCGGCCCCTACCTTCGAATGCCGGTGGCGAACGGAAGTGTGTTCACGAAGGCGCGATGGTGCTCGCGGTCGCACCACTCCAGTTTCAGGTACGACTTTCCGGCCGAGGCCCTGATGGTCCGCTTGTCGCGGGCCAGGGCCTCGGGGGTACGGGAGGAGACCGTGATGTAGCCGACCAGGTTGACGCCGGCTGCGCCGCTGGCGAGGTCCTCTCCGCGCTGGTCGAGGCGGTTGTGGGAGGCGACGTCGCGGGGGTCGACGGTCCGGTTCATCTTGGCGGCGCGGGACGCCTCGGCCTCGTCGTTGGTCTTCTCGGTGAGCATGCGTTCGATGGCGACCTCGGTGGGTTCGAGGTCCATGGTGACGGCGACCGTGCGGATGACGTCGGGGGTGTGGACCAGCAGGGGCGCCAGGAAGTTGACGCCCACCGGGGTCATCGGCCATTCCTTCACCCAGGCCGTGGCGTGGCACCAGGGGGCGCGGGTGGAGGACTCGCGGGTCTTCGCCTGGAGGTAGGTCGGCTGGGTGGCGTCCAGTTCGGCCGGCCAGGAGTTGCGTTTCGTCATCGCCTGGATGTGGTCGATGGGGTGGTCCGGGTCGTACATGGAGTGGATGAGGGAGGCGAGCCGTCCCTGGCCGAGGGGCTGGCGGACGCGGATGTCCGCCTCCTGGAGACGGGAGCAGATGTCCGTCAGCTCGCGGGCCATGACGACGGCGAGGCCGGCGTCCCGGTCGAGCTTGCGGCCGTTGTGGGGCCGTGCCGCCCGTGCCATGGTGTGCGCCTCGGCGGCCAGTTCCCGGGTGAAGTGCATGCAGGCGACGAGGTACGCGCGGTGCTGCTCGCTGCTGGTCGACACCATCGACTGCAGCTGGTCGTACGACTGCTGGAGCCACGGCGGTGCCTTCTCGTCCCCGCGTACGGCGACGTCCTTGGCGTGGGCGTCAGGGTCGGCGGGGAGGGTGCGGGCGAGCATCTGGAGGCGGGTGACGAAGCCGTCGCCGTTGGCCACGTGCTTGAGGAGGGTGCCGAAGCGGTCGACGAGGGCTTCCTGGTCCTCGCTGTCGCGCAGGCCGACGCCGGGGCCCTCGATCTCGATCGCCGCCGTCACGGTACGGCGGTCCGCGTGCAGCAGTACGGCGATCTCGTCGGGGCCGAACGGGGCGGCCAGCCAGGTGATGCGGCCGATGCCGGGCGGCGGGCCGATCTCCACCTCGCGGCCGTCGAGAGCGGTGCCGGCCTCGACGACGCCGGAGCGGTAGGTGGCGCTCTGCTTGAGGCTGCGCTTGTAGCTGCGGTTGATCTCGAACCACTTGTAGAAGGTGCGGCGCTTGTACGGCACGTAGACCGCGGCCAGCGCGAGCATGGGGAAGCCCGTCAGCAGCACGATGCGCAGTGACAGCACCGGGACGAGGAGCCCGCACATCATTCCGAGGAACGCGCCGCCGATGATGAGCGCGATCTCGCCGGATTCACGATTCCTGCCGACGATCGCGTTCGGCCGGGCGCGGCCGATCAGATATGTACGGCGGGGCGTGACCGGATGGGACACGTGGGACTCGGTCGTCAACGCCCTTCACCTCCCGTGCTGTTGGTGCTGCTGTTGCGGTTGTTGCTGGCGTGCGGGGTGTTCACCGGGCTGCCCGCGCGGGGTGCGGGGGCGGCGGAGGGGACAGATCCGCCGCCTCCGTTCGCGTTGCGCGAGCTGTGCGCGGCGACACCGCCGGACGCCGGGTTGCTCGGGCGCGCGCCGCCCGAGCCGCTCTGGCCGCCGCCGCTGTCGGCGCGGGTGCTGTGGGTCTTGATGCCCTGGGCGACGAAGGTCGCCGGGGAGGTCATGACGGCCGCGGCCTTGCCTTCCGCGCCCCGCATGATGCGGTTGTTGCGGGAGTTGGCGATCTCGTCGCCGAAGCCGGGGACGAAGCGGTAGATCATGCCGCTGGCGAAGATCGCGAGCAGGATGATGGCGAGGCCGGAGACGATCGCGGCGACCGAGTCGGGGCCGCCGTCGGAGGCCAGCGCCCCGGCGAGGCCGAGGACGATCACGATCACCGGCTTGACCAGGATGACCGCGATCATCACGCCCGCCCAGCGGCGGACGTGGCCCCAGAGGTTCTTGTCGACGAGGCCGGCGTAGACGACGACGCCGAGGAGGGCGCCGACGTACAGCAGGACGGCCCTCAGGTACAGCTCCAGGTAGAGGACCCCGGCGGCGACGATGGACACCAGCGACACCAGCATCAGCATGATCGGGCCGCCGCCGATGTCGTCGCCCTTGTCGAGGGCCTGCGAGAACGTGCCGAAGAACGCGTCCGTCTGGTTGCCCGTCGTCTTCGCCAGGACCTCGCTGACGCCGTCCGTCGCGGAGACGACGGTGTAGAGGATCAGTGGCGTGAAGGCGGACGCGAGCACGGTGAGCCAGAGGAAGCCGATCGCTTCGCTGATGGCGGTGGTGAGGGGCACGCCGCGTACGGCCCGCTTGGCGACGGCCAGCAGCCACAGCAGCAGCGTGAGGATCGCGGAGGCGGCGAAGACCACGGCGTACTGCTGGAGGAACTTCGGGTTGGTGAAGTCGACGTTCGCGGTCTCCTTCACGGCCTTGCTGAGCTGGTCGACGGTCCAGGAGGCGGCGTCGGCGCAGCCCTTTGCCAGGGAGGAGAGGGGGTCGAGGGTGTCGGTGAGGGGGTTGTTGCCGGTGGATCGGCGGGCGCCGCCGGAGCCGCTGTCGCCTTCGCAGTACTGCTTGGCGGGGCCGATCAGAAGGTCGCAGGGCTCGTTGCTGGCTGTCGGCGTCGGCGTCGGCGTCGGCGCCGCGAAAGCACGGGTGGCCAGCAGAACAGCACCTGTTTGTACGGCGGCTACCAGGCCGGTGAGCTGGAGCGCGCGGTGACGGCTACCGGGCATACGTGAACCCTCCGTACTCCTCGATGGCCTTGCTGATCTCGTCAGAACTGGCGGCCTTGTCGTCGCCCGGTACGGGAGCGGGCCCGTCTGTCTGCGTGTCCGAGGCGACCTTCCAGTCGCCGTCGACCCACTGCAGGTCGAATGTCCACGTCTTCCAGGTCGAGGTGACTGGATCGGTCGACGCCGTGCCGGACATGCCGATGAGGCCCATGTACCAGACCGCGACCTTCGCGCTGTTGTCACTGAACTGGGAGACCGTGGTGCCCACAGGGATGGTGCGGGACACAAAGGTGCTGCCCTCCGGCGCCTTGCCGTTCGCGTCGAGGCCCAACTTGCTGAGGAAGTCAGCCGAGTACGCCTGGTCCATGGCGTCTTGGAGCTTTGTTGCCGCGGTGGGGGTGTAGAGCGAGGTCACGATGGAGTGCCGGGTGCCCTTGTTGAACATGCCGGTCGAGCCAAGGGTCACCGCGTAGTTCGCTGCCGCGCTCTCCGCCCCCTGCTCATTCTGGGCGAAGCCCGACTTGACCGGCTTCGTTCCGCTTGCCGCCGTGCTGGAGGCGTCCGGCTGGGATCCTGAGGACGATGTCTTGTCGGGATCGTCGCCCCCGCGGTTCGCGAAGGCGATCGCGGCGATGAGGAGGACGACGACTCCGACGACCGTGACCAGGCTTCTTGAGGACGAGCGGCCGCGGCGGGCGCCGCCGTAGACGTCGGCGCCCCGGTCGGGCAGGCGGGTGCGGGTGTGGCCGGTGCCGCCGTAGCCGCCGGAGGTCCCCTGGTCGTCCTCGAGACTCATGCCGCGTACGCCCCCTCGACGTCGTGCGGAAACGCGTAGGAATACGCGTACGAGTACGACGGTAGCCGTGCTGGTTCCCGCGCGGGCGCGGTGTGGTGACTCGACATCAGGGAAACGCAACCTCAGCCGGTGGGCACGACGGACGGGTGGGGGTGGAGGGGGGACCGGGCGGGCGTGCCGCGCAGGGGCGGTGGTCGCCCGCTACACGGCCATGCCGTACACGATGGTGAACAGCGTGCCCAGTGAGCCGATGATGAATACGCCCGTCAGGCCCGCGATGATGAGGCCCTTGCCCTGTTCCGCGCTGAAGGTGTCCCGGAGGGCCGTCGCGCCGATGCGCTGTTTGGCGGCACCCCAGATGGCGATGCCGAGGCAGAGGAGGATGGCCACCGCCATCACGACCTCGATCATCACCTTCGCCTCGTTGCCCAGGCTGCCGAAGGGCCCCCAGTCCGGAGCGATCCCGCCGATGATGGTGTTGATGTCTCCCTTGTCGGCCGCAAAGAACATGTAAGTCACCGCCCCTGGTGGGTAGTTCCGCTCCCCCTGCCTTGGCGCAGAGGTCAGGCCTCATTGTCGCCGACAACGGCGCCGTCGCATGTCGACTTGGCGTCATTGATTGGCGGGTTTCGTACGAATACCTTGCCACTGTTCCGCGTCGGCCCCCAGGGAATCCCTCGAACAGACGTTGGAACGGTAATTAGGGAGTCGTATCGTCACTCTGTGTATCACGGTAGGTTACGCCGGGCAATGAGGACTGGGCGGAACCTGTGGTGTGGTTCCGTCGTTGTCCCCTCTTACGGCATGGTTCGGTGATCGCGCCGGTGTTCTGCGGGTGACCTCGGTGAGTCCCAGGTGAAGGCTAACGCGGGCATGGCGAACGGGCCGCGGCTGGGTGCCGCGGCCCGTTCGCCCATCTGGTGACAGGGGGTCAGCCGGTGAAGGCGCTCACCCCTGCCGGGGTGCCCAGGCCGGTGGGGCCGTCGTAGCCGGCCTTGGCGGTGCAGAAGTAGCTGGTGGTGCAGGTGCCGTTGTTGCCGGAGGTCACGTCGTTGAGGGCGGAGGTGTGCGCGTACGGGAACTGGGCCGGGTAGGAGCCGCTGGACGGGGTGCCGGCGAGGGCGTAGACGCTCGCGATGATGGGCGAGGAGGCGCTGGTGCCGCCGAAGGTGTACCAGCCGGCGGTGACACCGTAGGAGTCGTAGACGGAGACGCCGGTCGCGGGGTCGGCGACGGCCGAGACGTCCGAAATCATGCGCTTGGTGCAGCCGGTGTCGGTCTGCCAGCTCGGCTTGGCGTCGTACGCCGAGCAGCCGGAGCCGGTGCCCTCGGTGCTGCTGGTCTTCCAGACGGACTCGGTCCAGCCGCGGGTGGTGGAGGAGGTGGCGAGCTTGGTGCCGCCGACCGAGGTCACGTACTTGGAGGCGGCCGGGTATTCGGCGCCGTAGCCCTCGTCGCCCGCGCTGACGGTGATGGCGACGCCGGGGTGGTTGAAGTACGAGGAGTCGTACGAGGTGTCCGAGGAGGACTCCGAGCCGCCGTAGCTGTTGGAGACGTACTTGGCGCCGAGGGTGACCGCCTCGTTCACCGCCTTGCCGAGGTTGGCCATGGAGGCTGAGGAGGCCTCGACCAGCAGGATGTTGCAGTTCGGGCAGGTCGCGCTGGCCATGTCCAGGTCGAGGGAGATCTCCTGGCCCCACCCGCTGTCGGCGCTCGGCAGGGAGGTCGTCGAGCCGGTCTGGCCGACCTTCTTGAAGCAGCCGTTGGCGGTGGTGCAGGAGGGGAGGCCGTAGTACGAGCGGTACTTCGCGAGGTCGGCGGCGGCGTTCGGGTCGTCGTACGCGTCGACGATGGCGATGGTCCTGCCGGAGCCGCTGCTCGCTGCCGCGGCGGTCAGGCCGTAGGCGTCCTGGAGGTCGGACGGGCCGTAGCCGGAGGGGGTGGCGGCGTCGGCGGCCTTGGGGGTGACGCCGTCGAGTGCGGCCTGGTGCTTCTGGAAGGCGGTGACGCCGCCGGTGACGCGGACGGAGTTGCAGGCCAGCTCGCCCTTCTTCTTGGGCGTGGCGCAGGGGGTCGCCGCCCAAGTGACCGTGGAGGGAGCGGCCTTCGCGGCGGTGGAACCGCCAGTGGCTTCGGGGGCGGCGCTCGCCGGGGCGACCGCGGTGCCGAGTCCGGCGAACACGAGCGCGGCGGTGGCCGCGACGGTGGATCCGATTCGGGTCCATCTGGTGCGTATGGGGCGGGGTCTGGGGGGTGACGTACGCAACGGACTGCCTCCTGAGAGTGGTTGAACAGGGGCGGTGCGGGTGTTGCCACCGGTACGTGGTCCCCGGCAGCGGGCGGCGGCCCGCTGCCGACTGTGGCTTGTTGAGTACGCGACAACAAGACGCGTTGCGGAATCCTGACTTCCGCCTTACTCAAGGCGGTTGGGGGATTGCTGATCAGTGGCCGCGTGATGGGCGGCGGATGGCGGCGGCTTGACCCGGTCCACAGGGGACGCACAGGCTCGCGCCGACGCGCACGGTTCTATGCGTGCGGCGGGTCTTCCGGGTTCTCGACGAAGCCCTCCACGAAGTGGTCGAACTCGCCCGCCTGGACGCCGAGTACGAAGGCGTCCCACTTGCGGCGGTTCGTCGTGACGACGGTGTCCGGGTCGCTGGTCTCGCGGAGGTAGACGGGGGCGTCCCCGTCGTCCCCTTGGCTTTCGCCGAAGGCGATCTCGATCCAGGGGCCGGGTCCGGTGGCGTCGGGCGGGGCGGCGCGGGTCCAGGTGAGGTCGTCGGGCACGTCAGACACGGGGCGTTTCTTTCTTCAGGGCGGTGAGGAGGGCGTCGAAGGCGGCCGGGGTGGCCGTGAGTATCGCTGCGGTCGGGTCGCCGCTCTCGGTGAGGCGGATCGTTTCGGTGGTGACGGCGACGTGGACGCAGGAGTTGCCTTCCGGGCAGTAGGACGACCTCTGCCAGGTGAGCTTGGGCATCGGGGCTCCTTCACAGGCCCTTGAGGATGGTGTGGATGAACTGCTGGGACCGCTCGGGCGAGAGCGCCGCCGCCTCCATGCGCTCCAGGAGGACGCGGTACTTGTCCAGTTGGGCCTCGGCGTCCAGGAAGACGGGCCCGTGCGACTGGTCGAGGTTGACGGTGTCGAGCTGCGGCACGGGCCCCTCGGCGTAGTAGATCGACTGTCCTGAGCCCGGGAAGATGCTGGAGTCGAACGGCAGGACGTGGAGGGAGATGTTGTCCCGCTCGTTCATGTCCAGGAGGTACTTGAGCTGGTCACGGGTGACCGTCGCACCGGCGAACCGCATGCGCAGAGCGGCCTCGTGGATGATGACTTGCTGCGCTGTCGGCGGATCACGGAAGAGTACGGCCTGTCGCTTCACTCGGAACGACACCCGGTGTTCCACGGCAGGTGGCGGGAGTTGGGGAACGGCCTGGCGAAAGAGCTCGCGGGCGTACTCCGTGGTCTGGAAGAGGCCGGGGATGTGCACAGTCACCGCGGTGCGCAGTCGTACCGCGTGGTGTTCGAGTTCGGCGAGGTCGAGCAGTACGGCGGGCAGCAGCTCGCGGTACTCCTCCCACCAGCCCCGCCTCCGATCGGGAGTCATGGCGGCGAGCGCCTCGATCAGGGCCCGGTCCGAGCAGTCGTAGCTGCAGGCGATGGTGCGCAGACGGTCGGGGCTCACGCCGTGGCGGCCGGCCTCGATGTTGCTGACCTGGTTCTGCTTGATGCCCAGCAGCTGTGCCGCCTGTGTCGAGGTCAGGCCCGCACGTTCACGCAGCTTGCGCAGCTCGGCGCCCAGCCGGAGTTGGCGGCCGGTGGGGGTGCTTCTCATGGCCAACGTTCGAGTCCTCCACGTCACCCGCACGCGTGAATACTGAAGAGCTTCGCGAATCTGGGTCTAACAACTTACAACTTGCCGCTACCTTACGACTGGGCCTCTCACCCAGACCCCCACCCCCAACTCCCCTCAGTGACCGGAGACTTCCATGGCCACCGTAACCCCGCCCTGGGCGTACACCCTTCACCTCCCGCACGATCCACACGCGCCGGGGATCGCCCGCGCGACCCTCCGTACGGTCCTCGACGCCCACGGGCTCTCCGCCCTCGCCCCGACCGCCGAGCTGCTCGCCTCCGAACTGCTCACCAACGCCCACCTCCACACCACCGGCCCCTACGCCCTGCGTCTGCGCACGATGGAACCGGGTCGCCTCCGAGTCGCCGTATGGGACACGGACCCGAAGGTGCCGCCCGGATTCGAGACCGCCGGCGCCGTGGCCCCGTGGGACGCCGAAGGTGGACGCGGGCTGCACCTGGTGCGGGCCTGTGCGGACGCGGTGGGGGCGTCCGTGCTGGGGGACCTGGGCGCGTCGAAGGGCGGGAAGCTGCTGTGGGCCGAGTGTTGAGGGGCCCCGTTCTAGTTGGAAGCGGCAGTCGCCGTCGGCTCCGCCGCACCCGCGTCGGAGGGGCTGCCGGCCTCTCCCGAGATCCGCGTCGTGGGGATCGCCGGTCCTTCGCCCGGCGCCTCGCCCTGCGGGAGGCAGACCTCGAGCCGCCGCAGCTGTGCCTCGTCGAGCTCCAGCGAAAGGAGCGGGCCGAGGATCGCTTCCGCGCCCGGGGTGGCGAACGCCGTGGCGGTGCCGCCCGTATGGTGCTCCAGCCACTCCAGTGACCAGTCCACGACCCGACGCGTCTCGGCCGCCGAGAGATTCTCCAGCGCGAGCAGAGCTCCCAGGAGGAAGCGGCACCGCCAGTGCGGCATGTGGCGCTCCAGCCATGCGAGCGACCAGGAGATCTCCTTCGTGCGCTGGGCCAGCTTGACGTCCGTACGCGTCAGGCGGGGCGCCAGCACAAAACTGGCGTCGAACGCGGTGGGGTCCGCCGACACCCGGGTGGACACCAGCGATTCGACCGCCGCGGCCTGTTCGGCCGGCAGGTCCGAACGCTCGGCGAGGACGCTCAGCATGCGCCAGGTGCTCGCCGTCGTCTGCTGGGACATCCACCGCAGTCCGCAGTCGGCCAGCCTCCCGGCCTGCGCCTGGCTCAGATTCGCCGAGCCGAACAGCGACCGCAGCGTGCGGTGCAACTGTGGTGAGTGGCTGTGGCTCTCCAGCCATGCGATGCCCGTGTCCAGTACTTCGTCGAGGTCGGCCGCCCCGATCCGGTCGTGTTCGGCGAGCCCGGTCACGATGTGCCGCGCCGCACGGCTGGCCCCGTGGTCCCTCAACCAGCCCATCGCCTCCGGAAGAACCCACTCAAGCTCGTCCTCCGTCAGATCGTCCCGGGCCAGCAAGGGCTCGAGGACGAAGCCCGCCTCCTTCATCGCGCGATGACGGGTGAGCCAGATGCGGGTGAAGGCGACCGTGTCCCGCACCCGCTCCTCCACGAGGGTGGTGCATCCCAGCAGTCTCTCCATGAGGAGGTACGCGGCGGGTGCGGTTCCCCAGTACCGCAGCCAGCCGATGGCCAGCAGGGCACTCGCGTCGCGCTGCGCCTCGTCCAGACCGGTGTGCGAGAGCAGCAACTGCAGCACATGCCGGGCACGAGCCTGCTCCCCGTGCCGCACGAGCCAGCGCAGGCTGTACGTCACCGTGTCGACGAGGTGCCCGCCCGTCATCCCGGTGGACCGGAGCAGCGTCTGGATCAGGTGCGTGGCGGTGACCTCCGACCAGTGCTCCGCCAGCCAGGCCAGGGCCGAGGTGACGGCTCTGCCGGTGAGTTCCCCGGCCGGCTCGGAACGCCGCAGCATGGGATGCTCCAGCACAGCGGTCAGTACCGCCAGCGCCTCCACCTCCGTGGTGTTCCCCTCAAGCCACTCCACCCCGGAGACGAGCTCCCGCAGCTTCTCCTCGTCCGTACGCGCCATGGGGCCACGGAGCAGCCTCCGAAGTCGCTGAGCCTCCATCCGGGTGTCCGGGTTCCGCCCCTCCCAGATCTCGGAGAACGCGGTGGCCCGCGCACGCTGCTCGGGCGAGAGTTCGGCCCGCCCGAGCAGTTCCGGCAGGAGGCAATGGGTCCCGGTTCTCGGGCAGTTCCGCTCCAGCCACACCAGGCCCTCGTGCACGCCGGCGGCGGCCTCCTCCGCCGTGAGGTCGTCCCGCGCGAGCAGAGCACCGAGCAGATAGCCCGCGCTTGTCTCCTCGCGGTACCGCTCAAGCCATCGGGCGGTGCGGCCGGCGG
Organism: Streptomyces sp. NPDC005263; assembly: GCF_042872365.1. Taxonomy (NCBI): domain Bacteria; kingdom Bacillati; phylum Actinomycetota; class Actinomycetes; order Kitasatosporales; family Streptomycetaceae; genus Streptomyces; species Streptomyces sp. NPDC005263. Next base: position 871,589 of record NZ_JBIAKJ010000004.1, on the reverse strand, counting down.
CGGACCGCACCTGGCCGGGCGGGAGGTCGGCACGCAGGAGAAGTGGCCGCAGGACGCGGTCCGCCGTGTCGGTGAGACCGTGCACGCGCAGCCAGGACATCGCCGAGGTGATGGCCTGGTCCGCACCCTCCTCGGTGAGGTCGGGCCGGGCCAGCAGGGCAGGCAGGACATAGCTGGCGGCCGCGTCCTCCTTGTGCAGCGACAGCCATTCGTTGGCGAAGGTGGCGGCGCGGCGGGACTCGAAGGCGGGAACGTCCTCCCGCTTGAGCAGGTGTTGCAGTACGTATCCCGCGGCTTTTTCGTGTCGGTGGAGCTCCAGCCAGGACGTCGCCTGCCCTATGGCCAGCCGGGCCTGCTCGTCGGTGAGGTCGCCCCGGGTCAGCATCTTGGCCAGGATGAAGCTGGCGGCCGCCTCGGTCGCGTGGATGTCCAGCCACCGGTCCCCGAACCGGATCACCAGCTCCAGTTCCTCGGCGGTGAGGTCGTCGCGCTCCAGCAGCCCACCGATCAGGAAGTCGCCGTCCCGCTCCGTCGCGTGGGCCTCCAGCCAGCGACCCGCGGACCCGACGACGAGCTTGAGTTCCGAGGGAGTGAGATCGTCGCGCTCGAGCAGCCGGCCGATCAGGAAGTCGGCGTCCCTCTCCATGGCGTGGGACTTCAACCACCCGACCGCGTGGGTGACCGCCTGCCGCATCTGCCGCGTGGCCGCTCCCCGCATGCCCAGCAACGGGTGCAGGACCCGCCTGGCACGCAGTGAGTCCCAGTGGTGCCCCAGCCACTCGAGCGCCAGCTTGGCGGCGTAACGGAGCTCCTCGTGCGGAAGGTCGGAGTAGTTCAGCAGCGCGAGCAGAACCTTCGACGAGCTCTCGAGGGTGATGTGACGCCCCACCCAGGTGTAGGCCGCCGCGATCGCGCGGCGCTTCTCGGCGTCGGTCAGGTCGTCCCGGCCCAGCAGGGGCTGAAGGACCGCTCCGGCCTGCCGCGCGGCCATCGAGCGTTCGCACCACTCCAGGGCCGCCGGTACGGCCTTCCTTGCCTGCTGGACGGTGAGGTCCTCGCGAGCCACCAGGGCGCTCAGGACGAAGTGGGCCCCCTGGGAGTGGCTGTGGAGGTTCACCCAGCCGAGTGCGTTCTCCAGGGACGGGCTCAGTTCGGCCGGGAGTTCCGTTCTGCTGAGCAGCGGGCCCAGGACATAACTGGCGTCCTGCCGCCAGCCGTACATGTCGAGCCAGTGCAGTGCCGCCGGGACGAGCAGGGCCGCGTTCTCGGCGGGCAGGCGGGACAGGCTGCTGTGGAGCAGATGACGGGCGTCGGCCTCGCCGCCGTACTCCTCGAGCCAGGGGCCGGCGATCTCCTGCCAGTTCCGTACGGCCGCCTGCGACCAGGGTGGCCCGTAGACGAGCGCTCCGAGGGCGTAGCTGCCCGCGTCGGCGTCGCTCCGCATGAGGTCGCCGATGGCCGAGGAGTTGTCCGCGAACCAGCCTTCGAGCAGCTCCGACAGGGAGTCCCCGGGCTGGGACGCCAGGTCGTTCATCAACCGGGCGAGGTTCGTCGCGTAGCGCCCGAGGGTCCGGGGGCTGGTGAGAGAACCGCCCAGCAGGGACAGGGCCTTGCGCCGGTCCGGGCTCCGGGAACCGGACGGGAGGAGCACGGACTCGATGAGCTGGTCGCAGACGATGTCGTGGGCGGTGGCCAGCATGCCGGCCTGGCCTTTGCGCTGCAGCCAGCCCATGTCGAGCAGGGTCTCCACCACCTCCTCCGCCTCCGGTGTCTCCTTGGAGGCCTGGGGCAGCGCGGCCTTGGCGGACGCGACCACCTCCGCGTAGTCCTGCGGACAGGCGGCCGCGGCGGCCGCGGCGGCCACCAGCAGCTCGGAGGCCGAGGCCCGGTGGAAGGCGGTCGCCCGGTGACGGGGTTGCTGGTCCTGGACGACGGCGAGGTCGTCCTCCTCCAGCCGGTTCCTGAGCCAGGTGGACAGTTCGCCGCTCGCCCTCAGACCGGAGAGGTCCCGCAGGCTGCCGGCTTTGACCCGGCGCTCCACTTCACGGGCGACCAGCAGCGCGATGATGGGCCGGTGGCCGCAGATCTCCCACATCCGGTCCATGCCGAACCGTGTGATGGCCGTGTGCGCCAGCCTTTTCAGCGCCTGCTCCGCCACCAGCCGCTGGAATTCCTCGTCCTGCCGCAGGGGGAACTCGTCGAGGAGGTCGTGAAGGTGGATCTCTTTCGCCTTGAGCAGCCACCCGGGACGCGCCGTGGCGAGGAAGGCGACTTTGATTCCCTTGCGGCGCGCCTCCGGCAGAAGGTGGTGCCGCAGGGTGGTCAGGTCGAGCCGGGGGTCCTCGTCGTCCTTGCGGAAGCTGAAGTAGTCGTTGAGGTAGTCCATCACCACCAGGGCCGGGGTGTCCTCGGCGAGGACCTGTTTGATGATCTCGGCGGTCACCGGCTCCTTCCTGCTGGGACGCAGGTGCAGCACGCGCCAGCCCGCGTCCAGCGCCAGCCGTCCCACCTCGAGGACCGTACGGGTCTTGCCGGTGCCGGCCGCGCCGGTCAGCAGCACGCCCCGATCGTCGGACTCGCGAAGGCGGCGGAACAGCTGGGACCGCTCGGTCCTGTCGTCCTGCCCCGGGGACACGTAGGGGAGGCATTCCGGGGTGAGGTTCTGCTCGAACTCGCCGAGTCCCGCGACGAACTTCTCCTGAGGGACCACCGAGCAGAGCGGATCGGGATCGGGTGCCGGCGGCTGGTCGGTGGCACCGGCCGGGGCGGTGGCGGCGGGCTTCTCGCCGGTGTAGGCCCGGTTGCGGGCGAGCGGGATCCGGTATCCCTCGCCGCGGCAGGCGATGCGGGGTTCCGGTACCGGTTTCCCGCCCTCCACCCGGCCCGCCAGCTTGCTCCTGAGCACCCTCAGGACATCACCGGTCAGGAGGTGGCTCTGCTCCTCGCCTCTGCGCCCCGTGCCGTCCAGAGGCCCCTCGATGCCCTGCTTGAGTACGTCCACCAGCGCGAGGGTGAACACGCTGCCGGTCGGGAGGCAGATCGACTCCTCGGTCTCCGCGGCCGAGGTGAGGACGCAGGCCCCCTCGATGGCGAAGGCCTCGTCCTGCTCGGCCGGGCTCTGGCCGCCCATCCGTACGGCGAGCCCGCTGTGGCAGGAGTCGATGATGACGACCTTGTGCCGTGCCTCGGATTCCTCGACGAACTCCTTGAGCTTTCGGTACTCGACCGAGTAGAAGGTCCGCTGGTGACTGCTCTGCTTCGTGGCGAGGAGGAGTTCCTGCCCGTCCCGGGAGTAGTGACCGTGGCCTGCGTAGTAGACCAGAAGCAGGTCGGAGGCCTCTTCCGCGGCGGTGCACACGGCACCGAGGAAGTCGTTCTGCGAGCTGTACGCAGGGAGGACGTCGCAGTCCTCCCTGCGCAGCGCTTCCATCCCGGGGTCGGTCAGCTGGTCGAGCAGCGCGGGAATGTTCTTGGCGACTCCGTCGAGTCTGGGGAACGCCTCGTAGTCATGGACGCCTAACAGGACCGCCCGGGACCGCGGGGCCGGCCGGTCGGTCATGACTGGGTGGCACCGTCATCCGCGTCCCCGGCCTCCAAGCGGCGCAGCAGATCCGCCAACTGCTCCGGATCGAGGTGGCTGATGTCGACGGCCGTGCCCCAGAAGGTCAGGGTGCGCGCGCCCCGGCTCCCACCGCGACCCCGGGCGAGCCGCCAGCCGGCGTAGCCCACGGCGAAGTTCGCGATGTCGATGGTGGATCCCAGAATGACTTCCAGCGCGTCCAGCGTGCCCATGGTGGGCCCTGGCGTGGAGACGGGGGTGACGGTCAGACGCCGCGCCTTCGGGTCACGAGCCAGCCAGCCCTGAAGCTCCGTCAGAGCCTGCTTCTCGCCATCACTTTCGATGCGAACACGCATCATGGACCCCCCTTGTCCGTGTGTGAACAGGCGTCGATGGTAAGGGACCTACCCGAAAGAACTCGACCGAATGCGCCAGGTATGACCGTCTGTGACGTCTCACCCGTGCGCATCCCTCGCAGGCGAGCACGCCGTGGAGCCGAAGCCGACTTGGCCCGTTTCTCACCTTCGTACGGAACCGTGAGTTCCGATGATGAACCGCAACCCCCTCCATGTCCTCGCTCTCACCGTCCTGCTCGCCGTCACCTCGGCCTCGGAGGCGACCGCCGATGACGGGGCGGGGCCTGTCGGTGTGACCGCCGTGGCCGCTCCGACGGCGCGGAGTGCGCGGGTGGGGGCGTTGTTCGCCGGCGGGGAGCACTTCTGTACGGCGTCCGTGGTGCACAGTCCGGGACGGGATCTGATCGTGACCGCCGCCCACTGTCTCGACGGGAACGCGGAGGACGCCGTGTTCGTGCCCGGGTACCGGGACGGGCGGTCGCCGTACGGGGTGTGGAAGGTCGAGCGGCGGTTTCTGCCCGACGGGTGGGCCGAGGGGCAGGACGAGGAGGGCGAGGGCAGTGAGGACAGCGATGTCGCCTTCGCCGTCGTCGGGGAGGGGGGCGGGAAGCGGGTCGAGGACGTGGTCGGCGGCTATCGCTTCGTCACCCGTACCGCCACCGGGGCCACCGACGTCACCGTGACCGGGTATCCCGGCTCCCGCGAGGTGCCGATCAGCTGCACCAACCGGCCCACCCGCCACAGCCGTACGCAACAGCGCATCGAGTGCCCCGACTTCAGCGGGGGCACCAGCGGCAGTCCCTGGGTCAACGGGTACGGGGAGGTCGTGGGCGTCCTGGGCGGGCACGAGGAGGGCGGGGCCACGGCGGACGTGTCGTACAGCGTGGTTCTCGGGGCCCAGGCGGCGCGGTTGTACCGGGACGCGGCGGGAGATCCGCCGACCGCGGCCGGATCGCGCCTGGTTGCGCGGGTATCCCGGTGGGAAGCTCCTAGACTGACGCGGGCGGACTCCCAGGGGCCGAGGGGCGGTTGACGGTGCGTAAGGCGTGGGTCGTGGCGGGTGCCGTCGGCGGGGCGGGGCTCGGCCTCGTGATGCTGCTCGTCGTCGGCGTGTACGTGGTCGCCGGGAACCTGGCCAACGAGGTGGGCGGTGGCACCAAGACGCTGGCAAAGGGTGCCGTGCCCGCCGCCTACCGCGAGCTCGTGCAGAAGTGGGGCAACATGTGCCCCGCCATCAATCCGGCGCTGCTCGCCGCCCAGCTCTACCAGGAGAGCGGGTTCAACCCGAAGGCCCAGAGCGCGGCGGCGGCCCAGGGGATAGCGCAGTTCATTCCCGGGACGTGGGCGACGCACGGGGTCGACGGCGACGGGGACGGTGACAAGGACGTGTGGGATCCGAACGACGCGATCCCGTCCGCCGCGGCCTACGACTGCTCACTCGCCTCGTACGTGAAGAACGTTCGCGGGAATCTGACCGAAAACATGCTGGCCTCGTACAACGCCGGGGCCTACGCGGTCATCAAGTACGGGGGTGTGCCGCCGTACTCCGAGACCCGGAACTACGTGAAGACGATCACGACCCTGGAGGAGAGCTTCGCGGCTCCGGTGAGCCGGGTCGATCCGTCCGAGCAGGCGGCCGGCGCCATCTCCTACGCCCAGAAGAAGCTCGGCACGCCCTACCTGTGGGGTGGCGACGGAACCGCCGAGGACAACGGGCAGTTCGACTGTTCCGGGCTGACCAAGGCCGCGTACGAGAGCGTCAGGATCACGCTTCCGCGGGTCGCCAACGATCAGTACAACGCCGGTCCGCACCCGTCGCGGGACGAGCTGCTCCCCGGCGACCTGGTGTTCTTCTCGGACGACCTCGGCAACTCCCGGGCCATCCGCCATGTGGGGATTTATGTGGGTGGCGGATACATGATCGACGCGCCGAGAACAGGCGCTGTGATCCGGTTCGACCGCATTGACACCCCCGATTACTTCGGGGCCACGAGGGTCACCGAAGATGGCGCGAAAGCGCTCCCCACGACGGTCTGAACCGAGCGTGAACCCACCCCCTGAGCTGCGGCGATGTGTCTCTCTTCGATAACGTCTGAGTGATCATTCGGTGGAGTGTGGAACGTATTTACGGGAGTCGTGCGTTCCTGGTGACATAGCGAATCTGCAAACCAGCGGGGGTGGGCAGAAACGGCGTACGCAAGGGTGCGCCGAGAGAGACGACGAAGGGGCCGCGCACCATGGCTGGACTCGCAGAATCCGGGTCGAACCCTGACGTCGATCTGCTGTACGACATCAACGGCCTCGCCAAGGACGCCCCCGCCTGGTTCGACAAGGGCATGGAGTACGTCGGCGAGTACGGTCTGCTGCTCGCCATGGTGCTGCTCGTGCTGTGGTGCTGGTGGTCGGTGCGCCGACGGGGAGCCGAGGACGCGGCGTCGTCCGTCGCCTCGCTCGTCTGGGCGCCGCTGGCAGCCGGTGTCGCGGTCCTGGTGAACGTGCCGATACGGGGCTTCGTCGAGCGTCCCCGGCCGTTCCGCACCCACGAGGGGCTCGACGTCCTGGTCTCCGGCAAGACCGACTACTCGTTCGTCAGCGACCACGCGACCATCACCATGGCCATGGCGGTCGCCCTGTTCGTCGCCAACCGCAAGTTCGGACTCATCGGCCTCGGGCTCGCGTTGCTCGAAGGGTTCTGCCGGATCTACATGGGCGTGCACTACCCGACCGACGTCGTGGGCGGGTTCGCGCTCGGCACCGCCGTCGCGCTGCTGCTGTCCCCGGTGGCCACGGCCCTGCTGACGCCGGTCATCAAAGCGATCGAGCGGTCGCCGCGGGCCAGTTGGCTGATCCGGGCCCGGGGGCGCTCGTACGACGGGCGGGACGCGGTGCTCCCGGGTGCGCACAAGGAGCCGACGGGCACCGAGGAGCGGGACCTGGCCGCGTAGGGCCGCGCAGGACCTCTCCGGTCAGCGGCCCGCCCGGGGTCACAGCGCCTGGGGAAAGGTGAAGAAGCGGTTCGGGTCGTACTGCTTCTTGATCGCGGTCAGGCGGGTCGCCGCGGCGCCGTAGTACGCCGTGCGCCAGTCTTTCAGGGTCGGGTCCGTGTAGTTCTGGTAGGCCGCGCCGGAGGCGTACGGCTTCATCGCATCGTGGGCCGAGGTCAGCCAGGACTGGGCGGCCGCGCCGCTGGTGCCGGCCCGCCAGGAGGCGATGTACTGGGCCAGCATCCGCGAGCGGCGGTGGACGAACGCCGTCGCCGTCGGCGAGACCCGGTTGACCGCCCCGCCGAGCGCCGTGAACGCGATGCTGCCGGAGCCGCCGCGCACCGAGTTCATCTGCCTGAGCGCCGTCTGGATGCCGGCCGCGGAGAGTGAGCGGTCGAAGAAGTCGGAGCGGGCCGCGTAGGTCTCCCGGCCGAGCGCGCCCTGCGGTGAGCGGCCCGGCGTGGAGCCCGGCAGATGGCACTGCGCGTCGTTCGAGAAGCCCGAGCAGTGCGCGTAGATCTCCATCGCCTCCTTGTAGCCGCGGCGGCGCAGCGACACGCTGCTCGCCGGGGCGCCGACCTTGTCCGCGAGGCGGTCCACCGCGTTCTGGAGTTCGCCGTAGGTGCCGAGGGAGAAGGCGGCGACGGAGACGGTGGCGTGACCGCCGGGCGCGGCCGCCAGGTTCAGGGCGGACCAGATCTCGTCCGGCTGGGACGGGCCCCACTCCTGCCACGCCTTCATCACGGCGGCCGCCTTCGACCACGGCCAGGACAGGTACGCCGTCACCGCCTGCGGCGCCGGGTGGGTCTTGAACTGGAGTTCCGTCACGACGCCGAAGTTGCCGTTGCCCGCGCCCCGCAGGGCCCAGAAGAGGTCCTTGTGGTCGGTGGCGTTCGCGGTGAGCCGCTTGCCGTCGGCCGTGACCAGGGTGGCCTGGGTGAGGCTGTCGCAGGTCAGGCCGTACGCCCGGGAGACCACTCCGTGGCCGCCGCCGAGGGTGAGGCCGGAGACGCCGACGGTGGGGCAGGAGCCCGCGGGGATCGTGACGCCCTTCGCGGCGAGGGCACGGTAGACGTCGATCAGCTTGGCGCCCGCGCCGACGACCGCCGAGCCGCCGCTCGCCCGGACCCGGCTCAGCTTGGAGACGTCGATGATCAGGCGGCCGTTGCCCGAGGACCAGCCCGCGTAGGAGTGGCCGCCGTTGCGGATCGCCACGTGCAGGCTGTGGGCGCGGGCGTAGGACAGTGCCGTACGGATGTCGTCCTCGCCGGCGACGTAGGCGACCGCGGCGGGCTTCAGCGAGTCGAAGCGGGTGTTGTACAGCTGGCGGGCGGCCGGCCAGGCGGCGTCGCCGGGGCGGACCAGGGGGCCGTCGAGGTCGCGGGCGAGGGCGGACCAGTTGGCGGCGGCGGCCGCGCTGGTCGTCCGCAACGAGGTGCGGGTGGACGAGGTCGACGAGGTCGACGAGGTCGACGTACTCGCGGCGGAGCCGCCGCCCGTCTTGCAGCCCGTCACCAGTGCCGCGAAGGCGGTGGCGGTGCCCCCTATGAACGTGCGCCGTTCCATGTCCGTGCCTTCCGTCGACTACGTGGAACGAGACGGCCTCGTGAGCTCACGGGTTCCACCCGACCAGCGACACGGTTCCACATCGCGCCGGTTCGGCTACCTGTCGGTACCGTGAGAATTGGTGCCTCGCGGTACGAGTACGCAGGTCGTCCGCGCGGTTGCCGCGTCGAGGTGCCCGTGCCGGGACCTCGGTGTGCTCTTCCCGTAAGCGTTCCGTGACCTAACCGCACCGTCCTCAGGGGTTCACCCGCCGTTCACTTCCAGCCGTAGGCGCCTTCACCTGATCTGTCTAATTTCGGCCTTACGCGGTGCGGCCAGGTACTCCGAGTACGTGTTCGCATCACTCAGACTTCGCGCACGCCGCCGGATTCAGGACGGCGGCTCCTGGAAGGAATCCCCTCAAGTGAAGCTTCAGCGCATGAACCGGCGGGCCCTCACCCTCGGTGCTCTCGCCGTCTCCGGCGCCCTGGCCCTCACGGCGTGCGGCTCCGACGACACCAGCTCCGGCGGGAACAGCAGCGGCCCCTCGACGGCCGCGGCCGGCAACATCAAGTGTGACGACGCCAAGGGCCAGCTGCTCGCCGACGGCTCGTCCGCGCAGAAGAACGCGATCGACGCCTGGGTCAAGCAGTTCACCCAGGCCTGTGGCGTGCAGATCAACTACAAGGGCAGCGGCTCCGGCGCCGGTATCACCGCGTTCAACCAGGGTCAGGTCGCCTTCGCCGGCTCCGACTCCGCGCTGAAGCCCGAAGAGGTCACCGCCTCCAAGAGCGTCTGCAAGGGCGGCCAGGGCATCGACCTGCCGATGGTCGGCGGCCCGATCGCGGTCGGCGTCAACGTCCCGGGTGTGGACAAGCTCGTCCTGGACGCGCCGACCCTCGCGAAGATCTTCAACAACAAGATCACGAACTGGAATGACGCGGCGATCAAGAAGCTGAACCCCAGCGCGAAGCTTCCCGACCTCAAGATCCAGGCGTTCCACCGCTCCGAGGACTCCGGCACCACGGACAACTTCACCAAGTACCTGATCGCCTCCGCCAAGAGCGACTGGCCCTACGAGGGCGGCAAGGCCTGGCAGGCGTCGGGCGGCCAGTCCGCGTCCGGCTCCTCCGGCGTCGCCCAGCAGGTGAAGCAGACCTCCGGCGCGATCGGCTACATGGAGCTGTCGTACGCCAAGGACGGCATCACCCCGGCCAGCATCGACACGGGCGCCTCCGCCCCGGTCGACGCCACCGTGGAGAACGCCACCAAGGCCATCGCCGACGCCAAGGTCGTCGGCACCGGCAAGGACCTCTCGCTGCAGCTGAACTACGCGACCAAGGCCGACGGCGCCTACCCGATCACCCTGGTCACCTACGAGATCGCCTGCGACAAGGGCAACAAGGCGGACACCCTGCCCGCCACCAAGGCGTTCCTGCGCTACATCGCCTCCGAGGACGGCCAGAAGGTCCTCTCGGACAACGACTACGCGCCCATCCCCGACGACATCATCGCCAAGGTCCGCACCACGATCGATGGCCTGAGCTGACTGAGTGTGCGGTCCGGTCCGGGGCCTTGAGAAACCCCGGACCGGACCGCACCGTCCGGTGCACCGCCGCCAGGAGCCGCCGCCGACCGCGACCGGCTCCACTGGGCCGTACGGCGCGTACGGCTCCGCAGACCGGAGAACCCGATGGACATATCAACGAAGAACACCGAAGCCCCTCCACCCGCCCCACATCCCACGGCCGAGCAGAAGCGCGCGGCCCGCGGCGCGACCCGACCCGGTGACCGGGTCTTCCTCGGTCTCTCCCGTGGGTCCGGCATCCTGCTGCTCGTGATCATGGCCGCGATCGCGGTCTTTCTGACCTACCGTGCCTCGATCGCGATCGGCAAGGACGAGGCCAACTTCTTCACCGCCTTCGAGTGGAACACCAGCCTGCTGCCGCCGAAGTTCGGCATCGCCGTGCTGGCGTTCGGCACGGTGGTCTCCTCGATCATCGCGATGGTCATCGCGGTCCCGGTCGCCGTCGCGATCGCGCTGTTCCTCACCCACTACGCCCCGCGCAGGCTCAGCGGTCCCATCGCCTACGTGATCGACCTGCTCGCCGCCGTGCCGTCCATCGTCTACGGCCTGTGGGGCGCCCTGGTCCTGGTGCCGAACATGACCGGCCTCTTCGGCTGGCTGGACGAGTACTTCGGCTGGACCGGCATCTTCTCCTGGCAGGGTGGCGCGCCCCGCTCGATGCTGACCGTCGGCATCCTGCTCGCGATCATGATCCTGCCGATCATCACCAACGTCAGCCGTGAGGTCTTCCGGCAGGCTCCGCAGATGATCGAAGAGGCGGCCCTCGCCCTCGGCGCCACCCGCTGGGAGGTCATCCGCATGGCGGTGATCCCCTTCGGCCGCTCCGGCGTGATCTCCGCCTCGATGCTCGGTCTCGGCCGCGCGCTGGGCGAGACGATGGCCGTCGCCACCGTGCTCTCGCCGACCTTCGACATCCAGGCCAGCCTGCTCGACCCGGGCGGCGGCACCTTCGCCCAGAACATCGCCAGCAAGTTCAGTGAGGCCAGCGAACTCGGCCGGGACGCGCTCATCGCCTCCGGTCTGGTCCTGTTCGTCATCACGCTGCTGGTCAACGGCGCGGCGCGCATGATCATCGCCCGCCGCAAGGAGTACTCGGGGGCCAACGCATGAGCAACGCAGTCGCCGAAAAGCGCCCCAGCACCCTGCGCGGCGCCAGGCTCCCCAAGTGGGCCCCGTACGCCATCGCGGCGGGCTCCCTCGTCGTGGCGTTCGGCATCGGCCTGGCCGCCGGTCTGGACAGCAAGGTCCAGCAGGGCCTGATCGCCGCGATCATCTTCCTGCTCGCCACGTTCGGGATCGCCGCCCGCGTCGAGGGACGCCGACAGGCCAAGGACCGGATCGCGACCTCGCTGGTCTGGGTCGCCTTCCTGCTCGCCCTGATCCCGCTGGTCTCCCTGGTCTGGGTGACCGTCTCACGTGGTGTGAAGGTCCTCGACTTCTACTTCCTGACCCACTCGATGGGCCTGGTCGCCGACACCGACCCGGGCGGCGGTATCTACCACGCCATCATCGGCAGCCTGGAGCAGGTCGGCCTCGCCACGGTGATCGCCGCTCCGATCGGTGTGCTCACCGCGATCTACCTGGTCGAGTACGGGCGCGGCAAGCTGGCCCGCTGGGTCACCTTCTTCGTGGACGTCATGACGGGCATCCCGTCGATCGTCGCGGGCCTGTTCATCCTCAGCATCATGCTGATGTTCGAGATGCAGCCCTTCGGGTTCGCCGGGTCGCTGGCGCTGGCCATCCTGATGATGCCGGTCGTGGTCCGCTCCACCGAGGAGATGCTCAAGCTCGTCCCGAACGAGCTGCGTGAGGCCTCGCTGGCGCTCGGTGTCCCGAAGTGGCGCACCATCCTGAAGGTGGTCCTGCCGACCTCGATCGGCGGCATCGCCACCGGCATCATGCTGGCCATCGCCCGTATCGCGGGCGAGACCGCGCCGGTGCTGCTGCTGGTGTGGGGCAACTCGCTCATCAACACCAACCCCTTTGAGGGTGCGCAGCAGTCACTTCCGCTGTACATCTATCAGCAGTACGCGAACAGCGCGGGCTCCGGTGCGGCCTACGACCGCGCGTGGGCGGCGGCCCTGACCCTGATCGCGTTCGTGATGATCCTCAATCTGGTGGCTCGCGGGATCGCCCGCTGGAAGGCCCCGAAGACCGGTCGCTGACGCGGCCATACGGCGACTGATCTGGAAGCGAAGTACAAACATGGCCAAGCGAATCGACGTAAGCGGACTCACCGCCTACTACGGATCCCACAAGGCGATCGAGGACATCTCGATGACGGTCGAGCCGCGTTCGGTGACGGCCTTCATCGGCCCGTCCGGCTGCGGCAAGTCGACGTTCCTGCGCACGCTGAACCGGATGCACGAGGTCACCTCGGGCGGCCGGGTCGAGGGCAAGGTGCTGCTGGACGACGAGGACCTGTACGGGCAGGGCATAGACCCGGTGTCCGTGCGCCGCGAGGTCGGCATGGTGTTCCAGCGTCCGAACCCCTTCCCCACGATGTCGATCTTCGACAACGTGGCGGCGGGGCTGCGGCTGAACGGCAGCTACAAGAAGTCGGAGCTGAGCGACACGGTCGAGAAGTCGCTCAAGGGCGCGAACCTCTGGAACGAGGTCAAGGACCGTCTGAACAAGCCGGGCTCCGGGCTGTCGGGCGGTCAGCAGCAGCGTCTGTGCATCGCGCGGGCGATCGCGGTGGAGCCGAACGTGCTGCTCATGGACGAGCCGTGCTCGGCGCTCGACCCGATCTCGACGCTTGCCATCGAGGACCTGATCGGTGAGCTGAAGGAGCGCTTCACGATTGTCATCGTGACGCACAACATGCAGCAGGCGGCCCGGGTGTCCGACCGGACGGCGTTCTTCAACCTGGCGGCGGTGGGGCAGCCGGGGAAGCTGATCGAGATCGATGAGACGGAGAGGATCTTCTCCAATCCGTCGGTGCAGGCTACGGAGGACTACATCTCCGGGCGGTTCGGCTGAGTCTGCCTGTCTGTCTGCCTGCCGGTTTCGGCTGCGCCCGCTTGGGGTGAGCCGACGGTTGGTTCATGACCCCTCGCGGTGTTGCATGGCGGTGCCACCGCGAGGACGAAGAGGGCCCGCCCCTGGCTCCCAGGGGCGGGCCCGTCGTTTGTGGGGTGGGGTGCGGTGAGGTGGGGTGGGGCTGTGTGGGGTGGGGCTGTGTGGGTTCGCCCCCGCCGCCCCTACCCGTCCCGTCCTCAGGGGCTCTGCCCCTGGACCCCGCTGGGGCTCTGCCCCAGGCCCCGGTCGGCCCTGAAGGGGCCTCGTCCTCAAACGCCGGACGGGCTGGAGGGGGGTGCGGGCTTACAGGAAGGCCAGGTTTACGACGCCGAAGGCTCCCGCGGCTACCAGGGCCGCTGCCGGCATGGTGATGAACCAGCCGAGGATGATGTTCTTGGCCACACCCCACCGCACGGCGTTCACGCGCTTCGTTGCGCCGACGCCCATGATCGCGGACGTGATGACGTGGGTCGTGGAGATCGGGGCCTTGAAGATGAAGGCGGTGGTGAACATGATCGACGCGCCGGTCGTCTCCGCCGCGAATCCCTGGGGCGGGTCCAGCTCGATGATCTTCCGGCCGAGGGTCCGCATGATCCGCCAGCCGCCCGCGTAGGTGCCCAGTGACAGCATCACCGCGCAGACGATCTTGACCCATACCGGGATGGGGTCGCCGTAGTCCTGGACGTCCGCGATGACCAGCGCCATCACCACGATGCCCATGGTCTTCTGGGCGTCCTGGAGACCGTGTCCGAGGGCCATACCGGCCGCCGACACGGTCTGCGCTATCCGGAAACCGCGCTTGGCCTTGTGCGGGTTGGAGCGCCTGAAGAGCCACAGGATCGCCGTCATCACCAGGTAGCCGACGACCAGGCCCACCACCGGCGAGATGAACATCGGGATGACGATCTTGTCCAGCACCCCGCTCCAGTACACGGTCGTGCCGCCGGCCAGCGCGGCCCCGACCATCCCGCCGAACAGCGCGTGCGAGGAGGACGAGGGCAGTCCGAAGTACCAGGTGACCAGGTTCCAGGTGATCGCGCCGATCAGCGCCGCGAAGAGGATTCCCATCCCCTTGGACCCCTGGGGCGTCTGGATCAGCCCCTCGCTGACGGTCTTGGCCACCCCGGAGCCGAGAAACGCACCGGCAAGGTTCATGACAGCAGCCATCGCGAGTGCGGCCCGTGGGGTGAGCGCGCGCGTCGAGACCGACGTGGCGATCGCGTTCGCCGAGTCGTGGAAGCCGTTCGTGTACGTGAAGAAGAGCGCGACCGCGATGGTCACGACCAGAGCCAAGGTGTCCATGAAGAGGTCAGGACTCCTTGACGGCGATGGTCTCCACCGTGTTCGCCACATGCTCGAACGCGTCGGCGGCTTCCTCGAGCACATCCACGATCTGCTTGAGCTTCAGCACCTCGATGGCCTCGTACTTGCCGTTGAAGAGCATGGCCAGCAGCTTGCGGTGGATCTGGTCCGCCTGGTTCTCCAGCCGGTTGACCTCGATCCAGTACTCGGTGAGGTTGTCCATGGTGCGCAGGTTCGGCATCGCCTCGGCGGTCAGCTCGGCCGCCCGCGCCAGCACCTCGACCTGCTGCTCGACGCCCTTGGGCAGTTCCTCAACGTTGTAGAGGACGACCAGGTCGACGGCCTCCTCCATGAAGTCCATGATGTCGTCGAGGGACGACGCGAGGTTGTAGATGTCCTCGCGGTCGAAGGGCGTGATGAAGGAGGAGTTCAGCTGGTGGAAGATCGCGTGCGTGGCATCGTCACCTGCGTGTTCCGCGGCCCGCATACGCTCTGCGATCTCGGCCCGGGCGGAGGCGTCCGCCCCGAGCAGTTCCATGAGGAGTTTCGAGCCCGTGACGATGTTGTCCGCGGACGCGGCGAACATGTCGTAGAAGCTCGTCTCCCTGGGGGTCAGACGAAAGCGCACAAGGGGTCCTCGGGGTGCATGGGTTTCGGTCAGGGTGATGCTAGGTGCATCATCCGGCCACGGCTAATGGGCCGTCCCCCAGTGTCGCCCATGGTGCAGAGTGGTCGGCAGGGGGGCCGCCCGGAGGCCTTCTACCCCGGAAAGTTCGGTAGGATATACCCTGTAGGGGTATAAGTCTGTCCATGGTTCTGTCCATGATGTGGAGGACGCGATGACGACCACAGAGGCCGGTGCGCCGGCGCCCTCCGCCGCCGAGGAGTCCGGCGTCGTGACGGACCACGACCGCGGTGTGCACGGCTACCACAAGCAGAAGGACGAACACCTCAAGCGGCTGCGCCGCATCGAGGGCCAGATCCGCGGACTTCAGCGGATGGTCGACGAGGACGTCTACTGCATCGACATACTCACCCAGGTGTCCGCCTCCACCAAGGCCCTGCAGTCCTTCGCCCTCCAGCTCCTGGAGGAGCATCTGCGCCACTGCGTCGCCGACGCGGCCGTCAAGGGCGGCGCGGAGATCGACGCGAAGGTGGAGGAGGCGACGAAGGCGATCGGCCGTCTGCTGCGCACCTGAGCGCAGTGTGTGGCCGAAAACAGTCGGACCGGCTCATGGGGCTCATGGCCCCGGATGCGACCGGCCCGTGCGTCTCAGGCGCGTTCCTCGGCCACTCGCAGCACCTTGTCGATGCTCTCCAGGCTGAGCCGGCCCTCGCCGGCGGCCGAGGCCGCGATGATCAGCTCTCCGCAGAGCTCTATCTCGGCGAGGGCCACGTGGTCCTGAACTGCCGTACCGCCGACCGGAGCCACGCGCATCACCTCGTCTCTGCTGTCACCGGCTTCCTAGAGTAGGGAGCGGCCCATGTGCGGCGCATGGCACGGACGGGCTAGTTCTTGACGTCCGTCACGAGTCCGTGCAAGGCCGTCATTCCTCGGCGATCCGTCCGGCGTAGATGTCGCCGTCCGCCGGCAACCGTACCTTCGCGGGTGTCCCGAAGTCGTAGAGCAGGGTCGTCGAGGCGACCGCGACGGAGTCGTTCGGCTGTCCGCCGACGAAGCTGAACCGGTGGCGGAGCTTGCGGACGCGCCCCTGTTCGTCGAGGTAGACGTCGAAGGGCACGCTGGCCGAGGCGAACCCTTTCGCCGCTGCCGCCAGCGGCCCCCTGCTCCCGGCGGACGCCGCCCTGGCCGCCACCCCGAGATCCGCCGTCCCCCGGTAGTGCCGCACCGCGGTCCCGGCGACCTCGGTCTCGCCCACGTACGTCGCCGTCCGCGTCCCGCGCAGCACCTCGGCGGCGGCGAGCGGATCGGTGACCCCGCCGGTGACGAGGTTCCCGTCGGAGAGGGTGACGGTGTCGACCCGGACCCATTTGTCGGCGGGCACACCGGCGCCCCGGTTCTTCATGAACAGGGCGCCGGGTGCGAGGAGTTCGGTGATCGGCCGGTGCTCGACGGCGCCCGCCGGGTCCTGCGGCAGCAGCACCTTCAGCCGCCCGAGCTGCCGGCGGTAGTCGTACACGCCCTCGCCCCGGATGGCGACCCGGGTCCCGCCGTTGGCCATCTCCATCGACGTACGGGCCTTCGAGGTGCCGGCGTCCACCAGGGTGTCGGCGACCCGCCGCAGGGTGCCGACCGGGTCGGCCGAGCGGGCGTCCTCGGTGGCCGCCCCGCTGCCGCAGCCGGCGGTGCCGACGGATCCGCAGAGCAGGAGCCCCGCCACGACGACCGCACCACCGGTACGCCTCTGCCGCTCCGCCATCGCCTGTCTACCCCCAGCCGGTATGTCCGTCACGGGCCCCCGTGTCATTCCGCTTAACGACTCGTCTGAGGGCCCGTCACGCGCACACCCGCCGTTTACCTAGCCTGGGTAACGTTGTCAGGGTGGCGCAGCAGGACAGGATTCCCCCACCTCCCGACCGACCGGCACACCACACGCAGACGGTCGAGCAGGGCCGTTTCTGCCTTGCCCGCTGTAGCTGTGGCTGGCGCGGCCCGGCGCGCAGAGCCCGCAGCCAGGCCCGCGCGGACGCCGAGGGGCACTACCAGGACTGAGGGGTGGCCCTTCCGTCACGGACCCGCGGGTGCGTTCAGGCACCCGCAGATGCGTTCAGGTGCGTTCGAACACGCGGACCAGCAGCTCGTCGAGCAGGGCCCGGTCCCGGGGCTGGGTAAGGCGGTGGCGGGCCGCCGTCGGGGAGAGCCAGAGGATGCGGTCCACCTCGTCGTTCGGGACGAACACGCCCTCGGTGGCCTCGGCGGCCCAGTAGCGGACCTCCTTGGCGCGGTCGCCCGCCATGTAGCAGACGGTGGACAACTCGGCGCCCGGCGCGGCGTCGTAGCCCGTCTCCTCGGCGACCTCGCGCAGGGCCCCGGCGAGGTGGTCCTCACCGCGCTTCAGCTTGCCCTTGGGCCAGGACCAGTCGTCGTATTTCGGCCGGTGCACCAGACAGAGCTCCAGGGCGCCGTCCACCGGGGAGCGGCGCCACAGGACGCAGCCCGCCGCCTGGACGGGGGCTTCGGGGGCTTGCTCGGGTTGGTTCATGTCGTTCACCGCCTCCTGAGGGGTCAGGGCGTGCCGACCGTCTGCTTCTGCCAGGACTGCTGGAAGGCGAAACGGGCCGCCTCCACCTCGTGCCGCTGGTCCGCGTGGAGCACACCGAGGGCGTAGGCGGTCGCCGGCGCGATACGCGGGGTGCGGGCCGCCTGCGCCGCGGCCGCGGCCGCCTCGGAGGCGTCGCGGTGCCGGTCCAGCGCCTGGCCCGCGGTCAGCAGGCGTACGTCCACGGGGGCGTTCGTGCCCTGGATGACCTCGCGGGCGTAGCGGTGCAGGCGCAGCAGCAGGCGGACCTGGTGCCAGGGGGTGTCCTGGGGGTGCGGGGCGGGGTCGGGGGACAGGCCGTGGATCAGGGCCTCGGCGTTGTAAGGGTGGCCGGCCGTGACGAGGGGGAGGGCGGTCACCGCGTCGGTGAGCCTCTCCTGGGCCGCGGTGGCGTGCGGGTGCAGGTCGGTGGCGGCCCCGGTGGGCACCAGCGGGACCTCGCTGGCGAGTACCGCGATGTTGTCGGCGACCGCGTGGAAGCGGGAGGAGCCGAGGGCCTGGAGGGCGGTCGAGTGGGCGCGGGTCCTGGCCAGGGTCAGCTGGCGTTCGAGCAGGGCGCCCGCCTTGGCCGCGCCCACCGTGAGGTTGCCGCGGTCCGGGGCCGCCGGATGGGACGGCGGACCGGAGCCGCCGGCCTGCGCCGCGCCCACCGTGGCGCCCTTCGGCTGGGCCGGGAACACCGCCCCGGACAGCCGGTGCAGGGCCAGCAGCAGCCTCTCCAGGCGGGCCGCGTAGGCGTGTTCCATGGCCAAGGTGCCGGACAGCCAGGCCAGTTCGGGACGCATGGACTCCGACCAGTCCGCGTCCAGCAGGGGGCGGAACGTGTGCAGGCTGCCGCTGATGCGGCGGACCGCGCGGCGCAGGGCGCGGGCCGGGTCGACGGGATCCCCGGGGCTGCCGGGGCCCTGCGGGCCCGAGCCGTTCGCCGCGGTGCCGCCGGTCTCCCGGTGCAGCCGCAGGGCGCGGAGGAACTCCGTGGCCTGGGCCCGCAGGTAGTCCGCGAGGGCGTCCCCGGTCACCCGCCCGGCCAGCGGGTCCGTCGGGTCAAGGTGTTGCTGTGCCACGCCGGCGCCTCCGGGCGTCTATGAGCATCTCCTGGACGTTGCGCAGGGGTTGGCCGTCGGCGTCGGTCGCGTGCCTCGTCCACTCACCGTCCGGGCCCAGGTGCCAGGAGGAGGTGGTGTCGGACATGCCGGTCTCCAACAGCCGGTTGAGCGCCGCGCGATGGGCCGGGTCGGTGACCCTGACCAGCGCCTCGATACGGCGGTCGAGGTTGCGGTGCATCATGTCGGCGCTGCCGAACCACACTTCGGGTTCGCCGCCGTTGCCGAAGGCGAACACGCGGGAGTGTTCGAGGAAGCGGCCGAGGATCGAGCGGACCCGGATGTTCTCGGACAGTCCGGTGACGCCGGGGCGGACCGCGCAGATGCCGCGCACCCACACGTCGCACTCCACGCCCGCCTGGGACGCGCGGTAGAGGGCGTCGATGATCGCCTCGTCCACCATCGAGTTGACCTTGATACGGACGAACGCGGGACGTCCGGCCTGGTGGTGCTGGACTTCCTTGTTGATCCGCGCGATCAGGCCGTCCCGCAGGGACTTGGGGGCGACCAGGAGACGGCGGTAGGTCTCCCGGCGCGAGTAGCCCGACAGGCGGTTGAACAGGTCGGAGAGGTCGGCGCCGACCTGCGGGTCCGCGGTGAGCAGGCCGAGGTCCTCGTACAGCCGGGCCGTCTTCGGGTGGTAGTTGCCCGTGCCGACGTGGCTGTAGCGCCGTAGCGTGTCGCCTTCCTGACGGACCACCAGGGACAGCTTGCAGTGGGTCTTCAGACCGACCAGGCCGTAGACCACGTGGCAGCCGGCCTCCTCCAGCTTGCGCGCCCACTTGATGTTGGCGTGCTCGTCGAAGCGGGCCTTGATCTCGACCAGGACGAGGACCTGCTTGCCCGCCTCGGCGGCGTCGATGAGCGCGTCGACGATGGGGGAGTCGCCCGAGGTCCGGTACAGGGTCTGCTTGATCGCGAGGACGTCGTCGTCCTCGGCCGCCTGCTGGAGGAACGCCTGCACCGACGTCGAGAACGAGTCGTACGGGTGGTGCAGCATCACGTCCCGGGCGCGCAGGGCCGAGAAGATGTCGGGCGCGGACGCCGACTCGACCTCGGCGAGGTCGCGGTGGACGCCGGCGATGAACTTCTTGTACTTCAGCTCGGGCCGGTCGAGGGAGCCGATACGGAAGAGGCCGGTGAGGTCCAGGGGACCCGGCAGCGGGTACACCTCGGCCTCGCTGATCTTCAGCTCCCGGACCAGCAGGTCGAGCACCTCGCGGTCGATGTTCTCCTCGACCTCCAGGCGCACCGGCGGCCCGAAGCGGCGCCGCATCAGCTCCCGCTCCAGGGCCTGGAGGAGGTTCTCGGCGTCGTCCTCCTCGACCTCCAGGTCCTCGTTGCGGGTGACCCGGAAGGCGTGGTGCTCCAGCACCTCCATGCCCGGGAACAGCTCCTCCAGGTGGGCGCCGATGACGTCCTCCAGGGGGACGTACCGGCCCTGGGAGACCTCCAGGAAGCGGGACAGCAGCGGCGGCACCTTGACGCGCGCGAAGTGCGGGGTGCCGGTGACGGGGTTGCGTACCCGCACGGCCAGGTTCAGGGAGAGGCCGGAGATGTAGGGGAAGGGGTGCGCCGGGTCGACCGCCAGCGGGGTCAGCACCGGGAAGATCTGGTGGCGGAAGAGCGTGAAGAGGCGGGCCTGCTCCTTCTCCTCCAGCTCGCTCCAGCGGACCAGGTGGACGCCCTCCTCGGCCAGGGCGGGGGCGACGTCCTCGTGGTAGCAGGCGGCGTGCCGGGCCATCAGCTCGCGGGAGCGGGCCCAGATCATCTCCAGCACCTCGCGGGGCTGGAGACCGGACGCGGAGCGGGTGGCGACACCGGTGTGGATACGGCGCTTGAGACCGGCCACCCGGACCATGAAGAACTCGTCCAGGTTGCTGGCGAAGATCGCGAGGAAGTTCGCGCGCTCCAGCAGCGGCGTGTTCGGGTCCTCGGCGAGTTCGAGGACGCGCTCATTGAAGGCCAGCCAACTGCGCTCCCGGTCGAGGAAGCGGCCCTGCGGAAGCTGGGGCCCGTCGAACGGTGCCTCCTCGTACGCGTCGAGGTCGGCGTCGATGTCGGGCTCCAGGTCGGAGACGGCCGCCGACACGGTGTGCGGGCGGTGCGCGGCTATGGAACCCACGGAGGGCTGCGCGTGCTGGACCTGTGCCTGGGCGTTTGGCTGGTTCATGGACCCATTCTTCCGCGCCAGGAGCGAAACAGGCGCGTCGGACAGCGCCGGCGGGACCGCGGCGAGCCCGCGGGCGTCGCCGTTCCCCGCGGTTCCCCCGGGGGGAGGCGAAGGCTCTGGCGCGGCTGGCTTCATTCACTGAGCGTCGCAAGCCCGTCTGAACCAATGGTTACGGCGACATGGCGTGCGGGATATCTGGGGGCGGCTCCCGGACATCGACGGGATCTCCTGGATCCCGGTGGAAGTGCTTCTCGAGTGCGGCGGTGAACAGTGCGGCCACGTCGTCCCGGTCCAGCCCGGCCTCCCGGGCCCTCGCCGTCCACGCGTCCAGCTCCCCACGCAGGGGGGAGCCGGCCGGGGCGGTGCCCAGTGAGCGCCGGACGAAGGTGCCGAGGCCGCGGCGCGCCTCGACCAGGCCCTCCCGTTCCAGCTCACGGTAGGCCTTCAGGACGGTGTTCGGGTTGATGGCGGTGGCCTCGACGACCTCGCGGGCGGTGGGAAGCCGGTCGCCGGGCACCAGCAGGCCGAGCCGTAGGGCCTGCTTGGTCTGCTGGACGATCTGGACGTAGGTGGCCACGCCGCTGTGCCGGTCGATGCGGTACTCGACCATCGGGATCACCACTCTTTCACTAATTGAGTAGTGAAAGGGTGCTTATTGTTTTCTTCAAAGTCAAGCGTGATCGCGTGAACCGATCGACCCGGCTCGTCCGATGAGGAGACGTGAGCGAGACAAGAAGCGACGCGGAGCTGCTGCGGGCCATCGCGGCGGACGCCGACCGGCGCGCCTTCGAGGAGCTGTACCGGCGGTTCGCGCCGTGGCTCACGGCACGGCTGCGCGGCAGGTGTGCCGACGCCGGGCTCGTCGACGACGTCGTACAGGAGACCTTCCTGGCGGTGTGGCGGGGCAAGGCCCGGTACCGGCAGGAAGGGGACGTGGCGGGGTGGCTCTGGCGCATCGGGTCGCGGCGGCTGGTCGACGCGCTGCGCGGGGACGGGGCACGGGGGCGGCTGCGGCAGGCGCTGGCGCGACTGCGGCACCGGGACGAGGCGTCCGCGGAGGAACGCGTGCTCGCGGGGGTGGAGCACGGGGACCTCGCGGGCGCCCTGGTCCGGCTCTCACCGGAGCTGCGGGCGGTCCTGCAGGCGACGGTCATCGACGGCCTGACCACCCGGGAGGCGGCCGTCCTGCTGGGCATCCCGCCGGGCACGGTCAAGACCCGGGCGATGCGCGCCCGCCGGCAACTGCGGGAGGCGCTGGCATGAGGACGCGTGAACGACCGGGAGGCGGGGGCGTGACGGGACGTGAAGGCCTGCGGGGCGGGGGCGACGCGACGCGTGAACGATCGCGAAGGACCGGCATGAGGACGAGTGGACGACGGTGGGAGGTGGCCGCATGACCTGGCATGTGAGCGAAGAGGATCTGCGGGCCTACGCGCGCGGAGAGTTGGCGCCGCCCGTGCTCTGGGCCGCCGACACCCACCTCGGTGCCTGCGCCCGATGCCGGGCCGTGCTGGCCGACGTCGGCGACCCGGCCGCCCTGGACGCCGGATGGGACCGTCTGGACGCCGAACTCGACGCGCCCCGGCCCGGGTGGGCCGAGTCGCTGCTGGTGCGGGCGGGGGTCCCCGACCACATCGCGCGGCTGCTCGCGGCCACGCCGGTGCTGCGCGGGTCCTGGCTGGGCGCGGTCCTCGCGGTGCTCGGCATGAGCGTCTGGGTGAGCAGTGCGCTCCGGACCACGGACTCGCCCACGCTCTTCCTCGCCCTGGCCCCGCTGCTGCCGCTGGCCGGCGTCGCGCTCTCGTTCGGGCCCGTGCTGGACCCGACGTACGAGATGGCCGTGGTGGCCCCGCTGCACGGCTTCCGGCTGCTGATGATCCGGACGGTCGCGGTGCTCGTCGCCGGACTCGGCCTCGACGGCCTGGCCACGCTCGCCCTGCCCGGGTACGGGCTGCGGGCCCTCGCCTGGCTGCTGCCCGCGCTCGCCCTCACCGCGACCGGGCTGGCACTGACTCCCCGGCTGGGCCCGGTGTGCGCGCCCTCGCTGGTCGGCGGCGCGTGGATCGCGCTCCTGCTCGCCGCGCGCGCAGCCGATCCGGGCGTCGACGGGGCGTTGGTGCCGTTCACCGCGCTCGGGCAGGGAGTGGCCGCCGCGGTGGCCGCGCTCGCGACCGGGCTGCTGTTCGCCGGCCGGGACGGCTTCGACCGCTTCCTGGGGAGGGCCGTGTGACCGCGGCTCCTCGTGCTCCACGGGAGGGCCGTGTGACCGCGGCGACGGCCGTGTGCTTCTCACCTGTGCCGGCGCAGGTCCGTATGACCGTCGTTCCGCCTGTTCCGGGGCGGGCCCGGATGACTTTTGCAACCTTCGACCATCTTCTTGGGAGTGCCGTATGACCCCCACCGTCTCTGCCTCCGGGCTCAGTCTCCGCTACGGCGGTACGCGCGCCCTCGACGACGTGTCGCTGCGGCTCGCGCCGGGCGTCACCGGGCTGCTCGGGCCCAATGGGGCGGGCAAGACCACCCTGCTGCGGGTGCTGGCCACGGCCGTGCCCGCCGACCACGGCGCTTTCACCGTGCTCGGCCATGACCCGGGCACCTCGCGCGGCCGGCAGGAGGTGCGGCGGGTGCTCGGCTACCTGCCCCAGACCCCCGGCTTCCACCCGGACTTCACGGCCTTCGAGTTCGTCGACTACGTGGCGATCCTGAAGGAGCTCACCGACCGCGCCGCACGCCACCGTGAGGTGCGGCGCGTCCTGGACGAGGTCGACCTGGCCGACGTGCGCGGCAGGCGCATCAAGAAGCTGTCCGGCGGTATGCGGCAGCGGGTCGCGCTGGCCGCCGCCCTCGTCGGCGACCCCGGTTTCCTGGTCCTCGACGAGCCGACCGTCGGCCTGGACCCCGAACAGCGCATGCGGTTCCGGGAGTTGATCGCTCAGGCGGGAGAGGGCCGGACCGTGCTGCTGTCCACCCACCAGACGGAGGACGTGGCGATGCTCTGCCACCGCGTCCTGGTGATGGCCGGCGGCCGCGTCCGCTTCGACGGCACCCCGGCCGAACTGACCGCGCGGGCGGCCGGCCGGGTGTGGAGTGCCGCCGAGCGTGCCCCGGCCGCGAAGGCGGGCTGGCGCACCGGCACCGGCACCTTCCGCAACGTGGGTGATCCGCCGCCCGGCGCGGAACTCCTCGAACCCACCCTGGAGGACGGCTACCTGCTCACCCTCGACGGCGAGGACGCCCAGGAGGTGACGGCGGCATGAGCGCGGTCATGGAAGCGGCACCGACCGTGGTGCGCACCGAGCCGGGACGGCCGTGGCGGGCCGTGACGGACCTGGCCCTGTTCGAGGCACGGAGACTGCTGACGCGGATCCCGGTCCTCTTCGCGTTCCTGGTGTACATCGGCTGGATCGTGTGGCGGACCCGGCACTCCTTCGACGGCTTCCCGGCCCTCCAGGACGCCGACCGCGCCACCCAGGGCGGGCCGCTGCTCGTCGGTCTCGCGGTGCTGCTGAGCGCCAACCAGGCGGTGCTGCGCGCCAAGCGCCGTGACACGGAACGGCACTTCGCGGTTCTGGTGGTGCAGCCGTGGCGGCGTACAGCCGCACATGTGCTGTCCGTCGTGCTGGTGGCCGCGGTCGTCGCGTTGTGCGTGGCCGGGCAGTTCACCTGGGAGGCACTCAAGTCCGGGGCGGTCGGCCGCGGTTCGGTCGGCGAACTGCTCGTCGGCCCGCTGACCGTACTGCTGGCCGGGACCGCCGGGGTTCTCCTCGCCCGGCTGGTGGCGTCGGTGGTCGCGTCGCCGCTGCTGATCGTCTCCCTTCTCCTCCTCTTCCTCTTCAGCACCACCTCCACCGGCGAGGAGGACGGCACGCGCTGGCTGTACCCGGTGGTCAGCGAGAACGGCTCCAGCGCCCTCCCGTCCGACCTGCTGGGCCGGCCCGCCGCCTGGCACGCCCTGTACCTCCTGGCGCTCGCCCTGACGATCGGTCTGCTCGCCGTGCTGTGCGGCGGCGGGCGGCGGATCCGGACCGTGCAGGGCGCCTTCGTGGCCATGCTCGCGGTGACCGTGCTCGGCGCGTCCGCCCAGATGACCGGGGTCCCGGCCGCCACGACCGCCGCCCGCGAACGGGATTCGGCCACCCCGGAGAAGGAACAGACCTGCGTCGAGCGGGACGGGTCCACGTACTGCGCGTTCCCCGAGTGGACCCCGCGGGCCGGCACCTGGGCGCAGGCGGTGGACCGGGTCCGGTCCCTGGCGGGCGGCACCGCGCACGACCAGAAGCTCCTCGTCCGGCAGCGGATCGAGGCCCGCTACGGCCTGAACTCCGAGAGCACCCTCGCCCCGTCCACCACCCCGCACCAGGTGACCGTGGGCACCGACTGGGGCGGCAACCGTGTCCCCGAGTTCTCGGTCGCGGTCGCCGGCGTGCTGGTCGCGGGCGACGAGAAGAAGGCGACCGACGGCCTGTGCGACGGGCGGATGGTCACCATCATGTGGCTGGGCCTGGCCGACCGGCCCGACCCGATCGGCGACCTGGCCCGGGTCCGTCTCGACGACAGCGTCAGCGGCTCCGCGCTCGTCATCTCGCCGACCGACCCCCTGTACATGACGAACGGCCAGACCAGTGTCGTACGGCAGCTGCTCGACCAGCCCCGGCGGACCGTCGCCGCGCGCGTGAGCTCGCACTGGGCGCAGCTGACCGCGCCGAAGGTGACGACCGCCGAGGTCGCTTCGCTGCTGGGCGTCAAGGCGCCGAAGGAGGCGGACAAGTGCCTGTAGCGGCGACGGTACGGGTACCTGTGGTGGCGACGGTACGAGTGCTGCTGGTCCCCCTCGCGCGCACGATGCCGTGGCGGGCGCTGGGCGCGGCCGGTGCGGTGGGTCTGCTGGTGGCCGCCGTGCCCCGGCTGCTCGGCGACCAGCCCTCCGACTGGCTGGCGCTCAACCTGCTGCGGGCCGCAGCCCTCGCCCTCGCCGCGGGACTGGCGTTCCTCCTGGACGACCCGGCCCGCCACACCACGACCCCGGTACCGGTACGGCGGCCGGTCCGCCAGCTGCTGCGGGCGGTTCTGGTGGTCCCGTTCGCCGCGCTGTTCTGGACCGCGGCCGTGCTGCTGGTACCGGCGGCGGTCCGGCCGCCGGTGGGCGCGGTCACCCTGGAGGCGGCGACGGCGTTCGCGCTGGCGCTCGCTCTGTCCGCCGCGTCGATCCGCTTCCGGGAGGAGCCCCGGCCGGGGGCGGGGGTGACGGCGGTGCTCCTCACGGGGGCCGTACTGTCTCCGCTGCTGCTGCCGGACCGTTGGGCGCTCGTCGTGACGGTGACGGACGAGCGGTGGGCGGCCGCGCACGAGCGGTGGGGGGCGCTGCTGGCGGCGGCGTTGGCGGTGTTTGCGATGTGCGGGATGGAGCCGGTACGGCGACGGTGGGCGGCGGGTCCGTTGAAACCGTCGCGCACCTGAGGGCCCCGGTCCCGGTGACCGGCCCTGTCCCAGGGGCGGTCACCGGCTGTCCGTTACAGCCCGCGCGGGTCCTCAGCTCTCCGTGCGGTACATCAGGTCCGTCTCGTACGTCTGGAAGCCCAGTCGTTCGTACACCGAGACGGCCGCCTCGTTGTCGGCGTCGACGTACAGCATCGCCGTCGGCAGCCCCTGGTCCGCGAGGTGCCGCAGCCCGATGGTCGTGAGCGCCTTGCCCAGGCCGCCGCCCTGGGCGCCGGGCCGGACTCCGAGGACGTACACCTCACCGAGCTGTTCCGCCGCGTGGACCTTCGTCCAGTGGAAGCCGACGAGTTCGTCGCCGCGGAAGGCCAGGAAGAAGCCCGCGGGGTCGAACCACTGCTCGGCCATGCGGTCGTCGAGGTCCCGCTGGGTCAGGGACCCCTGCTCGGGATGGTGCGCGAAGGCCGCCGCGTTCACCGCGAGCCACGCCGAGTCGTCGGCGCCGGGGACGAAGGCCCGTACCGTCACTCCCTCCGGGAGCACCGGATCCGGCAGGTCCAGGTCGCCCAACGACCGCCGCATCTGCCGTAGTTCACGGAACAGGGTCAGGCCGAGCACCTGCGCCAGGTGACGGGCGGCGGAGTGGCCGCCGTGCGCCCACACCCGCAGCCGTTTCCCGGACGCGGCGAGCAACGCGGAGCCCAGCGCCCGGCCGTGGCCGTGGCCCCGGTGCGAGGGGTGGACGACGAGTTCCGCCGCCGGCGCCTCCACCGGGTCGGTGTCCTCCAGCTGGGCGTAGCCCACGAGTTCGTCCCCGACGGACAGCAGCAGATGGGCGACTCCGGTGCGCGGGCCGCCCCGCAACTGCAACCGGCCCTGTTCCGACACCGCCTGCTGCCCGTCGCTGTCCGCCGCCGTCGCGAGCAGCGCGAGCACCGACTCGGTCTGGTCCGGGGAGAGCTCGGTGCGGGTCTCGATGGAGCGGGGGATACCGGTGCGTGCGATGTCGTCGCTGGTCATGCGTACGAGGGTAAGGGGAGGTCCCGGCAAAGTGGCGGCAAAGAAGCAACCAGGATGTAACCGGGAAACCTCTGTCGCGCTACGCGCGTTGACCCTAGGCTGCGCCCGACGGGCCCCCACTTCACACCTACTCGCGGGGCCCACTTCCACACCTGAGTCACAGGGGGGCGTATGCCAGCCACATCCCACCCGCACCCGGAACGCGCCGTGCGCCGCAGACCTCGTACCCGCCGGTTCCTCGCCGCTGCCGCCGGTCTCGCCGCCGTCGCCACCGTCGGCGCGCTGGCCGCCGCGCTGCCGGCCGCCGCGAGCGCGGGCGAGAGCAAGGGGCGCCCCGGCGGTCACACGCCGGGCCGCTACCAGGACGTACAGTTGCTGTCCTTCAACGACCTGCACGGCAACCTGGAGCCGCCGTCCGGCTCCTCCGGCCGGGTCACCGAACTCCAGGCGGACGGCACCACGAAGACGATCGACGCGGGCGGCGTCGAGTACCTCGCCACCCATCTGCGCGAGGCCCGCAAGGGCAACCCGTACTCCGTCACCGCGGCAGGCGGCGACATGGTCGGCGCCTCGCCGCTGATCTCGGGCCTGTTCCACGACGAGCCCACCATCGAGGCGCTCAACAAGCTCGACCTGGACGTCACGTCCGTCGGCAACCACGAGTTCGACGAGGGCGCCAAGGAGCTGAGGCGGCTGCAGAACGGCGGGTGTCATCCGACCGCCGGCTGCTACACGGACAAGAAGTTCAAGGGCGCCGACTTCCCCTACCTCGCGGCGAACGTGCTGGACGAGAAGACCGGCAAGCCGATCCTCAAGCCGTACTGGGTGTGGAAGAAGAAGGGCGTCAAGGTCGGCTTCATCGGCGTGACCCTGGAGGACACCCCGGGTGTCGTCTCCGCCGAGGGCGTCAAGGGCCTGAAGTTCAAGGACGAGGTCGAGACGATCAACAAGTACGCCAAGGTGCTGCAGAGGCAGGGCGTGAAGTCGATCGTGGCCCTCATCCACGAGGGCGGGCTGCCGGCCTCCTCCTCGTACAACTACGACTGTGACGCCGGCGGCGCGGGCAACGGCATCTCCGGCCCGATCGTCGACATCGCGAAGAACATCACGCCGTCGGTGGACGCCCTGGTCACCGGCCACACCCACGCGGCGTACGTGTGCACCATCCCCGACCCGGCGGGCAAGCCGCGCATGGTCACCTCGGCCGCGTCGTTCGGCCGTCTCTACACGGACACCACGCTCACGTACGACCGGTGGACGGGTGACATCGCCCGGACGTCCGTGAAGTCGGCGAACCACGTGGTCACCCGGACCGTCCCCAAGGCGACGGACATGACCTCGCTGATCAGCAAGTGGAACACCCTCGCGGCGCCCATCGGCAACCGCGCCATCGGCCACATCTCCGCCGACGTGCCGAACACCGGCACCGAGTCCCCGATGGGCGACCTGATCGCGGACGCGCAGCTCTGGTACGGCCGTGAGCTGGACGCCGGGACCGACCTCGCGCTGATGAACCCGGGCGGCGTCCGGGCGGGCCTCACCTACGCGGCCAAGGGCAGCGAGGGCGACGGCGTGGTGACGTACGCCGAGGGCTTCACCGTGCAGCCGTTCTCCAACACGGTGAACCTCCAGGACTTCACGGGCGCCCAGGTGATCCAGGCGCTCAAGGAGCAGGTGAGCGGCGTGAACACGGCCGCGCCGAAGATCCTTCAGCCGTCCGCGAACCTGACGTACACCCTGGACCTGACGAAGACCGGCGCGGACCGGGTCGTCACGGACTCCATCAAGGTGAACGGCACGGCCATCGACCCCGCCGCCACCTACCGCGTCGCGACCAACAGCTTCCTCGCGGGCGGCGGCGACGGCTTCACCACCCTGGGCCAGGGCACCAACGACCTCGTCGGCGCCGACGACCTGACCGCCCTGGAGCAGTACCTGACGGCCAACTCCTCGGCGTCCGCGCCGATCGCGCCGCCGGTGACGAACCGGATCACGACGGTGCAGTAGCGAACGTTCCATGGGTCCGCGCATGGTGAGCTGAGTCGCACCGGGCCGGTTCGAGTTGCGGGTGGGGGGTACGCGCATGGTCGGATGGATCGATGCGCGCCCCCCATCACCATTCGACGCATCCCCCCGCAAACGCCTATGCACATCCGTACGACGATGTCGGTGCCCTCGGTGACGACGGCTCAGCCGGTCCACACGGACCACCGGAGGAGGCCCTCCAGCCGGGCTCCGAGCAGCGCTCCGCGGAGGACGACTCCTGGGCTCCGCCGCACCACGGCCGCAGCGACAGCAGCAACAACCGCCGTCGCAAGCGCGGCCGGTTCGCCGGACTTCCGTTCGCCCTGAAGGCGGTCTGCGGCCTCGTCGTCCTCGCCGCCTTCCTCACCATCGCCGACCGCTGGGCCCTGCTGTACGCCGAGAGCCGGGCGGCGGACACCCTCAAGGACCGGATGAAGCTGACCGCGGCGCCCGAGGTGGAGATCGGCGGATTCCCGTTCCTCACCCAGGTCGCCGACAAGCGGCTCGACTCGGTACGGCTGACCGTGCCGGACGTCGCCGCCGACCGGGTCTCGCTGGCCCGCGTGACGGCCACCGCGCACGACGTCCGTCTGAACGCGGACGGGCTGACCGCCATACGGGGAGCCGACATTTCCCGCCTCGACGGCGACGTGCTGCTCTCCTTCGACGATCTGAACCGTGAACTCGGCGCGTCCCAGGTGAAATTCACCGGCCAGGGCAAGGACCGGGTGCTGGCGCGCGGCACGTTGCCGGTCGCCGGGCACGATCTGCGGCTGCGCGCCGACGCGCACCTGCGGCGGGAAGGTGACCGGGGCATCGCCACCGAGATCGGCGGAATGCGTCTGGACATCGGCGACTTGGCGACGTACCGCCCCGGCAGCTCGGCCTCCGAGGGCCTCCACCTGACCCGCGAGGCCGCCGCCGACCTCACCCATGAGACCCGCAAGGCGAAGGCGCTGCTGGCGGTTCCGTCGGTGGTGCGGGCGCTGGGTGTGCCCGACTCCGAGGTGCGCGAGGCGGAGCGCTCCGACACCGCGCTGTCCCGGCTGACCGGGCGACCGGCCTTCGTACGGCAGGCCATGGGCCTCAACCTCGTCGACCTGGCCGTGGAACAGCCCGAGCTGCTGCAGCGCCTCGGCTTCGACCCCGCGCTCCTGGACGCCCTGCCCCGGCTGACCCGACCGGTCCTCGCCGACCGGTTGTCCCTCGGCTTCGAGGTGCCCGAGCCGGACCGGGGCCAGGTGCGGCTGCGGGACGTGCGGGTGCGGGAGGACGGCATCCAGGTCCGGATCGAGGGGTCGGGGTTGGCGGTGGGCGGGTCCTGAGGGGGCCTGGTGGCCCCGCCGGTCGCAGAACGGTCACCAACCCGGACGGGCTATCTCTGGGCAGCAGACCCGGCGAGTCTCTGGACGCGGCGTCATGGTTCGTCGCGCGGGACGCGCCGGTCCCGGCAGTTCGCGACGCGGAGGGCGTCTCCCAGGGATTCCACCGCTCTGGTGAGCGCGAAGCGCACCGCTCGCTCTCCCGCCCCGGGATCGGCGAGCACGTCCCTGGCTCCCGCGAGCACCTGTTCCCCGGAGGCGAGCTGAGCCGCCTCGATCTCGTCGGCTAGCCGGGAGAGCATGCTGCGGTCGTTGTCGGTACTGAGATAACAGGGCCTGCCGTCGGGCGTGGTCCAGGGCAGCAGGCGGAGACCTGCGGTGCCGTTCGTCGGCGGTTCGGCGGAGGCGGTCACGCGGGGACCTCCCACGCGTCGAGCGCCCGCACCATCGCCGGCTGTACCAACTCGCGTAATCCCGCGACTCGTTCCCTCATGCCGGTGCTCCTTCGCAACGGTGCTGCGCCTGACGAGCGGTGATTACCGTTCGTGTCTCCACTGTCACTGTCCGGACGTACGCTTCGGAAGGGGGTTGGCGTTGTCTGCGGCCCCAGGCAACGGGGAGGGGTGACGTGACCGAACAGGTTGACGAGGGGGTCGAGTCGGGGCGTGCGGCTCTAGGGCGGACGCTGCGGCTCCTTCGGGAGAAGGCGGGTAAGTCGCTGGGACAGTTGGCCGAGGACACCGCGTACGACAAGAGCTACCTGTACCGCCTGGAGACGGGAGAACGGCTGTCCAAGCAGACCGTCATGGAGGATCTGGACCTGTATCACGGCTCCGGTGACCTGCTCGTTCGCCTATGGAAGGACGCCCGCAAGGAGGTCGTCAAGGACAAGTACAAGGCGTTCATGGAGCTGGAGGCGACGGCCCGGGTCATGTGGAAGTTCCAGCTGCGTGTGCCAGGCCTGTTGCAAACCGAGAACTACGCCCGTGCGGTGTTGTCAGGGTTGTCCAGAGCCCAGACAACGGCTGGCAACGGTGATGAAGTAGAAGAGCAAGTCGCATTGCGCATGGGGCGGCAGGAGTTGCTGTACCGCGATCCGGCACCGAGCGTGCGCGTGATCCTTGACGAGGGGGCGCTGCGGCGTCCGGCGCCCGACACAAGGGTGTGGATGGACCAGCTGTCGCACTTGGTGGAGGCAGCGGAGTCGCCGTCGGTCGTGCTGCAGGTGTTGCCCTACACAGCGGGCCTCCATGACCTCATGAACAGCGACCTCACGCTGATCTGGCAGCGAGTCGGTGAGCCTGTGGCCTACGTCGAAGGCAACGGCTTCGGCGCCCTGATCGATGATCCGGACAAGGTTTTGGCGTTCCGCTTGTCCTACGATCTCGTCAGAGACGCGGCCTTGACTCCGGGTGAGTCGACGGCGTTCGTCAAGCGCCTTCTGGAGGAGTGCAGATCATGAACCGAGCTCCCGACCTCTCCACCGCCGTGTGGCGCAAGTCGTCCTACAGCGACGGAGGCGACTCGAACTGCGTCGAAATCGCCGACGGCAACCCCGGCCTCGTCCCCGTCCGCGACAGCAAGACCCCGGCCGCTCGTCCGCTGGTCTTCCCGGCCGCCGCATGGTCGGCGTTCGTGGAGCGGATCAAGGGTGACGAGGGTGTCTTCCGCGGGTGAAGCGGTGCTTGGAAGGAGCCTCCTGGCGGCGTCGATTGAGAGCCCGACGACCACGGCCTCGTACCCTCACGCGGAGGGCTGACCACCAAGCCGCACCTGGCGGTCGAGCAGGGACAGGAACCTTCGTCCCTTAGGGCTGTCCCGTAAATGATCTCCGAGCTGCCTCAGGAGTCCTGGGCCGTTGTGCGGGGCCCTCGTCTATCCGGCGAGGGAGAGGTTGTGCATCCGGGCGATGCCGAGCATGGCGTGGTGGACTCCGTCGCCTCTTAGTGCCTGTCTGGATTCCTAGCCGCCGTCTCCCGGCTCCATGCGAGGGCCGAGATCCGTGATGAGGACATCGTCAGGCTGTCCCTGCTCGAGCACCGCAACCCTGATCCTGCTCGGCCGCTACAGCTCTACCGCCTCGACTCCGGCCCCGGCGTCCTGCGTCCGCTGCGTGACCCGGTCGCCGTCCTCCAGCGCGGGAGCCTCGCAGGAGGAGTCGGCGGTGGCGATAACGAGGTCGCCCCTCAAGATCATTGCGGTATTGCCGGTATGTGCTTCGGACACTCTTGACCGCCGTAGCTAATACAGCTAGCTTTTAGTTACTGAGGTTAGCCATCCATGGAGGTCGTCGTGACCGAGCACCTGAGCATCGCCGGCAACACCATCGCCTACGACGTGACCGGAGAAGGACCGTTGGTCGTCCTCGCGCACGGCATGGGCGACAGCAGACACTCCTACCGTTTCGTCGCCCCGGCGCTGGTCGCGGCCGGGTACCGGGTCGCGAACGTCGACATACGCGGCTGCGGTGACTCCAGCCTGGGGTGGGACGGGTACAGCCGTACCGATATCGCCGGTGACCTGGTCGCCATCGTGCGCCACCTCGGTGGCCCGGCGGTGATCATCGGGCAGTCGATCAGCGGCGGCGCGGCGACCATCGCGGCCGCTACGGCGCCCGACGTGATCAATGGGGTCATCGAGCTGGCCCCCTTCACCCGCAAGCAGTCGGTGCCCCTGGGCGGGCTGTTGCGGGTCAAGCGCTACCGGGCCGGTTCCACCCAGCTCGGGATGACCATGCTCCTGGGAAGACTGTCAGCCTGGAAGAAGTACCTCGATCTGGCTTACCCCACCAAGCCCGCCGACTGGGACAGTGAGCTGGGCCGAATCGACACCAAAATGAGCGAGCCCGGCCGGATGAAGGTCCTGCAGGCCATGTGCAAGAGTGCTCCGACCGACGCCGGCGCCCAGCTGCCCAACGTCACCTGCCCGGTCCTGATCATCCAGGGCAGCCTCGACCCCGACTGGGCCGACCCGCGCGCCGAGGGTGAGAAGATCATCGCCGACCTGCCCACCGGCCTCGGCGAGTTGGCCGTCATCGAGGGCGCCGGTCACTACCCGCACGCCCAGACCCACGACAAGGTCCTCGCACTGGCCCTGCCATTCCTCGCCAAGACCCTGTCCCATGCCTAGGGCCGGGCTCAGCCCGGCGTCGGTCACCGAGGCCGGCGCCGCGCTGGCCGACGAGATCGGGTTCAAGAACCTCAGCATGGGCCTGCTGGCCGAGCGTCTCGGGATCAAGACCCCCTCGCTCTATAAACACGTCGCGAGCCAAGCTGACCTCGCCCACCGGATCGCCGTCCTGGCCATGAACGAACTCGCAGACGCCATCCGCGACGCCACCCAGGGACGTTCCGGCAAAGAAGCCCTCGTCGCCGGGGCGCACGCGATGCGGACGTACGTGCTGGAGCACCCCGGCCGGTACGCGGCGGGCAACGCCGCCATCGTCACCGGGCCCGACGACCCCCTCGTCCCAGCGGTCGGTCGCGTTCTCGCCTCCTGGACGGCCATGCTGCACGGGTACCGGCTGGACCCCGACCAGGAGATCCACGCGCTGCGGATGCTGCGCAGCATCCTGCACGGATTCGCAGCCCTCGAAGCGATCGGCAGTTTCCAGCTCAACGCCGACGTCGATGACAGCTTCACCTGGATGCTCGGTTTCATCGACCAGGGTCTGAAGGCGAAATGGCCCGACCTGCTTCCATCCCGCTGACCTGCTCACCCGTCGTCATTCAGTAATCGTCACCATTGAGTTCTGCTGAACCGTTATGGAGTGTGATTATGGGCTACGTCATCAACACCGAGGTCGACATCAACGCCAGTCCCGAAGCGGTCTGGGACGTCCTGGTCGACTTCCCCCGCTACGGCGAGTGGAGCAACTTCTCCCGTGTCGAGGGAACGGCCCAGGTGGGCAACAGGCTCTCGATGAAGATGCCCGGCTTCTCCTTCAGGCCCACCGTCACGGTCACCGAATCGGGTGAGCAGCTGCAGTGGTCCGGCACGCTCATATCCGAGCGGCTGTTCCTCGGCCGGCATTCGTTCATCCTCCGGGCCAAGCCGGACGGCACCACCCACGTCACCAACCAAGAAGAATTCTCCGGCGGCCTGACAACCCTGATCCAGCGCTTCATGAAGCAGAGCAACGACAACGGGTACACCGCATTCAACGCCGGCCTCAAGCGGCAAGTGGAACACCGCTCCATGCACCAGAACCGCACCTGAGAGTGTTGCAAGCCGTTGTCGGTCTGTCAGTGCATTTTCCCGAGGTTTGGGGAGCGCGTCGCGCCCCTACTGATGAGCTGGTTCACAGCAATGTCGAGGAAGTCCTCGACGAGCGGTCCACGGTCTTCGGCCCTGGTCGCAAGCACGACTCGGCACGGTTCGATTCCTTCAACGGGAATGGTCGTGAGGTCGTGTCGAAGGGGGGTGTGCTCGCCGCGGGCCGGCGCGAGGGCGAGGGCCTGGCCGCTGGCGATGAGTTCGAGTTTGTCTGCCGCGGATGCGACGAGTGGGCCTTCGGGTGTCGGGCGTCCATTCGGGCGTGGGTCGAGACGCCAGAATGCGTCATAGGCCGCGTCGGTGTACCGGACCAGGGCTTCGTCCGCAAAGTCGTCAATGGTGACCGACGTGCGGCCGGCGAGGCGATGGAAGGTGGGCACCAGGAGCACCCGGGGCTCCTCGTAGAGGGCCGTCACGCGCAGTTGGTCGGTCGGGAACGGTTCTCGGGCGAGGACCACGTCGACCCGGTAGTCCAGGAGGGCCGCCTTTACCTGGCTGAAGTCCAGATGCAGGGTGCGCACCTCGGCGTCGGGACGCCGGTTGCGCAGTTCGCGCGCCGCAGTGGTCACGATGAGGCCGCCCGTGTATCCGATGGTGAATTCGTCGGGGCCAACGGCGGCGCGGGTCGTCGCCACGGCTTGCCGGGCGGAGTGCAGGAGTGCGTGCGCCTGAGGCAGGAAGATCCGGCCCGCCTCGGTGAGGTGGCTGCCCTGTTTCGTGCGATCGAGCAGGCGGACGCCCATTCGTTCTTCGAGACGCTGAATCTGTCGGCTCAGCGACGGCTGGGCGAGGTGCAGGGCGTCGGCCGCGCGGTGGAAGTTGCGGTGCTCGGCGACGACCGTGAAGTACCGCACCAGGCGCAGGTCGAGGTCCGCCGAGGAGGAGGGATGGCCGGGCACGCCGCCAGGATACTCGTGATACCCATTTCGCATCACGCGGTGCGGAACAGGACTTGGACGCGGAGTGCCTGCGGTTCTTAGCGTTGAGGCACAAGCCCACCCCTCTCCATAGGCCGGGCTGACCCGAAGCCACAAGAGGACTGTCATCGTGCGCATTTTTGTCACCGGTGCCACCGGGTACATCGGATCCGCGGTTGTCCGCGAGCTCCTCGGAGCAGGCCATCAGGTCATCGGCCTCGCCCGCTCAGACTCGGCCGCCGCGACGTTGTCAGCGGTCGGCGCAGATGTGCGCCGCGGCGAACTGGAAGACCTCGACAGCTTGCGTGCCGGCGCCACTGCAGCGGACGGGGTCATTTACGCGGCCAACCAGCACATTACTGAGACCACGGATCCGGCCGCTCGCGCCCGGGTCGAACTGAGCGCCGTCGAGGCGATCGGGGCAGCACTTGAAGGCTCCGACAAACCATTCGTGGTGACCTCGGGAACCTTGGGCCTGACGTTCGGTCGCCTGGGCACGGAAGCGGATACCCCCGATGTAGAAAGGCTGGGGGCGTGGGCCCTGCGGGTTCCGACCGAGCACGCCGTGATCGCGATGGGAGAGCGCGGCGTGCGCTCAGCTGCGTTACGGCTCGCGCCGCTGGTGCACGGCGAGGGAGACCTGAAGGGTTTCACCCCGACTCTCATCGGCATCGCCCGCGCGAAGGGCGTGTCCGCCTATGTCGGCGACGGATCGAACCGGTGGCCTGCGGTGCACCGACTGGACGCGGCGCACCTGTACCGGCTGGCTGTGGAGGCCGCCCCTGCCGGTTCGCGTCTGCACGCAGTCGGCGATGAGGGGGTGCCGTTCCGGGAGATCGCTGAGGCCATCGGCCGTCAGTTGAAGGTCCCGGTCGTCAGCGTCGCGGCCGAGGACGCAGGCAACCACTTCGGTTTTCTCGGCCCCCTGGTGTCGATCGACAGCCCGACGTCGAGTGCAGTGACGCTGGAACGCCTGGGATGGCGGCCGACGCGTCCCACGCTGATCGCGGACATCAAGGAAGACCACTACTTCAACGATTGACGATTCATCTTGGAGAGCACACTGGGTGGACCCGTGGGCAGGGCTTCGGCGAGTCGCATGGCGTATGCGGCTTGATCATGTGAGCCCGAGGAGAGCGAGCGGGCGGTCCGCGTTGCGGGCGTTGTACCGCAGGGCGGCGGCGATGTTGGTCGCGCCAGCCAGCCGCAGGGCGCCGATGGCGAGGTTGCGCCAGGTGGCCATGGCCCGGGGCGCATTGCAGGTGCGCAGTTGAGAGGCGTCCTCGGCGAATGTCGTGTCTCTCACGTGGTGCCGGGCCTCGACCCGCCAGCGGTCACGGATCAGGAGCGGATCGGGCACCTGGGTGAGGCACTCCAGCAGCCCGGGCACGTCTTCCGGCGCGACCGCGGGATGCTCGCGGAGTTGGTCAGGGGCAGGCGGGATCAGCGGTGACGCGTCGGCAGGCACGGTCTTCCAGGCAGGGCACGGGGCGTCGAGAACTCCATGATCTTGGATGCCGTGCCTGTCCCGCTCTTCCGGCCGATCAACCTGGCAGACCGTCATGAACCGGACGCCAGCCGACTACGCCGAAGCCCTGGCGGGGTGCGTACGGTTTCTGCCCCCTCTTCGCGTCCTTGGTAGGTTTGAGCTGCTGTCACACATACCCAATGCTTCGGCACGTCACTGTGGGCAGAGAGCATG
The DNA here is from genome assembly GCF_042872365.1 of Streptomyces sp. NPDC005263. Lineage (NCBI taxonomy): Bacteria > Bacillati > Actinomycetota > Actinomycetes > Kitasatosporales > Streptomycetaceae > Streptomyces > Streptomyces sp. NPDC005263. The sequence continues at coordinate 834,040 of NZ_JBIAKJ010000004.1, read as the reverse complement.
GCTGATCAGGACGGCACTCGCTGAGGCGTGTGTCGGCAGCACCTCGGCGCGATGCCCACTTTGTTTCCTTCCGTTCGCTGCATGGCGGTGAGCGTCCGGTGGGAAATCCCGCCTCGCCGATGGTCGGCAGTAGCGTGTGGGCCTGCTTCCTGAGCGGTGGAGCCGCCGGATGGTCAGCTCTTCCTGGCCCACTGCGGGTGGGGCCCTCTGCGGGTAATCCTGCGGGTCATCAGTGTGCTGAGTGCCCAGGTCAGGTGGGCTTCTGAGTGTGGTGGGAGACGTTCGTAGTCGCGGACGTTGCGTCGGGCTTTCATGGTCCAGCCCAGGGTGCGCTCGACTTTCCAGCGTCGGGGCAGGACGACGAAGCCCTTGGCGCCGCGGGGCCGGGTGACTGTTCTGAGGGTCATGTGCAGGAAGTCGTCGGACCAGTTGGTGCGCTGGCCGGCGTAGGCGGAGTCGGCCCAGACCTGTGGCGGGTCGGGCTTCCATCAGAGCAACGCGGACCAGGTCGCCGTAGTGCATGCTCAGCGGCTGGCCCATCCGGATGGGCACGTGCGTGGTCACGGGGCCGTGCGGGCGTTACGCGTCTTGTTGTGCCGGTGCGGAGGGTGTGACGGGTGCGACGGGTTGGGGCTCGGGGGCGGTGGGCTCGGGCAGGGCGTGGAAGAGCAGCCAGCTCAGCGCGGGCATGGCGATCAGGGGTGTCAGGGCCATCTGCAGGGACGTGGTGTCGGCCAGGCGTCCCAGGAGGGGGCTGATCAGGCCGCCGATGCTGACGGTGAGGCCGAGGGTGACGCCGCTGGCGGTGCCGATGCGGGAGGGCAGGTAGTCCTGGCCGAGGGTGACCTGAAGCGAGAAGGGGACATACAGGCCGGTGGAGGTGAGGGCCACGAAGAGGAGCATGGCCGGACCGGGTGTGTAGATCACTCCGGTGACGGCGGCGATGGAGAGCAGGTAGGACCAGCGGGAGACACGGACCCGGTCGTAGCGGTTGGCCAGGGAGCCACCCAGGACCGAGCCGACGGCGCCGCCCAGGAACAGCAGGAACAGGGCCACGGTCCCCGCGGTGGTGCTGCCGTGCATGCGCTGCTGGGCGTAGAGGGAGATGAAGGTGCTCAGACCGGTGAAGACGATGGAGCGGAAGACCACGGCCAGGGACAGTTTCACGAACGAGGCCACGTCGTCGGCGCCGGTGACCGTCGCCGCCTTGGCGGCACCGGCCTGATGTCGGCCGAGTATGTGAAGCACTGGGACGCACAGTGCGGCGCCGACCAGGGCGGGCAGGATCAGTACCGGCGTCCAGCTCAGTGAGCCGTGTCCGATCGCGACCGACACCATGATCGGGGCGAGTGCGAAGCCGATGTTGCCGCCGAGGGAGAACCAGCTCATCGCGCTGTGGCTGCCCTGGCTGGCCAGCCGGGCCACGCGGGCGGACTCGGGGTGGTAGGCGGCTACCCCGACTCCGGAGATGGCGACGAAGACGAGGGTGAGCCCGTAGGAGCCGCTCAGACCACTCAGCGCGATACCTGTGCCGCTGAGCAGGGTGCTGACCGGTAGCAGCCACGGCATCGCCCACCGGTCGGTGAGCGCGCCGAACACCGGCTGGGCCACCGACGACAGCACGGACGCCGCCAGCACGATGCCGGAGGCGACGGCGTAGCTGTAGTGGCGGTCGGCCACAAAGAAGGGGATCAGCGCCGCGACGGCGCCCTGGTAGATGTCGACGCAGGCATGCCCCACGGACAGCAGAGAGATCGTTGCTTTTCTTCGCACCCGTCCATGCTGGGAGGGGCGACAGGTGTCCCGCTTTCGATAGATTGCCAGATGATGAAGGAAATCCGCCACGAGCCGGTCGCGCCGACGCGGACCCAGCGTCTTGCGTCCGGCGGCGAGATCGACACGCACCGCCACGACGACCACCAGATCGTCTACGCCAGCCAGGGCGCCATCGCCGTCACCACCGACGCCGGCTCATGGATCGCCCCCGCCACCCGCGCGCTCTGGATCCCAGCGGGCACCGTCCACCGACACCAGGCTCACGGTGAACTCGACCTCCACCTGGTCGGCCTGCCCGTCACCGAGAATCCCCTCGACCTCGACACCCCGGCCGTCCTGACCGTCAGCCCCCTGCTCCGCGAACTGATCGTCGCCTACACACGCGCCCCCGACGACAACAGCCCGCCCCACCTGCGGCTGCGCGCCGTCATGCTCGATCAGCTCAGAACGTCCCCCGAGCAGCCGCTCCACCTGCCGACCCCCACCAGCCCCTTGCTCCGGGAACTGCACGAGATCCTGCGCGCCGACCCGGCGGACAATCGCTCCCTCGACGAAATCGGCCGGCAGATCGGCGCCAGCGCCCGCACCCTCTCCCGCCACCTCCACGACGGCCTCGGCCTCACCTACCCCCAATGGCGCACCCAGGTCAGACTCCACCACGCGTTGATCCTCCTCGCCGACAACACCCCCGTCAGCACCGTCGCCCTCCGCTGCGGCTGGTCGTCGGCAAGCACCTTCATCGACGTATTCCGCCGCACCTTCGGCCACACCCCAGGCTCCCGCCCCACGACCTGACGCTGGCGGGCGTGTCAATCCCTTCTGCCGCGTTCACGACTCCGCTCGCGCCCTAGAACGGCTCCGCCGCCGCCAGGATCCGGGCCGGGAGGTACGGGGACGTGACTTTGATCTGCCAGCCGCGGCGGCGGGCGTGGCAGGTGAGGGACAGGATGTCGAGGTTGATCGCGGCGTCGCAGTCGGTGGCGCGGTCGGCGACGCGGTGGTGGTCGCGGTGGGCCTCGAGGGCGTCGAGGAGGGCCAGGTTGAAGCTCTCCTCGTCGCCTTCGACGAGCTGGGAGAACAGGACGGCCGGGGGCGGTAGGAACGCCTGGTTCTGGGCCTTCGCGCAGTCCAGCAGGGCCTGGTCCGTGGCGGGTTCGGGGTCCTCGCCGCGCAGGTAGTCGTGCAGGGCCTGCCGGTACGAGGCGAAGGCGGACCCGTCGGCACAGACGCAGGTCGGGCCCGCGAGGACCAGCGGCGCCAGGTCCTCCCGGCGGCCCGTGATCAGGGCGAGGTTCACCGCCCGGTGCCAGGCGCCAGGACCGGCGTCCTCGTCACGGCAGGCGGGATACGTGACCGTCGTCCCGTCGATCGTCACCTCGACCTCGGTGCCCGGCTCCGCCAGCGTCGTACGGAACAGTGCGGCGCCCAGCTCCGCGGCGAGCCGCAGATTGCCGAACTGGAGGTCACTCGCGTCGGCGGAGTGCGAGGCGCGGGTCTTGAAGAGGATCTCTTGGTCCGTGACGGCGTGCGCCAGCTCCCACGCGGCGAGCGGTTCCCCCGGCACCGGGGTGAAGGCCTCCCGGGTGTACCGCTCGAACTGGGCCTCGCTCTCCGGGCTGAGCGGCTGCGGATCCACCGGCCGCTCCAACTCCACCACCGAGCAGGCGAGTTCGGCGACCGCGTCGGGGCGCCGGTCACGACCGTACGCCCCCACCCGCGGCGGGGGCGTCTCGAAGCCGGTGACCAGCGCGTGCGGCAGATACCCGGAGTCGACCGGCGGCTGCCAGCCCTCGCGGCGGTACGCCAGAGCCGTCAGCGCGAGCGGCAGCAGCGGCAGCAGAGTGCCCGGACGCGCCCCCGGGCCGGGAATGTCGGAGAGCGGCAGCAGCAGCCGTACCACCGCCGAACCGAACGCCTCCCGGTCGCCCGCGGTGAGCGCACGCAGGGCTTGCAGGCCGAGGCTGTGCGGATGGTCGACCAGGTCCTCGGCGGTCTCCGCCTCCAGGGCCCGGATCCGGGCGATCGCCGCGTCGATCGCGGTGAGCTTCTCCTCGCGGGAGGGCGGATAGTTCGCCTCGTCGTCCCCGGTGTCGCCGATGACGTACGCCATGAAGCCGTTGATCAGTTCGGCGTCGGGTCGTCCGGCCCCGCCCCGTTGCGGGGCCTCGCGGGCGAAGTGGAAGGCCTCGCCGTGCCATTCGGCCTTGGAGCCCAGGACGGACAGACAGAACGCGTCCAGCCACTGGCCGGCCCGGACCGACTCCGGGGTGCCCTCGGACTCGGGGTCGTAGACCATGCCCCAGTTCACGTAGTTGAGGAAGACCTGGAAGTGGTTGTGCGGGAAGTACGCCGCGTACGCCACCGCCCCCGCGGCGGCCTCCACGGCGTCCTCCAGCACCGCCTTCGCCTCCGGCGTGTGCAGGTCGGGCGTCTCGACGGAGAGCGCGCCCAGGTACTCGACGAACTCCTCGGCGAGCAGCCACCACTCGTACGAGGTCACCGGACCGGCCTTCGACATCGACCGCACCTGCGAGCCGATCCGGTTGGCGAAGTCCTCGCGGACCGCCGCGACGGCCGCCTCCCCGACCCGGTGCCGCTCTATTCGCACTGTCGCGCTCCCCCGTCGTTCCCCGATTCCATGATCCGGCCTGCCCAAGCCTAGATCGATCGCGGACCGCTGGGGGAGCGATGGGTGTCAGTCGGGCGTCGGTCTCAAGAAGCCGTGGGAGTCCAGTCGCCCAGCCAGTCGGCGACCTCCTGGCCGGTGGCCTGGGCGTCGGTCAGCTGGGGGCGGTCCGAGCTCGCGGCGCCCGCGCCCGCTCCGGTGTTCTTGTACTCGGCGAAGCGGTCGTCCTTCCAGGAGAAGCCGCTCATGTCGGTCCACGGGGTGCTCCTGATCGCGGCGCTGAGGGAGGTGTTGCGGACGGTGGTCTGCGGGTCGAGGCTCGCGTCGCCGCCCGCGTGCCAGGGGCGGCCGAGGTAGAAGCCGCGGTCGGAGACGTCGCCGTTGATGGTGGAGTTGGCGATCAGGATGCCCTTGCGGTTCGCGGCCGTGCTCGGGGCGGTGACGTAACCGGCCGAGGTGCCGTTCCAGCGCTTCTTGAGGGTGATGACGGACTTGTCGATCACGGCGGTGGCCCGGCCGAAGATGAAGTCGACGTTGCCGATGACGTACGAGTTCGTCATGTAGACACGGCCCAGCTTGTCCTTGGACGCCGTGTCCACCAGCAGGGTGTCCTGGTCGCCGCTGACGATGACGCCGTCGAGGAACACCTTGTCGGCGGCGGTGCGCAGGGCGACCGCCTGGTTCGCGATGTCCTGGTGCGCGGCCTCGTCGAAGTCGTTGGAGATGGTCAGGTTGCGGGCCTGGAAGTCGTCCGCCTCGACAGCGACGCTGGCGCTGCCGCCGGTGCCGTACGTGCCGCCGCCGGGCTTGGGGGTGCCCGAGGCGTTGTTGTAGACGATCGTCGTGTCCTTACGGCCGGCCCCCGTCCCCTGGATGGTGACGTGCGGCTTGTTGGACGGGACCTTGACCAGCTCGCGGTACGTGCCGGGCTTCACGGCGATCACGACGCGGGAGGCGTTGTTGGCGGGTACGGCGTTCACGGCGGCCTGGACGGTCGTGTACTGACCGCTGCCGTCCTTGGCGACGGTGAGGGTGGTGGCCGCGGCCGCCTTCGTCGTGGCCGCGGTCCCTATGGACGCGCGCGGACCCACGCCCGACTTCAGCAGCGCGGGGACGTCGGCCGCCTTGTCCGGCGTGTACGCGTAGTACGTCCGCGGGTCCCAGGCCGCACCCGAACCGCCGCTCTCGTTACGGCCACTCGTGCCGGAGAACACGTTGCCGCGCTGCACGACGGTGGCCGTGGCGTCGCGGGTCACCGGGTTCTTCATGCCCTGGAAGTACGAGTTCTCCAGGACCATGTTCGTCCTGCCGCGCGAGTAGTTGCCGTACGAGGAGGTGATGGAGGTGCCCGCCTCGTCCTCCAGGTAGTTGTTGTAGAGGTGCGCGTGGGCGACGTTGTCCGTGGAAGGGTTGCGCTGCTCGGTCTCGCGGATCCAGTTGTGGTGGATCGTCATGTCCGCGGTGACGTTGTCGGTCCAGCCGATGCCGAACGCCTTGTTCTCCTGGCTCAGTTTGTTCCAGGAGACGGTCAGGTACGTGGTGTCCTTGCGGCTGTCGATGAGTCCGTCGGCCATGTGCCGCAGGTCGTTGTGGTCGATCCACACATGGTGCGCGCCGTCCATCTGGATGGCGTCGAAGTCGTGCTCCTTGTCGTTCCACACGCCCTGGTAGGCGTCCCGGATCGTCAGGTTGCGGATGATGACGTTGTGCACGCCCTGGCCGAGGAAGAAGCCTCCGCCGACGATGTGCCCGGAGGTTCCGGCGCCCACGATGGTCTTGTCCGACTGGACCTTGATCTCTTTCCCGACCGGGTCCATGGTGATGGCCGCGGCGACGACGATCACGTACGGCTCGGGCGCGGTCGCGTACTTCTCCAGCTCGGCGAGCGTCCTGACGGTGACGGTCCTGCCGTCCCGGCCGCCGTAGGTGCCGTTCTGACCCAGCGCGTTGACGGAGGCGAAGCCGTCGGCGGTGGCGGCGGCCCAGGCGGGGGCGGCGGTGGCGGCGCCGGCCCAGGCGGGGGCCGCCGTGGCCGCGGACGCCGTCAGCTGCGCGTCCGCGCCGAAGACACCGAGGCCGGTGCCGAACGCCATGGCCCCTGCGGCGGTCAGTGCGACGGGCACACTCACCGCCGGCGTGGTCTTCCTTCTGCGCCGACGGGTCCTGCTGCGGGTTTCACTCACGGCTGCTTCCGATCAAGTGGGGGGCGGGTAGCGACACTTGGCAGTCGCAGCCGATGACGGAAACGTTGCCGTGCTCCCGTCACGACCCGGGCGGGCGGGCCCTGCTGGGGCGCGGGGACTCAACGCCGGTACTGAGGGGGCTGCGTGAGCAGGCACGCCAACTCGTCGGCGAACCGGATGATCCAGTCCAGCCGTGCCCCGCCCCGGGCCATCCGGAACCCGTGCCGACGCCCGTGGAAAGCCGCCTGCACCGCGTGGAACTGGGCCCAGCGGCTGACCCGTTCCCGGTCGAGTTCCGCCGCCTCCGCGAACACGTCCAGGGCGCGACGCACGGCCCGGCCCAGGTCGGGCGCCTCAAGGAGCGCCAGAGCTCGCGACTTGAGCAGGGTGCCGCCGTCGTAGGCCGGGTCTCCCACACAGCCCTTGGGGTCGACGGCCAGCCAGGGCTCCCGGTCGGCGACCAGGATGTTCCGGGCGTGCAGGTCGCCGTGGACCAGGACGTCCGGCTGGTCCGGGCCCAGCTCACGGAGGGTCGCCAGCGCGGCGTCGAGCACCCGTTGGGGCAGCTCGTGTTCCACCTCGCTCGCGTCCGTGCGCAGCTCCTCCTCCCAGGCCCCGGTCCGCTCCCGCAGCTGGGGCAGCCGCGTCTGCCCGGTGGGCGCGGGCACGGCCAGTCGGCGACTGAGGCGCGCGGCCACACCGACGATCACGTCCTCGTCGCCGGCCTCGACCTCCGCGAGGGTCCGCGTGCCGGCACGCTCCAACAGCATCGCGAACCGGTCGTCGTCCCGCTCGTACAACTGGACGGCACCCCGACCGCCCCACGCGGCGAACGCGTCCGGCTCGTGCACGTTGCCGGGGTGGGGAAACGAGACCTTCAGCACGGCGGTGGCTTCGGCGGCGCGCCGCAGCACCGGGACGATCAGGCCGACCCCGCCGTGCGTGACCGCGCCGTCCGGCACGCAGTCCCAGCGGTCCAGCAACTCATCGACCGTGTCCGGGAGTTGGGCGATCCACTCCGCACCTCGCTCTCCCTCGCGCTCGACGGTGCTCCGTACGAAGGTCTCCGGTACCGCGATCATCCGGGCACCCTACGCGCCGCCGGGCGGGACCTGCCGTGGCCGTTCGGCGGCGGTGACGGGTGAAACCGGCCAAGCTTGCTGGGAAACATGGGGTGGAATTATATGTTCCACTGTCCTAGTAAGTGGGGCTTTTTCTGATATCGGGGATATTTGGGCCAGGTTCTCCCGGCTTCCCCTTATCCGGATTCCGTGGCGCTGGCCAGCGGATCGGTGACGGCTCGGCGACTCCGCGTCAGCAAGAGGGGGGCAGGGGTCGGCTTTTGGCCACCCCCGCTTATCGCCTTTCAGTCAGACGTTCGATCTATGTACGTTCCGGTCGCAGCGGACGCCACGGTTCTTGTAACGCGCCGCGGTGTCCGGAGCGTCATGTCGGCATGAACCTACGAAGGGAACTTCATGCGCATCAGAACCCTGGTCGCCGCCGGAGCGGTCGCTCTGGCCGGCTTCGGTGTCTCCCTCGGCACGGCCGGCTCCGCCAGTGCCGCCGAGTCCTGCACGTCGGGCTACGCCTGCCTGTATTACAACAGCGACTACAAGGGGGCCTTCTACCGCCAGTACTTCGACATCCCCGACTACGCCAACTACTACTTCAGCGCCAGTGCGGCCGGCAGTGCCGGCGCCGGCGTGGCGGTGAAGAACAACACCGCCTCGGTGGACAACTGGGACTTCGACTGGGGCATCCGCGAGTACTTCAACCGCAACTATGCCGGTGCCTCCCAGGCGATCCCGGCCGGCGGCGCGGCCAACCTGAACGCCACGCTCAAGAACGACAACGCGTCCGGCAGGTTCTACAACTAGTCCGCCGCGCGACACGGGCCCAGGCCCGGGTCACCTCAACAGGCAAGGGGTGCGCTGCCCAATGCAGCTGGGCAGCGCACCCCCGCGCCCGGATTCTATTGCCTGTCGCGGCACCAGCCGACGGCCCCCGTCACCCGCACCGGACCAGCCAACCAAGGATGAGCATCACGATGCGTACCCGTCGCTTCACCGCCCCGCTGACCGTTCTGTGCGCCGCCGTGGCGCTGTCCGGGATCGCGGGCTGCGGTTCCTCCGACTCCGGATCCGGGGACGAGGGCAAGCCGGCCGCGGCCGCGGGCGCGCCCGACGTCTCCTCGATCCCGAAGCTGGTCTCGGTGACGGACAAGTCCCTCCCGATCGAGGCGTACCTGCTCAGCCCCGAGGAGAGCAAGCAGATCCTGCAGGCCGAACTCGTCCTCAGGGAACGGTGCATGTCCCGGTTCGGCATCCCCTACCAGGCTCCCCAGCAGGCGGCCCTCTTCCAGCCGAAGAGCCTCACCCAGCTCCGATACGGCCCCACGGACGCCGACGCCGTGGCCGGCCACGGCTACAAGCCGGCGGGTTCGGAGAAGGCGGTGGGCAAGCCGAAGCCGCAGGAGCTGGCCCCGGCCGCCGCGATGGTGCTCAACGGCACCAACAACCCGAACGTGAAGCCGGGTTCGGCCCAGGCCAAGGGCGGTCAGGACTACAACGGCCAGAAGGTCCCGGTGGGCGGCTGCATCGGCGAGGCGAAGACCAAGCTGGGCTACTCCGCCGACCAGGAGCCGTCCAAGGACGGCGCCCCGCCGATCGCCGACAAGGTCAACACCGACAGCTGGGCCAAGTCGTACGAGGACGCGCGGGTGAAGGCCGTCTTCGGGAAGTGGTCGGCCTGCATGAAGGAGAAGGGCTACACCTACGCCGACCCGATGAAGGCCAACGACGACCCGCAGTGGCAGGAGACCTCCCTCGCCACCGCCAAGGAGAAGCAGGTCGCCTCGGCCGACGTCGCCTGCAAGGCCAAGTACAACGTCATCGGCACCTGGTACGCCGTGGACGCCGCCTACCAGGAACAGATGATCGAGCAGAACGCGCAAGCGCTCGCCGAGGTCAAGAAGGCGAAGGAGAAGCAGCTGAAGTTGATGGCCGAGGTTCTGTAACGCCCGGTGCCCCGCAACGCGTCCACAGAGAAAACCAGTCGGCCCCGGAGAGACGCAGTGTCCGAAGCAGAGCAGTCCGTCCCGACGCAGGGGTACGAGATGCCCGGCGGTGTCGGGATGCCCGACGGAACCGAGTTGTCCGGCGGGGCGGAACCATCCTCCAGGTCCCGCCGTGCCGCGGACTCCGGGCTGTCGCAGAAGCGCAAGTGGGTGGCCGCGGTCGCGGTGGCCGCGATGCTGCTGACCGGTGCCGGGATCGCCGCCTCGTTCGTGGTGAAGTCGCCCGCTCAGGCGGCGGCCGAAGCCGAGCCGCCGCCGCAGGACGTGCTGACGGCGCCGGTGGAGAACCGCGTGCTCAAGGACTCCGTCATCATCCGCGGCACCGTGGTCGCGGGGCAGTCGGTGGACGTCGCCCCGTCCGGCGCGAGCGGCGAGGGGACGACCGGCGCGGTGGTCACCAAGGCGCCCAAGCCGGTCGGCACGGAGGTCAAGGCCGGGCAGGTCCTGGCGGAGATCTCCGGCCGCCCGGTGTTCGCCCTGAAGGGCCGCGTGCCCGTCTACCGGGACCTCAAGCCGGGCTCCACCGGCGATGACGTGGCCCAACTCCAGTCCGCGCTAGACGCGTTGGGACACGGCACCGGAAGCGACGCCCGGGGCACCTTCGGCGCCGGCACCAAGGCCGCCCTCACCGCGTTCTACGCGTCGATCGGCTACAACCCGGTCTCCGCACAGCCCGAGGGAACCGCCACCGTCCAGGACGCGCAGGACGCCGTGACCGCCGCCGAACGTGCCTGGCAGGACGCCGTGGACGCGCGGCAGGACGCCTCCAACGAGGAGACGCAGAAGGCCGTCGACCGTGCCGCGCAGGACCTCGAACGGGCCCGCACCCGGCTCACCGAGGCGCAGGTGGCGGCCGGCCCCATGCTGCCCGCGTCCGAGGTGGTCTACCTCTCCGGCTTCCCGGCCCGGGTGGACAGCGTGAACGCCGTGCTGGGATCCGCGCCCACCGGCAAGCTGATGACCGTCTCCGCCGGGAAACTCGCGGTCGACGGCTACCTCCAGGAGTCCCAGAAGGGGCTCGTCCGGGTCGGGCAGAAGGTGGAGATCCTGTCCGAGACGACGGGGGTCAAGGTCACCGCCTCGGTCCGTTCGGTGGCGGACACCATGGCCACCGCGCAGCAGCCCACCACCACCGACCAGGCCCAAGGAGGCGGGGCCGCCGGCAGTGGGAACGCGGCCGCCGCGCCCGAGGGCTACCTGGTGGTCGTCGAACCCGACAAGGCCCTGCCGTCGAACACCGTGGGCCAGGACGTCCGGCTGACCGTCGAGGCCGCGTCGACCAAGGGCAAGGCACTGGTCGTACCGGTGACCGCGATCACCGCCGGATCCGACGGCAAGACCGTGGTCACCGTTCTGGAGGCCGGTGACCGGCAGCGCCGGGTGGAAGTCACCACCGGCACCACCGGCGACGGCTACGTGGAGGTCAGACCGGCCGCCGGGGCCGAACTGGCCGAGGGCGACAAGGTCGTCACCGGCGTCAACTCCGGTACCGCGGGGGGCAAGCGATGACCGACGGCACGCCCCCGGCACCCGGCCCGCACCACCGGCCCCCGGTGATCGAGTTCCGCCGGGTCGGCCTCACCTACCCCGGCCCGCCGCCCGTACCGGCGTTCCGGCCCTGCGACCTGACCATCGAGCAGGGCGAGTTCGTGACCGTGATCGGCCCCTCCGGCTCGGGGAAGTCGACGTTCCTGAACATCGCGGGCCTGCTGGACGCCCCGACCGAGGGGACGTACCTCCTGGACGGCATCGACACCGGGGCACTGAAGGACGGGGACCGCACGGCCCTGCGCGGACGCCGGATCGGCTTCGTCTTCCAGTCCTTCCACCTGCTGCCGCACCGCAGCGCCCGGGAGAACGTCCAGCTGGCCATGGTCTACAACGGCGCGCCCCGGGCCGAGCGCGCCGGGCGGGCCCAGGAGGCCCTGGAGCAGGTCGGCCTCGGCCACCGCCTGGACTCCCTGCCGACCCGGCTGTCCGGTGGTGAGCGCCAGCGGGTGGCGATCGCCCGCGCCCTGGTGTCCCGTCCCTCGCTGCTGCTGTGCGACGAGCCGACCGGAAACCTGGACAGCCGTAATGCCGAGTCCGTCCTCGGGCTCCTTGAGCAGCTGCACGGCACCGGGATGACCGTGCTGGTCATCACCCACGACCCCGCCGTGGCCTCCCGGGGCGTGCGCACGGTCGCCATCCGCGACGGCGTACTGCGCGAGCAGGTGGCGGTATGAGCCACCGCAGGCCCAGAACGCCTCCCCGCGGCCTTCGGCGGCTGACCTCGCGCGGGAGCCGCGCGCGGACCGCCGCAGTGGAACCCTCCGTCTTCACGCCGCGGGATCTGCTCGGAGAGTCACTCGCCGGCATGCTGCAACGGCCGGCCCGCTCCGCGCTGACCGCCCTGGGCACCGTCCTCGGCGTCGGCACCTTCGTCGCGATCCTCGGGCTGACCGCCACCACCTCGTCGCAGATCGACTCCCGCTTCAACGTGCTGACCGCCACCGAGGTCAACGTCGAGGACATCGGGATCGAGCAGAACGAGTTCGTGCCGCTGGCCTTCCCCAAGGACGCCGACGCGCGCGTGCAGCGGCTCGGCGGGGTCGAACACGCCGGGGTCTACTGGACGGTGGACACCCGCACCACCAACGCGACCATCCGGTCCTCGCCGGTCGGCGACGACTCCACCGGCGAACGCGCCGCCATCGTCGCCGCGTCACCGGGCGTCATCGAGGCGGCCGTACCGCACGTGGTCCAGGGCAGGATCTACGACGCCTACGCCGAGCGGACCGCGCAACCCGTCGTCATGATCGGCTCGGGGATGGCGGCCCGGCTGGGCATCACCACGCTGCAGACGCGCCCCGCGCTGTTCATCGGCGACCAGCCGTTCACCGTCGTCGCGATCATCGACGACGTGAAACGCAAGGCCGACCTGTTGCTGTCGGTCGTCGTACCGCGTTCCACGGCGGAGAAGATGTGGGGCGAACCGGCCGCCGGCGGTGCAAAGATGCTGGTCTCCACGAAGATCGGAGCCGCGCAGCAGGTGGCGAGACTGGCGCCCACCGCGCTGCGGCCGGACCACCCCGAGTACTTCAAGGCGGTGCCGCCGCCCGACCCGAAGACGCTGCGCGGGAACGTCACCGACGACCTCCAGCAGCTCTTCCTGCTGCTGGCCGCGATCTGCCTGGTCATCGGTGCCGTCGGGATCGCCAACACCACCCTGGTCGCCGTGCTGGAACGCACCGGTGAGATCGGGCTGCGGCGGGCGCTCGGCGCGCGCGGCGGGCACATCACCATCCAGTTCCTCGCCGAGTCCGGTTCGCTGGGCGCACTGGGCGGACTGATCGGCACCAGCCTCGGCACCCTGACCGTGGTGGGGGTCGCCATCGCCCGGGACTGGACACCCGTGGTGCATCCCACGACGGTCGCGGCGGCTCCGGCCATCGGTCTGGTCACCGGTCTGGTCGCCGGCCTCTACCCGGCTTGGCGGGCGTCACGGATCCAGCCGGCCGAGGCGTTGCGCAGGTAGCGCGCCAAGTAGCGCCCCAGGTAGGGCGCCAGGTAGCGCTCCCCACCGTCCGCGAGGCAGGCTCCCCGTATGCGGGGGGCCTGCCTTTTTTCGGTCCCGGGTGTAACGCGACGGCGGGCCTGGAGCGTCAAGGACATGTGAGCGCGGACGTGTTACCGGGAGGGGAACCCACATGGCCAGATCGTCGCACCGGTCGGAGGAGATCGAGGCGTTCATGCAGGCCGTGAGCCCCCGCCTCTTCCGTGCCGCGCTGCTGGTCTGCGGTGACTGGCATCTTGCGGAGGACCTGGTGCAGACCACCCTGGGCAAGGCGTTCGTCTCCTGGGGCCGGGTCCGCAAGGCCGACAGCCCGCACGCCTATGTGCGCACCATCCTGATGCGTACGTATCTCTCGCATGTCCGGCTGCATCGGACGTACGAGAGACCCGTGGGCGAGCTGCCGGAGCAGCCGGCCACCACCCACGACCCGGCCCTGCGGCTGGCGCTGACCCAGGCGCTGGCGTTGTTGTCGCCGCAGGACCGGGCCGTGGTGGTGCTGCGCTACTGGGAGGACAGAAGCGTCGCGCAGACCGCGGCGGAACTCGGTCTGAGCGCTGGGAACGTGCGCATCCGCAGCATGCGGGCACTGTCGACGCTTCGTACGTCGCTGGGCGGCGAGCACGACGTTCTCGCCGGTCGCTGACCGGCATCACATCATCGCCGCGGCACCACCTCGGTGGGGAAGGGCTGGAATCGCATGGAGAACATGGGGCAGATGGAGCGCGACGAGCGGGAGTTCGGCCCCCGCCTGGGGAGCATGCTCGACGCGTACGCCGACGAACTGCCCGCTCCGGCAACGGATCTGGTGGGCGGTGGACTCGCCCGCGGCCGACGGCTGCGCAGACGCCGGCAGACGCTGTGGGGAGCGGCCGTGTTCACCTTGGCGACCGTAGTCGCGGGCGGCGCGGTGCTGGCCGGGGTGATCCCGGACGGTTCGGGCGACGGCAGGAACAACGAGGCCGCCGACACAGCCGTGACCATTCCGGACTTCTCCCTGGCGGCCGCCCGGACGTCGGCACCGGCGGGCAAGGTCGCGGTCACCGGCAAGGCGACCGTCGCGACCCTGCGGGACCTGCTGCCCGGCAAGCCCACGACCAGTGGGTACCAGTGGTGGGACGGCAAGCAGGGCGCCGACTCGGTCAGCGCCGGGGGACGACTGCTCGTCCAGGGCCGGGCGGAGACGACGGTCAGCGTCCAGGGCGCCTTCCAGCTCACCGCGTTCGACGCGCTGGACAAGGACGCGGCCCGCGAGGCGGCAGGGAAGTCCGGGCAGGGGGAGCCCGACAAGAGCGGACGGACGGCACCGGACAAGTCCGCGGCGGCGAAGGAGGCCGCCGGCGGGGGGCCGGACAAGAAGGCCCGCCCCGCCACCAAGGCGGAACTCCAGACGTTCTACTCCTGCGCGGACCGGGCGGAGGCCAAGGCCACCCAGTCCTCGTGCCGGGCCCGCAACCTCGACGACGGCTCCGTCCTGATCAGCTACGAGGAGAAGTCCGGCACGCTGACCCGCCGTACCGCCGACCTGCTCCGCAAGGACGGCACCCGGATCGTCGTGGTCACCTCCAACAGCACGGACACCAAGCGCGGCCCCGCGGACGTCACCGCGCCGCCCCTGACCCTGGCCCAGCTCACCGACATCGCGACCAGCGCGGACTGGCAGGCGTGGGTGGAGCCCTCGGTGAACGACGCGGCGAAGGGCGTTTCCTGATGTCCTGACCTCGTCAGTGCGGCGGCCCGGCTTCCACCGAGCCCCGTCACGGCACCTCGGGCGGCGGCACCGGCGCCCCCGGCAGCCGTACCGTGACCACCGTGCCGCCCCCCTCCGCGCGGGCCAGCGTCACCTCGCCGCCGGCCTGCTGGACCGTGCGGGCGACGATCGACAGGCCGAGGCCCGAGCCGGGCAGCGCGCGGGCGCTCGGGGAACGCCAGAAACGGTCGAAGACGTACGGGAGTTCCTCGGCGGGGATGCCAGGGCCGTGGTCGCGGACCGTCAGCACACCCTCGTTCAGCCGCACGTCGATCGTGCCGCCCTCGGGGCTGAACTTCACCGCGTTGTCCAGGATGTTGACCACCGCGCGTTCCAGCGCGGCCGGTTCCGACCGGACGTACCAGGGCTGGAGGTCGGCCGTGATGGTCAGCTCGGGCCCCCGCAGCCGTGCGCGGCGCAGCGCCGACTCGGCCGTGTCCGCCAGCGAGATCACCTGGACCCGCTCACCCTGCTGCCCCTGCGAACGCGACAGCTCCTGCAAGTCGCCGATCAGCGCGGCCAGTTCGGTCATCTGCGCCTTCACCGAGTCGAGCAGGGCCTTGCGGTCGGCGGCGGGGATGGGGCGGCCGGTCTCCTCGCTGCGGGTGAGGAGTTCGATGTTGGTACGCAGGGAGGTGAGGGGGGTGCGCAGTTCATGGCCGGCGTCCGCGATGAGCTGTTGCTGGAGTTCGCGGGAGTTGGCCAGGGCGGACGTCATGGAGTTGAAGGAGTGGGAGAGCCGGGCCACCTCGTCCTCGCCGGCCTCGTCGACCGGGATGCGGATGCTCAGGTCCTCGGTACGGGCGACGTGTTCGACGGCCTCGGTGAGCTTGTCGATCGGACGCAGACCGGCGCGGGCCACGGCCAGACCGGCGGCCCCGGCGCCGAGGACTCCGACGCCGGAGACGAGGAGCAGGATCAGGGCGAGGTCGTTGAGGGTGGACTGGGTGTTCTTCAGGGGAACCGCGACGAGGAGAGCCGTGTCGGGGTAGACCGCCGGTGGGCTTCCGGGGCCCTGGCTCACCAGCAGGGGGACGGTCAGAACGCGTACGGCGTTTCCGTTCTTGTCGGTGCCGTTGCGGAACGTGCCCTGCTCCGGGTCAGCGTTCTTGATCACGTTCTTGTCGGCGCCGGTGGTCTCGACCATGCCCTCGGAGTTCGAGGACACGCAGGACTTCCCGTCCGTCTCGACCAACTGGAGGTACACGCTGTTGTGGGCCCGGAGGTCGCTGGCGTTGTCCGTCTGCGGAGCCTGCGGGCATGCGCGGAGCAGGAGTTGGACCTCGCCGAGTTGCTGAGGCTTGGCCCCTTGCTGCAGATCGGCGTCGACCTGGTCGTACAGCTTTCCCTGCACGATGAACCAGCAGGTCACCGCCACCGCCGCCACCGCGAACGCCACCGCCGCCGCCACCAGCAGCGCCAGCCTGGACCGGATGGGCAGCGTACGGAACCTGCGTACGACCTTCCTCACTCCGCGCCGCCCTGACGCAACACGTACCCCACACCTCGCACCGTGTGCACGAGCCGCGGCTCGCCGCCCGCCTCCGTCTTGCGGCGCAGGTACATCACGTACACGTCGAGCGAGTTGGACGACGGCTCGAAGTCGAAGCCCCACACCGCCTTCAGGATCTGCTCACGCGTGAGGACCTGACGCGGGTGCGCCATGAACATCTCCAGGAGCGTGAACTCGGTACGGGTCAGCTCCACCGGCCGCCCGGCCCGCGTCACCTCACGGGTCGCGAGGTCCATGCGCAGGTCGGCGAAGGTGAGGGCCTCGTCGTCCTCCACCACGCCCGCCGCGGACGCCGCGTACGAACTGCGCCGCAGCAGCGCCCGGACGCGGGCGAAGAGCTCGTCGAGTTCGAAGGGCTTGACCAGGTAGTCGTCGGCGCCCGCGTCGAGTCCGGTGACCCGGTCGCCGACCGTGTCGCGGGCCGTGAGCATGAGGATCGGCGTGGTGTCACCGGCCCCGCGGATGCGCCGCGCGGCGGTCAGACCGTCCATGCGGGGCATCTGGATGTCCAGGACCAGCAGGTCGGGCTGGTAGGCGGTCGCCTTCTCCAGGGCGTCCGCGCCGTCGACCGCGACCTCGGTGTCGTAGCCCTCGAACGCGAGGCTGCGCTGGAGCGCCTCGCGTACCGCGGGCTCGTCGTCGACGATCAGGATGCGCTGGGGGTCACGGTCGCCTTCGGCGGGGCTCATGGGTGTGGATTCCTCGGGTGCGGTGGAACGGCGGGGCTGACATGGATGAACGCTTTCAGCCTCGCACGGTTCCCGGCTGATGCTGCGGGAAGAGTCGGGTGTGCTCAGCCGCGTACCGTGCGGCGCCGGCCGCGGGCGGCGGCCGTCGAGCGGCGGCCCGTGCCGGCGGAGAGCGCCACCTCCGGAGCCCGCGGCGCCGGCTCGTGCAGCTCGTACGCCACCTCCAGGGCCAGGGCGAGCCCGGCCGGGTCGGTGCCGACCACCGTGTGCGAAACCTGCTCGATCATGACGTTCTCCCTACGACCGGGTGCGGGGTCAGTTGTTGTCGGAGCCGCCGGCCCGCAGTGTGGCCAGGTCCGCCTTGACGGTGTTGATCGGGATGGCGAAGCCGAGGCCCACGCTGCCCGCGTCGGACGACGACGATCCGGAGGCGGCCGAGTACATCGCCGAGTTGATGCCGACGATGTTGCCGTTCATGTCGATCAGGGCGCCGCCGGAGTTGCCGGGGTTGAGCGAGGCGTCCGTCTGGAGCGCCTTGTACGTGGTCGTGGACGAGCCGGTGTCGCCGTTGAACTCCCGGCCGCCGAACTCGAACGGCCACTGGTCGTTGCCGCCGCCCTGCTGTTGCTGTTGCTGCTGGCCCTCGTCCGTGGAGACGGTGACGTCGCGGTTCAGGGCGGAGACGATGCCGCTGGTGACGGTGCCGGTCAGGCCCTCGGGGGAGCCGATCGCCACGACCGTGTCACCGACCTGCACGCCGCTGGAGTCGCCGAGGGTGGCCGTCTTCAGGCCGGAGGCGTTCTCCAGCTTGATCAGGGCCAGGTCCTTCTTGCTGTCGGTGCCGACGACCTTCGCGGTGTAGGTCTTGCCGTCGCTGGTGGTCGCCTTGACCGTGTCGGCCCCGGCGATGACGTGGTTGTTGGTGATGATCTCGCCGTCGCTGGTGATGATCACACCGGAGCCGGTGGACTCACCGGCGTTCGAGGTGGCGTTGATCTCGACGATGCTCGGGCTGACCGCCTTGGCCACCCCGGAGACCGTGCCCTTGGCGGAGGACGGCACCACGTTCGTGCTGGTGCTGCTGGAGGTGACCGCGGCGTCGTTGCCGGTCAGCTCCTGGATGCCGTACGCGGTCCCGCCGCCTATCGCCGCGGCGACGATCGCCACGGCGGCCAGCAGGGCGAGCGGACCCCGGGTGCGCTTCTTGGGGGCCGGTGCCGGTGCCGCCGTCATCACGGCCGTACCGCCGCCGCCGTCACCACCGTGACCACCGCCGTGACCACCGCCGTACGCGCCCTCGGTCGGGAACCCGGCCGACGCGGGCGCCTGGGCCGACGCCTGGGCCGACGCCGGGGTCGGTGTCTGGGCCGGCGGGGGCGGCCACTCGGGGTTCACGGGGGAGGACTGCTGCTGCGCGTACTGCTGCTGGGAGTACTGCTGCTGGGGGTACGCGGCCTGCTCGCCGTGACCCTGGACGTGCTCGGGGTTCTCGTACTCGCCGCTGCGGCGGAAGCTCTCGGTCATGACACTCAGCTTGTCCGCCGACCATGAGAGCTTGCTGAGTGCTCCCTGAGAAGCCCGGCAGAACCTCGTTCGTCCGATATAAAGACGCGTCTCGCAGCTTTCGGGGCTCTCTCAGAAAGCCCTCAGAAAGCCCTCAGAAAGCCCCCCAGAGAGCTGCCTCGGTGAAGCGCGCGGTCTCTCACACGCAGCCGCAGGACCTGCGCAGCACCAGCCGCGACGGGAACTGCTTCAGCCGCTCCTGCCGGGAGCCGGCCACCCGCAGCCCGTCGTCGAGGACGAGGTCCACCGCGGCCCGGGCCATGGCGGAGCGGTCCGACGCGACCGTTGTCAGAGGCGGGTCGGCCAGCGCCGCCTCCTTGATGTCGTCGAACCCGGCCACGGCCAGCTGGCCCGGCACGTCGAGCCGCAGCTCACGCGCCGCGCGCAGCACGCCGATGGCCTGGTCGTCGGTGGAGCAGAAGATCGCCGGCGGCCGCTGCGGTCCGGACAGGACGTCGAGCGCCACACGGTAGGCGTCGTAGCGGTTGTACGGAGCCTCGAAGACCCGGCCCTCGGTGGGCAGCCCGGCTTCCTGCATCGCGCGCCGCCAGCCCTCGACGTGGTCGGAGACCGGGTCGCCGACGGCGGGGGTCTCCGCGGTGCCGCCCATGCAGGCGACGTACTCGTAGCCGTGCTCCAGCAGGTGGCGCACGGCGAGCTGGGCGCCGCCGAGGTCGTCCGTGACGACGGCGACGTCGTCGATGGCCTCGGGCCGCTCGTGCAGCAGCACCACCCGGGCGTCCCAGGCGTCGATCTCGGCGGCGGCGTTGTCGTTCAGCGCGTGGCTGACCAGGATGAGGCCGGAGACCCGCATGCCGAGGAAGGCACGCAGGTAGTGGACCTCGCGCTCACCGATGTAGTCGGAGTTGCCGACCAGCACCATCTTTCCGCGCTCGGACGCGGCCTGTTCGACGGCGTGCGCCATCTCCCCGAAGAAGGGCTGGCGGGCGTCCGGCACGATCAGGCCTATGAGGTCGGTGCGCCGCGAGGCCATCGCCTGGGCGACCCGGTCGGGCCGGTAGCTCAGTTCCTTGATCGCGGCGAGGACTCGCTCGCGGGTGGCCGGGGCGACCGGCCGGGGTCCGTTGTTGATGACATAGCTGACGACGGCGGTGGACGTCCCCGCCAGCCGCGCCACGTCATCCCTGGTTACCTTGGCCACGCGCGGAGTCTACGCGGATGGACCCGCTCTGGGCAGGGCGTGTGGAGGCCTGCCCGAGCGGGACCGTACGCGCGTGATGACCTGGGCACCTGCCCCTACGCCTCGGCCGCGATCTCAGCGGCGTCCAGAGCACCCACCTCGTCCGCATCGTCCGTGTTTGTCACGGTCGCCTTGGCCTTGGTGTCGTCCGTGGCGCGCTCGCCCTTCTCGGGAGTAACGAATCGATAACCGACGTTCCGGACGGTTCCGATCAGCGACTCGTGCTCCGGTCCGAGCTTGGCGCGCAGTCGTCGTACGTGGACGTCGACCGTCCGGGTGCCGCCGAAGTAGTCGTAGCCCCAGACCTCCTGGAGGAGCTGTGCGCGTGTGAAGACACGGCCCGGGTGCTGGGCGAGGTACTTCAGGAGCTCGAACTCCTTGAAGGTGAGGTCGAGGACCCGGCCCTTGAGCTTGGCGGAGTAGGTGGCCTCGTCGACCGAGAGGTCGCCGTTGCGGATCTCCATCGGGGCGTCGTCGTTGACGATCTGCTGGCGGCCCATGGCCAGCCGCAGACGGGCCTCGACCTCGGCCGGACCGGCGGTGTCCAGCAGTACGTCGTCGATGCCCCAGTCGGCGGTGACGGCCGCGAGGCCGCCCTCGGTCACGACGAGGACGAGCGGACAGCCGGGCCCGGTGGAGCGCAGCAGCTGGCACAGGCTGCGGACCTGCGGCAGGTCACGGCGCCCGTCGATCAGGATGACGTCGGCACCCGGGGTGTCGACGAGGGCGGGGCCCTCCGCCGGGGCCACGCGGACGTTGTGCAGCAGCAAACCGAGAGCGGGGAGCACCTCCGTCGACGGCTGGAGGGCATTGGTCAGGAGCAGCAGAGAACTCATATGTCTGGTTCCTCCTCGGTCCCTGCGAGGACGTGTGCGGTGCGGCACTGCTCTGCGATCCCGGTGGCCCCGTACACCTGCGGTTTCCCGCTTCGTATACAACGCTTCCGAAAGCACAAAAGGACCCGGGGGCTACGTTGCCCGAGTCCTCTGCCCAGCAGAATAGCCCACATGAGTACCGGCCCGGCAGGTCATGTGGCGCGATCCACCGATCGTCCGCACTCAGCTACCAGCAGACCTACACCTTTGCGGACGTTTCTGCACGCCGCCGACGGGGTGACGATCGATTCCGTATACGACCCGGGGGACGCCGTATACGACGCCTCGGCGTCACCTTCCGGTATCCCGGTGTTCGTGATCGCGCACGGATTCACCGGCGACGTGGACCGCCCGCACGTCCGGCGAGTGGCCAGAGCGTTCGCGCGCCACGGCGCCGTGGTCACGTTCTCCTTCCGGGGGCACGGCGCCTCCGGCGGGCGCTCCACGGTCGGCGACCGGGAGGTGCTGGACCTCGCCGCCGCGGTCGAGTGGGCCCGTTCGCTGGGGCACCCCCGTGTGATCACCGTCGGTTTCTCCATGGGCGGCTCGGTGGCCCTGCGACACGCCGCGCTGTACGGCCCGAATCCCCCGAAGGAGGGGCCGGAGTACGAGTGGCGCATGGACGCGGCGGCGGATTCGGCGACGGGTTCGGAGGCGGAGGCGGCGGCGGACGCCGTGGTTTCGGTGAGCGCCCCGGCCCGCTGGTACTACCGGGGCACCGCCCCGATGCGCCGGCTGCACTGGCTGGTGACCCGCCCCGAGGGACGGATGGTGGGCCGCTACGGATTCCGGACGCGCATCCACCACCGTGCGTGGGACCCGGTGCCGCTGTCGCCGGTGGAGGCGGTCCCGAGGATCGCGCCGACGCCGCTGCTGATCGTGCACGGCGACCAGGACGGCTACTTCCCCGTCGACCACCCCCGCATGCTGGCCCACGCCGCCGGCGACCACGGCGAACTCTGGATGGAGCCCGGCATGGGCCACGCCGAACACGCGGCCACGGACGACCTGCTGGCCCGTATCGGGGACTGGGCTGTCGGTCGGGCGGGCTAGCCTGACCGTGTACACCGCCGATTGATTGAGGAACGGGATGGCAAAGGTCACGGTGCGCTACTGGGCGGCCGCGAAGGCCGCGGCCCAGATCGCCGAGGAGCCGTTCGACGCGGACACCCTCGCCGAGGCGCTCGACGCCGTGCGCGGGCGGCACCCCGGCGAACTCGTGCGTGTCCTGCGCCGATGCTCGTTCCTCGTCGACGGTGACCCCGTGGGCACCCGCGGACATGAGACGGTACGGCTGGCCGACGGCGGCACGGTCGAGGTGCTCCCGCCGTTCGCAGGAGGGTGACGATGACCAACCAGCCGTACGAGGGGCCGTACGACGGGCCGTACGAAGGACAGCAGTACCAGCGGAGGCAGCAGCAGTACCAGGGCGAGCAGCACGAGCGGCAGCAGTACCAGGGGGAGCCGCACGGACAGCAGCCTCAGGGCCACGCACCCCAGGGGTACCCACCCCAGGGGTACGGCCCGCAGGGTCACACCCCGCAGGGTCACACCCCGCAGGGCTACGACCCGTACTGGCAGCAGGCATACGAGGATCCGCAGGCGGCCCAGCAGTACACGCAGCAGTGGCAGGGGCAGACCTGGGAGACCCAGGTGCACCAGCCCGTGTCGGCCGCCGAGACGGCGTATCTGCCGCAGCAGCCGCAGGCTCCCGGCGCTCAGACCCACCCCCACGCCCACACGCACGCTCCGGCACAGGCACAGGCACAGGCACCTGAGCCCGTTCCGGCCGCCGAGGGGCCGGTCTCCGGGTACGGCCCCGCCTCCGTGGCCGGCAACGCCCGCATCACCGACGCCCAGCGGGCGCGCCTTGAGGGGCGCTCGCCGGTCATCGAGCCCGGCATGCAGCCCGCCGCGCTCACCGCGCTCCTCGGTCTGCTGCTGTCCGCTACGGCGGCCGTCGGCTCGTACGCCCTCGTGGTTCCCCTCGTCGTCCTCCAGGCGGTCACCGCCGCGGGCTGGTTCCGGCTGAACGGCATGTGGCCGGCCCGGCAGGGCATCGCGCTGGCGTTCCTCGGGGCGCTGGTGGCGGACGCGGTGCTGCTGGTGGCCGGGCGGGAGAACGGGCCCGCCGCGATCCTCGGCACGCTGGGCGTGTGGGTCCTGCTCTCCCTCGTCCTCCAGCTGCGCTCGCACGCCGACCCGGACGAGCGGATGGCCGGCCTGATGGCGACCGTCGCCTCGGCGGCGCTGTCCATCGTCGCGGCCGGACACCTCGCGGCCGACCCGGACGCGGTGACGGTCGGCGCGGCGGCGGTCGCGGTCGCCGTCCTGGCCCGCGCGCTGCCCCTGCCGACCCCGGCCTCCGTGGTGGTCGCCCTGCTCGCCGCGGCGGGCGCGGGCATCGCGGTCGGCGGGATGACCGGCCTCGGCGCGAAGGGCGCGCTGCTGGGCGCGGGCGCGGCGGTGTGCGCGCTGATCGGGCACCGGGTGGCGAGTTACGACTACCCGTCGAGGTTCGTGCACTTCACGGCGGGAGTGGCCCTGCCGCTGGCCGCGGCCGCCCCCGCGGTGTACGTGCTGGGGCGGGCGCTGGGCTGACGCTGTCGCGGCGGGTGCTGGTCAGGCACGTCCATGGCGCCCGGCCGCTCCCCTCCCGGCCCCGGGCCTGTCCTGTCACGAATGATCGACAATTTGCCGATCCCTTACGGGCCCGGGGTTACTCTCGCGCTCGGCGGCCACCCGGTCCGTCAACCGACCGTCATCTGACCGCCGTCGTGGGGGACACCGCATGCGCGCACTGCGAATACTTCTGATACTTGTCGTGATATTCGGGGGCCTCTTCGTGATAGCCGACCGCGTCGCGGTCAACTTCGCGGAGGGGGAGGTCGCGGACAAACTGAAGACCAGCGAGAACCTGGACACCACCCCGGACGTCTCCATCAAGGGATTCCCCTTCCTCACCCAGGTGGTCGGCGGCGCACTGGACGACGTCCAGGTCGGTATCGCGGACTACGAGGCGGACACCGGCTCGGGCGGCAAGACCATCCGGATCGACGACCTCGAAGCGAACATGAAGGGCGTCGAGTTCTCCGGCGACTACAGCTCCGCCACCGCGTCCACCGCCACCGGCACGGCGTCCGTCACCTACGACGAGCTGCTCAAGGCCGCCAAGGCCGAGCCCACCCAGGTCGCCCCCGGCGTCACCGCCAACATCGTCGGGCTCTCCGACGGCGGCAACGGCAAGATCAAGGTCGCGGTCGAGGCGACGGTGTTCGGCACCAAGCTGCCGAACCCGGTGGACGTGCTCAGCACCGTCACCGCCAAGGGCGACACCGTGCGGGTGCACGCGGACAATCTGCCGTCGTTCGGTGGCGTCGAGATCGCCGAGAACCGGGTCCGGGCCATCACCGACTTCGAGCAGAAGATCGAGGGGCTGCCCGGCGGCATCCAGCTCGACAAGGTGCAGGCGGCGAGGAGCGGCGTGGAGATCACCGTGAAGGGTTCGAACGTCAAGCTCGCGGGGTAGGACGGGCGGGGGACGAGACCGGTCGCGAGTGACCGCGGGGCCGTCCGATGGGCGAGACGCCTCAGTCCGTAGAACAGCTGTGGAGACGACCGTATCCGCCCGGGAACCGTGGGAACACGGCCCGGGCGTTGTTGTGTTCTCACATTGCGGACGATCGCGTCTCAGAATACGACACCCCGGTGACATGGCCGCCTGTCCGTCCCTACGATCGACACCTATGAAGCGACAGGCGGATCTCACGAAGCGGCGGGCAGTAGACCTGTGCCGCGTCGCCGCCATGCTCTGTCGCATCTTCTGAGCGGAAGCGCAGACCTCCGCATCCAGCCCGCCCCTCAGCAGGGCATCCGTGCGCCCGCGCCGATCCGGGCCCGACCGCGCACCCCTCTCACTCGCACGCCCCGCCGCAACTGCCCCGGAGGAGAAAGAGCATGAGCCGCAGCGACGTACTGGTAGACGCCGACTGGGTCCAGGACCACCTGGACGACCCGACCATCGCGATCGTGGAGGTGGACGAAGACACGTCCGCCTACGAGAAGAACCACATCCGAGGCGCGATCCGCATCGACTGGACCGACGACCTGCAGGACCCGGTCCGCCGTGACTTCATCGACCAGGAGGGCTTCGAGAAGCTCCTCTCCGCGAAGGGCATCGCCAACGACACGCTGGTGATCCTCTACGGCGGCAACAACAACTGGTTCGCGTCGTACGCCTACTGGTACTTCAAGCTGTACGGCCACGAGAACGTCAAGCTTCTCGACGGCGGCCGCAAGAAGTGGGAGCTGGACGCCCGCGAGCTGGTCGAGGACGTGCCCGAGCGCCCCACCACCACGTACACGGCCAAGCCGCAGAACAAGGCCATCCGCGCCTTCCGCGACGACGTCGTCGCCGCGATCGGTTCGCAGAACCTGGTCGACGTCCGCTCGCCCGACGAGTTCTCCGGCAAGCTGCTCGCCCCCGCGCACCTGCCGCAGGAGCAGTCGCAGCGTCCGGGGCACGTCCCGTCCGCGCGCAACATCCCGTGGTCGAAGAACGCCAACGACGACGGCACCTTCAAGTCGGACGACGAGCTCAAGGAGCTGTACGCCGAGGAGCAGGTGGACCTCGCCAAGGACACCATCGCTTACTGCCGCATCGGTGAGCGCTCCGCGCTGACCTGGTTCGTCCTGCACGAGCTGCTCGGCGTGGAGAACGTCAAGAACTACGACGGCTCCTGGACCGAGTACGGCTCCCTCGTCGGCGTGCCGATCGAGCTCGGCGCCAACAAGTAGTCCACCGACCGACCTCTCTAGACCTCTTCAGGAGTACGACATGTGTGGAGCGAAGGCCGGCGGCCCGGACGCCTCGACGATCAAGCCCGGTGAGACCACCATCCAGGGTCAGGTGACCCGCGACGGCGAGCCGGTGGTCGGCTACGTCCGTCTGCTCGACTCGACCGGTGAGTTCACCGCGGAGGTCCCCACCTCCGCCACGGGTCAGTTCCGTTTCTACGCGGCCGAGGGCACCTGGACGGTCCGCGCCCTCGTCCCCGGTGGCACCGCCGACCGCACGGTCGTCGCCCAGCAGGGTGGCCTGGCGGAGGTCGCGATCGCGGTCTGACGACGGCCCGTCGAACCAGGCACTGAAGGGCCGCGCCCCAAGGGTTGGACACCCGGGGCGCGGCCCTTCGGTACGCCTGCCCGACCGCCCCGGGCCTACCCTGGACGTATGTACGCACGGCGGCGTCACACGTACTTCGCCATGATGGGCGTCTGCATCACGCTCTTCGTCCTGGCCTGGGGAGTGGTACGCATCTGGTCGGTCCCGGTGGCCGTCGGGATGTGCGTGGTCGCGATGCTCATCCCGCCGTTCGCGGCGATGGTCGCGAACCGACGCGGCCCCGACGACCGCTGGTGGGACGACCCCTCCGGCGACCCGAAGTCCGACGAGTGGTGGGACGAGCTGGACGGTCGGAAAGGGCCGCGCTGAGTCGTCTGAGTCGTTTGAGTCGTCTCAGTAGACGAGCGCCTGTGTCTCGTCCCCGAGGGCCTCCTGGACGAAGACCTGGGCGCCGGCGATGCGTACGCCCTCGATGACGTCCTTCTCCGTGATGTCCCGGCGGGCCGCGCACTGGGTGCACAGGGTGACCCGGCCGGCCGACATGATCGAGTCGAGGAGATCGGGCAGCGGCGCGGCGTGCGGAAGGTCGAACTCGGCGGCCCGGCCCGGGAGCGCGAACCAGGCGGACTCGCCGGTCAGCCACAGGGACACATCGACACCGCTGGCCACGGCCACCGCCGCCACCGTGAACGCCTGCGAGCACCGCTCGGGGGCGTCCGCCCCCGCCGTCACCTTGATCACGAGCTTCTTCGCCATGCCCGAATCGTAATCAACTCCTCCCCGGCCCGTCGGCCGCCGCCCGGGCCCGCCGCTGCCGGGCTGAGCCCGCAGGCCTACCTCCCCCCGAGCCCCGGGCCCCGGCCGCGTAAGCTGGGGCCCGGCTCTGTGTACCGCCCCATAACGATCGTCCGAGGAGCACTCCGTGCTTGAGGTTTTCTTCGAAACCCTGCTGGTCCTGGTCTGCGTCGGAGTGCTCGGCTTCGCCTGGCTGACCGTGAAGAAGCTGTACCAGGGCCAGCGCTGACCCACGTCTAGGAACTGCCACTCATGATCGAGATCCCGTCCGACCTCCACAAGGACCTCGTGCCCCTCGCCTTCCTGCTCGGCAACTGGGCCGGCGCGGGTGTGCACGACTTCCCCGGCTCCGAGAAGTGCAACTTCGGACAGGAGGTCTCCTTCGCCCACGACGGCCGGGACTTCCTGGAGTACCGCTCGCACACCTGGGTGCTGGACAGCGACGGCAACAAGGTCAGGCCGCTGGAGTCGGAGTCCGGCTTCTGGCGCATCGACGCCGACCGCAAGGTAGAGGTCACGATGACCCGCGACGACGGCGTCGTCGAGATCTGGTACGGCGAGCTGGCGCACCAGAAGCCGCAGATCGACCTGGTCACGGACGCGGTCGCCCGCACCGCCGCCTCCGGCCCGTACACCGGCGGCAAGCGTCTGTACGGCTACGTCAAGTCCGACCTGATGTGGGTGGGCGAGAAGCAGACCCCCGAGGTCGAGCTGCGCCCCTACATGTCGGCCCACCTGAAGAAGGTCGTCACCCCGGAGGACGTCGAACGCTGGGCCAAGGCCCTGCCCGACGACATGCCGGACGACGGCATCGCGTTCTTCAATTGACATGCTCCTCGGGCTGAAGCCCGAGGATTCTGGCCGTCCCCACCCGAACCTGTGGCGCTACGCGGCACAGGTTCGGGTGGGGGTTCCGTGGCTTCCTGTTTCTTCGCGCTGTGCCGGGACGAGTCCCGGTCTTACCGGCGCTCCGCAGGCCGATACCGCCAGTCCGGCGGCCTGTCTGACGTTGATCGCGGCGTTGTGGTCCCGGTCGTGGAGCGTGCCACACATGGGGCAGGTCCATTCCCGTACGTGCAGGGGTTTGGGCCCGTCCCGGTATCCGCAGGTGGAGCACGTCTGGCTGGTGGGTTCGAACCGGCCGATCTTGATGAAGGTCCGGCCGTACCTTTTCGCCTTGTACTCCAGCATGCCAACGAACTGGGCCCAGCCCGCGTCGTGCACGCTTTTGGCCAGCCTGGTGCGCGCGAGCCCGGCCACCGCCAGGTCCTCCACCGCGACCGCTTGGTTCTCGCGGATCAACTTCGTGGAGAGTTGCTGGTGGAACTCCTTGCGCGCATCGGCCACAGCCGTGTGGGCACGGGCAACCTTCCGGCGTGCCTTGGCCCGGTTCTTCGATCCCTTCTGTTTGCGGGAGAGCTCCCGCTGGGCTTTCTTCAGCTTCTTCTCCGCCCGGCGCAGAAACCGCGGCGAGTCAATCTTCGTGCCGTCGGAGAGGACCGCGAAGTGCGTCAGGCCCAGGTCGATACCGATCGCGGCCTCAGGGCTTGGCTCCGTCCAGCGGGTCCGGTCGGTGTCGGGATCGGTGTCGATGACGAAGCTGGCGAAGTACCTGCCCGCCGCATCCAGGATCACCGTCACACTCGACGGCACGGCGGGCAGGATCCGTGACCACTTGACCTTCACCTCACCGATCTTCGGCAGGGACAGCCGCCCGCCCTTGGTGATTTTCCAGCAGGCGTTCGCGGTGAACCGGATCGCCTGCCGGGAATCCTTGCGCGACCTGAAACGCGGCGCACCCACCCTCGGACCTCGGCGCTCGCCCTTCAGCGAGGCGAAGAAGTTCCGGTACGCGGCCTCCACGTCCCGCAAGGCCTGTTGCAGGACGACCGAGGAGACCTCACCCAGCCAGGAACGTTCAGGGGTGTTCTTGGCCCGGGTGATCAGCTGCTGGGACAGGACAGCAGCACTGGGGTAGGGCTCCTGGGTCGTACGGGCATCCTCACGGGCGCGTACCGCGTCGTTGAACACGACGCGGGCGCACCCGAACGCCCGTGCCAACGCGGCGCGTTGACCAGGCTCCGGGTACAAACGGAAGGCGTACCGAAGCTGCATTCGGTGATCGTAAGAACAGACGACACCCGATGTCGCCGGGAACACCCGTTCCCTACCTCACCCCCCCTGGTCGCAGCGCCCGACTCCGCCCGACGACACCGCGACGCAACCACGAGATTCGCTTCACCATCGGGCTGAAGCCCGATGCACTACGAATGGAAATCGGTAGCCGTCCGCCCGCTGCCGCCCGGCCCCTGATCGGCCTCGGGCTCATACACTGGGTGCTGTGGTGAGCACCGACTGGAAGAGCGACCTCAGGCAGCGCGGCTACCGGCTGACGCCGCAGCGGCAACTCGTGCTCGAAGCCGTGGACACCTTGGAACACGCGACCCCCGACGACATCCTCGTGGAAGTACGGAAGACGGCGTCGGGGGTCAACATCTCCACGGTCTACCGGACCCTGGAGCTGCTGGAGGAGCTCGGGCTGGTCAGCCACGCGCACCTCGGGCACGGCGCGCCCACGTACCACCTGGCCGATCGACACCATCACATCCACCTGGTCTGCCGGGACTGCACGAACGTGATCGAGGCGGATGTGAGCGTGGCCGCCGAGTTCACCGCCAAGCTCCGCAGCGAGTTCGGCTTCGACACCGACATGAAGCACTTCGCGATCTTCGGCCGGTGCAAGGACTGTTCGCTGAAGGGTGCACCTACCGAGTCGTAGGCTTATGCATATGAAGAGCCCTCTGCTGACCCTGCCCGGCGCCGTCCCCGCCGAAGGCGTGGACGAAGGTGTCGCCGCCCACTACGGCGACCTGTTCCGCGAGCAGCGCGCCCTCGCGGACGGCACCGGCTTCGTCGACCTCTCGCACCGCGGAGTCGTCACCGTCTCCGGCGACGACCGGCTGGCCTGGCTGCACCTGCTGCTCACCCAGCACGTCAGCGACCTGCCGACGGGACAGGCCACCGAGGCGCTGATCCTGTCCGCGCACGGCCACATCGAGCACGCCCTGTACCTGGTGGACGACGGCTCCACGGTCTGGGCGCACGTCGAGCCCGGCACCCAGGACGCACTGATCGCCTACCTGGAGTCGATGAAGTTCTTCTACCGGGTCGAGGTCGCCGACCGCACCGCGGACATCGCGGTGGTCCACCTGCCCGCCGGTTCGATAGCCGAGGTCCCGGAGGGCGTCGCCGTACGCGAGACGGCGTACGGCCGTGATCTGTTCCTCCCCCGGGCCGACTTGGAGGCGTACGCCGAGAAGGCCGGCCCCCCGGTCGGCATCCTCGCCCACGAGGCCCTCCGCGTCGAGCAGCACCGGCCCCGCCTCGGCTTCGAGACCGACCACCGCACCATCCCGCACGAGCTGGGCTGGATCGGCAGCGCGGTCCACCTCCAGAAGGGCTGCTACCGCGGCCAGGAGACCGTCGCCCGCGTCCAGAACCTGGGCAAGCCCCCGCGCCGGCTGGTCTTCCTCCACCTGGACGGCAGCGAGGTCCATCTGCCGCCGGCCGGCACCGAGATCCGCCTCGCGGACGACGAGCCCGACGGCCGCAAGATCGGCTTCATCACGACGTCCGTACGGCACCACGAGCTCGGCCCGGTCGCCCTGGCCCTGGTGAAGCGGAACGTGCCGCTGGACGCGCGGCTGATGGCGGACACGACGGCGGCGGCCCAGGAAGTCGTCGTGCAGCCGTAGGGGTGAACAACCCCGCCGGACAGGCCCAGCCCTAGATCTCGACGAGCACGGTGAACGGGCCGTCGTTCGTCAGTGAGACGCGCATCTGCGCGCCGAAGCGGCCCGTCGCCACCGTCGCGCCCAGCGTGCGGAGTTGGGCGACCACCTCGTCGACCAGCGGTTCGGCCACGTAGCCGGGGGCGGCCGCGTTCCAGGTGGGGCGGCGGCCCTTGCGGGCGTCGCCGTACAGGGTGAACTGGCTGATGACGAGGAGCGGCGCGTCGATGTCGCTGCAGGACCGCTCGTCCGCCAGCATGCGGATCGACCACAGCTTCCGGGCGAGCTGGGCCGCCTTCTCCTTGGTGTCCTCGTGGGTCACCCCGACGAGGACACACAGTCCCTCGCCGTCGATCTCCCCGACCGTCTCACCGTCCACGACGACGCTCGCGCCGTCCACCCTCTGCACCACCGCACGCATCCGACCATCATGCCCGGTGGCCGGCGGTGCTCCGCACGGGCCTTCTTTTTTTGGCTGCTTACCCCCCATCTGGGGCGGATCGGGGGCACTCGGTCACATAGTGGCCACTTGGGGTGGCACGATGCTTGCACACGCCGGTCGAGGGGACGGTAGAGGCACATGAGCACACCGATTACCGGGCAGTTGGGCACCCAGCGGCCGCCCGTGCAGCGCACCGACAGTCCGCGGATGCCCGCCGACCCGCCCGAGCCCGGCCTTGACGTGCTGAGCCTGCCCGCACTGCGCACCCTGCGCCGGGACGCGCAGCGCGACGAGGCCGACCTCAGCTACCTGCGGCGGCTGCTTCAGGGCCGTATCGACATCCTGCGGGCGGAACTCGGGCGGCGGTCCCCGACGGGATCGGCCGCCGTCGTGACCGTGGAGGAGGCATCCCTGGTCGAGCGGCTGTCGGAGATCCTCACCGACGCCCCGGCCCGGCACCGCTCCTCCGCCCGCCATGTGACGCTGGGCACGCCGCACAGCGAGGAGTACCGGCTGCTGGCAGCGGAGGCGCTCGCCGAGGTCGAGCTGTCGGACCTGGAGGCGCGCACCGACCAGGAGTTGAGCACGGCGATGGGACGGCTCGTACGGTACGAGCAGCGGGTGTCCCGGCGTCGGCAGCGGCTGCAGCGGACGGCGGACGACTGCAGCGCGGAGATCGCCCGCAGGTACCGTGAAGGGGAAGCCCAAGTCGACGACCTGCTCATCTGACACGGCGGCCGTACCGGAGATCCCGGACCCGCTGTCGGGGCGGGTCCCCTCTCTCCGGAAGGCCACCGCCGATGTCCGCGTCCGCCGCCAAGTCCGCCTCCGCTTCCGTGCCGCCGCCCATACCGCCCGTGCCGTCCGTACCGCCGGTTCTCGCCGAGGTCGTCCGCTCCGGGTTCGTCGAAGGGCGGCACCGGGGCAGCCTGGTCGTGCTGGACGCCGCCGGAGACGTCGAACTGGCCCTCGGGGAGGTGACGGTCCCGGTCTTCCCGCGCTCCTCCAACAAGCCGATGCAGGCGGCGGGCGTGCTGCGGGCGGGCCTGGACCTGGCGGGCGAGCGCCTCGCACTGGCCGCGGCCAGCCACTCCGGCGAGCCCTTCCACCGTGACCTGGTCCACAAGATGCTGGACGAGTACGGGCTGGACGAGGAACTGCTCCAGTGCCCGCCCGACCTCCCGTTGGACGCGGAGGAACGGGAGACGTACCTGGCGTCGGGCGCGGTCCGCTCCCGCGTGACCATGAACTGCTCCGGCAAGCACACGGCGATGCTGGCCGCGTGCGCGTTGCGGGAGTGGCCGCTGGACTCCTACCTGGACCCGTCCCACCCTCTCCAGCAGCTCATCCACAGGGGTGTGGAGGAGGTGGCGGGCGAGCCGGTGACCGCCGTGGGCACCGACGGCTGTGGTGCGCCCCTGCTGGCGATCACCCTCACCGGCCTGGCCCGCGCCTACCGCTCCTTCGCCCTGGCCGCCCCGGACACCCCCGAACACCGCGTCGCCACCGCCATGCGCGCCCACCCCGAGTACGTCGCCGGCACCCGCCGCCCCGACACCTGGCTGATGCGCGAAGTCCCCGGCGCCCTGTCGAAGATGGGCGCGGAGGCCGTCCAGGCCCTCGCCCTCCCCGACGGCCGAGCCCTCGCCTTCAAGGTCGAAGACGGCAGCCTCCGCTCCCTGGGCCCCGTACTCGCCCGCGCCCTCAACCTCATGGGCATCGACTCCCCCGTCGTCGAACGGATCGGACGGGCACCGCTGATGGGCGGAGCGGAAGAGGTGGGGGAGATCCGAGCGGCTTTCTGAGGGGAGCGACGGTCGGGGGCGGGGCCCCTGGTTGGGGGCTGGGGCGGTGCCTCGGTTGGATCGCCGCGTGGCGCCTGGGCAGGGGTGCAGGGGGCGTTGTCCCCGCCGGGGTCTGGGCGGCGCCCCTGATGGGGGGCCGGGCGGCGCCCCGGATGGATCGAACGTGGCGCCCGGGCAGGGGTGCAGGGGACGTAGTCCCCGCCGGGGGCCAGGGGCGGAGCCCCTGGTGGGGTCTTAGGGGCGGAGCCCCTGGGGATGGGACGGGTAGGGGCGGCGGGGGCGAGAAAAAATCCCCGCGGCACCCGCACCCGCCCACCTACCGTGACCCCATGACGCACCCGCACCCCGACACCGACGTACGCCACATCACCGAACCCGAACTCGCCGACTGGCTCCGCGCCGTGAACACCGGATTCCTGCGCGCCCCCACCGTCCCGGACCACGACCTCGAAGCCCGCCGCGCCCAGTTCGAACCGGCCAGGTTCCTCGGCGCGTTCGACCGCGACAACGGCGGCCGGTGCGTCGCGACCTTCCGTTCCTTCGCCCAACAGCTCACCACCGTCGGCGGCGCGACCGTCCCCGCCAACGCGATCAGCGCCGTCACCGTCACCGCCACCCACCGCCGCCGCGGCCTGCTCACCCGCATGATGGCCCAGGACCTCGCGGCGGCGAAGGACCGCGGAGACGTCGTCGCGACCCTGATCGCCGCCGAATACCCCATCTACGGCCGCTACGGCTTCGGCCCCGCCACCTGGATGACCGAGTGGACGATCGACGTCCCCCGCACCGGCCTCGACCCGCGCCGCCCCGTCCCGGACGACGGCGGCCGTATCGACCTGGTGGACGGTGAGGACGTCCGCAAGCTGGGCCCCGAACTCCACGAGCGGGTACGCCGAACCCAGCCGGGCGCGATCAGTCGCGAGGAGTTGTGGTGGCGGGTCCACACGGGTCTCGTACGGTTCGACCCGACGTGGACCGAGCCGTTCTACGCCGTGTACCGCTCGCCGGAGGGCGAGGTGGAGGGGCTGGTCACGTACACGGTGGACGACAACTGGCACGACAAGCAGCCGCACAACACCGCGACCGTGAAACAGCTGCTCGCCTCGACCCCGGCCGCCGAGCGGGCCCTGTGGCGCTACCTCTGCTCGATCGACTGGACCACCCAGGTCAAGAGCGGCTGGCGAGCCCCCGACGACCTGCTCCCGTTGTCGCTGCCCGACCCGAGGGCGGCCAGGATCACCGCGCAGTCGGACTGGCTGTGGGTGCGGATCCTGGACGTCGTACGGGCGCTGGAGACGCGGACGTACGAGACGGAGGGGGCGCTGGTGCTGGAGGTGACCGACCGGGCCCAACTGGCCGGCGGCCGCTACCGGTTGGAGACCTCGTCGGAGGGCGGCTCCTGTACCCGCACGACCGCCGACGCCGACCTCACGCTCGATGTGGCCGACCTGGCCGCGCTGTGGCTCGGCGACGAGTCGGCCGTGCGGCTGGCGGCGCTGGGGCGGGTGCGGGAAGAACGAGCGGGCGCCGGCCGGTCGGCCGACGCCCTGCTGCGTACGTCCAGGCGTCCTTGGTGCCCGGACATGTTCTGAGGCTCCCTCCTGTCGGGGACAGGTGCTGCTCCGCATCCGTAGCGAGCTGTTCAGTTGTGGCTGTGCCGGTCCTGACGGTGTTGAGTTGTGGCAGTGCGTCCGTAGCGAGCTGTTCGGTTGTGGCTGTGCTGGGTGTCGACCGTGTTCAGTTGTGGTTGTGCGGGCCGACCGGGCTCCCGGCTCCCCTCCGGAAGGGAGCCCGGTCAGCCGGACTGGGCGAGCAGCATCACGAGGATCACCCCTCCGATGCCGCCGATCGCGACGCTCTTGGACTTGATCCCGGCGGTGAGGGCGACCAGGGCGACGATGCCCATGGTGCCCAGCTGCCACTGGACGAGCTGTTCGAAGCCGACGGCGAGGGCGGCGATGGCCAGGGCGATCAGCGGCATGTCGGTCCTCCTTCGGGGCGGTGGTCCCCATCGGTCGCCCACCTGGCCAACCTTTCGAAAGTTTGACCATGTTGACCACGTTGCTTAAGTTGGCGACCAACTTCACAGTACTTATCTCCACTTGGATACGTCTCATAACCATCCTTCGAAGATCTGCTCAAAGATGGCGGGAAGTTGTAGTGTTTGGTCGTGGACCCTAAACACGCCGCCGTCAATGGGCGGAAGAGGGCACAGCGGCCACAGCGGCCACAGACGTCACATCACCAGGTGGCCGACGAACTGCGCGCCCGGATCCGCTCCGGGCAGCTGCGGTCGGGCCAGCGCATGCCCACCCAGGCCAAGCTGGCCGACGAGTTCGGGGTCGAGCGGGGAGTCGTACGGCAGGCACTACAGATCCTGCAGTCGGAACGGTTGCTGACCAACGTATCCAAGGGCAGCCCCGCGACCGTGGCGCCGGATCCGGGACCGGGCAGCAGGCCGGTCGGCCCCGGCGCGCCCCCGCTGCCCACCACGGTGGCCCTCGCGCCCCGCATCGCGGCCGCCTTCGCCGCCCCGCACGTCGAGATCGACGCCCTGTGCCTGACCGCGGTCTCCCTCACCCTCGCCATGGGCGAACCGCTGCGTGAGATCCACGCCGGGCGACTGAATCCGGCCAAGGTCGACGTCCGGGTCCTGCTGCCGAGCCGGGACATCGACCTCGCCTTCCCGGTGCCGGTGGAGGGGCGCGGGGACGACGACCCCGTGCACGAACGCTGGCTGGCCATGCGCAACGCCCAGGGGCAGGTGCTCAAGCACAACCTGCTGGCCCTGCGCGCCACGCACGGCATCGATGTGCGCGTCACCTTCCGCGCGCTGCCCTTCACCCCGCCGGTGAAGCTGTACCTGCTCAACGGGGAGGAGGCGCTGTTCGCCTACTACACGCTGGGCCGCCATGAGGCGGAGATCGACCACGAGTACCTGGAGACGTACGACGCGGAAGGCACCCAGTCGATGCTGTTCGCCTTCGAGCAGGGCGCCGGCCTGCGGGACACGACCTTCGTGGAGCAGTCCCACCTGTGGTTCAACGCACTGTGGGAGACGATCAGTTCGGAGCTGACGCTCACGAGCTGATGTCTCCCACAGTGGGCTGACCGGGGTGCCGTCGACCTGGTCGACTCATAGGGCGGGCCCCGCGACGAGCAGTGCGAGGACGACGGCTCCGAGAGAGCTGACGGTCGGGTTCTTGGCTTTGATGCCTATGGTGAGCAGGAGCACGCCGACGACACCGATGGCTCCGTACTTCCACTTGACGGTCTGTTCGACACCGACGACGAACACGGCGGCGAGGAGGGCGATGACAGGCACGGTGGTTCCCCCTTCAGGCGGTCCGGCAGGGGCCTTGCTGGCGAGAGGAGGCGAAGCGCTCGCCAACCGGGACCAAGTTGGTAACCAACTCTAAGGTAGTTGTCCCCACTTGGTACCTAGTCATAAACAACTTTCAAACAACTCCACATAGATGGATCAAAGTTGTAGCGTTTGGTCGTGACTCAGGAGAACGTGGCAGTGAACGGCAGCAGAAGGCTCTCGCCCCAGGAGATCGCCGATGTCCTGCGGGAGCGGATCCGCACCGGCGACCTCAAGGCGGGCGACCGCCTGCCCACCCAGGCGGAACTCGCCGAGGAGTTCGGTGTGGAACGCGGCACCGTGCGTCAGGCCCTGCGCGTCCTCCAGGACGACGGCCTCCTGAGCAACGTCAGCAAGGGCAGCCCACCGCGCATCGCGGAACCGCCCCGGTCGACGGGGGAGCAGCCGCAGCCCACGATGGTGGGCCTCGCGCCCCGCCTGACCGAGGCGTTCGCGGTCCCGCACGTCCGGGTGGCCGCGGCCTGCCTCACCGCCGAGTCCCTGATGCTGGCCCTGGCGGCGCCGATCCGCCTGATCCACGAGGGCCGCATCCGCCCCGAGTCGATCGACGTCCGCATCCTGCTGCCCTCCCGCGAGATCCCTCTCGCGTTCCCCGTCCCGGTGGAGGGCCGGGGCGAGGACGACGACCCGGTCCACGAGCGCTGGCTGGCCCAGCGCAACGCCCAGGGCCACGTCCTCCAGCACAACCTCCGCGCCCTGCGTTCCTCGCACGGCATCGACGTCCAGGTCAGGTTCCGCGCGCTGCCCTTCACCCCGCCGGTGAAGCTGTACCTGCTGAACGAGGAGGAGGCGCTGATCGCGTACTACATGATCACGCGCCGCGAGGAGGCGTCGGACAGGGGCACGCTCGACATGTACGACGTGCTGGGCACCGAGTCCCTGCTGTTCTCCTTCGTGCAGAAGGACGGTAGGCGCGAGGCGGCGTTCGTGGAGGAATCCCAGAAGTGGTTCGACGCCCTCTGGGAAACCATCACGAGGGACCTGACACTCTCCTAGTGACTTCTGATACGACGCGGACTGAACCCATGGCAGCGGAGACCGAGTACGACACGGAGCGGCTGCGGGCCCTCGTCGCGCGTGCACGGGTCGTCCTGTGGGACTTCGACGGGCCGATCTGCGGTCTCTTCGCGCAGCACTCCTCGCAACGCATCGCCGAGGGTTTCGTGGAGTGGCTGGACACGCTCGGTCTGTCCCATCTCCTCACCGAGGAGGAACGAAAGGACGAGGACCCGCAGGCCGTACTGCGCGCGGTCGACAGCCGGCACTACGGCAGTGACCTCGTGGCGGAGATGGAGAAACGTCTCACCCAGGAGGAGCTCAAGGCCGCGCCCGGCGCGATGCCGACCCCGTGGGCGGACCCCCTGATCCGTACCTGGACAGCCGTGGGTTCCCGGCTGGCCGTCACGACGAACAACTCCCCCGAGGTGGTCCGCGGATACCTGGAGAGCCGTGGCCTGCTCTCCTGCTTCACCCCGCACATCTACGGCCGTACCCGGGACCTCGGCCTCCTCAAGCCCGATCCGCACTGCCTCAACCGCGCGTTGAACGCGCTGGGTGCCGCCCCGTCCGACGCCCTGATGATCGGTGACACGCCCTCGGACCTCGCGGCCGCGCTGGAGGCCGAGGTGCCCTTCCTCGGTTACGCGCGTAACGAGAAGAAGGAGAAGCACCTGAGACAGGCCGGGGCCGAGGACGTCGTCCGGTCCCTGGAGCCCCTGCTGCGGGTGCTGCGAGGTTAGCCCGCCGGTTGGTCCGAGGGGGCGAGCCGGCCCGTCAATTGCCGGGGTTCTCCCTCGGCGCTTGACTCTGTGGTAGTAACGTGCGTCCCCCCAACCCCAGCAGCACGACCAGAACGGCCTGAAATCAGCACATGACATCCCCCTCGGTCCCCGACGACCGGCAGCGAGCCGACGAGTGGAGCGCCCGTCCACGCCTCGTCAGCAGCACGCTGAAGGGACATCACCATGTGCTGCACGTGTGGCCGCTGGAGGATCGGACCTGGGTCAAGTGCCGTGAGCCGCGCGCGGAACTGCTGTGGTTCGACCGCAGGTGCTTCAGGTCGGAGGAGCAACTGCTCCGGGCCCTGAAGGAACACCGGATCGAGTGTGTGCCGGACGTCGTGGACATCGGCGGGGTGGACTTCCAGGGCTTCATCGAGGGGCGGACCGTCGGTACCCGACGGTGGTGGTCGAGCCGACGCGTACCCGACGCGATCTTCGACCAGCTCGTCGACCTGTTCCGCGAGACGGTACGGATCACGCCGGACATGCTGAAGGCCGAGCGGCGCTGCGAGTCCCAGGACCGTCCCGAGGACGGTGACACCGACAGCTTCCTGGAACGTCTGATCGTCTTCATGCAGGAGCAGGTCTACGAACCGAACCGGCCGGTGTTCGAGGGGCTGTTCCGGGAGCTCGGTGTCGGGGACGAGTCGTTCGACCGGCTCAGGAAGCGTGTGTACGGCCTGACCCGGCGGCCTTTCTGTCTGCTGCACGCGGATCTGCACCGGAAGAACCTCATCGTCGATCCCCGGGGGCGGCTCTGGGTGATCGACTGGGAGTTGGCGATGCTGGGCGACCCGCTCTACGACCTCGCCACCCATCTCTACCTGATGCGTTATCCGGCCCATCAGGAGAACCGGATGATCCAGGAATGGTGTCGGGTCGTCGAGCACATCCGCCCCGGAAGCTCCCTCGGGTGGGAACAGGATCTGCCGCGGATCC
This sequence comes from Streptomyces sp. NPDC005263, assembly GCF_042872365.1. NCBI lineage: Bacteria > Bacillati > Actinomycetota > Actinomycetes > Kitasatosporales > Streptomycetaceae > Streptomyces > Streptomyces sp. NPDC005263. The sequence goes on along the minus strand of NZ_JBIAKJ010000004.1, from coordinate 795,169 downwards.
TCGAGTTCAAGAGAGTGCAGTCGGTGTTCACCGATGTCATCCGGGAGTCCTTGAAACTGCGTCAGCGAGACGATCTCAACTGGGCGGGGCTTCCCCTCGCCGCCGCCAGACTGCACAGAATCCTGACCGCGGCCGCCGAGCCGCTGGGTTCGAAGACGGTGCCGGCCCATCCGCAGATCATGGCGGCGCTGGTGCGCTGGCACCGGCAGGCGGGTACGCGGACGGGCACCCGGCCGAAGCCCGTTCCCGACGCCTCGTAGGCGGCCGTCGAGGGGGGCCGGTGGGTGGGCCGGTCGGTGGTTACCCTCATTTCATGAGCGAGACCGGTCTGCGTGAGCGTAAGAAGCGGCGGATGTACGAGGTGGTGTCGGAGGTCGCGATCGGCCTCTTCCTGGAGAAGGGGTTCGACGCGGTGTCCGTCGCGGAGGTCGCCGCCGCGGCCGAGATCTCCAAGCCGACCCTGTTCCGGTACTTCCCGGCCAAGGAGGACCTCGTCCTGTACCGGATCGCCGATCACGAGGAGGAGGCGGCGCGCGTCGTCGCCGGGCAGGCCTCTCCGCTCGGCGCGCTGCGGCGGCACTTCCTGGACGGGCTGGAGCGCCACGATCCGGTCACCGGGCTCAACGACGATCCGCGGGTGCTCGCCTTCCACACGCTGCTGTACGGGACTCCCGCGCTGGCGGCCCGTGTGTACGCCTACCAGGAACGGTCCGAGGCCGCGCTCGCCGAGGCGCTCGGCGGCGGCCTCGAGGCCAGGCTCGCAGCCGGGCAGATCATCGCCGTGCGCCGCATCCTCGCGCTGGACAACTGGCGGCGGATCTCGGAGGGGGAGCGGGTGGCGGACGTACGGGCGGACGCGGTGGCCGCCGCCGAGCGGGCCTTCGGGAACCTGGCGGCCGGGTTGCCTCACCTCACATGAGTGAGTCTGAGTAAAGAATGTTACTCAGTAACGACATTCCGGTACGCTCGGTGGAATGACGTCACCCGACCCCGCGCTCAAGGACACCCTCCACAGTTCCCTCCGTCAGGAACGCGGCCACCACGACCGTTGCCGCACCGCCCTCGCCGCCATGGTGGACGGGGCCCAGGAACACGTCGTCACCGCCGTGGACGTCTCCGCCTCCGGGGCCGACGCCGAGGTTCTCGGGTACCGCCTGCGCAGCCAGGCCAAGCAACTGCGGGAACTGCCCGAAGGGCCCCTGTTCTTCGGGCGGCTGGACTTCGGCCCGGACGCGGGGGACCACCGCGGGCAGCGGTACCACATCGGGCGCCTGAGGATCAGCGAGCACCCGGCCGTGCCGCCCCTCGTCGTCGACTGGCGGGCCCCCGTCGCCCGCGCCTTCTACCAGGCGAGCGCCCATGAGCCACAGGGCGTCGCGGTGCGCCGCCGGTTCGGCTGGGCGCCCGGCAGCCGGGGCGAGTCCGCCGACCTGACCGGGCTGGAGGACGAGCACCTCGGCCGGGGGGAGTCGCGGGCCAGCGGCATTGTCGCCCAGGAGATCGAGCGGCCCCGGGTCGGCCCCATGCGGGACATCGCCGCGACCATCCAACCCGAGCAGGACGATCTGGTACGGGGGGACCTGCCCGTCTCGCTGTGCGTGCAGGGCGCCCCCGGCACCGGGAAGACCGCCGTCGGACTGCACCGGGCCGCGTACCTGCTCTACACCCACCCGCAGCGCATCCGCCGCGGCGGACTGCTGATCCTCGGGCCCAACCGGACCTTTCTCTCCTACATCGCGGAGGTGCTGCCCGCGCTGGGCGAGACCGGCGTGCGGCAGTCCACCCTCCAGGAGGAGATCGCACCGCACCGCCGGACCACCGCGGCGGCCCGGGCGGCCGGCCCCGCGGTGGACGACGAGCGGACCGCCCTGGTCAAGCACGACGCCCGGATGGCGGAGGTGCTGCGGCGGGCGCTGTACGCGCGGGTGCCGGGCGGTGACGGCGCGGGCGGGGACGGCATCGGTGTCGCCCTCGTGGTGCCCGACGGGACGTATCGGTGGCGGGTGCCCGCCGGCGAACTGGCCCGGATCCTGCGGGACGTACGGACCGAGGAACCGCCGTACGCGGTCGGGCGGGAGCGGGTGCGCGGCAGGATCGTGCGGTGGGTGCAGGCTCAGGCCGAGCGGCGGGCAGGGCCGCAGAGCAACTCCTGGGTGCGGAAGATCGAACGGTCGCGCGCGGTCGGGGCGTACCTGGACGCCGTATGGCCCCGGGTGCGGGCGGAGGAGGTGGTGGCCGAACTCCTCACCGACCCGGCGGTGCTGGCGGCCGCGGCGGACGGACTGCTGGACGCCGACGAGCAGCGGGCGCTGCTGTGGGGGAAGCCGCCGCGGTCCTGGAAGTCGGCGCGCTGGTCGGCCGCGGACCTGGTCCTGCTGGACGAGGTCGGCGGGCTCGTCGAGCACCCGGAGGGGTATGGGCATCTCGTCGTCGACGAGGCACAGGACCTCTCTCCGATGGAGTGCCGGGCGATCGCCCGCCGGGCCGCCTTCGGGTCGCTCACGGTCCTCGGTGACCTGGCGCAGGGGACCACGCCCTGGGCGGCGCGGTCGTGGGACACGGTGCTGCGGCACCTCGGGAAACCGGACGCGGCCGTGGTGCCGCTGACCACCGGGTTCCGGGTGCCGGAGGCGGTGGTGGCGCTGGCGAACCGGCTGTTGGGGAGGCTGGAGGTGGACGTACCGGCGGGGCGGTCGCTGCGCCGGGACGGCGAGCTGCGGATCCGGGAGGCGACCGCGGGCGGGCTGCTCGACGTGGTCGTCGACGCCACCCGGGACGCGCTGGCCCGCGAGGGATCGGTCGGGGTCGTGGCGGCCGACGCGGAGGTGGACCGGGTGCGCGCCGCGCTCGACGCGGCCGGGATCGCGGCGGCGGGCCCCGAGGAGCTGGGCGCCCGGCTGACCGTCGTCCCGGCGAGCCTGGTGAAGGGACTCGAGTACGACCATGTCGTCGCCGTGGAACCGGCCGCGATCGCGGAGGCGGAGCGGCGAGGGCTGCACCGGCTGTACGTGGTGCTGACGCGGGCGGTGTCCCGGTTGGACGTGGTGCACGGGCGGCCGCTGCCGTTCTAGTTCCGGGCCGTCGCCCAGGACGGGAGGTGCCCTGCCCTGTCCTGTTCTGTCCTGGGCGACGTTTCGTCGGGTCAGGTGGTGGCGTCCAGGAGCGGGATCAACTGCTGCTCCTCGTACGTCAGATGGGCTTCCAGCTCCGTCGTGAGGCGCTCCACCTCCGCGCGGGCCGTGTCCCGGTCGGTGTCCTCGGCACTCACCGCGCGGCGCAGGTCCTCGGCGAGGGCCGCGATCCGCTGGTGCTCCTCGCGCAGACGGGCGAGCGCGGGGGCGGCGCTCGGATGGCGGTCGGCGAGGAGCGGGAACATGCCGAGGTCCTCGCCGGTGTGGTGGTTGTGCAGGCCCTGGCAGAACGTCAGGCAGTTCACCCGGAGCTGGGCACCGAGCGTGGACGTACCCGAGCTCATCTCCTTGCGGATCTGCGCGAGTTCACGGCGGAAGGCGTCGTGCACCACCTTGATCGCCTCGCCGAAGGAGCCGGCGTTGATGTTCGGGGGGCCGTCCTGGGCGATCTCGTGCAGGGCGACCACCGGGATCACCCGGTCCGTCTTCTCCTGGTACGCCGCCCAGCCCTCATCCGCCTCCACGGCCCGCGCGAAGGCCTGGTCCCGCTCCTCGCCGGTGAGCGGCTCGGCCCGCGCCCGGTACGTGAACGCGCCGCTCTCCACGGTGACTTCGGGGTGCGCGAGGAGGTTGCGGTACCAGTCGGGGTGACGAGGCGCACCGCCCGCCGAGGCGATGACGAGGATGCGGTCACCGCCGTCGGGGAGGTAGCCGACGGGGGCGGTGTGCGGGGTGCCGGTGCGGGCGCCGGTGGTGGTGAGGAGGATCAGCCGGGCGCCCTCGAAGGGGCCGCCCATACGGCCCTTGTTGGCGCGGAACTCCTCGATGACCTGCTCATTGAAAGGGTTGGGCACGCTGTCTTCTTTCTCTTTCTCGGTCGCTGGACTCTTCGGAACGTCGAAGGTGGCGCGGAGAAAGAGGCGGGCCCCTGGCCCTCCCCCACGTGCGGATTCGCTCGAGCGGGGGGACCCCCGTCGGCCTCACTCAGAGGCCGGGCACCCAACTCGCTCACGGCACAAGGCCGACCCGGCAGTCATGGGTGAACGGTAGCGTCCTCGTCGTGATCGAAGCCATGGAGTTTCTGGACATCCCCACGACCACCCTGGCCGACCTGCTGGGCCGCGAGCGGGTCATGGACATCGGCATACGACCGCTGTGGGATCCGGTACCGCGGATCGCCGGGCCGGCGTTCACCGTACGGTGCCCGCCGGGCGACAACCTGATGCTGCACGCGGCGATCCACCGGGCCGAGCCCGGCTCCGTGATCGTCGTGGAGTCGGGCGACCTGGACTACGCGCTGGCCGGCGGCAACGTCTGCGCCGTGGCCCGGCGCCGGGGCATCGCGGGCTTCGTCGCCGACGGGCTGATCCGCGACCTCGCCGAGGTACGGGAGATGCGCTTCCCGGTGTTCGCCCGGGGCGTCATCCCGATCCCGGCCGCCAAGTCCGCGGTGGCGCCGTTCGGCGAGCGGGTGCGCTGCGGCGGGGTGCCGGTGGACGCCGGTGACGTGGTGGTCGCCGACGAGGAGGGCGTCGTGGCCGTCCCCGGGGCCCGCCGCCGGGAGATCCTCACCGCCGCCCGCGCCAAGCTGGCCGAGGAGGCGACGCAGACACTGGACGACTGGGAGAGGGCTCATCGGTCTCGGATCGACGAGATCCTTGCCAGGGGCGGGTTCGAGGGGACGCTCTGATACCGCCGACGGTCCCTCGCGTCAGGGATTCGCGTCAGGGATGCCGTAGAAAGCGTTCGAGGATCAGGCGCAGGGTGGGGAGCTGTTCCGCGGGGCGGAAGGACGGGTCGGTGGCCGTGCTGGTGTAGAGGGCGGCGATGAGGGCCATGACCCACGCCGCCGTGTCGTCCGGGTCCAGGGCGGGATCGATCTGCCCGGCCGCCGCGGCCCGGCGCAGCAGCGCGGTGACGGTGGACCGCTCCTCGTCGTTGTCACGGCTCAGCAGCGCATCGAGTTCGGGGTCGCGGTAGGCCTGCACCATCGCCTCCATGACCAGGGCGGGGACGTGCGGCTCAGAATTGTTCACGGAAAGCGGCAGCGCCGGTCGCCGGTGCTCAGTGGCGGTACGCGGCTGTCGCGATCTCGACGAAGGATCGGATCAACGGGTTGGTGTCACCTTCGTTCCACGCCGCGACGACCCGGCTCGGCGCCATGTCGATCAGGGGTACCACGGCCAACTCCGCGGGCAGGTCGTGTCCGAGCGGGGCCAGGCCGATCGTGCCGTTCCACAGCACGGCCTGCAGGCATTCCTGGACGGCGCGCACGACTGGGCCCTCGCGCGGCCTGTCGCCGTTCCAGTACGACTGCCAGAGGGGGTCAGTGCCCTGCGGGAACTGGAACCAACGGCGGTCGCTCAGCTCGGCAAGCCGCAGCCGGTCGCGGCGGGCCAGCGGATCGTCGGCGCGCAGGACCACGCCGACCGGATCGGTGCGCAGCGCACGCACCGTCAGGGCCGTCTCGTCGAACGGTGCCCGGGTCAGGGCGATGTCGACCAGTCCGGCGCGCAGCCCGCACGTCGGGTCGGTCAGGTCGGTGTCGCGGATGCGGATGTCGATGCCGGGATGGCTTCGGCGGTAGGCGTCGGCCAGCCTGGTCACTCCCGGGTCTGTGCCGTCGCCCAGGATGCCGACGGTGAGGGTCGCGACGCCGGCCGCCGCGCTGACGCGTACACGGACGCGGTCGGCATGCTCGAGCAGAGCCCGCGCCTCGTCGAGCAGCACCAGGCCCACCGACGTGAGCGTGACGCCGGTGGGCGAGCGGGCGAAGAGCAGGGCCCCGACGTCGGCCTCCAACTGCTTGATCGCCCGGCTCAGCGGCGGCTGACTCATGTGCAGTCGGGTGGCGGCCCGGCCGAAGTGGAGTTCCTCGGCGACCGCCACGAAGTAGCGCAAGATCCGTAGCTCCACGCTGCAACGATACCCACGAGGTATCGGTTCCGCGGGATGGGTCTTGGACACCGGCAGGCCCCTGGCGGTGCACTCGTGAGCATGACCGAAGAAGTCAGGACCAGCGAGCCGCAGGCCCACCCCACCGTATCGGTGGTGGGTCCCGGCGACGGCGAGACGATCATTCTGGGCACCACGCGCATGCGCGTCCTGGAGGACGGCAGCCACACCGGGCACCGCCTCGCGATCGCCGAGTCCGTCCTCGCCCCGCACACCCAGGGACCGCCGCAGCACCGCCATGCCCGCCACGACGAGGGCTTCTACATCCTCTCCGGCACCGTCCGGTTCACCGTCAGGGACGAGGACCACGACGCCACCGCGGGCACGCTCGTGATGGTTCCGCCCGGCACCCCCCACACCTTCGCCAACCCGACCGACCAACCCGCCGTCATGCTCAGCACCTTCACCCCCGACCTGTACGTGCAGTACTTCCGAGACCTCCAGAAGGTGCTCGCCGCCGGCCGACCGCTGACGCCACAGACCAACATCGACACGATGAGCCGCTACGCGACCGAACCCGCCACCGACCTCACCTGAGGCCGACGGGTGGAACGGCCGGCCGCCGTCTTCAATCGACAGGTCCCCGTGAACCGGTGACCCATGAACGGGAATCATGAACATCGTCTACTGGATCGTCGCGGGACTTCTCGCCCTGTTCTACTTCTACGCGGGCACGCTGAAGGTGACCCGCAGCCGCGATCAACTGCGGCCGATGATGGCCTGGGTCGACCGCATCCCCTTGCCCGCCCTCAGGGCCCTGGGGACGGTCGAAATAGTCGGCGCGACCGGCCTGGTCCTACCACCGCTGACCGGCATCGCACCCTCGCTGGCGATGGCCGCGGCCATCGGCTTCGTCCTCCTTCAGACCGGTGCGATCGCCGTCCACCTCACCGGAGAAGACCGCCGGATCGCACTCAACGTCGGGCTCACCGCCACCGCGGCCGCGACCATCTGGCTCTCCACCACCCTGTGACCGAGCACAGCCCTCGGCACCTCCTCGGGTGCACTGAGGCGCGCACGCGGTCAGGGGCCCGTCGGCGTCAGGTCCTGCAAGCCCACCACCTGCAGCAACTGCAAGCGCTCGTACGACTCTGTGCCTGGGCGAGCCGTGTGGATGACGAGTTGCTGGTTGTGGTCGGAGTTGACGAGGACCTCGCAGTCGAGTTCGAGGATGCCGATCGTCGGGTGCCGGAAGCGTTTCGTGGCGGCGCGGCGTACGGCGACCTCGTGTTCGTCCCAAAGGTGGGCGAACTCCTCGCTCGCCGTGCGTAGTTCGGCGACGAGGGCGGCGGGTTCGGGGTCCGTGGGGCGGGCCGAGGCCACCGCTCGCAGCGCGGCGACCTGCTCGCGGGCGCGCTTTGGGCGGTCCTCGGGCGGGAACAGCTCCTGGGCCGCCGGGTCCAGGAAGAAGCGGCGGATCATGTTGCGTCCTCGGGGCGGGCGGGCGAGGACATCTCCGCTCAGCACCCGCGACAGCGCGTTCTGGGCCAGGACCTCGCCGCAGTCGGTCACCACCATCGCCGGGGTGTCGTGCAGCCGGTCCAGCACCAGGAGCAGGCCCGGGCGCACGTGCGTGCTGGTCGCCTCCCCGCGCGGCGGCTGTTCACCGGTGAGGTGGAAGAGGTGGTCGCGTTCGTCCTCCGTCAGGCGCAGGGCACGGGCCAGCGCGGTGAGCATCTGGCGGGACGGGCGCGGGCCCCGGGACTGTTCCATCCGCGTGTAGTAGTCCACGGACATGCCGGCGAGCTGGGCCACCTCCTCGCGGCGCAGCCCCGGCGTCCGGCGTCGGGCTCCGGCCGTGAGGCCCACGTCGGAGGGGCCGAGGCGGGCGCGAGCGCGGCGCAGGAAGTCGGCGAGTTCGGCTCGGTTCACCTCTCCAGGGTGCGGGAGGCCGGCCGGCTTATCCAGGGACTTGCGATCCCCTGATGCGGAGGTCTCTCCCGGTCGTCCCCGCATCCGCCGAGGCTGGTCGTCAACGACAGGCGACACCGTGCGTGAGGAGCACATGATGCTGACTTTGGTGACCGGTACGACGGGACAGGTCGGACGCCGCTTCGTGCCGAGGCTGCTGGCCCAGCGGCAGTCGGGCGAGCAGGTGCGGGTCCTGGTGCGGGACGCGGCCCGCGGCGAGCGCTTCGCGGAGCTGGGCGCCCACGTCGCCGTAGGAGATATGCGCGACGAGGAGACACTCGGCAAGGCGCTCGCCGGTGTGGACGCCGTCGTGAACGTCGCCGCCTCCTTCCGCGGGGTGCCGGACGAGGAGGCGTGGGCCGTCAACCGGGATGCCGCGGTGGCCCTGGGCCGCGCCGCGCAGGCCTCCGGTGTGGAGCGGTTCGTGCAGGTCAGCACGAACAATGTGTACGGCGTCGGACGGGGCCGCCCGCTGACTGAGGAGGACGAAAGCCGGCCGGGCGGCGAGATGTGGGGCGCCTACCCCGAGTCCAAGGCCGAGGCCGAGCGTGAACTGCTCGCGCTCAAGGGCCTGGACGTACGCATCGGGCGGCTCCCCTTCGTCTACGGTGAGGGCGACCCGCACCTCGCCAACGTCTTGCACTGGGCTGCCGGTTGGGCGCCGCACCAGCGCCTGCAGATGGCCCACCACGCGGATGTCGCCCAGGGTCTGATGCGTTTGCTGTACGCGCCGGGTATCGCCGGCCGGATCTACAACATCGCCGATGATGCCCCCGTCACGACGGTCGAGCTGTACCAGCTCAACGGAGTCGAGGTGCCCGCCGGGCTCCATGAACTCACGGACTCCGACCCGTGGTTCGGGATCGTGTCCACCCAGCGGATCCGCCGCGAGCTCGGCTTTCGACCCATCTACCCGAGCGTCTGGACGGCCCGGGACGCCGGGGCCCTGTGACGGTCACTGCGCCCGGTCCGTCCACCCCTGTCATTCGCCCAACCAGCATCCGGCTGCCGGAACTCTTCAGGACTCGCTTACGCATGACCGGGACCCAGCCGCACCTGCCTGCGGAAGCGGGGGACTGCCTACGCGTCGCAGAGACAGGACCACACCGAGGTTGGAGCACACGGGTGGACCTCGGCGTGGTGTGGCGCACTATTGCAAGCGGGTGCTTGCAATAGTTAGCGCGGGTGGTGCAAGGTGGACGTATGGCATCTCTCAACGTCGGCAACCTCGGTGACTACCTGCGTGAGCAGCGGCGTACCGCGCAGCTCTCGCTCAGGCAGCTCGCCGACGCCGCCGGGGTGTCCAATCCGTATCTGAGCCAGATCGAGCGCGGGCTGCGCAAGCCGAGCGCGGAGGTGTTGCAGCAGGTCGCCAAGGCCCTGCGGATCTCCGCCGAGACGCTGTACGTGCGGGCCGGCATTCTCGACGCCGAGCGGGACCGGGACGAGGTGGAGACACGTGCGGTCCTCCTCGCCGATCCCACGCTGAACGAGCGGCAGAAGCAGGTGCTGCTCCAGATCTACGAGTCGTTCCGCAAGGAGAACGGGTTCGGGATCGGCGAAGCGGGTGACGAGGGCGTGGCCCACTGGACGGATGAATACGCTCAGGCCACCGCTCCCGGTGACGATGCTCTGAGTGACGGTGTCCTGGGCACCCAGGACGGCGACCCCGTCGTACGAGAGAACGGTCCGGCGGACGGACGCGAGTCCCTCCGTCGTACCCGCACGACCGGCGCCAGCGACGCCGATCCGCAGCAGACGGCCAGTTGAGCCGGACCAGGGCGCCGGCCGCCTGACTGCGGACCACAAAACCCTCAGCCGAACGCGAATCCGGGAGGACCAACACCATGGCCATCACCGACGACCTGCGCAAGACCCTCAGCGACCCGACTCCGCTCTACTTCGCCGCCGGCACCGCCGACCTGGCTCTTCAGCAGGCCAAGAAGGTGCCCGGTCTGGTCGAGCAGCTGCGCGCCGAGGCCCCTGCGCGGATCGAGGCCGTGCGCAACACCGACCCCAGGACCGTGCAGGAGAAGGCCCAGGCCCGTGCCAAGGAGGCCAGTGTCAAGGCCAAGGAGGCGCAGGAGAGCATCCAGGCGAAGGTCGGCGAGTTCTTCGGCACCCTCGACGGTGACCTCAAGAAGCTCGGCAGCACCCTCGACGCCGACCTGAAGAAGCTCGGCGAGAGCGCCCAGGACTTCGCCCTGCGCGGTGTCGGCGTCGCCGCCGAGTACGCCGTCAAGGCCCGCGAGACCTACGAGAAGGTCGCCGAGCACGGCGAGCAGACCGTGCGGACCTGGCGCGGTGAGGCCGCCGAGGAGATCGAGGACCTGGCGATCGCCGTCGAGCCGTCCGCCGAGCCGAGCGCTCAGCCGAAGCCGACGCCCGCCGCGGCCAAGCCCGAGCCGAAGACCGCCGCCGTCAAGTCCGAGCCGAAGCCCGCCGTGGTCCGGACCGTGCCGAAGCCGGCCGAGACCAAGACGGTGCCCGCGCCGGCGAAGCGGCCGGAGGCGAAGCCGGCGGAGGCGAAGAAGCCGGAGGCGAAGAAGGCCCCGGCCCGCAAGGCCACCCCGACCAGCACCGCGAAGAAGACCACGCCGCCCGCCAAGTGAGGCATCGCGGTACGGATCACGGGCCGGGCACTCTTGGAGTGCCCGGCCCGTTCTGCGGGTAGCGGCGTCCTGGGAAACGGGTACGGTGACCGCGTGACGACAAGCCGAGTCTGGTGGTGGACGAAGTGCTGATGCAGGGTTTCGCAGGGTTCATGTGGCTGCTGAGCGTCGCCCTGATCCTTTTCAGCGCCTTCGCGCTGATCGACGCCGCCACGCGTCGCGAGGACGCCTACCGCGCGGCCGACAAGAAGACCAAGCCCTTCTGGCTGATCGTCCTGGGTCTCGCCTTCGTGGTGAACCTGATCTTCAACATCCTGTCGTTCCTGCCGATCATCGGTCTGATCGCGACGATCGTGTACATGGTCGACGTACGACCGGCCCTGCGGGGCCTGCCGGGCGGGGGCCGCAGCCGACGCGGTGGCTCCAGCAGCGACGGTCCGTACGGCCCGTACAACGGCGGCCGCTGAGGCGCTCCGAAGGGGATGTGCCGGAGGTGACGTGCCGGAAGTGACGTGACCGGGTGTCGCTCAGCCCGTCCGGTCCAGCAGCAGCACCGCCACGTCGTCCGTCAGCTCGCCGCCGTTGAGGTGGCGCGCCTCGTTCACGGTGGCCCGCAGCAGTGCCTCTCCGTGCAGGCCCGCGGCGAGTTGCCGGCGGACCATCTCCACCATGCCGTCCTGGCCGAGCCGCTCCCGGCCCTGGCCGATATGGCCCTCGATCAGACCGTCGGTGTAGAGCATCAGGCTCCACTCGGGACCCAGCTCCACCTGCGTCCGCGGCCACCGGGCGCCGGGCAGCAGGCCGAGGGCGGGGCCGTTGTTCTCGTACGGGAGCAGTCGTGCGGGCCGGCCGGGGCGGGCGATGAGCGGGGCCGGGTGGCCCGCCAGGCACAGGCCCGCGCGGCGGCCGTCGGGGGCGATGTCCACCGTGCACAGCGTCGCGAAGATCTCGTCGTCGGAACGCTCGTGTTCCAGGACCTGCTGGAGCGTGCCAAGCAGCTGGTCGCCGCAGAGACCGGCCAGTGTCAGCGCCCGCCAGGCGATACGCATCTCGACGCCGAGCGCCGCCTCGTCCGGGCCGTGCCCGGAGACGTCACCGATCATCGCGTGGACCGTGCCGTCCGGGGTGCGGACCGTGTCGTAGAAGTCGCCGCCGAGCAGGGCGCGGGAACGGCCCGGCCGGTAACGGGCGGCGAAGCGGAGCGAGGAGCCCTCCAGGAGGGGCGTGGGCAGCAGGCCGCGTTCCAGGCGGCGGTTCTCCTGGGCGCGCATCCGGCCCTCGGCGAGCCGACGCTCGGCCGTGTCGGAACGCTTGCGCTCCACCGCGTACCGGATCGCCCGGCTCAGCAGCCGGCCGTCCAGCTCGTCCCGGAACAGGTAGTCCTGGGCGCCCACCCGCACCGCTTCGGCGCCACGCTCGGCGTCGCCGGACGCGGTGAGCGCGAGGACGGCGTGCCGGGGCGCGAGCTCCAGCACACGCCGGAGTACGGCGAGCTCGTCGTCGCCCTCGGCCCGGCCGGCGGCGGGCAGCGCGAGGTCCAGCAGGATGCAGTGGACGTCGTCGGTGAGCAGCCGCGCCGCTTCGGTGAGGTTGCGGGCGGTGCGTACCCGGATCGGCTTGCCGGCCGAGTCCCGCAACTCGGGCACCGCCGTGGAGCCGCCGGGGTCGTCCTCGATCACCAGCAGGGTGAGGCTGGTGCCGGTGGGGGCGATGACGCCGGAGGGTTTGGGTGCGCCGGTGCCAGTGCCGGTGCCGGTGCCGGTGCCAGTACCGGTGCTGGTGGCGGCGGCGGTGCTTGCGCTGGCGGCGGGGCCGCTGGGGCCGCTGATGCCGCCGAGCGAGCCGGGCCCGCCGGGCTGGCCGGTCGCGTCGGTCCGGCCGGCCGGGCGTGTGCCGTCGGCGGAGCCGCTCGGGTCGGCCGGGCCATCAGGGCCGGTCATGGCGGTGGCGGTGGCAGCGATGCGGCCGGTGGGCTCGGTCGCGGTGCTCCCGGGCGGGGCCGGCTCACGCGGGGCCCCTTCCTTCGAGGGGCCGGTGCCTGAGGACGCGGCCTGCGCCTGACCACTCTCCACGGCCGGGATCGCTCTCTGCCGCGGTACGGGTACGGGCATCGTCTTGGGTTCCTTCCCTCCCCCCGAGGGCATGGCAGGGCGAGGGACCTCGACCTACCGACGGGGACCATAGCGGTAGTCGGCGCCGCAACGGAATGGCGTACGGCACGCTGCCCGCACGCTGGCCGCTGTCATATGCCGCGTTCCGTACCGCAGTTGGACAGGTCGGCTGCCGCGCCGGAATGACGAACGTCACGTCGGCGACAGGTTTGAGGTGCGCCAGATCACGTGGGAGAGGCCACCCGCTCACGCACCCGCCCGCACCGCCCCGCGCCCGCTCACCCACCCGACGCCGTCACGCCGCGCACCCTCACGCGCCCGGCCGCACCACACCCAGTATCGGCATCGTCCCCGCTCCGGCGAGGGTCACCGTCCGCCCCGGCCGCGGGGCGTGCACGATCGCGCCGTCGCCCACGTACATCGCGACATGGCTGGCGTCGTCGAAGTAGATGATGAGGTCTCCGGGGCGCATGTCCTTGACGGGCACGTGCTTCAGCTGCTTCCACTGCTCCTGCGAGGTGCGGGGGATCGCGTGGCCGGCGCTCGCCCAGGCCTGTGAGGTCAGTCCGGAGCAGTCGTACGTCTTCGGGCCCTCGGCACCCCATTCGTACGGTTTGCCCATCTGGGCCGTGGCGAACTTCACCGCCTTCTCGCCCTGGGCGGAGGCGTCGTCCTTGATCTCGCCGAGGATGCCGGAGTCGACCCAGGCGGTCTGCGCCTTCTGCGCGGCCTTCCTCTCCAGCTCGGCGAGGCGCTCCTTCTCCTTCTTCTCCAGCTGGGACTCGAGCTTCTCGGCCGCCGAGATCTGCTTCTCGATCTCCTTCTTGGCCGCCGCCTTGGCCTTGCGGCCCGCTTCCAGCTTCTTCCACTGGGCGGAGGCGTCCTTGGAGTACTGCTCCAGGTCCTGCTGGGTGCGGGACATGTCCCCGATCAGGCCCTTGGTCGCACGGTGGCCCTGGATCACCCGGCCCGCACCGTCCAGGAACTGCTGAGGGTTGTCGCTGAGCATCAGCCTGGCCTCGTCCGGCAGTCCGCCACCGCGGTACTGGGAGCGGGCCGCGGCGCCCGCGCGGTCCTTCAGCCGGTCCAGTTTCTTCTGGCCCTCGACGATCTTCTTGGCCAGTGCCACGATGTCGGCCGACTGCTTCTCGGCCTTCTCCTCGGCGGCGTTGTACGCGTCCGTGGCGACCGCCGCGTCGTGATACAGCTCGTCCAGCTTCTTGCGTACGGCCTCGAGGTCCTTGTCCCGCGGGGCCGCCGCGGGCGAGGTCGTGGTCGAGGACGGTGTGGGGGCCGGTGTGGGGGCCGGAGCCGCGAACGCCGTACCCGGCGCCGCCAGCACGGTGACCGCGCAGACGACGGTCACGGCCGCCGTGATCAACCCTCGCTTGCCCGCTCGCATACGTGTGCCCCCAAAAACTGATTTACCGTCAGTAACATACGGACGCCAGGGGATCGTGTCACGTAGGCGTGCAGAACGACAGAGGTCGTCGCGCGCGTCGACCGGCCGAGTTCCTCCCCCCTCCCCGTCCCCCGTGGCATCTCCCCGCCTGTGTGACGAACGGTTCACGGAGATCGTTCCCGGCGCGCCGGAAAGCCGGCCGGGTCAGGTGTGAGGCGCCAACGCCTCCCAGGCCACGGTCACTTCACCCTGCCGCCAGCGTGCCGGTCCGTCCGTCACCGGCCAGTCGGCCGTGAGGTCCCGCACCGCCCGGAGCCAGCGTTGGCGGGCGCCGTAGGAGGCGTAGGGGGCCGCGGCGGCCCAGGCGCGGTCGAAGTCGCGCAGGAAGGTGTGCACCGGTTCACCGGGGATGTTGCGGTGGATGAGCGCCTTCGGCAGCCGTTCCGCGAGGTCCGAGGGGCGCTCCAGGGAACCCAGCCGGGTCGCGAAGGTGACCGTGCGCGGCCCCTGCGGACCGAGCGCCACCCACACGTGCCGGCGCCCGATCTCGTCGCAGGTCCCCTCGACGAGCAGCCCGCCACGGGAGTGCCCGGCGGCCGGGGCGAGGCGGGCGCACAGCCGCTCCCACACGGCGGCGACCTCGCCCTCGTCGTACTGGCGCAGCACGTTGGCGGCCCGGATGAGCAGCGGCCGCCCGGGCACCGGGATCTCGAAGCCGCCGTGCCGGAACACGAGTCCGTCCCGTTCGTACGGCCGTGCCGCCGCCACCCGTGCCGGTTCGATCTCGACGCCGACCACCCGTGCGCGGGGCGCTGCCGTGCGCAGCCGGGTGAGGAGTTCGACCGCCGTCCAGGGGGCGGCGCCGTAGCCGAGGTCGACGGCCACGGGGTCGACGGCGCGGCGCAGCTCGGCCCCGTGCGTGGCCGCGATCCAGCGGTCCATGCGGCGGAGGCGATTGGGATGGGTGGTCCCGCGCGTGACCGTGCCCACGGGGCGGGTCGCTGCGCGGGATGTCATGGCTATGAGGGTATGCGGCCGTGTGCACAAGCACTCAGCCCACTGGCTTCGGCGTAGGGCCCTGACCGCACGCCCCACGCGCCCCATCCTCGAACGGTTGAGCGAAAGCCGGTAATACCTCGGCAAAAACCCTCCCGCCCGGAATGGGAACCCCTCACTCCGGCGTTGCCGTCCTTGGAGCGTGCACCGCACCCTCCGTTCGGCCTGCCCGCAGCTAGGAGGAGCCACGTGAGCCAGTACGTCAGCAGGCTCGGGCGACGCTCTGTGGCGGCACCCACGCGACTGCGGCTACCGCACCGTCGCCCCCGCCGCGTCGCCATGCTCTCCGTGCACACCTCACCGCTCCACCAGCCCGGCACCGGCGACGCCGGCGGCATGAACGTCTACATCGTGGAGCTCGCGCAGCGCCTCGCCGCGATCAACATCGAGGTGGAGATCTTCACGCGCGCGACGACGGCCGCTCTCCCGCCGACCGTCGAACTCGCGCCCGGCGTCCTGGTCCGGCACGTCGACGCGGGCCCCTACGAGGGCCTCGCCAAGGAGGAGCTCCCCGCCCAGCTGTGCGCCTTCACGCACGGCGTGATGCAGGCCTGGGCCGGCCACCGCCCCGGGTACTACGACCTCGTGCACTCCCACTACTGGCTCTCCGGCCACGTCGGCTGGCTCGCCGCCCAGCGCTGGGGCGTCCCCCTGGTGCACGCCATGCACACCATGGCCAAGGTCAAGAACGCCAACCTCGCCGACGGCGACACCCCCGAACCCGCCGCCCGCGTCATCGGCGAGACCCAGATCGTCGCCGCCGCCGACCGCCTGATCGCGAACACGGACGAGGAGCGCGAGGAACTCGTACGGCACTACGCCGCCGACCCCGCCGACGTAGCCGTGGTCCACCCCGGCGTGAACCTCGACCGCTTCCGCCCCGCCGACGGCCGCGCCGCCGCCCGCGCCCGTCTCGGCCTCCCGCAGGACGCCCTGGTCCCCCTCTTCGCCGGCCGCATCCAGCCCTTGAAGGCGCCGGACGTGCTGCTGCGCGCGGTCGCGGTCCTCCTCGACGAGCGTCCCGACCTGCGCTCGCAGATCGTCGTCCCGGTCGTCGGCGGCCTCAGCGGCAGCGGTCTCGCCAAGCCGGAGGGCCTGCAGAAGCTGGCATCCCGGCTCGGCATCGCGGATGTCGTACGGTTCCAGCCGCCCGTCGGCCAGGAGCAGCTCGCCGACTGGTTCCGGGCCGCGTCGGTGCTCGTCATGCCGTCCTACAGCGAGTCCTTCGGCCTGGTCGCCATAGAGGCGCAGGCGGCCGGAACGCCGGTGCTCGCCGCCGCGGTCGGCGGACTTCCGGTGGCCGTACGCGACGAACAGACGGGTGTGCTCGTACGAGGACACAATCCCGCCGACTACGCGCGCGTGCTGCGCGACTTCGCCGACGACCCCTCGCGCCCGGCGCGGATGGGCGAGGCCGCCGCCCGGCACGCGCAGTCCTTCGGCTGGGACACCGCGGCCGCCGCCACGGCGGACGTCTACACGGCCGCGACCCAGTCGTACCGCCGTCGCGTACGCTCCCACCATGGCTGATGCAGAGAAAACGGCGCAGGTCATCGAGGGTTTCCTGAAGGACGCCGAACTCGACTGGGAGAGCCCGCAGCCCGGCAACTACGTCGTGAAACTCCCCGGCACCCGCAAGCTGTCGACGACGGTCTCCCTCCTCGTGGGCCGGCACTCCCTGTCCCTGAACGCCTTCGTCATCCGCCACCCCGACGAGAACGAGTCAGGCGTCCACCGCTGGCTCCTGGAGCGCAACCTCAAGCTGTACGGCGTGAGTTACGCCGTCGACCCGCTCGGCGACGTCTACGTCACCGGCAAGTTCCCCCTCGCCACTGTCACCGCCGACGAGATCGACCGCCTGTTCGGGCAGGTCCTGGAGGCATCGGACGGCAGCTTCAACACCCTTCTGGAGCTGGGGTTCGCCTCCGCCATCCGCAAGGAGTACGCCTGGCGGGTGTCCCGGGGCGAGTCGACGCGCAACCTGGACGCGTTCGCGCACCTCACACAGCGGTCGGCCGACTGACCCCGGGCTGCCACGTCAGTTCCGGTGCGGCGGCAGGGAGGAGTCCGGCTCGGGCCCGTCGGTGGGGTCGGGGTCGTCGGCGGACCCGCCGGACGATCCGTCGGGCTGGTCGAGCTTGTCGGCGAACGCGCGCAGGGCGTCGGCCAGTTCCTTCTTGGTGGGCAGCTCGTCGACCTTCCGGTCGAGCTCCGCGACCCGCCGGTTGAGCTCCTCCAGGTCGGTGCCCGCGGGCGGGGTGGCCGGCGGCTCGGAAGGCTGACCGGGGTCGTCCGGGCTGGTCGGGCTGGGGGCGGGGTCGCTTCCGGTGTCGCCGCCGCTCGCGCCGGCCGTGCCGCCCGGGTCGCTGCCCTCGTCGCCGGGGTCGGTGGTCGGCGGGTCGGTGAAGACCGCACTGGGGCTGGGGGACGGCGAAGGGCCGTCGTCCGAGGCGGCCGCGAGAGCGGCTCCGACGCTTAAGGCCACCAGGGCGGCCGCGCCCGCTACGGCGGTGGAGACCCGCCGGAGTCTCAGAACGCGCTGACGGTTGTCGGTGTTCAGGGTGCTCTGGGTGTTCTGTGAGTCGTCCATGGAGTGACGCTAGGTGGCTCTTACCGGTGGACGGACGACTTCCGCCGAATCTCTCGAACGAACGTCCGCAATGGTGGGTGGAATGACGTCCCGACGTCACATGGAGCCGTGCCGGTATCGCCCGGGGGTCACTCCCACCAGCTTCTTGAAGTGGCGGGTGAGGTGCGCCTGGTCGTGGAAACCGGTCAGCGCGGCGACATCGGCCGGACGGTGGTCCGTGAGCAGCAGGCGACGGGCCCGATCGACCCGCCGGGCGTTCAGGTACTGGTGCGGGGCGATGCCGTACGCGCCGCTGAACGCCCGTACCAGATGCGCGGGATGAGCTTGCAGCAACCGTGCGCCCTCGTCCAGCGAGAGGCCCTCGACGACGCGCTCGTCGAGGAGTTCGCGCAGCCGGCGGGCGAGCGTGGGGTCGGGGCGTGCGGACGGACGCGGGGAGAGACGACTGGTGCGACTCCCGCCCGCCGGGCGCAGATGCGTCCGCAGCCGTTCGCCCACCAGCGTCAGCCTGCTCTCGGCCTCCAGCTCGTCGCCGGGCCGGGTGAGCGCGGTATGCACCTGTCCGACGCGCCGCCGCAGCAGGGGATCACGCAGATCGGGTGCGTCGACGGCGGGCCCGATCAGATCCTCGCCGAGGCGACTGCTGTCGAGGTACAGCACCCGCTTGCGGAAGCCGCCCGGGGTGGCGGGGGAGCCGTTGTGCGGGACGTGCGGCGGCAACAGCGAGACCGTGTCGTGCGGGGTTCCGTGCTCGTGCCGGTCCAGGTCGTACCGAACGGCCCCGTCGTCCACGATGAGCAGCGTCCACGCGTCGTGGACGTGCATCGGGTACGCGTACTCGGTGAAGTGGGCGTGGAAGACCTCCACGACGCCGGGGATGCGCGGGCGCCAGGCGGAGACCTCCTGCTGTACCGCTGGTTTGGCCGCCATGCATAGAACGTACAAGACGCCGCCGTACGACGCCCCGCAGTCTCGTCGCATGAGCACTGAACCCATGCCGACCGAGGCCTCGCGAACCGAACCCGTGCGCTTCGACACCAAGATCGCCGTACTGCTGCGGGAGGACCTGGAGACCTGGCAGCGGCTGAACGTGACGGCGTTCCTGGTCAGCGGCCTCGGCACCCAGGTCCCGGAGGTGATCGGCGAGCCGTACGAGGACGCGGACGCGGTGGCCTATCTGCCGATGATCCGGCAGCCGGTCCTGGTCTTCGAGGCCACCAAGGAGACCCTGCGCGCGGCCCACACCCGGGCCCTGTCCCGAGCCCTGCCCCGGGCACTCTTCACGAGCGACCTC
Organism: Streptomyces sp. NPDC005263; assembly: GCF_042872365.1. Classification (NCBI taxonomy): domain Bacteria; kingdom Bacillati; phylum Actinomycetota; class Actinomycetes; order Kitasatosporales; family Streptomycetaceae; genus Streptomyces; species Streptomyces sp. NPDC005263. The sequence goes on along the minus strand of NZ_JBIAKJ010000004.1, from coordinate 776,107 downwards.
TTCACCACGGGCAACGACCGCGACAACCGGGCGGCGGTGCGGGCCGTTCCGACGAGCGACCTGGATCTGGTGGGGCTGGCGGTGTACGGGCCGCGCAACGGGGTGGACAAGGTGCTGAAGGGGGCACGGATGCATCCCTGACGGGCGGGCGCCGGGCGGGCTACGGGCGGGCGACGGGCGGGCGACAGGGGCTAGGCCGCGCTGACCTCTGGCTTGGTGGGGGACGCGGGTTCATTCGGTTCCCCGCCCGACCCCTCGCCCGATACATGGCTCGGTTCCTGGCTCGGTTCCTGGTTCGGATCCTCGTTCGGCATCCGCCGCATCAGGGCTCCGTACCCGATCGCGGCCGCTGTCCCGATGACCGCGCACGCCCCCCACAGCCACTCGGCGCCGAAGCGGTCGATGACGACGCCGGACATCAGGGGCGCCACCAGGGCCGCGACCGACCAGGACAGGGTGTACATGCCCTGGTAACGCCCGCGACCGTGAACCGGGGAGAGCCGGACGACGAGACCGGTCTGGGTCGGCGCGCTGATCATCTCGCCGAGCGTCCACACGCAGACGGTGAGGGCGAACAGGCCGATCGACCCGGCGAAGGCGGTGAGTCCGAAGCCGTATCCGGCGAGGAGCGACGAGACGACCAGCAGCCGCTTGGTGTCCCGGTGTTCGATGAACCGGGTGATGGGGATCTGCAGCGCGACGATCAGCACGCCGTTGACGGCGATGGCGACGCCGTAGTCGGCCGGTGTGAACCCGGCCTCACCCATGGCGACCGGCAGACCGACCGCCCCCTGCTGGAAGATCAGCGCGACCAGGAAGGACAGCCCGACGACGCTCATGAACCGCCCGTCGCGCAGGACCGTACCGAGGCCGACCTCGTCGCCCGCTTCCTCGCTCCGGTGCTCGACGGGCCGGGACTCGGGCAACTTCAGGAACACCACGACCGCGCAGACCGCCGTCATGCCCGCCTCGATCAGGAACCCGGCACGGTAGCTGAACTCGGCGATGAACCCGGCGGCCACCGAGGACACGGCGAACCCGAGGTTGATGGCCCAGTAGTTGAGGGAGAAGGCACGCACCCGGTCCTCGGGCCGCACGATGTCGGCCATCATCGCCTGCACGGCCGGCCGGGAGGCGTTGGACGCCATCCCCACCAGGAAGGCGACACCGGCGATGGCGACCGGATGGTGCACGAAGCCGAGCAACGCGACCGACGCGGCGGTCGACGCCTGGGCGATGAGCAGCGTGGGCCGCCGCCCGAGCCGGTCGGCCATCACGCCCCCGCCCAGCGAGGAGACGACCCCGCCCAGCCCGTACAGCGAGACGACCAGTCCGGCGTAGGAGGCGGAGTACCCGCGGTCCAGCGTGAGGTACAGGGCCATGAACGTGGCGACGAACGCGCCGAGTCGGTTGACGAGCGTGCTGGTCCACAGCCACCAGAACTCACGGGGGAGCCCTGAGACGGTCTCCCTGGCGGCACGCCTCAGGTCGGCGACAGACATGACGGATCCCCCACGGATGTAAGTGCCCCAAGCGGTGAGCACAACTTACGAGAGGGAAGTTGTCGGAGGCCACTCAATTAACAGATCCCGTCAACCGTGCGTTCCGCGGTCCGCCTGGCGAGCGGACGTACAACGGATCAGAGCCTTCCATTACGCTCGTCCGCATGGCCGACGCACCGTACAAGCTGATCCTCCTCCGCCACGGCGAGAGCGAATGGAACGCGAAGAACCTGTTCACCGGCTGGGTGGACGTCAACCTCAACGAGAAGGGCGAGAAGGAGGCAGTCCGCGGCGGTGAGCTGCTCAAGGACGCCGGCCTGCTCCCCGACGTGGTCCACACGTCCCTCCAGAAGCGCGCCATCCGCACCGCCCAGCTCTCCCTCGAGTCCGCGGACCGCCACTGGATCCCCGTCCACCGCTCCTGGCGCCTGAACGAGCGCCACTACGGCGCCCTCCAGGGCAAGGACAAGGCCCAGACCCTCGCCGAGTTCGGCGAGGAGCAGTTCATGCTGTGGCGCCGCTCCTACGACACCCCGCCGCCGGCGCTCGAGGACGGCACGGAGTTCTCCCAGTCCGACGACCCGCGCTACGCGACCATCCCCCCGGAGCTCCGCCCCCGCACGGAGTGCCTCAAGGACGTCGTCATCCGCATGCTCCCGTACTGGTACGACGGCATCGTCCCCGACCTCCTCACCGGCCGCACGGTCCTCGTCGCCGCCCACGGCAACAGCCTCCGCGCCCTCGTCAAGCACCTCGACGGCATCTCCGACGCCGACATCGCGGGCCTCAACATCCCCACCGGCATCCCGCTGTACTACGAGCTCGACGCCGACTTCAACCCGGTGACCCCGGGCGGCACGTACCTCGACCCGGAGGCGGCCGCGGCGGCCATCGAGGCGGTCAAGAATCAGGGGAAGAAGAAGTAACTCGACACCTGGAAGCCCCCAACCAGCGGGTTCTCCGCTGGTAGGGGGCTTCCAGTCTTGTGTGGGCCGTCTAAGGGCCGTCAGTCGATCCTGCTTGGTAGTTGAGAGGCGCTTGAGGCGGAGTGCTTGGCGGGCACTGCCTTCGAACGTGCCGTAGGTATGCCGCCCACCGTCGTATGTGGCTGGCGCCTTGAGTAAGCGCTGCCGCATCAGGGTGTGCGCGGCAGTCCTCCCAAGGACTCACACGGCATGCGGGACAGGGCACCTTGCGGACTATCCCGTCTTCGCACCACTCCATGAAGTCGGGAATGTCCCTGACGTCATTCCTAACAGCCCAGGACCACAGAGCGTGCTCCTCATCATGATCAACGTTGAGCAGGTCATGTCCCGCCGACGTCTGCTTGAAGATCTCGTCTCTCTCAGCTATGAAGAGATTCTCTCCATAACCATAGGTCAGGGCACCCATGAGCGGGTCTTGTCCTAGGTCCGCTATCCAGCGACCCACCGGTGAACGGAGTGCTCGACGGTGCTCTGCCAACCGAGACATTGGGGTTCGTGTCGTCACGCCTACGTACCGGAGTTCGTAGCTCTGCGGGTCCCAAAGCCCGTACACGACGCCACTACGCGTTTCGATAGTGATCCGGCGCATAGCTTGCCGCAGGCGTTCGGCAGGATTCCCAGGGTCATCCTTCTCGTAGCGCGGGTAGCCATTCCGTACCCAAGCGGAGTAAACCGAAGCAGCATCAGCAAGGTCGTCCGCGAGCTCCGCAGGGTCCGCTCTCTTCCTTGTCACGCTTGGAAGCTATCGCCTGCCTCTGACAGCGATGACTCACGAGTCCATCGGTACCAAGGCTGATAGAGCGTTGTAAACGCTGGCGACAGCTTTTCCGGTTCGCTCGCGGCTGGACGGCATCAGGTGCGCGTACACGCGGAGCGTCAGACCGGGGTCTGAGTGGCCCAAGTACTCGGCAAGGGCCTTGATGTTCTCTCCGGCATCCAGAAGCACCGAGGCGTAGAAGTGCCGGAGCGCGTGCATGCCGTTCTCGCGGGACTCGGCGTACGGCTGTCCACGCGCGGGGACCGGGATCACCCCAGCGCCAGCCAGCGCCCGCTTCCACGCTTCCTCGTTGAGCGACGTGCGCCAGACATGACCCCCGCGCGGCCCGGTGAAGATCAGCCGCTTGGTCACCGGGGGACCGTCCGCGACCTTCCACGGCAACGTGATCTCGACCGGCGGGAACTCCTTCATGTGCGCCCGGAGAGCGTCAGCGACCGGCCCGGGGAGCGGCACGTCCCGGAGCTTTCCACCCTTCGGCGGAGCGAACACGGCCTTGCTGCGGCTCAGCTTGAGTTGCTGGACCACGTGGAGCGTGCCCGACGGGAAGTCGATCGCGTCGACGGCCACGCCGAGAATCTCGCCCTGCCGGAGCCCACAGCCGGCACCCAGATCGACCGTCGCCCGGAAGCGCTCGGGCATGGCCGCACGAACAGCGAAGACCCGTTCCGGCGTCCACGGCGTGACGCGCTTGGTGTCGACGGTCGGCGGTCGGACAGAACGAGCCGCACACGGATTGCGGGGGAGATGCCCGTCATCCACGGCCGCGCTCAACGCAGCGCGCACGTTGGAGTAGATCGTCCGGGCGTACGAGCCACGGATGCCGTTCGCCTGGAGCTGCCGCACCCAGTCGCGGATGTGCGCGGGTTGGAAGGAGCCGAGTGGGCGCGTACCCAGGTACGGGAAGGCGTGTAGCCGAAGCTGCGACTCCATCGAGGCTTGGGTGTTCGGGTCGGAGCCCTGAGAGGTAACCCAGTCCTCCGTGTACTGCTGGAAGGTGATCCGGGCCGCGCGAGGGTCGATGTACTGACCTCGCGCCATGTCCGCCTCGATGTGCGCGAGCCACTGATCGGCAAGCCGCTTCTGCCGGTCGGGAAAGCTCTTGGCCTTCTCCGTACCGTCCGGGCCGATGTAGCGGGCCTTGTAGCGAAGCCCGGAACCGTAGCGGTCGCTCTTGACCTTGCGGAGCTTGCCGTCCGGGCCGGGCTCGCTTTTGTACCAGCGGTCCTGGATGTGGCCGGCCATAGCGGGCGCGGCAGGTCGCCGAGAATCCAGACAGGGAGAGGGTCCCCACCACTGCCTGAGTAGGAACTTCCTCGGCGCTTGATGGTAGTGGCTACACGTAGCGGTCTATCGGCTCCGCGACATACGTGCCATCCGGCAACTGAGCCTTGGTCAACTCGAATCGTTCAGGCCCCCGACCAACGTCGCGCCTGATGACAGTGCCTGGGCGCCGGGTCGTGACGTGCAAGACAGGATTCCCTTCCAGGTCCGTGCTGTTGAGCAGAGTGTATCGGTGTACCTGGCCGTTCTTGCGACTGATCAGCCAGGTGATGATAGCGAGAACGATCGCGACGGCGAGGCCGCCGAAAAACTCCGGTAGCGCGTCGGAGAAGACGTTCACGCCGGCTCCTTCTCTCGGCTGGCACGTACCGTGTACGCGTACTTCGGCATCGCGATGAGCTGGGAAAGCATCCAGGCCCAGCGTTTCCGGGGTGTCGACAGGTCAGCCAAGTAGCTCCGCTGCTCTTCCAGCCACTCGCCTCGCTGTGCAACCGGCAGCAGTCGAGTGGCGAGCCGCAGCGGTGCCGTGACGTGGTTGTGTAGAGGCTTGGCGGTCGCCCTGCCCACCCATTCATTCCGGGTGAAGATTGTGTAGCGCTCGATTTCCCTGAACTTGCGATCGTCAGTCTCGTCTTGGAGGAACTTCACTACGACGCGGGGCTTGTTGACGCGGAAGCTCATTTGCCTTTCGGCATCCTTGACCGTCACTTCGAGCTCTTGCGGCTCGTCCGTGGCTCCCTTCACAACGCACCTCCGGCCAGCCCGGGACGCGAGGTGCCGGAACTGCTGGCAGTCGACCCGTTGGCGGTGACAGCAGCGAGAGCGTACGGGGCTCTTTCCGCACCCTTGTTGGTGAGGCGATAGAAACGGCGCCGGGGGCGGCCCTCAGCTTCGCCGATGTCGTCAGCCTCCCAGTAGCGCTCTACCCATCCGGCTTGACGGAGGCGTTCGAGAAGGGGGAAGAGCGTGCCATTGGGGAGTTTCGTCATCTTTGACAGCTCCAGCCCGTATAGCCCCTCTGCAAGCACCACAGTGCGACGCTCACCGTCGACGTCTCGGCCGAGTAGGGCGCGCAACACCGTCTGTGTGTGCGGGGTCAACTTTGGGTCTGCCATGCCGTTAATCTACCTAGGTAGTCGATACTTGTCTACCTAGGTAGGGTCGTGGGGGGTGGTAGCCGTTGCTGTCCAGCAACGAAGTACAGCAACCCCAGCAATCGCCAGCGATCGACACCGGCCCGCACGGCCCTCCTCGTAGCCCGTATGACCTTCAATGACCGATCTCTCCAGAGCTACGGATCAGGAGGTTGTGAGGGAGGGGGGCGGGTACGGAGCCATTCGGGGTCCTGAGACCCAGTGGTCCGGGGACTCCTATCCGGCCACCCCCCTTAGCCGCGTGTTCCTCGGCGAGAACATCGAACCGGCTCATCTCTGCCACGGAAGCTAACAGCCCCCACTGACAACGCCGTTGGGCAAGCGACCAGGCACCCACGACACTCGTGCCAGAACCGTGCCAGGTGGTGCGGGGAACCACGGGGAACACCGGGGACCAACTCAGCAGTCAGCTGAGACACAGACACCCTCGATCGCAGGTCAGCACGGGAGACGGAGCCAAAGCACACGAGCTTCCCAAGCTGAGGTTCGGAAGCGTCTATGCACAGCTCGTCTGGCGCCGTGGTTGGTTCAGTGCAATTGGCACGTTGCGAAGTGCGCTGCGGCACCATGCGTCACGTGTCATTAGAAGGAGTAGTAGCCGTAACGACTGTTGTGACAGCGTTCATTACTGTCCCGGCCACCTTGGTTGCCGCGCACTGGTCCAGACGAAGCGCGGACAGAGCGGCTGATGCCGCAGTAGCCGTTGGACTTGGCCAGTCCGAGGCTGCGGTGCAGGCCGCTCGGCTCCAGGGGCGTGCTGGTCGCGAGCATGCGTTACAGAGTGAGCGTCGCGTGGCGTACACGCAGTTTCTACGTGCAGCAGACCTTCTCGTACGGACGGGGCGAGAGCTACCAGCTATTCCTCACGAGTCCCGCAAGGTCCTACTAGATCAGAAGGTCACCGGAGTGGTTGAAGCCCAGGCAGGTGTTGCTGTGCTGGGACCGCCGGCCATCACGGCCCGAGCACGGGATGTACTTGAGCAGAGCTTGGGGCTGGAGAAGTTGGCTCTGCCGAGAGCTGTGCTTCGCTCAGCGGTAAGCGCTTTGGAAGCCCACTGGTGCCCGCGTAATGCAGAATCGTGCGAGGACCCGCACCATGGTTCGGCGTTCGTTGCCTTGCAGCTCCTAGTTGAGTGGGGAGGCCTAGACGACGATGAGCGGTGGGAGCAGCTTGATTTTCTGCAGTTCACGCTGCAGGAAAGCCGCTCCCTCACCACGGAGCAGATAGATCAGGTGCTTGATGTGGCCAAGTCCGTTGTGTGTTGGGACCGCATGATGGGCGGGTGGGTCCGTGATCCGTTGCTGGAGCGGTTTCAAGCGGTTCGTGACGAGTTCGCCGATGCCGCCTGTGGCGCCCGGGGAAGCCTTGTCGTCTAGGCAAGCGAAGCGCAGCGAGACGGGCTGACCGGCGGAGCGAGGACCTCGGTCCGGGCCGTCCCTGGGCCGTCCGAGGTCGCTCGACAGTGGCCAATGACGACCAACGACGACCACCAGGCGCACGATCCCACCGCCCCTGACCAGCAAAAACCCAGCTACCCAAGATCCCCGACAAGACCCAGGGGAAGAAGAAGTAACCAGCCCCGAAAAGCCCCCTACCTGAGAGTTTGTCGTCAGGAGGGGGCTCTTTCATGCGCTTGGGCGCACGGGCGCGGCCGGGCCGGTCGGCGGGTGTGGATCAGCAGGACTCCTCGAACTTCACCGCGGTGAGCGTCACGGGCTGGCCGTCGAGCTTGGCGCCGGCGGTCGGTTCCTGTGTGCACACCTGCCAGTTCGACTCCATGAGGACCATGCGGTCCTGGCCGGACGCGTCGTTGACGGTGATGCTCGTGGAGCTGTCCAGGGCCTGGCGGGCGACCTTGACGGCCTTGCCCTTGAAGTCGGGCATGGTGGATCCAGCTGACTCGGGCGCGGCACCTGCGTCCTTGGCCGGGCAGCTCTCTTCCAGCTTGACCGTGGCGAAGTCGACCTTGGTGTCCGTGGGATGTTCGCCGGCCTTCGGAGTCTGGGAGCAGACCTTCCAGTTGCGGTCGAAGGCCTGCATGCGATCGCGGCCGAGCGCGTCGTGGGAGGTGAGGCTGTAGAAACCCGCCTCTTGGGCCTGGTCCTGGGCGGACTGGAGGCCCTTGCCGGTCATGTCGGGCAGGTTGGCGGTCTCGGTCTTCGCCGTGTCGTTGCTTTTGGCCGCTGTGTTGTTGGCGTCCTGGCTGCTGCCGGCTTTGCTGGAGCCGCTGCTCGTGTCGGTGCCTTCGCAGGCGGTGAGCGTGAGCAGTGCTGCGACGGCGAATGCAGGTGCGGCGATGCGGGTGCGCATGGTGTCCCCCAGGCATGTGAGCTGAGTGAGCATCATGCGCGACGTGCGGGATGTGTGGAGGTGGACTGATGCTCCCGTGACACGAACGGGTGTCGAGTATGGCCAAGGCCCGCGCGGCGAAGCTGGGGCGCTCGGCGTGGGAGGTTGTCAGTCGACGGAGGCCATGAAGTTGAGCATCCTGCGATTGATCTCCTCCGCGTGGTCGATCTGCGGCCCGTGGCCCGTGCTGGAGATGATCTCGGCTCGGGAACCGGGGACCAGGCGTGGCACGCGCTCCGCCTGCCGTTGCGGGTGCACGAGGAGGCTTCGCTTGCCGAGCACCAGATAGAGCGGAGTGCGGATGGTGGACAGTTCCTCCTCGGACAAGGGAAGCGGAGCCGGCCGGCGTATGCGGTAGGCGCGAGTCGCCGTTCTGACCATCGCGCGCAGTTCCGACACGACGAGGACCGGCTGTTCGAGCCAGGCAGCCAGTCGTGGGCGGAGCGCCTTGGGGGCGGAGGTCGCGAAGAGGCTGGCGAAGATCCAGACGAAGAAACGCAGCCCCACTTTCTCCAGGCCGCCGGGGTCGAGCAGGGTGACCGAGGCGAGGCGGCCGGGCCTGCGGTGCGCCTGGTTCAGGGCGAGCCAGCCGCCGTAGGAGGAGCCGACGAGGTGGACGCGGTCGAGTCCGAGCCCGGCGAGCGTCTCGTCCAGCCACTGCGCCGCGTGGTCGGGCTGGTGGATGGGTTGGTGCTGCACGCTGCGGCCGGGATCGCCCGGGGTGTCGATCGCGTAGACCGGGCGGTCCGCGCTGAGGTCGGGGGTGTTCGGGTACCACATGGCGGAGCAGGAGCCCGCCCCGTGCACCAGGACGACGGGGGTGCGGGATCGGGCGGCCTCGTTCGCGGGGCCATAACGGTAGACGTGCGTGGTGCCGAAGGACGTCTCCACGTCCTCTTCCGCGAGTGCGGGCGCCCCCAGTGCGTAGACCGCGTCGCAGGCCGTGAAGTGGCGCTCCCGCCAGGCATCGCTCACATAGCGGCCGACATCGGCCTGGCGTTGGGCAGTGGTCTCGGGCATGGCCACCTCCGGCGTCTCGGTTTTGTGATACGAACGTACCATGTAAGTGGTACAGCTGTATCATCAAAGGGTCATGTGGGGGCCGTAGCAGGAACGACGAGCGGAGAAACGGCCGATGCCGAAGCGCGTAGATCACGCAGAACGGCGCACCGAGATCGCCGAGGCCCTCGTCCGGGTCGCCGGCCAACGCGGGCTGCATGCCGTCGGGATGCGCGATGTGGCAGCGGAGGCGGGCGTATCACTGCGGCTGGTGCAGTACTACTTCCAGACCAAGGAGAAGTTGCTGCTCTTCGGGCTCGAGATTCTGGCGGAGAGATTCGGGGAGCGGGTCTCCGCCCGCGTACGGGCTGCCGGGGACAGTCCTGGTCCGCGCGCGACGGTCGAGGCGCTGCTGATGGCGGCGCTGCCGACAGACGACGAGAGCCGGACCTTCCACCACCTCTACACGTCATACGCGGTTCTGGCCGTGAACGACCCGGCGCTCGCAGCCCAGCCCTTCATCAAGAACCCTGATGCAGCCGAAGACGCCCTGACCGAACTCCTTCAGCAGGCGCAAGAAGCGGCACTGCTTGAGCCCGGTCTGGACGCACGGTTGGAGGCAGCCGGCCTTCTTGCCATGTCTGCGGGACTCGGCACCAGCATCCTCGTCGGCCAGCGCAGCCCGGAGTCCGCGACCGCGGTCCTGCACCACCATCTGAACCGAATCTTCAGCACCGGTGATGCGGTCCTGACATGAGCTCAATGGCCGGGCGGACCAAGGGCGGATCACTGCGTTGATGAAGCGGTACCGAGCGCAGAAGCGGTAGGCACCGGCCTGTCGACGGCCTCGATTCGAGGGCCGACTGGTCGCCGCGGGCTAGCCGCAGCGTTGATCGATTACACGGCCGCAGGTCAGAGACCTGGCCCTTCGCTCTTCGGGTGCTGACCGTCTTGCAGTCCCTCGAACACAGCCAAAGAGCCGTCCCGCTCGAACCGCAGCACGCGGGGCCGGGGAGCTTCCTGGGCCGAGTCCGGCTCAGGATGAAGCTCTCTGTAGCGCTGATGGTAAAGATCAACCGCTTCGCGGATCGAGCATCCTTGTGCCTCACGAATCGTCTTCACGGCGAGGATGGTGCGCCCCTCCAGAATGTCGCGATCTACACTCTCCGGCAGTTCTGCCACAGGTCCTCCCCCGGTCCGGCATAGCAGTAGAGCAACGTCGGCTCCTCCGGTCAACTGAGTTGCGCAGCCGACCACAGAAGCCCTCGACGGTGCCCGCCTGCGTGCCCGTCTGACGGGTTACCTGCGGATGATCGGGACTGAGACAGTCGACGGCACCAGGACCAGGCACTACAAAGGAACCGTCACCGGCCGAGGACACCACCGCTCTCGCGGACGCCGCGCAGGGAAGCTGAAGGGGCCCCGGGGTGGGAGAGGCGGAGTGCGAGGTCCACTACCCCTGGACGGGAAGGTCCGGGTGGGTGGCGAGAAAGACCATGTAGGCGACGGCCGCTGTCCCTCCCAGGAGGGACAGCGCACCACCGACCACGGCTCGCGACCTGCTCGCTCGGCCACGCGCTGACGCCTGGTACTCGACGTAGGCCCGCACAAGGCCGACGAGAGCGATGGGCAGCGCAAGGAAGCAGACGAGTATCCAGAAGGGGCAACAGAACCAGACCGCCACGGACGCTCCGCCGCACCAGACCGCGAGCTCCTTTGTCTCTTGTGTCTCGTCCGGGGCGTCAACGGAAGTCATGGGCGGATTCAAGCAGAGCCAGCGCGTTCGCCTGGACGCCAGGGCCATGCCAGGCCGATGGCGCGGGTCAGGCCGCCGTGCGACGCGCGAAGGTGCGGGCGTGTTTCTGGCGGGCGGCGTCGAAGGCGTCGGTCGCGCCGGCGCCCTCGTTGCCGGGGCCGGTGTTCCAGGCGGTGATCTTCCGGGCGATGTTCTTCACCTTGGGGTGGCCGGGCTTGAGGGCGATCTCGAAGTGGGACTCCTTGGGGACCGGGAAGTCGCCGCCCCACGCCACCACGCCGTCCAGTTCGGCGAGGACGTCGCGGATCACGACGAGTTCCTGGGGGTAGAAGCCGGCCCGCGCGCCCAGCGGGTAGGAGGGCTCCCTGATGTCGATCGCCGTGCCGGAGAGGTAGTTCGACTCGTAGGGCTGCTCGACCTGGCGGGAGGTGCGGTGCCCGCGCACGTCGCCGGCCCTGAGCTGGTCGATCTCGTAGTGGAAGCGGCGGGCCACGTGCAGCAGGATGGTGGCGGCGTCTCCGTCGGCGAGGCGGACGGACCTGCCGCTGCCCTCGATGCCGTACGACGTGGCCTCGTCCAGTATCTTCCAGCCGTTGGCGGACCGGGCCTTGGTCCACGCGGTCGCCTTGCCCGAACCAGCGGGCGTGGCGGCCCGGTCGGCGGCCGTGGCGGGAGCGGAGCCCAGTCCGCCGAGCACGGTGGCGCCGGCCAGGGCGGTGGTGGCACCCAGCACGCGGCGTCTGCTCAACTCGTTCACGGTGTTCCCTTCTTGGTGCGTCGATGGAGGACGGCCAGCCGTACGGCGTAGGCCAGGCAGGCGACAGCCAGGACGGGCAGGACGACCAGGGTCGGGTTCACCCAGCCCGGCACCAGGTCGTAGCCCGCGTTGCACTTGTCGTGGAGCGGGAACCACTGCGTGTACTCGTCGAAGTTCGCCCTGCGATAGGCCCGGTCGTAGGTCTCGCCGCGGGAGTGGCACGCCTCCTCCGGGTCCAGGTTCGCTCCGGCCAGGGAGCCGACGAGGTAGACGGCACCCGCCCCCAGCACGAGCAGTGCCGCCGTCAGGGCGAACCAGCCGGTGCTGTGCCGCCACCGGCCGCCCGCCAGGGACCGGCACCAGAACCACAGCCCCGGCCCGACGAGTACCAGGACCAGCAGCACGAGGAGGAGGAGAAGGAGACCCATGGGCTAACCCTGCACGTTCTACCCGTCGGCCCGGCGCGCGGCCCGCTTCGCCGCCTGCTCGCGGTAGGTCCGGAGGTTCTGCCGGTACTTCGGGGCCAGGGTGTTCTCCAGCCCGATCAGGGCGAGCTGCCGGTCGGCGAATCCCTGGCAGAAGTCGTCGAACTTGGCCCCGTTGCCCGGCACCAGGATGTAGTCCCCGGGCAGTACGGCACCGGCCCCCGTGATGAGCGCGAAACGGGCTGGGCTGATCTTGGAGTCGATGGCACCGTAGAGGAGGTTGCTGCAGGACGACTTGGCGTTGCCCGCGGTCTGCCAGCGTCGGTCGAAGTGGGAACGGAAGCGGGACAGCGCGCCCCCGTTGTTGTAGTGCGAGGTCATCCAGTCGGCGATGTTCCCGTTCGCCGCGACGTGCTTCGCCAGCAGGTATCCGTCGACGTCCTCGATCATGTCGGTGTAGCCGAAGCTGGACACGGTACCGGGGATCGCCAGCTTGGCCCGGCAGAAGGTGAGCGGGGAGGCGTACTCCTCCACGGAGTTGCGCCAGTCCGCCCAGAAGGTCATGATGTCGCCGCCCCAGCCCGCCACGTCACCGCCGGTCGCGTCCCCCTTGTCGTCGGGGTCGGAGTTCTCAAGGAAGCCGTTGGCGGTGGCCATCAGGTGGGTCGCGTCGAGTTCGTAGCCGGTGATGGTGTCGGTGAAGGAGTCGATCACCGACTCGCCCCGGCTGTTGCAGTAGTTCACGAAGTCACCGTCGTAGCTGTTGGCCAGCCACCACCACTTCAGACCGTTGTACTTCTCGTGCCGGATGTACTCCATCACCAGCCGGCTGGCGTTGGTGCCGACGTTGTTCGCGCTCTTGTAGGCGAGGGCGTGGTTGTAGAGCCGTTGCACGTAGGCGATGAAGGCGTCGGCGGGGCCCGTCGGCCGGTTCACGGAGTTGCTGCCGGGCTCGCCGTTCAGCCGCCAGACGTCCCGGTCCAGGTCGAAGGTGTCCGAGCCGTTGGTGACCTTGAACTCCTTGATCTGGTTGATCGCCCAGTTCGGCGGCAGGGAGTAGCCGAGGTTCCCGGAGAAGCCCCAGGACATGCCGGAGACGAAGGAGAAGCGGGCGCCGGTCTTCTTGGTGACGTTGATGCAGACGTTGCGGGAGCCGTACACGCCGTGGAAGTACTTCTTGCCCCGGCTGGCCAGGCCCGCCACCACCCCGTTGAAGTACGTGATGATGCCCTCGGGGTAGCTGTCGATCTCGCCCTGCTGCGCGTCGTAGTCCACCGCGAAGTAGATGGTGGTGCCCCGGTTGAAGCCGTACTGGCTGGCCAGGTCATGGGCGTTGAGCGCGTGCGAGAAGCCGTGGCCGTAGGTGAAGTCGGCCAACTGGCGGGCGTTGTCCTGGTAGATGGGGAAGACCCTCAGCCCCGCGTCGAAGATGGTCTGCAGCTCGCCCGGCTTGATCTCCTTGTCGAGGGTCGATCCCGGCGGGTCGTACAGGTACCGGCCGACGAGTTGGTAGCCGTTGTCACGCATCCAGCGGGCGCGTGACGCGGTGATCTCGAAGCGGGTGTCCGACCCGGTCGCCCTGCGGTCCGCGTTGCCCATGGACACCAGCAGCTGCGCCCAGGTGTCGTACTCGCCCACGCCGTAGTTGGCGTCGCCCTTCTGGTACAGCTGGGAGAAACCCTGGAAGATCTCGACGAACTCCCTGGTCTTGGAGTCGAAGCTGTCCTTGAAGGTGGTGCGCACCTCGGTGTCGTCCAGCCCGCGCAGGATCACCGGCTCGTTGAAGACACAGGCGGCCGTGAAGAGTTGGACGAAGATGCCGGAGCTGCCCTCCCGGACGGGATGCGCGCGCAGGCCGTCCTGGGTGGCGGGACCGAAGTTGCCGTTGGGCGCCGAGATCCCCAGCTCGTACTGGAGGGCGATCACCAGGGACTTCTGCACGTCTCGGGAGTAGATCCCGTCGGCGGGCCCGATGTTGTAGGCGCTGCGCTGCCAGTAGCGGCCGTTGAGCCACCGCTGGATCTCCCGGATCTTGTCGGTGCCGCCGGCCACGACGACGTACGCGTCCATGTTGAGGATGCACTTGAAGATCTTCGCGGTGGTGACGCCGCCGACAGTGCCGGTGCCGCCGTCGGGCAGGCCCATGTCCACGCGGAGCGCCTTGACGGCCTCGGTGGTGACGGCGCCGTACTCGCCGTAGCCGTTGGCTCCCCAGTAGCCCTTGCAGAACAGGCCGTGCTGGAGGATCCGGACGATGTTCGCGTTCTTGTTCCATCCGAACCCGATGTCACCGAGCGCCTCCAGCTTGGACATCGTGGTCGGCCCGAAGCTCGCGACGAGCGGCGAGATGCCGAGCTCGTGCTGGAGCCCCATCACCAGGGCGTACATGGTGGACCAGCCCGTTCGGCCGTCCTCCGGACAGCGGACGTAGCCGCTGTACCCACCGTAGGTGGAGTTGACCCACTTCTGGGCCTCCAGAACCTTGTCGTCGGCCATACCCGGGCCTTCCTCTCGTAAGCGTGCAGGAGGCGCAACTGAGGGGGGAAGAAGCGGCCTGACCTGCACCGTTGCTCGGGTACAGGTCAGGCGGGCTTATGGAGGGACCCTAGGGGGACGGTCTCTCCGCGCTCTCTTCGCAGGGGCGGGCGACGCGGGCCCGGACGGCCCGGGTCTCAGCGCCGGCTGACCCACTGACCGGGGGACAGGTCCGTGCCGGGCAGCCCCTCGGAAGGCAGCCGCGGGGTGGCCCCGGTCAAGCCGGGGGACTGCGGCGTCGGGCAGAGTGCCCTGACGATGTGTTCGTTGATGGCGTCGTCGATCGGGCTCGGCTCGAAAGCCGTACCGTCGGCGGTCAGACGCTGGTACTTCATGAGGTTCCAGCCCATGGCGAGTTGGCGCTTGCCGTCGGGGCTGGACAACGCGATCGTGCCGGCACCGAAGACCGCCCCGTCGTGGCCCCAGAAGCGGCCGCAGCCGGGCAGGTCGAGCGCGTAGATGCCGAGGCCGTAGTTGATGCGCGCGCCGCCCGCGTTGACGGTGACGGTGCTCAGCATCTCGTCCAGGGCGGCCGGTCCGATCAACTTGCCCGTCAGCAGGGCGCGGTAGAAGCGGTTCAGGTCGTCGGTGGTCGAGATGATCGAGCCCGCGGTGGACGCCCAGGACATGTTGTAGACGCTGTAGTCACGGGGCGGGTCGATCAGGCCGTAGAACGACTCGTACATCCGGGAGTGCGGGCCCTTGATGTACGGGGTGCGCGCATAGGAGGTGGCGCGCAGCCCGGCCCGGTGTATGACGTTGCGGGTGATGTACGTCCCGGCGTCCTGGCCGGTCACCTTCTCCAGGATCAGCCCGGCGATCACGTAGTTGGTGTTGGAGTACGAGCCCGGCTGCTCGCCGGGCCGTCCCGTGGCGGGTGCCTCCAGACCGAGCCGCACCAGTTCCTCGGGCCGTATGGAGCGGAAGCGTTCCTCGTCGAGGCTGGCCGTGGAGTTGGCGGCGAGGGACGGGAAGGCGCCCAGGATGTAGTCGCCGATTCCGCTGGTGTGGTTGAGAACCATCCGTACGGTCACGTCCCGGCCCCGCTCCCCCTTGACGAGGTCGGGGAGGTAGTCGCCGACGGGCGCGTCGAGCCGGATCCGGCCGCGTTCCACCTGCTGGAGCACCGCGACGGAGGTGAACGTCTTGCTGATGCTGCCCACTCGGTGCCGCATGCCGGGCCTGACCGGACGCCGGGTGTCCACGTCGGCGACCCCGGACGCGCCGGTCCACCGCTCAGCCCCGTCACGAACGGACGAGTAGAGGCCGTACATGCCCGCTTCGTGGGCGGCGTCCAGCGTGGTGCGCAGGGCGGCACGGTCCAGGGACTCGGCCGTCGGTGGGGCGGTTGCGGCTGACGCCGTCGGTAGGGCGGTTCCGGCGTCGGCTGATGCCGTCGGCACCGCGGCGGCTAATAACAGCGTGGCGCCGAGGGCGGTTCCGACGAGTCGGGTGATGCGCAAGGCTTGTCCCTTCCTGGTGTCGAGCCAAGGTCGACGTAATCCTCATGGATCACCGACGCGCCTTACATCCTTCCTGCGGATGATCAGCGGCCTCACCGGCTCGGGCCGTACTCAGGTCACCTCGCGACGAGAACGTTCGTGCCCTGTGCGTCATGCGTGACGCCCGTCGGCTGCTCCGGGTCGGAGGGCCACCAGGGGGCCGTGACCGCCGCGAACAGGACGGCGCCGACCTGGTCGGAACTGCTTGCCTCGGCGCCGGCCGGCAGCGCGAGGCGGATCCGGACGGTCCGTGACTGGCCGGGAGCGAGGTCGAATGCGTCCGTCTCGACGTGGGTGCGGCCCGTCAGGTCGGTCCAGTGGCCCTGGCGGTTGATCGACCAGTGCAGTCGCCGTACGGATCCGCCGATCTCCCCGGGCGCGAGGGAGACGGCGACGCGCAGGTCGGAACGGGTGCGCTTGCCCGCGGCGTTACGGACCTTCACGGACCACTCCACCGGCGGGCCGCCCCCGGTCGCCCGGAGAATCTGCGGGACCTCGACGGTGAGATGCGTGGGGTCGACGGGCAGCCGCAGGCGCGCAGCGGAGGCGGACGGGTGGATGTCCGGGGAGCGGGGATCCTGGGCCATCTGCGCGGCCACCGTTTCGGTGACGGCGGGAGTCCTGCCGTCCACGGAGTCTCTCCGCTGATCGGCGGTGAACATCCGCAGGTCGAGCCGTGTGCGGGCCTTGCCGCGGTACGAGAGCGGCAGTATGCCGGCGAACTCCCCGTTGTCGTCCTGCTCGTTGGTCCACTGGAGCGGCACGTCGTGCCAGGAGCCGTTCTCGCGGATCTGGACCTTGTCGGGGACGATGCCGATGTACAGCGCCACCTGGCGTCGCAGGGCCTGCCCGGCGGTCAGGCCCGCGACGGAGAGGTGGAGGGGGAGGGGCGGGCCACCGGGGACCAGGGCGTCACCGTCCGCGCTGAGACGCACGACCGGATGAGGTGCGGGTGCGGACCCGCTCGCGGAGGGGTTCTTGGCCGACGGCGCCGACGTCCGGCCACCGCACCCGGCGAGCGCCGTCATCGCGACAACCGAGGCAGCCACCATGAGCGCAACGGCCGGTCGGGGCTTTCGAGTCATGGGCGGTCCTCCGCGGCGGACTCTACCGGCGGCCGCGGCCGGCAGCGGGGCCATCAGGGAAACCCGCCCGCCTACGACGTCCTACGCCGTCCGATGTAGTCCGGCGACGGTGAGGGCCCCGGCGTCACACCGGGGCCCTCACCGTCGTACGAGATTCACCGCACCGTCAGCCGCACTGGCACGGATTGCCCGACTGGCAGCCGCAGCCGCACCCCGAGCCGCAGCCGCACGCGCCGAAGAGCGGGAGGCTCCTGATCTCGGCGGGCTGCTGCGTCGGGTGTTGCCGCGTGGGGTCGGGTGGGGGAGTGCTCGGGGATTCGGCCATGGACCCTCCTCAAGACTGGTACCTGTGCCCATGGGACGCCCGCCGGGCCGGGCGCATCAACGGCGCACTGTGGCTCGCGGGCACGCGGGCGGCCCCCTCCCGAGCTGACCCCCGCCGGGCTCAGGCCCCCTCCGCCTCCTGTACCGGCTGGATCTCCGGCTGCACGTCCTGCTGGATCTCGTCCGCGTGCTCACCCGTCACCAGGAACACCACCCGCTTCGCCACCGACACCGCGTGGTCGGCGAACCGCTCGTAGTAGCGGCCGAGCAGGGTGACGTCCACGGCCGTCTCGATGCCGTGCTTCCAGCGGTCGTCGATCAGGTGCTGGAAGAGGTGACGGTGCAGGAGGTCCATCTCGTCGTCGTCCTGCTCCAGCTGGAGCGCCAGGTCGACGTCCTTGGTGATGATCACCTCGGCGGCCTTCGCCATCAGGCGCTGCGCGAGCTGGCCCATCTCCAGGATCGTCGCGTGCAGGTCGTGCGGGACCGCGCGCGACGGGAAGCGCAGCCGGGCCAGCTTCGCCACATGCTGGGCCAGGTCGCCCGAGCGCTCCAGGTCCGCCGACATCCGCAGCGAGGTCACGACGATACGGAGGTCCGTCGCGACCGGCTGCTGGCGGGCCAGCAGAGCTATCGCACGGGCCTCCAGGTCGTGCTGGAGCTCGTCGACCTTCTGGTCGGCCTCGATCACGCTCTCGGCGAGCTTCAGGTCGGAGTCGAGGATCGCCGTCGTGGCGCGCCCGATCGCAGAGCCGACCAGCCGGGCCATCTCCACCAGACCGTCGCCGATCGAATCCAGTTCCTCGTGGTACGCGTCCCGCATCAGGGTTCCCTCTCGTACGTCGTCTTCGGGGGCTCGCCGGGGGCCGGGGCCCGGCGCGAGTGTCTTGAAACCGGTGCTTCGCACCCCACGCTCCCACGTTCCGGCCTGTACGCGTCCGTTTCCGGCACCCCAAATGAACCAATCCTGGCTCCAAGGTGAACTCTGGGCGACGAGTGTTCGAGGTCGCACTCGGATGGCTGTGGCCAGGCGGGATCCCGTGCCTAACCTGAGTGCATGGACGTGAACGCGGCGGTCGCCGCAGCGGCAGCGATCGCCGGTGTACTCACCGGTGTCATCGCCGTGCTGGCGTTCCGCTGGAGCGAGCGGGAGCAGAAACGCCCCACCCGCACCTCCCTGCACACCGACCCGGTGCTTCCGCCGGGCGTGGACACCGTCCTGTCGGTGCTGCGCTCCTCCGCGGTGGTCCTCGACGAGGCCGACGCCGTGGTCAAGGCCAGCTCCGCGGCGTACGCCCTCGGGCTGGTCCGCGGCGGCAAGCTCTCCGTGGAGCCCATGCTGCGGATGGCCCGGGACACCCGCAGGGACGGGGAGATACGCCAGGTCGAGCTGGATCTGCCCAGGCGGGGGACCGGGCGGGGCGAGGCTCTCGCCGTTTCCGCGCGGGTCGCCCCGCTAGGATCCCGGCTGGTGCTGCTGCTGGTCGAGGACCTCACCGAGGCCCGGCGGATCGAAGCGGTGCGACGTGACTTCGTCGCGAACGTCAGCCACGAGCTGAAGACCCCCGTCGGCGCGCTCTCCCTCCTGTCCGAGGCGGTGATGGGCGCCTCCGACGACCCGGAGGCGGTGGAACGCTTCGCCGGCCGTATGCAGATCGAGGCGACCCGGCTCACCAACCTGGTGCAGGAGCTCATAGACCTGTCGCGGGTACAGAACGACGATCCCCTGGAGGACGCCGAACCGGTACGCGTCGACGAACTGGTCGCCGAGGCGATCGACCGCTGCCGCCACCAGGCCGGCAGCAAGAACATCACCATGGCCGCCGGCGGAACCGACGACCTGCACGTCTGGGGCAACCGCGGCCAGCTCGCCGCCGCCCTCGGCAACCTCGTCGAGAACGCCGTCAACTACTCGCCCGCCCGCACCCGGGTGGGCATAGCCGCCCGCAAGATCAACGGGCCTGGCGGGGACATGATCGAGGTCGCCGTCACCGACCAGGGCATCGGGATCTCCGAAAAGGACAAGGAGCGCGTCTTCGAGCGCTTCTACCGGGTCGACCCGGCCCGCTCCCGTGCCACCGGCGGCACGGGCCTCGGCCTCGCCATCGTCAAGCACGTGGTCGCCTCGCACGGCGGAGAGGTCACCGTGTGGAGCGCCGAGGGGCAGGGCTCCACCTTCACCCTGCGGCTGCCGGAGGCGGGCGTGGCCCGCGACCGCGCGCTCCAGCACCCCGACCTCGACGACCCCGACGGTCCCGACGACCTCGACGGTTCCGATGATCTCGACGGTCCCGAGGGCCTCCGCGATCGCGACGGTCTCGACGAGGAGACCGGTCGACGCACTGCCTCAACCCCCCCATCACGTTCATCATCTTCTTACGAACCGCATCCCGCCCCGGAGGTCCTTCCGTGACCCGTGTGCTCGTCGTCGAGGACGAGGAGTCCTTCTCCGACGCCCTGTCGTACATGCTCCGCAAAGAGGGCTTCGAGGTCGCCGTCGCGACCACCGGGCCCGACGGACTCGACGAGTTCGAGCGCAACGGCGCCGACCTCGTCCTCCTCGACCTGATGCTGCCCGGCTTGCCGGGCACCGAGGTGTGCCGCCAGCTGCGCGGTCGCTCCAACGTCCCCGTCATCATGGTGACCGCCAAGGACAGCGAGATCGACAAGGTCGTCGGGCTGGAAATAGGAGCCGACGACTACGTGACCAAGCCGTTCTCCTCCCGCGAGCTGGTCGCCCGCATCCGCGCGGTCCTGCGCCGCCGCGGCGAGCCGGAGGAGGTCACCCCGGCCGCGCTGGAGGCGGGCCCGGTCCGTATGGACGTGGACCGCCACGTGGTGACGGTCTCCGGCTCCAAGGTCGACCTCCCGCTCAAGGAGTTCGACCTCCTGGAGATGCTGCTGCGCAACGCCGGCCGTGTCCTGACCCGCATGCAGCTCATCGACCGGGTCTGGGGCGCCGACTACGTCGGAGACACCAAGACCCTCGACGTCCACGTCAAGCGCCTGCGCGCCAAGATCGAGCCCGACCCGGGCGCGCCGCGGTACCTGGTGACGGTCCGCGGACTCGGCTACAAGTTCGAGCCGTAAACCGCCCGCTGACGCCGACGCCCACGTAAGAAGGGCGGGACCTCTCCACGAGGTCCCGCCCTTCTTTCGTACGGCCGTCCGTACGACCGCTCAGTGCCCGTACGCCGCCTCAGTGGCCCGCGGCCGGCGACTCGCTGGTGCTCGCGGAGGCCCCGTCGGACGGGGTCGCCTTGTCGGCCGGGGTGTTGGACGCGCTGGGCGAGCCGCTCGCGCCGGCGCCCGGTTCGGTGCTGGTGCCCGGCTTGGCCGTGCCGCCCGGCTTGCCCGCGCCGCCCGGGGCGGACGGCATCTCGGTCGGGCCCCACTTGGTGAAGTAGTACTCGGCCGGGACCACGAAGGCGCGCAGGCTGATGTCGCCGGTCTTGCTGAAGGTGAAGGTGACCTTCTGCGCGTTGCCGTTCTTGACGGACGCGCCGATCTCGTTCAGCGCGGCGGAGGCGTTGCCCTGGCCGCCGAGGATGACGGAGCCGCCGGCCGGGACGGTCAGCGCGCCCTTGCCCTTGGCGGGCGTGAGGTCCGCGGAGCCGCCGCCGTCGACGTTCACCGAGTCCAGGGTCTGCGCGGTGTTGCCGCTGTTGAACACCGTGGCGGAGATCACCGCCGGGCCCGTGGACTCGTCGTTGGGCTGGGTGATGACCATGACGTTCTGGAGCTTGATGTCCCCCAGACTGGTGGCCGCGTTGTCCGGCTTGACCTCCAGGGTCTGGGCGTTGTTGCCGGCGCCGCACGCGGCGAGCGAGGCGATCGAGAACGCGATGGCGGCGGTGGCGAGGGCACCGCGTCGAAGGCTGCTGCTCACGGCGGCGGCAACTCCTTGAGCTCGAGCGAGGCGGCCCATGAAGCCGCGCTAAGTGTCTGTCAGCGGCCTCAGGTTACCGAGCCGGTCCGATCACACTGCACCCGACCCTCCCCGAACGTCCGCTCCTCACGGCAAGGCGCAGGAACACCGGTAGTCGCAGGACTGGACATGCGCGTAGTCACACGAGGCACAACCGCCTCTCAGGTCACATTGTGGTGACGCTCGTCTGCCATTCACATAAGTTCCCCCGCTTGGCCCCGGGGATTTTCCGTGGAGGAATCCGTGAACCCCGGAATTGATCACCGTCCGGGTGGTCGGGCGGCTCGGTGATCAATTCCGGATTCGTCTCGTACCTCACTCCCGGCACCGAACGGAGTAGCGGAAGTCGCACGCTTGCAACCGGACATATGGGGATGTTCGGCCACTCGAGAGGGTCTTCGGATGCGTGTAACGTACGCGTTTCACCTCCCCCGGAGAGCCGCTCCCACCTGCGAATACTTTCTTCCGCTCGGCTCGCGCAGCACGTTCCTGTTGCTGTTGTCAAGCCCCGAGATATGCCCTGACCTGCGAAAACGCCATTCAGAACCCGCAGTTTCCGTGTTACCCTGGATAGCCACGGAAGGGGTACCTGTCACATGACGTTCAAGGTTGGCGACACCGTGGTCTATCCCCATCACGGGGCCGCGCTGATCGAGGCTATCGAAACTCGCCAGATCAAAGGCGTGGACAAGACCTACTTGGTGCTGAAGGTCGCCCAGGGTGATCTGACGGTACGTGTGCCAGCGGACAATGCGGAGTTCGTCGGCGTGCGTGATGTGGTTGGTCAGGATGGACTGGACCGGGTCTTCGAGGTGCTGCGCGCGCCGTACGCCGAGGAGCCCACGAACTGGTCGCGTCGTTACAAGGCAAACCTGGAGAAGCTCGCCTCCGGCGATGTCATCAAGGTCGCGGAAGTCGTACGTGACCTGTGGCGTCGTGAGCGCGAGCGCGGACTCTCCGCCGGTGAGAAGCGCATGCTCGCCAAGGCCCGCCAGATCCTGGTGAGCGAGCTCGCGCTCGCGGAGAACACGAACGAAGACAAGGCGGAGGCCCTGCTCGACGAGGTCCTGGCGTCCTGACGCCGGCGCAGGCCGCACCACGCAGCCCGCTCAGCTCAGCACACTGAAATGCCGCGGTGCCCGATGACGTAGTGATGTCGCCGGGCGCTGCGGCATGTTCGCGTTTCGGCGCCGTACGCGTGTTCACCTCGGGGGTGACACCCCCGATACTCTGCGTGCCGGGCCCGGGCAGCCGACTCGACCAGGGTCACGGAAGGGTTCTGGTCACGGTTGTCGTACCCGGCACGCTGAAGGCCATACCCACGTATGCCGAGCACACAAACCTGACAGGAACCGATGTCTGACGATTCGCGTCCCTCGCCCGCCGAAGCACGCCCGGCGGCCCGGCCGGCCGCCCGGACCGCCGCCGTGATCCCGGCCGCCGGCCGCGGCGTGCGCCTCGGCCCGGGTGCCCCCAAGGCGCTTCGCGCACTGAACGGCACGCCCATGCTCATCCACGCGGTACGCGCGCTCGCCGCGTCCCGAGCGGTGTCCCTGGTCGTCGTCGTGGCACCGCCCGACGGCGCGCCGGAGGTCAAGTCACTGCTCGACGCGCACGCGCTGCCCGAGCGGACCGACTTCCTCGTCGTCCCGGGTGGCGAGAGCCGTCAGGAGTCCGTGAGGTTCGGCCTGGACGCGCTGCCGCCCGAGTACGACATCGTCCTCGTCCATGACGCAGCCCGGCCCCTCGTCCCGGTCGACACGGTGGACGCCGTCATCGAGGCCGTACGCGAGGGAGCCACGGCCGTCGTCCCGGCGCTGCCGCTCGCGGACACCGTCAAGGAGGTCGAGCCCACCGCGACCCCGGGCGAACCGGAGCCCGTCGTCGCCACGTTGGACCGGGCCCGCCTGCGTGCCGTCCAGACCCCGCAGGGCTTCGACCGCGTGACCCTGGTCCGCGCCCACGAGACGGTCACCGAGGACGTCACCGACGACGCGAGCATGGTCGAGCAGCTCGACGAGACGGTCGTGACCGTGCCCGGCCACGAGGAGGCCTTCAAGGTGACGCGCCCCCTCGACCTGGTCCTCGCCGAGGCGGTCCTGGCCCGCAGGAGGCTCAACGATGGCTTCTGAGACTCCGCCGTACGTGCTGCCCCAGGTCGGTATCGGCACCGACATCCACGCCTTCGAGGAAGGCCGCGAGCTGTGGTGCGCCGGCCTGAAGTGGGAGGGCGAGGGCACCGGCCTGGCCGGGCACTCCGATGCGGACGTGGTCGCGCACGCCGCCTGCAACGCGCTGTTCTCGGCGGCCGGCCTCGGCGACCTCGGCCGGCACTTCGGCACCGGGCGCCCCGAATGGTCGGGCGCCTCCGGCGTCACGCTGCTGACGGAGGCCGCCCGGATCGTCCGCGAGGCGGGCTTCACCGTCGGCAACATCGCCGTACAGGTCGTCGGACCGCGCCCGAAGATCGGCAAGCGGCGGGACGAGGCCCAGAAGATCCTGTCGGAGGCGGCCGGCGCCCCGGTCTCGGTCTCCGGCGCGACCACGGACGGCCTCGGCTTCCCCGGGCGCGGCGAGGGCCTGATGGCGGTGGCGACGGCACTGGTGGTGCGCACCGCGACCTGAGCCGACCCACCGGCGGCACGGACCGCGGGCGCGGGCCGGAGGCCGAGGCGACGACCCCCGTTCCCAGGGCTCGAGCCCGGCTCCGGCCGCGGCCGGACGTCACGAATAAGCCCAGCTTGAGTTGAAGGTCGCGGGGCACTCCCCGAGGCCTACTACCCTGGACTCGTGACTATTCGCCTGTACGACACCAGTGCCCGGCAGATTCGCGACTTCACCCCGCTCCAGCCGGGTTGTGTCTCGATCTACCTGTGTGGTGCCACCGTGCAGGCCGCACCGCACATCGGGCACATCCGCTCGGGCCTGAACTTCGACATCATGCGCCGCTGGTTCGCCTACCGCGGCTACGAGGTCACGTTCGTCCGCAACGTCACCGACATCGACGACAAGATCATCACCAAGTCGGCCGACCAGGGCCGCCCCTGGTGGTCGATCGGCTACGAGAACGAGCGCGCCTTCAACGACGGCTACACCGCCCTCGGTTGCCTGCCGCCGACGTACGAACCGCGCGCGACCGGCCATATCACCGAGATGGTCGAGATGATGCGCGGCCTCATCGAACGCGGCCACGCCTACGAGGCCGACGGCAACGTCTACTTCGACGTGAAGTCGTTCCCGGAGTACCTGCGCCTGTCCAACCAGGAGCTGGACAACCTGCTCCAGCCCTCCGGCGAGGGCGAGACCGGCAAGCGGGACCCCCGCGACTTCGCCATGTGGAAGGCGGCCAAGCCCGGCGAGCCCAGCTGGGAGACCCCCTGGGGTCGCGGCCGGCCCGGCTGGCACCTGGAGTGCTCGGCGATGGCGCACAAGTACCTGGGCACCGTCTTCGACATCCACGGCGGCGGCCTGGACCTGATCTTCCCGCACCACGAGAACGAGATCGCCCAGGCCAAGGCCTACGGCGACGAGTTCGCCCGGTACTGGGTGCACAACGCCTGGGTCACCATGAGCGGCGAGAAGATGTCGAAGTCGCTCGGCAACTCGGTGCTCGTCTCCGAGATGGTCAAGGCCTGGCGCCCGATCGTGCTGCGCTACTACCTCGGCACCCCGCACTACCGCTCGATGATCGAGTACAGCGAGGAGGCCCTGCGCGAGGCCGAGTCCGCGTTCGCGCGGATCGAGGGCTTCGTGCAGCGCGTGGTGGAGAAGGCCGGGGGAGCCGTCGAGCCCGCCGCCGACGTGCCGCCCGCCTTCGCCGAGGCGATGGACGACGACCTGGGCGTCCCGCAGGCCCTCGCCGTCATCCACACCACCGTCCGGCAGGGCAACTCCGCGCTGGCCGCCGACGACAAGGAAGCCGCGGTGGCCCGCCTCGCCGAGGTCCGCGCCATGCTCGGCGTCCTCGGCCTGGACCCGCTCGACCCGCACTGGGCCGGCGAGGCCGACCGCGGCGACACCGTGCTCAACAAGAGCGTGCACGGGGTCGTCGACACCCTCGTACGCCTGGTCCTCGACCAGCGTGAGGCGGCCCGCGCACGCAAGGACTGGACCACCGCGGACGCCATCCGTGACCAGCTCAACCAGTCCGGACTCGTCATCGAGGACGGACCGCAGGGACCCCGCTGGAGCCTCGGCCCGCGCTGAGCTCTTTCTTGATCGATTGTGCCGCCCGGCCATCCGGGCGGCACACTGCATATACGTACGAACGCATGCCTCGGATTCCCCGGGGCTTCTCCGCGAACAGACAGGTAGGTCATGGCAGCCAACAACCGCCGCATGTCCGGCAAGAAGGGCGCGCAGGTCGGCAGTGGCGGCCAGCGACGCAAGGGCCTGGAGGGCAAGGGACCGACCCCGCCCGCGGAGGCGCGCAAGGGACACAAGAAGAACCGCATCGCGGGCGCCAAGGCGAAGCAGGCGGTACGCCGTCCCACGCCCCGCGGTCGCGGCGGCCGGTCGACGTCCGAGCTGGTCGTCGGCCGCAACCCGGTCGTCGAGGCGCTGCGTGAGGGCGTGCCCGCGTCCACGCTGTACGTCCAGCAGTTCATCGACAACGACGAGCGGGTGCGCGAGGCGCTCCAGCTCGCCGCCGAGCGCGGCGGGATCAACCTCATGGAGGCCCCCCGCCCCGAGCTCGACCGCCTGACCAACGGCCTCAACCACCAGGGCCTCGTCCTCCAGGTCCCGCCGTACGAGTACGCGCACCCCGAGGACCTCGCCAACGCCGCCTACGACAACGGCGTGGACCCGCTCATCGTCGCCCTCGACGGCGTGACCGACCCGCGCAACCTCGGCGCCGTCGTCCGGTCCGTCTCCGCCTTCGGCGGTCACGGTGTCGTCGTACCCGAGCGGCGCGCGGCCGGCATGACCGCCGGTGCCTGGAAGACGTCCGCCGGTACCGCCGCCCGTACGCCCGTCGCCCGCGCCACGAACCTGACGCGAGCCCTGGAGGCGTACCAGAAGGCCGGCATCGTGGTCGTCGGCCTGGCCGCCGACGGTGAGTCCGAACTCGGCGACCTGCCCGCCCTGGACGGCCCGGTCGTCATCGTCGTCGGCAGCGAGGGCAAGGGCCTGTCCCGGCTCGTCGGGGAGACCTGCGACTTCCGGGTGCGGATCCCGATGCCCGGCGGTGCCGAGTCGCTCAACGCCGGTGTCGCGGCGGGCATCGTGCTGTACGAGGCCGCCCGCCGACGCGCCTGAGCGACTGTTCGACACAGTCACCCACACGAGGCATTCCTGGCGTCCAGGACAAGCTTGACGGGGTCCGGACACATCCGCCCGGTCAAAGCAGTGTCCTAAACACACGTCACTCGGTTAGATGAGTGTGGACACCAGAACACCCCGCACACCCACGGGGGACGGCCCGTCGGGCTACGACGACGCTCCCGCGCTGAGCATGGTGAAGGTGCCGAGCGATCCGGCGCAGATCATCGTCAACCATGCGAGCTTCCGCGTGCAGTTGGGCGCGTCGTCCCGGCGTTCCCGATCACCGCGGGTCGCACGGCACCTGAGCGCCGCCGATGACACCGCGCGCATGCCCGCCGTCGGCGCGGGCGGCAGACCGGGCGCGAGCGTGGGCGCCCGTCGCCGCCCCGTCGTGTGGAGCGGCAAGTCCGCCCCCGACGACACCGGCGCCCACC
The DNA here is from genome assembly GCF_042872365.1 of Streptomyces sp. NPDC005263. Taxonomy (NCBI): domain Bacteria; kingdom Bacillati; phylum Actinomycetota; class Actinomycetes; order Kitasatosporales; family Streptomycetaceae; genus Streptomyces; species Streptomyces sp. NPDC005263. Next base: position 749,046 of record NZ_JBIAKJ010000004.1, on the reverse strand, counting down.
GCCTGCTCCAGGCGGTGCGAGGCAGCATCCGCCACGGCGAGGAACCGGCCCCGTCCGCCGATGCCGGAGCCACCCAGGTCATCCCCCGCGTCGACGTCAACGGCGGCTACGGCGGCCCGGGTTACGCCGACGGCGGCTACGGCGACCTCGACCAGACCGTCGAGACCCCGGTCGTGGGCGCCCAGCGCACCCCCGTATCCGAAGGCACCCGGCTCCTGCCGAACATGCGGACCGTGGGCAGCGCCTACGACGAACCCGCATACCAGGAACCCGGCTACGACGACCCCGCGCACCACGAACCCGGCTACGACGAACCGGCCTACCCGGGCGAGGAGTTCGACGAGTACGAGGACACCGGCGCGGGCGCCGACCGCGACCACCGGGCCAGGCGCCACGGCGACGACCCCGCCCGGCACACCTACTACCCGGGCCGCCGGATGAATCTCGGCGTGGTCCTGCTCCCGCTGCGGGTCTTCCTCGGCTTCATCTCCATCTACGCCGGCATGGGCAAGCTCTGCGACCCCGTCTACTTCGACGGCGGCGAACGCGGCTCCATGGTCAAGTGGCTCAACACCCTGCACCCCTGGGAAGTCGCCGAGCCGCTGCGGCAGTTCGCCCTCCAGCACCCCGTCGGCGCCGGGCTCGTCATCGCCTTCTTCCAGGTCATCGTGGGCGTCCTCACGATCCTGGGCTGCTGGCAGCGGGTCGCGGCGGTGGTCGGCGCGGGCCTGTCGGCCGCGCTCCTGGTCACCGTCAGCTGGGAGAGCGTCCCCGCCTACGACACCCCCGACATCATCTACCTCGCCGCCTGGTCCCCGCTGATCATCGCGGGCGCACCCGTCTACTCCATCGACGGCCGCCTGGCCGGCAGTGCCTGGCGCCGCCTCGGACCCCGCGCCGACATCTGGGAGCTGCGCCAGTACGTCCTGCGTCGCGGCGCCCTCATCACCGCCATCACCACCGGGGTCACCCTCCTCATCGGCTCACTGCTCGGCGGTGCCGTCCGCGACGCCGACCGTGTGATCGTCCCCGGGCCCGGCGAGGCTCCGCGCAACGAACTCCCCGGCTCCCCGCTCCCGCGGGACCCCGCCAAGCGCCACAAGGCGACCCCGTCCGCCTCCGGTTCGCCCACCCAGGGCGCCACCGCCGGAACGGCCGGCACCCCGACCGCCGACGCCACCACCCCGGGCGCCACCCGGGACGCCGGCACCACGACCGGCGGCATGCCCAGCCAGACCCAGGGCACCACCGGCCAGGTCCCGCCCCAGCAGGCCCCCCCGGTCCAACAGGTACCCAGCACCAGCTCCGGCCCCACCTCCGGGGGCAGCGCCACCGGCGGCGCCGGTTCAACCGGCTCGACCGGCGGGGCGGGCGGCTCCGGCAGCTCGGGCAGCACCGGCGGCACCGGTGGCTCCGGCTCTACCTCCGGCCAATCCGGCCTGGTGGGCGGCCTGTTGGGGTAACCCAGCCGGTGGGCGGAATCCTGGGCAGGCCCGCCGGCTGAACAACACCTCGCCCACGACGACGAAGGGGCCCCGCACGAGTCGCTGTGCGGGGCCCCTTCGGCATGCGCGGGGTCCAACCGGCATACGGCGTACGGCATCCGGCGTCTGGCATCGGGCGTCCGGGATCGCCTCAGCGCCCCATCGCAGCCAGCTCCTTCGCCGCCTCCGTCAGATCCTTCGCGGTGTCGATGGCCCGCCAGTACGCCCCCTGCGGAATCGGGAACCCGGCCAGCCGGAGCTCCCGCGCCAGGTGCGGGAACGTCGTCCGCTCATGGTCCCCCCGCTCGGGCAGCAGATCGACGAACTCCGGCGAGAACACATAGACACCCGCGTTGATCTCGAACGTCGACGGCGGCGCCTCGATGAAGTCGGTGATGTGCCCGAAGCCGTCCGTCTGCACCGCTCCCCACGGGATCCGCGGACGGGCCAGCGCGAGGGTCGCGACGGCGTCCCGCTCGGTGTGGAAGTCCGCCATGTCGCGCAGCGAGAAACGGGTCCAGATGTCGCCGTTCGTGGCGTACCAGGGGCGATCCGGGTGGGGGAGATGCGCGGCGGCGTACTTGAGGCCCCCACCGCGGCCCAGCGGCTCCGACTCGACGACGGTCCGCACGTTCACCGGCAGATCCGCGGAGTCCAGCCACTGCTCCAGAACGTCGGCGAGGTGGCCGCAACTGACCACCACGTCCGTCACGCCCTCTTCGGCGAGCCACATGAGCTGATGGCCGATGATCGGAGTCCCCGTACCGGGAATCTCCACCATCGGCTTGGGCCGGTCGTCCGTGTAGGGGCGCAGCCGGGAACCCTGGCCACCGGCCAGGACCACGGCTTGAACGGGGCGGGACGCGGCGTTCGGATCGGTCATGATTCGAACTGTACGTGGCGCCCCGCCCCCGGCCGGGTCCGGCAACGATTCCTTGATCAGCCGTTATCGCCCGCCCTCCCCGGCCGGGCGGGCGGTAACGGACTTCGGGCGCTCAGCTGCGCGCCGCCGCGACGCCCGTGGCGAAGGACGTGTCGCAGACCGGGCGGGTGTACGACTGGGCGCGCGTGGGCCCGTACACACGGACCGCGGCACGGCCCAGCGCCCTGGCGATGGACACGCAGTGCTCAGCCAGCGACGGACGGCCGTTGACGGCCTCCTGGAGGTGTGTGAGGGCGATGCCGGGGTCCTTCTCCTGGAGTTCTGTCAGGAGCCGGTCCCGCAGCACCTCCTGCGGGGCCCTGGGGGCGCGCGGCTTGGCGTCCGACAGTGCGGCGTCGGATGCCATGAGGACGGAGTTCGAGGGATTCCCCGACCAGTTGACTCGGGTGACCGCGAGGGTCCCGGAGAGCACCAGGACGACGGGCAGGACGAGGGCGAGGGAGCGGCCGATCCGGCGGGCGGGGCCCCGGCCGCGTCGCGTCTGTTGGTTAGTGGAGTACTTCACGCGAGTGAGGGTAGCGTGGGGTAATCTTTTGGCGACATTTAGTCACCGGTTCGGGGGATGAACTGGTGCCTTTTCTGGGTGACGGGTTGACGCACACCGCTCGAAATGACCGGTCTGCCGGGGTATTTGTCGACAACGAAGAGGGCCCCGCGGCAGACCGCGGGGCCCTCTTCGTCAACCAGGGTGGATATCACCCCGGTCGGTCGCTCTGTTGGCTCAGTCGGTGAGGCGCTCGCCCGTGGAGGTCGAGAACACGTGGGTCTCGCCCGGACGCGGCACGACGTGCAGCGTGGCGCCCTTGTCCGGGACCGCACGGCCGCTGACGCGGACGACCAGGTCCTTGAGGTCGTCGCCGACCTTGGCGCTGCCGTAGACGTAACCGTCGGCGCCGAGCTCCTCGACCACGTTCACGGAGACCGCGAGACCGGCCGGGGCGTCCTCGGTGTCCTTCGACAGCGCGGACGCGGCGGCACCGTTGTGCTCGACGATGTCGAAGTGCTCGGGACGGACACCGACCGTGACGGTGCGGTCGCCCTTGTCGGAGGCGGCCTTCAGCGCGTCACGGTTGACCGGGACGACGCTGTTGCCGAACTTCACACCGCCGTCGGTGATCGGGACCTCGACGAGGTTCATCGCCGGGGAGCCGATGAAGCCGGCGACGAAGAGGTTCGCCGGACGGTCGTACATGTTGCGCGGCGAGTCGACCTGCTGGAGCAGACCGTCCTTGAGGACGGCGACCCGGTCGCCCATCGTCATGGCCTCGACCTGGTCGTGGGTCACGTACACGGTGGTGATGCCGAGACGGCGCTGCAGCGACGCGATCTGCGTACGCGTCGACACACGGAGCTTGGCGTCCAGGTTGGACAGCGGCTCGTCCATGAGGAACACCTGCGGCTCACGCACGATGGCACGACCCATGGCGACACGCTGGCGCTGACCACCGGAGAGGGCCTTCGGCTTGCGGTCCAGGTAGTCCGTGAGGTCGAGGATCTTCGCGGCCTCCTCGACCTTCTGCCGGATCTCCGTCTTGTTCACGCCGGCGATCTTGAGCGCGAAGCCCATGTTGTCGGCGACGCTCATGTGCGGGTAGAGCGCGTAGTTCTGGAACACCATGGCGATGTCCCGGTCCTTCGGCGGCAGGTGCGTGACGTCACGGTCACCGATACGGATGGCGCCGGCGTTCACGTCCTCGAGCCCCGCGAGCATGCGGAGCGAGGTGGACTTGCCGCAGCCGGACGGACCGACCAGGACGAGGAACTCCCCGTCCTCGATGTCGATCTCAAGGGCGTCGACGGCGGGCTTGGTGGAACCCGGGTATACGCGGGTCGCCTTGTCGAACGAGACAGTGGCCATGGTTACAGGGCCCCCTTCTACCGGCAGGAACGTGCCGGACGATCCGTTGTAGGAAGGTGGTGAGCCGCCCCGGGCGAGCCCAGGGTGGTGTAGTCCACACGCGTGAACTGGGTCAGGACGGTACCTGGCGTTCGCCCGCCTGTCAGTACCTGGCGGACGGTGAACTTCGCGGAAATTTTCGACAGGGCCGGTCCTCGGGGTGGGTACACTGCGTGGGCACGTAGGCGCCAGGCGCGTACGGGCCTCCTTAGCTCAGTTGGCCAGAGCAACGCACTTGTAATGCGTAGGTCGTCGGTTCGAATCCGACAGGGGGCTCTGCTGAAACCCCAGGTCGGATCGCTCTGACCTGGGGTTTCGTCGTCTGCGCGGTGCAGTCCGGTGGGCAGGGTCCGAAGCGGTGCGAAGGCGGGGCCTCCTCTTTGGCCATGACTCCCAGGGCGTGCTCAGTACCCACTTTTTTGTGGGTACTTGTCGGTGCAGGGAGCAGGGCGGAACCTGATCACACGGCGGCGTGAGGGGCGCCGTATCCGAGTGAGGCGGGAGTGGCCATGCGTCAGGAGGCCGACTGCGCCTGGGCGAGCTTCTCCAGGCGGCGGTGGCCCCAATCCGAAACGGGCCCCAGGGCCTCCGAGAGCTCGCGGCCGAACGGAGTGAGGGAGTACACCGTTTTCAACGGCAGTTCGTCATGCACCGCCCGGTGCACCAGTCCGTCAGCCTCCATCTCGCGGAGCGCCTGAGTCAGCACCTTCTCGCTGAGGCCCGGCAGCCGACGCCGCAGCTCCCCGGGGCGCCACGGGCCGGATTCCAGCAACCACAGCAGAACGGTCTTCCACTTGCCGTCGATCACGGCAATCGCGGCTGTCACTCCGCAGACGTTCGTGTCCCTGGCGCGACTTTGCGTCACATGAGCCCCTTTCATCACTTTCTTCCGATACTTCTGCAGAGGCTGAACCAACATGTCTTCACACCCCCAACAGTCTGCCGTCACCGTGCTGGGTCTCGGGCCCATGGGCCGAGCTTTGGCCGGAGCGTTCCTGGACGCCGGCCTGCGGACGACGGTCTGGAACCGGACGCCGGGCAGAGACCGCGATCTGGTCGAGCGAGGCGCAGTCGGCGCCCGATCCGCCGAAGAGGCGGTCGCCGCGAGCGGGCTGGCCGTGGCCTGCGTGGTGAACTACGACGCTGTGGACGCCATTCTGCGGCGCGAGGCGGTTACCGACGCGCTCAAGGGCCGCACGGTGGTGAACCTGACCGCCGACACCCCGGCGCGGGCCCGCGACACGGCGGCCTGGGCGGCCGGGCACGGCATCCAATACCTGGACGGCGCCATCATGACACCGACCACGACCATCGGAACGCCTGCCGCTGTCTTCATCCACAGCGGTCCCGAGGAGCTCTACCGCAAGCATCTACCTGCCCTTGAGGCGCTGGGCGGCACCCACACCCATCTCGGCGAGGAGATCGGTCGGGCGGCCGCCTACGACATCGCGCTGCTGGACATCTTCTGGACTGCCATGGCGGGCTATGCCCACGCCCTGGCGGTGGCCAAGGCTGAGGGTGTCACCGCGCAGGAGCTGGCCCCGTTCGCCAAGGGCATAGGCGCGATCATCCCGCCAGTCTTCGAGCAGGCCGCGGAGGACGTGGACAGTGGCGACTTCTCGGGCGAGGGCAACCCGATCACCTCGGCGGCCTCGTCCATGGCCCACATCGTGCAGACCTCTGAAGGTCATGGCATCGACGCGGGCGTGATGCGCGCGGCAGAGGGCATGGCCCGCCGCGTCATCGGCCTGGGCCACGGCACGGATGGGTTCATCCGCATCGCCGAGGTACTGGGTCGCCGCTGAGGAAGCGGCAGGCGGCCGGGCCCCTGGCCGCGGCTGCGGCGACCACTTCTGACCTGGGCTTTCGTATGGTCTGGGTGTTCAGTGAGGGGGCATGCGTGACAGGTTCGCCAGGGCTTCGTCTGTGAGGCGGTACACGGTCCACTCGTTCTGGGGGCGGGCGCCGAGGGATTCGTAGAAGGCGATGGAGGGGGTGTTCCAGTTGAGGACGGCCCATTCCAGGCGGGCGTAGCCGCGGTCGACGCAGATGCGGGCCAGTTCGGTGAGGAGGGCCTTGCCGTGGCCGGCGCCCCGGGCGGTGGGGCGGACGTAGAGGTCCTCGAGGTAGATGCCGTGGACGCCGCGCCAGGTGGAGAAGTTGAGGAACCAGATCGCGTAGCCGACCGGTTCGCCGGTGGTGTCGTCGGTGGCGATGAGGGCGTGGGTCGCCGGGTGGTCGCCGAAGAGGGCGTCGTGGAGTTGTCGCTCGGTGGCCTTGGCTTCGGGCAGGGCCTTCTCGTAGTCGGCGAGTTCGCGGATGAGGGCGTGGAGGGTGGGGACGTCGGCGGGGGCGGCGGGTCGGATCATGGGCGCAGGCTAGCGGGGGGAGCTTTTGAGGCGTTTGGCGATGTCCAGCTGTTGCGGCTGGAGTGGGCGGCCGTCCTCGATCTCCCACAGGCAGTTCTGCAGGACGCGGCCCAGGGACCAGGCGCGGGCCCGGGCGCGGTCGAGGGCCAGGACCTCGGTCATCGCGTCGAAGCGCCAGCAGGTCTCGGCGGGGTCGTAGCGGTTGTCGAGGGCGGGGAGCAGGTCGAAGCCCGGGTCGCCGGCCAGCGGTTTGGGGTCGATGGCGAGCCAGGGGGCGCGGTCGGCGGCGAGGACGTTGTCGTAGTGGAGATCCCAGTGCAGGAGGCGGTCGCCGGGGTCGGCGATCACTTCGCGTACGGCGGCCGCGCAGTCGGCGAGCAGGCGGCGGGCCTGGGGATCGGGGACATGCGTCAGGGCTCGAGGGGTCTCGTCGAGCATCGCTTGCGCGATGTCGGCGAGGCGGCGCAGGCCGGGCGGTGCCGGGGTCGCGGTGAGGTGGGCCAGCAGCCGGGCGATGACCAGGGCGGCCGCACGGGAGTCGGGCAGCCGCGACAGCATGCGGGCCGGGTCCAGGCGTTCCAGGAGCATGGTGCCGGTGGTCGCGTCGTGGTCGAGGAGACGTACCGCTCCGTCGCCGTTCCAGACGCGCAGGGCGACTGGTTCGCCGACGCTTTCCTCGTCCAGGAGTTGCAGCTTCAGCACGGCCTCGGTGCCGTCCGCGCGGACGACCGGAAGAACCAGGGCGGAGACTCCGTGCATCGGCCGGCCGTCGAGCCGCAGTTCCCAGCGGTTCAGGAAATCGGCCGCCAGCTCTGGCAGGCGTGCGATGAAGGCACGCCCTGCCTCTCCGTTGTACTTCGCCTGAGACGCTGCGAGGTCCTCCGGAATGTCAATCACGGTGCGGACCCTACCCGTGTGGGTGAATCAGTCCATGCGCATCAAGCGGGGTTTCCACAGGGTGTGGACGTACGTCCGCAGCGCCCCCGGCACCTATGTCTGGTTGGCGTTGCTGCTCGTGAGTACCGTCGCCGTTCATCTCATGTCGCCGGAGTTCGAGCGGGAGTTCCTGCTGGAGCGGTCGACGAACATTCAGCGGTTGTCGGAGAACCCGGTGCGGGTGTTGTTCGCGAGCGCGTTCCTGATCGACGGTGGGATCTGGCTGCCGTATGTGGCGTTCTACAGCTTCATTCACGCGCCTGCGGAGCGTTGGCTCGGGACGTGGCGCTGGTTGGTGGTGTGTGTGACCGCGCATGTGCTGGCGACGTTGATCAGCGAGGGCGGGGTGCTGGTGGCGATGTGGGACGGGAGGGCGCCCTCGTCGACGGCGGACACGGTGGACATCGGGGTGAGTTACGCGTTGGCGGGGGTGGTGGGGGTGCTGGTGTACCGGATCGCGCGGCCGTGGCGGTTCGGGTATCTGGCGGTGGTGTCGCTGGTGTACGGGGTGCCGTTGGTGGTGGGGCGGACGTTCACTGATTTCGGGCATTTCGTTGCGTTGTTGATCGGGTTCGCCTGTCATCCGGTGACGCGGGGCCGGGGAGGGGTGTGGGATCCGCGCGGGGTGGTGGCTTCGTGGCGGGGGTGAGGTCGGGCGCCGGGCACACCGGCTGACGTCCCGGTCTCAGGCGACCGACTCCGGTATCGGTGTGCCGGTGGGGGCGCCGTGTTTCGGGGGTTTGGTGGTCACCATGAGGCCCGCGACCAGACCGGCCAGCAGCATGATGCCGGCGGCCCACCAGATGGCGACGGTGTAGCCGTGGACGACGCCTTCGTTCACCACCAGGGCTCGCTTGGCGGGGTCGGTGAGGTGGGCGGCGATATAAGTGGCGCTGCTGGTGGTGGCGACGGTGTTGAGCAGGGCCGTGCCGATGGAGCCGCCGACCTGTTGTGAGGTGTTGACGGTCGCCGAGGTGACGCCGGAGTCCTGGGGGGCGACGCCCGCGGTGGCGGTGGAGAACACCGGCATGAAGGTGAGGCCCATGCCGAGGCCCATCAGGAGCAGGGCGGGCAGGATCTCGGTGGCGTACGACGAGTGGATCGTCATCTGCGTGAGGATCACCATGCCGCCGGCGGCGAGGACCATCCCGGGGACCATCAGCATGCGGGGGGCGACGTGGTCGAGGAGGCGGGCGGAGATCTGCGTGGAGCCGATGATGATCGCGACGGTCAGGGGGAGGAAGGCCAGGCCCGTCTTCACCGGTGAGTAGCCGAGGACGACCTGGAGGTAGTAGGTCATGAAGAGGAACAGGCCGAACAGGCCGATGACGGCGAGGCCCATGGTGAGGAAGCAGCCGGCGCGGTTGCGGTCCTTGATGACGTGCAGGGGCAGCAGCGGCATGGGTGCCCTGGCCTGCCACCACACGAACGTCACGAGGAGCGCGACGCCCACCGCGAACAGGGTCAGGACCAGCGGGTCGGTCCAGCCGCGGGGCTGGGCCTCGCTGAAGCCGTAGACGATCGCGACCAGGCCGCCGCAGCCCAGCAGCGCCCCCGGCACGTCGAGGCGGGCGCCGGCGTGGCCGGGGCGGTCGTGCAGCAGGGCGAGCGCGCCGAAGACGGCGATGAGGGCGATCGGTACGTTGACGTAGAGGCACCAGCGCCAGCTCAGGTACTCGGTGAGCAGGCCGCCGACGATGAAGCCGATCGCGGCGCCGCTGCCGGCGAGGGCGCCGTAGATGCCGAAGGCCTTCGAGCGTTCCTTGGGGTTGGTGAACGTCGTCGTCAGGAGGGACAGCGCGGAGGGGGCGAGGAGGGCGGCGAAGGCGCCCTGGAGGGCGCGGGCGCCGAAGAGCATGCCCTGGGAGGTGGCCGCGCCGCCGAGTGCGGAGGCCGCGGCGAAGCCGACGAGGCCGATGACGAAGGTGCGTTTGCGGCCCACCAGGTCGGCGATGCGGCCGCCGAGCAGGAGGAGGCCGCCGAAGGCCAGGGTGTAGGCGGTGATGACCCACTGCCGGTTGCCGTCGGACATGCCGAGGTCGTGTTGTGCGGAGGGGAGCGCGATGTTCACGATCGTCGCGTCCAGGACGACCATGAGCTGCGCGAGCGCGATGATCACCAGGCCCCACCAGCGGCGGGGGTCGGCGGCGGAGTCACCTGGGCGGGTGTCACTCACCTGGCCAGAAGACCACGGATCGGGTCGGGTCGCATCCTTCGAGGTCATGGCTCCAGTACCACCTTTCCGGTTGTGCCGCGGGTTTCCAGGGCGTGGTGCGCGGCGGCAGCGGCGGCGAGTGGGAAGCGCTGGACGGCTGGGGTGAGGCGGCCTGCGGCGGCCTTGGTGAGGGCGCGTAGTTCCAGGGTGCGGACGGGGTTGGGGCCGCCGGCCTTACGCATCATCACGGGCCCGAGGACCTGCTGGGAGACGCCGTCCACGAGATACGGTTCGCCATCGCGCAGGCCGGCTCCCGACCAGCCGAAGACGAGGTGTGTGCCGCCGGGGCCGAGCAGGTCGACGGCCGCGCGGGCGATGTCGCCGCCCACGCCGTCGAAGACGACGGTGGCGGCGCGGGGGGTGCCGGATCCGGGCCGGGACGGGAGGCCGCGCAGGTGGGCGCGGACCGTGTCGGGCCAGCCGGGGTCGGTGTAGTCGACGGCGAGGTCGGCGCCGTTGGCGCGGACGCGGGCCGTCTTCTCGGGGCCGCCGGCGAGGCCGATGACGGTGGCGCCCGCGTTCTTGGCGTACTGCACGAGGAGGGTGCCGATTCCGCCGGCGGCGGCCGGGATCACGGCCACCGAGTGGGGGCCGAGTTCGGCGAACTGCAGGATTCCCATCGTCGTACGGCCCGTTCCGATCATGGCGACGGCCTGGGCGGCGTCGAGGTGGGGCGGGATCTCGTGGACGCGATCGACGTCGGTGACGGCGAGTTCGGCGTAGCCTCCCGGGGCGAAACCGAGGTGGGCGACCACGCGTCGGCCGAGCCACAGGCCGGCGACGCCCTCGCCGAGGGACTCGACGGTGCCGGCCACCTCCCGGCCGGGGATGGTGGGCAGGGTCGGCGGCTCGGGCAGCGGGCCCTGGAGGCCCTCGCGCAGGGCGGTGTCCAGGAGGTGGACACCGGCCGCGGCCACGGCGATACGGACCTGGCCGGGGCCGGGTACGGGGTCGGCGACCTGTTCGAGTGTGAGGTTGTCGGCCGGGCCGAAGGTGTGCAGGCGGATGGCGTGCATGGGGTCCCCCGTCGGTGGTGGTGTCCATCGATGAGCGGCACTCTCGTGCCGCTCGCTCGCTTCTGATGGCCCACTCTTCGACCTCAAGCTTGCTTGAGGTCAAGGGTGTGGTGGCCCAGGGCGAGGGAGACGGCGGTGAGGGCGCTGTTGAACGACACCTCGGACAGCACGCCGGGGGCGGCGACCTGGTCGCCCGCCAGGAAGACGCCGTCGCCGCGGTCGATCGCGGGCCGGTCGCGCCAGCTGGTGCCGGGCAGGTCGACGGCGCCGGTGCGGCCGTTCGCGACGGCTTCGCGTCGCCAGGTGACGCGTCCGCGCCAGCCCTCGAAGGCGAGGTCGAGCAGCTGTTCCGCGCGCGCGACGCCGTCGGCCCTGGTCTCGTGCGGGGCGAGGGGGATCTGCCCCTGGAGGAGCTGCTCGCCGGCGGGGGCGAGTGACCGGTCCTGGGCGGTGAACCGTTCGATCCAGCCGGGGGAGTCGAGGTCGGACACGGCGAACGCGTCCCCGCGCCGACTGCGCACGGCGAGGTCGAGGAGTGTCGTACGGCCGCTCGGCCAGGTCAGCGAGTCGTCGCCGATCAGGCGGCGGGCGGCGTCCAGGGAGGTGGCGACGATGACGGGCGTGTCGGTGGGGAGGGTGTCGACGCGGGCGAGCGTCTCCATGCGGACCCCCAGGTTCCAGGCCCGCGCGGCCATCCGGTCGATGAGGCTGCCCCAGCCGCCGCGCGGATAGTGGGCCTCGGGCGGGAGCTTGGTGGCGCGGCGCAGGCGTTCCTGGACGAACGCGGCGGACAGCGCGCCCGGGTCGTGGTGGAAGAGGGCGACGGCGGAGTAGTTGGCGGCGGCCCGCGCGCCCTCCGCGCCGGCCTGTTCGGTCGCCCAGGTCAGGAAGTCGACGTCGACGGGTGCCTGCCGGGCTCCGGGGCGCAGCAGTTTGAGCATGGCGAAGGGCGGGGTGCGGCGCAGTGCGCCCTTGTGGCGCAGCCGCAGCCGGGCCGCTTCCAGCGGGGGTATGGGGGCCAGCGGTCCGATCAGGTCGCGCTGCCTGAGCCAGGTCCAGTGCGGGCCGCCGTTGTAGAGGGCGTGCGGCCCTTCGTTCGTGCGGTAGGGCCCCTCGGCGGTCCGGGCCCGCCCGCCGAGGGTGTGGTGGGCCTCGTGGACGGTGACCTTGGCGCCCGCCTCGGCCGCGGTGATGGCCGCGGTCAGTCCGGCGAAGCCGCCGCCGACGACGGTGATGCGGTGCATGTCTGTGGTCTCCCTCGGGGGTCGGGTGTCGCCCTTCTGTTTTTCTGTTCTGTGGAGAGGACCGATCTGCGGCCCGGAATGTGACATGGGCGGTGTTTTCGCAGGTCGGGGCGATTGTCAGTGCTGGGGTGCAGCATGGGGGCATGGCGAGGAGAGCGGTCGGCGGGAGTGCTGGGGCCGGTGGTTCCGGGGTGAAGGCGGCGCGGCGGCCGGAGGTGCGGCTGCCGTCGCTGGATCCGTTCGACGGAGGGGGGCTGGAGCCGGACGGGGACTATGACGGACTGGAGTTCCGGGAGGGGGATTTCGCCGGGCAGGACGGCGGGGGCGCCCGCTTCATGGACTGTGCGTTGAAGGAGTGCGTGCTGGACGAGACCCGTCTGACGCGCGCCCGGATCCTGGACTCGGTCCTCACCGGCCCGCGCGGGGTGGGCACCGACCTCGCGGAGGCGACCCTGCGGGACGTGGAGGTGGTCGACGCGCGGATGGGCGGGGTCCAGTTGCACGGGGCGGTCCTGGAGCGGGTCCTGATCCGCGGCGGCAAGATCGACTATCTGAACCTGCGTACGGCCCGGCTCACCGACGTGGTCTTCGAGAGCTGTGTCCTGGTCGAGCCGGACTTCGGGAGTGCCCGCCTTGAGCGGGTGGAGTTCGTGGACTGCGCGGTGAAGGGGGCGGACCTCACCGGGGCGACCCTCCGGGACGTCGACCTGCGCGGGGCCGCGTCACTGGAGATCGCGCGAGGGGTGGAGCGGCTGGCGGGGGCGGTCATCAGCCCGGCTCAACTGCTGGATCTGGCACCGGTGTTGGCGGGGGCGCTGGGGATCCGGGTGGAGGGGTGACGGCTTCCCGTGCGGGCTGGTCCGTCCGTCCCCGGACTCACCGCACTCACCACACTCACCGCAGTCTGGGAAACCGGGCCTGCAGTGTCCAGATCGCCGGGTTGTCGCCCAGGTCGTCGTGGAGGTCCACCAGGTCGGCGATCAGGTCGTGCAGGAAGTCGCGGGCCTCGCGGCGGAGCGCGGTGTGGGAGAAGCTCAGCGGGGGCTCCTCCGCCGGCATCCAGTCGGCCTCGATGTCGACCCAGCCGAAGCGGCGCTCGAAGAGCATCCGGTCGGTCGACTCGGTGAAGTCCAGTTCCGCGCGCTGGGGGCGGGCGGCGCGGGAGCCGGCCGGGTCGCGGTCGATCCGTTCCACGATGTCGCACAGCGCCCACGCGAAGTCGAGCACCGGCACCCATCCCCAGGCTGTGGACAGTTCCCGGTCCGCCTTGGTGTCGGCGAGGTACACGTCACCGCAGAACAGGTCGTGGCGCAGGGCGCGGACGTCCGCGCGACGGTAGTCGGTCTGCGGGGGGTCGGGGAAACGGTTGGAGAGGGCGTAGCCGATGTCGAGCACGTACGTGATGGTGCCACGCGGTTCTCATAGGATCACTGGCGTGTCCCGATCCGTCCGAGTTGCCCCGGCCTGCGCCGCCGTCCTCCTCGCCGTGGCCCTGACCGCGTGCGGGGCGGGGGCCCACGGCACGCTCGGCGGCTTCGGTGTGCGTGACCCGTTCTTCCCGAAGGCGGGCAACGGCGGCTACGACGTCACGCACTACGGCCTGACCCTCGCCTACGACCCGCGCACCTCCCGCCTGTCCGGTAAGGCGGCGATCACCGCGCGCGCCACCCAGGACCTCTCCGCGTTCGACCTGGACCTCAGGGGCCTGCACGTGGAGAGCGTCACCGTCGGGGACCACAGCGCCCGCTGGGACCGCGCCGGGCAGGAGCTGACCGTCCGCCCGCGGGACGAGCTCGACGACGGTGAGACGTTCCGGGTGACCGTCCGCTACTCCGGCATCCCGGAACCGATCACCGACCCGGACGGCTCCCAGGAGGGTTGGCTGCGGACGGCCGACGGGGCGCTGGCCCTCGGTGAACCCACCGGCTCCATGGCGTGGTTCCCCGGCAACCACCACCCCTCCGACAAGGCGTCGTACGACCTCGCCGTGACCGTGCCGAAAGGGCTGGGGGCCGTCTCCAACGGGGAGTTGACGGGGGAGAGGACCACGGCGGGCCGCACGACGTACACCTGGCACACCGCGGAGCCGATGGCGAGTTACGTCGCCACGCTCGCCGTCGGCCGCTACGACATCCACCGCTACGACATCACCCGTTCCACCGCCCCCGCCGGCCTGCCCGTGTACGTCGCCGTGGACCCGACAAAGGCGGCGGCGAGCAAGAAGGTGCTCGCCGGGATTCCCAAGATCATGGAGTGGGCCGAGTACAACTTCGGCCCCTACCCGTTCTCCTCGACGGGAGCGATCGTCGACCGTGACGCCGACGCCGACTACGCCCTGGAGACCCAGAACCGGCCGGTCTTCCCCGGCGCGCCTGACACCGGGACCCTCGTCCACGAACTGGCCCACCAGTGGTTCGGGAACTCCGTCACCCCGAAGACCTGGCGGGACATGTGGCTCAACGAGGGTTTCGCGACGTACGCGGAATGGCTGTGGGACGAGGACCACGGCGGCGACAGCGCCCAGAAGACCTTCGACGCCCTCTACGACCACGGTGCCGACATCTACGAGGACCTCTGGGACTTCCCGCCCGCCCGGCCGACGAGCGCCGCGCACATCTCCGACAGTCCGGTCTACCAGCGGGGCGCGATGGTCCTGCACCGGATCCGGCAGACCGTCGGCGACGACACCTTCTACGACATCGTCCAGGGCTGGGCGGCCGCCCACCGTCACGGGAACGCGGACACCGCCGACTTCACCGCGTACGTCGAGAAGCAGGCACCCGACGAGGACTTCAGCGGGATCTGGGAGGAGTGGCTGTACGGGGACGGGAAGCCGGCCAAGGGCTGAGCGGGCCGGGGATGTCGTGGCCGGGGGAGAGGGCGAGCGGGGTCAACCTACCGGGGGACATGCGGGGACCCCCGGCCGGAGCCGGGGGTCCAGCGCAGCGAGGCGCTCGTCAGACGCTGACGCCGAAGTCCTGGGCGATGCCGACCAGGCCCGAGGCGTAACCCTGGCCGACCGCGCGGAACTTCCACTCGGCGCCGTTGCGGTAGAGCTCGCCGAAGACCATGGCCGTCTCGGTGGCCGCGTCCTCCGAGAGGTCGTAGCGGGCGATCTCGGTGCCGCCGGCCTGGTTGACGATGCGGATGTAGGCGTTGCGGACCTGGCCGAAGTTCTGCGAGCGGTTCTCCGCGTCGTAGATCGAGACCGGGAAGACGATCTTGTCGACGTCGGCCGGGAGACCGGCGAGGTTGACGTTGATCGCCTCGTCGTCGCCGGCGCCCTCGCCGGTGCGGTTGTCACCGGTGTGGACGATGGTCTGGTCCGGCGTCTGCTTGTTGTTGAAGAAGACGAAGTGGCCGTCCGAGTAGACCTTGCCCTGCGGGTTGACCGCGATCGCGGAGGCGTCGAGGTCGAAGTCCGTGCCGGTGGTGGTGCGGACGTCCCAGCCGAGGCCCACGGTGACGGCGGTCAGGCCCGGAGCCTCCTTGGTGAGCGAGACGTTGCCACCCTTGGACAGGCTTACAGCCATTGTTGGGAGTCCCTTCCCTCGTTATCTAACGGGCACGAAGCTACAGCTACCCCCTTGAACGCGGCGAGGGGTGGCCATGGTTCCCCGTGTCTTTACTTTCTTTACCAAGGGATATTGGGGTGACGTGGACCGGTCAGGAGCGGGAACATGGACAGCATGTCCGGTCCCTATCTCATCCGCGGCTCCGTCTCCCTGCCCGAGGCCGAGCTGATCTGGCGTTTCTCGCGGTCGTCGGGGCCGGGCGGGCAGCACGTCAACACCAGCGACACGCAGGTCGAGCTCCGTTTCGACCTGGCGCGCACCGAGGCACTGCCCGAGGTGTGGAAGCAGCGGGCCCTGGCCAAGCTGGCCGGACGGCTGGTGGACGGCGTGGTGACCGTCCGCGCCTCCGAGCACCGCTCCCAGTGGCGCAACCGCGAGACCGCCGCGGTACGTCTGGCCGCCCTGCTCGCCGAGGCGACGGCCCCGCCGCCCAAGCCGCGCCGGGCCACCCGGATCCCCCGGGGAATCAACGAACGCCGCCTGCGCGAGAAGAAGCAGCGCTCGGACACCAAACGGGGGCGCACCGGCCGCGACTGGGGGTGACGGTCCCACCCTGACCGGGCCCCTCAGGCCGGCTCCAGCACCCCGACCGTCTCGCCCCCGCTCGTCTCCCCGTTCGGCCGGAAGCCGAGCCCGAGGTAGAAGCCCTCGGGGCCGTCCGGCCCGGGATGCCAGGTGACGTACAGCTCCTTGCCGCCCCGGCGGCGGATCTCGGCCGCGACGGACTCCACGGCGAAGCGGCCGTAGCCCCGGCCCTGTTCCCCGGCCGCGATGTTCAGGCGCCACAGGCCGGAGCGGAAGAGGGTGCCGTCCCCCTTCCAGTCGATCTCGAAGAAGGCCATCAGGAAGCCGACGGGACGCTCGCCGTCGACGATCAGGCGGGGCCAGGCGACACCGGCGGGGTGGACGTACGCCTCGGCGAGGGACTTCATCACGGGGGAGACCGCGAATTCCTGTTCCGGGCGGACCTTTATGCCGGTCGCGGCCTCGAAGTTACGGGGAGTGACCTCGACGAGGCGGGGCGCGGAAATCGTCGTCATGCGGGCACCCTAGGAAGAAGGATCCCTCGACGGCGAGTGAATTCCCCGTCAGTCCAACTGCCGGTACCGGCCCCGGAAATACGTCAGCGGGCCGCCGTCCGCGCTCGGTACGGCGGCCGTCAGGACCCGTCCGACGACCAGGGTGTGGTCGCCGGCCGTCATGCGCTGTTCCGTCCGGCACTCCAGGGTGGCGAGGGCGCCGCCCACCAGGGGGGCGCCGCTGGCCTCGCCGCGGACGTACGGGATGTCCTCGAAGAGCAGGCGGTCGCTGATGCGGCCCTTCATGGCGAAGCGGCCGGCGATGTGCCGCTGGCTCTCGGACAGCACCGACACCGCCCACAGGGGCTGCTCGTCGAGCAGGTCGTCCATGCGGGAGCCTTCGCGCACGCTGACCAGCACCAGCGGGGGGTCGAGGGAGACCGACATGAACGCCGTCGCCGTCATGCCGACGTCCTCGCCGGCCGGTGCGCCGGGATCGTCCGGGTCGAGTGAGGCCTCCCGGGCGGTCACCAGGACCACTCCGGCGGCGAGCCGGGACATGGCGGCGCGGAACTCGTCGTTGCTCACCCCCACAGCATGCCCGGAGGCGGGGGAGGGAACGGGGGCGGAGGGGGCGAGAGAAGTGTTCGGCACCCTGGAAACGCTAATCTTCGACCCGCGCGGACCGCATCGGGCCCGGGACGGAGCCCGGTCCTAGGACTCATGGCGGAGTTTCCGTGCGGCGCCCGGGCGTTGCCCACATCCACCCAAACTTTGCGTTCAGTAAACGCACAGGGAAATCGCAGAAACCCCACTCAATTGTTCATCTTTGGCTGTGACTTGAGTCACAAGAGGGACTAATTGTTGACCCTGTGTACCGAGTGGGCAGCGCGCTGTGATTCAGTGGCGGAGAAGATGCAGGAGCACTACTGACCAGAAGCGCCGAAGAGAACCCTTGATTCACTGCGAGGTCTCGGGGGGAGGGCGAGCATGGAGACCGAGTCGGAACCCTACGTCCGTCTTGCGTCCCTGCGACAGCTGCACCAGGTCATGGCCGACATGAACACGGCCCGCAGCCTCGCGGACACTCTGCAGACCGTGGCCGACGGCGTGGTCCAGGCCCTCGGGTACGAGCTGGCGTGCGTCAACCTCGTACGCCCCGACGGCGACCTCGTCGTCGCCGCCTTCGCGGGCAACCCCGCCGCCGAGGCGCTGATCACCGGCCGGGTGGGCTCGCGCGAGTCCTGGGAGCGGCGCCTCGGCATGGGTGAGCACTGGGGTGACCTGGTGTTCATCCCGCACACCGAGGGCTGGGTCCTCGACGACGACGACGTACCGCAGTGGTACACCGACGGCCCCGCGCCCCGCTTCGAGAACGAGTGGCACCCCTCCGACCGGCTCTTCGCCCCGATGTACACGCCCGCCGCGCCGGGTGGCGGCTCGTGCGGCGAGCTGATCGGCGTGCTGTCCGTGGACCGGCCGCGCAACGGCCGCCATCCGGGCGCATGGGGACGCGAAGCGCTCCAGATGTACGCGTTCCAGGCCGCCATAGCGATCAGTAACGCGCGACTGCGCGCCAACATGCAGCGTGCACTGGTCAGGCTCGAAAGGGAGCAGCAGGCCCTGCGCGCCAGTGAGGAAAGCTTCCGGCAGGCCTTCGAGTACGCCCCCTCCGGCATGGCCATCGCCGAGATGGGCGGCGACCAGCACGGCCGGATCCTGCGCACCAACGACGCCCTGTGCCGGCTGCTTGGCCGCCCCGCGTCCGCGATGCGCCGCTACTCCTTCTCCGACCTCGTCCACCCCGAGGACGTGAGCACCCTGCTGCGGACCTCCGCCGAGGGCGGTCGCGCGGAACTACGGCTCGGCCGCCGCGACGGCACCTACCTGTGGGTGTCGCTGCGCAACTCCGTCGTCGCCGACGCCGCAGACGGGCCCCGCTTCCTCCTCACCCACGTCGAGGACATAGAGGACCGCAAGCGCCGCGAGCTGCAGCTCGCCCACCGCGCCTCCCACGACTCCCTCACCGGCCTGCCGAACTCCGCCGAGCTGCGCGCCCGGCTCTCCTCGCGGCTGTGCCGACGCGCCACCCACACCGGCGAGCTGGAGTCCGTCGACGCGGCCTTCGGCCACCCCGCCTTCGACGCGGGGGGCGACGGTTTCGACTTCCGGCCGGTCACCCAGACCCTCGACGGCTACGACCGTCATGTGCACGCCGTCACTCCTGAGGGTGAGCGGGACGACGGCACCAAGGGGCTCGCGGTGCTCTTCTGCGACCTCGACGGCTTCAAGTCGATCAACGACCGGTTCGGCCACAACGCGGGCGACGCGGTCCTCATCGAGGTCGCCAGACGGCTGTCCAGGGCCGTCCGTGACGGCGACACCGTGGCCCGGCTCGGCGGCGACGAGTTCGTCGTGCTGGCCGACGGGCTCGGCCGGGCCGACGCCCAGGACCTGGCCGTACGCCTGCGCAACGAGATCATCCAGCCCATCCGGGTGGACGGACGGGTCATGCGGGTCGGCGGCAGTTTCGGCATCGGCTGGGCCCACTGCGGAATGACTGCGGACGAAGTGTTGAAATCCGCTGACGAGCGGATGTACGTCGAGAAACGATCTCGTCCCAAACAACACAGACGCGCGGGCTGATCCCCAGGCCGACGAGCTGATGCGATCTGAGTCACCCGTTTGGGTCATCAGGAGCGGGTAGGCTCGCCATTCTGACCCTACGTATCGCATCCGATCCGCACCTGTTTGAGGAGTACAAGGGATGACGTCCGGCAACAACGGGGCGAGCACGCCCGAGGACGAAGACCCGTTCGGTTACCTCTACGCCGACGGCCAGGCCAACGGGGCCCAGCCGCCATCCAGTGTCGGCTACGGCTACCCGAACTCCGTCAACCGGACGCGTGCGGTCGGTCAGCGGCAGTACGGCCAGCAGCAGGCCCCGGCCGCCGCGACCGCGCCCTACGGGCAGGTCCCCCAGCAGAGCCAGGCCACCCAGGGCCAGCCGAACAGCCACTACGCGGCCCCCGAGACGCTTCCGGGCGGCGCCCCGACCACCCAGCAGTCGTCGTACGACGGCGGCAGCGGTGGCGGCCGTCGCGGCCCCAACACCAAAGGCCTGCTGATCGGCGCGATCGCGGTGGTCGCCGCGGTCGTCATCGGTATCGGCGTGGCCATGATGAACGGCGGCGGCGACGACGACAAGAAGACCGACAACCAGGCGGCCACCACGCCGACCACGTCGCAGAGCTCCGAGCCGAGCCCGTCGAGCAGCAAGGGCGAGACGAGCGAGGGCGACCTGCCGACGACCGACGCGAAGGCACTCAGGCTCTCGCCGGGCATGGCGACCTCCACGGACGTCAAGGGAGCCCAGGCCGACGGCGGCACCTACGTCACCGGGTTCAACCAGGTCGGCGCCTCGGTCACCTGGGCGGCCAACGGCATCCCCAAGGACGGCAAGTACACCCTGTACGTCGGTTACAGCGTCCCCGGCAAGGACGCCAACGCGACCCTCACGGTCAACGGCACGGTCGCCAGCACCCCGGTCAAAATGGAGAACTACGCGAAGGGCCCCGAGGGGGACTACGCGAAGGGCTGGACGAAGACGTACAACTACGTCCAGCTCAAGAAGGGCACCAACACCTTCAAGGTGTCCTGCGAGCAGGGCAACCAGTGCGACGCCCTGCTGGACCAGCTGTGGCTGGTGAAGGGCTGGGTCGGCCAGTAGCCCTGGAGCCACTCACGCCGCGCTGACCTCCCCCGTCACCGCGACCCGCCCCACCAGCTCCTCGTACGCCGCCCGGTCGAACTCGCCCGCCACCGGGGCCAGGACCGTCGCCGCCGACAGTGCGACCGCCCGGGACAGCCGGTCCGGCCAGGGCAGGTTCTCCACGAGGCCGGACAGCAGGCCCGCGACCGCCGAGTCGCCGGCGCCCGTGGGGTTGCCGTGGATGGGGGCGGGCGGGGTGGCGCGCCAGCGGCCCTCCGGGGTCACCGCGAGCAGGCCCTTCGCGCCGAGGGAGGCGATCACGGCGCGGGCGCCGCGTCGCCGTGCGTCCTGGGTGGCGCGGGACGGCTCGTGGGAGCCGGTGAGTTCGGCCAGTTCGTCGGCGTTGGGTTTCACGATGTCGGGGCGGGCTGCCACCCCGCGGCGCAGTGCCTCGCCGCTGGTGTCGAGGAGGACGGGGACCCCGGCCGCCTTCGCGGAACGGACCAGCCCCGCGTACGCGCCCACCGGCACGCCCGGCGGCAGGCTGCCGCACAGGGCCACCGCTGCCATGGACGGGACGAGGTCCTCGTACGCCTTCTGGAAGGCCTGCCACTCGGTGGGGGTGACCGTCGGGCCGGGCTCGTTGAGCTGGGTGGTGTCGCCGCTCAGCTCGTCCACGACGGCGATCGTGCGCCGGGTCGGGCCGTCGACCGGGACCAGGGCGTCCACCAGCCCGGGCACGCCGGTGAGTTGCTCCCGTACGGAACGCCCGGTGGCACCGCCGACGAGGCCGGTGACCGTCACCTCGTGTCCGAGGGCGGCGAGCACCCTGGCCACGTTCACGCCCTTGCCGCCGGGCCGTTCGGTCGCCTCGATGACCCGGTGGGAGGTGTGCGGGCGCAGCGAACGTACGCGATAGGTGATGTCGAGAGCGGTGTTCAGCGTGACTGTCAGGATCACCCGAGCGACCTCCCCTGCCGTCTGCCGTCTGCCGTCCGGAGAGTGATCATGCCAAAAGGACGACGGTCGTCCCAGTTTCGCAGCACGGCACTCGCCCTCAATGGCGGGACATATCAACCCAGTTGGGGATCGACCACCCATTCTCCCCGGCGCATGACGCCCTTGAGGGCGAAGTCGGCGTCGAGCAGGACCAGGTCGGCGTCCTTGCCCGGTTCCAGGGAGCCGATGCGGTCGTCCATGCCGAGCAGCCGGGCCGGGTTGGCGGAGAGGGCCGCGACCACCGCCTCCACCGGCAACCGGTCGACCGTCACCGCCCGTTGGAAGGCCCGGTCCAGGGTGAGGGTGGAGCCCGCGATGGAGCCGCCCTCCACCAGGCGGGCCACGCCGTCGGCGACCTCGACCTCCAGCGGGCCGAGCCAGTAACGGCCGTCGCCGAAGCCGGCCGCGTCCATCGCGTCCGTGATGAGCGCGACCCGGTCCGCGCCCGCGTGATGGAACGCCAGTTCAAGGGCGGCGGGGTGGAGATGCGTGCCGTCGTTGATCAGCTCGACGGTGACGCGCTCGTCCTCCAGCAGGGCCGCGACCGGGCCGGGGTGGCGGTGGCCGAGCGTCGGCATCGCGTTGAAGAGGTGGGTGGCCACCGTCGCGCCCGCGTCGATCGCCGTCTTCGTCTGCTCGTACGTCGCGTCGGTGTGCCCGATCGCCGCGATCACGCCGTGCTCCGCGAGCAGCCGTACGGAGTCGATGCCGCCGGGCAGTTCGGTGGCGAGGGTGACCATCTTCGCCCGGCCCCGCGCCGCGTCGATCAGCTTGCGCACCGCCGCCGGGTCCGGCTCCCGCAGCAGCGCCTCGGAGTGCGCGCCCTTGCGGCACGGGGAGATGAACGGTCCCTCGAAGTGGATCCCGGCGATCTCGCCCTGCTCGGCCAGCTCGGACAGCAGGCCGGCCCGCTGGGCCAGAAAGTCCATGTCACCGGTGACGGTCGAGGCGACCAGGGTGGTGGTGCCGTGCAGTCGGTGGGTGTGGATGCCCGTGAGGACCTCGTCGACCGTCCCGGAGGTGAACGAGGCTCCGCCGCCGCCGTGGTTGTGGATGTCGACGAAGCCGGGCACAAGCCAGTGGCCGCGGACGTCGATGACGTGGGCGTTCTGTGACGGCGTGCCGGTGATGCGGGTGCCGTCGACGATCACCTGGCCGCCCGTGACGGTCCCGGTGGGCAGGACCACGTCGGCGCCGGCGAGGATCGTGGGCGCTTCGGCTGGTCGCGTGGACGCGGCGGAGCCGCGTGGTGTCGCGTCCCGCGCCCCGAGGGGGGTGGCCGTCACGTGGGCTCCTCCGGCGTCGTAGGTGTGGTGTCGAGCAGGTCCCAGGCCAGCAGGCCCGCCCCCAGACAGCCGGCGCTGTCCCCCAGGGCCGCCGGGACGATCGTCGGCAGCTTCTGGAAGGTGACCCGGCGCCGGACGGCGTCCCGCAGTGGTGTGAACAAGGTTTCCCCCGCCTCCGCGAGGCCGCCACCGATGATCAGGGTGCGCGGGTCCAGCAGAGTGAGGGCGGTGAGCAGGCCGTCGGCGAGCGCGTCCACCGCGTCCTGCCAGACTCGTACGGCGTTCGGGTCGCCGGACTCGACGGCCTTCGCGCAGTCGGCCGCGTCCGCATCGGGGTTCCCCGAGGCCGCTGCCCACGCCTCGCTGACGGCCGCCGCGGACGCGTACCGCTCCAGGCAGCCGCGCTGCCCGCACGGACAGGCCGTCCCGCCGGGCCGTACGACGATGTGGCCGACCTCACCCGCGAAGCCGTGCGCGCCCGCCTCGACCCGGCCGCCGATGCCGATGGCGCCCGCGATGCCGGTGCCCAGCGGCACGAACAGGAAGCGGTCGGCGCCCCGGCCCGCGCCGATCCGGCCCTCCGCCAGGCCGCCGGTGCGCACGTCGTGGCCGAGCGCGACCGGGGCACCCAATCGGTGGGCGAGCAGCTCCCGCAGCGGTACGTCCCGCCAGCCCAGGTTGGCCGAGTAGGCGGCGACGCCCCGCTCCTCGTCGACGATGCCGGGGACGGCGACACCGGCCGCGGCCGCGGGCTTGCCGAGCTGCCGGGCTCCGTGCGCGCGCAACTCGGCGGCGAAGTCGAGGATCTCCTCGACGACCGCCTCCGGTCCGCGCTCGCGCCCCGTGGCCCGGCGGGCGCGGTGCAGCAGTTCGCCCGCCGGCCCGACCAGGGCGGCCTTCATCCCGGTGCCGCCCACATCGAGGGCGATGACATGTCTCACGGGGACTAGTGTGGCCCGCGGACCCATGAGAGGTCTAGTCCACTTGCGTGGTGTAGACCCTTCATGGAATATGTATGACCTTTCGAGAGTTTCGATCAATGATCTTGGGGCGGTTGGCACGTGGCACGGCGGCGGGGTAGGACGGGAACGATCGCGGTGGTGTCCGTACTGGGCATGACGGCGGTCCTGGGCGGCTGCGGCCTCACCGGGGGCGGGGACGAGGTGACCCTGAAGCTGGTGGCCGCCGACTACGGCGACGGCCGCGCCAACAGCTCCCAGAAGTACTGGGACAGACTCGCCGCGGCGTACGAGTCGAAGCACGAGGGCGTGAAGGTCGACGTCACCGTTTACTCGTGGAACGACGTCGACAAGAACGTCAAGAAGATGGTCGCCGCGGGTGACCCGCCCGACATGGCGCAGATCGGCTCGTACGCCGACTACGCGGCCAAGAACCTCCTCTACTCGGCCGATGACCTGCTCTCCATCTCCACCCAGGCCGACTTCGTCTCCCAGCTGGGGCGGGCGGGACAGGTCAACGGGGTGCAGTACGGCATCCCGTTCGCCGCCTCCACCCGCGTGCTCTTCTACAACAAGACCCTCTTCGCCAAGGCGGGCCTGGACGCGCCCACCACCTGGGACGAACTCGCCGCCGACGCCGAGACGTTGAAGGCGCGCGGGGTGAAGTACCCGTACGCGCTGCCCCTCGGTCCCGAGGAGGCGCAGGCCGAGACCATGCAGTGGCTGCTCAGCGGCGGGGGCGGCTACACCTCGGAGAGCGGTGGTTACGCCCTGGACTCCAGGGAGAACGCCAACACCTTCACCTGGCTCAAGAGCGAGCTCGTCGACAAGGGCCTGACCGGGCCGGTCGCCCCCGGTGACCTCAACCGTGCCGCCGCGTTCAAGGCGTTCACCGACGGGGACGTCGGCATGCTCAACGGACACCCCTCGCTGATGAAGATGGCCGACGACAAGGGTGTGAAGTTCGGCATGGTGCCGATGCCCGGCCAGGACGGGCCCAGCCGGGAGTCGATGGGCGTCGCCGACTGGATGACCGCGTTCAAGAAGAACGGCCACGCCGAGCAGATCGGCGACTTCCTCGACTTCGTGTACGACGAGAAGAACGTCCTCGCCTTCTCGCGGGAGTACGACCTGCTGCCGGTGACCACGTCCGCGTCCCAGGTCATGAGCGGGGCGAAGCAGGACGCCGACCTCAAGCCGTTCCTCGACGAGCTGCCCGTCTCCGAGCTGTACCCCGCCGGGCAGACCTCCTGGGCGGAGGTCAGCGCGGACATCAAGCAGCGGATCGGCCGGGCCGTCGCCCCGAACGGCAGCCCCTCGGCGGTCCTGGACCAGCTCCAGGCGGCGGCGACGACGGCGCAGAGCGCGGAGTAGCCGGTCCCTGCGGTGCGGTGCGCGCTGGTCGCTGTCGGTGGTGGCGGCTAGCGTGCCGGGCATGGACGAGGAGCAGGGGCGGCTCGACCGCCGGGAGCGGGACATCCTCGCGCTGGAACGCCGGGGCTTCAGCGGGCCCGGCGCGAAGGAGCGGGCGATACGGGAGGAGCTGGGGCTGGCGCCCGTGCGGTACTTCCAGCTGCTCAACGCCCTGCTGGACGACGAGCGGGCGCTGGCGTCCGATCCGGTGACGGTGAATCGGCTGCGGAGGGTTCGCGACGCTCGGCGGGGTGAGCGGTAGGCCGGTGAACGGTGGGATGTCGGCACCGGTGCTGGTGCGGGCGCTTGCTGGGGGCTCCGCCCCCAGGCCCCCGGCCCGGTGCCCGCCCGTTGCCCGGCTCGGTGGGTGGAGACGTGGGCGTCTTGGGGGCTTCGCCCCCTAGGCCGTGGACGGAATTGCCCGAGGTGTGTCGAGAATGCTCGGGTCGTTCGTGGATAAGGTCGGTTCATGGGCAGCCACTCGGACTCCACGGACCCGCACTCCACTGACCCGCACGTCACTGAGCCCCTGCCGAAGCCTGCGACTGCCGCTGGGCGGGACGGGCTGGACGCCATCCTCGGGCGGCCGGACCGGGCGGTGATCGCGCTCGACTTCGACGGGACGCTCGCGCCGATCGTGGCGGACCCCGAGCAGGCCCGGGCCCACCCGGACGCGGTGTCCGCGCTCGCCGCCCTCGCGCCGAAGGTGGCCGCCGTCGCCGTGGTCACCGGGCGCCCGGCCGGCGTCGCGGTCCGGCACGGTGGCTTCGCGGGCGTCCCGGGGCTGGAACGTCTCGTCGTCCTCGGTCACTACGGTGCCGAACGCTGGGACGCCGTCACCGGGACCGTCAACGCCCCCGCCGAGCACCCCGGCGTCGCCGCCGCCCGCGCCGAACTGCCCGGCTTCCTCGACCGGATCGGCTCCTGGCAGGGCACCTGGATCGAGGAGAAGGGCCGCGCGCTCGCCGTCCACACCCGCAGGGCCTCGGACCCGCAGGCCGCCTTCGAGGCCCTGCGTGCCCCGCTCACCGAGCTGGCCGCCCGGCACGGACTGATCGTCGAACCCGGCCGGATGGTCCTGGAACTGCGCCCGCCCGGCATGGACAAGGGCGTCGCCCTGCTCGAGTACGCCCGCGAGATCTCCGCCGGGTCCGTCCTCTACGGCGGCGACGACCTGGGCGACCTCCCCGCCTTCGCCGCGGTCGACACACTCCGCGCCGACGGCACCCCCGGCCTGCTGGTGTGCAGCGGCAGCGACGAGGTGACCGAGCTGAGCAAGCGGGCGGACCTGGTGGTGGACGGCCCGGCGGGGGTCGTGGCGCTGCTGCGGTACCTGGCGGCGCACGCGAGCCCACCCCCCAGCCCGTCCGGCGTTTGAGGACGAGGCCCCTTCAGGGCCGACAGCGGGGGTCCGGGGGCGCAGCCCCCGGGGACGGGACGGGTAGGGGCGGCGGGGGCGGAAACCAGGCCGTGAGCGCCCCCGCGGAAATCAGCCCTTCAGCGCCCCCAGCTGATCCAGGAACCACTGCGCCGGCGGCAACGCCGTGGCCGCCGCGGCGAGCCGCTTCGTCCGCTCGGCCCGGTCGCCCGCCGGCAGGGTGAGCGCCTCGTGCAGGGCCCGGGCCGTCGCCACCACGTCGTACGGGTTCACCGCGATCGCGTCGTCCCCCAGCTCCTCGTACGCCCCCGCCTCCCGCGACAGCACCAGCACGCAGCCCTCGTCGGAGACCACCGGAATCTCCTTGGCGACGAGGTTCATGCCGTCCCGGATCGGGTTCACCAGGGCCACGTCGGCCAGCCGGTAGGCCGCCAGCGAGCGCGCGAAGTCGTCCTTGACGTGCAGCACGACGGGAGTCCAACCCGGCGTCCCGTACTGGGAGTTGATCTCCTCGGCCAGCCGCTGCACCTCGGCCGTGTAGTCCCGGTACACCGCCAGGTCCTGCCGCGAGGGGTACGCGAACGCCACGTGCGCCACCCGCTCGCGCCACTCCGGGTGGTCGTCAAGCAGCTGCCGGTACGCCAGCAGGCCCCGCACGATGTTCTTCGACAGCTCGGTGCGGTCCACCCGGACGATGGTCCTGCGGCCCTCGCCGATCTCGGCCCGCAGCGCCGCCATCCGCTCGTCGACGTCCGCCTCGTGCGCCCGCCTGCGCAGGAAGTCCGCGTCCGCACCGAGACCGTGCACACCGATCCGCGTGCTCCCGAGCCCCCCGGCGAACTCCTCGGCGCACGCGGTGAACGCGTCCGCCCAGCGGTGGGTCAGGAAACCCAGCCGGTCGGCGCCCAGCATGCCCCGCAGGACCTGCCGACCGATGTCGTCCGGCAGCATCCGGAAGTACTCCGGCGGCGCCCACGGCGTGTGCGAGAAGTGGCCGATCCGCAGATCCGGGCGCAGTTCCCGCAGCAGGCCCGGGACCAGCGTCAGGTGGTAGTCCTGGACCACCACCGACGCCCCCGGTGCCGCCTCCTCGGCCAGCGCCTCGGCGAACGCCCGGTTGTACGTCTCGTACGACGCCCACTGGCGCCGGAACTCCGCGTCGAAGACCGGCTCCAGCGGGGTCTGGTACAGCATGTGGTGCACGAACCACAGCACCGAGTTGGCGATGCCGTTGTACGCGTCGGCGTGCACGTCGGCCGGGATGTCCAGCATCCGTACGCCGTCCTCGCCGACCCCGCGCCACACCGCCTCCCGGTCGCCGTCATCCAGCGCCGAGCACACCCACAGGGATCCCGCGTCCGAGCCGATCGCGGACAGCCCCGAGACCAGCCCGCCGCCGCCCCGTTTGGCGTGCAGCGAGCCGTCCTCGCGTACCTCGTACGAAACCGGGCCGCGGTTGGACGCGACCAGTACCTGAGCAGCACCGCTGGTGGAGGACATACGCCTCAACCTAGCCCGGCCCGGAAACGCTCAAACGTACGGATGACATTCGTCAGGCGACCTTGCGGGCCGCGTACTCCGCGATCTGCGCCATCGGCGGGCGCTCCTCCGTGTCGACCGAGTAGGTGCGTGGCTCGAAGCCGTCCCGCGTCCGTTCGAACTGGGTGAGGGCGGGCCGGATGAGGTGGCCGCGGGCCAGCCGGAGCTGGGCGGTGCGGTAGATCGCGGCGGACATCCGGCCCAGTGCCTGTCCGTCCTGGTGGCGGTGGATGCGCACGCCCAGGTCGACCTGGGCGAGGGCGTCGAGGCCCACCAGGTGCAGGGCGTCGACCAGCATGCCCAGCTCGACGCCGTATCCGACGGGGAACGGCAGCTGTTCGAGCAGGGAGCGGCGGGCCGCGTACTCGCCGCCCAGCGGCTGTACGAAACCGGCCAGCTGCGGCCAGTGCATGTTCAGCAGCGGGCGGGCCATCAGTTCGGTGACCCGGCCGCCCTGGCCGGGCGCGCCGCCCAGTGGACGGTCGTACATGCCCTTGACCAGGTCGACCCCGGGTTCGGTGAGCAGCGGGCCCACGATCCCGGAGACGAAGTCGGAGGAGAACTCCTTCAGGTCGGCGTCGATGAAGCAGACGATGTCGCCGCCGGTGACCAGCAGCGAACGCCACAACACCTCGCCCTTGCCGGGGGCGGCCGGGATGCGGGGCAGTATGTCGTCGCGGTGGACGACCCTGGCCCCGGCCGCGGCGGCCACCTCGGAGGTGCGGTCGGTCGATCCCGAGTCCACCACGACGATCTCGTCGACGAGCGGGACCTGCCGCATGAGGTCGTGACGGATCACGGCGACGATGTCACCGACCGTCTCCTCCTCGTTCAGCGCCGGCAGCACCACGCTGACCGACTGGCCGGTGGCGCGTTTCGCTGCCAGGATCCTGTGGAGCGGGCGATCGTTCTTCGACCAGGAGCGGGTGTTCAGCCAGCGCTCGACTTCGTTCAGCACAGTGCGCGGCTCCTCTACGTTCTCTAGGCGAGTCAGTGATCCACGTGCTAGGTGATCCATCTCGCGGTTCGGACGACTATCTCAACTGTCCTGGCCTTCGGTTACAGTCTTGAACAACGCGGATGACCATCGCACGTCGTGGGTCACTGCTTCGTTACATCGATCAACAACCACATACCGCTCATCCAGAGGGGCAGAGGGATACGGCCCGATGAAGCCCCGGCAACCCTCCAGTCGGTTCTCGTCACCAGCGAGGCTCCCGACTCGGGAAGGTGCCAAATCCGTCTCACGGCGAAGTGCGTCGTGAGGAAGATGAGGAGAAAGGGCCTCGCCTCCATGGCTGTGCAGACTGATGCAAGCACCACGAACACCGTAGACCTCGGCCCCGCCGCCGCGCTGAGCTGCCGCGAGTGCGGACACCGCGTGCCCCTCGGCCCGGTCTTCGCGTGCGAGGAGTGTTTCGGCCCGCTCGAGATCGCCTACGACTTCTCCGCCTACGACGCCGAGGAACTCCGCAAGCAGATCGAGGCGGGCCCCGCGAACATCTGGCGCTACGCGCCGCTGCTGCCCGTCCCGGCGGACGTGGCGGACCAGCCCAACATCAACCCCGGCTGGACCAAGCTCGTCAAGGCCGACAACCTGGCCCGTGAGCTGGGCGTCGAGGCCGGCAAGCTGTTCGTCAAGGACGACTCCGGCAACCCGACGCACTCCTTCAAGGACCGCGTCGTCGCCCAGGCCATCGAGGCCGCCCGCGTCTTCGGTTTCACCACCCTCTCCTGCTCCTCCACCGGCAACCTCGCCGGCGCGGTGGGCGCCGCCGCCGCCCGGGCCGGCTTCCGTTCCTGCGTGTTCATCCCGCACGACCTGGAGCAGGGCAAGGTCGTCATGGCCGCCGTCTACGGCGGAGAGCTCGTCGGCATCGAGGGCAACTACGACGACGTGAACCGGTTCTGCTCCGAGCTGATCGGCGACCCGGCCGGCGAGGGCTGGGGTTTCGTCAACGTGAACCTGCGGCCGTACTACGCCGAGGGCTCCAAGACCCTGGCGTACGAGATCTGTGAGCAGCTCGGCTGGCGGCTCCCGGACCAGCTGGTCGTCCCGATCGCCTCCGGCTCGCAGCTCACGAAGATCGACAAGGGTCTGCAGGAGCTGATCAAGCTCGGGCTCGTCGAGGACAAGCCGTACAAGATCTTCGGTGCGCAGGCCGAGGGCTGCTCGCCGGTGTCCGTCGCCTACAAGGCCGGGCACGACGTGGTCCGGCCGCAGAAGCCGAACACCATCGCCAAGTCGCTGGCGATCGGCAACCCGGCCGACGGTCCTTACGTTCTCGACATCGCCCGTCGCACCGGCGGCGCGGTGGAGGACGTGAACGACGAGCAGGTCGTCGACGCGATCCGGCTGCTGGCGCGGACCGAGGGCATCTTCGCGGAGACCGCCGGTGGTGTGACGGTGGGTGTGACGCGGAAGCTGATCGAGAACGGTCTGCTCGACCCGACGAAGACCACGGTGGTTCTGAACACGGGTGACGGTCTCAAGACGTTGGACGCGGTGGCCGACACGGGGCTGACCGCCAAGATTCGGCCGAACCTGGAGTCGTTCCGCGAGGCCGGCCTCGGCTAGCCGTTTTTTGTCGGCGGGCCGGTGGGGGCTGGACGCGCCCACGCGGCGGCAGCCGCACATTCCACACAGCCCCGCGCCCCTGGGCCCGTAACCCTGACCGGAGGTCATGAGCATGAGCGTCAACGTCCGCATCCCCACCATCCTGCGCACCTACACCGGTGGCCAGGCCGAGGTCGCCGCCGAGGGGGGCACCCTCGGTGAGGTCATCGCCGACCTGGAGAAGAACCACACCGGCATCGCCGCGCGCGTTCTCGACGACCAGGGCAAGCTGCGCCGGTTCGTCAACGTGTACGTCAACGACGATGACGTCCGCTTCGAGCAGGGTCTGGAGACCGCGACTCCGGACGGCGCCGGTGTCTCCATCATTCCGGCCGTCGCCGGCGGCTGAATATTACCTTCGGTAACGTCAGTTACCGAGCGTTCATAGAATTGCCCCCTCCGTGAGAGAAGCGGAGGGGGCAATTCAATGTGGTTGAGCGCGGTACAGTTGGGGAACGCGTTGCCGCTTCACAGGTCGCCAGACCTTGTTTCTGCCGTGCGCCCGACGAGATGTAGCCAAAGTGTGTGCCTCGTTCGTGGCTTTTGTGTGCTTTGCGGGGCCCGACTTGCCCTGAATTCAGGCGAATTCTCGCCACATTCCGGATCGTGTGCGTCCAGAATTCTCGTCCGATTGACCTGTTGCAGACGGCAGTTGGACAGATACATTCGGCCGCGGTCGACGCGTTCCGGCGCACGCCCCCAATCATGTGGGGGGTGAGGTCTGACCCGGATCCACGAAGTGTGGGTCTGTGCAAGGGCCAGTAATAGGGGAGTTAGGCATGGCTCAGGGCACCGTCAAGTGGTTCAACGCGGAGAAGGGGTACGGCTTCATCGCGGTCGACGGTGGTGCGGATGTTTTCGTCCACTACAGCGCCATCCAGATGGACGGGTACCGCACCCTGGAAGAGGGGCAGCGGGTCGATTTCGAGATCTCACAGGGTCAGAAGGGGCCGCAGGCGGACATGGTCCGTCTGGCGACCGGCTGAATCGCGCCGGGTAACTGCACGCGACGTTCTTCTGTTCTTCTTCGAAGGGCTCGCACCTCTCACGGGGTGCGAGCCCTTCGGTGTGTCCGGGGTGCGAGCCACCCGTCCCCCGGTCCCCCGGTCCCCCGTCCGCCCGTCCGCCCGTCCGCCCGTCCGTCTGCGCGGGGCCGCGACGGACGCGCCCCGGGGCACGGCCGGGTGCACTGTTCACCTGCGGATCCCCCCGAGGCGCTTGCACTCGGCATGGGCGAGTGCTAATCATTGGCGTTAGCACTCTGAAGGTGAGAGTGACAAAGAAGGACCGAGTCGGTGAGGCCCGCAGGCCAGGTGGGGCAAGGAACCACAGGCATGCGAGCCGTCCGTCGCGGGCGCGGGCGCGGTCCGAAGGAATCACCCCCAGTCCTGGAGGGACCACTTCACATGGCCAAGATCATCGCGTTCGACGAGGAGGCACGGCGCGGCCTCGAGCGCGGCATGAACCAGCTCGCGGACGCCGTCAAGGTGACGCTCGGCCCCAAGGGCCGCAACGTCGTCCTCGAGAAGAAGTGGGGCGCCCCCACGATCACCAACGATGGTGTCTCCATCGCCAAGGAGATCGAGCTCGAGGACCCGTACGAGAAGATCGGCGCCGAGCTGGTCAAGGAAGTCGCCAAGAAGACGGACGACGTCGCTGGTGACGGTACGACCACGGCGACCGTCCTCGCCCAGGCCCTGGTCAAGGAAGGCCTGCGCAACGTAGCCGCCGGCGCCAACCCGATGGCCCTCAAGCGCGGTATCGAGAAGGCCGTCGAGGCCGTCTCCGGTGCCCTCCTCGAGCAGGCCAAGGATGTCGAGACCAAGGAGCAGATCGCTTCCACGGCCTCCATCTCCGCCGCCGACACCCAGATCGGCGAGCTCATCGCCGAGGCCATGGACAAGGTCGGCAAGGAAGGCGTCATCACCGTCGAGGAGTCCCAGACCTTCGGTCTGGAGCTGGAGCTCACCGAGGGTATGCGCTTCGACAAGGGCTACATCTCGGCGTACTTCGCCACCGACATGGAGCGTATGGAGGCGTCGCTCGACGACCCGTACATCCTGATCGCCAACTCCAAGATCGGCTCCGTCAAGGACCTGCTCCCGCTCCTGGAGAAGGTCATGCAGTCGGGCAAGCCGCTGCTGATCATCGCCGAGGACGTCGAGGGCGAGGCCCTGTCGACCCTGGTCGTCAACAAGATCCGCGGCACCTTCAAGTCCGTCGCCGTCAAGGCCCCGGGCTTCGGCGACCGCCGCAAGGCGATGCTGAACGACATCGCCATCCTCACCGGCGGCGAGGTCATCTCCGAGGAGGTCGGTCTCAAGCTCGAGAACACCTCCATCGACCTCCTGGGCCGTGCCCGCAAGGTCGTCATCACCAAGGACGAGACCACCATCGTCGACGGTGCCGGCTCCTCCGACCAGGTCCAGGGCCGGGTCAACCAGATCCGCGCCGAGATCGAGAACAGCGACTCGGACTACGACCGCGAGAAGCTGCAGGAGCGCCTGGCGAAGCTCGCCGGCGGTGTCGCGGTCATCAAGGCCGGTGCCGCCACCGAGGTGGAGCTCAAGGAGCGCAAGCACCGCATCGAGGACGCCGTCCGCAACGCGAAGGCCGCCGTCGAGGAGGGCATCGTCGCCGGTGGTGGCGTGGCCCTGCTCCAGGCCTCCTCGGTCTTCGAGAAGCTGGACCTGGTGGGTGACGAGCAGACCGGCGCCAACGCCGTGAAGCTCGCGCTGGAGGCCCCGCTCAAGCAGATCGCCGTCAACGGTGGTCTCGAGGGTGGCGTCATCGTCGAGAAGGTGCGCAACCTGCCCGTCGGCCACGGCCTGAACGCCGCGACCGGTGAGTACGTCGACATGATCGCCGAGGGCATCATCGACCCGGCGAAGGTGACCCGTTCCGCGCTGCAGAACGCCGCCTCCATCGCCGCGCTGTTCCTCACCACCGAGGCCGTCATCGCCGACAAGCCGGAGAAGGCGGGCGCTGCCCCGGCCGGCGGCGGCATGCCGGGCGGTGACATGGACTTCTGATCGACCTGAGGGTTGATCAACCGTCCTTGACCGAGGGCGGCACTCCCTGGAGACAGGGGGTGCCGCCCTCGGGCGTGTCCGGGCTCACAACGTCAGCGGAATGCCGGAGCGGGTGCGCCGGTTGACGTCTACGCAACGTATATGCGCATGCACATACCGACCGGTTTTTCCCGCTCTGTCCTGAGGAGTCCCCACGTGACCGTCGCCGCCTCCGCCTCCCGCGCGGCCGAAGTCCTCTCCCGGCCCGTTTCCCTCAACGGCCTGACCGTCCCCAACCGCATCGCGATGGCGCCAATGACCCGCGCGTTGTCCCCGGGCGGCATCCCGGGCGCGGACGTGGCCTCGTACTACGCGCGCCGGTCCGCCGCGGGCGTCGGCCTGATCGTCACCGAGGGCACCTACGTCGGTCACGACTCGGCCGGGCAGAGCGACAGCATCCCGCGCTTCCACGGCGAGGAGCAGCTCGCGGGCTGGGCGAAGGTCGCCGAGGATGTGCACGCGGCGGGCGGCACGATCGTCCCGCAGCTGTGGCACATCGGCATGGTGCGTGAGCAGGGCCAGCCGCCCTACGCGGACGCCCCCGCCGTCGGCCCCTCCGGACTGCGGATCGGCGCCGACGAGGTCACCGGCAAGGCGATGACCCAGCGGGACCTCGACGACGTCATCGGCGCGTTCGCCGAGGCCGCGGCCGCCGCCGAGCGGATCGGCTTCGACGGTGTGGAGCTGCACGGCGCCCACGGCTACCTCATCGACCAGTTCCTGTGGGCGGGCACCAACCGCCGCACCGACGCCTACGGCGGTGACCCGGTGGCCCGGGCGAAGTTCGCCGAGGAGATCGTGGCGGCGGTCCGCGAGAGCGTCTCGCCCGAGTTCCCGATCCTCTTCCGCTACTCCCAGTGGAAGCAGGAGGCCTACCGCGCGCGCCTCGCCGAGACCCCGGAGGAGCTGGAGGCCATCCTCGCCCCGCTCGCCGCGGCCGGCGTCGACGCCTTCCACGCCTCCACCCGCCGCTACTGGCTCCCCGAGTTCGACGGCTCCGACCTCAACCTGGCCGGCTGGACCAAGAAGCTCACCGGCAAGCCCGTCATCACCGTCGGCTCGGTCGGCCTCGACGGCGACTTCATCAAGGGCTTCATGGGCGAGGGCGCTCCGGTCAAGGGCATCGACGACCTGCTCGACCGTCTCGAGGCCGAGGAGTTCGACATGGTCGCCGTGGGCCGCGCGCTGCTCCAGGACCCGGAGTGGGCGGCGAAGGTGCTCGCGGGCCGCTTCGACGAGCTGAAGCCGTTCGATGCGGCGGCGCTGGCGACGCTCAGCTGAGTCCGACTCCAGGCGCAGGGCCTCGGTGACGAAGTCATGGATGACAAATCCAGACGAAGTCCTGGATGACAGAGTCATGGGTGACAAAGTCATGGGTGGCAGCAATGATTCAGGCGAGCAACCATCGGCCTGACCGCGAGGAGCGCCCACCGTGACGACAACCGAGGCCCGAAATCCAGAGGTCCGCACCGCGTCGGGTGCGGTGCGCGGGCGCCCGGAGGACGGGCTGGCCGTCTTCCGCGGCATCCCGTTCGCCGCGCCACCGGTCGGCGAGGCCCGCTTCCAGGCGCCCCGCCCGCCCGAGGCGTGGGACGGCGTCCGGGACGCGTACGCCTTCGGGCCGCCGCCCCCGCAGGACGCGGCAGGACTGGGCGAGGGCGTCCCACCCGATGTGCCCCTGGGCGACGACTGGCTGACGGTCAACGTCTGGACGCCCGACCCGGATCCGGCCGCCCGCCGCCCGGTCATGGTGTGGATCTACGGCGGTGCCTACAAGATCGGCCACACGGGCAGCCCCGGCTACGACGCCCACCGCATCGCGCGGGACGGCGATGTCGTGGTCGTCACCCTGAACTACCGCGTCGGCATCGAGGGTTTCACCCGCATCGAGGGGGCGCCCGCCAACCGGGGTCTGCTCGACCAGGTCGCCGCGCTGGAGTGGGTACGGGACAACATCACGGCGTTCGGCGGCGACCCCGGTCAGGTGACCGTCTTCGGCGAGTCGGCGGGCGCCGGATCGGTGGCCTCCCTGCTCGCCATGCCGAGCGCGTCCGGGCTGTTCCGGCGGGCCATCGCGCAGAGCGTGCCGGGCACGTACTTCTCCGACGCGCTGGCCCGTGATATCGCGACGGCGATCGCCGCGGAGGCGGGCCTGCGTCCGACGGCCGCCGACCTGTCCGCGGTCGACCCGCGCCGGCTGACCTCGGCGGGCGCGGCACTGGGCGAGAAGATGCTCCAGTACGTCGACAGGTGGGGCCAGGCCGCCCCCACGGTGACCCCGTTCTCCCCGGTGGTCGACGGCGAGGTCCTGCCGGTCACGCCCTGGGAGGCGCTGAAGGCCGGGGCGGGGCGGGACGTGGAACTGGTCGTCGGCCACAACCGGGACGAGTTCCGGCTGTTCCTGGCGATGAGCAGGCAGCTGGGCAGGATCACGGAGGAGCAGGCGCGGGGGGCGCTGCGGATGTTCGCGCCCGCTGCTGCCGGTGACTCGGGTGAAGCCAGGTACCGTGCCGCGTTCCCCGACGCCTCGCCGGGTGAGCTGTTCGAACGCGTCCAGACCGACTGGCTGTTCGGCATGCCGAGTCTCCAGCTGGCCGAGGCGCAGGTCGCGGGCGGCGGCCGGGCCCACGTCTACGAACTGACCTGGTCGGCGCCGGCTCTCTCCGGCGCCATGGGTGCCTGCCACGGCCTCGACATCCCGTTGCTCTTCGGCACGTTCGGCGCCGATCTAGGTCTGCTGCTGTTCGCCGGGGAGGTCACGGCGGAGGCCGAGGCGCTGTCGGCCCGTTTCCGGCAGTCCTGGACGGCGTTCGCGAGGACCGGCGACCCGGGCTGGCCGGCGTATGACACTGAGGCGCGGCTGGTGCAGGTGCTGGACGCGGAGCCGCAGGTCAGGGCGTACCCGGAGGAGACGTCGAGGCGGCTGTGGGAGGGGTACGAGTTCGCGGCGCTGCCGTTGCTGGGGTGAGCGCGGCTCAGAGGTTGCCGAGCGGTTCGATGTCGACGCGTATCGGGGTGCCCCAGACCCGCACCACCTCGTAGTCGGTGAACTCGTGCACCAGCCGGTACGCCATGGCGGCGCGGGGGCCGCGGCGCTGGGCGTTGAGGTACAGCTCGGCCTCGCGCCGGTCCCGGCGCGGGGTTCCGCACAGCTGCCACACCTGTCCGTTCCACAGCTCCGGCAGCCACCGCTGCTGGGGCTGCGGCCGGTCCTCCCGTACGCCGTACCGGGAGGGCGTGGGGTCAGGGGCGTGCGCGGGCGCGGGTCCGTTGATCTCGGAACGCCGGGCCGCCCGCCGCCGGGTCTCGCACAGCAGACACAGGTCGGGGGCGTTCTCGTCGACCGGCCCGTTCGGGTGCTCCGCGCACCGGGTGGAGGGCGCGGCGCCGCTGACGCTGTCGTCCAGCAGGTCCAGGGCGCGCTTGAGGTCGGCCTTGACCTCGTGGAGCTTGGTGTCGGGGGTGTCGGCGGTCAGGGCGTCGCCGTGTTCTCCGAGAACCCGGAGGGCGCGCCCCAGGGCGGTGAGCTGGGCGTGGTTCATGGGGTGCGGCTCCGGTCGTCGCGGGGACCCTGAAAACTGTACACATCTGCGACTGTCGATCTCGTAGGTCAAGCCCCCGCCAGGTGTTGCTGCACCTGGCGGGGGCTGTTCTGTCTCGTTGACTGGGAGAGGGCTCGGCGCGGTGCGGTCGGTGGGTCAGCCCATGCTTTTGGCGCCGTCCAGGGACTCCCGGATGATGTCGGCGTGGCCGGCGTGCTGGGCGGTCTCGGCGATGATGTGCAGCAGCACCCTGCGGGCCGACCACTGGGCCTCGGCCTCGAACCACGGGGCCTTGGGCAGCGGATGCGCGGCGTCCAGGTCGGGCAGGGCGGCGACCAGCTCGTCCGTCCGGTCGGCCGTCTCCGCGTAGGCGGCCAGTACGCCGGCCAGGGTCTCGCCGGGCAGCATCCGGAACTCGTCGGCCCGCCGGGCCCAGTCGGCCTCGGTCATGGCGGTGAAGTCGCCCATCGCCGACGGGCCGTTCTGGATGAAGTCCACCCAGTTGCGTTCCACGGACGTGACGTGCTTGATCAGGCCGCCGAGGCACAGTTCGCTGGCGGTGGTTCGCTGCCCGGCCTGCTCGTCGGTGAGATCGCGGGTGGTGAAGCGCAGGAAGTGCCGCTGCTTGGCCAGCGCCTCCAGCAGGTCGGTGCGCTCGGTGGTGGTCAGGGTGGTGTTCATGGCGTGGGCCCTCCGTGGATTGCCGTTCCGTCGGTAGGGCCTCACGTTAGGAGTCATGTAGGTCAGATCCTGACCTCTTGGTCGCGTCAGGTGCGCTTGAGGTTGTCGACGAACGCGGACCACGCCTCCGGCCGGAACGCGAGCTTCGGGCCGGAGGGGGTTTTTGAGTCGCGGACGGGGATGAGGGTGGGGTTGCCGTCGGCGACTTCGAGGCAGTCATTCCCCCCGCCGCCACTGTAGGTCGACTTGCGCCAGGTGGCCGTGCTCAGGTCGTAATCAGGGGTGTTTGTCATGAGCGTAATCCTGCGCCTTCGCCTCGATCAGGGCCAGGGACTTCTCCGGAGAGAGCGCGGAGGCCGTGAGGAGGTCGAAGGTGAACCTCTGTTGGGCGACTGTGGCCGGGTCGTCCTCCAGTCGTCCTGTGCCGGGCCCCTCGAAGTAGATCAGCGGAGGGGCGTCCTCAAAGTCCATCAGCTTCAGCGAGCCCTCAGTCGCCTTGTGCGCTCCAGCGCTGAACGGCAGGACCTGCACGATGATCCGGCTCCGGCGGGCCAGGCCCGCGACGTGGCGCAGCGCCTCCGCCATCACCGCCCGGCCACCCGTCTCCCGACGCAACACCGCCTCGTCAAGCACCAGCCACAACAACGGCTTTGTTGGGTGGTCCAGCAGACGGGTCCGCACCATTCGGCCTTCGACCCACTCGTCGATGGTTTCCTCCGGCGCCGTCGGATCGTAGGCGCGGTTCACAGCCCGTGCGTACGCGGGCGTCTGGACCAGGCCGGGGATCAGCATCGGCGCGTACTGGCGGATAGCCGTGGCAATCGTCTCCGCCTCCGCCGCCTCGGCGAAGTGCTCGGGGTAGCGGGATTTGTTCGCTGCCCCGCAGTTCCGTTGGAAGAAGTCACCCGTATCCAGCGCCTCGTCCAACAGTCGCGCGTACTCCGGCTGCATCCGTCGTGTCGCCGCCTCCAGCTGGCCGATGAACGACCCGCTCACGAACAACCGTGCCCCCAGGTCCTCCTGGCTCAGTCCGGCCTTCTCCCTGGCGTGACGTAACTCTGCCCCGAGAAGTGCGCGAGGCGAAGACGACGGGTCGAGGTCCTTCGGTCCAGCCATGGCAACTCCCTGTCCGACAGATGAGGTTGTTGGGTCGTCCTGTCTGGCCAGGTTAGAGCCGTACCGGACACGCTGTGTGGTGAACCGTCAACTCAGCGTGGAGGTAGAGAGAGATGGCCGTGCGGGCGACCGAAGAAGTCGTGCGAACCCTGCGGGAGGCCCTCGTCGGCGTCGGCGTCGTCCTGCCGTCGCTGTGCGTGGATCCCGTGACCGGCGCGAGCGACGAGCCGTTCGCCCTGGTGGAGCTGGGGCGCTGCAACGTCCGTACGGCCGAGCGGCTGGCGTCCGTGCTGCGGGGGGAGCGGCCCGCGGTCGGTACGCATGTCGTGGACGTGCGCGACGGGCGGCTCGGGGAGGTCATGGGGCATGTGGGGGGCAGGGTGCAGTTGCGGCCCGTCGCCGGGGGCCGGGAGTGGGACTGTCCGCCGGAGTCGACGGGGCCCGCGCCGCGGGCGGAGGTACTGCGGGCCCGGGTGCGGAGAGTCAACGAGGACGGCCGGCTTCCCTCCTGATCCCGTGGGGTCAGCGGGCCGCCGCCGCCAGCGCCGCGCGCAGATGGCCGCCGGAGTCCTCCAGGAGCCGGGTGGCCGTCGGGCCGTCGACGTCGGCGAGGATCGTCAGGATGGCGGGCTTCACCCTGCCGTCGCTGGCGGCGAGGGCCCGGTCGATCTCGGCGTCGTCCGCGCCCGTGGCGAGGGCGACGATACGGCGGGAGCGGGCGCGGAGCTTGTCGTTGGAGGCGCGGACGTCGACCATCAGGTTCCCGTACGTCTTGCCCAGCCGGATCATCGTGATCGTCGACAGCATGTTGAGGACCAGCTTCTGTGCCGTGCCGGCCTTCAGGCGGGTGGAGCCGGTGAGCAGCTCGGCGCCGACGACGATCTCGATGCCGTGCTCGGCCGCCGCCGCGAGCGCGCTGTCCGCGTTGCAGGCCAGCCCGATGGTCAACGCGCCCTGCGCGCGGGCGTGTTCCACCGCGCTGATGGCGTACGGGGTACGGCCGGACGCGGAGATGCCGACCACCGTGTCGTCCGGGGTCAGCGTGAGCGCGTCGAGGTCGGTCCGCGCCAGCTCCGCCGAGTCCTCGGCGCCCTCGACCGAGGTGGCCAAGGCTGCCGGGCCGCCCGCGATCAGGCCGACGACCTGTGAGGGGTCCGTGTTGAAGGTGGGCGGGCACTCGGAGGCGTCCAGGACGCCCAGCCGCCCCGCGGTACCGGCGCCCGCGTAGATCAGCCGTCCGCCGCGCGCCATCCGCTCGGCGACGGCGTCGACCGCGGCGGCGATCTCCGGCAGCCGCTCGGCGACGGCGCTCGCCACGGAGGCGTCCTCGCCGTTCATGAGGCGGGCGATGTCGAGGGTGGGCAGCCGGTCGATGTCGGCGAGCTCGGGGCGGAAGGCCTCGGTGGTGAGGGACCCCAACTGGGCCTGGAGCTCACGGGGGTCGGAGGTGGAGGTCATGGTGAGGGTCGGCTCTTTCCCAGGTGCGGTGTGATGTCGTACGGACAGGGGCGCGGGGAACTGCGCGACCAGTCGCAGCGGCCCGCAGATCACCACGAACGGTCGGAGCTGCGGTCCGGCTAACGCCGATGCCGATGCCGATGCCGATGCGCCAACGCCTCGTAGGACGCCGACAGCGCGGGCCCCGCCGTCTCGTAGGTCCGCTGCGCCACCCCTACCAGCAGACAGTCCACCACCAGCAGCTGACTGGTCCGCGACGACATCGCCGCCGGCCGAAGTTCACTCTCCCGCGCGGTGGAGGTCGTCAGTACGTGGTCGGCGTACTGCGTCACCGCGGCGTCCGGCCGTCCGGTGATCGCCACCGTCGTCGCCCCGTGTTCGAAGGCGACCCGGAGCGGTTCGATGACGTCGCCGGTCGAGCCGGAGTGCGTGATCGCGATCGCGACGTCCCCCGGGCGCAGCTGCACCGCGGTGGTCACCGCCAGGTGGGGATCGCTGTGCGCGTGGGCGATCAGCCCTATCCGCAGCAGCTTCTGGGTGAGGTCCTGGGCGACCAGCCCGCTGGCCCCGACGCCGTAGACGTCGGTCCGGCGGGCGCCGGCCAGCGCCGTCACGGCCGCCCCGAGCTGCACGGTGTCCAGGCCGGCCGCCGTGTCCGCGAGGGTCTGCTGCTCGTCGTAGGCGAGTTTCGCGACGACGTCGCCGATCGGGTCGTCGACCGCGATGTCCGTCGTGATCGCGGGCGCCCGGCCGGACTGCTGCTGGGCGGCGAGGCCGGCCAGCGCGAGGCGCAGGTCGCGGTAGCCGGGGTAGCCGAGCAGCCGGGCGGTGCGGACCACGGTCGCCTCGCTGGTGCCGGTGAGTTCGGCGAGGCCGGTGACGGTCAGGGCCGCGCAGCCGGCCGGGTCGCTCGCGACGGCCTCGGCGACCCGCTGCATGGAACGGGTCATGGACGGAGCCAGCGTGCGCACCTTGGCGGCGAGGGCGGCGGGGACGGGCGGCGGGCCTCCGCTGCCCTGGCTGAAAACTTCCTTCACTTCACGCGTCACGATTGAAAGATATTTTCGGATCGGTATCTCGGTCAAGAGTGCGCACAATGGGGGCATGGACCGCAGCGACGACCCCAGCGACGACCCCAGTAGTGCGCCCGGCAGCGACCCCATCAGCGACCCCGTCAGCCCCCTGGAGCAGGCGCTGCACGCGGCACGCGCCCTCGTGCTCGCCGACCTGGCCTCCAACGAGGTCGCCGCCGCCGACGTGGTGTCGATGGTCGAGGACTCCGTCGTCCAGCGCCGCTGGTGGGTCGAGCAGTGGCCGGAAGGCGTCGAGTTCGTGGCCGGATTGGTCGCGCAGGACGTGCAGGACGCCCTGCTGGAGGCCTACGGCCGCTGGCCGCTGTGCCCGGTGTGCGGAGCCGGCGACCCGCACGCGCTGGAGGTGGAGCCGGAGCTCGGCCCCGATCCGCGCTGGGTGTGCCACAAGGCGGGGGTGAAGGTCGCGGCGGTCGGCTCGCTGGGGTCCGCCATCGGGGGACCGAGCCCCTCGTGACGGTCTACATCGACCCGCCGACCTGGCCGGGCCACGGACGCATGTGGTCGCACCTCGTCAGCGACGTCTCCTTCGCCGAACTGCACACCTTCGCCGAGCGGTTGGGCGCCCCGCCCCGGGCCTTCGAGCGGGACCACTACGACATCCCGTCCGACCGGTACGCGGACGCGGTGGCGGCGGGCGCGGTGGAGGTCAGCAGCCGGGAGGTGGTCCGGCTGCTGCACGGGGCGGGACTGCGCAGACCGAAGGGGCGGACGCTGCCGCACGGTTCGTGAGCGGGCGGACACTGCCGCGCGGTTCGTGAGCGGGTGGAGTCAGCCCCGTAGTTGGTAGGCCAGCAGCCCCTCGTCGTCGAAGTCCTCGCTGACCTGCCTGAACCCGACGCGGGAGAGCACCGCCTGGGACGGGGCGTTGTCCGCCTCCACGGTCGCGAACAGGGACCGTACGCCGTCCCGGGCCAGCGCCCACTCGCTCAGCGCGCGCAGAGCCTCGGTGGCGTAGCCCTGGCCGCGGGCGCCTTCCACCAGGTCGTAGCCGACCTCGGCCTGGCCCTCCTCGTCCGGTACCCCGTGGAAGCCCATGCCGCCGACCGCGCGGCCGTCGCTCCGCCGTACCAGGGCGAACAGGCCGAACTCCGGGCGGTGCACGCCCGCCTCGTACGCCTTCAGCACCATCCCGGCGGCCTCCAGCGTGCCCTCGAAGGGGCCGCCGTCCAGCCAGTCGAAGCCGCCGTCGCCGCCCGCGCACAGGTCGGCGACGGCCGCGGGGGTGACGCCCTCCAGGGTGAGGCGGTCGGCGGGGAGGACCAGGTTGTTGGACCAGCGCCACTCGGTGACCGGGTCACGGCCGGGCAGCTCACCGCGGCCGGTGGCCCACAGCAGGGTCTGCCAGGGGTCGGGGCCGGGCCGGACGGTCGGGAAGATCCGGGTCAGGACGTACTCGGCGAGCTCGGGGGCCGGCGTGTACGTCAGCCCGAGGCCCTCGGCGATGTCCCGGGTGTGCAGCAGCGTCTCCGCGACGCCCATCGCGGCGAAGCCCTCACGGTTCGCGCTGCGGAAGGGGAACGGGTGGAAGGCGCGCGCCCGGCGGGGTGTGGCGCGGAACGCGGCGACCAGCAGCGCTGCGGCCGTCTCGACGACGTCCAGCAGGCCGTCCTGGTCGGTGCCCTCGTCCAGGGTGATCTCGAAGGGGACGTACGCGTCCCGCGGTCGGCTCGCCAGCTGGCCCGCGTAGGCGAACAGCGCGCCCGCGAGGTGCTCGGCGGTGCGATGGCAGCTCCACTCCAGCCGATCGGCCCGCACCCC
Organism: Streptomyces sp. NPDC005263; assembly: GCF_042872365.1. NCBI lineage: Bacteria > Bacillati > Actinomycetota > Actinomycetes > Kitasatosporales > Streptomycetaceae > Streptomyces > Streptomyces sp. NPDC005263. Next base: position 705,725 of record NZ_JBIAKJ010000004.1, on the reverse strand, counting down.
GTCCCAGTCCCGGTCCGTCGCCGTCCGCAGCAGCGCCAGCGCGCCCGCGACGGCCTCCTCCACCCGTTCCCCGCCCAAGTCCCTCATGAGGGGCAGGGTATGGGGGCCGGTGTCTCAGGTCGACAGCATTTCCAGCTCGGCGGCCAGGTTGTAGCGGGCCGTCGCCTCCCACTCATCCCGGCCGTGCGGGGTCCGGAACAGCGCGGGCAGGTCGAGGAGTTGGCGCAGGATCGCGGCGCGGCCGTCGCGGAAGGCGTCCGGGGGGACGAAGCCGTACTCCTCGCGGACGGCGGCCGTGTAGGCGGCGTACGCGGCGGGCGGCGCGGCGAGGATCGCCAGGTCGGCGTCGCACAGCACCTGGCCGTCGCGGTCGTCGTCGGCCGGGTCGTGGGTGACGGTGAGACGGACCAGGCGGGCCACCTCGGCCGTCTTCGCGGCGGAGACCCCGGCCTCGGGCAGGGCACGCTCGGCGAGACGGGCCGAGCGTTCCTCGTTCTCGGAGCGGTCGGGGTGGTAGACCGCGTCGTGGAACCAGGCGGCCAGGCGTACGACGTCCGGGTCGGCGGCGTGCTCCTCGAGGACGTCGATGTGGTCGAGCACCGCGGTCAGGTGGGTGAGCGTGTGGTAGCGGCGCTGCGGCTCCTGCCAGCGGGCGAGCAGGTTGTCGGCGTACGGCGCGGGGTCGGGGGCGGGACCGGGGCCGGGCTCGGGGCCGGTGGCCTTGGGGGTGCGGGCTCCTTCCAGGGCGCGGGCGAAGCGGGTGCGCAGGGCGTCGGGGTCGGCCATGGGGCCATTCTCCTCGTGGCACGGGCGGGGTGTGGATCGCGGGGCGTACTCTTAAATTGGACTAGACCTGTTGTCGTCGTTGAACGCCGCCGTTGATTGGGGCCCCATGAGCAACCGTGCAGTCCTGGAGGTGATCGCCCTCGACGTCGAGGACGCGGTCGCCGCTCAGGCCGGAGGCGCGAACCGCCTCGAACTGGTCACCGACATGGCGGCCGACGGGCTGACCCCGTCGCCCGGCACCGTCGCCGGGATCCGGGCGGCCGTCGACATCTCGCTGCGGGTGATGCTGCGGCTGACGGACGGGTTCGCGGCCGGGGGCGACGCCGGGGTGGACCGGGTGGTCCGGGCCGCCGGGGACCTGCGGGAAGCCGGGGCCGAGGAGTTCGTGCTGGGGTTCCTCGACGCGGACGGCGGGGTGGACCTGCCGGCCGTGGAGCGGGTGGTGGGCGTGCTGGACGGTTGCCCGTGGACGTTCCACCGGGCCATCGACCGCGCCGCCGACCGGGACGCGCTGCGCAAGCAGCTGGACGGCCTGCCCGGCCTCGACACGTACCTGACGGCCGGTGCGGCCTCGGGCGTCGACGACGGCCTCCCCACGCTGCTCGCGGAGGCGGCGCGGCGCGGGGAACCGGGGTACGAGCAGCGACTGCTGGTGGGCGGCGGGCTGCGGCTCGATCACGTACCGCGGCTGCTGGCCGCCGGTATCGACGGCTTCCACATCGGCGGGGCGGCGCGGCCGGACGGCTGGGGGCGACCGGTGTCGGTGGACGCGGTGGCGCGGTGGCGGCGGGTGCTGGACGAGGGGTGAGGGGTGGGTGGCGCCACGTGGTGTTGCGGGTGGCACCGCCTGGCGCCATCCGGCGTCATATGGCGCCAGGTGGTGCCATGTGGTGCCACTGAGCCTCGTTCCGTGTCTTCAGAAAGCGGATGCACCAGCGTGGCGTCATGATGGCTCAAGTCGATCCCGTCACGTTTCCCCAGTTCAGAGGTACTCCGTCGATATCCGCTCCACGCAAGGCGCCACTCCCGCTTGCGTATGGCGCCATAGTGCTGCCATGATGGCGTCATGGACCTCACCCCGTATGTCGACACCCTCCGCCGCGAACTCGCGGTGGCCGCCGAGGCCGGCGGCGACGAAGCCCGCGAGCTGGCGGAGAGGCTGACCGCTCCCCTGGAGTCGGCGACCCGGCTGACCATGCTCAACGTGCTTTCCGCCGCGATGGACGAGATCACCCGTGAACTCGCCCCCGGCTCGGTCGACGTACGGCTGCGCGGGCTCGACCCCGACTTCGTGGTGACACCGCCGCCCACCTACGGCGACGCCGCCCCCGCCGAGCCGACCGCGCCCGTCGAACCGCCCAGGGCCCCGGCCCCGGCCGACGGTGACGAGGGCGGCACCGCCCGCGTCAATCTGCGTCTGCCGGCCCACCTCAAGACGCGCGCCGAGGAGGCCGCGAGCCGCGAGGGCCTGTCGGTCAACGCGTGGCTGGTGCGGGCCGTGTCGGCCGCGGTCGACGGCGGCACCCGGCCCCGTACGCCGGAGAAGGTGCAGACCCTCGGACAGAGCTTCACGGGCTGGGTGCGCTAGCCGCGCCCCGCCCGTACCCCTTCACACCCACACCACGTCCCACCAGCGGGGACGGCCCGAAGAGCCAAGAGGACGGGACAGCCATGCCTTCTTTCGACACCTCCGAACCGATCTCGGTCACCGCGCACGTCGGGGCCGGTTCCATCCAGTTCACCGCGGGCGACCGCCTCGACACCGTCGTCGAGGTACGGCCCCGCGACCCGAAGGGCACCAAGGACGTGCGGGCGGCCGAGCAGACCGAGGTCACCTACGCGGGCGGCGTCCTGACCATCAGGACGAAGGAACGCCGCGTGATCGGGCCCACCGGTGCCGTCGACGTGACCGTCGAGCTGCCCACGGACTCGCACGTCGACCTGACCGGCGCCTGGGTCCAGGTCCTCGGTGAGGGACGGCTCGGCGAGGTCCGGGTGAAGAGCTCCACCGGCGATGTCCGCCTCGACACCACCGGCCCGCTGCAACTGACCGTGTCGCACGGTTCGATCACCGTGGACCGGGTCGAGGGCAAGGCCGAGATCACCACCAGCTCCGGCAGTCTGCGCGTCGGCGTCGTCGACGGCCCCGCCGTCCTGAAGAACTCGAACGGCACCACGACCGTCGGTGCCGTGCTGGGTGAGCTGCGGGTGAACGGCGCCAACGGCGGCATCGACATCGCGCGCGCCGAGGCCTCGGTCACCGGCACCGCCACCAACGGCTCCCTTCGCGTCGCCGAAGTCGCCCGCGGGGACGTCCGGTTGGAGACCTCCAACGGACCCATCGAGATCGGCATCCGCGAGGGCACCGCCGCCTGGCTCGACGTCAGCTCCAACCGCGGGCAGGTACGCAACACGCTCACCGCCTCCGAGGCCCCGGCGCAGACCGAGGACACCGTCAAGGTCCACGCGCGGACCAACTGGGGCAACATCGACGTCCGCCGCGCCAAGGCCTGAGCGCCACCTCCCCAACCGGCCCCGCCCGCCGCCCACTTCAGCACCCACCTCAGCCTTCGAAAGGGAGGGCCCCATGCCTTCATCTGTCATGCCCACGTCCAGGCCGGGCGAGGGTCACCCGGCCCCGGCCGCCGTCACCTCCGTCGGTCTGCGCAAGTCGTACGGCGACAAGGTGGTGCTCGACGGCATCGACCTGCGCATCCCGGCCGGCTCGGTCTTCGCGCTGCTCGGCCCGAACGGCGCCGGCAAGACCACCGCGGTGAAGATCCTGTCCACCCTCATCACCGCCGACGGCGGACAGGCCCAGGTCGCCGGCCACGACATCGCCACCTCACCGGACGGAGTGCGCGCCGCGATCGGCGTGACGGGTCAGTTCTCCGCCGTCGACGGGCTGATCACCGGCGAGGAGAACATGCTCCTGATGGCGGACCTGCACCACCTGTCCAAGCGCGAGGGACGCCAGGTCGCCGCCGACCTCCTGGAGAGCTTCGACCTCACCGACGCCGCGAAGAAACCCGCCTCCACCTACTCCGGCGGCATGAAGCGCCGCCTCGACCTCGCCATGACGCTGGTCGGCAATCCGAGGATCATCTTCCTCGACGAGCCCACCACCGGCCTCGACCCACGCTCCCGCCACAACATGTGGGGCATCATCCGCGAGCTCGTCGCCGACGGCGTCACCGTCTTCCTCACCACCCAGTACCTGGAGGAAGCCGACCAGCTCGCCGACCGTATCGCCGTACTCCACGACGGCCGGATCGCGGCCGAGGGCACCGCCGAGGAACTCAAGCGGCTCATCCCCGGCGGGCACATCCGGCTCCGCCTCACCGACCCCGCCGCCTACCGGTCCGCCGCCTCCGCGCTGAGCGAGGTCACCCTCCACTCCCTGCCGCGCCCGGCCGGGAGGACCTCCGGCGACGAGGCGCTCACGCTGCACATCCCCAGCGACGGCAGCCAACGCGAACTGCGCTCCATCCTCGACCTGCTGGACGCGGCCGGCATCGAGGCCGACGAACTGACCGTGCACACCCCCGACCTCGACGACGTCTTCTTCGCCCTGACCGGCCCGGCGGACCTCCCCAGCCAGCCCAACCAGCCCAACCAACTGAAGGAGAACCACCGATGAGCGCCCCCCTGGCCCCCGCCCGCCCGTCCCGGATCTCCCTCGCCGTCCGCGACTCGCACACGATGCTGCGCCGCAACCTGCTGCACGCGTGGCGCTACCCGTCCGCGACGCTGAACCTGCTGCTCACGCCGATCATGATGCTGCTGCTCTTCGTCTACATCTTCGGCGACGTGATGAGCGCGGGCATCGGCGGCGGCGGCGCGGACCGCTCCGACTACATCGCCTACATCGTCCCGGGCATCCTGCTGATGACCGTCGGGAGCACCGTGATCGGGGCCGCGGTGTACGTCTCCATGGACATGTCCGAGGGCCTCATCGCCCGCTTCCGCACGATGGCGGTCTACCGCGGCTCGGTGATCGTCGGACACGTCGTCGGCAGCGTGCTGCAGTGCCTGGCCAGCGCGCTCCTCGTCGGCGCCGTCGGTGTGGCCATCGGGTTCCGGTCCACGGACGCCACCGTCGTGGAGTGGCTGGCGGCGTTCGGGCTGATCGCGCTGTTCGCCCTGTCCCTCACCTGGATCGCGGTCGGGATGGGCATGGCCAGCCCGAACGCCGAGGCCGCCAGCAACATGGCCATGCCGCTGATCCTGCTGCCGCTCATCTCCAGCGCCTTCATCCCGGCCGACACGATGCCGGGCTGGTTCCAGCCGATCGCCGAGTACCAGCCGTTCACACCCGCCATCGAGACCCTGCGCGGCCTGCTGCTCGGGACCGAGATCGGCAACAACGGGTGGATCGCGATCGCCTGGTGCGTGGGCCTGACGGTGCTCGGCTACCGGTGGTCGATGGCGCAGTTCAACCGCGACCCGAAGTAGCCGGTACGACCGCGCGGCCGCCCCTCGGCGAGGGGCGGCCGCGCGTGCTGCCGCCACCCGCCGGGCCCGCCTGTCTCTGTGAACCGGGTCAGTCCGCCAGCTGCGGCGGCAGCGGGGCCGTGTGGGTCACGATCAGGCCCGAGACCGCCCGGGTCAGGGCCACGTAGAGGCGGCGCAGGCCGGTCCGTTCGTCGGGTTCGCCGTCGACCACGGCCCGGGGCTCGTCGAGCACCACATAGTCGTACTCCAGACCCTTGGCCAGGGAAGCCGGGACCAGGGTCAGGCGGGTCTCCCGCGTGGTCTCCTCGCCCGGGGCCAGGTAGCCGATGCCCGCCGCCGTGAGCGCCTCGGCCAGCGCCGGGACACGGGCGTCGGCGGTGATCAGGCCCGTCGAGCCCTCGTTGCGCAGCAACTCCTCGCAGGCGGCGACCACTTCGTCGGTACCGGTGACCGGGCGGACGTCGAAGAAGCCCGGGTTCTCCCGGACCGACGCGACCGGGGTCAGGCCCGGCGCGATGTGGGGGAGCAGCCGGGAGGCGTACGTGATGACGTCGGTCGGGACGCGGAAACCGGCCGTCAGTTCCTCGATGACGCCGTCCGACTTACCGAGGTGGGCCAGCGCCTCGTCCCAACTCCGGGTCGCCCAGGGGGTGGTGCCCTGCGCGAGGTCGCCGAGGACGGTGGCCGAACCGGTGGTGCAGCGGCGGCCGACGGCCCGGTACTGCATGGGGGAGAGGTCCTGCGCCTCGTCCAGCACCACATGGCCCAGGGAGTGGGTGCGCTGGATCAGGTCCTGCGCCTCGTCGACCAGCACCGCGTCCGCGGGCGACCATCTGGCCGACTTGACGCTGCGGACGGGCTTCACCCACAGGATCGTCTTCTGCTCCTCCTCGGTGAGGACGCCCTCAGCGTGCTCGGCGAGGAAGTCCGCGTCCGTGAGCAGACGCAGCACGAGTTTCGCCGGGTCGATGGGCGGCCAGACCTGCTTGACGAGCGCCTTCACCGCCGGGTTGCGGGCCACCGCGTCCTGCACCCGGTCGTCCGGTGCCTCCCCCGCCCGCTCCATCTGCACCAGCACGGCGTGCGCGATGCGCTGCGGGAGGGCCTCGCGGGCGGCGCCGTAGCGGATGCCCCGGCCCAGCAACTCCCGGACGATCTCCTCGACCTCGTACGCGGCGACCCGCCAGCGACGGGAGCCCCGCACCACCACGACCGACTCGGTGGGCATGGTGACATGCGAGTAGGCGGCCCTCCTCAGTACGTCCGCCATTCTCGCGTCGCCCTTGACGACCGCCGCCGCCGCGTCGTCCGTGCCGCGCACCTCGACATGCCCGACCAGGTCGTCGACGGTCGCCTGACTCACCGACAACTCACCCAGCGCGGGCAGCACTTGCTCGATGTAGTGCAGGAAGGACCGGTTCGGCCCGATGACGAGGGTGCCGGTGCGGGCGAGCCGCTCGCGGTGGGCGTACAGGAGGTAGGCGACCCGGTGCAGACCGACGGCGGTCTTCCCGGTGCCGGGTCCTCCCTGCACACAGACCGTCCCGCCCAGTCCGCTGCGGACGATCTCGTCCTGCTCGGGCTGGATGGTCGCCACGATGTCCCGCATCGGGCCGACACGCGGCCGCTCGATCTCCCGCTGGAGCAGTTTGCTCGTCTTCGCCGCCTCGGCCGGGTCCAGCAGATGCTCGTCCTCGTACGCCGTGAGGTCACCGCCGGTGTAGCCGAAGCGGCGGCGCAGCGCGATGTCCATCGGGTCCTTCTTGGAGGCCCGGTAGAACGGCTGCGACACCGGTGCCCGCCAGTCGATGACCATCGGGTCGCCGTCGTGGTCGTGCACGTGCCGCCGCCCGACGTAGAACCGCTCACCCTCCGCACCCTCGGCCTGCTCGGCGCCGGGAGCGTGCAGGTAGTCGAGGCGGCCGAAGAACAGCGGGGTCTCGCTCAGGTCGGCCAGGGCCTTGATGCGGTCGTCGATCTGGCGGGAGAGGACCTCGGCGTTGACCCAGTTCGCGGTGACATCACTGATGTCGAGGGACTCGACGTCCTCCCGCATGGCCCGCAGGGCGGCACGGGAGCCGGCGAGGTGGGAGCGTTCTCGGGCGAGCGGATCGTCGCCAACGGGCGTGGACAAGGCGGTGCCTCCGGTGGACCAGCGGATACAGGGCTGGGAGAAGTGCGGCTGCGAGGTACGCGGCTGCGGAACGCGTGACTGCGAATGCCGCCCGGTTTCCGTCCGGGCGGCCGCACTCCGTACGGGAGGCGGGCAAGAGCGGAGATTCTAGGCGAGCGGGGGAAGCGGGGGCCAATGGATTTTCGCGGACCTGGGCTGCGGGAGCAGAGCGCGCCCGCGGCTCCCCCTGCGCCCCCGCGGCTCCCCCTAGGGGAAGAAGTCAGGGGCCCCCTCCACCCTGAGGCCAGCCCCTCACCCGCAAGTACTACGCGGGGACCACGCGGGTCGGTCCCCCAGACCGATGCCGTCCTTATGCCGGGAGAGCCACCATGGAGGCATGAGCGCAGCAACCATCACCCCAGCTCCGCGCCCGCCCCGGCCGGCCGGTGCCACCCCCGTCCTGGGCAGCCACCGGCACGTCCTCGGTGAGGCCCTGCGTGCCGTCAAGGTGTTCGCGGGCGCCGCTTTCGATGTCGTCGTGCTCGGCGAGTACGGCGAAGAGGCGGGCGTCCGCCGCAGGTGATCGCCGCAGGTGATCGCCGCCCCCGCCGGCTCGCCGTCAGGTGTGGATCAGCTCTCCGTCAGCAGCTCGTCCGCGTCTACGATCCGGTAGGCGTAGCCCTGCTCCGCCAGGAACCGCTGCCGGTGCGCGGCGAAGTCCTGGTCGATGGTGTCGCGGGCGACGACCGAGTAGAAGTGGGCCTGGTGCCCGTCCGCCTTGGGCCGCAGCACCCGACCCAGGCGCTGTGCCTCCTCCTGCCGTGACCCGAAGGTCCCCGACACCTGGATGGCGACCGTCGCCTCCGGCAGGTCGATCGAGAAGTTCGCGACCTTCGACACCACCAGCACGCTGATCTCGCCCTCCCGGAACGCGTCGAAGAGCTTCTCGCGCTGGGCGTTGCTGGTCTCCCCCTTGATCACGGGCGCGTCCAGGTGCTCCCCCAGCTCGTCCAGCTGGTCGATGTACTGCCCGATGACGAGGATCTGCTGCCCGGCGAACCGCCGCACGATCGCCTCGGTCACCTTCCGCTTGGTCGCGGTCGTCGCGCAGAAGCGGTACTTCTCCTCGGTCTCGGCGGTGGCGTACGCGATCCGTTCGGAGTCGGTCAGGTTGACCCGCACCTCGACACAGTCGGCGGGCGCGATGTAGCCCTGCGCCTCGATCTCCTTCCAGGGCGCGTCGAAACGCTTCGGCCCGATGAGGGAGAACACGTCCGACTCGCGCCCGTCCTCACGGACGAGCGTCGCGGTCAGACCGAGCCGCCGCCGGGCCTGCAGATCCGCCGTGAACTTGAAGACCGGCGCGGGCAGCAGGTGCACCTCGTCGTAGAGGATCAGCCCCCAGTCCCGGGAGTCGAACAGTTCCAGGTGCGGGTAGACGCCCTTCCGCCGGGTCGTGAGCACCTGGTACGTGGCGATGGTGACGGGCCGGATCTCCTTCCGGGTCCCGCTGTACTCGCCGATCTCCTCCTCGGTCAGCGACGTCCGCTTCACCAGCTCGTGCTTCCACTGCCGGGCCGACACGGTGTTCGTGACGAGGATGAGAGTGGTCGACTTCGCCTGCGCCATCGCCCCGGCGCCGACGAGCGTCTTGCCGGCCCCGCAGGGCAGGACGACGACGCCGGACCCGCCGTGCCAGAAGTTCTCCACCGCCTGCTTCTGGTACGGCCTGAGGGCCCACCCGTTCTCGGCCAGCTCGATCGCGTGCGCCTCACCGTCGACGTACCCCGCGAGGTCCTCGGCGGGCCAGCCCAGCTTCAGCAGCGTCTGCTTGATCTGCCCGCGCTCGGAGGGGTGCACGGCGACGGTGTCGGGGTCGATGCGGTTGCCGACCAGCGGGGCGATCCGCTTGGAACGCAGCACCTCCTCCAGCACCGGACGGTCGGTGGAGGTGAGCACCAGCCCGTGCGCGGGGTGCTTGCTGAGGGTCAGCCGCCCGTACCGGTCCATCGTCTCGGCGATGTCCACGAGCAGCGCGTGCGGCACCGGATACCGGCTGTACTGCACCAGCGCGTCGACGACCTGCTCGGCGTCGTGCCCGGCCGCCCGGGCGTTCCACAGGCCGAGCGGCGTCACCCGGTAGGTGTGGATGTGCTCGGGGGCCCGCTCCAGCTCCGCGAACGGCGCGATGACCCGACGGCAGTCGTCGGCCTGCTCGTGGTCGACTTCCAGGAGCAGGGTCTTGTCGGACTGGACGATGAGGGGACCATTCACGCGCGGCTGCCTTTCTGCGGTACCTGCGTGGCTCTGCAACGGCTCTGCACGGCCAAACGTCCAGTGTGCCTCAACCGGCGACGATCAAGGTCAGTCGTCCGCGAGCTCCGCGACCCCGGTGATCCGGTGCAGCGGATACGTCCTGACCTCGTCCGCGGTGTGGTCGAAGGCCGTGACGTAGCCGCCCTCGACGCGGATCGGGGCGATGACGCGCTGTGTGGCGGAGCCCTCGGCGTTGACGTAGCCGATCCACAGGGCCTCGCCGGTGAGGACGGCCGCCTGCACGGTCGCGAGGGTCTCGGCGGCACTGGTGCGGGGGAGTTCACCCGAGCCGACCGGGGCGGCGGTGTCCTTGCGGGGCGTGGTGGAGGCGAGGTCACCGGCGCGGATGGCGCGGACCGCGGCGGCGAGCAGGGTCGCGTCCGGGGCCGGGGGACCGTCCGGGACCGGCTCGGGCGCCGTGCGCGGCGGGGTGCGGTGGGCGAGGGCGCGGGTGATCACCACATCGCCCTCGGCGGACTCGGCGGCCGGGGCGAACCCCATCTCGCGCAGACCGTCGAGGAGCGTGGCCGGGTCGGCCTGGGTGGCCAGCACGGTCGGCGCGAGGCGACGCAGCCGCAGGACCCCGGCACGCTTGTCGGCCATGATCTCGTTGAGTATCGCGTCGTCGTCGCAGCGGACGTACGCGGAGGCGGCGCCCACCCGCAGGTGGCCGTGCTTGCGGGCCACGTCGTCGATCAGGTACGCGAGAGGCTGCGGAACCGGCGTACGCGAGTGCGCGGCGAGGAAGGCGTGCAGGTCGGAGGCGGCCCGGCCGGAGTCCAGGGCGCGGCGCACCGACCCGGGCGTGAACCGGTAGACGGTGGCCCCGCCCTTCGACTCCACATCCGCGAGCGCGTCCAGCATCTCCGCCAGCGGGCGCTGGAGCGGGCCCGGCGCCACCGCCGTCAGGTCCGCCTGGAGCAGGACGTGGTCCAGGGGCTCGGGGAGGAGAGGGGCGAGCAGCCGGGCGGCGGTGGCGGAGGCGGTGGCCTGCTCGGCGGGCGAGAGGGGCGCCAGGGGCGGGCGGGGCCCCGCGAGGGGCTGCACGAGGGCCGGGCGATGGTGGACGGGCAGCTTGTCGCCGGGGACGGTCGGGTCGGGGGTCGAGGTGGCGGAGGTGGCCGAGGAGTCGGATGAGGCGGTCGAAGTGGCTGAGGCGGTCGAGGTGTTCGGCACGCCCTCAGCCCCCGGTGCGGGCGCGCCCAGCAGGGCCCGCCCGTGTGCCGACAGCGCGCCCCGGCCCGTCACACCCAGCAGCTCCGCCTCGGACAGGGCCCACCGGGCGAGCCGGGCGCGCAGGTCGTCGTTGCCGCTCGGCTCGCGCGGGGGGACCCCCACCGGGCCGCGCGGCGGGCGCTCCCAGCGCAGCCGGGCGAGCACCGACTCGGCGGACGGGGCCGCGCCCTCCGGAAGCTCCGCCAGCAGGGCCAGCACCCGGTGCCGTACCTCCGGCGCGGCGGAACGGTCGAGCCCCGGCCCGAGCGCCGACAACGCCCGTTCCTTCGCGTCCCGCCCGCCCACCAGACCGGACGTGCGGGTCGCCGTGAGCCAGACCTCCGCGAGGCGGGCCCAGCGCAGGCCCGGGGGCTGCTCCAGCCAGTCGTCGTAGGCCGGGGTCGCCGCGTACCGCTCGGCACTCTCGCCGTCGGAGGCGATCAGCCCGGCCGCGTAGGCGAGTTCCACCCAGAACGCGGCGACCGGCTCGGGCAGGTCCAGGGCGACGGCGGTGCGCTTCAGGTCGCGGACGCTGAGGCCGCCCGCCCGCAGCACCGCCGGGCCGCCCTCGTCCCAGTCCTTCAGCAGTTCCTCGACGGTCGCCAGCGCCGTGTACGCCTGCCCCGCCGCGGTCGCGTCCACAACCTGTGGACGGTGCGTGACGGTGACCTCGACCACCGGCGGCAGCGGCTCGGTGGCGCGGTGCGCGCGCCCGCCCCGCAGGTGCAGGGCCACTTCCCGGGGCAGTACGACCGTCCCGGGCGCCGTCGGCAGCAGCAGCCCCCGGTCCAGGAGCCACCGCAGATGGGTCGCGGGGTCGGCGGTGACCTGCCCGTACGGCGGTCCCCAGACGAGCCGGGCGAGCACCTCCGTGGCGTCCTCGGGGGCACCGGCGAGCAGCTTCGCCATCCGTTTGCGGCTGGTGAACAGCCTGGTGAGCGCGGTGACCGCGGACACCGAGTCGTGCGTCGAGCGGAGCCCGGCCGCCGTCACGATCTCCTGGATACGGCCCGGCGACATGCCCGCCGTCGCCTCCCGCACGGTCGGTCCCAGGCCGGTCGGCGACGGGTGCTGCGGTGAGGGCGCGAGCAGCTCACGGGCCGTGCGGACCAGCCGCAGCCGGTCGTCAGCGCCCCACACCAGGGCCTGTTCGCGCAGGGTGTCCAGGGCCCTGGGCAGCGCGGCGGCGACCGCCGCGTCCTCCTGGTCACCGGCCATCAGACCCAGCAGTTCGGCGTACGACGCCGGGTCCGCCGCCACCGCCAGCGCCTGGGCGGTCTGCGACGTGAACCGGTCCAGCCGTTCCAGGGCCCGGACGACCGACGCGCGGGTGCCGGCGCGGGTCGCGAGCTGGGTGAGGTCGGTCGGCACGGGGGCGATGAGATCGGGACGGGCCCGCAGCAGGGCGGCCAGGGACGCGTCGTCCCGCACGCGGAGTGCCTCTGCGAGGGAACGGGGCGAGGTGGCCGGGGTGCTCATCGAACCCACGTTAGCGGGTGCCCCGGTCCGCCCGGCGTTCGAGGACGAGGCCGTGCGCGCCGAGGCGGGGTCCGCGAGGGCACGCCCGGTGACCCCCGCACCGGCTCCGGACAGCCGCACCGACGCGGTACGGTCATCCAACGGGGTCTCAATGCGCTGCCCCCCGGAGGAACTTCGTGGGTATCGAGAGCGATCAGGTCGTCTACGAGTATCTGAGCCGCGTCGGCGACGTGGCACAGCAGCGTCAGCTGCCGTCGTCCACCCGTATGCGTCTGGTCTCGGAACTGCGCAACGAGATCGACCGGCGACGCGCCAAGGCCCCGGTCGACAGCCCCGCCGCCGTCCGCCGCATCATCGCCCGGCTCGGCAGCCCCCACGAGGTCGTCGACGCGGCGGGTGGCGGCGCCGGCGGCACCGGCACCGGGAGCGCTCCGCAGGCCCCGGCCGCCGCCGTTCCCGTACAGCGAGCCGCGCACGACGAGGCCAGGGAGGCCAGCGGGGACAGCGAGGACACCGGGCGGTCGAAGCGGCTGCGGCGGATGGTGCCGCGCCCGCGCCCCGCCCAGACGTCGGCCGATTCCGCGCCCGACGACCACATGTCCTCCTCGCCGCACCTCGCGGGCGTGGACGAGCTCGGTGACAGCGCGACGCAGCCCGACTGGTGGCGGGTGGACAGCAGCCCCTTCGGAGTGGGGGACAGCGTGCCGGGGTTCGTCGGCGGGGTGGAGATCCCGGAACTGCTCAGGCCCCCGCCGCCGAAGGAGGTCCCCGGGGCGGAGAAGGAGACCGCCGGGCAGACTGCCCCGGCGGTGGAGAAGGCAGCCGGGGTCGGCGAGGCCACGGGGAAGCCCGCGAGGTTCGGGAAGCTCCGGTGGCGGCCCAAGGCGGGGGCCGCGAAGGCCGCGGCCGCGAAGGCCGGGGAGGCCGTCGTGGACGCCCCGCTGCCCGCCCGGCGCCGGTTCCTGCCCGGCGGCGCGGGTGGCTGGAGCAACCCCTTCCTGCTGGTCGCCGCCGGACTCCTGGTCGCCGGTGCCGTCCTCGGCAACTGGATCGCCCTGGTGCTGGGATGGGCCATCGCGTACGCCTCCCGGCGGCTGAGCGACGCCGAGACGAAGTGGGCGGTCATGGTCCTGCCCGGCCTGTCCGTCGCGGCCGGTCTGGTCTGGCTGTGGGGCCGCACCGAGGGCCGCTGGGGCGCCCCCATCGCCGAGGGCCACATGAACGACGCGATCTCCGAGACCTGGCCGTGGGTCGTCCGGGGGGCGGCCGTCGCGTCGGCTCTGTTCCTGGTGTGGCGGTCACAGCGACGGCGGTAGGCGGACGGCGACGGTGGGACGTCGGCCTGGCTGCCGCAGGTCGGCGGTAGGCGGACGGCGGCGCATGCGGCAGGCCGCCACCAGGTGGACGCCTGTCTGTCACCGGCCCTGGGCACAATGGCCCCTATGGCCTCGACGACCGAACCCGCATCCTCCGCCTCTCCCGCGTTCTCCGCTCCGACCGTCGGTTTCGACCTCGACATGACCCTCATCGACTCCCGGCCCGGCATCCGCGCCTGCTTCCTGGCGCTGGCCGAACGCACCGGGACGTACATCGACGCCGACCTGGCGGTCACGAGGCTGGGCCCGCCGCTCGCCCAGGAGCTGGCCCACTGGTTCCCGGCGGACCAGCTCGCGGCCATGGGTGACCTCTACCGGTCGATGTACCCGGCGATAGCCATCGAGCCGACGACCGCGCTGCCCGGCGCCCGCGAGGCGATCGCGGCGGTGCGCACCGCCGGTGGGCGGGCGGTCGTCGTCACCGCCAAGCACGAACCCAACGCCAAGCTGCACCTGGAGTACCTCGGCATCGAACCGGACGCGGTCGTCGGCGACCTGTGGGCCGAGCAGAAGGCGGAGGCACTGCGCGAACACGAGGCCGGCGTCTACGTCGGCGACCACGTCGGGGACATCCGGGGCGCCCGGGCCGCCGACGCCCTCTCCGTGGCCGTCGCCACCGGCCCGTGCGACACCGCCGAACTGACCGAGGCCGGCGCCGACGTGGTCCTCGCCGACCTCACCGAGTTCCCGGCCTGGCTCTCCGCCTACCGAGAGACCCGCGCCTGACGGCGCCCCGCCGCGATCGACCGCAGCATTCCCGCGGCGGCGAGGACGAAGCCGACGCCCATGAGCATGCTCAGGCCGAACATGTACGTCGGAAAGGGCGTCGTACCGAGGAGGAACGGGGCCACCGTGACGAGTGTGGCCACGGCACCGATGAAGAACACCAGCGCACCGGCGCGGATCAGTCGGTCACCGGGCTCGGCGGAATTCGTTTGGGTTTTGTCGCGCACCGGACCAGGGTAGTTCCCTGCGCGAAGGAACAAGCCGGTGACGTCTTGTCACCGGCTTGGAGACCATTAGCCTTGGTACCGGCGGGTCCCGACGACCCGCCCAAGTGCTATCCAGAGCCGTTTCAGAGCAGTTTTCCGACGAGTACGAGGACGAGGACAGGCATGCCTACCGGCAAGGTCAAGTGGTTCAACGGCGAGAAGGGCTTCGGCTTTCTCTCCCGCGACGACGGCGGTGACGTCTTCGTCCATTCCTCGGTCCTCCCCGCCGGAGTCGAGATGCTCAAGCCCGGTCAACGGGTGGAGTTCGGAGTGGTCGCCGGACAACGCGGTGACCAGGCGCTTTCGGTCGTGATTCTCGACCCGACGCCGTCGGTCGCGGCCGCCACGCGCAGGAAACCGGACGAACTCGCGTCCATCGTCCAGGATCTGACAACACTTCTCGAGAACATCACACCGATGCTGGAGAAGGGCCGTTACCCCGACAAGGCCTCCGGCGCGAAGATCGCGGGCCTGCTGCGCGCGGTCGCCGACCAGTTGGACGTGTGAGACCGCGTCTGCCGGACGTGTGAAACCGCGTCTGTCAGACGTGTGAAACCGCGACCGGACGGGTGCGCCCGCGGTTTACGGAAAATCGAGCGCGTTCGGGCCGAGGGGCGGTACCAGTCCCTCGGCCGCCGCGCGGGTGAGCAACCCCCGGATCGCCGCATAGCCGTCCTCACCGAGGTCGGCCGTGAACTCGTTGACGTACAGCCCGATGTGCTGGTCGGCGACGGCCGGATCCATTTCCTGCGCGTGCTCCATCACATACGGGCGGGAGGCCTCGGGATCGTCCCAGGCCGCCCGGACCGACGTACGAATGGAATCGGCCAGCAGCGTCAGCTGTTCCGCCCCCAGCGACCGCTTCGCGATGATCGCGCCCAGCGGGATCGGCAGCCCGGTCGTCGCCTCCCAGTGGGCGCCCATGTCCGCGAGCTTGTGCAGCCCGTAGTTCTGGTACGTGAAGCGCGCCTCGTGGATGACGAGTCCCGCGTCGACCTTCCCGTCCCGCACGGCGGGCATGATCTCGTGGAACTGCATGACCACGATCTCGCCGACCCCGCCCCGGATGGTGTCGGCGGCCCACAGCCGGAACAGCAGATACGCCGTCGACCTCTCGCTGGGCACCGCGACCGTCCGGCCGGTCAGGTCGACGCCCGCCTCCCGGGTCAGCACCAGCGGGCCGCAGCCCCGGCCCAGCGCGCCCCCGCAGGGCAGCAGGGCGTACTCGTCGAGGACGTACGGCAGCACCGCGTACGACACCTTCAGCGCGTCGAACTCGCCGCGCTCGGCCATGCCGTTGGTGATGTCGATGTCCGCGAAGGTCACGTCGAACGCGGGCGCACCCGGCACCCGGCCGTGGGCGAGCGCGTCGAAGACGAAGGTGTCGTTGGGGCAGGGGGAGTAGGCGATCTTCAGGGGCTCGGTGATCTTCACGGGCTCAGTGAGGGGGCTCATGTGCATTCCAACTCTCCAGTACCGGCGCTAGCTTCCCGAAGCCCGCCGTGAGGGCTGTCAGCGCGTCGCCGATACGCCAGGCGGCCCGGTCGCGCGGACCGACCGGGTTGGACACCGCGCGCAGCTCCAGCACCGGCACCCCGTGGGCGGCGGCGGCCTCGGCGACCCCGAAGCCCTCCATGGCCTCGGCCAGCGCGTGGGGATGGCGGTCCCGCAGCGCGGCGGCCCCGGCGGCGGTCCCGGTCACGGTCGACACGGTCAGGACGGTGCCGGCGCGTGCCCCGGTCGCCGACACGACCTCCCGTACGAGTGATTCCGGTGGACGGTGGGTGACGGTGCCGAAGCCCAGCTCGGTCACCGGCACGAACCCGTCGGCCGTCTCGGCGCCCAAGTCTGCCGCGGTGATCTCGTCGGCGACGACCAGCGAGCCGACGGGCGCGTGCGGTGCGAAACCACCGGCGATCCCGGCGGAGACGACCAGGTCGTAGGGGGCGCCCTCGAGGGCGGCCGCGGTGAGCGCGGCGGCGGTGGAGGCGGCGGCGAGGGCGGGGCCGACACCGGCGGCGAGGAGGTCGTACCCGCCGGGCAGCCGGTGCGCGACCGCCCCGGGCAGCCGCACCTCCCGGGCGGTCCCCGGGAACGCGTGGGCCACCGCGTCCCGTTCGGCCGGGACGGCGGTGGCTACGAGGACACGCATGACGGGGTGCGGGCGCCGGTCAGGCGTCCGCGTTCTCCAGCTTGAAGTTCCACACACCCTTGAAGTCGGTGCTCTCGGCGGCCTTGTTCTGCTGGACGACGCTGATGTACAGCGTCTTCGGCGCGGCCTGCCCCTGCTGGTCGGCGAACAGGTCGACGCCCTGGAAGGAGTAGTACGTCTTCTTGTACACGCTGGTGACCTGCTGGCCGTTGATCCACAGGGCCCAGCCGGTGTCCGCGATCTTCGGGTCGACGCCGATGCGCAGGGTCTCGCTCTGCGGCACCTCGATCGAGTCCGACGACTTCTTCAGCGCGCACTTGGTGGCCTCTTGGCGGCCGAGGTTCTTGCCGTCGTCGTAGCACTTGGCCTCGGCGCTCACCGAGCTCCCGCCGACCGTGACGGTGGTGCGCGGTGTCGGCTTGTCACAGGCCGACAGGACGAGCAGTCCGGCGGATACGGCGCCGGCGGCGGCGACGGCGCGGCGGCGTCGCACAGCGGATTGCATCGTGGTCATGGGCGAAGGCTATCGGGCAGGCCCCCACACTCCCGTACGCGGGGTACGACGCGGCGCGGGTCGGTGCCCCCGGAAGGGAAGGGCCCTACGCCACCCTCGGCCTCGCCGGTCCTCCGTGGCGGGCCGAGCTCAGCAGGCCACGGACCGTGGTCAGCCAGCCGACGGCGACGAAAGCGGCGCCGACGAAGAGCCCCAGCGTGCCGTTGAGAGGCATCACGATCCCGACCGCGCCGCCGAACACCCAGGACACCTGAAGCAGCGTCTCGGAGCGCGCGAACGCCGACGTACGCACCTGCTCGGGCACGTCCCGCTGGATCAGCGCGTCCAGCGACAGCTTGGCGAGGGCCTGCGCGAACCCGGCGACCGCCGCCAGACACGCCACCAGGAACGCCCCGAAGAAGATCGCCGCCGTGATCGCCACCCCGAGCACGAACGCCACCACCGTCACGATGATGATCTCCGGCGCCCGCGACCGCAGCCACGCCCCGACCGCCGTACCGAGCGCGTTTCCCGTCCCCGCCGCGACGCCCACTATGCCCAGCGACACCGCGGCGCTCTCACCGGTCAGCGGATGCTCCCGCAGCAGGAACGCCAGGAAGAAGATCAGGAAGCCGGAGAGACAGCGCAGGGCGGCGTTGGCGCCGAGGGCGTGGGTGACCGCGATACCGACCGTGCGCAGCCCGGGCCGCTTCACCGGCTTCAGGTGCGGCCCGTGCAGATGGTCCTCGTCCGCGGCGAGCAGCGCCACGTCCTCGCCCTTGGCCGAGTCCACCTTCGGCGGCAGGGAGAAGGACAGGAACGTCCCCGCGACGAAGATCACGAAGGCGCCGTAGAGCGGCCAGCGGGGGCCGATCGCCTGGAGCCCCGCCCCGATCGGCGCGGCGATCCCGGTCGCCAGGAGCCCGCCCAGAGTGACCCGGGAGTTCGCCTTCACCAGGGAGAACTTGGGTGGCAGCAGCCGGGGCACCACGGCACTTCGCACCACGCCGTACCCCTTCGACGCGACCAGCACGCCGAGCGCCGCCGGATACAGCTCGATGCTGCCGGTGACCACCGCGCCGGACAGGACCAGCGCGAGCAGCGCCCGCGCGAGCATCGCGCCCGCCATCGCCGCGCGGCGGCCGTGCGGGAGACGGTCGAGGAGCGGGCCGATCACCGGGGCGAGGATCGTGAAGGGCGCCATGGTGATCGCGAGGTACAGCGCGACCCGGCCCCGCGCCTCGTCGGTGGGGACGGAGAAGAACACGGTGGAGGCGAGCGCGACCGTGATCATCACGTCCCCGGCGCCGTTCACGCCGTGAAGTTCGATGAGTTTGCCGAGCCCGGACTCGCCGGCCCCGTGCGCGTGGGTCACCTTGCGGATGCCGCGGGCGGGTCCGGTCACCGGGCGGTGCAGGGCATGACCGATCGAGCGGAGAGCGCCGCCCACGCGGCCCGATCCGCTGCCTCGACTGCTCCCCCTGATCCCTTTGGACCCACCGACCCCGGTGGCACCTTGGGGCGACTTCGCGGCTGCCACCCCGTCATAGTGCCCCGAGAAAGCCCCGCGTAGTGCAGTTACCGCGCGTATGGACGCGCACTTCTGACGGTGAACAGTCCCGTCGGTGTAGGCCAACCGGCGACGAACAGGTAGCGTGCGTATCTCAGCCATCCCGCAGAATGGGTGGTACAGGTGCGCCCGAGCGTGAGCGGGCGTGGACGTTGACGCGGTCCCCGGGTCCGCTCCGTCCGCCCCGTCGCCGACAGGCAGACGCACCCGAGAGACGGCGTAGGAGAGAAGCGATACCTGTGAGCGCAGCGACCACGCGAAGCCGCACCCCCGACCGCCTGTGCGCCGAGGCCGTCGACCTCGCACGCACCGCCGCCGAGGAGGCCGCCGCGCCAGGCGTGGTCGGCGAGCACTCGGGCCTGATGTCCGAGGGTGACCGGGTCGTCACGCACTTCTTCGAGTGCAAGGAACTCGGGTACCGGGGCTGGCGCTGGGCCGTCACGGTCGCCCGCGCCTCCCGCGCGAAGATCGTCACGCTGGACGAGGTGGTCCTGCTGCCGGGGCCGGACGCCCTGCTGGCGCCGGAGTGGGTGCCGTGGAGCGAGCGTCTGCGGCCGGGCGACATGGGCCCCGGCGACCTGCTCCCGACGGACGCCGAGGACCTGCGTCTGGAGCCCGGCTACTCCGGCGACGACGAGCCGCTGCCCAACGGCCCCGTCTGGGAGGAACTCGCCGAGCTGGCGGAGGCGGAGGACGCGGAGGTCACCGGGAGCACCCCGGCCGGTCTTCCCGCCGTCCCCGCCCGCGGTTCCATCGCCGCGGTCGCCGAGGAACTCGGCATGCGGCGGGCCCGGGTGCTGTCCCGGTACGGCCTGCACATCGCGGCCGACCGCTGGGAGGAGGCGCACGGCGCCAAGACGCCGATGGCGCAGGCGGCGCCCGCGTCGTGCGTCAGCTGCGGGTTCCTCGTCCCGGTCGGAGGGTCCCTGGGGCAGGCCTTCGGAGTCTGCGCCAACGAGTTCTCCCCGGCCGACGGCCGCCTGGTGTCCCTGGCCTACGGCTGCGGAGGACACTCGGAGGCAGCGGTCATGCCGACACCGCCACGGCCCGCCCCGCCGGTGATCGACGAGACGACGGTGGACCCGTTCCCCCTGCGCCCGGCCTCGGACTCGGGTTCCGTGCCGGGGGTCTTCGACGAGGATGCGGCGGAGTTGGGGCACTCGTAGGCGCTGCGGCCGGCTCCGGACTCGGGGTCCGTGCCGGTCGCCTTCGCTACGGCCACGGCTACGGCTACGGCTGCGGGTCCGGCTCGTCCGGCTCGTCCGTGAAGATCTCTTCCCTGGACGGTGCGGTGATGGCTCGGTCGAACCATTGCCTCAGGGTGTCCAGATCGTCGCAGGACGCGATGCGCTCGCGGTCGGCGTCCGAGACGTCCAGGGGCTGGCGCCTGAGCGCGCTAGTTGGCGGCTGAGCGCGGTAGGTGGCCCGCAGGGTAGCGGCCAACCGCCGTTGGGGAGCGGAACGCGCTTACCAGGTGTGGCGGTCGAGCCAGGTGTTGATGCGCTCCGCGGTCTCGCGCCAGCCCGGCTCGAGGAGGACGTTGTGGGAGCGTCCTCGGACGAAGAGGTAGTCGGAGCCGAAGTGGGCGGCGCTGCGGCGGATGGCTTCGGCGGGGACGATCACGTCGTTCTCCGCTGCGATCACCAGCGAGGGTCCGTCGATGCGGGTGCGGTCCACTCGGAGCGAGGTCGACAGCGTTTCCTTGATGGCCATGGCCGACTCCCTGCACAGCAGAGCGTAGTAGCGGCGGGCGTCGTCTTCCGGGCTGCCCTCGAACACCGTCTGCCACGCGGTCTCGAAATCGGGGATGTCGGTCGGCTGCGTGAGGTCGATCGCGGTGTTGGGGTGGAGGCCCACTTCGGCGCTGATGGCAGGGGTGATGTGGACCTGCGCAAGGACGGGGTGCTTCTCTGCGTACTTCAGTCCGACCAGCGCACCCATGCTGTGAGTGATGAGAATCGGCGCGTGCCCGATGTGGTCGACCACGGTCTCCAGCTCTTCCACGGTGTCGGCCATGGAGCGGAGCGTGAACTGGTCTTCCGGCAGGTCCTGGGACCCGCGGTGGTTGAACCAGCTGAACGCGTAAGAGTCGTGGCCGGCGGCGGCGAAGTAGGGCAGGTAGTTCTCCCACGCCCAACTGCCCTGTAGACCGCCATGAACGAAGACGATGGGCGGACCGGACGGGCTGCCTTCCGATGGGACATGCTCGATGAAGACACCATCGATCGTCTTGTTTTCAACCTTCACTGTGATTCCTTCTCGCGGAGTGGGGGCAACGGCGGGGGGAGTGGGGTGCGGTGCCGTGAGCGGAGTTCTCCTGGTTCCGGGGAACCGGAAGAATTTATGGGTGCCCGAGGTCCGCCGAAGGGGCGCTACAGGCTCGAACCCATACGGGGCAATGAAGAGAAAACCGGCTTTAGTCCGCCGGTGGGAGTTCACGCTGTGAGGGGTACTGGCAGGGACCCCCACCCTGCACTTCGGCTTCCTACGCTGGAGCCATGGACAATCGGGCGGAAGTCAGCGCGTTCCTCAAGTCCCGCCGTGGCAAGCTCACCCCCGAGCAGGCGGGCCTGCCGGCGTACGGGCGGCGGCGGGTGCCCGGGCTGCGCCGCGTCGAGGTCGCGATGCTCGCCGGGGTGAGCGTCGAGTACTACACGCGCCTGGAGCGCGGCAACCTCGGCGGTGTCTCCGACAGCGTCCTGGACGCCCTGGCCAAGGCCCTGCGCCTGGACGACACCGAGCGCGACCACCTCCACGCCCTGGCCCGTGCGGCCAATGCCCGGCCGGCGCGCGTGCGCCGCCCGAAGAAGACGGCCGTGCGGCCCAGCGTGCTGCGCATCATCAACGGACTGCACGACCAGCCGGCCTACGTGCGCAACAACCGCATGGACATCCTGGCGGCCAACCCCCTGTCCCGGGCCCTGTACGGGGAGGTGCTGGAGCAGAAGCCGGCCAACACGTGCCGGTACGCCTTCCTCGACCCGCGGGCCACCCGCTTCTTCCCCGAGTGGGAGCGCGTGGCCCGTGACGCGGTGGGGGCGCTGCGGGTCGAGGTCGCCAACAGCCCCTACGACCGCGAGCTGTCCAACCTGATCGGCGAGCTGTCCACCCGCAGTGACGCCTTCCGCACCCTGTGGGGCGCGCACGACGTGCACGCCTTCACCGACGGCATCAAGCGATTCCACCATCCCGTCGTCGGCGAGATGGAACTGGTCCACGAGAGTCTGGACCTGCCCGGTGACGAGGGGCTGTCCATCACCATTCACAGCGCCGCTCCCGGCACCCCGGCCTCGGACGCCCTCCAGTTGCTGGCGGGCTGGGCCGCCAGCCAGGACCGGTCGACGGCCGTCACGCAGGACGACACCGAGAGCTGACCGCTTCCGGCTCGCCGCTCACCCCGATCCCCCTAGTCCACGATGACCGCCGTCACCCGGAGCCTTGCTGAGGGTCGCGGCTGCCTCAGCACGCCTCTGCCGTGCTTCCCCTGCCTGCCGTCGCGGCCCGGCCTGGGGGGTTCTCCCAGTACCCCTCACAGCCGAGACTCCCACCTTCATCCACCTCCTGCCTAGGTTGGACGTATGGACAAGCAGGCCGAAGTCAGCGCATTCCTCAAATCGCGCCGCGCCCGGATCACGCCCGAACAGGCAGGGCTGCCGTCCCACGGAAAGCGCCGGGTACCCGGCCTTCGCCGCGGCGAGGTCGCTCAGCTGGCCAGCATGAGCGTCGAGTACTACACACGCCTGGAACGCGGCAACCTCAGCGGCGTCTCCGAGAGTGTCCTGGACGCCCTGTGCGACGCCCTGCGGCTCGACGACACAGAGCGTGACCACCTGCACGCCCTGGCCCGCGCTGCCAACACCGGCCCCGCGCGTGTCCGACATCGCCCCAAGCGAACGGCTGTGCGGTCCAGCGTGCTGCGGATCATCGAGGGGCTGCACGACCAGCCGGCCTATGTGCGCAACAACCGCCTGGACATCCTCGCGGCCAACCCGCTGGCCCGTGCCCTGCACGCCCCGGTCTTCGAGTCCGAGTCGCCCAACACCTGCCGGTTCGTATTCCTCGACCCGCGCGCCCCGAGCCTCTACCTCGACTGGGAGCGGGTGGCCCGCAACGGGGTCGGTGTTCTACGCGTCGAGGCGGCCAAATACCCCTACGACCGGGAACTGCGCAGCCTGATCGGTGAGCTGTCCATGCGCAGCGACGCCTTCCGCGGAATGTGGGGCGAGCAGGACGTACACACCTACACCAAGGGCACCAAGAGGTTCCTGCACCCGGCGGTGGGCGAGCTGGCACTCACCCACGAAACGCTGGCCCTGCCCGGCGACGACGAACTGTCCATCGCCGTCTACAACGCCGAACCCGGCACCCCAGCCGCCGACGCACTGAAACTCCTGGCCAGCTGGGCCGCCACCCAGAACCAGGAAACGACCGCCGCGCCGGCCGACTCCGAACACTGACACCGGCGCGCCAGGGGCCACGGCCTTTGGCGACGAGGGCGCGCCCGCACATACCCCCCTGCTCCGGCGTCCGCTGCTCCGGCGTCCGCGCACTGTACGACCGACGCCCACCACCCCTGCCCTGTTCACCCCTTCTCAGAAACCCAAGGACATGACGATCAACTTCTCTTTCGACAACAAGGCTGCCCTCGTCACCGGTGCCGGCTCGGGCCTCGGCCTGGCCGCCGCCAAGGCGTTCGCAGAGGCGGGCGCCGCGGTCGCGCTCGCCGACCGTGACCTGGACGCCGTCCAGGCTGCGGCCGAGCAGCTGACGGCGGCCGGACACCGGGCGATCGCCCTCCGCTGCGACGTGGCCGACGAATCCGACGTGGCCCAGGCCGTCGACGAGACGGTGAAGGCGTTCGGCAGTCTGGACGTGGCCTACAACAACGCCGGCATCCAGGCCCCGGTCAGCGAGATGGCGGACGCCGACGGCGACGACTTCGACCGCGTGATCGCGGTCAACCTCCGCGGTGTCTGGAACTGCATGAAGCACGAGCTGCGCCAGATGCGCGAGCAGGGCGACGGAGCGATCGTCAACTGCTCCTCCACGGGCGGCGTCGTCGGTACCGGGGGACTGGGCGCCTACACCGCCTCCAAGCACGCCGTGATCGGCCTGACCCGCAGTGCCGCTCTGGAGTACGCCACCCGCGGCATCCGCGTCAACGCGATCTGCCCGGGCGTCACCGAGACCCCCATGGTCGCCAACGCGATCGCCGAGGCGCCCGAACACATGGCGGCAATCATCAACGAGATCCCCATGAAGCGCTCCGGCAGTGTCGAGGAGATCGCCTCCGCCGTGCTGTGGTTGTCCAGCCCGGGAGCCGCCTTCACCACAGGCCAGGCACTCGTCGTCGACGGCGGCTTCACCGTCAAGTAGTCACCAGCGGCGCGGTACCGCCGGGACACCGGCCGTACCGCCTGAGCCGCTGAGCGCGGCTTCCCGCGCTCACCCCGGGACCCGTTTCCGCAAGACCCGCACCTTGTTCTCGACATCCCCTGAGAGAGGAAGCATGACAACGCGAGGAGGAACCCTCCACGCCCCCGCAGACCACCGGGCCACTGAACACGAGCACCGGCCCGCCCGGCTTCCGCTCGTCGTGTACGTGCTGGCGCTCGGCACGTTCCTGATGGGCACGACCGAGTTCGTGGTGGCCGGTCTGCTGCCCGAGATCGCAAGTGACGTGCATGTCACCGTCGCGCGGGCCGGGCTGCTGATCACCGTCTTCGCCGTCGGAATGATCGTCGGCGCACCCCTGATGGCGATGCTGACGTTGCGCCTTCCCAAGCGGTGGACGCTGCTCCTCGCGCTGGGCATCTTCGCGGCCGGTCACGTCATCGTGGCCCTGGCCTCCGGCTTCGCGCTCATTCTGGCGGCCAGGTTTCTGACCGCTCTGGCGACCGGAGCGTTCTGGGCGGTGGGCAACGTGGTCGCCACCCGTGCCGCGGGACCCGCCGCCAGTTCCCGGGCCCTGGGCACCGTGGGCGCAGGGGCGATGCTCGCCAACGTCGTCGGTGTACCCCTGGGCGCCTTCGCCGGACAGCTGATGGGCTGGCGGGGCCCGTTCTGGGCGCTCGCCGTCCTGGGGGCCGCTGCCATGGTGTTCATCGCCCGGCAGGTTCCGCATGACACCCAGGACGACCAAGCGGTCTCGATCCGTTCCGAGCTGTCGGCTCTGCGCTCAGGACGCCTGTGGCTGGTCCTGGCAGCCTGCATGACCACGACCGGCGGCGTGATGTCGACCTACACCTACATCTTGCCGCTGCTGACCGACCGAGCCCATGTGGCGGGCGCACTGGTGCCGCTGGTCCTGGTCGGGTTCGGGGTCGGCGCCCTGGTGGGCTTCCTCGTGGGAGGCCGACTGGGGGACCGTCGTCCGTACCTGACGGCGATCACCGCCCCCGCGGTGACGACGGTCCTGCTCGCAGGGCTGTGCCTGCTGTCCGGGCAAGCCGCCCCCACGATCGCGCTGGTGGCCCTGCTGGGACTGTTCGGGCTCGGTGCCAATCCCGTACTCATCGCCCTGGGCGTCCGTTTCGCCGGCCGGGCCCCGACCCTGGGGTCGGCGCTGACCGTGTCGGCGTTCAACCTCGGCACCGCCATCGGCTCCTGGATCGCCGGTTTCGCCCTCGAATCCTCCCTCGGAGCTACGGGCCCGGCCGTCGTCGGCACCGTCATCGCCGCCCTGACCCTGATCCCCGCGATCACCATCGCAGTCACCCACCGGACCCGCCCGGGGCAGTCACCACGCACCTGACCACACCAACCACCAGCACCCCCCGGAGAAGCAAGGAGCATCCATGAGGTACCGCACACTCGGCAGCTCGGACCTGGAGGTCTCGGAGATCTCGCTCGGGTCCTGGCTCACCTACTCCGGCGGCATCGAGGCCGACAAGACCCGCGCCTGCACCGAGGCGGCGTTCGACGCGGGCATCAACTTCTTCGACACCGCCAATGTCTATGGCCAAGGAGCCGCGGAGACGGCCTGGGGCGAGATCCTCTCCACCCACCCCCGTGACTCCTACATTCTGGCCACCAAGGTCTGGGGCCGGATGTCCGACGACCCGGCCGACCAGGGCCTGTCGCCGGACCAGATCGCCAAGCAGATCGACGCCTCCCTCACTCGCCTGCAAACCGACCATGTCGACCTGTACCAGGCGCACCGCTTCGACCCCGCCGTGCCGATCGAGGACACGATCGAGGCGTTCCAGAAGGTGGTCGAGCAGGGCAAGGCCCGCTACATCGGCTTCAGCGAGTGGACCCCCGAGCAGATCCGGGCCGCGATCGACATCGCCGGCGCCGAGCTGTTCGTCTCCTCCCAGCCGCAGTACTCCATGCTGTGGCGGGCCCCCGAGGCCGAGGTCTTCGGTCTGTGCGCCGTGAACGGCATCTCCCAGATCGTCTGGTCCCCGCTTGCCCAGGGAGTCCTCACCGGCAAGTACAAGCCCGGACAGCCCGTGCCAGAGGGCAGCAGGTTCGCCTCCGCCGACATGGCCGTCTCCAAGGACCTGGTCTACAGCGACGCCGCCCTCGAAGCAGTCCAGCGTCTCGTCCTGATTGCCGAACAGGCGGGGATGAGCATGCCCACTCTCGCCCTCGCCTGGGTCCTGCGCCGCACCGAGGTCGCCTCCGCCATCACCGGCGCCTCTCGCCCCGAGCAAGTTCACGCCAATGCCGCCGCCTCCGGGGTGAACCTCTCCGACGACCTGCTGGCCGCCGCCGACGAGGCCCTCGGCGGCGTCCCGATCACCAGGCCAACCCTTGCTCCCAACGCCCAACCCGGTATCAAGCACCGCTGACCGACTGCCTGCCGGCCCCACCTGGGTCGGACCCTGAGGTCGGCACATGCACACGGGCAGTGAGCGGGAAAATTCCTCGGTGGTCAGGCCCTCGATCGGGATCGCTAGTCCCGGCCGGGGGCCGTCGCCTGTCTGCGGTCGTCTGGGGTCTGCGGTCGTCTGGGTGATGCCGCGCTGAGCGTAAGGCCGACAACCCGTCCCAAATCCAGCCGAGTTGGCAGCAGCAGCGAGGGCGACTCCTGCGTAGAGGTGGCCCTGGACTGGTCCAAGAGCAGCCACAGCAGCGGCCCGGACGGTGACTCCTGCGTCGAGATCGCCGCCACCCCCCACACCATCCACGTCCGCGACTCCAAGCACACCGACGGCCCCCGGCTCGCGCTCGCGCCACAGGCCTGGTCGGGCTTCGTGGTGTACGCCGCCAGGGGCTGACACCGGACGGTCCGCTTCCTGCTCCTCGGTCGATGGGCGGTACCTTCATCATCACGCCGATGAGGAGAGTGTGACCGTGAGCAAGTTCGTGCGGCCCGCAGCCGAGGGTGCCGATCCGTTCGGGACGGCCCGTCTTCGGCGCGGAGTACTCGACGCCTGGGCCACCAGCCCCGCCCGGTTCCGTGAGGACGCCAACGCCGAGGAGGACCTCGCCCTCGGTGGCTACCGGGACCGGCTCGTCGTGGAGCTCGCTCAGAACGCCGCCGACGCCGCGGCCCGGGCGGGTGTCCCGGGCAGGCTCCGGCTCACCCTCCGCGACGGTGTCCTGGTCGCCGCGAACACCGGCGCCGCCCTGGACGCGGCCGGTGTCGAGTCGCTGGCCACGCTCCGTGCCTCCGCCAAACGCGGCACCGACGAGTCCACCATCGGCCGCTTCGGCGTCGGCTTCGCCGCCGTTCTGTCCGTCACCGACGAGCCCGCGGTCGTGGGCCGGCACGGCGGTGTCCGCTGGTCCCTCGCCGAGGCCCGGGAGCTGGCCGCCGACGTCGCCCGGCACAGCCCGGGGCTGGGGGACGAGGTCCGCCGGCGGGACGGACACGTACCCCTGCTGCGGCTCCCGTTCCCCGCCGAGGGCGCCGCCCCCGACCCGTACGACACCGCCGTCATCCTGCCGCTGCGCGACCCGGCCGCCGCCGACCTCGCCGAACGCCTGCTGAACAGCGTGGACGACGCCCTGCTGCTGGCCCTGCCGGGGCTGGCGGAGGTCGTGATCGAGAGCGGCGACCACGCCCCGCGCACCCTGAGCCGTCACACCGACGGCGCCTTCACCGTCGTAGCGGACTCGCGGGACGGTACGACCCGGTGGCACACGGCCGCCGCGCACGGCCCGCTCACCCCCGACCTGCTCGCCGACCGCCCCGTGGAGGAGCGACTGCGGCCGCACTGGTCGGTCACCTGGGCCGTGCCCGTCGACGAGGACGGCGCCCCGGACCGCCCCCGCACCAGCCCCGTCGTACACGCCCCCACCCCCAGCGACGAGCCCCTCGGGGTGCCCGCCCTGCTCATCGCGTCCTTCCCGCTGGACACCACCCGCCGGCACGCGGCCCCCGGCCCGCTGACCGACTTCCTGGTGCAGCGCGCGGCGGACGCGTACGCCGGACTCCTCGCCGGCTGGCGGCCGGTGACCGCCGGCGTCATCGACCTGGTGCCCGGCCCGCTGGGCAAGGGGGAGCTGGACGGGGCGCTGCGGCAGGCGATCCTGGAGCGGCTGCCGCGTACCGCCTTCCTGCCGCCCGCCGCAGAGCGTTCGGCACAGGACTCCGACGACGACGCGCTGCCGGAGGCGCTGCGGCCCCGCGACGCCGAGGTGGTGGAGGGCGCGGGCGCCGAGACCGTGCGGGTCCTCGCCGAGGTGCTGCCCACCATCCTCCCCGCCGGGCTCGAACGACGCGTAGAGCTGCGGACGTTGGGTGTCGCCCGGGTCCCGCTGACGGACGCCGTGGACCGGCTGGCCGGGCTGGAGAAGGCCCCGGACTGGTGGCGGCGGCTCTACGACAGCCTGGCGGGCGTGGACCCTGACCGGCTGTCCGGGCTGCCCGTGCCGCTCGCCGACGGGAGGACGACGATCGGGCCCCGGCAGGTCCTGCTGCCCACCTCCGACGGCGCCCCCGTCGACCCCGAGATCCTGGCCCGGCTCGGCCTCAAGGTGGCCCACCCGGACGCCGCCCACCCGCTCCTGGAGAAGCTCGGCGCCCTGCCTGCGACGCCGCGCGCGGTGCTGACCACCCCGCAGGTCCGGGCCGCCGTAGCCGCCTCCCTCGACGACGACGGCGGGCTGGACTGGGAGCAGGCCGCACCCGACGCCGAGGAACTGGCCGACACGGTCCTCGCACTCGTACGGGAGGCGGGCCTGGAGCCCGGCGACGAACCCTGGCTCGGCGCCCTCGCGCTGCCCGACGAGGACGGCGAACTCGCTCCCGCGGGCGAGCTCGTACTGCCCGGCAGCCCCTTCCACCAGGTGATGCGCGAGGACGAACTCGCCACCGTGGAAGCGGAGTTGGCCGAGAAGTGGGGCGAGCAGCCGTTGGCCGCCTGCGGGGTGCTCGCCACCTTCGCCCTCGTCCGCGCCACCGACGTCGTCCTGGACCCCGACGAACTGGAGCCCCGCGAAGGGGACTTCGCCGAACCCGACGACCCCGGTCTGCTGGACGCCGTGGACGTGTGGTGCGAGGACATCCTCGACCGGTTCCCGGACACGCCCGTACCGCCGGTCGCCACGGAGCTGGTCGCCGTACGGGATCTGGATCTGGTGGACGAGGACAAGTGGCCCCAGGCGCTGGCCCTGCTGTCGCAGCCCCCGCTGCGTGACGCCCTCGTCCAGCCCGTGCGGATCCTGCTGCCCGACGGCACGCACGAGGTCGTACGGCCCTACACGGCCTGGTGGTTGCGCGGGAACCCCGTCCTCGACGGCCGTCGCCCCGCCGGTCTGCTGGCCGCCGGCGGTGACCCCCTCCTGCGCGGGCTCTACGACGAGGCCGACGCGACCGGCTTTGACGACGAACAGGTACTGCGGGCGCTGGGCGTCCGTACGTCGGTCGCCGCCCTGCTGGAGGAGCCCGGCGGCGCCGCCGAACTGCTGCACCGCCTCGCCGACCCGGACCGTGAGGTCACCGGCGCCCAACTGCACGCCCTCTACAGCGCCCTGGCGGACCTGGACCCCGAACAGGTCACCCTCCCGGACGAGTTGCGGGCCGTGATCGACGGACGGGTCGAGGTCGTGGACGCCGCCGACGCCGTGGTCGTCGACTCACCCGACCTGCTGCCCTTCACGGAGGGCGTCCCGCTCCTGCCCGTACGCCCGGCCCGGGCCGCCGAGTTGGCGGAACTGTTCCAGGTGCGACGCCTGAGCGAGTCCGTCACCGGCGAGGTCGACTCCAAGGGCACCGAGCACGAGGTCCCGGAGCCGGTACGGGTCCTCCTGGGCGCCCGCACCCCCTCGACCTACGTCGAACACGAGGAACTCGTCGTGTCCGGGATCGACTTGGACTGGCGCCTGACGACGGACGGCACTCTGCACGCGGCGACCCTGGAAGGCGTGGCCGCCGGCCTCGCCTGGGCGGCGGGCCAGTGGCCCCGGCGGTTCGAAGTGGCGGCACTGCTGGAGGACCCGTCACGGACGGGGGAGCTGGCGCGGGACCGCTGGTTCGACTGAGCCTGGCCGATTGAGCGGGACGGCCGCTTCGCCGGAAGGCCCTGGTTCCGGCGGAGCGACCTTCTTTCGCGGTCGCGGTTGATGCACTGCTCACAGTGTTGCGCTGCTTGTAGGCCTCCCCGGTCGAAGGCACCGGACGGTCGGAAAGGCGCGGCTATGTGCTGGCCACACCATCAACCGGGTCGATCGATGCCCACCATCCCATCACCCGGTCGGCCATGGCTTCCGGCCGCACGCCCAGAGGGTCGAGACCGAAGTGATCTTCCAGCTGGTGCCGCAGGAATTCACTGATCTCGGTCCGGCCGGCGCCGGAACCGAGCCGCTGGAGGAGAGGGGCGAGTATGCAGTCGTACTCGTCCCGCACGTCGTCAGCGACGCCCACCGGATCCCACTCGTTGAGCAGATGCCGCAGGTGGTCCTCGGTGGAGGTGTTCCAGGGGCTCATCGTCCCAGGCTGCCACCCGGAACGACCGCCGTCAGCCACCTGCTGATCCAAACGAAACTGCCTGGCCGGGCGTATCACCTGACCGTGGTCCGGCACCCGGTGGTCTCTCAGAGCGAAGTTGGTTCGCTGCGGTGTCGCTCGGCAGGGTGAGCACGGCGGTGGTGCCGCCGCCGGGGGTCTCTTCGAGGCGGAGGCTGCCGCCGTGGGCTGTGGCGATCCGATGGCAGGTGGCCAGCCCGATGCCGGAGCCTTCGATGCCGTTGTCCAGACGTGTGAACATGTCCATCACACGCTGCCGGTCCTGCGGCGGGATGCCGCGGCCGTTGTCGATGACGGCGATGTCCCAAGCGTGCGGGTGAGGTTCGGCGGTGAGGGCGATCTGGCATGGTCGTTCGGGTTTGCGGAATTTGAGGGCGTTGCTGACGAGGTTCTGCACCAGCACGCGCAGTTGGGTCGGGTCGGCGCTCAGGATGGGCAGTCTCTCGACTGTCACGCGCGCGCCGTGGGTGCGGATGGGGCTGTCGAGGTCCTCGATGACGGCGTGGACGAGGGCGTTCAGGTCGACGGTTTCGAGGTGGAGTTGTCCGCCCGCGCCGGCCAGGGCGAGCACGTCCTCGATCATGGTGCGCATGCGGTTGGCGGACCTGATGACCCGTTGGGCGCAGAACGAGGCGTCGGGGTCGCCGGCGATCGCCGGGATGTCGATGAGGTTGTCGGCGTGACCGAGGATGCCGGTCAGCGGGTTCCTCAGGTCGTGGCTGACCTGTCCGGCGAACTGCTGCAGGGCGGAGTTGGAGCGTTCGAGTTCCGCGCGTGCTTCGTCGGCGGCTTGCAGGGCTTGGTGCAGCAGCCTCTGGTGACGATGCAGGTCGAGGACGTCGACGACCATGCCGGCCAGCTTGTCCAGCGCGTCGCGTTGCGAGGCGGTGAGGCGGCGGACCTCGGTGTCGAAGACACAGAGGGTGCCCAGGACTGGTCCTTCGGGGGCCCGAAGCTGGGAGGCGGCGTAGAAGCGGATGTCGCCGAGGGCGCCGCTGACGTAGGGGTTGTCCGCGTAGCGAGGGTCCAGTCTGGCGTCCGGGACGAACACCGGCTCCGGCTCGACGATGGTGACCGCGCACATGGAGTCCCTTCGGGCGCACTGCGTCGGTTCGAAGCCGAGGGAGGCGATCAGGTTGGCGTGCTCGGCGGAGATGATGTTGATCACCGCGTGGGGGACCTGGCAGGTGTAGGCGGCGAGTTCGACGAGTGACGCCAGGTCCGGTGGAGCCGATGCCGCCAGGATGCCGTACCGCTCAAGGACACGCAGCCGCTCGGGCTCATCAGCTGTCACCGGGAACGATGCTGCGGCCACGGTGGTCGTCCCTTCCTGCCCGGTCGATGTCGAAAGATCGTTCCCCATGCGACGCCCGCAGCAACGGCGTCACCGTGCGGATCACCCGGGCCGACTAGAGACTCGGTCCCGGCATGGATGACGGCCGCTGTGCCGGGCCGCTGCTGAGCCCGAAGATGTGGAAGACGACTCGACGTCGTACGGGGCCCGACGGGCTCCCATGCCTCTCCGGCGGGGATCACCGGCCGGCCCTGGCCGACACCGACTCGCCCCGGACACTGAGCTGCCGCGGGCTGACGGGCTCGACGATGCGGTCGTCAGCGCCCGCTGCAAGAGCCGGATGTCCAGCAACGACGCGTGGTCGCGGCCGTCCGCGCCGCTCAGCTCCCGCACCGATGTGCAGTCGCGTATTTGTCACGATCACTGGTTTCACGATCGCGTAATTCCCCACCTGTGGCTGAGTCCGTGACAGGCGGCCCGAGAACCCGCCGGTCGTTGGGGATGACGACGCGGCTCTCTCTTCCCTATGGCCATGACGACAGTGAGTCCGCCGTCCCCACGGTCCATTCCATGATCTTAGGCGCGGGGAATTATGCGACTGTCGACAAAGGTCGCGTGGACCTGACGGCAGTCCCGCGCGATGTGCCGCAACGAGGCAGACCCCTTCACCAGCGAAGGGGTCTGCACGGCGCTGAGGGCGCCCCCTGTGGACGCCCTCAGCGTGTCATCCCCCTCAGCTGATGCTGCCGTACTCCACGGGGAAGTCCGGGGGCCAGGGCTGGTTGAAGTCGAACAGGGACGGGTCCTCGAACTCGCGGTCCGCCTCCCGCCAAGAAGGATCGCCGGAGACGACGAAGCTGTCCCCGTCCGGTTCGATCATCCAGGTGAAGGCCGCATCGTCCGCGGGGAGGCCATGGCGCTCCTTCAGCACTGCGAACTCCGCCTCCGATGCCCGGCGGACGTGGATGCCCTTCTCGTAGATGGGCTTGAGCAGCATCAGCTCCACATGACCGAAGTACACCTCGACGCGGGTGTCCGTTGCGTCGATCGCGGTGGCGTCGCTGCGCAGCAGCAGCTGCCGGTGCGACGCCGAGAAGCTGACCACCCGGAACAGACGTCCCTCTCGTACGAAATCCGGCATTCTCTGTTTTCTTCCTGTCCTGGGGGTTTGCGGGTCACTGGGCCCAGTCCGGCTTCGGCATGTCTTTGACGAGGCTCGGCACCTTGTCACCCGGCTTGGTGAAGTACCAGTCGACGGCGTCGAAGTTCCGGCGTCCAAGAAGCACCTTGAGACGCAACGTCGCCACTTCCCATGCGGTGCCGTTGTTGCTTCCTGGCGTGGCCACCGCTCGCCAGTCGCCACCCACACTTCCCGCGCTCGACGAGTTTGTTCAGGGCCTCCGCCGCAGTCTTCGCGTCTGGAACACCGTCCAGTGAAATGCTCAACTTCACCGACTCATCGTCCAGTGCCTTCTCGACGCCAGCCATCCAGATCGGACGCCCGTCACGCGTGAGGTCGACTCCAAGGCACCGAGCACGAGGTCCCGGAGCCGGTACGGGTCCTGCTGGGCGCCCGCACCCCCACGACCTACGTCTAGCACGAGGAACTCGTCGTGTCCGGAGTCGACTTGGAACGGCGTCTGACGGCGGACGGCACCCGGCACGCCGCCACCCTGGAGGGCGTGGCCGCCGGTCTCGCCTGGGCGGCGGGCCAGTGGCCGCGGCGGTTCGAGGTGGCGGTGCTGCTGGAAGCCCCGTCACGGACAGGGGAGTTGGCGCGGGATCGCTGGGTTCGATTGAGCCTGGGCGGACGGGCGGGGCGGCCGTTTCGGCAGAGAGGGTCAGGTAGGGCGGCACAGCAACCGGGGCGCGTGCGGGCGGCCTTGAAACCTCGCACACAAAACTCTCACCGTTCGTACAACCATTCCCACGCGTCATGGATCTGACCCCATGAGCCAACAGGCTCCACGATCACTTGGGCCCCGTACGAAACCACGAGCCGTGTGGAACGACGGGTGTCGGGGCCCCCTTTCTCCACGGGGAAGTTACATGCGCATGCGTGCCACCCTCGGCGTCGTCACCGGCGCCCTCGCCCTCTCCGCGATCGCCGTCCCGGCCGCTCAGGCCGACGACTCGTACGGCGACACGGCTGTCTCGGGCATCTCGGTGAACGCGGGCAAGGCCGTCGTCGTCGGTTCGACGGCGACGAAGACCGTCACGGTTTCGTTCACGGTCAAGGACGACTCGGGCGTCAAGAACGCCATGGCCCTGCTCTGGCACGGCTCGGACTTCGACAACGCCGACAGCGCCGCCGTCCCCAACACCAGCGACTCTTACGCCAAGTGCACCAAGGTCAACGCCACCACCTCGACCTGCAAGGCGACCTACGACCTCGAGCCGGGCTACAACGCCATCAACGCGGTCGCCGGCACCTGGAAGGTCTGGGTCATCGCCTCCGGTAAGGACGGCGACTTCGTCCAGAAGGACAACGCCAAGACCTTCCAGCTCCAGCGCCTGTCGAAGCTGACGGTCAACGCCTCCCCGGAGCCGGTGAAGAAGGGCAAGACCATCACCGTCACGGGCAAGCTGACCCGCGCCAACTGGGACGCCAACAAGTACGCCGGTTACACCGCGCAGCCGGTGAAGCTGCAGTTCCGCAAGGCCGGCGCCAGCACGTACACCACCGTCAAGACCATCAAGACGAACTCCACGGGCAACCTGAGCACCACCGTGACGGCGTCGGTCGACGGTTACTTCCGCTACAGCTTCGCGGGCACCTCGACGACCCCGGCGGTCAACGCCGCGGGTGACTACGTCGACGTCAACTAAGCACTCTCTCAGCCCTTCTCGTCCGTCTCTTCTCATTCGTCTTCTCTCATCGGGGAACGCATGCGTATACGTGCCACCGTGGCCGCCGTCTCCGGCGCCCTGGCCCTCTCCGCCCTCGCCGTCCCGGCCGCGCAGGCCGCCGGGCAGGGTGCGCCGAGCCTGGACCGGCCGAGCGTCGCGGAGCGTTTCGGCACCTCGTCCGCCAGGTCGGCGTTCGGAGTGGCCACCGCCGCGCCCACCGTCTCCAACGTGACGGTGAACGCCGGCAAGAACATCGTTCTCGGCACCACCGTCGCCAAGACGGTCAACGTGTCCCTGACCGCCAGCCACCCGAGCGGCATCGAGGACGCCTACATCGACCTCTGGCACGGCGCGAACCTGGACAACATCGACGGCTACCTCCCGCCGAGCGAGGACGCCGCGTCCTGCACGGCGACCAGCGCCACGACGTCGAAGTGCAAGCTCACCATCACGATCACGCCCGGCGCGGACGACGACGGGGAAGGCGAGCTGTACGCCAACTCGCTGGCCGGTACCTGGCATGTCACCGCGGCCGTCCTGTCCCAGGACGGCGAGATCTACTGGAACGACTTCTACAAGACCCAGAAGGTCCAGAGGCTTTCGAAGCTCACGGTCAACGCCTCCCCCGAGCCGGTGAAGAAGGGCAAGACCATCACCGTCACGGGCAAGCTGTCCCGGGCCAACTGGGAGGACCGCAAGTACCACGGCTACACCGGCCAGCCGGTCAAGCTCCAGTTCCGTAAGAAGAACTCCAACACCTACACCACCGTCAAGACCATCAAGACGAACTCCACGGGCAACCTGAGCACCACCGTGAAGGCGTCGGTCGACGGCTACTTCCGCTACAGCTTCGCGGGCACCTCGACGACCCCGGCGGTCAACGCCACGGGTGACTTCGTCGACGTGCGATAAACGATGTGAGGTAGGAGCGGAGAGGGCGCCGGCGGAGTTTCCGCCGGCGCCCTTCTCGTTCGCAGCGGTGGGCGCCGCGGTGAAACCTTTCCCATCCGCCGCGCATCTGACTACGTGACTCAACAGGCTCATGGGGACGACCACCCCGGAGCCCTTTTCCATGTGGGGGATCAGCATGCGCATACGTGCCACCGTGGCCGCCGTCTCCGGCGCCCTCGCTCTGTCCGCGTTCGCCGTCCCGGTCGCGCAGGCCGGCGACGGTTCTTCCGCCTCTTCCTACCGTGCGCACGCCGAGCAGGCGTTGTCGCACCTCACCTCGTCCGCGTCGTCCGCGTCGTCCGGGTCATCCGACTCGTCCGGCTCGGGCAGAACCGCGCTCCGTGCCCCTGCCCCGCCCACCCTCGATGTCAGCTTCTCGAACTTCAAGATCGCCAAGTCGGTCAAGGTCGGGACCAGTGGCAGTGTCTCCGTCACGGCCACCTACACGCTGACCCACGGCGCCGACGTCGACATCAACGCGGACGACTTCGCCAACGGCCCCCTCCTGTACAAGGGTTCGTCGATGGACAACGCCAGCAACATGCTGTTCGGTGAGTACCCGGCCACCTGCACCGCGACCTCGGCGACCACAGCCGACTGCAAGGGCGCGATCGAGATCGACCGGGACGAGGACTGGCTGACCAACGCCGACGCCGGAACCTGGTCGGGCGGCGGGCTGGCCATGAACTACAGCACCCGCGTCGACAAGGTGCAGGAGGGCCTGGGCAAGATCCTGGTCCAGCGGACCTCCCAGCAGACGGTCAACGCCTCACCCGAGCCGGTGAAGAAGGGCAAGACCATCACCGTCACGGGCAAGCTGTCCCGGGCCAACTGGGAGGACCGCAAGTACCACGGCTACACCGGCCAGCCGGTCAAGCTCCAGTTCCGCAAGGCGGGCTCCAGCACGTACAGCACCGTCAAGACCGTCAAGACGAACTCCACGGGCAACCTGAGCACCACCGTGAAGGCGTCGGTCGACGGTTACTTCCGTTACGCCTTCGCGGGCACCTCGACGACCCCGGCGGTCAACTCCGCGGGCGACTACGTCGACGTGACGTCGTAACCAGCGGCGACAGCGACAGGACGCCGGCCTCACGCCCTACTGAGGCCGGCGTTCCGCTTTCGTCATGCGGAAGCCAAACGTTGCCCATGCAACGGCCAAATCCAGTGGAGCGGCTACAACCCGCCCCGCCCCTCGTGGATCTGATCGCGTGAGTCAACAGACTCCTCGATCACTTCTCCCCCAGGGGAACGCAATGCGCACAAGAGCCACGCTGGCCGCCGTCTCCGCCCTGACCGGCGCCCTGGCCCTCACCGCCCTCACCGCTCCGGCGGCACAGGCGGTCGACTCCGGCACCCCGTACACGCTGGACGTCAGCTTCTCCAACTTCAAGATCGCCTCGGCGATCAAGGTCGGCACCACCAACGAGGTCTCCGCCAAGGTCACCTACACGCTGACCCACGGCTCGGACGTCGACATCACGGCGGACGACTTCTTCACCGACGCTTTCATCTACCGCGGCTCGTTCGACGACCCGACGAACGAGATCTACGACCACGACTTCTCCACCTGCACGACGACCTCGTCGACCACGGCCACCTGCACCGGCTCCGTCGACATCGACCCCGCCGAGGGCGACCTCACCAACGCGGACGCCGGTACCTGGCACGCCGCCGCCGAGGCGACCGCCTTCAACGGCCAGGACCCGTCGTCCAGCAGCATCGACTACAGCAAGGTCGGCTACAAGGACCAGGGCGCCCTCGCCACCACCCTGGTGCAGCGCTACTCCAAGCTCACCGTGAACGCCGGTCCCGAGCCGGTCTACAAGGGCAAGACCATCACCTCCACGGGCAAGCTGTCCCGCGCCAACTGGGAGGACGGCCAGTACCACGGCTACACCGTCCAGCCGGTCAAGCTCCAGTTCCGCAAGGCGGGCACCACCACGTACACCACGGTCAAGACCGTGACCTCGGACTCGTCCGGCAACGTGAAGGCCACCGCCACGGCCGCCTACGACGGCTACTGGCGCTTCAGCTTCGCGGGCACCTCGACCACCCCGGCGGTCAGCGCCACCGGCGACTACGTCGACGTCAAGTAGAACTCGCCCCTTATAGGGGCGCGGGGCTGTACAGACATGCGGCTCCGCCGCGTGTGCGCGACAAGCCACGATGCTCCCGCAGACGACACACAACGGGAGCATCGTCGGCCTTACAACGGCTAACACAATGAGGTGGATCAGTCCTGGTTGCCGTGTCCGGGGCGGGAGTTGAGCGTTCGGCCCGGTATGGGGATGTCGCCTTGGATCGTGTCGGATGAGCTGTGGGCTCACCTTGAGCCGCTGCTGCCCCAGCATGAGCGCAGGTTCCGGTATCCAGGCCGCAAGCCGTTGCCGGACCGGGAAGTACTGTGCGGGATCTTGTACGTGCTGCACACCGGGATCCAGTGGGAGTACCTGCCACAGGACCTCGGTTTCGGCTCGGGCATGACGTGCTGGCGACGGCTGCGGGACTGGAACGAGGCTGGAGTGTGGCAGCGGCTGCACGAGGTCCTGCTGGCCGAGCTGAACGCAGCCTCACGGCTGGACTGGTCCCGGTGCGTGGTCGACTCGTCCCACGTCAGGGCCCTAAAAGGGGGCAGCACACGGGCCCTTCGCCGGTCGACCGTGGGCGAGCCGGATCAAAACACCACCTCATCACCGACGGACACGGCACTCCGCTCGCGATCCTGCTGACCGGCGGCAATCGCAACGACGTCACCCAGCTCTTGCCGTTGCTCGACGCGATTGCGCCGGTCCGTGGCCGCGTTGGACGGCCACGGCGCAAACCCGACTCGCTGTTCGCGGACCGCGGCTACGACCACGACATCTACCGCGACCAGGTCCGCGCTCGCGGCATCGTGCCGGCCATCGCCCGCCGCGGAACCCGGCACGGCACTGGCCTAGGCATTTACCGGTGGGTGGTCGAGCGCACCTTCGCCTGGCTTCACGGCTTCCGACGCCTACGCATCCGCTGGGAACGACGAGCCGACATCCACGAAGCGTTCCTCAGACTTGCCTGCTGCCTCATCTCCCACCGGCAACTTGGGCTGCTGCGTTAGCTGTTGCTCTCCGAGGCGGCCCTGAACCCGCGATCTTGAATCACTGGGAAGGCTTCCTGCATGGTGGCAGCCCATTCATCGATCTCGTCATGGGACGTCCTGATGGCACTGATCAGCCATTCGAGCACGGCCAGCTTCGGCTCGCGGACGTTCAGGCTGAGTTCCTTCATCGGCACCTCTTGGTACGACATGCACAGCTGCCACCAGAACCTCATGAGGTAGCGGCACTCCTGCGGCTCGCGGTCGTCTGCAAGACGATCATGGATGACAGCCTGGACGCGTCGCCGCTGATCATCGTCACGAAAACCATTGCTGAGGTCCGTCAGGGTCACCGTCGGACACTAGCAACCAAACGCTGAGCAGGTCATTCTGTTAGGAGCTCTTAGCCCAGCGCTAAGCGACAACGCGGCGGTCGACCCACCTCCACGCGAGTTCCAGGACGGCCGCCGCCACCACCGAGATGCCGACCGCCAGCCACGGCATCGTCACCCCGACCAGCTTCAGCGCGAAGAAGTTCTGGAGTGACGGCACCACCAGCACCACCAGGAACGCGGCGCCCATCGCCGCGACCAGGGCGATCCGCCACCAGGTGTACGGGCGGGCGATGATCGCCAGCACCCACATGGAGATCAGGAAGAGCGTCAGCGTGGCGGCGCTGGTCTCCGCTTCCAACGCGCCGCTGCCGGTGTAGTAGTGACGGGCGATCAGATACGTCACGAAGGTCGCGATCGCCGCCACGACCCCGCCGGGGATCGAGTACCGCATGACCCGCCGGACGAAGTGGGGCCGGGCCCGCTCCTTGTTGGGCGCCAGGGCCAGGAAGAACGCCGGGACGCCGATGGTCAGGGTGGACAGCAGCGTGAGGTGACGTGGCAGGAAGGGGTACTCGACCTGCCAGCAGGCCACCAGGATCGCCAGCAGTACCGAGTAGACCGTCTTCACCAGGAACAGGGTCGCCACCCGCGTGATGTTGCCGATGACCCGACGGCCCTCCGCGACCACCGAGGGCAGCGTCGCGAAACTGTTGTTCAGCAGCACGATCTGCGCGACCGCCCGGGTGGCCTCCGACCCCGACCCCATGGCCACCCCGATGTCGGCGTCCTTCAGCGCGAGCACGTCGTTCACGCCGTCGCCGGTCATCGCGACCGTGTGCCCGCGTGACTGCAGCGCGCCCACCATCTCGCGCTTCTGCTGCGGGGTGACCCGCCCGAACACGGTGCCCTCGTCGAGCGCCTCCGCCATACCGTCCCGGTCGCCGGGGAGCCGGCGCGCGTCCACCGTGGCGCCGCTCAGCCCGAGCTTGGCGGCCACCGCGCCCACCGACACCGCGTTGTCCCCGGAGAAGACCTTCGCGCGGACGTCCTGCTCGGCGAAGTAGCCGAGCGTGTCGGCCGCGTCCGGCCGCAGCCGCTGTTCCAGTACGACGAGCGCGGCGGGCCGGGCACCGGCGGCCACCTCGGCATCGCCGAGGTCGCGGACGGCCCGGGCCAGCAGCAGCACCCTCAGGCCCTTCTCGTTGAGGCGCTCCGTCTCCGCGAGGTCGGGGTCGTCGTCGGGCAGCAGCACGTCCGGCGCGCCGAGCAGCCAGGTACTGGTCTCCCCGTTGCCCTCACGGAAGGAGGCGCCGCTGTACTTGCGGGCGGAGGAAAACGGCAGCGACTCGGTGCAGCGCCAGTCCTCGACGTCCGGGCAGGCGTCGATGATCGCCTGGAGCGAGGCGTTCGGCCGGGGATCGGACGCGCCGAGGGCGCCCAGCACCTGGCGTACGTACGACTCGTCGCCGCCCAGCGCCCGCACCTCGGTGACGTCCATGCCGCCCTCGGTCAGCGTGCCCGTCTTGTCGAGGCAGACCGTGTCGACGCGGGCGAGGCCCTCGATGGCCGGGAGTTCCTGCACCAGGCACTGTTTCCGGCCGAGCCGGATGACGC
Organism: Streptomyces sp. NPDC005263; assembly: GCF_042872365.1. NCBI lineage: Bacteria > Bacillati > Actinomycetota > Actinomycetes > Kitasatosporales > Streptomycetaceae > Streptomyces > Streptomyces sp. NPDC005263. The sequence continues at coordinate 664,738 of NZ_JBIAKJ010000004.1, read as the reverse complement.
CGATGGCGAAGGCGACGGAGGTGAGCAGCACCAGCCCCTCCGGGACCATCGGCACGATCCCGCCGACGGTCCGCGCGATGGAGTCCTTGAGGTCGTTGTTCTTGACGAACAGCTGGCTGACGACCAGGCCGATCGCGGTCGGGACCATCATCCACGTCACGTACTTGAGGATCGTGGAGATACCGGAGCGCAGCTCGGAGTGGACGAGGGTGAACCGGGAGGCCTCCTCGGCCAGCTGGGCGGCGTAGGCCTCGCGCCCGACCTTGGTCGCCGTGAAGGCGCCCCCGCCGGCGACCACGAAGCTGCCCGACATGACCTGGTCGCCCGGCCGCTTCACCACCGGATCGGCCTCTCCCGTCAGCAACGACTCGTCGATCTCCAGCCCGTCCGCCTCGACGCACACCCCGTCCACGACGGCCTTGTCCCCGGGCCCGATCTCGATGAGGTCGTCCAGCACGATGTCACCGGTGGCGACCTGGGAGGCGACCCCGTCCCGCCGTACGGTCGGCCGGGACTCCCCGATCACGGCGAGCGAGTCCAGGGTCTTCTTCGCCCGCCACTCCTGGACGATGCCGATACCGGTGTTGGCGAGGATCACGTACCCGAACAGGCTGTCCTGGAATGGCGCGACGAACAGCATGACCAGCCAGAGCACACCGATGATCGCGTTGAACCGGGTCAAGACGTTCGCACGGACGATCTCGGAGAGGGACCGGCTGCTGCGCACCGGGACGTCGTTGACCTGGCCCCGAGCCACCCGCTCCGCGACCTCGGCGGTGCTCAGACCGGTCACCGCCGGGGCCGCCGTGGTGTGCGCAGGGTCCACCTCGGCGCCCGCGTCCATGTGCGTCATGCATCCGACGGTACGTGCGGATTTACGCGTTCACCCGCCGAGTGGGCGGAAGATCCGACTTGCGGAGGAGAGGGGCGGGGGCGAGTGATGCCCTGGTACTACGAGCCCACGCCCATGGACTCACGCTCACGCGCCTGCGCCCGTGGGTCGCCGGTCACTCCGCGGCGGTGACCGGTGAGTCCTCGTCGGCCGACCGCTTGATCGCCGCGTCCCGCCGGCGGACGTACCAGATGCCGATGAATCCCAGCCCGCCCCCGGCCAGGCAGGTCCACACCCACCAGGTGTGGCCGTGGTCCTCGAACCAGCCGTAGAAGGGGAGCTGCACCAGGAAGAGGACGAACCAGAGGATCGTGCCACCGACGATGGTGGGCACGATGGGGCCCTCCAGGGGCTCCGGAGCCTCGTGCTTGAGGGATCGCGTGGAAAACACGGACATGGGGACAGCTTACGGCCACCCTCTCCGCCCCTTCCCTACGCGGGTCTACGCGCGGAGATGGCGTTCCGTCGATCATATGTTCATACTGAAACGGTTTGTGTCCTGACACTTCTCTTCGTACGAAACACCAAAGGCGCTGGGGGAAAGCCGCTGGTGATGAGGTCCCGCATGCCCAGCCCGGCCCCCGCCAAGGTCCCCACGCCCCGTCAATCGGGCGGCGCGCCCGCGTACGGCGCCCTCGACCGTTACTTCAGGATCACCGAGCGGGGCAGCACCCTGCCCCGTGAGATCCGGGGCGGATTCGCCACCTTCTTCGCGATGGCCTACATCATCGTGCTGAACCCGATCATCCTCGGCAGCGCCAAGGACATGTACGGGCACCAGCTCGACAACGGCCAGCTGGTGACGGCGACGGCCGTGACCGCGGCGTTCACCACCCTGCTGATGGGTGTCGTCGGCAACGTGCCGATCGCGCTCGCCGCCGGTCTCGGGGTGAACTCGGTCGTCGCCCTCCAGCTCGCCCCCAGGATGTCCTGGCCGGACGCGATGGGCATGGTCGTGCTGGCCGGCCTCGTCGTGATGCTGCTGGTCGCCACGGGCCTGCGTGAGCGCGTCATGAACGCCGTGCCCTACGGCCTGCGCAAGGCCATCTCCATCGGCATCGGCCTGTTCATCATGCTGATCGGCCTCGTCGACTCGGGCTTCATCTCCCGCATCCCGGACGTCGCCCACACCACCGTCCCGCTCCAGCTCGGCGCCGACGGCCACCTCAACGGCTGGCCGGTCCTCGTCTTCGTCCTGGGCGCCCTGCTCACCCTCGCCCTCATCGTCCGCAAGGTCACCGGCGCGATCCTGATCTCGATCGTCACCATGACGGTCCTGGCCGTGATCATCAACGCGGTCGTGAAGGTGCCGTCCTGGGGGCTCACCACCCCCAAGTGGCCCGGCAACCCCGTCGCCACCCCCGACTTCGGTCTGCTCGGCAAGGTCAGCCTCTTCGGCGGCTTCGACAAGGTCGGGGTGCTGACCGGCGTCCTGTTCGTCTTCACCGTGCTGCTGTCGTGCTTCTTCGACGCGATGGGCACGATCATGGGCGTCAGCGACGAGGCCAGCCTGACCGACGCCCAGGGCCAGATGCCCGGCATCAACAAGGTCCTGTTCGTCGACGGCATCGCGGTCGCCGCGGGCGGCGCCAGCAGTTCCTCGGCCACCACCTGCTTCGTCGAGTCCACCGCCGGCGTCGGCGAGGGCGCCCGCACCGGCTTCGCGAACGTCGTCACCGGCGGCCTGTTCGCCGTGGCGCTGTTCCTGACCCCGGTCGCCACCATGGTCCCGTCCCAGGCGGCCACCCCGGCCCTGCTCGCGGTCGGCTTCCTGATCCTGGCCGGCTCGGTCAAGGAGATCGACTGGGCCGATCACACCATCGCCGTCCCGGCCTTCGTGACCATGGTGATGATGCCGTTCACCTACTCGATCACCAACGGCATCGGCATGGGCTTCATCACCTTCGTGGTGCTGCGCCTGGCGGCCGGCCGGGGCAAGGAGATCCCGGCCGCGATGTACGTCGTGTCGGCCGTGTTCGCCTTCTACTACCTGATGCCGGCCCTCGGCCTCACCTGATCCGGCGGGCCTCGCCTGATCCTTGGGGTCACGTGGCCCACCGGGCCCTCACGTGACCCCGTAGAACTTCTCCGTCTCCTCGACGGCCGCCTGGAACCGCTCGTCGAAGTCGTCGCGGACGAGCGTCCGGATCACATAGTCCTGGACGCTCATCCCCCTCTTCGCCGCATGGTGCCGGAGCCGTTCGAGCAGCTCCCCGTCGATCCGCAGGCTGAGCACGCTGGTCCCCATGACATGAGGGTCGCGGCAGATTTCCCACTGACGTTCACTTTCCGCCGCCGCGTCACTCGTAAGGGTGATGGTCGGGGTGAGTGGCCCGTGTCACGGCAATAGCCGTGCTCCCAGCTTGTTTAGCCAGAGTAATGAGTTACCCTAAAGAGATGCCGGACCTTACCCATGGCGACGACGCTGCCGCCGTGAACTCCCTTCGCTCCGCCGTGATGCGCCTGTCACGTCGACTCAAGCACCAGCGGGTCGACGAGTCGCTGAGCCCCACCGAGATGTCGGTGCTCGGCACCCTGTCCCTGTGCGGCAAGGCCACCCCGGGCGAACTCGCCCGCAAGGAGCACGTCCAGCCGCCGTCGATGACCCGGATCGTGGCGCTGCTCGAAGCAAAGGGGCTGGTCCGTCTGGAGCCGCATCCCGAGGACCGCCGCCAGAAAGTCGTCACGAAGACCGAGCAGGCCGAGGCCATGCTCGAAGAGAGCCGCCGCAAGCGGAACGCCTTCCTGGCCACCCTGGTCGACGGCCTCGACGAGGACGAGTGGGCGAAACTGCGCGCCGCCGCCCCCGTACTGGAGAAGCTCGCACACCGCTAGGCAGCGTTCACGAGGAGGCGAGCCCTTTTGAGTACGGGACCCGGAGCAGATTCCGTCCCCGCACCGACCACCCACGACACCCCGACCGCCCACGACTCCCCACTCGCTCCCGAGCCCCGGGCCACCCCCGGGCTCTCCCCGCAGGCGCCCGCCGGACGCTCCGCCCGCAAGTCCTCGATGTTCAGCTCGCTCAAGGTCCGCAACTACCGGCTCTTCTTCCTCGGCCAGGTGGTCTCCAACATCGGGACCTGGATGCAGCGCATCGCCCAGGACTGGCTGGTCCTCAGCCTCACCGGCTCCTCCACCGCCGTCGGCGTGACGACGGCCCTGCAATTCCTGCCGATGCTGCTGTTCGGCCTCTACGGCGGTGTCCTGGTCGACCGGCTGCGCAAGCGCCCCACGCTGCTCGTCACCCAGACGGCGATGGCCCTCACCGCGATCGCGCTGGCCCTCCTCACCCTCTCCGGCCACGTCCAGGTCTGGCACGTCTACCTCGCCGCCATCACCGTCGGCCTCGCCACGGTCGTCGACAACCCGGCCCGCCAGTCCTTCGTCTCCGAGCTGGTCGGCACCGGCCAACTGCAGAACGCGGTCAGCCTGAACTCCGCGAACTTCCAGTCGGCCCGCCTGGTCGGCCCCGCCGTCGCCGGCCTGATGATCACCGGGGTCGGCACCGGCTACGCGTTCCTCGCCAACGGCCTGTCCTTCGTCGCGCCCATCGCCGGCCTGCTGCTGATGCGCGCCCGTGACCTGCACGTCGTCGAGCGCGCCCCGCGCGCCAAGGGCCAGCTGCGGGAGGGCCTGCACTACGTCGCCGGGCGCCCCGACCTGATCTGGACCATCGTCCTGGTCGGGTTCATCGGCACCTTCGGCTTCAACTTCCCCGTCTACCTCTCGGCCTTCGCCGACGACGTCTTCCACGCGGGCGCCGGGTCCTACAGCCTCTTCAACACGCTGATGGCGATCGGCTCCCTCGCGGGCGCCCTGCTGGCGGCCCGGCGCGGCACCACCCGGATGCGGGTGCTGATCGCGGCGGCGGTGGCCTTCGGCGCGATGGAACTGGTGGCCGCGGCGGCCCCCTCGCTGTGGCTGTTCGCCCTGCTCATGGCCCCGATCGGGATGTTCGGCATGACCGTCAACGTCACCGCGAACACCAGCATCCAGATGACCACCGACCCGGCCATGCGGGGCCGGGTGATGGCCCTCTACATGATGGTCTTCCTCGGTGGCTCGCCCGTGGGCGCCCCGATCGCCGGCTGGGTCACGGACGCGTACGGCGTCCGGGTCGGCATGGCGGTGGGCGGCGCCATCGCGGCGGCCGCGGCCGTCACGATCGGCCTGGTCCTGGCCCGGGTGGGCAACCTGCGGCTGACAGTGGGCTGGAACGGCGGACATCCGCGAGTCGCCTTCGTACCACGGGAACGGGAGAAGCTGGCAGCGGCGGCGTAGGCCCTCCGGGCGTCAGTCGCGGGGGAAGTCGTCGGTCTCGAGGGTGAGGCCGACGACGGTGCCGGTGAGGTCCACGTCGTCTCCGAACGAGACCTTGGTCTCGATCGCGTAGTCGCCGTCCTTGGGGTGGAGGTAGAGACGGCACTTGCCCTGATACGGGTCGGCGATGAGGTATACGGGGACTTCGGCCAGCGCGTACGCGGTCTTCTTGGGGCCGTAGTCGTTGGCGGCCGTGCCCCGGGAGATGACCTCGGCGACGAACTCGACGTCCTCATGGCGCCAGCGTCCCTCGTCGTCCTTCACCGCCGACGCGCTGAGCAGGGCCACGTCCGGGCAGAAGCCGTTCTCGTGGCCGGGGAAGTCGATGCGTACGTCCGAAAAGACCTTGACGGCCATCCCGAACCTGTCCTCGACGGCCCGCACGATCCGGCGAATGATCTCCCAGTGGGTGTCACGCTGCGGCGTCATATGGACATTGCCCCCGACGATCTCGACCCTGAAGCCTTCGGGGACGGGCATCCGCTCAAGCCGCTCGAACCACTCGTCCAAGCGCTTGGTATTGGCGTCGGCCATGGCGATCCTGTCGTCTACGACGGTCATCGTGGCGCTCCTCCCCGGCTGCCCTGTGGACGAGTGCAGCCGCGCAGTACAACGATACGCACGGTGACCAGGACACGCCCGTGTGTGCGAGCCCGGCGGGCAGACTGGTCGCATGAGACTCTTCGCCGCCGTGCTGCCCCCCGAGGACGTGACCGGCGCACTCGGCGCCGAGGTGGCCGAGCTGCGGAAGCTGCCCGGCGCGGATGGCCTGCGCTGGACCGGTCGCCCCGGGTGGCACTACACCCTCGCCTTCTACGGCGAGGTGGACGACGACCTCGTACCGGAACTGTCGGCACGGCTGGCGCGGGCCGCGCACCGGACCGCGCCCTTCCCGCTGGCGGTGCGCGGCGGTGGGCAGTTCGGGCACGGGCGGGCGCGGAGGGTGATGTGCCCGCGCTGCGGCTGCTGGCGGACCGGGCCGAGTCGGCGGCGCGCAAGGCGGGCGTACCGATGGGGGAGCACCGCCGGTACAAGGCCCATCTCACGGTGGCCCGCAGCCGCGAGGAGGTGGACGTCCACCCCTTCCTGGAGGCACTGGAGGGGTTCACCAGCCGTACCTGGACGGTGGACGAGCTGACCCTGGTCCGCAGCAACCTGCCGACGTCCGGGGTGCCGGGGGAACAGCCCCGCTATGAGACGGTCGGCCGCTGGCCCCTGGAGGCGGCCGGTTAGGCTCGAAGACGTGGACCCGAAAACCCGGAACCGGATCATGGCCGGTGCGCTCGTGCTGATGTTCGTCGTGGTCGCGGTGGCGGCGGCGGTCGGGAGGTAGGACCCGACCGCCGCCGGCCGACAGACTCCCGAGGGCCGACAGCCCCGGGGGCTGTCGCCTACCAGGCGAAGGCCTCCGGAGACGGCCCCGGACCTGGGAAGATCTCGTCCAGGCCGGTCAGTACTTCCTCGCTCAGCTCCAGCTCGACCGCGCGCACGGCGGAGTCGAGCTGCTCGGCGGTGCGCGGGCCGACGATCGGACCCGTCACGCCGGGGCGGGTGAGCAGCCAGGCCAGCGCGGCCTCACCCGGCTCGACCCCGTGCTTCTCGAGCAGGTCCTCATAGGCCTGGATCTGTGCCCGTGCGGTGGGGTCGGCGAGGGTGTCCGCGGCCCGCCCGCCAGCCCGGCGCCCGCCCTGGACCTCCTTCTTGATGACCCCGCCCAGCAGCCCGCCGTGCAGCGGCGACCAGGGGATGACCCCGAGGCCGTACTCCTGCGCGGCCGGGATGACCTCCATCTCGGCGCGGCGCTCGGCCAGGTTGTACAGGCACTGCTCGCTGACCAGACCGATGGTGCCGCCGCGCCGGGCGGCGATCTCGTTGGCCTGGGCGATCTTGTAGCCGGGGAAGTTGGACGACCCGACGTAGAGGATCTTCCCCTGCTGGATGAGGACGTCGATCGCCTGCCAGATCTCCTCGAAGGGAGTCGAGCGGTCGATGTGGTGGAACTGGTAGACGTCGATGTAGTCGGTCTGCAGCCGCTTCAGGCTGGCGTCCACGGCGCGCCGGATGTTCACGGCGGACAGCTTGTCGTGGTTCGGCCAGGAGGGGCCGTCACCGGCCATGTTGCCGTAGACCTTGGTGGCGAGTACGACCTTGTCGCGGCGGCCCTCGCCCTTGGCGAACCAGCTACCGATGATCTCCTCGGTGCGGCCCTTGTTCTCGCCCCAGCCGTAGACGTTGGCCGTGTCGAAGTAGTTGATCCCCGCGTCCAGCGCCGCGTCCATGATCGCGTGGCTGTCCGCTTCGTCGGTCTGCGGACCGAAGTTCATGGTGCCGAGGACGAGTCGGCTGACCTTGAGTCCCGTGCGTCCGAGCTGCGTGTACTCCATGGTTCCCAAGCCAACGACTTGGAGTGCGCTCTACGCAAGCAGGCTTGACTGCCTCAGTCCCGGGGGAACTCGGCGGTCTTGAGGACGAGGTCCACGACGGTGCCGGTGAGCGGCGACGAACTCGACGCCCTGGTGTCGAAGGAGGCCCTTGCCGTCCTTGTCGGCGCCGTCGGCCAAGAGCGTCACGTCTGAGGCGAAACCGTTGAGGTCGCCCGGGTAGTCGATACGGACGTCGTGCAACAGGCGCTTGAGCGGGTACTTGGCGCGCAGCTGCTCGAGGATATCGATGGTGATGTTCCAAGAGGTGTCCCTCTGCGGCCACAGGAAGATGCTCCCCCCCCCCGACGATCTCGCTCTTGTAGCCCTCAGGGGTGGGACTCTCTTCAAGCCACTCGAACAGCGCGTCGAGGTATGGCCCGCCCGCACTGGCGCTGTTCTCGTTCCCCTCGGCCATCTCGATCCTGTCTTCAGGGACGGTCGTCGTGGCGCTTCTCCCCGGCTGTGACCGGGGCGAGTGCGGCCGTAGGGTAAAACGATCTGCGCGGTGACCAGGGCACGCCCCGATTCGGTCAATCACATTCGGCCGGATACGGCCCCGCCACATCCCACGCCTGATACATCGCGTCCGCGAACGCCGCCGCGATCTTGTGCTCGCCGCTCTCGTTCGGGTGCGTGCCGTCGTAGGTGTCGGTGTGGATGTCGTACGACGGCGGGAGCGACGCCAGCAGCAGGGGCGAGCGGGCCCCGTCCAGGTCGGCCACGGTCTTCGCCAGCAGGTCGTTGAAGATCCCCACCTGTGTCGCGAAGCCCGCGTCCGTCCGGGCCCGGATGTTGGGGATCACCGGCAGCAGGACGACGCGTATGAGCGGGTTGGCCTCCCGCGCGCCCGCCACGAAGGCCCGGACGTTCTGGGCCGTCTGCTCGGCGTTCGTGTAGAAGCCCAGGTCGATCAGGCCGAGCGAGACGAGGAGGACGTCCGCCCCGGTCTCCCGTACCGCCCCGCCGATCAACGGGGCCATGTGCAGCCAGCCCTCGCCCCAGCCGGCCAGGTGGCCGCGCGGGAAGTCCGGGTCGGCGTACGCGTACGAGGTGGGGGCGTCCGTCACCTTGTCGTGGAGCGCCTCACGCGGGCCGACCAGGGCGAACGGGCCGTCGTGGGTGGCGTGCAGGTGGCGCCACATCCAGTAGCGCCAGGTGTGTTCGCCCGCGCTTCCGATCGTCATGGAGTCGCCGACCGGCATGATCCTGAGCATCCGATCATGATGGACGATCTCCTCGACGGGTGGGGTGCGCGAGCGTGTGAGGCCCGCCACGCGCCCGTACGCCTGGGTCGGGATGGCAGGCTTGGGCCATGCGTCGCTCCCTTGCGTTCCTTGCCGCGGGCTTCCTCGTCGGTGTGCTCGCCATGCCGGCCGCCGCCGCGGACGGAGACGAGGGGTTCACGATTTCGGACCCCCGTATCACCGAGTCCAGCGGACTCGCCGCCTCCCGGCAGCATCCCGGGATCTACTGGACCCACAACGACCAGGACACCGGCGCCTACCTGTACGCCGTCGACAGCGCCACCGGGAAGACGGTCGCCAGGATCACCATGACCGGCGTGGGCACCCCTAGGGACGTCGAGGCGATCGCGATGGGCCCCGACAACGAGCTCTGGGTCGGTGACATCGGGGACAACGACGGGGTGACCTGGCCCTACGTCTGGATCTACAAGCTGCCCGAGCCGAAGGTCCTCAAGGACCAGTCCGTCAAGGGCACCCAGTACGTGGTGAAGTACAGCAACGGCTCCCGCGACGCCGAGTCCCTCCTGGTCCACCCCAAGACCGGCCGCGTCTACATCATCGACAAGCAGGAGGACGGCGGGCATCTCTACGAGGGCCCCGCCACCCTGTCCCCCTCGGGCACGAACCTCTTCAAGCCGGTCAAGCCCATCGACCTGTGGGCCACCGACGCCGCGTTCTCGCCGGACGGCCAACGGCTCGTCGTACGCGGGTACTTCGGCGGTCTCTGGTACGACTGGAACGACGGCGCCCTCAAGCGCGGCGGCCGGATCAGCGTGCCCCTCGGACAGGGGGAGTCCGTCTCCTACTCGGTCGACGGCAAGAAGATCCTGCTCGGCATGGAGGGCGCCGACAGTCAGGTGGAGGCGCAGGACGCGCCCGGCGGCTCCGGTGCCAAGTCGCCCTCGGAGGACGGGAGTTCCGGCGCGTCCGGGGGTGGCGGCGTCGTCACGAGCGGCAACGTCAAGGTCGGCGCGCTCGCGGTGGTCGCGGTCGTTGCCCTCTTCGGACTGCGGAGGCTGTTCCGCCGTTCCTGAGCGGCCTTTCCTGATCCGCCGTTCCTGAGTTCGCGTCACGCTCGCTGACGAACATCTGTGGACCGCGCCGCGCACAAGGTGACGTCCCCTCTATTGACGTGTCCATGTGACCTGACTTCCATGGGAGGTGCGGGAGTGGGAGCGCTCCCACCCGTTCCGGGCCCGCGCCTCCCGAGAGGAAGCAGCGACATGTTCCGCAGCTTGCGAAGAGCGCTGTGCGCGGCGGCGGCCGCGCTCCTGTTGCCACTGGGGGCCGGCGCGCAAACGGCCCACGCGGCCCAGCCCGGTACCGTGCGAGCGGCCGAGGCCGGCGCCGGGTACTGGCACACCAGTGGCCGTCAGATCCTGGACGCGGCCGGGCAGCCGGTTCGGGTGGCCGGGATCAACTGGTTCGGGTTCGAGACCGGCAACCACGTCGTCCACGGGCTCTGGTCACGGGACTACAAGAGCATGATCGACCAGATGAAGTCGCTGGGGTACAACACCCTCCGCATCCCGTACAGCGACGACATCTTCAAGAGCTCCACCGTCCCCGACAGCATCGACTTCTCCGGCGGCAAGAACGCCGGCCTGCAAGGGCTCAGCTCGCTGGGTGTGCTGGACAAGATCGTCGCCTACGCGGGTCAGGACGGCCTCAAGGTCATCCTGGACCGGCACCGCCCGGACTCCGGCGGCCAGTCCGCGCTCTGGTACACGGCGGCGGTGCCCGAGTCGACGTGGATCACCAACCTCAAGTCCCTGGCGACCCGGTACAAGGGCAACCCCACCGTCGTCGGCATCGACCTGCACAACGAGCCCCACGATCCCGCCTGTTGGGGCTGCGGCGACACGACGAAGGACTGGCGGCTGGCCGCGCAACGCGCCGGGAACGCGGTGCTGTCCGTCAACCCCGCGCTGCTGATCTTTGTCGAGGGCGTGCAGACCTTCAACGGTGTCTCCGGCTGGTGGGGCGGCAACCTGATGGGTGTCGCCCAGTACCCGGTGCAACTCGACGTGGCGAACCGGGTCGTGTACTCCGCCCACGACTACGCCACCAGCGTCGCCCAGCAGAGCTGGTTCAGCGACCCGGCCTTCCCGAACAACATGCCGGGGATCTGGGACAAGTACTGGGGGTACATCTTCAAGCAGAACATCGCGCCCGTGTGGGTCGGCGAGTTCGGGACCACCCTTCAGTCGGCGGTGGACCAGAAGTGGCTGGCCGCGCTGGTGAGTTACCTGCGGCCCACGTCGACGTACGGGGCCGACTCCTTCCACTGGACGTTCTGGTCGTGGAACCCCGACTCCGGTGACACGGGCGGGATCCTGAAGGACGACTGGTCGACGGTGGACACCGTGAAGGACGGGTACCTGGCGAGCGTCAAGGCGCCCGGGTTCCCGGTCGGCGGGAGTGATCCGGGTGGTCCCGGTGGTCCGGGAGGGGGCACGGCCGCCTGCACCGCCGCGTACACGGTCAGCAGCGACTGGGGCGGCGGCTTCAACGCCGAGGTCAAGGTGACCAACTCGGGCACCACCGCGCTCAAGTCCTGGAAGGTGACCTGGACCTGGCCCGGCTCGCAGAAGGTCACCAGCATGTGGAACGCGTCGTACACCCAGTCCGGCGCGAGCGTGACCGCCGTCAACGCCGATCACAACGGGGCGGTCCCGGTGGGCGGTTCGGCGAGCTTCGGGTTCGGGGGCGCACCCGGCGGCGGGGGCGTGCCGAGTGTGAGCTGCACGGCGACGTGAGCGGAGGGGCGTCCGGTGGGTGCCGGGCGCCCTTGACCGTGTGGCGGGCGGGGGTGTCGGTGCCGCCGCCGGACAGCGGAAAGACTCTCAACCGACATAGGTCGGCGGTGTGTTCATCCGTCCGGGTGATCATGCGGCCGTATGACCATGGATCGTGTGTTCACCCGGTTACGTTCCGTTGCATGGTCAGCTCACCACACGACGCGATGCACAGGATTTTCCGGGAGGACCCGGGGCTGTTGGCCCGCATCCTGCCCCGGGCGGGCATCTCGTTCCCCGAGTACACCTCGATCGATCTCCTGGACACCGATCTCACCGAGATCAAGCCCATGGAGCGTCGAGTGGACAGCATCTTCCGGGTCCACGTGCCCGACGACGAAGGCGGCTTCCTGCTCGCCGTTGAGTCGCAGGGCAAGCCGGACCCGGACAAGCGCAACAGCTGGACGTACTACTTGGCGCACATGCACGCCAAGTACAGGCTGCCGCCCTTCCTCGTGGTGCTCTGCAGGGACAAGGCGACGGCCGCGTGGGCGGCGGAGCCCATCCGGATCGGGCGTCGCTTCCACACCAGCATGCTCGTGTTCCCGTTGGTGCTCGGTCCCGGGAACCTGTCCGTGATCACCGATGCGGACGAGGCCGCGGAGGACGTTCCCCTTGCTGTGTTCTCCGCGTTCGCTCACGCCAAGGACCCGGGTCTGCCTGCGATACTGGAGGCGCTGGCGGCAGCGCTGGCAGGCCGGGATGAAGGCAGTGATGACTGGGCGGAATACGTCGAGATCGGTCTGGGCGATGGCCCGGCCCGTGACCTTTGGAGGCAACTGATGGCCACCTACACCCCGAACTTCCCCGGCAGCGGCACGATCGTGGAAGAGGCATGGCTCGCGGGTCGTGCCAAGGGCGAGGCCGAGGGCCGTGCCAAGGGCGAGGCCGAGGCCATCCTCCAGATCCTTGGCACGCGCGGCATCGAGGTTTCCGGCGGGGTCCGGGACCGGGTCCTGGGCTGTTCCGATCTGGACGTGCTGGGAGGCTGGCTCGGCCGCTCCCTTAGCGTGTCGAGTGCCGAGGAATTGTTCGCCGAGGAGTAGGACCTACGAAGGGCGCCCCCGGCGGGCATCTCATTCCCCGGGTACAGCTCGATCGATCGGAGGTAACTGATGGCCACCTACACCCCGAACTTCCCCGGCAGCGGCACGATCGTGGAAGAGGCCTGGCTCGCGGGTCGTGCCGAGAGCCGTGCCGAGGCCATCCTCCATATCCTCGGCTCGCGCGCCATCGAGATCTCCGACGCAGTCCGGGACCGGGTCCTGGGCTGTTCCGATCTGGACGTGCTGGGAGGCTGGCTCGGCCGCTCCCTCAGTGTGACGAGTGCCGAGGAACTGTTCGCCGAGGAGTAGGACCTACGAAGGCGCGGTGAACGCCTCACACGGTGGAGGGCGCTCGGTGTCCGCGCGCCGGGTGCCCACGCCCGTCGTACGCAAGGGTCAAGGGCGTCGGGTGGCGGCGACGGGTCCCCGGATCGGCACGATCGCGTGGCCGCGGCGCGGCTTGGGGGCGTCGAGCATGCTGACGCCGTTGTAGGCGCGGCCGCGGACGTAGAGCACGGGTGCGGCCACGAACATCACGAAGATCGCGATGATGCTGACGGGGAACAGGGCCGGGCTGGACTCGCCCTCCGGCAGGGTCTTGCCGCCTTGGTGGACGGCGTAGACGAGCGAGGCGACGAAAATGACCGCGCACAGGGCGGCGAGGATGAGGTGCGCGGCCGAGGCGCGGCGGGTGCGGCCCTCGTCGCGTACCTCGGCCAGCAGGGAGGCCTCGCAGACGGAGCAGGTCAGCTCCACGCTCTGTTTGCCCGTCGCCGGCCGGCGCACACGGTAGTCGGTGTCACGCCACTTGATGGTCCGCGTTCTGGTGACGACACCGGTCGTTCTGTCGCTGAGTATGTGCCGCACCGCGACCTGCACGGTGCCCGATATCGGTCTGGCCATCGCCCCGCCGTCCCCTTCGTCGCATCGCCCGAGGCGGGCGCATGGGAGCAACAGTGTCGGGGGCGCGAGGGAGGGGTTCAACGGGACACCGAAGGCTTTGCCTTGATCTTGCCCAGGGCGTAAACACGTTGGTACGGCGGGTTGTTGCTCCTGCCCGCTCGGTCCCGGACTGTCCGTCACCCCAGATAGGCAGGCGCGACCGCGGAGGGCATCAGGCGGCGGGCCGTGCCCGTTCCGTCGGCGGGGACGGTCCACAGGTCCGAGCCGTAGTCGCCGGGGAGGGCGTAGACGAGGGTGGAGTCGTCGGACCAGAGGGCCTGGTCGTCGATGTTGCGTTGCTCGGCCGTCGCGGTCTCCTTCATGGTGTGGAGGTCCAGGACGTAGAGGCGCCAGGGAGCGTCGGGGGAGGCCCCGTGGACGCGTTTCTTGTAGGCGAGCCGGGTGCCGTCGGGGGAGAGGGAGGGGCACTCGACGTTGCGGTGCAGCGTGGTGAGGGTGCGTGCGGCCACGTCCCCGCGGACCAGGTACGTCTTCCCGCCGGTCGCCAGCGTGGCGTAGAAGCTGTTGTCGTCGGCGAAGGTGACACCCCAGACGTTGGTGTCCGCGGCGTGGTAGGGACGGCCGTCCTTGGTGATGTGGAAGGTCTCCAGGTTGTCGTCGATCGCCCAGGTGCGGGTGTCGACGATGGCGGTGCGGGTGGAGAAGTCGGTGCCGGCGTACGAGTCGCCGCTGACGAAGACCGTCCAGGCGACCATGTGGCCGGAGGGCGAGACCCGGGCCCGGGTGGGGATGCCCGCCGCCGGGAAGTGGTGCACCTCGTGGAGGTGGGAGTCGAGGACCACCGCGCGGTAGCTGTCCGACAGCGCGCCGTGCACGGCCCGCAGACAGACGGCGGTTCCGGCGGCCGCGTGAAAACGCAGGCACTTGACGCCCGACGCGGTGCGCGGCCCGCGCGGATCGTCGGCGGGCACGGAGGCTATCTCGTCGCGGTGCGGGCCCCAGGCCAGGTTGCGGACCAGCAGCCGTCGGCCGGTCGACGGACGCAGCGAGACGGTACCGGCCCGCACGGTCGGGCCGTTCGCCTGCTGCTGGTCACGCAGGTCGGACCGGTGGGCGGCGTGCAGCACGGCCCCGGTACCGACCGCCCCGAGCAGCAGAACGGCGACCAGCAGGAACGTCAGACGGGCGGTTCTGGTCACGAGGACACCTCATAGGCCTCATAGGCCTCATGGCCCTCATCGGCGGTACGGAGAAGGAATGAGGCCACTACGGCGCTGACGGCCAGTGCGGCGGCGGTGACGGCGAGGGCGGTCCGCCCGCCCCACAGGCTCCAGGCCGCGCCGAAGGCGAGCGAGCAGCCGAACCGGGCCAGCGCCTGGCCGGTGCCCACCAGTGCCTGCCCGGCGCCCTGGTGGCGTGCCGGGACGGCTCCCGCGGTGGCGGCCGCGAGGACACCGTCGGTGGCCGCGTAGAAGGTGCCGTGCAGGACGAGGACGGCGAGCACGGCCGGGACGCCGTGCCAGGGGGCGAGCACCAGGCCGTAGCCGAGCAGCAGGACGCCGTGGCCGGCCAGGAAGAGCCGGCGGCGGTCGACGCGGTCGGCGAGCGCGCCGAGCGGGACGGCCAGCAGCAGGAAGACGGCGGCCGTGCCCAGCGGCAGCAGCGGGAACAGGTGGGCGGACAGGTCCCCCTCGCGTTGCAGGAGGAGGTAGAGGAAGGAGTCGCTGACGGTGGTGAGACCGAGGAGCGCCGCGCACACGGTGAGGCGGCGCAGCCCGGGCCGGCGCAGCAGGGCGAGGGAGTCGCGCAGGGCCGGGGGCCGCTCGGGCAGGGTCACGGCGCCCGCGGGGGTGATGCGGCGGGGCACGAACAGCAGCAGGACCAGGACACCGAGTGCGGCCACGCAGCCGCTGACCGCGAAGACCGCGTCGTAGCCGTCGACGGTGGCCCGCAGTACGGCGAACGCGACGAGCGGGCCGAGCAGCGCGCCGGTGGTGTCCATGGCGCGGTGCACCCCGAACGCCCGCCCCCGGTACGCGGGTTCGGTGGACAGCGAGATCATCGCGTCCCGGGGAGCGGTACGCAGCCCCTTGCCGGTGCGGTCGACCGCGAGGACGGCGCTGAGCACGGGGAGGGTGTGGGCGAGCAGCAGCAGCGGCTTGCACACCGCCGACAGGCCGTAGCCGAGGCCCGCCACCACCTTGTGCCGACGTCCGCCCCGGTCGGCGAGATGACCTCCGGCCAGCCGTACCAGGGCCCCGACGCCGTTGTTGATGCCGTCGAGGACACCGAAACCGAGCGGGGACAGGCCAAGCGCGGTGACCACGTACAGCGGCAGGACGGCCGTGACCATCTCCGAGGAGACGTCCGTGATGAGGCTGACCGCGCCCAGGGCCAGCACGGTGTGGGGCACGGCGGCCGACCGCCGCCCCGGACGGGGGTCCGGGGCGACGGGGGCCTTCGTACCGCGGGAGTCCGCGAGGTACACCGGCGTCAGTTCCAGATGCCGGTGATGTCGGCCGCCGAGGCGGCGTTGCCCGCGTGCGCGGTCAGACCGGCCAGGTCCTCCACGGTGCGCAGCACGTTGTAGTGGTTGTACGTGGTGGCGCTGGAACTGCCGGGGGTGACGTGCTGCCCGTACAGGACGGTGGGGATGCGGTTGCCGGAGAGCTTGTTGTCCTCGTCGAAGGTGACGGCGAGGACGCTGTTGTGGGTCTTGGCCCAGGTGGCGTAGGCGCCCAGGTTGTTCTTGATCCAGGTGTCACCCGTGGAGACCGAGCAGTCGTGCATGTCACTGCACAGGTTCGGGGTGACGAAGGAGACCTTCGGCAGGGTCGTGTAGTCGGTCGGGAACTGCGTCATCGTCTTCGCGGTGCTGGTGGGCACGTTGGAGAAACCGAACCACGGGTTGTGCTTCTGCGCGTAGTTGCCGCTGCTGCAGGTCGTCGAACCCTGGCTGGGCAGCGACTCGTTGTAGCTCGCCCAGGTCTTCCCGGCGGCGATCAGCTCGGCGGCCAGGTTCGGCGCGGAGATGGACCCGACGCTGACACAACTGTCGTCGGTGCGGCCCTGGTTGGAGCCGGAGAACAGCATGTAGTAGTTCGGCTCGCTGGGGTGGGTGAGGCCGTACGACTGGGTGAGGTTGGCGCCACCCGCCTTGAGGGTGTTGTTGAGGTAAGGGGCGCTGGAGCTGCCGATCACCTGCGAGTAGGCGTGGTTCTCCATCACGACGACCACGACGTGGTCGGGCGTGGGGAGGGCGGCGGCCTGAGCGGTGGTGCCGGTGACGGTCCACAGACCGATGGAGGCGGCGGTGAGGGCGACGGCTCCGGCGAGCGAGGCGAGGGGGCGTCTGCTGGGCTTGGCGGCCTTGACGGCGGTCATACCTGTCCTCCGGACAGCAGTGACGGACGTACGGGGGGTGGCAGCGCCGTAACTGTAGGTGCCCGCCCGGGGCCCCGGCCGCGCGTCGCGAGGGAAGATCAGGCGAACGCTGGGCCCTGCCGGGCAAAGCCCGCGTCAAGGGCTCCCCATGCCGGTAAAGCCCCCGTCAAGCGGTGCCGCCGCATCGTCGCCCCACCCCACCGTACGACGACGAGGGGCGCCCGTACCGGCCGGGCGCCCCTCGTCGTCGTACGAGCTGTTGCTACAGCTTCTCGATCACGTAGTCGACGCACTTCGTCAGCGCCTCGACGTCCGCCGGGTCGATCGCCGGGAACATCGCGACGCGGAGCTGGTTGCGGCCGAGCTTGCGGTACGGCTCGGTGTCGACGACGCCGTTGGCGCGCAGGACCTTGGCGACGGCGGCGGCGTCGATCTCGTCGGAGAAGTCGATCGTGCCGATGACCTGGGAGCGCTTGGCCGGGTCGGTGACGAACGGGGTCGCGTACTTGGACTCCTCCGCCCAGCCGTAGAGGCGGGTCGAGGAGTCCTTCGTGCGGCCCGTGGACCAGGCGAGGCCGCCCTGGCCGTTGATCCACTCCAGCTGGTCGTTCAGCAGGAACAGGGTCGCGAGGGCCGGGGTGTTGTACGTCTGGTTCTTGCGGGAGTTGTCGATCGCCGTCGGGAGCGAGAAGAACTCCGGGACGTGGCGGCCGGAGGCGTGGATCCGCTCGGCGCGCTCGATCGCGGCCGGGGAGAACACGCCGATCCACAGGCCGCCGTCGGAGGCGAAGGACTTCTGCGGGGCGAAGTAGTAGACGTCGGTCTCGGCGATGTCGACGGGGAGGCCGCCGGCGCCGGAGGTGGCGTCCACCAGGACCAGGGAGCCCGCGTCGGCGCCCGCCACCCGCTTGATGGGGGCGGCGACACCGGTGGAGGTCTCGTTGTGCGTGTACGCGTACACGTCGACGCCCGCCTCGGCCCGCGGGTCGGGGTGGGTGCCGGGGTCGGCGGAGATGACCGTGGGCTCGGCGAGCCAGGGGGCGAGCTTGGAGGCCTTGGCGAACTTGGAGCTGAACTCGCCGAAGGTCAGGTGCTGGGACTTGTTCTCGATCAGGCCGTGCGTCGCGACGTCCCAGAAGGCGGTGGAGCCGCCGTTGCCGAGGACGACCTCATAGCCCTCGGGGAGCTGGAACAGCTCGCTGATGCCTTCGCGCACCTTGCCGACCAGGTTCTTGACCGGAGCCTGGCGGTGAGAGGTACCCAGGAGGGACGTACCGGTGGCGGCCAGCGCGTCCAGCGCCTCCACCCGGACCTTGGAGGGACCCGCGCCGAATCGTCCGTCGGCGGGCTTGATGTCAGCAGGAATCTGGATCTCAGCCACGTGCCGGAGCGTATCTCTTCATGAAACCGGACGGAAACGCGTCCGTCCGATGAGACGCATCGCACGACTCGCGGACCGGGTGAAAATCCAGTCCCACGGTCATGGAGAACGGGTCGGGCGGGAGGTCAGAGCGTGGGCACGGGGGTGAAGCGGACCGGCAGCTCGGTCAGTCCTCTCAGCCACGGTGAGGGCCGTCGGGTGAGGGACTCGGCGGGCACCGCCAGGTCGATGTCCGGCAGCCGGTCCAGTACGACCTCGATGCCGGTCCGCGCGATGACCTCGGCGATCTCCTGTGCCGGGAACGGGCAACGGTGCTCACCGTGGCCGAAGGAGAAGTGCGCGTTGTTGCCGCCGGTGAGCGCGGACCCGTCGGTGCGGACCTGCGGGTCGGAGTTGGCGCCCTGGAGGCCGAGCAACAGCAGATCGCCGGCGCGGATGCGGCGCCCGCCGAGGTGGGTGTCGCGCGATGCCCAGCGCCCGGCGATGTTCTGCGAGGGGGTGTCCTCCCACAGCACCTCGTTCATGGCCTCGGCGACGCTGTTGCGGCCACCGAAGAGGGAGGCGGCGAAACGGTCGTCGGTCAGCATCAGCCGCAGCGAGTTGCCGATCCAGTCGGCGGTGGGCTGGTGGCCCGCCGCCAGCATCACCACGAGGTCCTGGCCGATCTCCTCGTCGGTGAAGCCGGAGCGGTCGGCGAGCATCCGGGACAGGACGTCGTCGGCGGGGTTCACCTTCCGGTCGGCCAGCAGCTCGGACATGGAGGTGACCAGGTGGGTCTGGCCCGCGATCGCCCGCTCCCGGCCGTCGATCATGTCGTTGAGGGCGGTGACCAGGCCCGGACCCTGCTCGTCGGAGAAGCCGTAGAGACGGGCGAGGACCCGCACCGGCAGCAGCATCGCGTAGTCGGCGATGAGGTCCGTCTCGCCCTTGGCGCACACCGCGTCGATCAGTTCGTCGGCGAACCGCTCGGCGTGGCCGCGCAGGTCGGAGGCGTCGACCTCCTCCAGCGCGTCGCTGATCATGGCGGCGCGTTCGCGGTGGCGTTCGCCGACGGTGTAGAGGATCGACGGCTGCTTGCGGCCGATCATCGGCAGCAGCGGCCAGTCGTCGGGGATGGTGTCCCACAGGTTCCACAGGTCCGAGTCCCGGCTGAACAGCACCGGGTCGCCGGTGACCTGGTGCAGCTCCCGGTAGCCGAGGACCAGCCAGGCGGGCACGTCGCCGTCGAGCAGCACCGGCGTCACGGGGCCGTGCTCGCGTCGCAGCTCCCGGTACAGGCGGGTGGGTTCGGACTGGAACCGGGGCCCGCTGAGCGGGACGGCGTCGGTGGTCACGCGAACTCCTGTCGGGGCGGGGCGGCTTGGGCGGCCTGGCCGGCGTACGGGTGCTTGCCGGTGTACCGGTCCTTGAGGTGCTGGACCAGCGTGATGAGGACCTGCTTGCTGGACGCGCGGGAGCGGGCGTCGCAGTCGAGCAGCGGCACGTGCGGATCGAGGTCGAGGGCCTCGCGGACGTCCGCCTGGGCGAAGGCGGGGCCGCCGAAGTCGTTGCAGGCGACGATGAACGGCGTGCCGTGGTGTTCGAGGCGGTCGATGGCGTACCAGGAGTCGTCGATACGGCGGGTGTCGACGAGGACGACCGCGCCGAGCGTGCCGGAGAACAGCCGGTCCCACAGGAACCAGAACCGTTCCTGGCCGGGCGCGCCGAACAGGTAGAGCACATTGCGGGCGTCGAGCGTGATGCGGCCGAAGTCGAAGGCGACGGTGGTCGCGGTCTTGCCGCTCACCTCGCTGATGTCGTCGACCGCTTCGCCCGCCCGGGTCATCGTCTCCTCGGTGTTGAGCGGACGTATCTCGCTCACCGAGCGGACCAGGGTCGTCTTGCCGACGCCGAAGCCGCCGACGACCACGATCTTCAGGCCGTTGTCGGCGGAGGCACCCAGCGGGGTGCGCGCGTCAGAGGTTACGGAGTCCAACGAGCACCTGCTCCAGGAGATCGGGTTGGGGTACGGCCGCCGCGTACGGGTGGCGGGCACTGACCCGGCCCGCCGCGAGGAGGTCGGAGAGCAGGACCTTGGTGATGCTCACCGGCAGCCGCAGTTCGGCGGCCACCTCGACGACCGCGGTGGGGCGTTCGGCCATCCTGAGGATCGCCACGTGCTCCGACTGCATGCCGGGCCGGGGGTCGCTCTCGGCGACGACCAGGGTCACCAGGTCGAACGGGCTGTCGGGCCCGGGCCGGGTGCGCCCCGCGGTGAGGGTGTAGAGGCGGTCCGGGGCGTCGTCCCTGCCGGGTCGGCTCATGGCGTACGCGGCTGCGCGGTCAGGTGTTCGCCGAGCTGCTCCACCAGCTCGCTCATGTTGTGGCCGACGAGTCCGACGTCCGCGTCATCGGTGGTGACCACTGCGAGGTGCGCGCCCTGTCCGGCCTCGACGATGAACAGGACGCCCCCGTAGAACTCCGTCATCGCCGACCGCACACCTCCGCTGCCGTCGCCGAACTCGATGGACGCCCCGTGCGACAGCGACTGGATGCCGGCGGCTATCGCGGCGAGCTGGTCGGCCTGGTCGACGGTGAGCTCCGGTGTACGGCACAGCTTCAGGCCGTCGCGGGACAGCACGAGGGCGTGCCGTGCGCCCGGGGTCCGCTCCAGAAGGCCTTCGATGAGCCAGGTGAGCTTCTCGTCGGCGGTGGTCGTGCCGGTCATGAGGTGGGGTCGCCTTCCGGGTGCGCGTGCTGGTGGGACGGGATGTCGGCGGTCTCCTCGGCCGCTTCGGGTACCGCGGTGGTGGCGGTACGCGGGCCGCCTTCCCGGTCCGGGGCGGCCGGGTCGGGGAGCGCGCCGGTCCGGTCCGGGGCGGCCGGGTCCGGGAGCATGCCTTCCCGGCTGGGGTCGGCAGGGTCCTGGAGATCGGCCTGGTCCGGTGCCGCGGCGCGTACCGCCTGACGGAAGTTGTCGAAGCGGGTCGCCCGGGTACTGGCGTCGTCGGCGGCGGGACCGGGGCGCGGCTCGGTGACACGGGCCGCGCTGAGCCGACGCTCGGCCTCGGCCAGGGTCCGGCCACGGCTGCGCTTGGGCAGTCCCGCGGGCCGCTCGTCCGCCGTGTGATCCGCGGCCTCGTGGACGGGCAGGGGGTCGGGGGCCGGGGAGTGGTGCGGCGGTGCGGGGTCGGTGTCCGCGGAGTCGGGGAGTGGTACGGCGTCGGGGTCCGGGGAGTCCTGCTGGGCTGCCGGATCGGGGGCCGGGCCGGTCGTGGAGTCGGCCGGGGCGGGGGTCGCCTCGGGGCGGGGCTCCTCGGCGGGGGGACTCGGCGGCGAGGCGGGCGGCTCGGCGGGGGTGCTCGGCGAGGTGGCGGACGGCTGCCCGGCGGGCGGCTCGGCTGCGGCCGGGCTGGTGAGTATGTCCTGCGGAATGAGCATCAGGACGCCCGTCCCGCCACGCGCGGACGGCCGGAAGGACACCCTCAGGCCGTACTTGCGGGCCAGCCGCCCGACCACCGCGAGACCGAGCCGGGTGCCGGTGAGACCGCCGATCCCGGTGGACTGGCCGGAGATCGCCTCCTCGGCGCGGCGCAGCTGCACCTCGCCCATGACGAGTCCGCTGTCCTCGACGGACACGATCACTCCGGCCGGCACCTCCTCCACGTAGACGTGGACCTCGGCGGACGGCGGCGAGAAGTTGGCGGCGTTGTCCAGGAGTTCGGCGAGCGCGTGCATCACGCCCTCGGCGGCGTGGCCGGCGACCGCTGCCTCGCTGGACGAGTGGACACGCACCCGCCGATAGCCGCTGATGCGGCCCATCGCGCCCCGCATGATCGACTCCATGACGATGGGGCGCGCCCAACGGCGGCCGGAGCGGGCGCCGGTGAGGACCGCGACGGAGTCGGCGAGCCGGCCCGCCTGCGCGGTGCGGTGGTCGAGGTGGAGGAGATCGGCGAGGACGTCCTCGTCGCCGTGCCGTTCCTCCATCGCCCGCAGGTCGGCCAGCATGCCGGTGGAGAGGGCCTGCATCCGGCCGGCCGCGTTGGCGGTGGCGGAGATGGCCGCGGCACGCTCGCCGGTGGCCCGGCGGAGTTGGGCGGTGAGCCGGGAGTTCTCGCCGGCCAGGCGGTCGCGTTCCTCGACGAGTTGGGTGCGCTCCTGGGCGAAGGACTCGGTGAGGCGGTCGCGTTCCTCGGCGAAGGACTCGGTGAGCTGGACGCGTTCCTCGGCGAAGGACTCGGTGAGCTGGACGCGTTCGTTGCTGAAGGAGTCGGTGATCCGGGTGCGTTCCCAGTCGGACTCGGCCCTCAGCCGGGTGCGTTCCCGGGCGAGTTCGACGGTCAGGCGGTCGTGCTCCCGGCGGGACTCCTCGGCCAGCCGGGCCCGTTCCTGGAGCAGCCGTCCCGCGTCCAGGGTGACGGCCTCCAGCCGGTCGCGGGTGAGCCGGGCCGTCTGGAGGCCGTGAGCGGCCAGAGTGACGGCCGCGCACAGCAGCAGGGCGGCGGTGGTGGCGCCCCAGGCGAGCGGGGTGCGCACCGACGAGGGTGCCTCGGCGACCGCACCGGCGACGGCGAGCGCGGACAGGACGGCGGCGAGCAGCAGAACCGGCGCGACGGTGCGGAAGGCGGGCCGGTCGCCGGGCAGGGTGGGCGCGGTCATGAAGGGGATCCTCGGTCCGGTCCTCGGTCGGGTCCTCGGGCGGTCGCCGTCGTGCCGCGGGCGGCCCTCGTCGGGTCCTTTACGGGTGGTTGAGTGGTGGTTCAGGGCAGCGCGAACAGCGCCACTGTGTGTGCAGGGTGGCTCAACTGGCGGTCACTATAGGAGACTTTCCGACCGAATCGGGAATGTCTTGTTCCGTTTATGACAATGTGACCTCGGTCCGAGCGCGGCCCGGCATCCCCCTGTGGACAAGCGGCCTCGCCGTCTGTGGACAAGTGGCCTCGTCGTCGTAGGCCGGATGCACTCTGGACGCATGAGGGATCTCGAGGCAGAGCTGCGGAGGGCGGTCCGGGGTGAGGTCGGGTTCGACGTCACGTCCCGGGCGCTGGTCACCATGGACGCGTCCAACTACCGGCGGGTGCCGCTCGGGGTGGTCGCCCCCCGGGACGCCGACGACGTGGCGGCCGTCCTGGCGGTGTGCCGGGCGCAGGGCGTGCCGGTGGTGCCGCGCGGCGGGGGCACGTCGATCGCCGGGCAGGCGACGGGCACGGGCGTGGTGCTGGACTTCACCCGGCACATGAACCGCCTGCTGTCCCTCGACCCGGAGGCCGGCCTCGCGGTCGTGCAGCCGGGCCTGGTCCTCGACCGCCTCCAGGAGGCCGCCGCCCCGCACGGACTGCGCTTCGGCCCCGACCCGTCCACCCACAGCCGCTGCACGCTCGGCGGGATGATCGGCAACAACTCGTGCGGCTCGCACTCGGTCGCGTGGGGGACGACCGCGGACAGCGTGCGTGACCTGTCGGTGCTCACCGCGCGCGGCGAGCGGCTGCGGCTCGGGCAGGGGTGGCAGGGGGCGCCGGAGGGCCTGCGGGACCTGGTGGACGGCGAACTGTCCCGGCTGCGCACCGGCTTCCCCGACCTGCCCCGCCGCATCTCCGGGTACGCGCTGGACGCGCTGCTGCCCGAGAACCACGCCGACGTCGCCCGCTCCTTCTGCGGCTCGGAGGGCACCCTCGGCGTCCTCACGGAGGCCGTCGTACGGCTGGTGCGGGCGCCCCGCGCGCGGGCGCTGGCCGTGCTCGGGTACGCCGACGAGAGCGCGGCGGCGGAGGCGGCGTCCGGTCTGCTGCCGCACCGGCCGCTCACCGTGGAGGGCATGGCCGCCGACCTCGTGCCCTCGGCGGCCGACCTGCCGCGCGGCGGGGCCTGGCTGTTCGTGGAGACCGGCGGCGACACGGAGGCTCAGGCACGGGCGGGTGCCGAGCGGATCGTGCGGGCGGCGGACGTCGTCGACGCGCTGGTGGTCACGGACCCGGCCGCTCAGCGGGCGCTGTGGCGCATCCGGGAGGACGCGAGCGGCACGGCCACCAGGACACCGGACGGCGCCGAGGCCTGGCCCGGCTGGGAGGACTGCGCGGTCCCACCCGCCCGGCTGGGCGCCTACCTGCGAGACTTCCGGGCGCTGCTGCGGACACACGGGCTGCGCGGCACCCCGTACGGCCACTTCGGGGACGGCTGCATCCACGTCCGCATCGACTTCGACCTGCTCACCGACGCGGGAGTGGCCCGTTTCCGGAGCTTCTCCCAGGACCTGGCCGAGCTGGTCGTCGCCCACGGCGGTTCACTGTCCGGCGAACACGGCGACGGGCAGGCGCGGGCGGAGCTGCTGCCTCGGATGTACGGCGAGGAGACGGTCGCGCTGTTCGAGCGCGCGAAGGCCGTCTGGGACCCGGACGACCTGCTCAACCCCGGCATGCTGGTCCGCCCGGCACCCCTCGACACCAACCTCCGCTTCTCCGTCCTCCCGCGCGAACCGGTGGACGTGGCCTTCGGCTACCCCTCCGACGGCGGCGACTTCTCGGCCGCGGTGCGCCGCTGCGTGGGGGTCGCGAAATGCCGTACGGAGTCCGTGTCGGGTTCCGCCGTCATGTGCCCGTCCTTCCGCGCGACCGGCGAGGAGGCGCACTCCACGCGCGGGCGGGCCCGGCTGCTGCACGAGATGCTCGCGGGGGAGCTGGTCACCGACGGCTGGCGCTCGCCGGAGGTCCGGGACGCGCTGGACCTGTGCCTGTCCTGCAAGGGCTGCCGCTCCGACTGCCCGGTCGAGGTCGACATGGCCACCTACAAGGCGGAGTTCCTGCACCACCACTACGCCGGGCGCCGCCGCCCGGCCGCCCACTACAGCATGGGGTGGCTGCCGGTGTGGCTGCGCGCGGTGGCCCGCACCCGGACGGCTCCGGTGGTCAACGCCCTGGCCGCCGTACGGCCCCTCGCGTGGCTGGTGAAGCGGCTCGGCGGGATCGCGCCCGAGCGGGAGATCCCCCGGGTGGCGGGGGAGACGTTCAGCGGCTGGTGGCGCGGGCGGGCGCCCGCGCGGCCCTCCGGCGACGGCGATCTGGTCGTCCTCTGGCCGGACACCTTCACCGAGCACCTGTCGCCGTCGGTGGGCCGGGCGGCCGTACGGGTACTGGAGGCGGCGGGGCTGCGGGTGGCGCTGCCGCCGACCCTGCGGATGCGGGTGCGCCCGGTGGGGGACGGTACGTCCAGGGCGGCGATCTCCCTGCTGAGCGTGCGGCAGAGCCGGGTCTGCTGTGGTCTGACCTACGTATCCACCGGTCAACTCGACCGCGCCCGTACGGTGTTGCGCCGCACCCTCGACCTGATGGCCCCGGTGCTGGAGACGGACGCCCCCGTGGTCGTCCTGGAACCCAGCTGCGCGGCCGCGCTCCGCACGGACCTGCCGGAGCTGCTGCACGACGATCCGCGCGCGGCCCGCCTGGCCGCGAGGGTCCTCACCTTCGCGGAGGCGCTGGAACGCCTGGCCCCCGACTGGACGCCACCCCGCGTCGACCGCCCGGTGGCCGGCCAGACCCACTGCCACCAACACGCCGTCCTCGGCGACACCGCCGACCGGAGGCTGCGTCAAGCCGCTCGGCTCTCCGGCGAACTGAGCGGCGGTTGCTGCGGCCTCGCGGGTAACTTCGGCTTCGAGAAAGGCCACTTCGAGGTGTCGAAGGCCAGCGCGGAGGACCAGCTCCTGCCCGCGGTACGAGCAGCCGAGGACGGCACGGCGATCCTCGCCGACGGCTTCTCCTGCCGCACCCAGCTGGAACAGCTGGCGGGGGTGCGGGGGAGGCATCTGGCGGAGGTGCTGGCGGATGGGTTGACGGAGGGGGCGGCGGACGGGACCGGCCGCCCGTCCACCGAGTGAGGCGAGTCCATGAAACCGAATGAGGGGGCTAGTCCATGGCGCTGAACCGCGTCGCAGTTCTGTCCGACATCCACGGCGTGTTGCCCGCCCTGGAGGCCGTGCTCGCCGAGCCTGAGGTGGCCGGCGCCGAGCGGATCGTGCTCACCGGGGACATCACGGCGGGCCCGCAGCCGTCCGAGGTGATCGACCTGCTGCGGGCGCAGGGCGAGCGGGTGTCGTGGGTCTCGGGTAACGCGGACCGTGAGCTGGTCGAGTACCGCCGGGGAGAGCGGGATGACATCCCCGACCCGATCGGCCCGTACGCCGCGGGCCGGCTCCGCGCGGAACAGGTCGACTTCCTCGCCGGGCTGCCCGAGTCGCTGGTGCTGGAGGTCGATGGTCACGGCAAGGTCCTGTTCTGCCATGCCACACCCCGTGACGACGAGGAGGTCGTCCTCGTCGACTCCCGCCTCGACCGCTGGGCGGAGGTGTTCGCCGGTCTGCCCGACGACATCCGCACGGTGGTCTGCGGCCATACCCACATGCCCTTCGTCCGCCTCGCCCACGGCCGCCTGGTCGTCAACCCCGGCAGCGTCGGCATGCCGTACGGCCGCCCGGGCGCCCACTGGTGCCTGCTCGGCCCGGGCACCGACCTGCGCGTGACGCCGTACGACATCCCGGCGGCCCGGGCCCGGCTGGCGGCGGACTGCGACTACCCGGACATCGCCGCATGGGCCGACGAGTACCTCGACGCCCGTGCCACGGACGCCGACGCGCTGGCGGTGTTCGGGCCCAGGGATGGTCGGATCGCGGGGAGGTGAGGTGCCCTGGACGGGGCCTGGCCGGGGCCCTGACCACATGCTGGGACAGCTGCATAAACGGTTCACACACCTGACGTAGTCCACTACCCTGGACTGCGTCGTACAGTGAGATGGACGATCTCCAGTGTATTCGGCCGACTCAGTCCCCGGCCCATTCCGCAGCCCAGTCCCCTGGAAGGTCCCGTGAGCACCCCCAGCGCCGCCACCCCCGCCACTCCGTCCCCGGCCGGCGCGGCCCCCGCGGTCGCCCCGGCGGGCGCACCGGTCGGTGGTCCGGGCCGCGGCGGTTCCCTCGGTCCGGTGGGGCTGGTGCTCGCCGGAGGGGTCTCGGTGCAGTTCGGTGCCGCTCTCGCGGTGACCCTGATGCCGCGGGCCGGCGCGTTCGGCGTGGTCACCCTGCGGCTGCTCGCGGCGGCTGTCGTGCTCCTGGTGGTCTGCCGCCCCCGGCTGCGCGGCCACTCCCGTACGGACTGGGGCACGGTCGTCGTCTTCGGGCTCACCATGGCCGCGATGAACGGCCTGTTCTACCAGGCCGTCGACCGCATCCCCCTCGGCCCCGCCGTCACCCTGGAGGTGCTCGGCCCCCTCACGCTCTCCGTCCTCGCCTCCCGGCGCGCGATCAACGCGCTGTGGGCCGCGCTCGCCCTGGCCGGTGTCTTCCTCCTCGGCGGCGGAGGCTTCGGCAGCCTCGACCCGGTGGGCATCGCCTTCGCCCTGAGTGCGGGCGCCATGTGGGCGGCGTACATCGTCTTCAGCGCACGTACGGGCCGCCGCTTCCCGCAGGCCGACGGGCTCGCCCTCGCCATGGGGGTCGCGGCGCTGGCGTTCCTCCCGGTCGGTGTCGCCGGGGCGGGCGCGAAGCTCCTCGACCCGACGACGGTCGCCCTGGGCTCGGCGGTCGCCGTCCTCTCGTCCGTCCTGCCGTACACCCTCGAACTCCTCGCCCTGAGGCGCCTGCCCGCCTCCACCTTCGCGATCCTCATGAGCCTGGAACCGGCCCTCGCCGCCACCGCCGGCTTCCTGATCCTCAACCAGACCCTGGCGCTCCCCGAGGCCGCCGCGATCGCTTTGGTCATCGTGGCGAGCATGGGCGCGGTGCGGACGCAGGTGGGTCGCGGCCGGGGGCGGAAGACGGTCCCGGAGGCCTGAGAACGGCGGTGGTCAACGGCCGCGGTGGTCATCGGGTGGTCAAGCACGCATCAGCCCGTGGCCAAACGGTCGTATGGGTTCCGCATGCCCCACCCTCTTCGCCCTGACATGGCGATATTTGCCCGTTTGCCTGCTGGCTACGGTGGTCCCGCCACCCGGCCACTGGGAACCACGGGGAAGAGGAGACGGTGGTGGACACACCGATCCGTTCGCGCCTTCTCGACTACGACGAGTCCGTGCCGGGGCAGCCGTCCGCGGGTCCGGCCCAGGCGGCGGCACCGGGGCCTGAGCCCCGCAGATCACGTCTCCTCGACTACGTCGACCACATCGACCACGCCGATTACGCCGACCCCTCTGTGACGGATGTGACGGAGCAGCCACCGGGCCCGAAGCCGGGTGTCCCCGCCTACCACACACCCGTGTTCGTGCCCGCCCATCCCCGCTACGCCGACACCACGGAACCCTCCGGCACCCCCGCCCGCGTGCCCTTCATCGCCTACGAACTCTTCGAGCACCCCCCGGACAGGACCGTGGCGTTCGCCTTCACCACCCTGGCCGGGCTGGTGGCGGCGCTCGGCGAGGCACAGCCGTGGGTCGCCACCTCCATCGGCCCGCTGGCCGAGGCGCTGGGCGCGCACGGTGCCGGCGTGCTGCTCGACCCGCGGATCGCCCCGGGCCCCCACAACTGGCAACCGGCCGACCTGGCCGCCTACGCACGGGAGACGCGCTGATGGCGGTCGACTTCAAGGCGGTCCTGAGCGACCTCACGTCGATGTCGAGGACCTTCCACGACGAGGCCGTCAACTACCGCAAGCTGCACGCCGACGTGGCCCCGCCCATCGCCGACGGCGGAGACGCCGGGCTCGACAGCGCGATCAAGGAGGTCGCGGACCTCGTCATCGCCCTGCACACCGGCTTCGCCGACCGGCTGGACGACCACGGCGACAAGGTGGCCCACGCCCGCGACTCCTTCCAGCGGCACGACATCGACGTACACGGGCTATTCGAGGACCTGATGGTGGGTGACGGCTGATGGCGGACAGCTGGGTCGGCGGTGACATCGGCGGGCTGCGCACGATGGCCGAGACGTACCGCAACGCCAAGGAAAAACTGGACGGGGTCGTGCGGCCGCTCGGCCGGGCCGTCGACGGACTGGTGGACGACGCGACCTGGAAGGGCGAGGCCGCCGAGTCCTTCCGCGCCGCCTGGAGCGAGGACGCGCTCGCGGCGGGCGCGTTCGCGAGTCTCGTGCACAGCGCGGGCGACATCCTCTCCGACCTCGTCGACGCCCTGTCCACCTGCGAGACGGCCCTGCAGAACGCGGAACACACGGCCACCCGCGCCGGGGTCGGCATGGCGGACAAGGGTGTGCCCCTGACCATCGTCACCGCGAACCCCCCGAGCGCGGACGACCAGAAGACCATCTCCGCGCTGCACGATTACGACACGGTGCGCCGGCAGATCCTGCACACCGCCCAGCACGCGCGACTGGTGGCGGCGGAGAAGCTGCGGGGCCTGTACGCGCAGGTGACCGCACCGGTGTCGACGGGCGACAAGGTCACCGTCGCGGACTACCTGCGGGGCCTGTACGCCTATGACGCCGAGGACGCGCGGGCGGGCGGCAACGACGCCCGGGCGAAGCTCGACGACGCCAAGGCGCAGGAGCAGGCCGCCAAGAAGGAGCTCCGCGCGGAACGCAAGGCGTACCAGAAAGCGGGCCGCAGACTGCCCAAGGACCTTCCGGCGAAGGGCGCCTACGCCGACGCGGCCACCAAGGTCGACTCCCTGGAGGAGGCCCTGGCCCGCGCCGACCACGGCAGCACCGCGCTGCCGTACGACCGGGCCCTGAACGTCAAGCTGGCCGACGCGGCGGACGCGCTGCGCGCGGGCAAGAGCCTGGAGAAACTCCCGGACTTCCTCAAGGAGGTCCCGGTCCTGGACGTCGCCGCGGCCGGTGCCTGCGGGCTGCTGGAAGCCTCGGACGACCACGACAAGGGCTGGTCCTGGCAGAAGTCCGTCACCGTGGACGGAGGCGCCAACGTCGCCGGGCTGGTGGCCGGTACCGCCATCACGGCGGGACTGGTGGCCGCCGCGCCCTTCGACGTACCCGTGGCCGTGGTGGCCGGGGTCGGGGGCGCGGTGGTGATCGGGGCGACCGGCATCATCGACCACTCGTTCCACGAGCACTGGAGCGAGGACATCCACGACCACGGCGTGGTCGGCGGGGTGCTCACCGGATCGGGCCACGTTCTCTCGGAGACCGGGGACGACTTCGTACGACTGAAGGATGACGTCTGGCATGGCATCAAGAGCATCTTCTGACGTTCCCGCCCCCGCCCCCCACACCCCGCCCCCGATCCCGGCCCTGCCGGGCCTCGGTACCACCTGGTACCGACGGGGCCCCCGCTACTGGCTGCGCCGCGCCCTCGGTGCGGTCCTCTGGTTCGCCGTGCTGGCCTTCTTCTGCTACATCGCCCTCGTCCTCTACGGCAGCTTCCGGGGCGACCTGCCGCCGACCGTGCGCACCGTGTGGGACTGGGCGCAGGCGGTGGCCTCCTGCGGGGCGGTGGTGTGGGGCTGGCAGGTGCAGCGCCGGGACCACCACGAGAAGCTCCAGGATCCGCCGACCCCCGACCAGGCCCGCCGCGACAAACGCGACGAGACCCGCCGCTCGGTGGGCCTGACCCTCGCCGCCAGGTTCCTCTTCGTGATCGCGGCACCCGTCATGCCGGCCTGCGCCGCCTGGTGCGCCGGCTGGGCCGTCGCGGCGTTCACGGTGCGGGAGTATCCGAGCGAGGTGGGTGCCAGGCGCTGGGTGCGGGAGCATCCGGCGGGGGCGTGACGTCGTCCGGACGGATACGTCTGGGGCGTGAAGTGACACTCTTGGTACCTAGGCGCGACGGTGCTCCCCGAGTCGGAAGCGACCCGCCGTTGGGCGCAAGCAGTCAGGATCGACTTCCCCTTCCGTTCCGGCGAGATACCCGTAGCGGTACGCGTGTGGCAGGGGGAGGTGCAGGCCGCGGGGCCGGTGAAGGCTTGCGCTATGCAATTGGAGGTATATACCGTTGATTGCATGGCCGAGCGGTGGCAGATCGAAATCGAACCCGAGGTGCGGGATTGGCTGGAGTTGCTTCCGTTCCGCCTCTACCGACGGGTGGAGGACAAGACGGACCGTCTCTTGGACGAGCCGACGACGCTTGGTGAGCCGTACTCGCGTCACCTGGGCGGCAAGCTGCGTGAGCTGCGCTTCGAATTGGACGGCGAGGCTGTGCGCATCCCGTACTGGCTCGCCCCCGGACAGCGGATCGTTCTGTTGACGGTGTTCCGTAAGACGAGGATGCGTGAGGCGGCGGAAGTCGAGCGTGCGCATCAGGCCCAGAAGGTCTGCGAGGTCGAGCATGGCCGGGCCGAGCACACCTACGATCGGCGCAAGGAGAGTTGATGAATCACAGCACGTGGAGGACGCGCCGGGCCCGGCAGCTTGCGGGTGAGGCGGTCGAGTACGACCAGGAGTACGTCGACGCGCGGCTGGCCGGCGATCTCGGGCAGGCGGTCTACGACCGTCGGATCGAACTCGGACTGTCCCAGGCCGAACTGGCCGAACGGGCCGGGATGACGCAGCCCCAGGTGTCCCGGACGGAGGGCGGAGACACCGTGCCCACTCTTCCGCTGCTGCGACGCCTGGCAAAGGCCCTGGACGGCACCCTGAACCTGGCCATCGACGAGGGTGACTCCCACGTCACCTTCACCCCCCACGCCGCATGAAAATCGAGTTCCGCTCGGTCCGTCGAGGACATCGTCGGCGCACGCCGCCGGCTGCGTGAGCGCCCGGCCGGAGCGTGCCTCGCGCAGATCTCGTCCGCACCGAAGGAGGCGCGTGAGTATCTGGCCACCGCCGCGGGCGTCTACCGTGACGCCGCCACGGCGGTACACACGGAGTGACCGGGGGCTGGGAGTACCTCCCGGACGAGGAGAGCGTGGCGGCCGGAGCTCCGCGCGCGTTTCTCGACGAGGTGGAGAAGAAGGCCGACGAACTCGTCCGTGCCGATGAAGCCCTCTGCCTGCACGGCCGGGATACCAGGGGATGGATGAAGGGGCGAAGCACGCTTTCGTTCTCGGCGGGTTCTTCGTCTACATGATCACGCCGCGCTCTGAATTCGTCTCCATCTGGCAGGTGACAGCCGATCCCCTTCCGTGAAGCTTCAGCACTTCTCCCAGACCGAGACGTGCTGTTCGCTCTCGCTCGTGAAGGGGTTCCTGGTCCAGCCGTCCCAGCGGTCGCGCAGCCGGAGCCCGGCCAGCTGGGCCATGAGGTCGAGTTCCGCTGGCCACACGTACCGGAAGGGGACGGACCAGAAGGAGCCGCGGCCGTCCACGACCTCGACGTAGTTCGAACTCATCGCCTGGGTCGCCACGTCGTACACGTCGAACGACCACTTCGTCGCACTCGTGTGGAACGGCCGGACGTTCTGCCCGGGTGGAAGCCGACGCAGGTCGGGGACTCCGACTTCGACGACGAAGGTTCCGCCGGGTTCCAGATGGTCGGCGACATTGCGGAAGCAGGCGACCTGTTCGGCCTGTGACGTCAGATTCATGATCGTGTTGAAGACCAGGTACGCCACGGAGAAGGTGCCGTCGACCTTCGTCGTCGCGAAGTCGCCGATCGTCACGCCGATGGCGTCACCGCCGGGTTTGGCCCGCAGCCGGTTCACCATCGCCCGCGACATGTCGACGCCGTGCACCGCGACACCGCGCCGCGCCAACGGCAGGGCGATACGTCCGGTCCCGATGGCCAGCTCCAAGGCCCGCCCGCCGTCGGCCAATCCGGCGAGGACGTCGACCGCCGGGTCCACGACATCGGACGCGAACATTCCCGCAGAAGACTCGTCGTATTTCTCGGCGATCGGCTCGTCGAAGTAGCCATCAGGATCGGCGTAGCTCTCGGCGTCATCCATCGGGCGACCGTACTGCGGGCGTCGGCAGCGCCGCATGCCCTTTTGCCAGCAGCCCGAGGCGGTCGGTACCCCAATGGGCTGTCGGCGCCAGGACGTCCGCCCCGACGTACCTACCGGCCCGCGCGCACCCACGCCAACCGTGCACGGGGCCGCCCCTCGCTCACCGGGCCGGGCACTCCACAGACCAGTGCCACAACCGTGCAGGCCTCCCGCCGGTGCTCCGGACACTCCCGCCACGGGTCGTCGTGGCCAGGGCGGCGAGGTGCCCGCTTTCGCGGGTTACAGCTCGCTGCGTTGCCACTGTCTGTGTTCGACGTCGTGTGCGGCCTCGTCGGCCGTACGGTGACGCACCTACTCGACCCAGGCCACGGCGAGTTCGCCGAAGACCTGCATGTTGCCAGGGGAGGTCCCGTCGTTCTCGGTTAACAGGGCCAGCAGCTCGGCGGCGGCCGGGCTGTCCTGGTCGCAGGTGGCGCACAGCACGGCTTCCTTGAAGCCGTGCACCTTCGCACCGCGCCCGTTCTCGATGGTGCTCGGAAACTGCGCCATAACCTGAAGATTGCGCATCGCATCATTTCCGCGGACGACCGCATGGTCCTGGCCGGCGCCATGGCCATGGACGAACAGCAGGCCAAGGCACCCGCCTCACCAAACCGTTCGGCGAGAAGATCGAGATCCCCGCGGCGTTGACTGCACACTCGACACCGCTGGTTTCCAGGCACCCGAGGCCCCCGAAGCGTGACACGCAGGCGTGTGCCGTCGGCAGACGGGCTCCCGCATGGCTGACGGCTCCGCGGCCGTCGTGACCCCGAGGGGGCAGGTCAGGTTCGGCGGGCCTCGGCGTCCCGTCTGGCGGCTGCGCTCCTGGCCTCGCGTTCCTGTGCGAAGGCCGTGCTGAGTTCAGCCGTCACTTCGTTCATGGTGAAGGGTTCGCCGCACCCTTCACACACGGTGCCGCTCAGACCCACCTCGCGACCGCATGTCTTGTGAATGTGGTGGACGGCGACCTCTTCCCCGGGCTCCTTGCACCATGTCTCGCCCCATGCCCGCAGGGCGAGCAGCACCGAGGCGAAGGCTTCGCCCTTGTCGGTGAGGTGGTACTCGTAGCGGCGGGGCCTCTCGCTGTACGCACGGCGTTCGAGCATGCCGTCGGCCTCCAGCCGCTTGAGGCGGTTGGTCAGCATCTGCGGCGAAGTCAGGGTCTGGACCTGCAATGTGTCGAAGCGGCGGTTGCCCATTGCCAGCTCCCGCATGATCACGAGCGTCCAGCGGTCCCCGATCACCGCGCTCGACCGCGCGACGGGGCACTGCGTGCTCGTGATCTCTGACCAGCCAGCCATACCGACGTCCTCCTCGTGAACTCGTTCCGCCCCCATCATCGCAGAGATCGAACGAGTGTCTATGAAAAACAGAGTTGGTAGCTATGTTTTTTTGAGTTACTCTCTGGGTGAGCCGAGAGAGCGTCCATGTGGCAAGGCGTGGACTCCTCGGCGCTTCTGGAGGCACCACTCATGACCGATACGCAGTACGACCCGGCGCACACGGGGCTGCTCCTGGTGGACCCGTACAACGACTTCCTCTCCGAAGGGGGCAAGGTTTGGCCTCTGGTCGAAGAGGTCGCCAAGGAGGTCGGCCTGCTCGACAACCTGCGCGCGGTGGTGGCCGCCGCGCGTGCGGCCGGCATCCAGGTCTTCGTCGTCCCGCACCGTCGCGGGCGCGAGGGCAACTACGCGAACTGGAACTACCTCACCCGGGACCAGGCCGCCGCCAAGGAGAACCTGGTGTTCGAAGACGGAGCCTGGGGCGGCGACTGGCACCCGGACTTCGTTCCCCAGGCGAACGATGTAGTGATCCACGAGCACTGGGCGCAGAGCGGGTTCGCCAACACCGATCTCGACTTCCAGCTCAAGAAGCACGGCATCACCCACGTGGTGACCGTCGGCATGCTGGCCAACTCCTGCATCGAGTCGACCAGCCGCTTCGCCATGGAGCTGGGCTACCACGTGACCCTGGTACGCGGAGCGACCGCCGCGTTCAGCCGGGAATTGCTGCACGCGGCCCACGAGCTGAACGGTCCGACGTACGCCCACGCCATCCTGAGCACCGACGAGCTCGTCACCGCCTTCAAGGGCGCACACGTCTGACGCTCACCACAGAATCGCCCAACGGGGGCGATATCTCTCGATTGCAAATGCATAGGTGACTCACTGCTCATGCGGTGCGTTGCACTGAGAAAGGATCAGATCTTGTCGAACGACCAGGTGGTACACACCCTGCAGATGACCGCGTCAGAGGTGACGGCTAAGGTCGACGCGCCGATCGAGGCGGTCGACATCGCTGACTGGGTGCTGAACCTGCCCGACGCGGAGTACCAGCGTTGCGCGCCGGGCGAGCACATCGCTGCGGGCCGGACGACCACGGATGACGGGCGCCCGATGGTCATCTGCGTGGAGAACGTCGGCGGCAGCCTCATCATCCAGCACTACGTGGCCGAGGTGCACGAGCCGCACCACTGCCGCATGGTGTCGCTGACCGATGCGCAGACAGCGGGCGTCTGGACCAAAGCCCAGGTCACGTGGGACCTGCGGGTGGAGCCGATCGATGACAAAACCTGCCGTCTGACCAACACCGTGACCGTCCACCCCACCCAAGGCTTCCTGGACCTTCTCGCTCAGGGTGGCGTGAGCTTTGACGACGCCGCCGCGCAACAGCAGGCCTCGACCCACGCCCACAACCAGCGCGAGACTCCGCTCTACGCGGCCAGCTTGGCACGCAAGGCACTGGCCAAGTCGGCCGTGAGCTGATCTCTCCGTCTCGGCGGCCACTGCTGCGCCGTCGCCCGCGCCCAGCGCCAGCTGCTGGGCGCGGGCGACGGCTTCCAGGACGGCCGGGGAGACGCCGGCGAGGTTGCCGCGCTCAAGCTTCGCGTAGTACTCCACGCTCATCAGCCCGGACACACGCCGTCGAGAACCGGCAGGCAGGCCGGCCTGCTCCGGGGTGATCTTCGCTCGCCGCGACGTGAGGAACTCGCACCGTCAAGGGTCCCGCCGACTGGTTCTCCGGAGACGTCTACATCGACGCCGTCGCCGCAGCGCCCGAGCCGTCCCGGGTCAGCACCGCCCTGGTGCACTTCACGCCCGGCGCGCGCACCCACAGGCACCGCCACCCGCTCAGCCAGACCGTCTTCGTCACCGAAGGAATCGGTCTGTGCCAGCGCCGGGGCGGACCGATCGAGGTCATCCGACCCGGTGACCGGGTGCTGTTCGAGGCTGACGAGGAGCACTGGCACGGCGCCGCGCCGAACCGGCTGATGGTCCACCTGGCCATCAACGAAAGCGACGCCGACCACGACGTCGTGCACTGGCTGACCCCCGTCACCGACGAGGAATACGCCGCTTCCCCGGCCACCGACTGACACCTGACCCGAACCAGCCCCCTGAACGAGGAACATCTGCGCATGCGCGTCAACGCCTACGCCGCCCCCGCCGCCGGCGAGCCCCTGACCCCCACCACCATCGAACGCCGTGACGTCGGCCCGAACGACGTCCTCATCGCGATCCAGTACGCCGGTATCTGCCACTCCGACATCCACACCGTCAACGGCGACTGGGGCCCCCAGCCCTTCCCCGTCGTCCCCGGCCACGAGATCGTCGGCGTCGTCGCCGAGGTCGGTGCCGACGTCACCAAGTACCAGGCCGGCGACCGCGTCGGCGTCGGCTGCATGGTCAACTCCTGCGGCGAGTGCGCCCACTGCCGAGGCGGCGACGAGCAGTACTGCATAAACGGCGCGGTCCTCACCTACGCCGGCGCCGACCGTGATGGCACCACCACACAGGGCGGCTACTCCACCCACGTCGTCGTGGACGCCGACTACGTCCTGTCCGTCCCCGACAGCCTCGATGCAGCCGCCGCCGCGCCGCTGCTGTGCGCGGGCATCACCACCTACGCCCCGCTGCGCCGGTGGGGCGCGGGCCCCGGCAAGAAGGTCGCGGTCGTCGGCCTCGGCGGCCTCGGCCACATCGCGGTCAAGATCGCCCACGCCATGGGCGCCGAGGTCACCGTGCTGTCGC
Source organism: Streptomyces sp. NPDC005263 (assembly GCF_042872365.1). NCBI lineage: Bacteria > Bacillati > Actinomycetota > Actinomycetes > Kitasatosporales > Streptomycetaceae > Streptomyces > Streptomyces sp. NPDC005263. Next base: position 627,518 of record NZ_JBIAKJ010000004.1, on the reverse strand, counting down.
AGTCGCTGAAGAAGCAGGACGACGGTCTGCGGCTCGGCGCCGACCACTACCACGCCACCTCCGACCCGGACACCTTCACCCAGCTCGCCGGCCGGTTCGACCTCATCGTCAACACCGTCAGCGCCGACATCGACACCAACGCCTACCTCGGCCTGCTGGCCCTCGACGGCGCCATGGTGAACGTCGGCATTGCCCCGGGGCCGCTGAGCGTAGGCGGAATCCTGCTGGGCAGCCCGCGGCGCATTCTCACCGGGTCGATGTTCGGTGGCATCGCCCTGACCCAGGAGATGCTCGACTTCTGCGCCGAGCACGGCATCGGCGCCGAGGTCGAGGTGATCTCCGCCGACCGGGTCAACGAAGCCTACGAACGCGTCCTGGCCTCCGACGTCCGCTACCGCTTCGTCATCGACACCGGCACCATCGCCTGACCTGCGGACGTGTCCGCCGAGAGGGCCGCACACCCTCTCGGCCTTGGCACCGCCAGGCACGGGCATCCTGCGCAGGTGCGCACGGTGCCAGGCAAGCACTGCCGGTACACCCCCTCCACAAAAACTCCTGACCGCCGCCCAACGCGCTTGCGTTGAAAGCTGTCGAGTTCCGCGGTGCCCAGACGCCGCTGCTGACTCCGTCTTCTCGCCCCTGTTCGATTGGAGCCGTGTGAGCCCCCCCCCGTGACCCCGAGCGTGCCGCGCGAGCGGACGGACGGTCGGTCGTGCCCTGGCCGTCGTTCTCGCGCTGCTGACCGTCTTCGGGCCGATTCGACCGCCGGCCCAGGCCGCCGAGCGGCGCGGCGGATCAGACGGGAAACGGTCCGTTCCGTGGCATCGGAGACCGGCCTCGTGGCGCCCGCCGCGAAAGCATCGCCCACCTTCACGCAGATGTAGATGACGGTCGCCGCCAGCGCGTCGGTCAGTTCGAGCCCGATCGAGTTGGGAATGTCCCGACGACGTTTCCTGCCGCCGTTCCGCAGCCTTCGGCGGGCGCCACGCACATGTCCCGCGATATCCGGCTCGAAAGCGGACGCCTCTTCCGGTGCCACCTCACGGAGCACGCACAGGGCGAAATTCTCCATCCATGTCAGCGGTGCCGGTTCGCTTGGTTTCACATGCACGAGGCGACCTCACATCAGCGGTGAGGGTCGGCCTTCAGGGCGTCGATGAAGGTGACGAAGGCCGCGGCCGGGATGGAGAGGGGTGGTGTGGTCGGGGTTTTTGAGTCGCGGATGGCTATGTGGGTGCGTCGGTTGGCGATCTCCACGCATGCGTTGCCGTCGCCGCCGCCGGAGTAGGACGACTTGCGCCAGTGGTCGGGGGTGGCCATGGGTGCCTCACACTTCCTTCGACAGCCTGTGGATGAAGTCACGGGATCGCTCTGCATTGAGTGACACCGCCTCCACTCTACGGAAATGCGTTCGGAATACGGTCAGTTGTGCCTCGGAGTCGATGAAGACCGTGCCATGAGGTCCATCGCGGACGACGGTGTCCAGCTTCGAGACGGTGCCGCCCGCGTACACCATGGCGGAGCCGAGGTCGGCGAAGTTCTCCAGCTCGAAGGGGATGACGCGCACGGTGATGTGGTCCTGCTCCGAGTGCTCCAGTACGCGGCCGAGCTGAGTTCGCGAGGCGGCGCGCCCGCCGACCCTCATGCGCAATGCCGCCTCGTGGATCAACGCTTCGTACGGGACCGGCGGCTCCTTCTCGATGATGCTGCGCCGCTGCATGCGGTGCTGGACGCGCAACTCCATGTCTTCATTCGGAAGTTCGGGAACCCGGGACGAGAAGAGAGCCCGCGCGTACTCCTCCGTCTGGAGGAGCCCGGGAACATGCAGAAATTCCACGTCCCATCGGTAGGAGGCGTAGTGCTCCAGCTCCGACAGGTCCAGGAACGACGTGGGGAGGAGGCCTCGGTACTCTTCCCACCAGCCATGCGTCCGATCGGCCGCCATGGTCGCCAGAGCGTCGATCAACTCAAGATCCGTGCAGGCGTAGTGAGCCGCGATCCTGCGTAGGCGTGCCTCGCTGACGCCCGCGAGGCCGGCCTCGATCTGGCTCACCTGGGCGGAGTCCGTCCCCAGCAGTGCGGCAGCCTCGCGTCCCCTGAGCCCTGCAGCCTCACGTAGTTTCCGCAGCTCGGCGCCCAGGCGCTCCTGGCGTGCAGTGGCCTGTTGCCTGCGTGGCATGGCTTCCTCCCTGACGCAACTGTCGTGCAGCGGCAACTCGTTCGTGCGGCAGATTACGGCAACGACTTGCGCGGGACCAAAATTGGCCCCTACCGTCAGTGACGCGACGCGCACCCTGCGGAACCCCGGGACCCCGGAAGCGCACCGCCCCGTCCTGCCATGACGGCTGCGGCAATGCCACCGCCCGCCGACCGCCACCCCCACCACTTGAGCGGAGTTGCCGCATGCCCGAAGGTGAAAACGAAGGCGAACCCTGGGAGTACTCCCTCTCCATCCCGAACGATCCCCGAGCCGTCACCATCAGTCGCCGCACCCTCCGTCTGATCCTCACCGTGCACGGACTGATCCGTCTCACCGACGTCGCCGAACTGCTCGCGACGGAGTTGGTCTCGAACGCCGTACGCCACACCAAGGGGCCCGCCGCACTGCGCGTGCGCTGGTCGGCCGGCGTTCTGCGTATCGGGGCGTGGGACGCGGACCCGGAGCCGCCCGAGCCGCCGGGCTCGTTCGAACAACCCGGAGAAGGGGAGGGTGGGCGGGGGCTCGCCCTGGTCAGAGCGTGTGCCGATCTGTGGGGGTGGCAGCCGCAGGCCCGCAACGGCAGTCGGGGCAAGTACGTGTGGTGCGAGCTTGCGGCCGCCTGAGCGGCCAGGCCCCCGTATCCCGACCCGATGGGGGAGCCGCGATCGAGCGTCGAGCAGAGATCGGCCAACAATTAATGCAAGCATGCTTGCTTGTTTTTGACCCCGCTGCCATGCTCCCCCCATGGCCGACCCGACCCCCGTGTTCGACGACCTGTATGCCGAAAGCGCCGAACTCGACCAGCTTGTAGCCGAGTTGAGTCCGGAGCAGTGGGCGCTGGCCACCCCCGCCCCCCGCTGGACCATAGCCCACCAGATCGCCCACCTCGCCTGGACTGACCACTCCGCACTGCTGGCGGTCACCGACGCGGACGCGTTCCAGCCGCTGGTCGAGAAGGCGCTCGCCGCGCCCGGGGCGTTCGTGGACGAGGGTGCGGAGGAGGGGGCGCGGCTCCCGGCCGCCGAGCTCCTGTCCCGGTGGCGGGAGGGGCGGGCAGCGCTCGACCGGGCCATGCGCCAGGCCCCGCCCGGCGCCCGCTTCCCCTGGTACGGGCCGCCGATGTCCGCCGCCTCCATGGCCACCGGCCGCCTGATGGAGACCTGGGCCCACGGCCAGGACGTCGCCGACGCGCTGGGAGTCACCCGTACTCCCACCGACCGCCTCCGACACGTCGTCCGCATCGGCGTACGCGCCCGGGACTTCGCCTTCGGCGCACATGAACTGTCCCCGCCGGCCGACGAGTTCCGCGTCGAACTCATCGGCCCCGGCGGCGACTTGTGGTCCTACGGTCCGGAAGGCGCCGTCCAACGCGTCACCGGCCCCGCCCTCGACTTCTGTCTCCTGGTCACCCAGCGCGCCCACCGCGCCGACCTCGCCCTGCACGCGGAGGGCCCGGACGCCGACCGCTGGCTGGACATCGCCCAGGCCTTCGCGGGCCCGCCGGGCACCGGGCGTCCGCCGAAGGGGGGCACGCCGTGACGGTGCTGCGCATAGGCAACGCCTCCGGCTTCTACGGTGACCGTTTCGACGCGATGCGCGAGATGCTCACCGGCGGTGAGCTGGACGTCCTGACCGGCGACTACCTCGCCGAGCTGACCATGCTGATCCTGGGGCGGGACCGGCTCAAGGACCCCGGCGCCGGGTATGCCCGCAGCTTCCTCCGCCAACTGGAGGAGGGCCTGGGCCTCGCGCACGAGCGCGGGGTGAAGATCGTCAGCAACGCCGGCGGTCTCAACCCGGCCGGACTCGCCGACGCCGTACGGCAGTTGGCCGAACGACTGGGCATTCCCGTCCGTGTCGCCCACGTCGAGGGCGACGACCTCACCGCCACCCACCCCGGCAGCCTCGCCGCCCACGCCTACCTCGGTGGCTTCGGCATCGCGGCCTGTCTGCGGGAAGGCGCGGACGTGGTCGTGACCGGGCGCGTGACGGACGCGGCGCTGGTCACCGGGCCCGCCGCCGCGCACTTCGGGTGGGGGCCGGGGGAGTACGACCGGCTGGCGGGGGCCGTCGTCGCCGGGCACGTGCTGGAGTGCGGGACGCAGGCCACCGGCGGCAACTACGCGTTCTTCGCGGAGGGCGGCCGCGATGTCCGCCACCCCGGCTTCCCGCTCGCCGAGATCCACCAGGACGGCACCGCCGTCATCACCAAGCACCCCGGCACCGGCGGCTTCGTCGACGTCGGCACGGTCACCGCGCAGCTCCTCTACGAGACCGCGGGCGCCCGGTACGCCGGCCCCGACGTCACCGCCCGCCTCGACACCGTACGGCTCACCCAGGACGGCCCCGACCGGGTACGGATCGAGGGCGTACGCGGAGAGGCTCCGCCGTCCACCCTCAAGGTCGGCCTCAACCGTCTCGGCGGCTTCCGCAACGAGGTCACCTTCGTGCTCACCGGGCTCGACGTCGAGGCCAAGGCCGCGCTCGTGCGTGGGCAGATGGCCGACGCGATGGCCAAGTCCCCGCCCCGAGAGGTCCGTTGGGACCTCGTGCGCACCGACCGGCCGGACGCCGCCACCGAGGAGACCGCGAGCGCCCTGCTGCGGCTCGTCGTCCGGGACCCGGACCAGAACGTCGTCGGGAGGGTGCTCAGCGGGGCGGCGGTGGAGCTGGCGCTGGCCAGCTACCCCGGCTTCCATGTGCTGGCGCCACCTGGAAAGGGCGCGCCCTATGGGGTCTTCGAGGATGTGTACGTCCCCCATGGTGCCGTCGACCATGTGGCGGTCCTCGATGACGGGCGCCGGATCCCTGTGGCCCCGGCCCACGACACCCTCGTACTCGACGACACCCTCGTACTCGACGACGTACCGGAACCCGCCCCACCACGACCTCTGCCGCCCGGACCCACCCGCCGCGCCCCCCTCGGCCTGGTCGTCGGCGCCCGCAGCGGCGACAAGGGCCCGAACGCCAACGTGGGGGTGTGGGCCCGGACGGAGGACGCCTGGCGCTGGCTCGCCCACACGCTCACCGTCGACGTCCTGCGCGACCTGCTGCCGGAGACGGCGGGTCTGCGCGTCACCCGGCACCCGCTGCCCGAACTCCGCGCCCTCAACTTCGTCGTCGAGGGCATCCTCGGCGAGGGCGTCGCCGCCCAGCACCGTTTCGACCCCCAGGCCAAGGCCCTGGGCGAATGGCTGCGCTCCCGCCACCTGGACATCCCGGAGGCCCTGCTGTGACCGTCATCAACTCCGGCCTGGACACCGGCGGTTCCGAGTACCGGGCGGCCCGCGACGCCATGCTCGCCAAGCTCACCGACCTCGACGCCGAACACGCCAAGGCCCTCGCGGGCGGCGGCGAGAAGTACGTGGCCAGGCACCGGGAACGCGGCAAGCTGCTCGCCCGCGAGCGCATCGAACTGCTCCTCGACCCGGACACACCCTTCCTGGAGCTGTCGCCGCTGGCCGCCTGGGGCAGCGAGTACACGGTGGGCGCCTCGCTCGTCACCGGCATCGGGGTCGTCGAGGGCGTGGAGTGCCTGATCACCGCGAACGACCCGACCGTGCGCGGCGGCGCGAGCAACCCGTGGTCGCTGAAGAAGGCCCTGCGCGCCAACGACATCGCGCTCGCCAACCGGCTGCCCTGCATCAGCCTGGTGGAGTCCGGCGGCGCCGACCTGCCCTCCCAGAAGGAGATCTTCATCCCCGGGGGCGCCGTCTTCCGGGACCTGACGCGGTTGTCGGCGGCCGGCATCCCCACCGTCGCCGTCGTCTTCGGGAACTCGACCGCGGGCGGCGCGTACATCCCCGGCATGTCCGACCACGTGATCATGGTCAAGGAGCGGGCGAAGGTGTTCCTCGGCGGCCCGCCGCTGGTGAAGATGGCCACCGGCGAGGAGAGCGACGACGAGTCGCTGGGCGGCGCCGAGATGCACGCCCGCGTGTCGGGCCTCGCGGACCACTTCGCCACCGACGAGCCGGACGCCCTGCGACAGGCGCGGCGCGTGATCGCCCGCCTCAACCACCGCAAGGCGTACGGCGATCCTGGCCCGGCCGCGCCCCCCAAGTACGACGAGGAGGAACTGCTCGGCATCGTCCCGGGTGACCTGCGCACCCCCTTCGACCCCCGCGAGGTCGTCGCACGGATCGTCGATGCCTCCGACTTCGACGAGTTCAAGCCGCTGTACGGGACCAGCCTCACCACCGGCTGGGCCACCCTGCACGGCTACCCGGTCGGCATCCTCGCCAACGCCCAGGGCGTCCTGTTCAGCGAGGAGTCCCAGAAGGCCGCCCAGTTCATCCAGCTCGCCAACCAGCGCGACATCCCGCTGCTGTTCCTGCACAACACCACCGGCTACATGGTCGGCAAGGAGTACGAGCAGGGCGGCATCATCAAGCACGGCGCGATGATGATCAACGCGGTCTCCAACTCCCGCGTCCCCCACCTCTCCGTCCTCCTGGGCGCGTCCTACGGCGCCGGCCACTACGGCATGTGCGGCCGCGCCTACGACCCCCGTTTCCTCTTCGCCTGGCCCAGCGCCAAGTCGGCCGTCATGGGCCCGCAACAGCTCGCGGGCGTGCTGTCGATCGTCGCCCGCCAGTCGGCGACCGCCAAGGGCCGGCCCTACGACGAGGACGCGGACGCCGCCCTGCGCGCCATGGTGGAGCAGCAGATCGAGTCCGAGTCGCTGCCGATGTTCCTGTCCGGACGGCTCTACGACGACGGCGTCATCGACCCCCGCGACACCCGCACCGTCCTCGGCCTGTGCCTGTCCGCGATCCACACCGCTCCCTACGAGGGCGCCCGCGGCGGCTTCGGCGTCTTCCGGATGTGAGGCCCATGATCACGACACTCCTGGTCGCCAACCGCGGCGAGATCGCCTGCCGCGTCTTCCGCACCTGCCGCGACCTCGGCATCAGAACGGTCGCCGTGCACTCGGACCCGGACCACGACGCGCTCCACACCCGCGCGGCCGACGCGACGGTACGGCTGCCGGGCGCGGCGCCCGCCGACACCTACCTGCGCGGCGACCTGATCGTGCGGGCGGCCGTCACCGCGGGCGCGGACGCCGTGCACCCCGGCTACGGCTTCCTCTCCGAGAACGCCGACTTCGCCCGCGCCGTCCTCGACGCGGGCCTTGTCTGGATCGGCCCGCCCCCGGAGGCGATCGAGGCGATGGCGTCCAAGACGCGCGCCAAGGAGCTGATGGGGATCCCGCCGCTCGGCGAGGTCACCGAGGCCGACCTGCCCGTGCTGGTGAAGGCGGCCGCGGGCGGCGGCGGGCGCGGGATGCGGATCGTGCGCCGGCTGGAGGAGCTGGACGCCGCGCTGGAGGGCGCGCGCGCCGAAGCCGCGAACGCCTTCGGCGACGGCGAGGTGTTCATCGAGCCGTATATGGAGGGCGGCCGGCACGTCGAGGTGCAGATCCTCGCCGACACGCACGGCACCGTCTGGCCCCTGGGCACCCGCGACTGCTCCCTCCAGCGCCGCCACCAGAAGGTCATCGAGGAGGCCCCGGCACCCGGACTCCCCGAGGAACTCACCCGGGACCTGCACGAGCTGGCCGTGCGCGCCGCCCGCGCGGTGGACTACGTCGGCGCCGGCACCGTCGAGTTCCTGGTCGCCGACGGCAGGGCCCACTTCCTGGAGATGAACACCCGCCTCCAGGTCGAACACCCGGTCACGGAAGAGATCTTCGGCCTCGACCTGGTAGCCCAGCAGATCCGCGTCGCCGAGGGCGCCGCACTGGAGGCCGACCCGCCGCTCCCGTCCGGCCACGCCGTGGAGGCCCGCCTCTACGCCGAGGACCCGGCGACCGACTGGACCCCCCAGAGCGGCACCCTGCACCGCCTCGCCGTCCCGGACGGCGTCCGCCTCGACACCGGCTACGGCGACGGCGACCGCGTCGGCGTCCACTACGACGCCATGCTCGCCAAGGTCGTCGCCCACGCGCCCACCCGCGCCGAGGCGGTCCGCAAGCTGGCGTCAGCCCTGGACAGGGCGGCACTCCACGGTCCGCTCACCAACCGGGACCTCCTCGTACGGTCGCTACGGCACCCGGAGTTCACCGCCGCCCGCATGAACACCGGCTTCTACGACCGCCACCTCACCGACCTCACCAAGCCCGCACCCGACCCGTACGCCCCCCTGGCTGCGGCCCTCGCCGACGCCCACGGCCGCTCCCGCTTCGGCGGCTGGCGCAACGTCCCCTCCCAGCCGCAGGTCAAGCGCTACGTCATGGCGGGGGAGGAGACCGAGGTCCACTACCGCCACACCCGGACGGGCCCGGCGGCGGACGGGGTCCGGGTCGTGCACGCCGACGCGCGTCTGGTCGTCCTCGAAGTGGACGGCGTACGAAGGAAGTTCGAGGTGACGCGATACGGCGACGAGCTGTACGTGAACACCACCGCGCTCAGGTCCCTCCCCCGCTTCCCCGACCCGACGACCCAGCTGGCCCCCGGCTCCCTGGTGGCCCCCATGCCGGGAACCGTGGTGCGCGTGGCGGAGGGCCTGGAGCCCGGATCGTCGGTGGAGGCCGGCCAGCCCCTGCTGTGGCTGGAGGCGATGAAGATGGAACACAAGATCACCGCACCGGTCACGGGCACGCTCAGCGCCCTGCACGTGGCACCCGGCCAACAGATATCGGTCGGCTCTCTGCTGGCGGTAGTACAGCCCACCTAGGGGCGCGGGGAACTGCGCGACCAGCCACAACGAAGCCCGCAGACGAAGGATCCAGCCCATGAGCCCCGTCATAGAACCCGACGAACACAAGGCCCTCCGGGCAGCCGTAGCCGCCCTCGGCAACCGCCACGGCCGCGGTCACGACCGAGAAGCCCTCTGGTCAGAGGCCGGCAAACTCGGCTACCTCGGCGTCAACCTCCCCGAGGCGTACGGAGGAGGCGGCGGCGGAATAGCCGAACTCTCCATCGTCCTGGAAGAGTTGGGCGCCGCAGGCTGCCCCCTCCTCATGATGATCGTGTCCCCGGCGATCTGCGGCACGGTGATCGCCCGCTTCGGCACCGACGACCAGAAACAGCAGTGGCTCCCCGGCCTCGCCGACGGCACCCGCACCATGGCCTTCGGCATCACCGAACCCGACGCCGGCTCCAACAGCCACCGCATCACCACCACCGCCCGCCGCGACCCCGACACCGGGGACTGGCTCCTCACCGGACGCAAGGTCTTCATCTCCGGCGTCGACCTGGCGGACGCCACCCTGATAGTCGGCCGCACCGAAGACGCCCGTAAGGGCACGCTCAAGCCCTGCCTGTTCATTGTCCCGCGTGACACACCCGGCTTCGAGCGACGACAGCTGGACATGGAACTCTCCGCCGCCGAGAAGCAGTTCGAGCTGACCCTCGACGACGTGCGCCTGCCCGCCGACGCCCTGGTCGGCGACGAGGACGCGGGCCTGCTGCAACTCTTCGCCGGCCTCAACCCCGAACGCGTCATGACGGCCGCGTTCGCGATCGGCATGGGCCGCCACGCCCTCGCCCAAGCGGTCAGCTACGCCCGCGACCGCACCGTCTGGGACACCCCGATCGGCGCCCACCAGGCCATCGCCCACCCGCTGGCGCAGGCGCACATCGACCTGGAACTCGCCCGCCTGATGATGCAGAAAGCGGCCCACCTCTACGACGCCGGCGACGACACGGCTGCCGGGGAGGCCGCCAACATGGCGAAGTACGCGGCGGGGGAGGCCTGTGTGAAGGCGGTCGACCAGGCCGTGCACACCCTCGGCGGCAACGGCCTCACCCGCGAGTTCGGGCTCGCCCGCTTGATAACGGCCTCGCGGGTGGCTCGTATCGCTCCGGTGAGCCGGGAGATGATTCTCAACTACGTCTCCCACCAGACCCTCGGCCTGCCCAAGTCGTACTGACCAGGCGCCGCGCCGCGCGAGGAGGAACCATGTTCCGCAGCGAGTACGCAGACGTGCCGCCCGTAGAACTGCCCATCCACGAGGCGGTGCTGGGCCGCGCGGCCGAGTTCGGCGACACCCCCGCCCTGATCGACGGCACCGACGGCACCACTCTCACCTACGACCAGCTCGACCGCTTCCACCGCCGGGTCGCCGCCGCACTCGCCGAGGCCGGAGTCCGCAAGGGTGACGTCCTCGCCCTGCACAGCCCCAACACGATCGTCTTCCCGACCGCGTTCTACGCCGCCACCCGCGCGGGCGCCCTGGTCACGACCGTGCACCCGCTCGCCACGCCTGAGGAGTTCGCCAAGCAGCTCGCCGACTCCGCCGCCCGCTGGATCATCACGGTGTCGCCGCTGCTGGAGACGGCACGCAAGGCGGCGGACCTGGCGGGCGGCGTCCAGGAGATCTTCGTCTGCGACAGTGCGCCCGGGCACCGGTCGCTCATCGACATGCTGGCGTCGGCGGCCCCCGAACCCGAGATCGCCGTCGACCCCGTGCAGGACGTGGCCGTCCTCCCGTACTCCTCGGGCACCACCGGCATCCCCAAGGGCGTGATGCTCACGCACCGCCAGATCGCCACCAACCTCGCCCAGCTCGAACCGGTCATCCCGGCGGGCCCCGGCGACCGCCTCCTCGCCGTACTGCCGTTCTTCCACGTCTACGGCCTCACCGCCCTCATGAACGCGCCGCTGCGGGTGGGCGCCACCGTCGTCGTCCTGCCCCGCTTCGACCTGGAGACCTTCCTCGCGGCCATCCAGAACCACCGCATCACCGGCCTGTACGTCGCCCCGCCGATCGTCCTGGCCCTCGCCAAGCACCCGCTGGTCGCGCGGTACGACCTGTCGTCCCTGACGTACATCGTCAGCGCCGCCGCACCCCTGGACGCCCGGCTCGCCGCCGCCTGCTCACAGCGCCTCGGCCTGCCCCCGGTCGGCCAGGCCTACGGCATGACGGAACTGTCCCCGGGCACCCACGCCGTCCCCCTGAACGCCGTGCGCGAGGCACCCCCCGGCACCGTCGGCAAGCTCATCCCCGGCACCGAGATGCGGATCGTCTCCCTCGACGGCACCGACAACGGCCCTGACAACGGCCCCGACGGCGACCCTGCCAACGACCCCGGCAACGACCTCGGCGTCGGTGAGTCCGGCGAGATCCTCATCCGCGGACCTCAGGTCATGAAGGGCTACCTGGGCCGACCCGACGCCACCGCCGCCATGATCGACGCCGACGGCTGGCTGCACACCGGCGACGTCGGCCATGTCGACGCCGACGGCTGGCTCTTCGTCGTCGACCGGGTCAAGGAACTCATCAAGTACAAGGGCTTCCAGGTGGCCCCCGCCGAACTGGAGGCACTCCTGCTCACCCACCCCGGTATCGCCGACGCCGCCGTCATCGGCGTCCCCAACGAGGACGGCAACGAGGTCCCGCACGCCTACGTGGTCCGCCGGCCCACCGCCACCGACCTGTCCGAAGGCGAGGTCATGATGTACGTCGCCGAACGCGTCGCCCCGTACAAGCGCGTCCGCCAGGTCACCTTCATCGACGAGGTGCCCCGGGCCGCCTCCGGCAAGATCCTGCGCCGCCGACTCAGGGAGCGCACATGACGACCCTGGTCGCCGCCACCCACGAACGCGGCATCACCACCCTCACCCTGGACGCACCGCACCGCCGCAACGCCCTCTCGGCCGCCCTCGTGGGCGAACTCGCCGACGCCCTGGAGCAGGTCGGCGAGGACGACGCCGTACGCGCCATCGTCCTCACCCACACCGGCACCACCTTCAGCGCGGGCGCCGACCTGCGCGACCCGCCCGACCCCGAGGCCCTCGCCGCCCTGCTGCGGCGGATCGTCGCCCTGCCCAAGCCCGTCGTGGCCAGGGTCACCGGACACGCACGGGCCGGCGGCCTCGGACTGATCGGCGCCTGCGACCTCGCGATCGGCTCCGACACGTCCACCTTCGCCTTCACCGAGGTCCGCATCGGAGTCGCCCCCGCCCTCATCAGCCTCCCCCTCCTGCACCGCCTCGAGCGCCGCGCCGCCGCCCGCTACTTCCTCACCGGCGAGACCTTCGGCGCGACCGAGGCGGCCCGCGTCGGCCTTCTCACGGCGACCAGCGGACAGCAGGACGCCGACGACGCCCTCGCCCCCGTCCTCGACGGACTGCGCCGGGCCGCCCCGCACGCCCTCGCGGAGACGAAACGGCTGCTCACGGCTAAGGTGCTGGAGGCCTACGACGAGGACGCGGGCCGGCTGACCCGGCTCTCCTCCCGCCTCTTCGCTGCCGCCGACGCCCGCGAGGGCATGACAGCCTTCCTCGAACGACGGGATCCACCATGGGTGCTGTGAGCACGGGTTCTGGAAGCCCGGGTTCCGGGATCGCGGGTTCTGGGATCGCGGGTTCCGGGAGCGCGGGTTCCGGGAGCGCGGACTCGGTGAGCACGGCCGAGCACGCACCCGGAGAGCGCGTCCCCAAGCAGGACCGCAGCCGCGTCACCCGGCAGCGGCTCCTGGAAGCCGCCGTGGCCTGTCTCGCCGAACGCGGCTGGGCCGGGTCCACGGTCACCGTCGTCGCCGAACGCGCCGGTGTCTCCCGCGGTGCTGCACAACACCACTTCCCCACCCGCGAGGACCTCTTCACGGCGGCGGTCGAGTACGTCGCCGAGGAACGCTCCACCGCCCTGCGCGCCCTCTTCCCACGGGGGGCGGCGGGCGACCACCGGGCGGTCGTGTCCGCCCTGGTCGACCTCTACACCGGCCCGCTCTTCCGGGCCGCCCTCCATCTGTGGGTCGCCGCCTCCAACGAGGAACAACTACGGCCGCGAGTAACGGAGTTGGAGGCCCGCGTCGGCCGCGAGACGCACCGGACGGCCGTCGAACTCCTCGGCGCCGACGAGTCCCGCCCCGGCGTCCGCGAGACCGTGCAGGGCCTGCTGGACATGGCCCGGGGCCTCGGCCTCGCGAACCTCCTCACCGACGACACCGGCCGCCGGGAGCGCGTCGTCACGCAGTGGGCGGGACTGCTGAGGGAGTCACTGAGCTGACCGTTCCACCGGGTCGGGGCGTTGTCGTCGCCGGTGCTCAGGGACTCAGCCGCTCCACCCGCCAGTTCCCGTCCGTCTCCGCCACATACCGCAACCGGTCGTGCAGCCGGTTCTCGCGGCCCTGCCAGAACTCCACCGCCTGCGGCGTCACCCGGAAACCGCCCCAGTGCGGCGGCACCGGCACCGGCGTGCCCTCCGGATACCGGGCCTCCAGCTCCGCGTAGTGCGCGTCCAGCCCGGCCCGGTCCGCGACCACCGTGGACTGCGCGCTCGCCCAGGCGCCCAGCTGGGAGCCGTGCGGGCGGGAACGGAAGTACGCGGCGGTCTCCTCCCGGCCGGTGCGCCGCGCGACGCCCGTCACGATCACCTGGCGGGCCATCGGATGCCACGGGAACAGCAGCGCCACGTGCGGGTTCACCGCCAGGTCGCGGGCCTTGCGGGAGTCGTAGTTGGTGTAGAAGACGAAGCCCTGCTCGTCGAAGGCCTTCAACAGCACCGTCCGGGAACTGGGCCGGCCCTCCGCGTCCGCCGTGGACACGACCATGGCGTTCGGTTCGAACAGCCGGCCCTCCGTCGCCGCCTGCCGGAACCAGCGCGCGAACTGTTCCACCGGGGTGGCGGCCAGATCGGACTCGCCGAACCCCTCCGCCCGGTACTGCTGGCGCATCGAGGCGGGGTGGAAGTGGTCAGGGCCGGGGAAGACGGTGTCTGCGTCGGTCACATCGTCATCCTGCCGCACCCGGGACCACCACACCGGAGGTGGCACTGAGTGCCGCGAACTCTCCCCAAAGGTGGCACTCAGCGATATGGTGCAGAAGCCATTCCGGTGGGGCGAACGTCGGCCGGACGGGCACCACCGGGGTGACCGCCCAGGACCGCGAGTCCCCGCACGGGACCGTGGATCCACCGGCGCCACCAGTCGTACACATCTCGAGGAGCCGCCTGATGTCCGACTTCGTACCCGGACTCGAGGGAGTCGTCGCGTTCGAAACGGAGATCGCCGAACCCGACAAGGAAGGCGGCGCCCTGCGATACCGGGGGGTCGACATCGAGGACCTGGTCGGCCACGTCTCCTTCGGCAACGTCTGGGGCCTGCTCGTCGACGGCGCCTTCAACCCCGGCCTGCCGCCCGCCGAACCGTTCCCGATCCCCGTCCACTCCGGCGACATCCGCGTCGACGTCCAGTCCGCCCTGGCCATGCTCGCCCCGGTCTGGGGCCTCAAGCCCCTCCTCGACATCGACGCCGACCAGGCCCGCGCGGACCTGGCCCGCGCCGCCGTCATGGCCCTCTCCTACGTCGCCCAGTCGGCCCGCGGCCAGGGCCTGCCCATGGTCCCGCAGCGCGAGATCGACAAGGCACAGTCCGTCGTCGAACGCTTCATGATCCGCTGGCGCGGCGAGCCCGACCCCAAGCACGTGGCCGCGGTGGACGCCTACTGGACCTCCGCAGCCGAACACGGCATGAACGCGTCCACCTTCACCGCCCGTGTCATCGCCTCCACCGGCGCCGACGTGGCCGCCGCGCTCTCCGGCGCCGTCGGAGCCATGTCCGGCCCCCTGCACGGCGGAGCCCCCTCCCGCGTCCTCGGCATGATCGAGGAGATCGAACGCACCGGCGACGCCGAGGCCTACGTCAAGCAGGCCCTCGACAACGGCGAACGCCTGATGGGCTTCGGCCACCGCGTCTACCGCGCCGAAGACCCCCGCGCCCGCGTCCTGCGCCGCACCGCCCGCGAACTAGGCGCCCCCCGCTTCGAGATCGCCGAAGCCCTGGAGAAGGCCGCCCTCGCCGAACTCCACGCCCGCCGCCCCGACCGCGTCCTCGCCACCAACGTCGAGTTCTGGGCCGCCATCGTCCTCGACTTCGCCGAGGTCCCGGCCCACATGTTCACCTCGATGTTCACCTGCGCCCGCACGGCAGGCTGGTCCGCCCACATCCTGGAACAGAAACGCACCGGCCGCCTGGTCCGCCCCTCCGCCCGCTACACCGGCCCCGGCACCCGCGACCCACGGGAGATCGAGGGCTACGACGACACCACGGCGGTCACTCGTTAGGGCATGGTCCGCCGCAGGGCAGGCCTGGGCCCGTACACCAGGCCTGGGCCCGTACACGCAGACGACCCGCGAGCTCGGGTCCCTCCGCCTGGCGGCGGAGAAGCCGGCCGGACGTACCGGCGAGCTCGCGGGTCGGGTGACTGCTTGAGATTGGGCCGGCTGCACGTGTCTCGCACGCACTGGTCCGGCACCGCACTGAATGTGGTGACGGGCCGCTAGCCCGCAGCCACCTCGCGCGTCCGGGTTTCATACATGTACCCGATCACCTCCTTTCGGCGTGAGACACACCCTAGGAAGCCGTCGGACACGGATCAACCGATTTTCCGGGATGTTGACCGCGCTGGTTCTGACCGGCTGCTGTACCCGTATCCATCGCCTCGTTGCAGAAGCCGCAGATTCGTGTGGGACACGTTGATCCGGCCTGCCGAGGTGTGCAGGCTGTGCTGTCCTCTGGCGCGGACAGAGATGCGCCCGGTCCACGTGCCTGCCCACTTGCCGGTCGGCACGGTGGCCCGGACGAGATCCCCCGTGACGTACCCGAAGTGCTGCTTGGCGCGAGCCCGCCGAAGCCGAGGGAACCCGAATCGGTCCGGAGTGGTGCGGGCATAGGACCCGCGTCCGGTGGCTTTGACGACGAGCACCTGGCCCGGCAGCCGCACAATGGCGTCGCCGCTCTCGTGATCCAGCCGTCCGACCGACAGCGCGTCCAGGGTGTGTGTCTTCTCCAGGCCCATGGCGTCGCGGTTCCACTTGGTACGGCCGCCCGACCAGGTGTGT
The DNA here is from genome assembly GCF_042872365.1 of Streptomyces sp. NPDC005263. Taxonomy (NCBI): domain Bacteria; kingdom Bacillati; phylum Actinomycetota; class Actinomycetes; order Kitasatosporales; family Streptomycetaceae; genus Streptomyces; species Streptomyces sp. NPDC005263. The sequence continues at coordinate 611,529 of NZ_JBIAKJ010000004.1, read as the reverse complement.
ACGGGGTTGCCGAGATCGCTCAGTGCCTCCACGAGCTGCCACCGGGTCGCGTTCATGGTGGCGGCGTCGCGGAGTGGCGTGGAGAGTCGCTGGAGGATCTTCGCGAGACGCTCGGGCCGGTGAGTGAGGAAGGCCTCGACGGATGTGTTGCCCTTGGCCTGGTTGCAGGGGACGCAGGCCAGGACGAGGTTGGAGATGCGGTTCGAGCCTCCTCGACTGCGGGGCCTGACGTGGTCGATGTTGAGGGGGATGCCGCTGGCGTCGCAGTAGGCGCAGGCGCTGTTCCACTGGGCGTGGAGGTAGGCGCGGGTTTCGGTTCCGGCGAGGGTGCCTTGCTGGTACTCGATTGCGGTCAGGGGTCTGCCGGCGCTCATGGCGTGGGTGTCGAAGGCGACGTGTTCGACGTGGATCTCGGTGACGGGTGCGTAGCGGCAGAGTCGCGCTGCCTGGGAGAAGGTCGTGTCGACCCGGTGGCGGAGGGACGGCGGTAGCCAACCTGTGCGGCGGGGGCGGTTGTGGAAGCGGGGTGCGCGGTGGCGGAGGTTGGCGGACCGGCGTCGGTGTCGGTATCCGGCGCGTTGTTGCATGGCCTTGTGGATCTGGTTGCCGCGGTGCTGGAGTTCGACGGCGACGAGTCCGCGTCTCACGGTGACGACGACTCCCTGCTGATCGATTTCCTTCTTCTCGTCTGTGAGGGAGAGGCCGGTGCCTTGGGAGCCGGGGTCGACGCGTAATTGCACGCCGTCGACTTCGGATTCGGCGCGGGTGCGGTCTTTGAGCCGGATGGTGAAAGGCATCTGCCGGGCGACCACGGCTCGCCCTTTGCTCAGGAGTTCGCGGGCACGGGCGGGGTGGCAGGGCATGAGGGGCGTTCCGTCCTTGGACAGTACGAAGACCCTGTTCGCGCCGATGCCGCCTGTGTAGGCCGGTTTGTGTGGGGGAGCGTCACCGCTCGCGTTCTCTGCCGCCTTCGCTGCCGTGGCAGCGTTCTTGGCGTGACGCCGACGGGTTTCGGTGCTGTGCCCGTCGGTCTCCCCTCGCCCATGTTCCCGGCCGGTGCCTCGCGCGGTGGCGAGGTGTCCGTGAGCCGTTTCGTCCCTGCTCCCAGGGGTGTCTGCTCTCACGGGTTCCAGAGCGGGCTGCTGAGGAAGCACAGCCTGGTGGGTCTGCTCGCCTGCGGGGAACGTAGTCATCGGGGCACCTCCCTGATCTTGCGGATCGCGATGACTTGGGCTGGTCACTCGGCCTGACTCTCTACGAGAGACAGGACCAGCTTTGGGCTGGTGGAGCGAGTGACCTCCTCTCTTCGGTGTGCATACAAAGCTATGGATGAAGCAGCGGTATGGAGGCCTGATCCATGGATAGCCCACGTCTGTGCGAAGATCGCTGATCCGTAGAACATGTAGCCGACAATGCTGCTAGGCGTCGCCTTGTGAGCGGTGGAGACCGTCGGCTGGTCACCCGGTGCCGCATCAGGCAACGTTCGCCCTGTCTATTTCCAGCGCTGTCAGCTCGCGCTGAGTGGTTCGGTTTGCTCAGTGTCGAGTTGGTGGTCGGCCCAGATGTAGCTTTCGGGAAGCAGGTCGGTGATGGAGACGGTCCGGAGGCGGTCGCCTGCCCCGACGATGACCTTCAGTGCCGGGAAGTAGTCGACGAGGACCTGGCGACACCGTCCACAAAGAGAAACGACCCCCGGTCGCGGTCGCCCACGGCGACGATCGTGTCGGCGTGGTCGATGCCGTCGAGGTGAAGTAGCGCAGGGCGGTGAACTGGGCCTCGATACGGTTCGAGCCGTGCTGGCCGGTGTTGGCGGCGGGCGTTCGGGGAGCTGTGTCCGGCGGGGGCGACCATGGTGATGTGGTGGGCTCGCGGATCCCTCGTATGCGGATCGAGATCGAGGTGTACGCGCGAAACGCGAGAGGTGGGGCAGCCGATGTCCGAGTTGCGTACCGAGGCCGTCGTGGGCGACGTCATGCTGGAGCAGTGGCGGCATGTGCACAACGTGATCGTGCCGCCCGCCGCGCTGGATCTGGAGGAGGTGCGGGAGCGGAGTGGGCGCAACCGGCTGGAGAACGCGTACCTGGGGGACGTGCTGGTGGGCTGCTCGACGGTCCGGCCGCCCGCCGGGGAGGAGGCCGTGGCGACGGTGATCGCGCGGGTGCTGCCCGGGTTCCGCGAGCGCGGGTTCGGGGCGGCGCTGTACGAGTGGGGTCTCGCGCACGCGCGCGGGCTGGGTGCCCGGGTGATCGAGACGTGTGTGCTGGCCGCGAATGTGGAGGGGCTGCGGTTCGCCTCGGCCCGCGGTTTCGTGGAGATCGAGCGGTATGTGCTGGAGGATGACGGTGATCTCTGGGTTGACCTGCGACTTCAGTAGGTGTTCGACTGCTGGGGTCGGCGTCGGCGCGGACATGGGCGGGTGGCTCGCGTACAACGATTCCTTCAATCTTGTGGGAACCCGGTGTGTGCTGCGTCACGTTCGAGTTGAATGATTGTTAGTGAGCGAACCCGCGTGCGGTGCACGTGGACGCGGCAGCCTGCAGGGGGTCGAGGTGAGTGCTTCCCGGCGTAGTGGGACCACCGACGAGATCGGGCCGGACGAGCCCGAGCGGGACGGTCCGGAGGGTTCGGACGGCTCGGATCTGCTGGCCGCGCTTCTCGACGGGATGGACGCGGCCCTGTGTGCCTTCGACGCGGACGGGGTGGTGACTCACTGGAACCGGGAGGCGGAGCGGATCCTCGGCTGGAGCGCGGAGGAGGCCGTGGGGCGGCACGGGTTCGCCGGGTGGGCGGTGCGCAGCGCCGACGCCGAGGAGGTCGAGGGGCGGCTGCTGTCCGCCATGCACGCGCCGGGCCGTCAGGTGCACGAGTTCGCCCTGCTGACCAAGGACGGCGGCCGGGTGCTCGTACGGACGCAGTCGGCGGCGGTGCGGGGGCCGGACGGGAAACCGGCCGGGGTGTACTGCGCGTTCAGCGAGGTGCACACGCAGATCGACCTGGAGCGTTCGATCGCCCTGAGTGAGGCCCTGTTCGAGGACGCTTCCTGGGGTGTCGTGCTCGTCGACGTCGATCTGCGGCCGGCCGTGGTCAACGCGCACGCGGCCCGGGCGCTGGGTGTCGGGCGTACGTCCGCGCTGGGGCGGCCGCTGGGTGATCTGCTCGTGCAGGGCGTGGAGGAGCTGGAGAGCGCGCTCGCCCATGTGCTGGCCGAGGGCGCCCCGCCGGCGCCCGCCGAGATCTGGGTGAGCGTGCGGACCCCGGAGGGCGAGAAGCGGCGTTGCTGGCGGTGCGGGTTCGTACGGCTGGCCTCGCCGCTCGCGGAGGAGCCCGTGCCGCTGGGGGTGGGCTGGCTCTTCAACGACGTCACGGAGGCCAGACAGGGCGAGCAGGAGGCGTCGCTGCTGCGGTTCCGCACGAACCAGCTGCACCGGGCGGCGCGGGCGGCAGCCGAGTGCGAGGACCCCCGGGAGGCGGCCGTCGTCCACCTCGATTTCGCGCTGGCGGGCTTCGCCGACCACGCGTTGATCGACCGGGTGGCGGGCGGTGCGGTGGCCGATGGCGAGGCCACCGGCCCGCTGCGGTTGGTACGGGTCGCCGCGACGCCGTCCGGCGCGCCGGGGCCGAGCCCGCTGACCGGGCAGGCGGGGTTGCCGGTGCGGTACCCGGAGGGGCATCCGGCGTTGCAGTGTGTGGAGCGGATCGGGGCGGTGCGGGCGAGCGCGGGGGCCATACCGGCCGAGGAGGTGCGGGAGTGGGCGTCGACCCGGCAGTGGCCGGAGGACGCGGTGCACGCGCTGTGCGCGGTGCTGCGGAGCCGGGGCCGGACGCTGGGTGCCGTGACGTTTCTGCGGAGTGCCGGGCGGAGCCAGTTCGAGCGGGCTGACGCGGTGTACGCGGAGGATGTGGCCGTGCGGATCGCGGGTGCGCTGGATCTGGGCGAGGTGCTGGGCGCCGTAGACGGGGACGGGCAGGGGTAGCGGGGCGGGAGGGGAGAGGGCCTTACCGGCAGCGGCAGCATTACCGGCTGGCAGCGGCGGCGCTACCGGCAGCGGCAGCACCACCGGCAGCGACGGCCCTACCGGTAGCGGCAGCACTACCGGTAGTGGCGTCAGGCAGGCGGCGGCCTCGTCAGCGTCGGTAGAAGATGCGTTCCGCGTACTCCTCGAACACGCGCCGGTTCCACTCGTGGCCGCCGTCCACGTTCCCCGAGCGCAGCAGCGGCGGCTCGATGCCCCGGTCGGTCAGGGCGCCGGCGGCGGTCGCCATGACCGCCTGGAGGATGGCCGCGGTGACCACCGTGGAGGCCGGGGCGAAGGGGGCCGGGACGGTGTCGAGGGTGAGCTCCGCGTCGCCGACCGCGATCTTGGAGTCCAGGACGACGTCGCAGTGGTCCTTCAGATACGTGCCGGAGGAGTGCCGGGACCCCGTCTGCGAGGCGTACGCCACCGACGTCACGCCGATGACCCGCACGCCCAGCGCACGGGCGGCCATGGCCATCTCCACCGGGAGGGCGTTGCGGCCGGAGAGCGAGATGATCACGAGGGCGTCGCCGGCGCGGAGCGGTGAGCACTCCAGGGCGGCGCTCGCGAGGCCGTCGACGCGCTCCAGGGCGGAGCCGAGGGTGGCCGGCATGACGTCCACGCCGACGACACCGGGGACGGCCAGCAGGTTCATCAGGGCGAGGCCGCCGGCGCGGTAGACGACGTCCTGCGCGGCGAGCGAGGAGTGACCGGCGCCGAAGGCGAACAGGCGTCCGCCCGAGGCCACGGTGTCCGCGAGGAGGTTCCCGGCCGCTTCGACGGACGAGGCCTCCTCGTCCCGGACCCGCCGCAGCAGGTCGATCGCGGCGTCGAGGAACTGACCGGACAGCGTGCCGTCGCTCATGCGGGCCCCTTCGGAGCGTCAGGGAGATGTCGAGGTGCCTGTGCCGCGGATCACCGTGCGGTCTGGACCACTGGGATGTCAATACGGCCGCGCGGCCCCCTTCGACACCCCTTGGTTACGACGGCGCGGCACGGTTGTCAGTGGTATCCGGCAGAATTGGGTTCAGGGCCAGCGCACGCGCCGCGAAGCTGTCGTGCTTCGGGCAGATCTCATCAAGGGGCACGTATGTCCGGACTGATCGACACCACGGAGATGTATCTCCGCACCATCCTCGAGCTGGAGGAGGAAGGTGTGGTCCCCATGCGCGCCCGGATCGCCGAGCGACTCGACCAGAGCGGGCCCACGGTCAGCCAGACGGTGGCGCGGATGGAGCGTGACGGCCTGGTGGGCGTCGCCACCGACCGCCATCTGGAGCTCACCGACGAGGGGCGCAGACTGGCCACCCGGGTGATGCGCAAGCACCGGCTCGCCGAGTGCCTGCTGGTCGACGTGATCGGCCTGGAGTGGGAGCAGGTGCACGCGGAGGCGTGTCGCTGGGAGCACGTGATGAGCGAGGCCGTCGAGCGGCGCGTCCTCGAGCTGCTGCGGCACCCCACCGAGTCGCCGTACGGCAACCCGATCCCGGGTCTGGAGGAACTCGGCGAGAAGGACGGCGCCGACCCCTTCCTCGACGAGGGGATGGTGTCGCTCGCGGACCTCGATCCCGGCCTGGAGGGCAAGACGGTCGTGGTGCGCCGCATCGGCGAGCCGATCCAGACGGACGCGCAGCTGATGTACACGCTGCGTCGGGCGGGCGTGCAGCCCGGTTCGGTGGTGAGCGTGACGGAGTCGGCGGGCGGGGTGCTGGTGGGCAGCGGGGGCGAGGCGGCCGAGCTGGTGTCGGACGTCGCCTCGCACGTGTTCGTCGCCAAGCGCTGAGCCGGACGCCGACGCGCCGGACGCCGGATGCCCGGCGCGGACGCCGTACGCCGGACGTCTGACGCCCGATGCCCAGCGCCCGTCGCCCAGGGCCCGAGACGTCGGCCGAGCGGAGTGGCCCGTTCCGCTCAGGGTTCGTCAACTCCTGGTGACGGTGAGGTGGTTGTGGCGCCTCGAAGATGTCGTCGAATCCGAGATTCAGTGTGCCGAATCGCAGCGTTCGGACGATTCGCGTGCGAGGCTGTCGCGTGAGGCATATGACCTGAGGGGCTCTTGGCGCGGGGCGGTGGTGCAACCGTCCGGCCGGGGAGGGGGCTGGGATGATGTGCCGTGAACATGGAGAGGGCCCCGGCGCCGTACGGCGCCGGGGCCTGTCCTCCCCTGTGCTGACCCGGAGCCCCGAGCTCTCAGGGTCATCCCCTGCGGACCGATTTCCCCGAGCGGTCCGCCTCCCGCTGAAGATCTCCCCGCGGTGGCGGCGATCATTCCTTGAGCGGGGTCACTCGAACGAGGGGTGTTACCGGTGAGATGGCGTCTTTCGAATGGACATTCGATACTCTTCGGGTGACACATCACACGGAATCTGCGCTTCAGGGGTGTCGGCAGGCACGACAGACACGGTAGGCAGGACGCGGTTCACAGGACCGTCCGCCCCGAGCGGGAGCGAGCGGTCCGAGCGGAGCTAGGGGGGTGCCAGACCTATGGCGCGACGCATCAACGTGACCGGGGCGGGGGGCGTACGCCTTGCGGCCTGGGAGTTCGGCGACCCTCCCAAGACCGATCCGGCGACGGACGGTCTGGGGGAGAGCGACCGGAACCCGGGGGTGCTGTTATTGCACGGGCTGATGGGACGGGCCTCGCACTGGGCGTCCACCGCCCGCTGGCTCTCCGAACGGCACCGGCCCGTCGCCCTCGACCAACGAGGCCACGGCCAGAGTGACAAGCCCCCGCGGGCGGCCTTCACCCGCGAGGCCTATGTCGAGGACGCCGAGGCCGCCCTCGAACAGCTCGGCCTCGGCCCGGCCGTCGTGATCGGGCACGCCATGGGCGCCCTGACCGCCTGGCAGCTCGCCGCCAAACGTCCCGACCTGGTCCGCGGGCTGATCATCTGTGACATGCGGGCCTCCGCGCTCGGTTCCGCCTCGCAGCGCGAGTGGGAGGCCTGGTTCAAGGCCTGGCCCGTCCCGTTCACCACCCTCGCCGACGTCCGCAGGTGGTTCGGCGAGGACGACCCCTGGGTGGAACGCCCGACCCCGTCCCGCGGCGAGTTCTACGCCGAGGCCATGCAGGAGTCCCCCGACGGCTGGCGCCCGGTCTTCGAACCGGAGCAGATGCTGAAGTCCCGTGAGACCTGGGTGTACGACGCGCACTGGGAGGAGCTCACCCAGGTGCAGTGCCCCGCCCTGGTGGTCCGCGGTCTGGACGGCGAGCTGGGCCGCGCCGAGGCCCAGGAGATGGTCCGGGTACTGCCCCGCGGCCAGTACGCGGAGGTCGCGAACACCGGCCACCTCCTGCACTACGACCAGCCGGAGGCCTTACGGGGCGTCATCGAGCCCTTCCTGGACGGCATCCTCACCGACCTCAAGGGCTGACCGGCCCCGCGAGATCGGCTCACCCCTTGCTGACCGCCCCCAGGATCTCCGGCAGCTGCCGGGCCGTCCGCGGCGCCGCCAGTCGCAGGCCCCCCACGGTGACGGCCGCCCCGTAGACCGCCCCCAGCGGCAGCAGCAGCCAACTCCACTCGTCGCCGCCCTCGCTGACGTTCAGCCAGATCGTCCCGGCGATGACGGGGGCGCACAGCAGGGCGGCCGACACCATGCCGCCCAGGACGGCCATGAAGGCCAGCCCGGACTGCCCGGGGGCCACGTTCTTGTAGCCCTCCTGCGGTATGGAGTACGGGAACCGCGCCGACGTCCACGCGCCGGTCGCCAGCATCGCCCCGAGCAGCGCGAACGACAGCCCGAGCACCTCGGGCAGCTTCGGCCAGTCACCGAGCAGCGCGGTCGTCAGGACGGTCACGAGGGTCGCGTACGGCAGGGTGATCGCCAGCAGCGCGAACGCCCGCGCACGCAGCTCGACGTACGCGTCCCGGGTCGACGAGATCGTCATCGCGACCATCCAGAACGCGGACGTGTCCTGCCCGAACTGGTTGTACATCTGCACGCCGAGCATCCCGGCGGCGAAGCACGCGAAGTAGATCGAGCCGGTGCCCTGCAGCGCGTTGAACACCGGCACGATCAGACCGATGGCGAGGGAGGTCACCCAGGCCGCCTTGGTCTTCGGGTCCCGCCACACATAGCGCAGGCTGCGCTCCATGACGGTGCCGGTCCGTCCGCCGGGCAGCAGCCGGGACAGCCCGGCCGAGTGCTGCCCGCGGGCCTTGGAGTCGGCGGCCTGGAGGGTGGAGCCGTCCGGCGCGGTCATCAGCCGGGTCAGATGCCGGGACCACACCACGAGCAGCGCCACCAGGGCCGCGGCGCTCAGCGCCAGCTGGAGGACGGCGACCCCGTACGATCCCTCGCTCGCGGAGTCGGCCGCCCCGATCGCCGAGGCGGGCGGCACCCACTTCAGCACATCGGCCGGACCGTCCAGCTGGGCCAGCCCGCCCGAGCCCAGCCGTTGCGCGCCGAAGTTCACCACCTGCGCCCCGACCGCGATGAGCAGTCCGCTCAGCACCGCCAGATCGCGGCCCTTGCGGCTGGTCAGCAGCCGGATGTTGGCGACGGCCACGGTCCGCGCGAGGGCCACGCACACCAGCAGCGCGAGCACCACACCGACGACGCCGACGACGTATGCCACCGCGCCGTGCGCGACCGACACGACGGAACCGGCGAGCAGGCTCACCGTGAACAGCGGCCCGATCCCCACCAGTGAGGCCGCGAGCAGCGCCCGGACCAGCGGGCCGGGCCGCAGCGGCAGCATCACCAGCCGGGTCGGGTCGAGGGTCTCGTCGCCGCTGGGGAAGAACAGCGGCATCACCGCCCAGCCGCCGGCGAGCACCGCCACCAGCAGCACCACCAGCGACCCGGCGTGCGCGTGCCCGCGCAGCGCGACCAGGCCGATCAGCTGCACCACGGAGTACAGCAGCACCGCGACGGCCGACCCGATGTACGCGGCCCGCCGCCCGGCGGACTGCTTCAGGCCGTTCTTCAGCAGTGACAGTTTCAGTCGTACGACGACAGCGGTGACGCCGGTGACGGGGGTGACAGGGGTGACGGAGGTGACGGGGGTGCTGCCGACGCTCACCGGGCCGCCCCGCCGCCCAGCCAGTCCAGATCGGACCCGGTGTCCCGCGCGCCCGCACCCACGAGTTCGAGGAACGCCCGCTGCAACGAGGGCGCGCCGCCCCGCACCTCGGCGAGCGTCCCCTGGGCACGGATGCGACCGGCGGCCATGACGGCCACCCAGTCGCACAGCGATTCGACGAGCTCCATCACATGGGAGGAGAAGACGACGGTCGCGCCGGACGCGGTGTACCGCTCCAGCACCCCTCGGATGGTCTGGGCCGACACCGGGTCGACGCCCTCGAACGGCTCGTCGAGGAAGAGCACCTCGGGATTGTGGAGGAGGGCGGTCGCGAGCCCGATCTTCTTGCGCATGCCGGTCGAGTAGTCGACGACGAGCTTGTGCTGGGCACCGGCGAGATCAAGGACGTCGAGGAGCTGGGTGGCCCGCTTGTCGACCTCGGCCGCGGGCAGGCCGCGCAACCGCCCGTTGTAGCTGAGCAGTTCCCGCCCCGACAGCCGCTCGAACAGCCGCAGCCCCTCGGGCAGCACCCCGATCCGCGCCTTCACCGCCACCGGGTCCCGCCACACGTCGTACCCGACGACCTCCACGGACCCCTGGTCGGGCCTGAGCAGCCCGGTCACCATCGACAGGGTGGTGGTCTTGCCGGCTCCGTTCGGCCCGACGAGCCCGATGAACTTCCCCGCGGGCAACGCCAGATCGATCCCCGCGACGGCGACCTGCTCCCCGAACCGCTTCCAGAGCCCCTGCACACGTACGGCGGCTGAACCCACCACTGCTCCCGACGTCATACCTGAACCCTACGGTTTGCGAGCGGGCCTCAGGAGCGCGGGGAGACCATGCTCGGACGGCGGGACGGCCCTGCGGAATCCCGGCGGGTCGGTCCCGGCCCATCGGTCCCGGCACTGCCGTGCCCGCTCTGCCGTGCCCGCTCTGCCGAGGTCGCTCCTCGATCGGGCAGGCCGGGGAGGAGCGGCCCTACGCTGCACGGTCGTTGAGGAACCAGCAGCATTCAGCGATCGGAGACAGATCCATGGCAGGCATCGAATTCGAGACGAAAGTCCTCGACATCGACCCCGCGAAAATCGCAGCGCTCATCACAGAGACCAGAGGCACCTGCACCACCGGGACCCGTCTCGTGCGCCGGTACGTGTACGACACCATCCCGGCCGTCCCTGGCCGCTGGGTGCGGCTACGCGACACCGGAACCGACGTCACCCTGTGCGTGAAGCAGATCACCACCGACGCCGTCGACGGGACCCACGAGACCGAGGTAACCATCGACAGCTTCGAGGAAGCCGTCGCCCTGCTACAGCTCACCGGCCTGACACCGCGCAGCTACCAGGAGAACCGGCGCACCTCGTACACCCTCGGCGCCGTCCGCCTCGAGGTCGACGAATGGCCGCGCATCCCGCCGTACCTGGAGATCGAGGCCGACGACGAAACGCAGGTGTGGACGGCCGCCACCACGCTGGGCATCGACCACGACCACCTCACATCGATCAACACGGTGAAGGTCTACAGCCTGTACGGCATCGACCTGAACTCCATCGCCGACCTGCGCTTCGAGTAGCCCGGCGCCTGCTGCTCCGGCCGCGGCACCGCGCCCCGGCCACGCCGACTTCGCCCTGGCCCTCGCCGCCGTCCGCGGCAGCGACTGACCAGATCACTCCGTCACGGGCAGGCACTCGGCGAGCAGGTCGACGACGTCGTGCCAGGCTCGCTGCGCATGCCGTGGGTGGTAGCCGACGCCAGGGACCATGGGATGGTCGACCGGCGGGTGGTGGAAGGCGTGCAAGGCGCCGCCGTAGACCACGAGGCGCCAGTCGACGCCCGCGACCTGCATCTCGGCCGTGAATGCGTCCCGTTGCGCGGGCGGCATGATCGGGTCTTCCGACCCGACCCCTGCCCACACCGGGCAGCGGATGCGCGCCGCCTCGCCCGGTCGGCCGGTGGTCAGCGCGTTGACGGTCCCGATCGCGCGCAGGTTGACGCCGTCGCGCCCGAGTTCCAGCGCGATCGCGCCACCGGTGCCGTAGCCGACGGCGGCGATCCGGTCGGAGTCGCTCCGCGGTTCGGCGCGCAGCACATCGAGCGCCGCGTGGCCGATGCCCCGCATCCGGTCGGGGTCGTCGAGCAGCGGCAGGCACCGGGCCAGCATCTCCTCGGGGTTGCCCAAATAGCGCCCGCCGTGGATGTCGAAGGCAAGCGCCACGTACCCCAGTTCGGCGAGGGCATCGGCCCGGCGGCGCTCGACGTCGCTGAGCCCCATGCCCTCTGGGCCAAGCAGCACTGCGGGCCGGCGGTCGATACCGGCCGGGAGCGCGAGGTGCCCGATCATCGTCAGACCGTCGGCCAGATACTCGACCGTGCGCGTGGTAATCGTCGTCATGAGACTGGACGGTAGTGATCGTTGGACCCGGTCGGGCTGGGTTCACCGCTGGCAGAACAGCGCGGGGTGTCCCTCTGGCCGCGCCAGAAACCGCTGAAGATACGGATGTTCCTCAGCTGCCGTGTCCGTGGGACGTCAGCTGCTGGAACCGATCGTTCCTGGTGCTGGCTGCCTCGGTGGCGGAGTCACTCGATGATTTCGTCGGCGCTTCCAGGGCTTGCAGGCGGCGACTGAACTGCTCGGCGAGGTGTTGGTAGGGGCGGTGCGGGAGGAGCCGTCACGGTTCTTCTTCGGGTAGCAGCCGGTGCGGGTGATCCCGGCCATTGCGGCGAGGGTCTTGGTGTCGCGTCGGCTGTCCTTTGTCGCACGCTGGTCGGCTGGCGCCTTCTCGGCGGGGCTCCCCGGTGGCCCCGCCACCCGGCCACTCCCCGCCGGTCCCGTCCTACCGCCCCGCCCTACCGATCCCTCCCACACGCATACGCCAGTGGCGAGATCAACTCCTCCGCGTCCGGCAGCCAGCGGTTCGCGGCCGTCGGGCGGCAGGCCCACTGGACGGCCCCCGAGGAGCCGAACCGGGTGGGCGGGCCGGCGACGTAGGAGCCTTCGCCCAGGGCGACGAGGTCGAGTGAGGGCGGGGACCAGCCCAGTTTGCGGACCAGCTCCGGTACCTTCGCCGTCGCCCCCGGCAGCACGAAGAACTGCATCCGCCGGTCGGGCGTCAGTGTCACCGGTCCCAGCGTCAGCTCCATCCGCTCCATCCGGGCCAGCGCCAGGAACCCCGCGGTCTCCGGCACCGAGATGGCGTCGAACGTCCGCCCCGTCGGCAGCAGGATCGACGCCGTCGGCTGCTTCTGCCACATCCGGCGCGCGACGGTCGCACTGCCCGTGGCCTGCGACGCCCAGTCCGCGCGCGCCGGATGCGCCCCGGGGGCGGCGCACGCGATGTCCTCGCACGAGCAGCGCTGCTCCCCCTCGACGGCTTCCAGCCAGGTCCCGGGGACGACGTCCCAGTGGCGTTCCTCGGCGTAACGGACGGCTGTCTCCAGCAGCGATTCCCCGCGCTGCTTCGGAATCTGAGCGGCTTCGGTACTCACGATCGTCTCTTCCACGTTCCACTCAACTCCCGCGTCCACCTGTAGTTACGGCCGGGCCCGTGCCGGGGGCGTGCGCGGGGGAGGAGCATCGATTCCGCGTCCGGGGCGCATGGGGGCATGTGCGGGGGCGCGCAGGAGGAACCCAGGAGTGACGTGGGTAACCAGGTACGGGGGCGGCAACTGCATTTACCCCGGCAATCCTCGCATGCCTCGCATTTTCGCCGTGTTTGTGGGGCATTGATCTTCACGGCCGGATCTTTTCGTTCCTGACGAGACCTGACGAGACCTGACGAGCAGCGAGTTCAGGAGTCCGGCCGTGGAAGACACGTCAACTCGGTGCGTGGGCAGGCACCGCAGCCACAGGGGGTACGCCATGGCCGCAAGGCCTCTCGTCGCGCGGCAGCCGAACGAACGGTTGCAGGCGCTCATCCAGGAAGCGGGCTGTTCGAACGCCGGGCTCGCCCGCCGGGTCAACATGTGCGGCGCGGAGCACGGACTCGACCTGCGCTACGACAAGACGTCCGTGGCGCGCTGGCTGCGCGGACAGCAGCCACGCGGACGGGCTCCGGCGATCATCGCGGAGGCGCTCGGCCGCAAACTCGGCCGTACGGTCACGATCGACGAGATCGGCATGGCCAACGGCAAGAACCTCGCCTCGGGCGTCGGCCTGCAGTTCTCGCCGACGGTGCTGGGAGCGATCGAGCAGGTGTGTGAGCTGTGGCGCAGTGACGTGGGCCGCCGGGACTTTCTGTCCGGCTCCTCCGTCGCCGCGTCGGCGCTCGTCGAGCCCAGCCGCGACTGGCTGATCTCGGCGCCCGACTCGCAGGTCTCACGCGCCGCCGGGCCCCGGGTGGGGCAGTCCGACGTCGGGGCGGTGCGGGCGATGACCCAGGCGCTGGTCGACCTGGACCACCAGTACGGCAGCGGGCACGTGCGTCCCGTCGTGGTGCACTACCTCAACAGCGTGGTGTCCGGGCTGCTGGCGGGCTCGTACCGGGAGGCGGTCGGCCGGGACCTGTTCGCCGCGGTGGCCCGACTCACCGAACTCGCCGGCTACATGGCCGTCGACACCGGCCAACCGGGCCTCGCGCAGCGGTACTACATCCAGGCGCTGCGGCTGGCGCAGGCGGCCGGTGACCGCGGCTACGGCGGGTACATCCTCGCCGCGTCGATGAGTCACCTCGCCGCGCAGCTCGGAAACCCGCGGGAGATCGCGCAGTTGGCGCGGGCGGCGCAGGAGGGGGCGCGTGGACGGGTGACCCCGCGGGCGGAGGCGATGTTCCACGCGGCCGAGGCGCGCGGGCACGCGTTACTGGGTGACGCGCGGTCGGCCCAGTCGGCGTCCGGGCGCGCGGTGAACGCGCTGGAGCAGGCGGACCCCTCCACCGGGGACGACCCGGTGTGGATCGCGCACTTCGACGAGGCCTATCTGGCCGACGAGTTGGCGCACTGCCACCGGGACCTGGGACAGGCCGAGGCGGCGGAGCGGTGTGCGCGGGAGTCCCTGGACGGGCACCCCGAGTCGCGGGCCCGCCGCCGGGCGATCGGCTATGTGCTGCTGGCCACCGCTCAGGTGCAGCAGCGGGAGGTGGAGCAGGCGTGCAACACCGGCCTGAAGGCGGTGGAGCTGCTGGAGACCCTCCGCTCCAACCGGGGCGCCGAGTATCTGGACGACTTCCAGCAGCGCCTGGAGCCGTTCCGGGACGAGCCGGTGGTGAGGGAGTTCGGGGCGCGCCTGGATCTGCAGGTGGCCGCGTGAGACACCGCCGTACGAGGGTGTGAACGGACGGAAAAGAAGGTGCGGGTGGGGAAAGGGGGCTGAATACGGCGAATGGGGGAAGGTTTCCGGCAGCACGGACATCAGGACGTGTGCGTGGATCTGTTACGGCGGTCACAGGGACCCAGGTCACGGTCTGAGCTGCGTAGCACCGTGCTCTGAGGACCCGGTAGCGTGAGCCGACGATTCCGCAAGTCCCCCATTCGTAGGAGTCCCGGTGACGCAGAGTGGACAGGGCGAGGAGCCCGAAGCGCGCGAAGCGCGTGAAGGCATCGTGCTGCCCTCCGACGGCGGGGAACCCCTGCTGCCGGGCATGACAGGCGGATACGGCGGCGGCCCGCCGGACCCGGCCGCTCCGGCATCCGGCACGGCGTACGGCCGGACGTCCGGTGAGCCGTACGACCAGGCACCGGGCTCGGCGTCCGGACCGGAGCGCGGGCAGGCGCCTGGACAGGCGTACGGGCAGGACTCGGGATCGGCGTACGGGCAGGACTCGGGATCGACGTACGGGCAGCGGCCCGGATCGGCGTACGGGCAGCCGAACGACCAGGCATACGGCGAGACGTACGGGCAGGCATACGGCGAGACGTACGGCCAGACGTACGGGCAGGCATACGGCGAGACGTACGGCCAGACGTACGGGCAGAGCTACGGACAGCCGCACGAGCAGGGCCACGGTCAGATACCGGGGCAGACGCCGGGGCAGGTTCCCGGTCCCGGATCGGCACCGGCCGGTGGTCAGGCCTGGGGCACGCCGTGGGGTCCGGACCAGGCCGGGGCGCAGGCCCCGGCCACGCAGCAGCAACAGGGCTGGTCGGCTCCGCCCGCCCAGCCCTGGAGCACCTCCGACTCCGGCCACCCGGCACCGCCCGCCGACTGGGGAACGCCCCAGGCGCCCGGCCAGGCCGCGTCCCAGGCCCTGCCCCCGGAGGGCGGGGGGCAGCAGTCCTCGGGCTACGGCGAGGCCTACGGTTCCCCCGGGGCGGCCGCCTCCGCGCAGCCCGCGGGAGCCGCCCAGGACCCGCCCACCTCCTACTACCTGCCGCCCGTCGGCCAGAACACCCCGCCGCCGCCCTCCGCGGACGCCTACGGCTCACCCGCCGCCGCGCCCCTGCCGCCCGCGGCGCCGGACGCTCCCGGCTCCGCCCAGCCGCCCGCGCGCCGCGCCGCCCCCGGCGCCGCTCCCCTGCCGCCGGCCGACGAGGGCGCCACCCAGTACATCCCGCCGGTCGCACCCGGGACCGGGGACGGCTCGACTGGGTATCCCGGGCAGCCCCCGGCGGCCGCGAGTGAGGGCGCGACCCAGTACCTGCCGTCGGTCGGGCCCGGGGCGCTGCCGCCCGAGGCGGGGTCGGGATCGTCCGCCGAGGCGACCCAGTTCCTCGGCCGCGCACCCCAGGGCGACTCCCGGCAGGGCGCCGGACCGCTGCCGCCCGCCGCCGGACCCGACGCCGAGGCCACCCAGTTCATCGCTCCCGTTCCCGGACAGCAGCCGCAGGCCGCTCCGTACGGCGGACCGCAGGGCGCGGACCGGCAGCCGCCCGCCGAGTTCGACAACCTCTTCCGCGGCGGCCCGGCCGACGAGCCGGCCGGCGCGACCCAGCAGATGCCCCGCCTCCAGCAGCCCGAGAGCGGCTACGGCGCCCAGCCGCCGTACGGACAGTCCGCGCAGCCGTCGTACGCCCCGCCCGGCGGCGGTGGACGCGGCGGCGCGTACGACGACGGGGACGACGGTCACGGTGGCCGGGGCGGCCGGCGCGGATCACGGGTGCCGGTGATCGCCGCCGTCGGTATCGGCATCGCCGTCCTCGGCATCGGGGCGGGCGCGCTGCTCGCCGGTGGCGGGGACGACGGCAAGAAGGCGGACGACAAGAACCAGACCGTGTCCGCGACGAAACCCGCGTCCGGTTCCGCCTCGCCGTCCGCCGATCCGGCCGAACAGCAGGCCGTCGCCCTGGACAAGCTGCTCGCGGACAGCGGCGGCAGCCGTACGACGGTGATCAACGCCGTGGAGGACGTGAAGTCCTGCGACAGCCTGGCCCAGGCGGCCAAGGACCTGCGGGGCGCGGCCCAGCAGCGCACCGGTCTGGTGACCCAGCTGTCGAAGCTCGAGGTCGACAAGCTGCCCGACCACGCCGAGCTGACCGATGCCCTCACCAAGGCGTGGCAGGCGTCCGCGTCGGCCGACAACCACTACGCGGCGTGGGCGGACCAGACGGCCGGCAAGAAGGGCTGCAAGAAGGGCCAGGCCCGGGTCACCGGCCAGACCCAGGCCGCCAACCGGGCGAGCGGCACCGCCAGCACCGAGAAGGTCAGGGCGGCGAAGTTGTGGAACGCGATCGCGAGGTCGTACGGCCTGACCGAGCGCCAGCCGACCCAGCTGTGACCGGGAGGCGGGACCCGGTACGGCCGGGTCCCGCAGTCCCGCAGTCCCTCAGCCGCTCGCTCAGTCCCTCAGTTCAGTCCCTCAGTTCAGGTCGGCGTTCCGCAGGGTGTCCGTGACGTCGGTGAAGCCCTTCTTGGCCAGCACCAGCCGGCCCTGCCTGACGACCTGAAGGGACACGTCGGTGTTGGCCAGGCGCGGGAAGCCGACGGCCGCGAGCGGGCCCTGGAACTTCCACTGGAGCGACGGGGTCAGCCCGCCGGTGCTGACCTTGATCCCGTCGTCCAGGGCTTTGCGTACGGTGTTGGAGGTCACCTCGCCGGTCAGTGACTCGACGACGTGCTTGAACGCGGTGTACGCGATCCAGGTGGTCTGCACCCCGGTGTCCGCGGCGTCGATGCGGTCGTCGCCGAAGGCCTGCTCGCTGATGACCTTCTTCATCGGGTCCCAGCGCGGGTCGGTCTCCACCGGGTACCAGCCGGTGATGTACGACCCCTCGTAGGGCCCGGCCTGCCCGCCGGAGGCGTTGATCTCCGTCTGGTCGACACTGCCGAGCACCATGGCGGTGCGGACCGGGGGGTATGTCCCGCGGTCGCGCCGGAAGGAGTCCATGAAGGTGCCGGTGCGGTCGCCGAGCGCGGGCACCACGCAGCCCTTCCTGGTCGGGTCGGTGGTGGTCTGCCGGAGCGCCCGGTCGGAGTTCTCGGCGTACTCGGTCGCGTCCTCGGGCGCCCGCAGGTCCTTGGTGGCCGCGTGTCCGCCGGCGGTCAGACCGGAGTCGAGCAGGCTGGAGAGTTCGTCGCCCGCGACGGTGTCGGGGCGGACCAGCGCGACGGGCCCGCAGTCGGACAGGGCCTTGCCGAGTCCGGCCAGGAGGGTGGGCTGGCCGCCGTTGACGGGGTAGGACAGCGGGCTGGTGAACTCCTCGGAGGTGACGCCGTAGCCGCCTATGTAGGGGATGCCGGCGCCCTCCAGCGGTGGCAGGAAGGAGTCGGCGTACTGGCTGTAGGAGCCGACGACCGCGACGACGCCCTCGCTGACGGCGCGCTGGGCGCACCGGGCCGCGGCCACGCTGTCGTTACGGTCGTTGCAGGTCAGGACGGTGATCTTGTGGCCGTTGAGGCCGCCGTGGGCGTTGACCCAGCGGGCGTAGGCCTTCGCGAAGGCGGGCATGCCCGGCTTGTTGGTGGCGTTGGTGTTCTCCGGGGCCCACGTCATGACCTTGATCGGATCGTCCCCGGAGCCCCCCGTGACCCCGGGGACGACCCCGCAGCCGGCGGTGAGCGACACGCACGCCACCAGAGCCGCCGCCGAGAGGGCGGTTGCTCTGACGGGCCGGGTGCACGTGGGGAGGAGAGTGCTGCGGAAGGGTCGCCTGCCGGTCATGTACGGACACGCTTCCCCCACACCGCTAACCAGAGTGTGATCCTCGGTGATGGGCGGGTGGCGTGAGGGTGAACAGCGGGGGGCCGGTGGGGCGCCCGGTGAAGGGAACGTACGATCGATGACCGTGCAAGGTTCGGAGAACTCTTCCCGTCGCGGCCGTCGCTCATCCACCATGGGTGACATGCCACAGAACGACATGCCGTGGTGGCGCTGGCGCAGCAATGTGCGCTCCGCGCTCCACATGCTCTCCGACCCGGTGTTCCAGAGAGATGTCTGGCTGGCGGGCGTGGAGGGGTACGGAGACGTCACCGACGCCGTGTACCGCCTCGTCGAGGACACCTGGCTGGACAACTGGTCCGCCGAGAAGTACGTCGGCACGATCTTCCGGGACTCCCAGGAGGCGGCGCTCGTCGACACCGCCGTCCTGCGGGTGCTGCGGATCATGCACCAGGTGGGGCCGGACGCCCCCGTCTCCGCGTACGTCGACCACCAGGGGTGGCCGGACGCGGTACGGGCGGCGCGTGACGCGCACGTACGGCTGGCGGTGGCCGACGGGGAGGACCCGGACGCGCCCCCGCGCACGCTGGAGGTGCTGCGGATACTGACGCGGTCCGCGTAGCGAGTCCGGTCTGCGTAGCGGGGGCCCGGTCTGCGTGGCGAGACGGCAGGGCGCCCCCGGCCCCGGGTATGGGACCCTGTCCGGCATGAATGAGCAGTCCGCCCGCGCCGCCGCCGCCGACCAGTACGTCCTCACCCTCTCCTGCCCCGACAAGCAGGGCATCGTGCACGCCGTGTCGAGCTACCTGTTCATGACCGGCTGCAACATCGAGGACAGTCAGCAGTTCGGCGACCACGACACGGGACTGTTCTTCATGCGCGTCCACTTCTCGGCGGACGAGCCGGTGACCGTGGACAAGCTGCGGGCGAGCTTCGCGGCGATCGGTGACGCGTTCCACATGGACTGGCAGATCCACCGGGCCGACGAGAAGATGCGCATCGTCCTGATGGTCAGCAAGTTCGGCCACTGCCTGAACGACCTGCTGTTCCGGTCACGGATAGGCGCGCTCCCGGTGGAGATCGCGGCCGTGGTGTCCAACCACACGGACTTCACCGAGCTGGTGGGCTCGTACGACATTCCCTTCCACCACATCCCGGTGACGAAGGACACCAAGCCGGAGGCCGAGGAACGGCTGCTGGAGCTGGTGCGCGAGCTGGACGTCGAGCTGGTCGTGCTCGCCCGCTACATGCAGGTCATCTCGGACGACCTGTGCAAGCAGCTCAGTGGGCGGATCATCAACATCCACCACTCCTTCCTGCCGAGCTTCAAGGGCGCGAAGCCGTACCACCAGGCGCATGCGCGGGGCGTGAAGCTGATCGGGGCGACCGCGCACTACGTCACCGCGGACCTCGACGAGGGGCCGATCATCGAGCAGGAGATCGAGCGGGTCGGGCACGATGTCACGCCGAATCAGCTGGTCGCGATCGGGCGGGACGTGGAGTGCCAGGCGCTGGCGCGGGCCGTGAAGTGGCATGCGGAGCGGCGGATTCTGCTGAACGGGCGGCGGACGGTGGTGTTCGCCTAGGGGGGCGGGGGTTCTGTTCGGGGGCGGCTGCGGGTGCTTCGTGGCTGGTCGCGCAGTTCCCCGCGCCCCTGGAGGTTGGGGCGGTGGTCCCGCGTTCATGGGGGCCGGGGGTTGTGTTCGGGGGTGGCTGCGGGTGCTTCGTGGTTGTTCGCGCAGTTCCCCGCGCCCCTTGGAGGTCGGCTCGCTATCCCACCCTTGAGGGGCGCGGGGAACTGCGCGACCAGCCACAACGCACCCGCAGCCGCCGACGAAACCTCGGCCGCCCCTACATCCGGCTCAACGACGCCGCCGCGAACAGGACGTCCCTGATCGCCTCCCGGTCCCCGACCTGCCCCGCCGCAGCTTCCGCAGGAGACACGTGGCCGGCCGCCAGGTGGCAGAACTCCACGTCGTCGAGCGCCACGTGGGCGACCTCGTGCGCGGCGGAGCCCACCGCCGCCGGGGAGTCGAGAGGGATCAGCCACTCTCCTCCGCCATGGCCCTCGATCTCCAGGCGCAGGCTGCGGCCCGGCTCGCCGGCCGATACGAGGTGGCGGCCCTGAGCCGGGGAGGCCAGCCCCGCATGGCGGCGCGCCGCCAGGACGGTCGGCAGCATCCGGGCCGCGAGGTCGATCATGCGGTTGAGGTGGCGCGGCGAGGGCGGGTCGTACGGGTAGTCCACCGCCTCGGCGATGTCCTCCGCGTGTACCCAGCACTCGAAGGCGCGGTCCAGCATCGCGTCGCGCAACGGCAGCTCGAAGTCGCCGTAGGGCACGGTCAGTTGCCTGGTACCGCCGGTGAAGGACACCCCGCGCACCAGGTCGTGGCTCTGCTCCCGCCACGGGACGCGCACCCCGCGGGTCGGCGGGAAGTGCGAGGCCCGCCAGTACGCCTCGGTCCGCGCGGCCGGTGTCGGCGCCAGCGCGTCCACCTCACCCAGCGGGTCGTCCAGGCCGAGCGCGACCGCGACCAGGCCGTCGACCGTGAGCAGGTGCGCGATGACCCCGGCGACCGTCGTACGACGGCTGGTCGCGCCCTCGCCCTCGAACCAGCGCAGCCGCACCGGCGCGTGCCACTCGGCGTCGCCGATGTCCTGGAGCAGGGCGTCGAGCCGGGCGGTCTCCGCGTCGTACGGCGTCGCCCACCGGGGCACCGGGATGCGCGGCGGGCGCCGGTCGAGGCAGCTCTCCAGGACGCGGGTACGCAGACCGGGGTCCAGGTCGAGGCTCTCCGGGCGGTGCAGCAGGCCGACCGCCTCACGCAGTCGCAGTGCCTCGTCCGCGCAGTTGCCGCAGTCGCCCAGGTGTTCCTCGACGGCCGCCGTCTCGGCCGGCGAGCAGGCGGCCAGCGCCCACGCCCCGAGCATCGACTTCAGGACGTGGTGCTCCAGGACCAGCGGGGCGGGCGGGGGCAGCAGGTCACCCAGCTCCTCCAGCGTGGGCAGGGGGCGCCCGGTGTCCTCGACGGAGGCGCGGGGCAGGGGGATGCGGGGCGGAGCGGGCTCACCGTCGCCGTGCGGGCGGCGGCCGTCGCCCGAGCCGCCCCCGGGCCGTTTGTCGTCCCCCTTGTCCCCGCCCATCCCGTCATCCCGGTCGTCCTGGTCCTCGCCGTCTTCCCCGTCGTCGTACGCCTTGAAGCGGCCGGCGTCGTTCACGCGGCACCCCCGTATCCGGGTGGCGCCCCGGGTGCGCCGGCGTCATGGGCGGTGGACAGCAGTTGCAGGCCCAGGCGGAGGCGGCGACGGGCCTCGTCCTCGGTGACGCCGAGGTCGACGGCGGTCTGGCGGTAGTCGCGGCGCTGGAAATAGGCCAGCTCCAGGGCGGCCCGCAACGGCGCCGGCATGGACTGGACGATGTAGTCGGCGCGGGCGGCGACCGAGGCGTGGCGGACCTTGCTCTCCAGTTCCTCGGTGCTGCCGTGGCCCTCCGCGGCGAGCGCGGCGGTCTCGGTGGCGCGCAGCCGCTGCACGGCGAGGCGGTGGGTCAGGGTGGCCACCCAGGTCCGCAGGGGGCCCTGCCTGGGGTCGTAGGTGTCGGGGTGTTCCCAGACATGGGCGAAGACCTCACGGGTGATGCCGTCCGCGGCGCGCTCGTTTCCGAGCACACGATGGGCGAGACCGTGCACGAGTGAAGCGAAACGGTCGTAGAGCTCGCCGAGGGCCGCCGCCTCGCCGCGCGCGAGCCGTTGCTGCATCCTGCGGTCCCAGCGGGGCGGTGCGTCCTTCTTCGCCATGCGGCCCTCTCAGCCTGCCCTTGTCCCGGCCCGTGTGCTTGTCGAAACCTGCGCCCACCTGCTCCTCGAATGTAGTCGGCACCTCTGGCGGCGCACGCCCCTTTGTCGCAATGTGCGCCCCCTGCGGAGCCAAGGGTGGTAGTGGGCGTTCGCCTACCCGTCCACGTGTCCGCCAGACACGATCGAACAGGATCGAATGTGACTAAAACAAGCCCCCTTCCCTTGCCATCTGTTTCTGGGCCCGTGTTTCAGGGAACGGCCGCTGGGCAGCCGCGCTGCAAGGAAGCGTAGGGAAGGCTTCCGTTTGCTTTCCGGCGAACGAAGGGAATGGTGGTGGCGTTCAATGTGACCGGCAACGGGCAGGGCGAGTGGGCCGTGCTCGAAGTGTCGGGCGAGCTGGACCTGGTGACGTCGCCGGTCCTGCGTCAGCGGGTGCACGACGAGGTGGCCGAGGGCCGCCACAGTCTCGTACTCGACCTCTCCGATGTGTTCTTCTGTGATTCCAGCGGCGTCGGCGTGCTCATCGCCTCCCGCCGCCTCATGAGTTCCTGCCAGGGCCGACTGCGTCTGATCCTCCCGGCCCAGGGCGCCGAGGACGGCTCCCACGTCAACCGGGTACTGGGCGCCCTGGGCGTCCGCCGACTGTTCGACGTCCACCCGGACGTGGCGTCGGCCGTGCGGGAGGACGCGGATCCGCTGTCCGCGTGAGCGGCGCGGGAACCGACACGGACCGGTACCCGGTCCGACGCGTACGGCACCGGAGTCGGCGCGAGCAGCACCCCGTGCGTCCGGTTCCGGGCGAGGTGAGTGCCACACCGTTGTCCCGAAATCCCCTCGGTCTTGGCACAAGCGTCACTTTCGCGCGCCCGGAGAGGCCTTCCCGTCGTACGCTCCGTGGCAGATGCACCCGATGTGATGTGAGGCGGTCCGAACAGACATGGTCAGCAGCGAGTACGAGCGCAGGATCGCCGCCCGCTTCGCCACCTTCGACCAGGACGGCAACGGCTATATCGACCGTGCCGACTTCAACGTGGCGGCCAAGTCCCTGCTCGCGGAGTTCGGCACCGCCGCCCGTTCCGACAAGGGGCAGTCCCTGTACATCGGCGCCGAGGCGTTCTGGCAGGGCATGGCCGGCATCGCGGACCGGGACGGCGATCAGCGCATCACCCGGGAGGAGTTCGTGAACGGCGCGGTCAAGCGCCTGCGCGACAATCCGGAGCGGTTCGCCGAGATCGCCCGCCCGTTCCTGCACGCGGCCCTCGCCGTGGCGGACGCCGACGCGGACGGCCGGGCCACCGTCGAGGACACCGTGCGGGTGCTGAAGGCGCTCGGCGCGAGCGAGGAGGCCGCCCGCACGGCAGCCGCCGCCCTCGACACGGACGCCGACGGCAAGGTCGCCGAGACGGAGATCGTGACGGCCTTCGCCCGCTACTTCACCGTCCCCGAATGAACCCGCCCGCGCACCGGCCTCTCCGGGAACGCCAGGCACCCTGACCGGACCCGTCCCCAGGGCCTGTCGTTCGGATCAGGCCCTACGCCCCCGCATACCGCTCCCGCAGCTTGTACTTGAGCACCTTCCGCAGCGTCTCGCCGCGCGGCAGGGCGTCCACCACCTCCACCTGCTCCGGCAGCTTGTGCGTCGACAGCCCTTCCGCGCGGAGGTACGCCGTCACCGCCTCCAGGGTCGGCCCCTGGGCCCCCGGCACCCGCTCCACCACCGCGCACACCCGCTCCCCGCGCTCCGCGTCCGGCAGCCCGACCACGGCCACGTCCCCGACGGCGGGGTGCGCGTGCAGCAGGTCCTCGATCTCCTTCGCCGAGATGTTCTCGCCCTTGCGGATGATCACGTCCTTC
Source organism: Streptomyces sp. NPDC005263 (assembly GCF_042872365.1). Lineage (NCBI taxonomy): Bacteria > Bacillati > Actinomycetota > Actinomycetes > Kitasatosporales > Streptomycetaceae > Streptomyces > Streptomyces sp. NPDC005263. The sequence continues at coordinate 587,804 of NZ_JBIAKJ010000004.1, read as the reverse complement.
AGCCGCCCGGTCAGCACCAGGTGCCCGCTGTCGGTGACATGCCCGAGGTCCCCGGTGCGCAGGAACCCGTCCGCGTCGAACGCCTCCGCCGTCTGCGCCGGATCCAGGTACCCCTGGCAGACGGCCTCCCCCCGCAGCCGTACCTCCCCGTCCACGATCCTTATCTCCATGCCCTCGGGCGGTCGCCCCTCCGTCGTGGCCAGGTTCTCAGGGGTGTCGTCGGGCGACCCCATCGTGATCATCGGCACCTCGGTCATGCCGTACCCGTGGGTCAGCTGCACGCCCATCTCCCGTACGACGGAGTAGTAGACCTCCGGCGGCTTGGGCGCCCCGCCGCCCGCGAGCAGCCGTAACGACGGAATGACCGGCACCCCGGGCTGCTTCCGCTGCTCGGCGAGGAACATCGAGTAGAACGCCGTCGACCCGCCGGCCACCGTCACCCCGTGCCCGCGGTACCCCGCCAGCGCGTCCGGCAGCGCGAACTGCTCGAACATCACCGCGGGGAAGCCGTACAGCAGCAGCATCACCGTGTAGTCGGGGCCCGCGATGTGCGCGTAGGGGAAGGCCATCGAGCCCACGTCGGCCGCGGACAGACCCAGCGCGTGGGCGAGGCACGATCCGCCCGCGATCAGCGAACGGTCCGTGTGCAGGACGCCCTTGGGGGCGGAGGTGGTCCCGGAGGTCCAGTAGATCCAGCGCACCGAGGTGCCCTCGGAGGGCGGGGCGGGGAGGACGGCCGGGTCGCCCTCGGGCAGCTCGTCGTACGCCTCGAAGACGCCCTTCGCGCCCAGCCGACGCGCCATCGCCGTGTGGTCGAAACCGCGCCACTCGCCCGGCACCGCGAAGAACTCCGCCTTCGACTCGCGCAGCGCGAACCCGACCTCGCGGTCCCGGTAGAACGGGATGACCGGGCTCTGTACGGCGCCCAGGCGGGCCAGCGCGAAGGACAGCACGGCCGTCTCGATCCGGGTGGGCAGCTGCCAGGCCACGACCGTGCCGGGCCGAACGCCCATGTCGTACAGCCCCGCCGCGACCCGCTCGGCCCGATCGCGCAGCCCGCCGAAGCTCAGGGAGCGGCTGTCCTGGAGGAGCAGGGGCCGGTCGGGGGTGAGGTCGGCGCGGCGGGCGAGCAGGTCCCAGAGGGTGCGGGAGGTGCTGAGCGCGTGGGCGGTGTCGGTCACGGCGGCCCCCTGTGTAGCTGACGGGTAGTCAGATGCTGCGCAGAGCGTAGGGCTCGGCGCCTTGTCGGTCCAGGGGTGCGCGACTAGCCTGCTGGGCAAGTCAAATCTGACGAACCGTCAGATCGCTGCGTGTCGGCAACCGTGTGTCAGGCGGAGGGGACCCCATGACCGAACTGCCCCGCATCATCAGCGTCGACGACCATGTCATCGAGCCCGCGCACCTCTTCGAGACCTGGCTGCCCAAGAAGTACCGGGACCGCGGCCCCAAGGCCCTCACCGCCGGCATCGGTGAACTCGCCTACGTCGGCGGCAAGTACCAGATCACCATGGACCCGGACGGCCAGCCGACCGACTGGTGGATCTACGAGGACCTGAAGTTCCCGTACAAGCGCAACATCGCCGCCGTCGGCTTCGACCGGGACGAGATGACCCTGGAGGGGATCACCCGCCAGGAGATGCGGCGGGGCTGCTGGGATCCCGTCGCGCGGCTCGCGGACATGGACCTCAACCACGTCGAGGCGTCCCTGTGCTTCCCCTCCTTCCCCCGCTTCTGCGGCCAGACCTTCGCCGAGGCGCACGACAAGGAGGTCGCACTGGCCTGCGTGCGGGCCTACAACGACTGGATGGTCGAGGAGTGGTGCGGGGACAGCGGCGGCCGGCTGATCCCGCTGTGCCTGATACCGCTGTGGGACATCGACCTCGCGGTCGAGGAGATCCGGCGCAACGCGGCCCGCGGGGTACGGGCCGTGACCTTCTCCGAGATCCCCACCCACCTGGGGCTGCCGTCCATCCACTCCGGCTACTGGGACCCGTTCTTCGCGGTCTGCCAGGAGACCGGCACGGTCGTCAACATGCACATCGGCAGCAGCTCCCAGATGCCTGCCGCCTCGCCCGACGCGCCGCCCGCCGTGCAGGCCGCCCTCAGCTTCAACAACGCGATGGCCTCGATGATGGACTTCCTCTTCAGCGGCGTGCTGGTGAGGTTCCCGCGCCTCAAACTCGCGTACTCCGAAGGGCAGATGGGCTGGATCCCGTACGCCCTGGAACGCGCCGACGACGTCTGGGAGGAGCACCGCGCGTGGGGCGGCGTCCGCGGCACGATCCCCGAGCCGCCGTCGACGTACTACTACCGGCAGATGTTCTGTTGCTTCTTCCGCGACAAGCACGGGGTCGCCTCGCTGGACGTCGTCGGCCGGGACAACGCGACCTTCGAGACCGACTACCCGCACGTCGACTCGACCTTCCCGCACACCAAGGAGGTCGCCCTCGACCATGTGAAGGGCCTCGACGACGAGACGGTGTACAAGCTGATGCGGGGCAACGCCATCCGCATGCTGGGCCTCGACCTGGACCGCTAGTGGACCTCACCGACACACCCGAGGAGCAGGAGTTCCGGGCGCGCCTGCGGGAGTGGCTGGCCACAGCGCTGCCCACGCTGGCGCCGAAGCCGTCCCCGGACGACTGGCCGGCCCGCCGCGCCCATGACCTCGGCTGGCAGCGGATGCTGTACGACGCCGGGTACGCGGGGCTGCACTGGCCCGCCGACGCGGGCGGGCGGGGCGCCGGCCCCACCCAGCACCTGATCTTCCTGGAGGAGACGGAGAAGGCGGGGGCGCCCTACGTGGGCGCGAACTTCGTCGGGCTGCTGCACGCCGGGCCGACCATCGCCGCCGAGGGGACGGCCGGACAGCGGGCGCGCTGGCTGCCGCCGATCCTGCGCGGCGAGGAGGTGTGGTGCCAGGGCTTCAGCGAACCGGACGCCGGATCCGACCTCGCGGCCCTGCGCACCCGCGCCCGGCGGGACGGCGACGACTACGTGGTGAGCGGGTCCAAGATCTGGACCTCGCACGCCGAAGTGGCCGACTGGTGCGAACTGTTGGTGCGGACCGATCCGACCGCCGCGAAACACCGGGGCATCACCTGGCTCGCCATGCCGATGGACGCGCCCGGCATCACCGTACGGCCGCTGCGGACCCTCGCCGGGTCGGCCGAGTTCGCCGAGGTGTTCCTCGACGAGGTCCGCGTCCCGGTCGCCAACCGGGTGGGCGAGGAGAACGACGGCTGGCGCGTGACCATGGTGACCCTGGCCTTCGAGCGCGGCACGGCGTTCGCCGGTGAGGTCGTGGCCTGCCGGCGCGTCCTCGGCGAACTCGCCCGGGAGACGCGGCGCACCGGCCGCTGGGACGACCCGGTGCTGCGGCGGCGCCTCGGGCGGCTGAACGCCGAGTTCCGCGCGCTGTGGCGGCTGACCCAGTGGAACGTGAGCGAGGCGGAGGCGTCCGGCCAGGTACCCGGCGCCGCGGGCTCGGTCTTCAAACTGAGGTACTCGCACGCGCGTCAGGAGCTGTACGACGCCGCCGCCGACGTCCTGGGCGACGCGGCACTCGACCTCGACCGGCCCTGGGTCCTCGACCGTCTCTCCTCGCTCTCGTACACCATCGCGGCCGGTACCTCGCAGATCCAGCACAACATCGTGGCCGAACGGCTCCTGGGCCTGCCGAAGGGGCGCTGACGTGCGTTTTCAACTGTCCGAGGACCAGCGCGCCTTACGGGCGGGCGTACGGGAACTGCTGGCGCGGCGCTTCGACGCCGAGGCTCTGCGCGCCGCCGTGGACCGTCAGGGGCTCGACCGTGCGCTGTGGCGGGAGTTGGGGGAGGCCGGGTTCTTCGCGCTACGGCTGCCCGAGGCGGACGGCGGGGTGGGGCTCGGGCTTCCCGAGGCGGTACTCGCGTTCGAGGAGGCGGGTCGCGCCCTGCTGCCCGGGCCGCTGATCGCCACCCACCTCGCGGCGGGCACCGTACCGGGGGCGGCGACCGGCGAGACGGTCGTGGCGGACATCGACGGCGGCCTGGTGGAGTGGCTGGCGGAGGCGGACGTCGTGCGCGGGGGCGGGACCCCGCTGCCGCGGACGGAGGAGGCCGTGCCCCTGAGGTCGGTGGACCCGTTGACGCCGCTGCACCGGTGGGCCGGAGAGCCGACGTGGTCGCCGGACCCCGTCGCGGTCCTCCTCACGGCCGCAGAGCAGCTCGGCACGGCCACACGGGTGTGCGAGCTGGCCGTGCAACACGCGCGGACCCGTGAGCAGTTCGGCCGGCCGATCGGCGCCTTCCAGGCGATCAAGCATCTGTGCGCCGCCATGCTGGTACGGGCGGAGACGGCCCGCGCGGCCGTGTACGCCGCCGCCGTCACCTCCGCCCCCGTCGACATCGCGGCCGCCCGGCTGCTGGCCGACGAAGCGGCGCTGCGTAGCACGCGGGACTGCCTGCAAGTGCACGGCGGCATGGGGTTCACCTGGGAGAGCGAGGTGCACCTGCATCTCAAGCGGGCCTGGGTGCGGGCACAACGTGGCGGAACCGACACGGAGAGTGAGGAAACCCTCGCCGCCGACCTCCTGGGCTGACGGCCGCGAAGGGTCGCTGGGCTGGGACGACGCCGGAACGCCCGGAGCGGATGTCACGGACCGTGGCACACCGGGATCACGGAGCGTTGATATCGGGTTGTGTCCTACGCGTGACTCGTGGGTCCCGGAGACGGCCGCGCACTCCGGTACCTTGTGTGAAATGCGAGTGGCCCCGAGCACCAACCATGCCGGTGTTACCCCTGTTTGTTCGAGCCCTGGAGACGAGCGTCGCACAGTATGCCGCACGGGTACTCCTTCCCACTGGAATATGCCCGAAGCGCTTGTTGGCGTGACTGTAGGTCAACCATGCTGTCTCACAAGGGAGTCACGTTCGGTGACCCTGACTCCTGCCGTTGTTCTGGTCATGCAAAAAATGGCTACGATCGTGGCCCTCGTGAGGCGCGCGGTGATGTGTCCGCCGGTTCGGATGGTGTGAGCAGTGCAGGTGCTTCAAGTGCAGCTGGAGATCCGGCCCGACCCCGCGGAGGTGGCGCGGGCCCGCAGCTGGGCCCGCTCCCGCCTGGCCGGGTCGGGGATAGCGGCGGACGAGTCGCTCGCCGAGACCCTGATCCTGCTCGTGTCCGAGCTGGTCACCAACGCCGTGGTGCACACCGGCTGCCCGGCGGTGCTGCGCCTCTCGCTGCCGCTCGCGGCGGCCGAGCGGGCCACGGTCCGCCTCGAGGTGGCCGACCGCAGCGACCGCGCCCCGGTGCCACGCTGTGCGGACGGCGACGAGACCGGTGGCCGGGGCCTCGCCCTCGTGGACGGGCTCGCCGACCGCTGGGGCTGGCTCCCCGAGGGGGCGGGCAAGCGCATCTGGTGCGAGCTCGACCGGTACGCGCAGTCCCGGTCCGCGGCGACGACCTGCGGCAGTGACGCGTCGGCGTACGAGGGGCTGGCGTACGAGGCGGTGTGAGCGGTCTGCCGCGGGACGCGCGGTGGTTCGTGGCCGCGGATGTGCGGGGGCCCGCGGCCGCGGGGCGTCCGGCGGGGTGAGGTCGTGGAATGGGCGGTGCACGGACGCAGAATGCGCTGCTGTCCTTGATCGGCGCTGCATCCGTGCGCCGGGATGTGCTTCTGTGCGCGCCCACGGCAAACAGTACATACGTGATAAATCCCCGAACGGGTGTTGACGCCACGTGTCCGTTTGATCACGCTTGTGGTCAGCGATTCGCCGCGAGGGGACGCCGAGGGCTCCGGTGACGGGGGCCCTCGACGAGTGTGGGTCGTGATTCGGCGTCGGTTCCCTCAGGGCCGGGAGAACCGGGGCGGGTACGCCGGAGGCGGATGGCGGTGCGCGATGCCGTGCTCGGGGCGGGTGTCGCGCACCGCCACCCGACGGTCGGGCGGGCCGGCGGTCCTCACAGGATCGCGACGGGCGCCACCGGGGTCCCCGTCGCGCCGACGAAGGGCTCGGGCATCGCCGAGAGCAGGAACGAGTACCGGCCCTCTTGTCCACAGACTGTGGACAACTCTTCGAGATTCCAGTTCTGGCCCTGCAGCATCCCCATCTCCACCAGGTCGAGCGCGTGCACGGGCAGCCACAGATCCTCGATCTCGGGCGGGAACACCTCGAAGGTGAGGGTGTCGTTCGCGACCGCGGCGACATCGCGTGCGTGGAACCACTCGGGCGTACGGATCGACAGGCCCGGGGACGGATAGCCGTACGCCTCCCGACCGCCCGTCAGGTACACCTGCACCTGCCCGGTCCGCACCAGCACGATGTCACCCGCACGCACCCGCGTACCGGCGAGTTCCTCGGCGGCGTCGAGATCCTCGGGGGTGACGGCGTGCGCACCGTCCAGGCGGTCCCTGCCGTGTGCCCGGGCCACGTCGAGCAGCACCCCGCGCGAGACGATGTGCCGTGCCTTGTCGATCCCGCTGAACTCGGCCCCGCCGTGCGCGGTGATGGTGCCGGCCGGGCGGCCGTTGTAGAGGCGGCCCGAGTGCGAGACATGGGTGAGCGCGTCCCAGTGGGTGGCCGCCTGGAGTCCCATGGTCACCGCGTCGTCGCTGCACGCCACCGTTCCCGGACCGAAGATCTCCTGGTTGATCTGCACCATGGCGTGCAGTGGGTTGACCCGGCCGGGGATCAGTCCGGTCTGTACGCCGTCGTGTCGCAGGGGCAGCGCGAGAGGGACCCGGTGGCCCGTGCGGACCTCGGCCGCCGCCCGGCGTACCACCTCGTCGGTGATCAGGTTGAGGGTGCCCCTCTCGTCGTCCGGACCCCAACGGCCCCAGTTGTTCACGCGCTTGGCGATGTCGTGGAACGCGGGATGGAGCGCGGGCTGTGACATCCGTCCTCCCCGGGGCTTGTCTCCGGTCGGCCTGCCGGTGAAAAATCTAACGGACCGTCAGAAACCGCGGGAAGGGGCCGGCATGGGGAACTTCTTGGCAGGCAAGGTGGTCGCCGTGACCGGCGCCGGACGGGGGATCGGCCGGGCGGTGGCGCTGGCCGCGGCGGCCGAGGGCGCGCGGGTCGTCGTCAACGACTACGGCGTCGCCATGGACGGCGCCTCGCCGACCAGCGAGGTCGCCCAGTCCGTGGTCAAGGAGATCGAGGCGGCGGGCGGCGAGGCGGTCGCCGTGGCCGACGACATCTCCACGATGGCCGGCGGGCAGCGGGTGGTCGACGTGGCGCTGGCCTCCTACGGACGGATCGACGGGGTCGTGTGTGTCGCCGGGATCCTGCGCGAGCGGATGCTGTTCAACATGGCCGAGGAGGAGTGGGACCCCGTCCTGGCGACCCACCTCAAGGGCACGTTCACCCTGTTCCGGGCGGCCTCGGCGGTGATGCGGCGGCAGAAGTCGGGCACCCTCATCGGCTTCACCAGCGGGAACCACCAGGGCTCGGTGGCGCAGGCCAACTACAGCGCGGCGAAGGGCGGGATCATCTCGCTGGTACGCAGCGCCGCCCTGGGGCTGCACAAGTACGGGGTGACCGCCAACGCGGTGGCCCCGGTGGCCCGTACCCGGATGTCGGCGAACGTCCCCATGGAACTCACGGAGATCGGCGAACCCGAGGACGTCGCCGCGATGGTGGTCTACCTGCTGTCGGACAAGGCGCGGGAACAGGGGATCACCGGCCAGGTGTACACGATCGCCGGACCCAAGATCGCGGTCTGGGCCCAGCCGAGAGAGCTGCGGGCGGCGTACGCGGACGGCTCCTGGACGCCGCAACGGATCGCGGACTTCCTGCCGGGGACGGTGGGCGTGGACCCGATGCCGCTGCTGGAGCGGGTGGCGGGGATGGAGCGGGCGGCGCGGGAGGGCGACCGACCGAACGCGTAGCCATCCCCCGCCCGCATCAGTCCCAGCGACCTCCCAGGAAGGCGTATCCATGGACTTCGCATTCACCTCGCAGGACGATGCGTTCCGCGCCGAGGCGAGGGGGTGGCTCGCCGCCCACGCTGACGGCACGCAGGACCGCCGTACCTGGGAACGCGTCCTCGGCAAAGCCGGCTGGATAGGGCTCGGCTGGTCCCAGGAGGGCTACGGCAACCGCACCGCCACCCTCACCCAACAGGTCGCCTGGGCGGAGGAGTACGCCCGCTCGCCCGCGCCCCCTCGTTCCGGACACATCGGCGAGAACCTCCTCGCCCCCACCCTCCTCGCCCACGGCACCGAGGAGCAGAAGGCCCGCTTCCTGCCCCCGATCGCCGCGGGCGACGAACTCTGGTGCCAGGGCTACAGCGAACCCGGCGCCGGTTCGGACCTGGCCGGGGTGCGCACCGCGGCCGTCCGCGAACCGGACGGGACCCACTACCGGATCACCGGCCAGAAGATCTGGACCTCGCTCGCGCACGAGGCCGACTGGTGCTTCGTGCTCGCCCGTACCGAGCCCGGCTCCCGGCGCCACCACGGGCTGACGTTCCTGCTCGTGCCCATGGACCAGCCGGGCCGCGTCGAGGTCCGGCCGATCCGGCAGCTGACCGGCACGAGCGAGTTCAACGAGGTGTTCTTCGACGGGGCACGCGCGCGGGCGGAGCATGTCGTCGGCGCGGAGGGTGAGGGCTGGCGGGTCGCGATGGGACTGCTCGGCTTCGAACGCGGGGTGTCGACCCTCGCCCAACAGATCGGCTTCGCACAGGAGTTGGACAAGGTCGTCCGGACGACGGTGGCCACCGGCACGGTGCACGACCCCGTCGTACGGGAGCAACTGGTGCGACAGTGGGCCGAGTTGCGCGTGATGCGCTGGAACGCCCTGCGCACCCTGGGTGGTTCGGCCGACGCGGGCGCGTCCAGCGTGGCCAAGCTGCTGTGGGCCGGCTGGCATCAGCGGCTGGGGGAGCTGGCGATGCGGGTGCGGGGCGCGGCGGCCGCCGTGGGTCCGGTGGAGTGGTCGGCGGCGGCGCCGTACGAACTCGACGCGTCGCAGCACCTGTTCCTGTTCTCCCGGGCCGACACGATCTACGGCGGCTCGGACCAGATCCAGCGCACGATCATCGCCGAGCGGGTGCTCGGCCTGCCGCGGGAACCCAGGGGCCGACAGGGGGCTGTGTGATGCGAGGCGTGGTGTTCGACGGGAAGCGGGTCGAGGTCGTCGACGATCTCGTCGTACGGGATCCGGGGCCGGGTGAGGTGCAGGTGGCCGTCTCGGCGGCGGGGCTGTGTCACAGCGACCTGTCCGTGGTGGACGGGACCATACCGTTCCCCCTTCCTGTGGTGCTCGGCCATGAGGGGGCGGGCGTGGTGACGGCGGTGGGCGCCGGGGTCACCCATGTGCGCCCCGGCGATCACGTGGCCCTGTCCACGCTCGCCAACTGCGGTACCTGCGCGGAGTGCGACCGGGGACGGCCGACGATGTGCCGGCAGGCGATCGGGCGGCCGGGGCAGCCGTTCGCGCGGGACGGGCAGCCGGTGTTCCAGTTCGCCGCCAACTCCGCCTTCGCGGAACGGACCGTGGTGAAGGCCGTGCAGGCGGTCCGGATCCCCGAGGACCTTCCGATGCCGTCCGCCGCGCTGATCGGGTGCGGGGTGCTGACCGGCGTCGGCGCCGTGCTCAACCGGGCGAAGGTGGACCGCGGGGACAGTGTGCTGGTGATCGGCACGGGCGGGGTCGGGCTGAACGTCCTGCAAGGAGCGCGGGTCGCGGGCGCGCTGCGGATCGTCGCCGTGGACGCCAACCCGGCGAAGGAGGAGATGGCCCGGCGGTTCGGCGCGACACACTTCCTGACCTCCACGGACGAGGTGCGGGAGGTGCTGCCGACGGGCGCCGACCACGCCTTCGAGTGCGTGGGCCGGATCGAGTTGATCCGGGCGGCGATCGACTCGCTGGACCGGCACGGGCAGGCGATCCTGCTCGGTGTCCCGCCGGCCACGGCTCAGGCGTCCTTCCTCGTCTCCTCGCTGTACCTGGACAAGTCGATCCTGGGCTGCCGCTACGGATCCTCCCGTCCGCAGCGCGACATCGCCCTGTACGCCGAGCTGTACCGGGAGGGCCGGCTGCTCCTCGACGAACTGGTGACCAGGACGTATCCGGTCGAGGACTTCGAGAAGGCGGTGGCGGACGCGGAGGCGGGACGGGTGGCACGCGGGGTGCTGACGTTCTGACGCGAGGGGTCCCTCAGGGCGGGCGCGGTACCGGAGCCGTTCAGCGCAGGGCGCTGCTCACGTCCCCGGCGGATCCGTCGACGTCGGACGCGGCACCACCGGCTCCGTCGACGCCGGACCGGAAGGTGCGGCGGTACGCGGTCGGGGTGACCCCGAGAGCCGTCTGCAGGTGTTGCCGCATCGACTGGGCCGTGCCGAAGCCGCAGTCGCGGGCCACCAGGTCGACGGACAGGTCGGTGGACTCCAGGAGGTGCCGGGCCCGCTCCACCCGCTGCTGGGTGAGCCACTGGCCGGGGCTGACGCCGACCTCCTCGCGGAAACGGCGGGTGAAGGTGCGGACCGACATGGCCTCCTGCTCGGCCATGTCCCGCAGCTGGACCGGCTCGTGCAGGCGGCCCAGCGCCCAGGCGCGGGCGGTCCTCGTGGACGCCAGCTGCGGATCGGGCACGGGCCGCTGGATGTACTGCGCCTGCCCGCCGTCCCGGTGCGGCGGTACGACCGTACGGCGGGCCACGTCGTTGGCGACCGCCGTGCCGTGGTCGCGGCGCACCATGTGCAGGCACAGGTCGATCCCGGCCGCCACGCCCGCCGACGTCAGGACGTCGCCGTCGTCGACGAACAGGACGTCCGCGTCGACCTCGATCCGCGGGAACAACCGCTGGAAGTGCTCCGCGTGGGACCAGTGCGTGGCGGCCCGGCGGCCGTCCAGGCGGCCGGCGGCGGCCAGGACGTATCCGCCGGTGCAGATGGCCGCGAGCCGGGTGCCGGGCCGGATGTGGTCGAGGGCGGCGGCCAGTTCGTCGGTCAGCACGCCCTCGTCGAACACCGGACCGAGTTCGTACGACGCCGGGATGACGACCGTGCCGGCGGTGGCGAGGGCCTCAGGTCCGTGCGCGACCTGGACGGCGAAGTCGGCGTCGGTCTCCACCCGGCCCGGTGGACGGATCGAGCAGGTGACGATCTCGTACAGCGGCCGGCGTTCGGTGTCCCTGGGGGAGCCGAAGATGCGGTGCGGGATGCCCAGCTCGAAGGGGAGCAGGCCGTCCAGGGCGAGGACGACGACGCGGTGGGGGCGGAACTCCGGCTCACGACGCTCACGACTGGAGGGCATGGCCCGATCCTAACGAATGCTGTCCTCCGGGCCACTCGTTTGCGGCCGTTCCGGGATGGAAGCTCTCTTTCGTGACCCACACAACCGAGGCCGCAGCCGCCGCAGAGACCACCCCGCCGGTCAGAAAGCCCCGCATCCATCGCGCGTGGTTCGTCGCCGCCGTCACCTTCGTGACGATCATCGGCGCCGCCGCCTTCCGTTCGCTCCCCGGCCTGCTCATCGATCCGCTGCACGCGGAGTACGGCTGGTCGCGGGGCACCATCGGCGCCGCGGTCTCGGTCAACCTCGCGCTGTACGGGCTGACCGCTCCCTTCGCCGCCGCGCTCATGGACCGCTTCGGCATCCGGCGGGTGGTCGCGGTCGCGCTGACCGTGATCGCGCTCGGCTCGGGCCTGACGGTGTGGATGACGGCGGCCTGGCAACTGATGCTGTGCTGGGGCCTGTTGGTGGGCCTGGGCTCCGGTTCGATGGCGCTGGCCTTCGCCGCGACGGTCACCAACCGCTGGTTCGCCGAGCGGCGCGGACTGGTCACCGGCATCCTCACCGCCGCCTCGGCCTCGGGCCAGCTGATCTTCCTGCCGGTGCTGTCCTGGATGGTGGAGACCCACGACTGGCGCCCGGCGGCCGTGACGGTGGCCCTGGCCGCCCTCGCGGTCGTCCCCTTCGTCTGGCTGCTGCTGCGCGACCACCCGGCCGACGTGGGCCAGAAGCCGTACGGCGCCGAGGAGTTCGTACCGAAGCCCGCGCCGGTCCCGGGCGCCGCCCGGCGCGCGGTCAGCGTGCTCTTCAAGGCCGCCCGGACCGGCCCGTTCTGGCTGCTGGCCGGTACCTTCGCGATCTGCGGCGCCTCCACCAACGGACTGATCCAGACCCACTTCGTGCCCGCCGCCCACGACGCGGGCATGCCCGCCACGACAGCGGCCTCACTGCTCGCGGTGATCGGCGTGTTCGACGTCGTCGGCACGATCGCCTCGGGCTGGTTCACCGACCGCTTCGACGCGCGTCGGCTGCTGGCGGTGTACTACGCGCTGCGCGGCATCTCCCTGCTGTTCCTGCCGATGCTGCTGGTGACGTCCCGGGTCCATCCGCCGATGCTGTTCTTCATCGTCTTCTACGGCCTCGACTGGGTCGCCACCGTCCCGCCCACCGTGGCGCTGTGCCGGGAGCACTACGGCGAGGACAGCGCGATCGTCTTCGGCTGGGTCCTGGCCTCCCACCAGGTCGGCGCCGCGCTGGTGGCCTTCCTCGGGGGTGTCGCGCGGGACGTCTTCGGCACGTACGACATGGTCTGGTACGCGTCGGGCGCGCTGTGCGCGGTGGCGACGCTGATGGCGCTGGTGATCCGGCGCGGGCCGACGGCCACGGCGGTGCCGGTGCGGGACCTCGCGGGCACCGCCTAGAGGAAGTGCCCCTTGTGGAACAGAAGGGGCGCCGCGTCCTCGTCGTCGCCCGTGCCCAGCGCGTCGACCCGGCCCACGACGATGAGGTGATCGCCCCCGGTGTGCACCGCGTGGATCGTGCAGTCGATCCACGCGAGCGTGCCGGTGAGGCGGGGGGAGCCGGAGGCGGGGGCCGGCGTGTGCTCGACACCCGCGAACTTGTCCGCGCCGCGCACCGCGAACGCGCGGCACAACTCGCCCTGTCCGGCGCTCAGGACGTTCACACAGAAGACCCCGGCCCGTGCGATGCGCGGCCATGTCGTCGATGTGCGGCCGACCATGAAGGCGATCAGGGGCGGATCGAGGGAGAGGGAGGAGAAGGACTGGCAGGCGAAACCGGCGGGGGAGCCGTCGGGCTCGGTCGCGGGTGCGGTGACGACGGTCACGCCCGTCGCGAAGGCGCCCAGTACGCGACGGAACTCGGTCGGGTCGACGGGCGCGCGTTCGTTCTCCCCGACGCACCGCAGCTCCGGCCGCGGCAGCGCCTCGACGGGGCGCGTGAGCGGCGCGGCGGCGGCCGACCTGAGGTAACGGACGGCGGCTTCGGCCATCCCTGCTTGTCCCATCATGCCTCCCATTGAAGCTGACGGTATGTCAGATAGGAAGGTCCAGGGGCTTGAGGACCTTTTATGACGGATGGCGCCGCGATCACCCGACTCAGGAAACCCGGCCTCCCCCGCGCGGTTCGACCGGTGTGAGAACTCCGAGCCGGTCCTCGACCGCCTGGGCCGCGTCCAGGCACAGGTCCTCCCGGAACGCCCGCCCGACGATCTGCACTCCACAGGGGAGCCCGTCGACCAGCCCGGTCGGTACGGCCACACCGGGCACGCCCACGAAGCTGGTCACGGTGCACAGACGCATCGCCGACCCGACCCGTTCCCTCCCTGACCTGTCACGCGACTCCAGCCCCGGCTCGACCGGCGGCTCGGTGAAGACCGGGCCGAGCAACAGGGGGTATGCGTCGAGGAATTCGGCCCATGAGCGGCGGATGTTCATCCAGGTGCCCATCAGCTTCATGAACTCGTCCGCGCTCGCGGGCGGGGTCCGCTCCATCGTCATCTCCATATAACGGTCCCCGCCCCTCCCGAGCAGCTTGCGCACCACAGGCCAGGTCGGGGCGAACTCGGTCACAGTGATCCGGCCGTACGCCTCGAGGGCCTCGTCCATCCGCGGTACGCCCCGCACCTCGCGCACGTCGTAGCCGGCGTCGCGGAGCGCGTCGGCCGCGATCGCGACGGCTCCGAGCACCGTCGGGTGCACGCCGTGTCCCCCGGGGTCCGCCACGACCGCGACCTTCACCGGCCCGGCGAGCGGTTCGCCGTAGGCGGGCACCGGCACGGCCCGTGGGTCACGCGGATCGGTCCCGGCCAGCACCTCGTAAGCCAGCCGTAGGTCGCCCACGCTCCTGGCCAACGGGCCGTCGGTGACCAGTATCTGGGACGCGGGGCCGGGGTCGTCGGGGCCGAGGACGCGGTGGTCGGCGGGGAACCGGCCCGTGGAGGGCTTCAGCCCGGCCACGCCGCAGAACTGGGCCGGGATACGTACCGATCCACCGGAGTCGTTGCCGAGCCCGAGCGCTGCCATGCCCGTGGCGACGGCCACCGCGTCGCCTCCGCTGGAGCCGCCCGGGGTGCGGCTGCTGTCCCACGGGTTGACCGTGTCGCCGAACAGCTCGCTGCGCGTGTGCATCCCCGCCAGGATCAGGGTGGGGATGTTGCTGTGCCCGATGGGGATGGCCCCGGCCGCGCGCAGCCGTGCCACCGGGGGAGCGTCGACGTGCGCCACCACCGCGCGGAAGCGCTCCGCGCCGAACGTGGTCGGCACGCCTTCGATCGCGGTGCTCTCCTTCACCGTGAACGGCACGCCCGCGAGCGGCCCCAGCGTTTCACCGGCGGCCCGCCGACGGTCCAGCTGTGCCGCGGTCTCGCGTGCGCGCTCCGCCAGGAGCTGCGTGACGGCGTTCACCCGCGGATTCACCTCGACGATGCGATCCAGGTGACTGTCGACCAGTTCGACGGCCGAGGCTTCCGCGCTGCGCACAGCCTCCGCCTGCGCGGCGGCCGGCATTTTCCACAGGGCGTCCCGCATGGCTCTTCCCTCCCCTTCCCCGTACCAATGCACTTGCATCGGAACCGTACCCTTGGAACCGATACGAGCGCATCGCATAAAGTGCCGGGGAGCAGAGCGCTGTGCGACAGGGAGGTGACCGGGCATGCCCAAGCAGGTGGATCACGTGAGCCGGCGCCGCCTCATCGCCGAGGCCGTCTGCCACCTCGCCGACGAACGCGGACTGGAGGGCGTGACCCTTCGCGATGTCGCCGCCCGCGCGCAGGTCTCGATGGGCGCCGTCCAGCGGTGCTTCCGCACCAAGGAAGAGATGCTGGTGTTCGCTCTCGCGCACATCGGCGAGCGGATCAGCGAGCGTGTACGGGCCCGCCTCGTCAGGAGCCCGGCCCAGTCGGCCGGCACCGCCCTGGGGCACGCGGTCACCGAGATCTCACTGCTCCGGGAAGAGCACCGCGCCGAGGCCAGGGTCTGGCTGGCTTTCGTCGCGCAGGCGGCTGTCAGCAAGGCGCTCGCAGGAACGTTGCAGGCGAACTACGCAACCCTGCAGGAGGCGTTCACCCGCCTCATCTCGGAAGCCGGCGAGGGCCCTGACCGCACCGGGCCACGCGATCCGCGACGCGAGGCCCGCACCCTCCTCGCGCTCGCGGACGGCCTCACCACGCACGTACTCATCGGCCACCTCGCCCCGCAAGAGGCGCACGACGTCCTGCACGCGCACCTGGCCGGCCTCTGGGAGCAACCGGCCCGTCCTCCGCACACCACCTAGAACCTCTCGAACCGGCCGAACGCGATCCGACTCACCGTCCGCCGTCCGGGTCGATCCGACATGAATGCTGCTCGAGCCCCGTCTAACGCCCCCCGTACTCGGGGCTCCTGCGTTCCACGAAGCTCCGCACGCCTTCCCGCGCGTCCGCCGTCGTCATGTTGATCTCCTGCGCGGCGGCCTCGGCGGCGAAGGCGGCGGTGCGGTCGGTGTCGAGGGAGGCGTTGACCAGCTGCTTGGTGAGGGCGAGGGCGCGGGTCGGGCCGGTGGCGAGACGTGCCGCCCACACGCGGGCCGTCTTGTCCAACTCGGCGTCCGGAACGACTCGGTTGACCAGGCCCAGACGTTCCGCGTCCGGCGCCGGGAGCGCGTCGCCGAAGAACATCAGCTCCTTGGCGCGGTGCGGGCCGAGGATGCGGGGGAGCAGGTACGCCCCGCCGCCGTCGGGGACGAGGCCCCGTCGTACGAACACCTCGATGAACCGCGCCGACTCGGCGGCCAGTACGAGGTCGCAGGCGAACGCGAGATGCGCGCCGAGGCCCGCCGCCGTGCCGTTCACCGCCGCGATCACCGGCTTCTCGCAGTCCAGGACGGCCGCGATCAGACGCTGCGCGCCGAGCCGGATCGTGCGGGCGACATCACCGGCGACCGGTTCCCCGGCGGGGGACGCGTTACGGAGGTCCGCGCCCGCGCAGAACCCGCGCCCCGTGCCGGTGATCACCACGGCCCGTACGTCCGGATCGGCCGAGGCGTCCGACAGCAGTCCGATCAGGTGGTCCCGCAGCTGCGGCGTGAGGGCGTTGAGGGCTTCGGGCCGGTCGAGCGTGATGTGCGAGACCTGACCCTCGGTCTCCTGCCGCAGCCCCGCCGCCTCCCGCATCCGTGCCGTGTCCCCCGTCACCGGCACACCGCCAGTGCGTCCAGCGCCACCGCTCCCTGTCCCCTGGGCAGCACCATCAGCGGATTGATGTCGAGCTCCGCGAGGTCGTCCCCGAGTTCCAGGGCCATGCGCTCCACCCGCAGCACCACCTCGACCAACGCGTCGAGATCCGCCGGCGGCCGCCCCCGGACCCCGTCCAGCAGGGCCCGCCCGCGCAGTTCGGCGCACATGTCCCGGGCCTGCTCCTCGGCGAACGGCGGTACCCGGACGGCGGTGTCCCGCAGCACCTCCACCAGCACCCCGCCGAGCCCCACGGTCACCGTCGGGCCGAACAGCTCGTCGTGGGTGACACCGACGACCATCTCGACGCCCCGCTCGACCATCTGGCACACCAGGACACCGTCCAGCGGCACGTCCTCGTAGCGCGCGATGTCGGTCAACTCCCGGTAGGCGTCCCGGACCTGGCTGGCCGAGGTCAGCCCGATCTTCACCAGCCCGAGCTCGGTCTTGTGGGCGATCCGCGCACCGGACGCCTTCATCACCACCGGGTAGCCCACCAGCCCCGCCGCGCGCACGGCCGCCGCCGCGCTGGTCACCAGCTGCTCGCGCGGCACGCGAATGCCGTAGGCCCGCAGCAGTTGCTTCGCGGCGTGTTCGCTCAGCTGCTGGCCCGGCCGCATCAGGGCCTGCGCCTTGCGGAAGGAGGGAGAGACGGTGCGGGCCGCGGCGTCGAAGGGGGAACGGTAGCCGGTGGCGAACCGGTGGTGGTCGAGATGGGCGCGGACGGCCGTGATGCAGTTGGCGACCGTGCGGAAGGTGGCCACCCGGGAGGAGCCGAGCAGGACCTCCCGGTACGCCCGCTCGGTGCCGACCGGGGAGCCCCACACCACGCACACCAGCTTGTCCGTCCGCTCGGCCGCGTCCACCAGATCCTGGACGAGCCGGTCGCTGAGGGGCGGGAAGGGCCCGGTGACCGGGCAGATCAGGACGCCCACCTGCGGGTCGTCGAGGATCGCGTCGATGATCTTCCGGCCGCGCCAGTCGCCGACCGGGTGACCACCGTTGTCGACCGGGTTGGCCACGCTCAGGTACTCGGGTATCCACTGGTGCAGCTCGGCCTGCTTGGCCGCCGACAGCTCCGGCAGTCTCAGGCCCGCCTCGGTGGCCAGGTCGGCGAAGTGGGCGCCGGTGCCGCCCGAGATCGAGTAGACGACCACCCCGTCGGCGACCGGCGGCCGGGCGCGGGCCAACAGGGCCGCGGTGTCCTGGAGTTCGTCCAGTCCGTCGACCCGGATCACCCCGTACTGCCGCATCGCCGCGTCCACCACCGCGTCGGCGCCGGTCAGTTTGCCGGTGTGGGAGGCGGCGGTGCGGGCGCCGGTCTCGGTGCGGCCCACCTTGACCGCGACCACGGGCACCCCGCGCCGGGCGGCCCGGTCGGCGGCCAGCAGGAAGGAACGGCCGTCCTTGAGCCCCTCGACGTAGCAGGCGATGGCGCCCACCTCGGGCCGCTCGGCGAAGTAGGAGAGGAAGTCCGCGGTCTCCAGATCGGCCTCGTTGCCGGTGGGCGCCCAGTGGGAGAGGCGGATGCCGAGCTCCTGGAGGGCGAAGACCGGGCGGCCCTGGTGGCCGGACTGGGTGATCAGGGCGATGGCCGGCCCGTCCAGGTCGTCCCGGAACTCCTCGAAGGCGTTCAGGTTGGTGTTGGGGCCGAGCAGCCGCATCCCGGACCGTTCCACGGCGGCGCCGAGCCGGGCCTGGGCGGCCGCTCCCGCCTCGCCCGTCTCCGCGAACCCGGACGCGAAGACGACCGCGAACCTCACCTTCGTCTCCGCCAGTTCCTCGATCACCGGAAGGGGGTCGGAGACCAGCAGCACGGCGAGATCGACCTGCTCGGGCAGGTCGGCGACGGAGCGGCAACAGGGGATGCCGAAGACGGACGGACGGGTGGGATGCACCGGATGCAGTCGGGCCCCGACCCGCTCGGACCAGGCGAGCAGTTGCCGGGTGACCCCGGTGTTCGGCCGGCCCTCGGCGTCCGAGGCGCCGATCACGGCGACGGACTCCGGTCGGAAGAAGCGGTCCAGATCGGGGACGGCGGCGTACAACGGCCGGCCGCTGACGTCGAGGTCGTCCACCTCGTCGGGCCGCCCGTGCACGGCGGGCCCGGGGCGCTCGCCGCAAGCGATGACCCGGGCCCGGCGGGAGTCGGTGGTGAAGGTGCCGTGGGTTGATCCAAGCATCGGTCCCCGCTCCTGAGTGACTGGCAAGTAACTGACGCTCTGTCAGATTACAGACCTGATGGGATGTCAGGAATGGGCCTGCACGCAAAGGATGACCGGCTTTCCCGCGAGGGCTCCTCGGTAAGGGCTCCTCGGTGAGGGATGCCGGCGGACCGGCGTAAAGCTCCCACGGCGCGCTCACGGCGCGTCCACGGCGCCTACAGCGCCGCCACCACCTCCTTCGCCACCCGCTCGCCCGACCGCACCGCACCGTCCATGAAGCCCATCCAGTAGGTGGACGTCTCCGTCCCGGCCCAGTGGATACCGCCGACGGGCGCGCGCAGGGCGGGGCCGTACTGGGTCAGGACGCCCGGCGCGGCGATGGAGACGGGGCCGCCGCGGGTGTAGGCCTCGTTGTTCCAGCGTTGCAGGACGAAGGAGGTGGGGGAGGCCGCTTTCTCGCCGAAGTACGTCACATAGTCCTTCAGCACCGCCGCCCGGACCTCCGCCTCGCTCGCCGCGTCCAGCTTCCGGGCCTCGTCGGCCTCGATGAAGCCCATCAGCGCGCCGTGCGAGGCGTCGGGCGGGGAGTTGTCGAAGGTGGAGCTGACCACGCCGGTGTCGCTGACGACCTGGCCGTTGAGTCCGTCGGCCCGCCAGAAGGGGGTGTCGTAGATCGCGATCGCCTTGCCGACCGAGGCCATCGGCAGGCGCTGGGTGAGCTGGTCCCGGGCGGCGGGGAGGAGCGGGGCGTACGTGATGCGGGCCGCGAGGGGCGGCGGCAGGGCGACGACGACCTTCTTGGCGTCGACGGTGATGCCGTCGGCCGACACCACGTAGCCGCCGCCGGACCGGGTGATCGTACGCACCGGGGCGTTGAGCACCACCCGGTCGCCGAGCGTGGCGGCGAGTTTGATCGGCACCAGTTGGGATCCGCCGACGAAGCGCAGCTCCTGGGCGCCGCCCGCGGTCTCGGTGAGGCGCTCCAGGGTGCCGACGTTCGACTCGTTGCCGGCGGCGGCGATGTAGAAGAGGACGAACAGGAGGGAGAGTTCCCGGGGTTCGGCCGAGAAGATCGACGTGCAGGCCACGTCCAGGAGGAACTTGGCGGACGGGATGACGGCGTTGGCGCGCAGCCAGCTCTCGAAGGTCTGCCGGTCCCACTCCTCGGCCTTCGCGGCGGTCCAGGGCGCGTTCACCGGGATCTGCTTGGCCATGTCGTCGAGCGAGGCCTGCACGATCGCCGCGTTGGCGAGGCCTGCCGCGTCGATCGGCGGGACCGAGCCGAGCAGTCCGTCGGTGGCGTAGGCGGTCTTCTTGCCGTCCTTGTTGAGCAGGTTCTTGCCGGTGTTGTAGGTGGGGAAGGTCGCCACCCCCAGGGAGTCGGCGAGCGCCTTGATGCGGTCCTGGGTGGGGCCGATGAACTCGCCGCCGCCCTCGGTGACCTGGCCGTTGCCCAGCGGGAGGTTCACCACCCGGCCGCCGACCCGGTCACGGGCCTCCAGGACGACCACGGTCTTGCCGGCGGCGACCAGGTCCCGGGCCGCGGTGAGCCCGGCGAGGCCGCCGCCGACGACGGCGACGTCCACGCTGCGGGTGGCCGCGGCGGCCGTACCCGCGGCGGTGGCGGTGAGGGCCGCGGCACCCGCCGCTGCCGCGGCGCCGCCGAGCAGGGAGCGCCGGGAGAGCGGGGAGAGTCGGGGGCGAGGGGAGTGCTGGGGGCTGGGGCTCGGGGAGTGCTGTCTTTCGCGTGCCACGTGCGTCGTCCTCCGTCGTAGCGAGAGGTGGGGGTGGAGCCGGAAAGATGAACAGTGCTCACATTCTGGCCCCGTGCGGTGGCGGCGTACAGCTCTCCCGTCACATCTGACTCGCAAGTAACAGGAGTTGTACGTAAGAGAGTTGAGGGATGTCTACGCCGGACGCGCGGTCGGTGCGCCGTCGGACGCGGCTCAGGCGGGCAGCCGGGAGGGCTGGCGGACGGTGTCCCCGGCGATGCTCTTCGCGATCTTCTCGGCGTCGATGGCCAGCTCGCGGAACGTGCCGCTGATCGGGGTGACGAAGCCGGTGAAGTACAGGCCGGCCGCGTTCTTCGGGGCGCGGGCACCGTTGACGACCGGGTTGCCGTCGGCGCCGAGGACGTCGAGGTGGCCGACGAGTTCCTCCAGGGCGCGGACGTAGCCGGTGGCCGCGATCACGGCGTCCGGGCGGACACGGGTGCCGTCGGCGAGCACCGCCTCGCCGTCCTCGAAGCCCTCGACGGCGGCCACGATCTCGACCCGGCCCTTGCGCACCGCGTCGATCAGACCGACGTCCTGTACGGGGATCGCGCCCGCCTTGGCCCGGCTGTAGAGGCCGGTGTCGGGGCGGGGCAGCCCGTGCGTCGTCAGGTCGGGGACGCTCACCTTGGCCAGCACCGCGCAGAGCCGGTCGACGAGCCCGACCGGCAGCCGGCGGACGGCGATCCCGCTGTACTGCGCGGCCCAGCCGGCCGTCGAGCGGCGCACGATGTGCGGGACGGTGCGCACGGACAGCCGTACCCGTGAGGCACCGCCCTCCACCAGGTCGACGGCGATCTCGGCACCGGTGTTGCCGACGCCGACGACCAGGACGTCACGGCCGGTGAAGGGCTTCGGATCACGGTAGTCACCGGCGTGCAGCAACTCGCCCGGGTAGGTGTCGCGGCCCGGCCAGTCAGGAACCCGGGGCGTGTGGTTGTAGCCGGTCGCGACGACCACCGCGGCGCCGGTCAGCTCACGTCCGCCGGTGGCGTGCAGCAGCCAGCCGGTGCCGTCGGGCGAGCGCTCCACCCGGGAGACCTCGACCCCGGTGACGATCTCCAGCTCGTGGACCTCGGCGTACTTCTCCAGATACCGCACCACGTCGTCCCGGGCCACCCAGCGCCCGAACCGGCGCGGCATCGGCAGCCCGGGCAGGGCCGACAGCCGACGGGTGGTGTGCAGGTGCAGCCGGTCGTAGTGGCGCCGCCAGGACTCCCCGACACGGCCGGACCGCTCCAGCACGACGGCACGTATGCCCCGGGCGCGCAGGGCGTACGCGGTGGCGAGGCCGCCGGGGCCGCCGCCGATGACGTAGACGGGGCGCTGTTCGGGGTGGGGTGGTGCTGCGGGGGCGGTCGCCTCGGTCGGCGCGGCGGTCTTCGCGTCGGTCGTTGCGTCGCCCGTCGCGTCGGTCGTCGCTGGGTCCGTAACCGGGTTTGTCGCTGAGGTCGGCGCGTCGTGCGTCGGCTCCGTGGGGCTCGCGGAGGCTGGGGAGTCGGCCATGAGCGCGAGCGTAATCCTGGGCGCGATTGATGGGTCTCGGTCAAGACCGGAATTGGTTGCGGATTGATCACGGCTGTAGGAGGAGTGGGTGGGGCTCGTGGCGTAGGGCGACTGGTTGTGTGGGGTTGGGGGTGCCTCCATGTCTTTCGTCGAGCGAGGCGTGGGCTAGGAGCCACGGGTCGGGCGGTGCAGATAGGCGCCGACGGGCTCACCGACGAGCTTTCCCCCGCGCAGGACGTGGTGGCCCCTCAGAAAGGTGTCGGTCACCCGGGCGGTCAGCTCGAAGCCCTCGAAGGGCGTGTACTCCTGCGTCGACTCCGATTCCGCGGCCCGCACGGTCCAGGTGTGGCCCATGTCGACCAGCGCGATGTCGGCGTCGAAGCCGGGCGCGATGGCCCCCTTGGTGCGCAGCCCGTAGCGCCGGGCCGGGTTCCAGGACGTCAGCGCGGCGATCCGCCCCAGGGGCAGGCCCCGCTTCGTGCCCTCGGTGATCACACCGGGGAGGAGGTACTCGGCGCCACCGAACCCGGACCGGGCGAGGAAGACGTCGTCCTCGGGGTCGCCGAACTTCATCTCCTCACGGCAGCACGCGTGGTCGCTGACGACCCAGTCGACGGTGCCGTCGAGCACGTACTCCCACAGCGCCTCGACGTCGTCGCGTGGCCGCAGCGGCGGGTTCACCTTGCCGCCGAGACCGTGCGCGGTGGTGATGTCGGCGAGCAGATGCCCGACGGTGACCTCGCGGCGGAAGTCGATGTGCGGGAACGCCCGGCTCATCCGCACGGCCGCGTCGACCGCCTTGCGGGACGACAGATGCAGCAGATTGACGGTCGGTAACCCGGTTTCGTGTGCCAGGTAGGAGGCGATGGAGACCGCCAGCCCCTCGGAGTGCTGCGGCCGGGAGGCGCTGTAGGCCGCGAGCCCGGTCAGCTCGCCCGCCTCCTCGACCAGCTTGGTGTAGGCGGTCATGATCTCGGCGGTCTCGCAGTGCAGCGACAGCGAGATCTCCTCGGCGAGGTCGGGAAACCTCTCACGGGCCGCCTGCACCCCACGCATGACGAACTCGAAGTGCGCGTAGTCGTAACGCTCGTCCTCGGGGATCATCAGGAACGCGTTCTGGTCGGCGGACCTGCCGTGCAGCCCGTGACCGCCGTAGAACATGAAGACCTTGAACGACGTGACGCCGAATCGCTCGACCAGGTCGGGGATCTCGGCTATGTGGCCGCGCGATATCGGCGCGAGGTGGAAGGCGTAGTCGATGTGGGCGCGGCCGGAGGCGGCTGCCAGCACCTCGGGGAAGAAGTCGGCGTACGCGCCGCCCTTGTTGAGGTAGTACCGTCCGGTTCGCATGTAGGTCAGGGCGCTGGTCACCCCGCCCTGCGCGCACGCCCGGCTCTCGGTGACCGCGTCCTCGGCCAGTGGGTTGTAGATCCCCCAGTGCTGGTGCGCGTCCACGACACCGGGGAACGCCAACCTGCCGCCGGCGTCGACCACACGACGCGCGCCGGCCTCGGCGATGCCGGGAGCCACGGCGGCGATGCGCCCGCCGCTGACGGCGATGTCCGCGGGCCTTGCGTGGCCATGGTCATGGGTGACGACGCGGGCGTCCTTCACCACCAGGTCGTACTCGGTCACGCCTGCCTCCTGCCTCTCTTCTGATCCTGAAGTCCAAATGCGCCGGGCGCCCGGTTCTCCTCGGCCCAGAAGACGAGCCGCTTCTGGGCGAACCGGATGACGAAGTGGGCGATCAGCCCCAGTACGGAGAGCACCACCAGCACGGCGAACATCCCGGCGATGTCGAAGTTGTAGTTGGTCTGCAGCAGGAGGTATCCCAGGCCCTCCTTGGCCCCGATGAACTCGCCGACGACGGCGCCGAGGATCGAGAAGACGCTCCCGATGTCGAGACCGGCGAAGATGAAGGGGAGCGCGCTCGGCAGCCGCACCATCCTGAACACCTGGAACCTGCCCGCGCCGAACACGGTGAGCATCTCGATACGGTCGGCATCGGCCGCGCGCAGCCCCTCGATCACGTTGACCAGCATCGGGAAGAACGAGATCACCGCCGCCATGACGACCTTGCTCGTCATCCCGAAGCCGAACCAGACGACGAACAGCGGCGCCAGCGCCACCTTCGGCACCGTCTGGAAGGCGACGACGTACGGCATGAAGGTGCGCTCGATCAGCCGGACCTGCGAGATCGCGGTACCCAGCACCAGTGCCGCCCCCACGCCGATGAGGAAGCCGTACAGCGACTCCAGCACCGTGACCTCGAGATGGCCCCAGAACAACGGATCGGACAGCTGCGTCCGCAGCGCGTCGAGGATCTGGGAGGGGCGCGGCAGCACGTAGTCGTCGATGCCGAAGGCGGGGACCGCGAACTCCCAGGCCAGCACGACGATCACGAAGACGGCGGGAACGAGCAGCAGTTCGGGGCGCTCCCTCGGATCCACCCGGAGCCGCTTCATGAGTCGAACACGCCGGCGGCGTCGAAGTGCCCGCGGATCCGCTCCACATGGGCCCCGGCCCGGTCCGAGCCCATGACGCCGAGTGCCCGCGGGCGTTCCAGCTCGATTCCGACGATCTCCGCGACACGGCCGGGTCGTGGACTGAGGACCATCACCCGGTCGGAGAGGAAGACCGCCTCGGGGATCGAGTGGGTGACGAACACGATCGTCTGGCCGCTCTCCCGCCAGATCCGCAGCAGTTCGACGTTCATGTGCTCGCGGGTGAGGGCGTCGAGCGCGCCGAAGGGCTCGTCCATCAGCAGCACGGCCGGGTCGTGCACCAGGGCCCGGCAGATCCCGGCGCGTTGCTGCATCCCGCCGCTGAGCTCATGGGGGTACCTGCCCTCGAAGCCGTCGAGGCCGACCATGCCGAGCAGCCTCTCGGCGCGTTCCCGGTACGGTCGGGTGCCGAGCCCCCGCACCTCCACCGGCACCATCACGTTCTGCAGGATCGTGCGCCATGGAAGAAGGGTGGGCGACTGGAAGACCATGCCCACCTCGGGCAGTGGCCCCGTGACGTCGCGGCCCGCGACCCGGACCGTGCCCTCGCTCCTGGGGACGAGCCCGGCGAGGATCTTCAGCAACGTCGTCTTGCCGCAGCCCGAGGGCCCGACGACCGAGACGAACTCACCGCGCCGGACGGTGAGGGTGATGTCCGAGAGCGCGTGGGTCGGCCTGGACCTGCGCGGCCGGTAGATCTTGTGCAGTCCGTCGACCTCGATCCAGCGGTCTTCGTCCATGACGGCTTCCTGACCTCCCTGCTGGTGGCGTGCGGTCGCTCGCTACTTGGTGGCCTTCGCCTTCTGGATCACCGCCGCGCTGTCGAAGTCGTTCGCGTCCCGGAGCAGGCTGTCGTCCCACAGCTCCGCGACCTCGACGTCCTTGGTGATCTGGCCGGCTGCCTTGGTGTAGGCGGCCGTCTTGTTCCACTCCGCGTCGCTGATCGCGCCCCAGTCCTTGAAGCTCGCGGGCTCACCGGCGGCGGGAACGGCGGTTCTGATCCAGGCGTCGAGGCTCTTGCTGTCGTCGCCGATCCGGTCGTCGGCCTTCTTGCCCGTCAGCAGCCGCGGGAAGACCTTGTAGCCGTAGCGCATCGCGGCCTCGGGGTTGACGGCGGAGAAGAGCAGTGCCTTGTACGAGGCGCGCAGGTAGCGGGTCAGCACGTCCTTCTTCTCCTTCAGCGTCCGCTCGGTGACCGCGAAGGTCAGGGAGCGGATGCCGTCGAAGGCATCGGAGTTGGGGAGGTAGCGGAACGTCGCGCCGGTGTTCTCGATCGTGGTGTATGCCTGCGTGAACAGCGCGAGCACGTCGACCCTGCCGTCCTGAAGCGCGGACAGCGCCTGCGCGCCCACCCCGACCGGCAACAGCTCGATGTCCTCGGCCGCGTCCAGGCCGGCGTCGTCGGCGTACGCCCGCGCGTAGATGGCCGAGCCGGAGGCGAGGCTGATGACCCCGATCTTCTTGCCCTTGAGGTCGTCAGGGGTCTTGATCTCGCTGTCCGGGCGGACCGCCATGCGCCACGGCCAGTTCCGCACCAGGCCGCCGATGGCCCTGACCGGGACGCCCTTCTCCCGCGCGGCGAGGATGGCTCCCGCGTCGGCCGGTGTGATGTCGGCGCTGCCCGAGGCGACGGCCTGGACCGCGGCGACCGAACCGTCGGTGTTGATCACGTCGACGTCGAGCTTCTCCTCGGCGAAGTAGCCCTGGGCGTCGCCCACCGCGTACGTGGCGACCTCCTCCTTGGGAGCGACCACGGCCGAGGCGATGGCCAGGTCGAGTGTCGCCCGGTCACCTAAGTCGTCTCTGGAGGACGGCGAGGGCGAGGAATCCCCGCCCCCGCAGGCGGCGAGCGGGGCGAGGACGGCAAGGACGGCGGCACTGACGCCGAGCCGCAGGGAGCGCTTCATGTCGGGCACCTCTCTCGATCCGGTGGACCAGGGGGCAGTGACGCGCTGTTCCGCGATGGGGACGAGACCGGTATGGATCACGGTGCTGTCGCGCTGCTCGCTCAGCCGCCGGGCCGTACGCCCGCGCGGTGCTCGTCGAAGAGCCACCGGCAGACGTCGGCCGGCCCGGCGGCAGGCCTCCAGCATGTCGGAGGCGGACGGGACGCGGAAGAACGACTACCGGTGCGCCCGGCATCGCCGTGGGGCGTGGCTCAGCCGTGGTGCCCGATGGCGCACTCCTTCTCCGTCAGCGCACGCGCGTCGCCGGCCACCCTTCTGCACACGACACGCGACTTCGAGGCCCCCTCCTTGGTGCGCCAGACCTCCTTCAGGACGATGCTGTGGCCCTTCCTGCCGCCGTAGAGCGGGGCGTCGGTGAAGTCGATCGTGCCCGTGGCCATGCCCTGAAGCTTGACCGTTCTGAGGTTCACCCAGGTCGCGGCGCGGCTCTGCGGGACGCCGTCGCGGGAGGCCGCCCAGTACAGCGCACGCGTGGCGTCGTGGGACAGGGCGGTCTGGCCGCTGGCGAAGGCGGGCGTGTCGTAGCTGACGGGCTGCCCGCCGAGTCCCGGGAGGTACTTCCGGGCGTCCTCGTAGAACCTCGTCCCGGAGGCCGCCTCCTGCAGCTCGGCGAGGGCGGCGTGATACAGCGTCACGTTCGGGGCCACCGCGTCCTCGCCCTGTGAGAAGTCGGCCTTGGAGAGGTCGTCGCCTGTGATGACGGACATCTTCTTGCGCGCGCAGCCGGGTTCCGTGCCGAGCTGGGTCATCAGGGGATCGACGTCCTCGACACGGCCCGCGAAGTAGATCACGGACGGAACGCGGTCGCCGCGGCAGATCTCCTCGGTGTGCAGACGGAACTCGGGCTTGCCGCCGTTGAGGGTGTAGCGGCGCTCGGGCAGGGGCGTGAAGCCGTGGTCGGCGAGCATCGCACCGCCGTAGCGCGCCTGTTCGGTGGTGTAGCGGTCGTCGGTCTTCTTGGTGTCGCGGGCCAGTACGAGGGCGTACTGCGTCCTGCCGGGCGTGCGCAACTGCTGTGCGATCAGGCCGAGTTGGGCAGACTGCCATTCGTCCGTGGCGGCCAGGCTGAACCAGTTGGAGAAGTCGCGCGGCAGGTAGGTCGCGGAGTTCGTCCCGGACACGACGGGCAGCCCGGCGTTCCTGAGCTTGCGCGTCGTCTCCGTACTGGACTTCAGGTCCCGTCCGGTGCCGACGACCCCCACCACCGTCGGGTCCTTCGCCGCGTAGGCGGCTACGGCGTCGGCCATGTCGGCCTGGTGGTGCAGATCGACGCCCCCGTTGGCGACCAGGACGCGCAGCTTCACCGTGAAGGTGTCGTTGATCACGGCCTGCGCCAGGTACACGCCCGCCAGTTCCTCGAGCCCCTTCACCGGCGAGGAGCCACCGTCGGGGTCGGCGCTGAGCGGGCCCGCGTACACCACGGTGACGTAGCGGTCCGCGTGCTTGGCGAGGACCTCGTCGTTCTCCTTGGCGATACGCCCTTCCAGCTCGCCGACGGACCAGGGCGCGCCGTGCCCGTCGGACAGCGCCTTGGCGCCGGTTTCCCCGGTGTCGTGCGGCAGCCAGTCGGAGAAGCGCACGTCACCCGTCGCGATCCCGATGCACTCGGTGCCGCCGTCCGGCCCGGGTCTGCGCTCGGTGTCGCGGTTCGCGGTCAGCAGGGACGCCGAGCAGTACTCGTCGGAGAGTCTCCCGGTGCGCCAGGCGGCGGTCGCGACGGTCAGGACCAGCACCAGGGCGAGCGTGTGCAGGGCCCACACCACGCGGGCGACGGTGGGCCGGGTGGCGGCCTTCACGCAGTGTCGCTGGCGGTCCGGGAGCTGTCTCAGTTCGTCCTGGGGGAGCGGGATCTTCAACACCCAGGGCAGGACCGCTCGTTCGCGGCTCGGCGACTGCTCCGCGCGCAGATTCCGCGCCCACTCGTCGTACCAGCCCCGCAACCGGGCCTGGAACCCCTGGTCGGGACCGCCGGCGTGCACCCCCTGAACGACGCTGCGCTCCAGCCGGCGTACGTCGTCGGCGCGTACCGCCGCGACGAGCAGCAGCGGGTCCAGTTCGCTACGGCGGCTGCGTACGTCGCTGACGGCCTTGATCAGCTCAAGGCCGCCGTTGTCCGTGCCGGCCTGCGGAACGAACAGCATGGGCGGCCGCAGGCGTTTGAATCCGCGCAGGTCCCAGCTCCGGCGGCGGTGGTTGTCCCGCAGGTCCTCGAACAGGGCCAGTACGTAGAGCTGGAGCTGGAACTCGTGGCCCGCCTTCAGCGCCTCCGCCACGTCGTACGCACGCGCGGCGATCGCCTTCCAGGAGCGGACCGGCCGCAACAGGGACACCTCGGTGGGGCGGTCCTGGACGGCCGCCCTGAGGAAGGTCGTGGTCATGAACCAGCGGCTCTCCCGGCGCAGCCACAGGAAGATCGGCGCGCGCCCGGGCAGTACGTAGTTGAGCACCGCCAGCAGCAGCAGGAAGCCGACGCCGGACGCCACGGCCATATACCAGTCGCTTCGGGCGAGGAGCGCGGCAAGGACCGTCACCAGGCTGGCCGGGAGGATGTGCGCCATGTCGAACATGGGCAGCCCGGAGTGCCAGCGGGCGGTCCCCGAGGGGCGCCACCGCTGTTTGGCCAGCTGGTTCAGCAGGGCCTGCGCGGGATCGTGCCCGGTCTCCGGCGGCGCGGACCCGGCGGCAGGGCCGGGCCAGTCGGCCCCCAGAGCACCGACCGCGTCCTCGATGGCGTGCACGAGCCGAACACGGGGGAAGGCGTACCGCCGGTAGATCGAGTGCCGGCCGCCCCATTGCTTCGGGTCGCCGAGATCCCGTACGAGGTGCGCGGCCCTGAGGACCTCCGTGGGACCTTCCTGTGCCGTCGGCGCGACCGCGCAGCGCGTCCCGTGCGCGTTCTGCCCGTTGTGCAGTTCGCCGACGAGCCCGGTGACCCGGCTGTCCTCGGCTGCCTCCTCGGAGTGCAGGACCACGACGGGCATGGGTGGCTCACTGGTCCGGAAGTCACGGATGAGCGTCTCCAGCTGCCGCTGAACCTCGATCCCGCCCTCGGTCGACATCCCGGGATGATCCGCCGAGCAGGTCGGCAGTCTGTCACGATCCCCGTTGCGCACGTCCGTCCCCCGTTCACTTCGCCCACCGGCAAGCTCAACCGACTTCCTGTGGGACAGAAGTGCTTTCCCTCGTACCTCCGCGCACTAAACGAACCCGGGGGAGACGAAACGACAACGGGACGGACGCGGGGCAACGGTCAGGGTCCGGCCGTCAGCGGAGCCCGCGCGAGACCAGCAACCCGCACGCGCCCGTCACGCTCTCGCAGGCGGCGTTGCCCGCGGCCAGTACGGCGCGGGTGCCCGGAATGCCGTCGATGCCGAGGATCGAGCTGCCGACGCTCGTCGAGGTGAGCTCCGCCGGAAGTTCCTCGTCGGTCCAGGTGGTGCCGTCCCAGCGGGAGAGCAGGGTGTGGCCGCCGCCGTGGGGCGGCCAGCCCGCGACCCACACGCCCCCCGAGCCGTCCGTGCCCGCGGCGTTCACCTCGTCCACGGCGGGCGTGGGTATGGACTGCCAGGTGCGGCCGTCCCAACGTGTGGCGAGCAGTCCGCTCGGCACCTGGGGATCGTTGGTCTTGCCGAACACGTGAACCGTTCCGCGCTTGGTCGACACGATGTGGTTGGCCGCCCAGCCGGTGCCGTACTCGTACGGGACGGGGACGGCCCGCACCGTCCAGCGGCGGCCGTCGAAGTGCTGGAGCAGGGGCTTCACGACGCCGTCCGCTTCGCTGTTCGCGCTGACCCACACGTCGTCGGGGCCGGTGCCGGTGATGGACGAGGGCTCCACCGGACTGCCGTCCGGTGCCTTGGGCAGTGCGGTACGGCTCCACTTGCGGCCGTCCCAGTGCTCCAGGTGCCCGGCGTACGCCTTGGCCGGATCCGCTGTCGGGTTCCAGTCCAGGGTGGTCAGCCACACGGAGTCCGGGCCCACCGACTTCAGGTTCAGGACGAAACGGATCGATCCCTCGGCGGGTGCCGGACGCGACACCGACGTGAAGCGGGTGCCGTCCCAGTGCTGGAGCACGATCGGGGCGGCGGCCTCGGGGAGCGCGGAGCCCGCGCGGAGCCGGTCCGCCAGGGCGTCCGGCAGCCGGTGCAGAAGCGTGTCCGGCAGCCGGCCGGCCTCGCGGCCCCCCGGCGTCCGGGCGGCGGCGCCGACTTCGACGTCGGTGTATGTCCCGGCCGCCCAGGCGTCGTTGGGGCCCGAGGCGGCCACCGCGTCGAACTGCGCGGGTCTGCCGCCGGTCCCCGCGGGCCGGACATCGCTCCACCGGGTGCCGTCCCAGTGCTTGGCCACCAGAGCCGAGGCCAGGGACTCGTCCCAGGCGCGGCCGACCGCCCACGCGTCGGTCCGGCCCGTCGCGGTGACGTCGAAGAAGTCGGTCGCCTTCGCCGCGGACAGCGGTAACGCCATTGTCCAGGGCGACTTCGCGAGGGCGGCCTGCTGCCCGGCCGGTGTCTGTGCCGGTGCCTGTGGCTGTGTCTGCGTCTGTGTCCGCGTCTGTGTCTGAGGTTGCGCCTGGGCGGCATACGGGGTGAGGGCGATGGCGCAGGCCGCGAGTGCGGTGGCCACACGGAGGGCGGGTGAAGCAGGCCGTCGTACGGGTGTGGTCATCTTCTTCTGTGCTCCTACTGGATTTCTGGGTGTCCCGTCGGATCGCACGCGCTCAGCGCTCGGCGTTCTCCGGCACCTTGATCTGGCTCTCGCCCCAGCTCATCCGGGTGGTCGCCGTGTAGTTCACCGTCGTGCCCGCGTCGAGACCCGCCTCCCGGGCCCTGGCCGACGGTTCGACCAGCACGAGCTGCTCGCAGAGCATCTCTCCGGTGGACGGGTCCACGACCAGCCGCTGCTCCACGCTCCCCAGCGGTGTCGCATGCGTGCCGGGGAACGCGACACCGACGCCCTCGCGGCCCAGCGGATCGGTGACGTGCCCCAGACCCCGGACGCCGGGCTGTTCCGCCATCACCCGGTAGGCGGCCGCCCGGACGGCGGGCTTCACCGGCATCGTGATGAGGTCGGCCGCCTGGCGCAGCACGTAGGCCGTGCGGTCCTTGGTCTCGGCACCGCTGTCCTGCCCGTACCGGCGCTCCAGGTCCCGGCGCAACTCGCCGCTGTCGGCGGGCAGTTCACGCAGGTCCTGGTAGGTGACGTTCTGCGGGCCGAGGGCGTAGATCTTGTCGTCGGCGTCCGTGCGCATGACCGTCGGCCGCTGGGTTCCGATCGTGTACCCGAGGGTGCCGCCCTCCTCGTTCTCCGTGACCTCGGCCTCCACCGTCGCGGGTGAGCCGGCGGCCCGCCAGCGTGCCTCGTCCTGCTGGGTGCGGGGGGCGGTCACGGCGTCCAGACCGAGGACCATCAGGCTCGCGGTTCCCGGGCGCACACCCACCGACCACTTCGAGGTCCCCGTGTCGCGCACGGCGAAGAGCCGCCCCTTGTCTCCGGCCGCGCTGACGACGTTCACGTCCTCCGAGCGCGTGGTGGTCTGCCAGTACGTTCCTTCGGCGGTCGACGTCTCGGCCTTCTTCGCCGCACTGAGCAGTTCGAGACGGCCGTCGACGCGGACGTCACCCTGGCGGCCCGACGACGACGAACCCGGCCCCGCAGCAGCGGAGGAGGACTGCGGGGGCCCGCCCGGACGCACACCCAGGGGGTCCCCGTCGAGCGTGCTCACGACCACCGCGGAGGCCGCGACGGCTGCGAGGGCGGCCATGGTCCCGAACGGCCGGATCCCGCCCCGGAGGCGCCCCGGCACCCGGGAGCGTGCCGCGCGAGTCTCCGTCGCTCCGGCCAGGATGCGTGCCAGGTCCTCACGCTGCCGCAGGGAGCCCGCCAGCCTGGACGGGTCCAGTGCGTCGGGCCGGGCGCCCGCGAGCACCTTCATGACGTCGGGCCGCCGGGACCGTTCGTGGGTGGTCTTCATGCGAG
Organism: Streptomyces sp. NPDC005263; assembly: GCF_042872365.1. NCBI lineage: Bacteria > Bacillati > Actinomycetota > Actinomycetes > Kitasatosporales > Streptomycetaceae > Streptomyces > Streptomyces sp. NPDC005263. The sequence goes on along the minus strand of NZ_JBIAKJ010000004.1, from coordinate 555,459 downwards.
TGCTCCTTTGCGGTCAGTTGTGCGGTCAGTTGTGCGATCAGTTGTGTGATCAGTGCGGCGCGGGGGCTGTGCGAGTGGGTCTGCCGGGTCCGCCGGGTACGTCGGCTCCAGGGCCTTCTCCAGACGGCGGCGGGCCCGGTGCAGCCGGACGGTCAGCGTCGCGGTGGTGCAGCCCAGGACTCGTGCGGCCTGCTTGGCGCTCAGCCCGTGCCAGGCGATGAGCGTCAGCAGTTCCCGGTCGGCCTCGGACAGACTCGCCAGGGCCTGCAACGCGGCGTCCCGATCGGTCACGTCCGCCGCGACGTCCCCGACGTCGGTCCGGGCGCCGCTGCTGATGCGCCGCGCCTCCGACGCCGCGAGGGCGTACTGGTGGCTGTCCCGGCGACGCAGCTCGCGCACCAGGTTGCGAGCCACTCCCAGGAGCCAGGGCAGCGCGGGGTGGGAAATGTCCCGCACCCGTCGCCAGGCCACGGTGAACGTCTCGCTGGTGATGTCCTCCCCTACCTGCCGTCCCACCAGGCTGGTGGCGTAGGCGAGGACACGCGGATAGCACTCCTCGTAGATGTCCCGGAAGCGTTGGGCATGTGTCATGCGCCGTCCCCTCATTTCGGCTCTCTCACCAAGCAATGCGCGCAGCGGCCCATTTCTTACAGGGGGAGCGGAAGTCGGATGACAACGACCGACAGGACGCCGGACGACGCCGGATGAGGACGCCGGATGACGGCGACCGATGAGTTTGTCCGTGTTCCGTGGTCATAGGTCATGGTTGGATCGCCGCAGCCGAGAGTGTGGCCGAAGCGTGCACCGACCGGAGCTGCTGAGAACCGGACACGAGACACCGAGGAAACTGAGATGCGCACCCTGATCAGCACCGCCTTCATCTCGCTCGACGGCGTGATGGAGGCCCCGGGCGGCGAGCCCGGATACCGGAACTCCGGATGGACCTTCAAGAACGTCGAGTTCCTCCCCGAGGCGTTCGAGATCAAGGGCCGGGAGCAGACGGAGGCCACCGCGATGCTCCTGGGCCGGGTGAGCTACCAGGCGTTCAGCCCGGTGTGGCCCGACATGGAGGACTTCGCCGACTACAAGGTGATGCCGAAGTACGTCGTCTCCACCACGCTCACCGAGGACGACCTGGTGTCGAACTGGGGCGAGACCACGATCCTGCGCTCACTCGACGAGGTCGCCGCGCTGAAGGAGACCGAGGGCGGCCCGATCATCGTCCACGGCAGCGCCGCCCTGAACCACGCCCTGTCGGACGCCGGCCTGATCGACAGATACCACCTGCTCGTCTTCCCGCTCCTGCTCGGGGCGGGCAAGCGGCTCTTCAGCGCCACCGACAAGGACACCCAGAAGCTGAAGCTCGTCGAGCATGAGGCGTACGCCAACGGTCTGCAGAAGAACGTCTTCGACGTCGTCCGATGACATCGTCCGCTGACGTCGTCCACTGACGATGCTCCGGCGCACCTCCCGCCGTCGCGTCCCCGGACGCGGCGGCCGACACGCCACCATCTGCCTGATTTTCCTTACTCCGAGTAGTGGACATGGTGAGACACCCGAGCCTCCCGGGGGAATCGCCATACCGGATCTCGGTCGTGACCGGCCGGGCTCCCCCACGACGTAAGGAGTCTCGGTGCGTTTCACCTCCAAGACGGGCGGCGCGCTCGGCGCCCTCACGCTCGCCCTCGGGCTGTCCGCTCTGTCCGCCCCGGCCTACGCCGCCCCGATCGCCTGTGACGCGGCCGTCCTCGTGTCCGCCGTCAAAGCGGCCAACGCCGCGGGCGGGGGCACCGTCCACCTGGCCGCGAACTGCGTCTACACCCTCAACGGGAGCATTCCCGGCCAGGGCAGGGGAGCGAACGGGCTGCCGGTGATCCGCGAGCGCGTCACGATCAAGGGCGACAACTCCGTCATCGAACGCTCCAGCGCGCCAGGCACCCCTGAATTCCGCATCGCCGAGGTCGGCGGCGCCAGGGGCGACCTCACCCTCAACGGCGTCACCCTGCGCAACGGCAATCTGGCCGGCGGCGGCGAGGGCGGTGCCGTCTACGTCAACGACCACCGCGTCCTGACCGTCAAGTCGAGCATCCTGACCAACAACACGGCCGCGACGGGCGGCGGCGCCATCCGCAACAACGGCACCGCCACCATCACCGGCAGCATCGTCAGCGACAACCACGCCCGAACCGGCGGCGGCATCTACGCCTACGGCGACAGCACCACCATCGTCTCCAGCACCGTGTCGGGCAACGAAGCCGTGTTCGGCGGCGGCATCGGCAACGAGACCAGCAAGCTGATCCTCCGGTCGAGCGATGTGCGGGACAACAGCGCCAGCTCCCAAGGGGGCGGCATCATCAACCTGGCCAACGCCACCCTCACCGTGGACAACAGCCAGATCCGTGACAACTCCGGTGGCGCCTTCGGCGGTGGCGTCAGCAACTTCGGCAAGGTGACCATGAGCGGCAGCTCCGTGCGCGGCAACACCGCCGCCGACGCCGCCGGGATCGCCAACAGCGGCACGCTCGAACTCACCTCCTCCCGTCTCGACGACAACAGGGCCGACTCCTGGGGCGGTGGGCTGGCCAACTACTCCGGCACGGCGACTCTCACCGGCTCGACCGTGACGGGCAACAGCGCGGTCGAAGCGGGCGGCATCTACGAGTACTCCGGCAAGGTCGACCTCGTGACCAGCCCCGTGACGGCCAACACGCCCAACAACTGCCGCCCCGACGCGACCCTTCCGGGCTGCACCGACTAGGGCTGAGATCACCTACGGGGGCCGCTCAGGGGGGGCGCCCCGGGCCCCCAGCGGGCCCGGGCGCGGGGCAGGCGGGACTTCGTGGTGGTCGGTCAGGACAGGATCTCGACGTACCCGTCGGTCCCGTGCACGCGGATCCGCTGACCGTCGCGGATCAGCCGGGTGGCCTGATCCACGCCCACGACGGCCGGCAAGCCGTACTCCCGGGCGATCACCGCGCCATGGGTCATCAGGCCGCCCACCTCCGTCACCAGGCCCGCGATCCCGACGAACACCGGCGACCAGCTGGGGTCCGTGAAGGTCGTGACCAGGATGTCGCCCGCTTCGAGATCGGCGTCCGCCATGTCGAGGACGACGCGGGCCCGCCCCTCGACGGTCCCGGCGGAAACCGGGAGGCCGACCAGCGCCCCGGCCGGCGCGTCGTCGCGCCGGTACGCACCGGAGACGGCCTCGCCGTCCGACGTGAGGACCCGGGGCGGGGTGAGCGCCTGGTACGACCGGAACGCGTCCTTGCGCTGCTGGACGATCCGGTCGTCCACCTGGTTCGAGCGCACGGCGTCGTGGAGTTCCTGGAACGTGAGGTAGAAGACGTCCTCCCGCTCAGGAAGCACACCCGCCCGCACGAGGCGCTCGGCCTCCTTGAGCAGGGCCCGCTTGTAGACGAAGTAGCGGCTGACGATGCCGTACTTCGGGTACTCCCGGTACCCGATGAAGGTCCTGACCCGGTCGATCATCCGCTTGGCCTCGTCGGCTTTCCGGTCCCCGTCCGGCAGGTCCCGCAAGCGTGACAGCACATCCTGTTCCTTCTGCAGGGCCCGCCGGCGCCCTTGTTCGAAGTGCCGCTCGGCGGCGCCCGGCTCGAAGTTCCTGACGTTGTCGAGGATCGCCGGCACCAGCGTGGTGGGACGCTCGCGCCAACGGGGCCTGGTGATGTCGATCTCGCCGACGCAGCGCATGCCGTACCGGTCGAGGTAGGCCTCGATCGCGTCGCGCGCCTCGGTCCCGCCCGCGCGCTTCGTCAGCTCGTCCAGGAAGGTGTCGTCGTCGGCGTCCCCGAGGTCCTGAAGGAACGTCACCACCTCCGGATGCGGGCGGATCACGTCCGCGACGTCGAGCAGCGCGAGGCCCATCTCCGACGTGACGTTGTCGGGGGCGGACAGCGTCAGCGTGTCAGCCGCGTTCTTCTCGCCCAGCCACTCGCGCAGCGTGTCGTTGAGCCACCAGGTGGCCTCCATCCCCGCCATGATCACCTGCATGCTCAGCGGGTCACCGAGGACGCGCTTGTGCTCCTGGAAGGCCTCAAGCAGGAAGTCGAACAGCGCCGGTCCGCTCTTCGTGCTGATGTCGCGCTCCAGGCCGGCGATGGACTCCCGGCTGCGCTCGATCAGTTCGGTGACGATGGCCGGATCGGTCTCGATCGGGGCGGGCGCGCCGCCGGCCGGCGGCCCGCCGGGAGCCGGGTCCGGGAGCGACGGGACGAAACCGTCGTGGTCGAGGACGGTCTCCAGCGCGTCCCTGACCAGCGGATCGCCCCTCCCCACCAGGTCCAGGACGGCGGCGCGGCTCGCGGGTGCGGCCAGGCGCCGGGTGACGTCGACGAACAGCCTCCCGCCCGCCTCGCTCATCGGCGTCATGGCCGTCAGCTGCCACATGGACAGCCCCAGAGGCTTCATGGGGTCGGTCATCATCTGCTGATGACCGACGGAGACATAGACGTGGTTCTCCCCGTCGCCGGTCTCGGGGATGGGGAACAGCGTCGTGATCGGCCGGCTCTGAACGATCTGGAAGTCGTCGTCGACCAGGCACCATTCGATGTCCTGCGGGCGGCCGAAGTGCGCCTCGATCCGCCGCCCGAGCCGCACCAGCCGCACCACCTGCGCATCCGTCAGCGCCGGCTGCTCCTGCCGCAGCGAGTCGACCGCCACTTCCCGCGTACCGCCGGTCGGCAAGGCGTGCACGGCACGCTGTTTGGCGGCGATCGTCCTGGCGACGACTTCGCCGTCCCGCACCGTGAAGACGTCCGGGTTGACCACGCCGGAGACCAGGGCCTCGCCGAGGCCGAAGCCGGCGTCCACGGTGGCGACCTTCCGGTTGCCCGTGACGGGGTCGGCCGTGAACAGGATGCCGGCCGCGTCGGGGAAGGCCATCCGCTGCACGACCACGGCCATGTGGACCGTACGGTGGTCGATGCCGTTGCGCCGCCGGTAGATCACGGCCCGCTCGGTGAACAGCGAGGCCCAGCACCGGCTGATGTGCTGGAGGACCGCCTCGGGCCCCACGACGTTCAGGTACGTGTCCTGCTGGCCGGCGAAGGAGGCCGTCGGCAGGTCCTCCGCCGTCGCGCTGGACCGGACGGCGTAGGCGGCCTGCTCGCCGAACCGGGCGAGCGCGCGGGTGATCGCCGACGCGAGATCGCCCGGGACGGCGACATCTTCGACGGTCCGGCGAATCCGCGCGCTGAGTGTGCGGATCGCCTCCTGGTCGTCCGGGTCCACGCGCGACAGCTGATCGATCAGCTCGTCGATCGACGGTGCCTGAGCCATGACCAGCCGGAAGGCGTCCGTCGTCACGCAGAAGCCGCCCGGCACGCGGACGCCTTCGATCCGCGACAGCCCGCCCAGGTGCGCGCCCTTGCCGCCGACGAGCGCGACCTGTGTCTCGTCGACCGCCTGAAGATCCACCACATACTGCTCGGTCATCGCGACACCTCCGAGTCGGTCGTGTCCCGTCGCACCGCGACGGCCGGTCGGATCATCGTCGATAACATGCGCACGTGGTGCCCCATTTCCGCAGGTTGTGGCCTCGGCCGACGATTCTGCGGCACCACCCGGGTCTTGTGGCAAGCCCCCCGGTGCGCTATACGTTGAGAGTGGCAAGGAGAGGCGGATCTCCTTGCCTTTGTCTTTTTCCGCGCCGTGCCTCTTGCCGGGGCGTCACCCCCCCCGCCGCCGCGACACCGACACCCCCGCCGATGCCCGGGACCACCGACCTGCTCTTGACTGGCTTCCTCGCCGGAGGCGCACGGGGTTCCCGGAACCAAGCATCTGACGTACCGTCAGATTCATGGACACGATCTGGCTCACCGGGGCGCAGTGGCTGGCCGTCCTGCGCATAGGGCTCGGGCTGTGGTGGCTGGAGAGCTGGCGGCACAAGGACAAGAGCACCTGGTTCGAGGGCGGCGGGATCACCTGGGCGGCCGACATCGCCGCCAAGCACCGGTGGACGGCGGTGCGCAGCGGCTTCGGCGTGGTGGTCACCCCACGCCCACGGACGATGGCGTACGTCGTCGCCTACGCCGAACTCGCCCTGGGCCTCGGGCTGATCCTCGGATTCCTGACCCCGTTCGCCCTGGTCGGCGGTCTGCTGCTCAACGTCCTCTACTTCACCCTCATGATCCACGACTGGGCCGAGCAGGGGCAGAACTCGATGATGGCCCTCATCTCCCTGGTCGCCCTGTTCTGCATGTCGTGGCAGGACTGGTCCCTCGACGGAGCGCTGGGGTGGTTCCAGTGAGCGCCGCCGCCCCGCGTCACGGCCTGCCGGGTGGTGCCGCCGGGCAGCGGTACGACGTGCCCGAGCCGGACGCCTTCACCCGCGCCTACTGGGAGGCCGCCGCGGAAGGCCGGCTGCTGCTGCGGCGCTGCGGGGCGTGCGGACGGGCCCACCACTACCCGCGCGAGTTCTGCCCGCACTGCTGGAGCGAGGACGTCGTCTGGGAGCCCGCGAGCGGCCGGGCCACGCTCTACACCTGGTCCGTCGTCCACCGCAACGACCTGCCGCCGTTCGGCGGACGCACCCCGTACGTCGCCGCCGTCGTCGACCTCGCTGAGGGCCCGCGGATGATGACGGAGGTCGTGGAGTGCCCGCACGGGGAACTTCGGGCCGGGATGGCACTGGAGGTCGCCTTCCGGGACGGGGCCGGTGTCCATGGCCGGGCTGCTCTCCCGGACGGGGTGGGCGTCCACCCCGAGGACGGGACGCCGGTCGTGCCGGTGTTCCGGCCGCGTGGGTGACGCCGAACGGCTTCAATGGCCCGCATGGCCCACCTCGACGACCAACAGAACGCCCACCCGCACCCGTACCCGGACCCTGACCCCGCCCCCGTCTCCGCCCCCCTCCGCATCCCTTTCCCCTTCCCCGAGTTGCTCGGGCACGGACTGCGCCTGCGCGCCTGGGACCCGGACTCCGAGGCCGACGTCGACGACTGGCTGCGCGGCTGCGTCGATCCGGACTTCCGGCGCTGGAACACGCCGATCAACTCGATCACCGACGCCGACAGCGCACGCGAGTCGCTGTACTCCAAGGCCGCCCAGGCGGCGGACGGCACCTCGGCGTCGTACCGCGTGACGGACGCCGACACCGGTACGACCCTCGGGCACATCGGCGTCAACGCCATCCACCCCGACCTGCGCCACGCCCGCGTCGGCTACTGGGTGCTGCCCGAGGCACGCGGCCGTGGGGTCGCCACCCGCGCCCTGGCCCTCGCCGTCCGCTGGGCCCACACCGAGCTGGGCCTGCACCGCCTCGAACTCGACCACGCCCTCGGCCATGAGGCATCCTGCCGGATAGCCGAGCGGTGCGGATTCCGGTACGAGGGGACGCTGCGGGGCGCCATGTTCGAGGCGGGCCGCCATGACGCGTTCCGGGACATGCACCTGCACGCACGCCTGGCGACGGACCCGGAGCCGAAGGTGGCGCGGGAGCCGGAGGCGTCGTAGGCCGGGGCGAACGCACCCCGCCAAAAATTCACGGGCGTCGCCGCCTTCGACGCGTGACCATGGGGCATGCACCCCGAACCCTGGTACCGCACCGCAGACCTCGACCGTTTCCTCGACCGTGCGGGAGACTTCCTGCGCTCACGGCCCGCCGCGCACACCGTCATGCTGTCGGTGACCGAGGCGGTGCGCAGACGTGGAGCGGGGGCCTACGGCGACGAACCTCCCGTCTACGGCGTCCTGGAGCGGGACGGCGCCGTGCGGGCGGCCTACCTCCAGACCCCGCCGTACCCGCTCCAGGTCACCGCGTTGGCCGCGGAGGAGGCCGACTCGCTCGCCGCTCACCTGGCCGGACTCGGTCACCGGGCCCCCGGCGTCGGCGGAGAGCGTGAGGCCGCCGCCGCCTTCGCCACGGCCTGGCAGTCCCGTACGGGCGCCACCGTCTCCCTCCGTGAGCGCCAACGGCTGTACCGCCTGGACACGCTGACCGTTCCGGAGCCTGCTCCGGCGGGCCGGGCGCGCATCGCCACCGCGTCGGACCGGCCCCAACTCGCCAAGTGGTACGACGAGTTCACGGAGGCCGTGGGTGAGCCCGGCATCGACGCGGGTTCCTGGGCCGACGCCCGTATCGCCTACGGCGGCGCGACCTTCTGGGAGACCCCGGACGGCACCCCCGTCGCCATGGCCGGGGTGACCCCGCAGATCGCCGGTCAGGTCCGGGTCGCACCCGTCTACACCCCGGCCGAGCTGCGCGGCCGGGGCTATGCCGGTGCCGTCACCGCCGAGGTCAGCCGGGCGGCGCGGGACGCGGGCGCGGACGAGGTGCTGCTCTTCACCGACCTGGCGAACCCGACCAGCAACGCGCTGTACCAACGGATCGGGTACCGGCCGGTCAGTGACTTCGCGGTGTACGACTTCGCGGTGGGAGATTGAGCGGCCGACGTAGTTGGCGCGTTCAGGGCCACAGCAGTTGCCTGGTCCAGTCGCCATCCCCGTCCTGCCCAGGCTCCCGCCGGTACGCCAGCCGCACGTGCTGCCGTCGCTCGTCCCCCTGGAAGAACTCCACCTCGCACGGCCGGAGGCGGTACAGCGTCCACGAGGTCACCGGGGCCTCCGGCTCGCGCTGCGCCCGCTCCCAGGCGTCCCGCGAGGTGCGTGCCAGCTCGTCGAGGGAGGTCAGGGGCTCGCTCTGCCGTCCGGTCAGGGCGGCCGCCAGCGCGCCGGTGGAGCGGGCGTGCAGGTCCGCCTGACCCTCCTTCGACGGGGCGGCGGTGACGGGCCCGCGGACCCGCACCTGGCGGCCCAGGGCCGGCCAGTAGAAGGCGAGGGCGGCGTGCGGGCGGGCCGCCAACTGGCCGCCCTTACGACTGGTGGCGTGGGTCGCGAAGGACCAGCCGTCCGCGTCGGCGCCGTGCAGCATGACGATCCGCACGTCCGGCCGGCCCTCCTCGTCCGCCGTCGCGAGGGACATGGTGTGCGGCTCGGTCTGGCCCGCCGCGACCGCCTCCGCGAACCAGTCGGCGAAGAGGTCGAGGGGGTCGTCGGGGGTGGTGCCCGGGTCGAAGAAGGGCAGCGCGGTGACCTCCGGGTCCCACACCCGCAGTGACCTCAGCAGCTCGTGCAGATCCGTTCTCATGCCTCAATTGTCACGCGCGCCCCGGGTTCCGCATCAGACCGCACATGCACGCAGGCCGCCCGCCCGCAGGTTCCTCGCGCTCAGACCGTCCCCAGGTCCGACGACACCCAGCGCTCGGGCCGCATACGGATCACGACCATCTCGTCGCGGTGATTCTTCCAGTCGGCGTCCACGTACCCGTCCACCTTCTCGGCCGGGAGGTAGCGCGCGGAGATCTCCCGGAGCTGCTCGATGGTGGCGGGGGTCGTGTCGAGGACCGGTCCCTCGAAGGATACGTACCGGATGGTGGGCTCCAGACGGTCGACCATCAGAGTGAACCGGCCCGCGGCGCTGATCAGTTCGTACTTACGGGACTGCCGCTTCGTGATGATCCACACCGTGCCGTCCGACTCGTACTGGTACCAGATCGGCACGGTCAGCGGGGCGCGCCCCGCTCCCGCGTCGACCGCGAGTGCGGCGACGTGCGGCTCGGCCAGGAACTCTTCGCGTTCTGCGCGGGTCAGGGCCATGTCTGGGTCTCCTCCGGACGGCTCGGGGTGCAACGGCATGGTCGACTGCGGCATGGTCGACTGCCACGCCACAACACCGGCTCCGAGCCCCTCTGTTCCCGCCGCTCACCCCCTCCCCAACACGACCGTCCCCGACGAGCAGAACCAGCCACCCGTCCCCGAGGCCACCCCCAGCCGCGGCAACCGCCCATCCGCACCCCGCACTTGACGGTCGCCGCCCTCACCCCGCAGCTGCCGCACCGCCTCCACCAGCAGGAACAGCCCCCGCATTCCCGGGTGTTGGGCCGACAGTCCGCCCCCGTCCGTGTTCACCGGCAGCTCCCCGCCCTCGACCCGAAGCCGCCCCTTCTCCACGAAGGCCCCGCCCTCGCCCTTCGCGCAGAAGCCGAGGTCCTCCAGGGTCACCAGGGTCATGTAGGTGAACGCGTCGTAGATCTCCGCGAAGTCGATCTCCGCGGGCCGCACCCCGGCCCGCTCGAAGGCGAGCCGTCCGCTCACCGCCGCCGGGGACACGGTGAAGTCGGGCCACTCGGACATCGCGGAGTGCGAGAGGTGCTCTCCGGTGCCGAGGACCCACACCGGCGCGGTGCGGCAGTCGGCCACGTACTCCTCCGCCGCCAGCAGCACCGCCGCCCCGCCGTCGGAGCGCAGACAGCAGTGCAGCTTGGTGAAGGGGTCCGCGATCATCGGGCCGGACAGGACGTCGTCCACCGTGATCGGATCGCGGAACATCGCCTCGGGGTTCAGGGCGGCGTTGGCCCGCGCCTGTACCGCGACCTCCGCCAACTGCTCGATGGTGGTGCTGTGTTCGAGCATGTGGCGGCGGGCCGCCATCGCGTACTTGGCGATCAGTGTGTGGCCGTAGGGCACCTCGAACTGGAGCGGGCCGCGTGCCCCGAAGGCGAGGTCGCCGGTCCGCCGGCCCGCCCTGATGTCCGCGCGCGCGGTGGAGCCGTAGGCCAGCAGTACCGCGTTCGCGTGGCCGGCGGCGATCGCGTCCGCCGCGTGGCCCGCCATCACCTCCCAGGTCGAGCCGCCGACGGAGGTGGAGTCGACCCAGGTGGGACGCAGGCCCAGGTACTCGGCGACCTCGACGGGCGCCAGGACGCCGGTGCCCGCCGAGGCGAAGCCGTCGACGACCGAGCGGTCCAGTCCCGCGTCGGCGAGGGCGCGGCGGGCGGCCTGGGCGTGCAGGGCGTACGGGGTCGCGTCATCCACGCGGCCGCAGTCGGAGAGGGAGACGCCGACGATCGCGACCTTCCGGGAACGCGCCATGAGTCTGCTCGCCATGAATCTGACGGTACATCAGATATGGCGCTCGGCGGCAGGTGTCGTGGGGCTGGGCATCCCGCCCTCGCCGCCCTAATATGACGCATCGTCAGATACGGTCCGGACGGGCGGACGGCAGACGGCAGACGGCAGACGGGAAGCCGAACGCCTGCGCCATCCAGCCAGGACCGGCGCACAGCCCCCAGCCGACGCTCCCGGCGGCGCGGACCCGCGGAGAAGGGCCCTCATGGACACCGACTTCACCGCCGAGCAGGACCAGATCCGCCGCACCCTGCGCGCACTGCTGCGAGACCGCTGCGGACCGGCGGAGGTGCGGGCCGCCGTGGACACCCCGGCCGGACACGACCCCGCCCTGTGGGCCGCCCTCGCCGAACAGCTCGGCCTGCCCGGGCTCGCGCTCCCCGACACCTACGGCGGGGTCGGCTGCTCGGTGACCGAACTCGCCCTCGCCTGCGAGGAGACCGGCCGCTTCCTCGCCCCCTCCCCGCTGCTCGCCACCGCCGGGCTCGCCGCGCCCCTGCTGCTGGATCTGGGCACCGAGGCCCAGCGCGCCGCGCTGCTGCCGCGCATCGCCTCCGGCGCGCTCACCGCCGCGCTCGCGGTGCCCGGCACCTGCCTCGCCACCGCCCTCGCGCTGACCGGCGACAACGGTGGCGGGTGGGCCGGGGGTGGACGCGCGGGAGGGGTGCAGGCCCGGCAGGCCGACCCGGGGTGGCGGCTGTACGGGCAGGTCGACCAGGTCCTCGACGGGCACCACGCGGGGCTGCTGCTGGTCGCCGCCCACGCCGGCGGGTTCGCCCGGTCGCGGACCCTGCTCTTTCTGGTGTCCGGGGACGCCGACGGGCTGGTACGGGTGCGGCAGACCGCGCTGGACGCGACCCGGCCGCAGGCGCGGCTGCAACTGCGCGATGTGCGGGCCGAGTTGCTGGGCGACGAGCGCGACGAGCGCGACGAGAGCGCAGTCGTGTCCGCCGCGCTCGCCCGGGCCGGTGACACGGTGGCCTCCCTGGTCGCCTGCGAGGCGGTCGGGGCCGCGGATCAGATGCTGTCCCGGACCGTGGAGTACGTCCGCAGGCGCGAGCAGTTCGGGCGGCCGGTCGGTTCCTTCCAGGCGGTGCAGCACCGCCTCGCCGACGTGTACGTCCAGACGCAGGCGGCGCGCTCGGCGGCGTACTACGCGGCCTGGGCCGCCGCCCAGGGGGAGCGGCGGGTGGCGGGGCTGGCCCTCGGGCAGGCTCTGGAGGCCCTGCGCGGCGCCGCCGCCGAGGGGATCCAGCTGCACGGCGGCATCGGTTTCACCTGGGAGCACGAGGCGCACCTGTATTTCAAGCGGGCCTCGGGCGACGAGCTGCTGTTCGGGCCGGCGCACCGGCTGCGAGCGCACGCCGCCGAGGCGGCCCAGCTCTTCACGGGACGGGAGGTTCGGGTGTGATCGGTGTCCGAGTGATCCAGAAGGTGTCGTCGACGCCGGGATTCGCCAAGGTGGCCCCGCATGTGATTCCCGCCCTGGACCGGGCCGTGCACCGGCTCACTCGGGGTCGGGTGCTGCTCAGCGCCCGGATGCTGCCGGGCGTGGTCCTGACCTCGACCGGAGCGCGGACCGGGCTGGCCCGGCGGACCCCGCTCGCCTGCATGCCGGAGCGGGACGGGGCGAGCTGGATCCTGGTCGGCTCCAACTTCGGACGCGCCGGCCATCCCGCCTGGACGGTCAACCTGCTCGCCCGTCCCGACGCCACGGTCAGCTGGAAGGGGCGGGACGTCCCGGTCCGGGCCCGGCTGCTGGAGGGCGGGGAGCGGACGGCCGCGTGGCAGGCGGTGGTGGCCTTCTGGCCGCCGTACGCCACGTACCAGGAGCGGGTGGAGCGGGAGATACGGCTCTTCAGGATCGAGCGGGTCACCGGCGATGACCTGGGCAGCGCGACGGGCGGCAGCCCACCTGGGTGAGCTGCCGCCCGCGTGACAGGACGTGGGGCCGCACCAAGGACGTCGTCGCTGACGTCGTCGGTGCCGGCGGGGGTTACTTCGTGGGCTTCCTGCCGGTCACACCCAGGTGCACCAACAGCGCCACGTTCGGTTTGAGTTCGGCCTGCTTCACTCCCCAGGTCTGGAATCCCTTCTGGTGCGAGGCGACGGCCGCGAGCATCGCGACGAGCGAACCGGCGACGGCAGCCGGGTTCACGTCCTTGTCGACCCTGCCCTTGGACTGCAGTTCCGCGACCGCGTCCGAGAGGGAGTTGTTGACCGAGTTGAGGATCTTCATCCGGAGTTTGTAGAACCGTTTGTCTCCCTCGGCGGCACCGAGATCGACGACTCTGAGGATCGCGTCGTTGCGGCGCCAGAACTCCAGGAACCCGTCCACGAGTTCCTGCGCGGTCTGCCAGCCGGCCTTGCCGACCCAGGAGCGGCCGGCGACCAGCTCGGTCAACTCGGCGCCCTCGGCGGCCATTTGCTCCGCGATCTCCAGGACGGCGCCCTCGACGTCCGGGAAGTACTGGTAGAAGGTCGCGGGCGAAGTGCCCGCCTTCCGGGCGACATCGATGACTTTGACGTCCCGGTACGGGGAGGAGCTGAGCATCTCGCTGAGGCAGTCGAGCAGCTTCTGTCGGGTCGCCTGCCCACGCCGGCCGGCCACCCGGCCGTCGACGGTACGCACTTGTCCTGTCATGACGTCAGCTTACCGAGGGGTGATGGGAGCGCGATTCGGCCGACTGCAAATGGGGTGCGCGGGGGCCTGGAGGCTGCTGTTCCTGGTCTGCGGCCTGCGGCGGTGGCCGCTACTTTGGCGACATGGCCGAAAACAGGGCATCGGGGTACGGAGAGGACGTCTACGGCGAGGGCGTCCCCTGCTGGGTGGACGCGCAGCTTCCGGACGTCGAGGCGGGCAAGCGGTTCTACGGGGAGCTCTTCGGATGGACCTTCGAGGACCCGCCGCAGGCGTACGGGAGCGCCGTATGGGCCCGCAGCGAGGGCGCGCCCGTCGCCGCGCTCGCCCGCAAGACGGACGGCCGCCTGCCGAGCGTGTGGACGGTGTACTTCGCCACCCCGGACATCGAGGGCCTCGCCGACCGGGTCTGGGCGGCCGGCGGGCAGGTCGTCACCGCGCCCGTCGCGGTCGGTGAGCTGGGCACGGCGGCGCTGGTCACCGACCCGGAGGGGGCCGTGTTCGGCCTCTGGCAGCCGGGCACCCACCCCGGCTTCGGCCGACGCCACGAGCCGGGCAGCTTCGCCTGGGCCGAGCTGTACGCCCGGGACACCGAGTCCGCCGACACCTTCTACGGCGGCCTCTTCCAGGACGCCCTCTTCGGACCGGAGGCCCACCCCGACTTCGGCCGGGCCCCGGTCGTAGCCGTCTTCGCGTCCGAGATGCCCCCGCACTTCCTCGTCCACTTCGCGGTGACGGACTGCGAGCGGGTCCTCGAGGCGGTGAACCGGCTCGGCGGGCGGGTCCAGGCTCCGCCCTTTGAGACGTCGTACGGAAAAGTGGCCGTCGTCACGGACAATCAAGGAGCGTCCTTCGCGGTCCTGGAGTCCCAGACGGGGTACTGAACGGCCACGGGCGGCGGTGAGTCATCCATATTCAGGTGGGACACCCTATTTGTCCTCGGGTTCGCCAGCAGCGCTCCGGCCAGGAAGAATCAGGGTGCGTGCCGCCATGGCGGTGCGGTGGTGAGACGCTGCACGGGGCCGCGTACATAGGTGACGCGGCTCGTACGGGGAGGTGGCAGGCAAGTGGTGGATCAGCTGACGCAGCACGATCCGCGGCGGATCGGGCCGTTCGAGGTGCTGGGACGGCTGGGTGCCGGCGGCATGGGGCTGGTCTATCTCGCGCGCTCGGCGTCCGGCCGGCGCGTGGCGATCAAGACGGTCCGGACGGAACTCGCCGAGGACCAGCTCTTCCGCGTCCGCTTCACCCGGGAGGTGGAGGCGGCCCGCGCGGTCTCCGGCTTCTACACGGCGGCCGTGGTCGACGCCGACCCTCGCGCGGCCGTGCCCTGGCTGGCCACCGCGTACGTTCCCGCGCCCTCGCTGGAAGAGATAGTGAACGAGTGCGGGCCGATGCCGGCCCAGGCGGTGCGCTGGCTCGCGGCGGGCGTCGCGGAGGCGCTGCAGTCGATCCACGGCGCCGGGCTGGTCCACCGTGACCTCAAGCCCTCCAACGTGCTCGTCGTCGAGGACGGCCCCCGGGTGATCGACTTCGGTATCGCCTCCGGCGTATCGAACACACGTCTGACGATGACCAACGTCGCCGTCGGCACGCCCGCCTACATGTCCCCGGAGCAGGCGAAGGACTCCCGCAGCGTGACCGGCGCGAGCGATGTCTTCTCGCTCGGCTCCATGCTGGTCTTCGCCGCCACCGGACACCCGCCCTTCCACGGCGCCAACCCGGTCGAGACCGTCTTCATGCTGCTCCGCGAGGGCCCGGACCTCGAAGGCCTCCCGGACGAGCTGCGCCCCCTGATCGAGTCCTGCATGCAGATGGAGGCCAAGGCCCGGCCCAACCCCGCCGACCTCCAGGCCCAGCTGGCCCCGCACCTCTTCGGCTCCGGCTCCGACGACAGCGGTACGGCCTCGGCCTGGCTGCCCGAGCGGGCGGTCGGCCTGATCGAGTCGCGACGCGGTAGCCGTACGGTGGTCCCGGCCGCGCAGGGCGGCGCGCGCAGCGGCGGCGGCCGCCTCGCCCCGCTGCCGCCCCCGCCGTCCCACGACCCCGTCGTCCCGGCGCCCGGCCCCGGCCCGGTGCCGTCGCCGCTGTCCGCGCCGCCCGGGCCCGTCAACAGCCCCGGCACCGGCCCGGTCCGGCTGGCGGGCGCGCAGGTGCCGATCGGGCCCGGCCCGCGGGTCGCCGACGCCCGCGCCGCCGCCGTCAAGGCGCCCCCGCCGGAGGCCGGCCTGGTCGCCTCCTGGTCCAGGCCCCGCCCCGGCGTCAACGGCACAGAACCGGCCGTGGGCCCTGCCGTACCCGCCGTCCCGGCGCCCGCGCCGGAGAGCGCGAGCGGCTGGCGGCCCTGGCGTTTCCGCATGTCCAACGACGTCTGGGGGACCCCCTCGGTCGCCGGTGACCTGGTCTACGTCACCTCCTTCGAGGTGCACGCCCTGGATGTGGCCACCGGCCGCCGACGCTTCAAGACGCGGGACGTGGCCTGGTCGATGGCGGTCGCCGACGGCCGTATCCACGCCTCCGACGGGCCCACCCTGTTCGCCCTGGACGCCCGGGAGGGCGGCGACCTGTGGCGGCTGTCCACGGACGCCTGGGTGTACTCCCTGAAGGCCGAGCGGGGGACCGTGATCACCGGCACCCGCGGCGGCGGCGTCCAGGCGTGGGAGGCCTCGGGCGGACAGAAGCTGTGGGAGATCACCGGCTGCCAGACCGACTTCGAGTCCCCGGAGGCGGGCCCGACCCTGCACGAGGGCACGGTGTACGTCTGGCAGGACGCCCGGGTGCGTGCCCTGGACGCCCGCACCGGCGACGAGCGCTGGTCGTACCCGATCGGCGACACGGCCTCCTGCGGCGGGGTGCCGGTGCGGCTGACGCCGGCCAACGACGGCTATGTGTACGTGTCCGCGGGCGCCCGGGTGCTGGCGCTGGACGTGGGCAGCGGCCATGTCCGCTGGCACTTCGAGGCGCCGGCGGTCTTCCTGTGCCCGCCGACCTTCGTGCCGGGCCCGGCGGTGACCGGCGGCGGCATCTACCTCACCGACTACCTCGGCACGGTGTACGCCCTCGACGCCACCGACGGCCGCGACCGCTGGCGCATCGCCACCGAGGCCCGCTCGTCCGTCGACTCGGTCCTGGTGGCCGCGGGCCACGTGCACGTCGGCAGCGGCAAGGGGCTCTACACCCTGGACGCCGTCACCGGCACCCCGAAGTGGCGCTTCCAGGCGGGCGGCGACATCGTGGGCGCCCCGGTGGTGGCGGAGGGCCGTATCCACTTCGGCTCCACCGACCACCTGCTGTACACGCTCAAGGCCGACGACGGCCGCCTGCGCTGGAAACTCGCGACCGGCGGCGAGATCACCGGCTCCCCGGTGGTCGAGGACGGGGTCGTGTACGCGTGCAGCAAGGACCGGTGCGTGTACGCGCTGGACGCGGAGAAGGGGACCGGGACGGCCAGGACCGCCTGAGAGTGGCCACATGTTTGCTTCAGTGATCGCGTGTGTGACTAGAGTGACCGTATGCATTCACGGGGGCGCACACTCAAGTTCACGGCTGTTCTGGCCATGGTGGTACTCGCACTGACGGGGTTCTCGACGGGCCGTCACGGCCGGAGCAGCAGTGGCGGCAGCGGTGGCGGCTGCAGCAGCTCCAGCCAGAACCACGGCGGCTCGTCGTCGAGTTCGGGCGGTTCGTCGGGCTCGTACGGCTCCGATGACGACGACTACGACTCCTCGTACGGCGACAGCGGCAGCGGCGACAGCTACGGCAGCAGCAGTACCAGCGGCGGGAGCGGTTACAACCGGCGACCCGGCTACCGCTCCACGCCCAGCTCCACCAGCACCGGCTCCGGCACGGCGCTGAAGGACGGCACGGCGAAGCTGGTCAGCTGTGCGACCGCGACCACTCCGTACGCCACGGTCGAGATCTCCAACCCGAACAAGCGCGAGGCCGACTTCCAGGCCTGGGTCACCTTCTACGACGCCGAGGGCACGGAGCTCCTGAAGAACATCTCCGTCACGGTCACCGTGCCGGCGAAGGGCAGGGCGAACACCAAGGTGAAGCTCGGGGACGCGTTGCTGGGGTCGGTCGACCACTGCCAGGTCGACCCGGAAGCCGAACTCGCGAACTGAGCGGTCAGGGCCTGTCCGGGCCGCTGAGCCCGGTGAGGAAGCCGACCAGCGCCTCGTTCACCTCGTCCGGACGCTCCTGCTGGGTCCAGTGGCCGCAGCCGGGCAGCACGAGCGGGTCGCGGACGAGGTTGGGCAACAGAGCCGGGAGCCGATTGATCAGTTCGGGGGTGCCCGGGAAGGCGGGGACCAGGTCGCGGTCGCCGTACATGTACAGCGCGGGCGGGGTGACGACGGCGCCGTGCCAGGCGGCGGTCAGTTCCCAGTTGCGGTCCAGGTTGCGGTACCAGTTCAGGGCGCCGGTGAAGCCCTTCGCGTAGCTCTCGGTCAGCTCGTCGAGGTCCTCCTCGGTGAGCCAGGCCGGCAGCACCTCCGGGTCGGTCATGTCCGCGAGCCAGCCCCGCTCCAGGTCCACCAGGGCGCTCTCGTGGCCACCGGCGTTCGGGGCGTCGCCGGAGGCGGAGAACAGCAGCCGGCGCAAGGTCGTGCGGGTGTCCACGGCGAACTCGGCGTCGGCGACGCCCGGCAGGCTGAAGTAATTCCAGTAGAACCGCCCGCCGAACAGTTCCTGCATGGCCCGCAGCGGCGGCCGCTCCCCACGGAACGGCGGCGGCACGCTCAGCCCCGCCACCCCGCGCACCACGTCCGGCCGCAGCAGCGCGGTGTGCCAGGCCACCGGCGCGCCCCAGTCGTGGCCCACCACGAACGCCCGCTCCTCGCCCAGCGCGTGGATCAGCCCGACCACGTCCCCGACGAGGTGGAGGATGCTGTACGCGTCCACGTCCTCGGGGTGATCGCTGCGGCCGTAACCGCGCTGGTCCGGCGCGACCACCCGGAACCCGGCCGCGGCCAGCGGGCCGAACTGGTGCCGCCAGGAGTGCCAGGACTCGGGGAAGCCGTGCAGCAGCACGACGAGCGGTCCCGTGCCCTCCTCCGCGAAGTGCAGACGGATGCCGTTCACGTCGATCATGCGGTGCTCAACCATGCCCGCGAGCGTACACCTGCGTGATACACGCAGATTGCTACCGCAACCTGAAC
Source organism: Streptomyces sp. NPDC005263 (assembly GCF_042872365.1). Taxonomy (NCBI): domain Bacteria; kingdom Bacillati; phylum Actinomycetota; class Actinomycetes; order Kitasatosporales; family Streptomycetaceae; genus Streptomyces; species Streptomyces sp. NPDC005263. The sequence continues at coordinate 536,730 of NZ_JBIAKJ010000004.1, read as the reverse complement.
TCCCGTTGCCGGGCCCGGAACAGCCCGGCCTGCCGTTCGGCCGGCAGGTTCCCGAGCGCCACCAGATGCGGAGCCTGCGCGTAACCCCGTGCCAGCGACGCCTCCTTGGCGGCCCACAGGGCGCGCACCGTGCCCTGCACGGCCTCGGGAGGGTACCCGGCGATGACCGCGGCGGCGGCGGTTGCTGCTGCCAACGCGCCGCCGGGCTCGGTGAGTTCGGTGACCAGCCCCACCTCGTGGGCGCGCCGCGCCGACATTCGCTCGGCCGTCCCCATGAGCGCGGTGCGGGCGGCCTCCCCGTGCGGCATCATCTGGGCCATCAGGACCGCCTCGTACGCGCTGACCATGCCGTAGGTGGTGTGCGGGTCGAAGAAGGTGGCCGTGGTGTCCGCGACGAGGAAGTCGCACTCGCCGAGCAGATAGAAGGCCCCGCCGCAGGCCATGCCCCGCACGGCCGCGACGACCGGCTTGAACAGGTCGTTCGTCTTGGGCCCGATCCGCAGCAGCGGATCGTCCGCCATGAAGGGGGACGCCGGCTGCGGCACGGCCGCGTCCCGGTCGATCCCGGTGCAGAACGCGCGCTCCCCGCGGCCCGTGAGCACGACGGCCCGCACCGCGTCGTCGAACCTCAACTCCCGCCAGACGCCCTCGAGTTCCTCGACCGTGCCAAGGTCGATGGCGTTGAGCCGCTCGGGCCGGTCGAGGGTGACGACCGCGACGCCGGTGTCCTTGTCGGGGCTGACGGTGACGTTCACGATCGCTCCAGGACCCACTGGGGAAGCCCGGTCGCCGGGTCGACGACGAACCGCACCCGGGCGCCGATCCGGATGCCGTGTGGATCGACGGAGTCCAGAGGGTCCCCGGCCGCGCCGACCAGGTTGCCGACCAGCCGGATGCGGGGAGCGTCGGCGAGTTCGACGACCACGACGTTGTACGGCGCCCGTGCCGCGTACTCCGGCAGCAGCGGCGGATGCGGAACGGCGTACGACCAGACGCGGCCCTGTCCGGACATCGGGCGCCACTCGCTCGTGAGGGACTGGCAGTGCGGGCAGCACGGCCGGGGCGGGAAGCGGAGCTCACCGCAGTCGGCGCAGGCCTGGACACGCAGCTCGCCCTCGGCGGCGTACCGCCAGAAGGGGGCGCCGTCGGTGTCGGTGACGGGGGTCAGCATGGCGGGTCAACTCCTCAGGATCCGGGGGCCCGGGTCTTCACGTGGTCAGGCCCTCAGGAGCAGGGCGGAGGTGGGGACGCCCTCACCGGCGGTGACCAGGCAGGTCGAGGCTCCGGGCAGCTGCGCGGTGCTCGTCCCGCGCAGCTGCTTGACGCCCTCGTTGATGAGGTTGAAGCCGTGCACGTAGGCCTCGCTGAGTCCGCCGCCGCCGGTGTTGAGGGGCAGCAGTCCGCCGCTCTCCAGGGCGCCCTGCTCGGTGAACGCCCCGCCCTCCCCGCGGCCGCAGAACCCGTAGCCCTCCAGGGAGAGGGGGATGAGGGGCGTGAACGCGTCGTAGATCTGGGCGACGTCCACGTCCTGAGGGGTGAAGTCGGCGTGTTTCCACAGGTGCCGGGCGGCGGTCCAGGCCGGGCCGGTCAGCGGGTCGTCGTTCCAGTAGTTGACCATGCCGTGGTGCTGGGCGGGCAGGCCCTGGGCGGCGGAGTGGACGTACACGGGTGTCCGGCGGCAGTCCCGGGCCCGCTCGCTGCTGACGACCACGCACGCGAGCGCGCCGTCCGTCTCCAGGCAGTTGTCGTACAGGCACAGGGGCTCGCTGATCCACCGGGACGACATGTACATCTCGCGGGTCAGGGGGCGCTCGTACATCACCGCGTCGGGGTTCTGGTTGGCACGGTTGCGGCAGGCGAGGGCGACGTTGAAGAGGTGGTCGCGGGTCACGCCGTACTCGTGCATGTAGCGGCGGGCGAGCACGGCTATCTCGTCGACGGGCCGCAGCAGGCCGAAGGGCCGGGTCCACTGCGCGGGGGTGCGCAGCTGGACCGTGGTGTTGGTCCAGGGGCGCGGGCCGCTGCCCCGCTTCCGCGACCGCCACGCGACCCCCACCGTGGCCTGCCCGGAGGCGATGGCCGAGGCGAGGTGGGCGACGGTGGCGCAGGAGCCGCCGCCCCCGTACCCGACCTTGCTGAAGAAGGTCAGGTCCCCGAAGCCGACGGCCTTCGCCAGCTCCACCTCGTCGGTCTCCTCCATGGTGAAGGAGGCGAGCGCGTCGACCTCGCCGGGGGCGATCCCGGCGTCGTCGAGGGCGGCGAGGACCGCGCGGCAGGCGAGGGTCCGCTCGTCCTCGGGGAGGTTCTTGGCGAAGGGCGTCTGCCCGATGCCGACGATGGCGGTGGCGTCCTTGAGTCCTGGGCCTCCGGTCATGGTGCGCACACCTCCGCAGACGGGCGGGCGAGCTGACAGGCCGTCAGGCTACCGCTAATCTGACGGACAGTCAGCTACTGGGTTCAGGAGGCTGGTTGTGCGCGGAGACATGGAGTGGGGCAGCATCCCGGGCCTGGTCCGGTCGGCGGCCGAGCGGTACGCGGACACCGAGGCGGTGGTGGACGGCCGTACCCGGATCTCGTACGGCGAACTGGGCGCCCGGGTGGAGCGCGCGGCGGCGGCGTGCGTCGCGAGCGGGGTGCGGGCGGGCGACCGGGTCGGGATCTGGGCCCCCAACTCGCTCGACTGGATCGTCTCGGCGCTGGGCGCGGTGTCGGCGGGCGCGGTCCTGGTGCCGCTGAACACCCGCTTCAAGGGGGCCGAGGCGGCCGACGTGCTGGCCAGGAGCGGGGCCCGGCTGCTGTTCGTGACGGGCACGTTCCTCGGGACGTCGTATGTGGCGTCGCTGCGGCGGGCCGCGGGGGAGGGGACGGGCCGCGGCCCGCTGCCGGGACTGCCGGAGCTGGAGCAGGTGGTGGTGCTGTCCGACGACGCCCCGGCGGACTTCCGCACCTGGAAGGAGTTCCTGGCGGCCGGGGACGAGGTGCAACCGGCGCGGGTGCGGGCCCGCGCCTCGGCCGTGCACGGTGACCAGCCCTCCGACCTGGTCTTCACGTCCGGCACGACGGGCCGCCCCAAGGGCGCCGTCATCACCCACGCCCAGACCTTGCGGGCGTACCGGATCTGGACCGACCTGGCGGGTCTGCGGCACGGCGACCGCTACCTGATCGTGAACCCCTTCTTCCACACCTTCGGCTACAAGGCGGGAGTGATCGCCTGCCTGATGCGGGGCGTGACGATGATCCCGCAGCCGGTGTTCAACGTGGACACGGCGCTGGCGAACATCGCGGCGGAACGGGTGTCGGTGCTGCCGGGCCCACCCACCCTGCACCAGTCACTGCTGGACCATCCGGCCCGCGACGCGCACGACCTGTCGGCGCTGCGGCTGGTGGTGACCGGCGCCGCGGTGGTCCCGCTGCGGCTGGTGGAACGCCTGCGCGGCGAACTGGGCGTGGACACCGTCCTGACCGCCTACGGCCTCTCCGAGGCGAGCGGCATCGTCACGATGTGCCGCCGCGGCGACGACCCGTCGGTGATCGCGTCCACCTCCGGGCGGGCGATCCCGGGCACCGAGGTACGGGTGGTGGACGCCGAGGGCACTCCGCTCGCGGCCGGTGTGCCCGGCGAGGTCCTGGTCCGGGGCTTCACCGTGATGCGCGGCTACTACCAGGACGAGCCGGCCACGGCGGAGGTACTGGGCGAGGACGGCTGGCTGCGCACCGGAGACGTGGGCGTCCTGGACGACGCCGGCAACCTGCGGATCACCGACCGGATCAAGGACATGTTCATCGTCGGCGGCTTCAACGCGTACCCGGCGGAGATAGAGCAACTCCTCGGCCTGCACCCGGACGTCGCCGACGTGGCGGTGATCGGCGTCCCCGACGCCCGCCTGGGTGAGGTCGGCAGGGCGTACGTGGTGCGGCGGGCCGGGTCGGTGGTGACGGGCGACGACCTCATCGCCTGGGCCCGCCGCGAGATGGCGAACTACAAGGTCCCCAGAACGGTCGAGTTCCTGCGGGAACTCCCACGCAACGCCGGCGGGAAGGTGGTGAAAGGCGCGCTGCGGGGGCGGGCGGGTTGACCGGCCGGCGCCCCCACGCCGACCCGCACCCCGCCCGCCCCCGCAAGCCATCGACCGCGGCGGCTCCCCCTACCGCGCCGCCGCGGTCGAACCCCGTGAGGTGAAAGCTCAGTTGGACGGCTCGCTGGTGGCGTGGAAGTCGTCCGGCTTCACGGTCTCGCCACCCGTGGCGTGGAAGTCCTTGGTCGTGATGTCGGTCTTCTTCTTCTCGGAGTCCGCGGCTGCGAGCACGGTCTCCTCGCCGGTGGCGTGGAAGTCGTCGGGCTTGACGTCGCCGTTGTTGTCGGCCATGAGACTGCTCCCTTTGGGACGTGGGACTTAGGACGAACGAGACTGATGAGAACCCGCCCGGCAGCTCCCCCGCGGGCCGCCGGGCGGGCGTCACAGAGCCGTTCACCTTAGTGGTACGACCCTGGTGCCGTGCCGTCTGCCCCCCGACACGACGGTCCGGCACTCATGAGAGTGCCGGGTGGCGATAAACGAATGATGAACGTGGCGCCCGGCTCGCCGATTTCAGGCGATCGGAGCGGTGGCGAGCAGCTGTCGCACGTCCTTGGCCTCGGGTGATCCGGAGCTCTCGAAGATGGTCAGGGCTTCCTGCCAGCAGACCTTGGCCCGGTCCGTCTGGCCGATGCCGCGCAGGCCCCGGCCCAGCACCGTCAGCACGTTGGCGCGGCGCCAGTCGCCGCCGATGCCGTGCAGCACCACGAGCGCCTGCTCGGCACTGGCCGCGGCCTGCGCGGCCCGCTGGTCGGCCAGGTGGACCTCGGCGATGCGGAACAGCGTCATGCCGTGCCACAGGCGCTGCCGGGCGGCCTGGAACATGTGCAGGGCCTCGGTGAGCGTGTCCTGCGCCAGCCGGGTCCGGCCGAGGCTGGTGAGGGCGAGCCCGAGCGCGTACTTGCCGTTGGCGAGCCGCAGCGCCATGCCGGTGTCGTCCCGCTCGTACAGGGCGACCCCCTGCCGGGCCAGCGAGACGGCACTGTCGGTACGGCCCGTCGCGAGGTGCACCCGGGACAGGTTGCACAGGGCGCTCGCCTCGCCCGGGTTGTTGCGGTCCTCGCGGAACGCGGTCAGCGCCTTCGTCAGATGCTCCTCGGCCTCGTCGTGCCGCCCGTCGTACAGGGCGATGATGCCCTGCTGGTTGGGCGCCTGGGCGCAGACCACCGGGTCGTTCGCGACGAGCCCGAGCTTCAGGGCCCGGCCGGCCTCCAGGCTGGAGTCGGCGAACTGACCGGCGATGCCGAGCAGATGGCTGTGCATGAGGCGGGCCCGGCCCTCGGCGAGGGCGTCACCGGCCTGCCGCGCCGCCGTGATCACCGCGGCGCAGGATCTGACGTACTGGCGTGAGTTGACGCCCGACTCGCCGAGGTCGATGCCCACCACCAGCAGGTCCGCCGCCCGCCTCACCAGGCCCTCGCCGCCCGCCTGTTGCACCGCCGCGAGCAGCGCGCTCGCCTCGCTGAACAGCCAGTCCAGTGCCTTGTCCCGGTCGGTGAAGGTCAGCCCCGGGTAGTCGACCCGGCTCAGATGGTCCAGGACCCGCTCGCCGGGCCGCTCGATCGCGTAGACCGCCGACGCCGTCGCCAGATAGAAGTCCAGCAACCGGGACATCGCCGCCGCCCGCTCGCTCGGCGGCCACTCGTCCCGTTCCGCGCAGGCACGCGCGTAGAGCCGGACCAGATCGTGGTAGCGGTAGCGGCCCGGCGCCGCCGATTCCAGCAACGACGTGTCGACCAGGGCCTCCAGGAGGTCCTCCGTGTCGTCCGTCGGCAGGTCCAGCACCGCCGCGGCCGCCGCCAGCGAGATGTCCGGGCCGTCCGCCAGGCCCAGCAGCCGGAACGCGCGGGCCTGGACCGGCTCCAGCTGCCCGTATCCCAGCTCGAAGGTCGCCTTCACCGCGAGGTCGCCGGCCTGGAGCTCGTCCAGGCGCCGCCGCTCGTCCGCGAGCTTCGCCGCCAGCACCGAGACCGTCCAGGTGCGACGGGCGGCCAGCCGGGACGCCGCGATACGGATCGCCAGCGGCAGGAAACCGCACGCCGCGACCACGTCCAGCGCCGCCTCCCGTTCGGAGCCGACCCGTTCCTCGCCGACGATCTTCGTGAACAGGGCCAGCGCCTCGTCCGGGGACATCACGTCCAGGTCGACGAGGTGGGCCCCGGCGAGGTCGACCATGCGGACCCGGGAGGTGATCAGGGCCGCGCAGCCCTCGGTGCCCGGCAGCAGCGGGCGGATCTGGGCCGCGTCCCGCGCGTTGTCCAGCAGCACCAGCACCCGGCGGCCGTCCAGGACCGAGCGGTACAGCGCCGCCCGCTCCTCCAGCGAGTCGGGGATGGCCGAGTCCGGGGTCCCCAGGGCGCGCAGGAAGGAGCCAAGGACCGTCTCGGGTTCCGCCGCCCTCGATCCCGCGCCCTGGAGATCGACGTACAGCTGACCGTCGGGGAAGACACCGCGCGCCTGGTGGGCGACGTGCACCGCCAGGGTGGTCTTGCCGACCCCGCCGATCCCGGCCAGCGCGGACACGGCCATCACCCGGCCCTCCGCGGAGGCCAGCACCTCGCCGAGTTCCGTGACGAACGACGACCGCCCGGTGAAGTCCGGGACGGTGGCCGGGAGTTGGGCGGGGCGCACCGGTACGGCGTCGGGTTCCGCCTTCTTCGCGGACGGTTCCGCCAGGCCCGGATCCGCCTGGAGGATGCGCTGCTGGAGTTCGCTCAGGCCCGGGCGCGGGTCCACGCCCAGTTCGTCGGCCAGGAGCCGGCGGGTGTCGGCGTACACCGCCAGCGCCTCCGCCTGACGGCCGCTGCGGTACAGGGCCAGCATCAGCAGCTCGCGCAGGCGTTCCCGGAGGGGGTGCTCCGCGGTCAGCGCGGTCAGTTCGGAGACCGCCTCCGCGTGGCAGCCCTGCTCCAGGTCCATGTCCAGGCGGGTCTCCAGCAACTGGAGCCGCCACTCCTCCAGCCTGACCCGCTGCGCCTCCGCGTACGGGCCCGGCACCCCGGCCAGCACCTCGCCGTCCCACAGGGCGAGCGCCCGGCCCAGGACCTCACGGGCGTGGCACAGGTCCCCGGCGCCGCGCGCCTTCTCCGCCTCGGTCGCCAGGTCCTGGACGACGGTCACGTCCAGCGCGCCCTCGGAGAGCCCGCGCACCGCGTACCCGCCGGACTCGCTCACCAGGACCCCGGGGTCCAGCACCTTGCGCAGCCGGGAGGCGTACGTCCGTACCGCCGCCAGGGCCCGCGCGGGCGGTTCCTCGCCCCACAGGGCGTCGATCAGCTCGGCGGCGGTCGCGGTCCGGCCCTCGCGCAGCAGCAGGGCGGCCAGCAGGGCCCGTTGCTGCGGGGAGCCGGTGCTCAGCGGTTCCTCGTCCCGCCAGGCGCGCACCGGTCCGAGCACGCCGAACCGCAACGACACCGTCTCCGTCTCCGCCCCCGCCCGGTCCGCGGAGCCGGGACGCCTCTGCTCCGGCACGCGCGGTACCTCCGGCACTCGCGGTACACCGTCCATCGCCGTCCCCCCTGGAAATCCTGAGCAACCCCGCCAGTTTGCCTTGTTCATGGCAGATGCGTCAGCTGTGGAGAGTGTGATCACAGGCAGGCACGCGGGATATCACAAGGCCCGCACGCCTTCTTCGCACAGACTCGCGCGGAAATCACCACAAGAGGGGGCCGCTCACAGAGCTGACGGATCGTCAGATCGGCGCTACCGTCAGCGCCATGGACACCGCCATGGACACCGCCACGGACACGCAGACCCCGCTGCCGCTGATCATCTCCGTCGACGACCACACCGTGGAGCCCGCCACCGTCTGGCAGGACCGGCTTCCGAAGAAGTACCTGGACACCGGGCCCCGGATCGTCCGCGCGCCCCTGAAGGAGATGACCTTCCTCGGCGGCCGCTTCAAGCCCGTGATGGGCGCTCAGGGCACCGAAGGCCCGCTCGGCGACTGGTGGGTCTACGAGGATCTGCACCGCCCCCTGACCCGCCTGGACACCGCGGTGGGTTACAGCAGGGACGAGATCAAGCTGGAGGTCATCACCTACGAGCAGATGCGGCCCGGCTCCTACGACGTCCCGCAGCGCCTCGCCGACATGGACGTCAACCACGTCCAGTCCGCGCTCTGCTTCCCGACCTTCCCGCGCTTCTGCGGCCAGACCTTCACCGAGGCGAGTGACCACGAGCTCGGTCTGCTCTGCGTTCGGGCCTACAACGACTGGATGGTGGAGGAGTGGTGCGGGCCGACGGCGCACGGCCGTCTCATCCCGCTCACCCTGATCCCCCTGTGGGACGCCGAACTGGCGGCGGCGGAGGTGCGGCGCAACGCCGCCCGGGGCGTCAGGGCCGTGGCGTTCTCCGAGATACCCCCGCACCTCGGCCTGCCCTCCGTGCACACCGACGACTGGGACCCCTTCCTGGCCGCCTGCGACGAGACCGGCACCGTCATCGCCATGCACATCGGCTCCAGCAGCCGGATGCCCTCCACCTCCGCCGACGCCCCGCCCGCCGTCGGCTCCACCATCACCTTCGCCAACTGCTGCTTCTCGATGGTCGACTGGCTGATGAGCGGCAAGTTCGAACGCTTCCCGAACCTCAGGGTGATGTACGCGGAGGGCCAGATCGGCTGGATCCCCTACATCCTGGAGCGCGCCGACATCGTCTGGGAGGAGAACCGCGGCTGGGGCGGCGTCGCCGACAAGGTCCACCGCCCGCCGTCCGAACTCTTCGCCGAACACGTCTACGGCTGCTTCTTCGACGACGCCTTCGGGCTCAGGAACCTCGACTCCATCGGTGTCGGCAACGTCCTCTACGAGACCGACTACCCCCACTCCGACTCCACCTGGCCGAAGTCCCGCGAGGTCGGCGAGGCCCAGATGGGGCACCTCGCCCCGGATGTGGTGGAGCGGATCGTGCGGGGCAACGCGATCGAGCTGCTGGGGCTCACCCCGGACGGCCTCTGGGACGGCTCCCGGTGACGGCGATGCCCCCCAACCCCCGTCTCTCCTACGGCATCCAGCTCCCCGTCCAGTCCCAGAGCACCCTCTACGCCGAGCCGTGGGAGGCCGACGCCGGTCCGGACGACCTGGTCGAGATCGCCCGGACCGCCGACCGGGCCGGGTTCTCGTACGTCGCCTGCTGCGACCACGTGGCCATTCCGCGCCGGCTGGCGCCCGCGATGAGCACGGTCTGGTACGACCCGGTCGCCACCCTCGCCTTCCTGGCCGCCGCCACCGAACGCGTCCGGCTGCTCAGCCATGTCGCCGTCGTCGGTCTGCGTCATCCGCTGATCGGCGCCAAGCAGTACGTGACCCTCGACCACCTGAGCGGCGGGCGGCTGATCCTCGGGGTGGGTGCCGGGCACGTGCGGGAGGAGTTCGAGGCGCTCGGAGTCGACTTCCCCCGGCGCGGGGCCGTGCTCGACGAGTCGGTGGACGCCCTGCGCGCGGCGCTCGGGCCCGAGGAGTTCCCCGAACACCACGGCAAGCTCTACGACTTCCAGGACCTCGGCCAGCGCCCCCGGCCCGCGCAGACCCGCGTCCCGCTGTGGGTCGGCGGCTCCTCCTCCGCCGCCGTCCGCCGGGCCGCGCTCCGGGGGGACGGCTGGCTGCCGCAGGGGGACCCGCGGGAGCGGCTGCCCGCGCAGATCGCGCGGATCCGGGAGATCCGCGCGGAGCACGCGATCCAGGGGCCCTTCGTCGTCGGCGCCATCGCCGAGCCGCTGTACGTCGGCGGCCCGGCCTGGGACGTCGGCCGGCGCACGCTCAGCGGCCCGCCCGAGGCTCTCGCCGAGTCCCTGCGGGCCTACCGCGCGATGGGGGTGGACCAGATCCAGGTCCGCTTCCGCAGCCGAAGCCGTACCGAACTCACCGACCAGATTGCCGCGTTCGGCACGGAGGTGGGCCCGCTGCTGGCGGATTCGTAGGGCGGCCCGCGCGGTAGGAGTCGTGGCGGTGCCCGCATAGGAGTCGGGAAGCAACCTGTCAGACAGCTGGAGCTTTTCTTCTTGAATCTTTGAACATGCCCACGCCGAGTCGCGTACGTACAGACGTACGGACGTGATAGTTCCGGCGGAAGGGCCCGTGCAGTGCGATCCTCCGAACGACTCTCCGTTGCCCTGGCCTGCACCGAGGGTGCCTGGCCGCACGACGACTGGCCCGCCCCGGACGATCCGTACGTGGACGGAGTCCTGCGGATCTCCCCGCCCTATCGCGAGCTGCGGGAGAGCGCGGTGGACGTCGCGGTGCTGCGCTGCGCGGAGCCGGGGGTGTCCTTCCCGGAGCTGCTGGAGGCCTTCGGTACCCGCGGCGTCCCGGTGATCGTCGTCAGTCCACGCCAGGACACCGAGACGGTGGTCGAGGTGTTCCGGTCCGGGGCTGGCTATCTGGTCGAGGGGGACTACTGCTCCCACATGCTGTCCTCGGCGGTCATGGCGGCGACCGTCGGGCACACCTACCTCTCGCCGAGCGCGTGCGCCGCACTGCGGGAGGGGGCCCGGCGGATGCCCACGGCCGGCGACGCGATGGAGCGGCTGCGGGCCCTGCTCTCGCCGCGCGAGCAGCAGATCATGGAGTTGTTGTCGACCGGTCTGGGCGCGCAGGAGATCGGGCTGCGCTTACGGCTGAGCGAGAAGACCGTCCGCAACAACCTCAGCAACATCTACGCCAAGCTGGACGCCCGGGGCGGCACGGACGCGGTCCTGCGGTGGCTGGGAGCCACGCCCGTGCTTCGCACCTGAGAACGTCCTAGGGGAATGTCAGGGCGCCGGGATCTCGCTCAGCGGGATCTCGACGTCGGTGACATTCTCGCCGCCCTCACCGAATCCGGGTTCCGTCCTGATGCTGTTCTCCGAGCTCTGGATTCCGTTGGCCTGGGGAGTTCCGCACTCGACGTTGCGCAGCCAGAGACGGCCGTCGGGGGTGCCGTTCTTCAGGAGTTGCGGATAGAAGACGTGCACGCTCGTGCCGCCCTCGCTCGGCGAGAAGAACACCTTCTGGCCGTCCTGCTCCTCCTTGTAGGTGGCCCTGAGGAATCCGCTCACGTCGGTTCGCTTCTCCGACCACATGAAGAACCCGATGTGGTTGGGTTTCACGGTGTCGGTCCGGGAGAAGTCGAATCCGGTTCCCGTGTCGTCGCGCTTGAGGGTGAACTCCGTCGTGTTGAACTTGGCGCCGATCTCGAAGAACGAGTTCCCCAGCTTCGAGTCGGCGGAAGCGGTGAACCCGTCCTCCAGTGTGATGGACCGCGTCACCGACGTGGACACGCTGAAGCTCTTCGACAGGGCACTCGTGGAACCGCAGTTGTCGGTCGGGGTGGAGACGCGCTTGTTGGCGCCCAGACTGTTTCTCTTGAACTGGACGTCGACGAATTCACAGTTGTCCAGCTTGGCGGCGTTCTCCGCGCAGTCCTTGGTCACCTCGGAGGGGGTGGCGGCACCCGCCTGATTCATCAGCGGAATGGCCACCGCGATGGCCACCACTGGAGCCATGGCGATGACCATGCGCTTCTTCTTGCTCCGGTGATGGCCCTTGCGGCCGGTGCGGGTCGTCATGGTGCGTCTCCTTGCGGGGGAGCCTGCGGGTAGGGGGGAGTTGAATGCTTTGGGTTGGAGGGAGTTGCATGCTTTTCCGCAGCTCGATGGGGCTGCGACGGGGTGATGGGGGGGTGAGGGGGAGGGCTCAGCAGTCGGTCAGGACGGGCTTGGCCACCCCGTCCGCGATGCCTGCGGCTCCGGCGGCGCCCGGCAGGATGGCGGGCCCCTCGACGAGTTCCGACGCGACGAAGTTCTGCTCCGGCGTGGGGTTCGTCGCGAAGCCTCCGGGGTCGGCGTCGATCCGCACCCGCCATTCGCCGGTCATGCGCTGCATCTTCGGCGTGAACTCCATGTGCAGGACCTTGCCGACCGGAACCTCGCGGTTCTCCGTGTCGCCCGCGGTCACCGTCCTGACGGTCATGTCGGTCGTCCCCTTGTGCTTGAGCCAGGATCCGCTCAGAAAGCCGAAGAGCCCGCCGCCGGCGCCCTGCTGGGTCGCCGTGTACTTGCCCGACCCCTGGGCCACGGTGGACTTCCAGGAAATCGACACCTTCGCCGGTTCGGTGGCGTTCGGCTCGCAGTTCGGGAAGTCGATCGAGGCCTTCTCCGTGGGGCCGTCGAACGACTCGAAATTCGTCTCGACGTAGGTGCAGTTGTCGGCCGCGAAACCGTCGCCGAAGCTGGCCCCGAAATCACTCACCGACCGCTGTTCGCCGTTGATCACCGCGGACCTTTCGCACATCGCGACGATCTGCTCGGGTGTCTTCTCCTCGGCCGCGTTCGCCGACGGAAGGAGAGCGATGATCGCGCCGCCGGTCGCGAGTGCGGAACCGATCGCCACGAGCCGGATCTTCTTGTTCTTCAGACGCCTCTTGGCCATGCCACTCCGTCCCTGGGAATCCTTGATGTTCGCTTTACCTGGCCGTGAAGGATTATTGGCGTCACCGGTCGGTCCGCGACAGGGTCAAATATCCCTACTCCTCGGTCACTTGGTGTGTGCTCCCGCACACACCGCGCAGTATCTGACGCATCGTCAGACCCGGCGGTACGATGCTGACCTCCACCGATGCGAAGGGGTTCCGCATGGGCAAGCTCGAGGGACGGGTCGTCATCGTCACCGGCGCGGCACGAGGTCAGGGGGAGCAGGAGGCCCGGCTGTTCGTGGCGGAGGGCGCGCGGGTGGTGGTGGCGGATGTGCTCGACGGTCAAGGGGAGGCCCTCGCCAAGGAGTTGGGCGCGCTGTACGTCCACCTCGACGTGCGCGAGGAAGCGGAGTGGCAGGCGGCTGTCGCCGCGGCCGAGAAGGCGTACGGCCGGGTCGACGGGCTGGTCAACAATGCCGGCATCCTTCGCTTCAACACCCTCCTCGACACGCACCTCGACGAGTTCATGCAGGTCGTCGAGGTCAACCAGGTCGGCTGCTTCCTCGGCATCAAGGCGGTGGCCGCCCGGATGGCCGACGGGGGCACGATCGTCAACACCGCCTCCTACACCGGCGTGACCGGGATGGCGGCCGTGGGCGCCTACGCGGCCAGCAAGCACGCGATCCTCGGGCTCACCCGGGTCGCCGCCCTGGAGCTGGCCGCCCGGAACATCCGGGTCAACGCCATGTGCCCGGGCGCCATCGACACCGCGATGTCCAACCCCGCCCACCTGGATCCGACCGGAGCCGCGGACACCGAGGAGGCGGCACGGGCCCTGGACCGCTTCTACCGCAAGCTCGTACCGCTGGGGCGGATCGGGCGGCCCGAGGAGGTGGCACGGCTCGCGCTCTTCCTCACCGGTGACGACTCCTCCTACATCACCGGCCAGCCCTTCGTGATCGACGGGGGCTGGCTGGCGGGCGTGAACGTCGTCTGATGGGCCGTCAGCTATTGACGCTCCCAGGGGCCGGTGGAACAGTCTGACCCATGAATCTGACGATCCGTCAGAAATAACGTTCGGAACCGACCGTGGGGACGGTGACCTCCGTGGAATTCGGGCTCTTTGTACAGGGATACGTGGGCAAGCGCGCCGAGACCGACCCGCTCGCCGAGCACAAGGCGCTGATGGAGGAGACCGAGTACGTCATCCAGGCCGACCGGTCCGGCTTCAAGTACGCCTGGGCCTCCGAGCACCACTTCCTGGAGGAGTACTCGCACCTCTCCGCCAACGACGTGTTCCTCGGCTACCTCGCACACGCCACCGACCGGATCCACCTGGGCTCCGGCATCTTCAACCCGCTCGCCCAGGTCAACCACCCGGTGAAGGTCGCCGAGAAGGTCGCCATGCTCGACCATCTCACTGAGAACCGCTTCGAGTTCGGCAGCGGACGCGGCGCCGGCTCGCACGAGATCCTCGGGTTCATACCGGGTGTGACCGACATGAATTACACCAAGGAGATCTGGGAAGAGACCATCGCCGAGTTCCCCAAGATGTGGCTCCAGGACGAGTACCCCGGCTTCCAGGGCAAGCACTGGCAGCTCCCGCCGAGGAAGATCCTGCCCAAGCCGTACGGGAAGTCCCACCCGGCGATGTGGTACGCCGCCGGGTCGCCGCCCTCGTACGCCATGGCCGCCCGCAAGGGGCTCGGGGTGCTCGGCTTCAGCGTGCAGAAGGTCTCCGACATGGAGTGGGTCCTCGAGCAGTACAAGACCGCGGTCGTGGACGCCGAGCCGATCGGCGACTTCGTCAACGACAACGTGATGGTGACGACCACGGCGATCTGCGCGCCCACCCACGAGGAGGCGGTACGGATCGCGGTGAACGGCGGGCTGCACTATCTGCCGTCGCTGGTCTTCCGGTACCACGACACGTTTCCTCGTCCCGAGGGGTTCCCGGTGTGGCCGGAGACCCTGCCCGAGTACAACGAGGAGCTCATCGAGCTGCTCATCGCGGAGGAGCTGCTGATCTGCGGGGACCCGGACGAGGTGCTCACGCAGTGCAAGCGGTGGGAGCAGGCGGGGGCGGACCAGTTGAGCTTCGGGCTGCCGGTGGGGGTGCCGAAGGAGGAGACGTTGCAGACGATCCGGCTGGTCGGGGAGCACGTGATTCCGAAGATCGACACGGATCCTGTGCATCGGACGTCGCGGTTCCGGGCTGCCGGGTGATCGCCGTTGCGGGGTGCGGGGGCGTCGTGGCTGGTCGCGCAGTTCCCCGCGCCCCTGAGGTGGGGAAGCCCGGCCGGGGTTCAGGAGGTGAGGCTCGTGCTTGATCACGTCATCAAGGGCGCGGCCGTTGTCGACGGTACCGGCGCCCCGGCGTACACCGCTGACGTCGGCATCCGGGACGGTCGTATAGCCGCTGTCGGGAACGTCACCGAGGGAGCTCGCACCACCGAGAACGCCTCCGGGCTCGTCCTCGCCCCCGGCTTCGTCGATCCGCACACGCACTACGACGCCCAGCTGTTCTGGGACCCGTACGCCACGCCCTCCCTCAACCACGGGGTGACCACGGTGGCCGCCGGGAACTGCGGGTTCACCCTCGCGCCCCTGAACCCGGCCCGCCCCGAGGACGCCGACTACACCCGCCGGATGATGTCCAAGGTGGAGGGGATGTCCCTGGTCGCGTTGGAGGAGGGGGCGCCCTGGAGCTGGCACGGGTTCGGGGAGTACCTGGACGCCCTGGAGGGACGGATCGCGGTCAACGCGGGCTTCATGGTGGGGCACTGCGCGCTGCGCCGGTACGTGATGGGGCCGGACGCGGTCGGCGGACAGCCCAGCGAGGAGCAACTCGCGCAGATGCTCCGGCTGTTGCACGAGGCGATGGACGCGGGCGCCTGGGGTCTGTCCACCACCCAGTCGTCCACCCACTCCGACGGTGACGGCCGACCGGTCGCCTCCCGGCACGCGCTCCCCGCTGAACTGCTGGCCCTCGCGCGGGCCGTCGGGGAACACGAGGGCACCCAGATCGAGGCGATCGTCGCCGGCTGCCTGGACCAGTTCAGCGACGCGGAGATCGACCTGTTCGCGGAGATGAGCGCGACCGCCGGACGGCCCCTGAACTGGAACGTCCTGACCATCGACGCGTCCGTCCCGGAGCGGGTGCCCAGGCAGTTGCTCGCGAGCGAACAGGCGCGCAAGGCGGGCGGCAGGGTGGTGGCGCTGACCATGCCGATCCTCACGCCGATGAACATGTCCCTGGGCACGTTCTGCGCCCTGAACCTCATCCCGGGGTGGGGCCCGATCCTCGGCCTGCCCGTCCCGGAGCGGGTGGAGAAACTCCGCGACCCCGACATACGGGCCGGGATGCTGCGGCGCGCCGGGTCCAAGGAGGCCGGCGTCTTCCGGCGGCTGACGAACTTCGGGCGGTACGTCATCGGCGACACGTACAGCGAGACGAACCGGGGTCTGAGCGGGCGGGTGGTGCAGGACATCGCCGCGGAACGCGGACAGGAGCCCTTCGAGTGCCTGGTGGAGATCTGCGCAGCCGACGACCTGCGGACGGTCCTGTGGCCCATGCCGACCGACAACGACCCGGCGTCCTGGGAGCTGCGCGCCGAGACCTGGCAGCACGAGGACGTCCTCCTCGGCGGCTCCGACGCGGGCGCGCACCTGGACCGGATGTGCGGGGCGCCGTACACCACCCGCTTCATCGGCGACTGTCTGCGCGGCCGGAAACTGGTCGGCCTGGAGCAGGCGGTGAAGATGCTGACGGACGATCCGGCGCGGCTGTTCGGGCTGCGTGAACGGGGTCAGGTGCGGGAGGGATGGCATGCGGACCTCGTCCTCTTCGACCCGGAACGGATCGGCGCGGGCACGGCCACCCTGGTGCACGACCTGCCGGGTGACAGCCCGCGGCTGGACTCCAGGGCGATCGGCATCCGGGCCGTGTGGGTCAACGGGGTCGAGGCGATCAGGGACGACGCGGTGAGCGGGGCGGTGCCGGGCAAGGTGCTGCGCTCGGGGCGCGACACCCGGACGGTGGCGACGAGGTGACCGAGGAACAGCGGCTGTTCGTCGGCGGCGCGTGGGCGGAGCCGGAGGGCGGCTACTACGAGGTGGTCGACCCGGCGACCGAGGGAATCGTCGGGTGGGCGCCGGAGGCCTCGCGGGATCAGGTGCGCGCCGCCTGCGCCGCGGCCCGCGAGGCCTCCGGTCCGTGGTCGCGTACCGCGCCGGAGGAACGGGCGGCGATGCTCGGCCGGGCCGCGGACGTCATCCGCGCCCACGTCGAGCCGTACACCTCGCTGGCCCGGGCGGAGACCGGCGCGACGACGGCGACGGCGCGGGCCATGCAGGTCGGGGTCGCCGCCGCCCGGTTCCGGCGCTACGCGCGGGTGGAGCCCGCCGAATGGGCGATCCCGCCGCAGATCAACGAGGGCGGGCCGATGGGCCGGGCGGCGGTGATGGGCGCGCTGGCAGTGCGGCAGCCCGTCGGGGTCGTCACCTGCATCACCTCGTACAACAACCCGTGGGCGAACCCGGCCGGCAAGGTGGCGCCCGCCCTCGCGATGGGCAACACGGTGGTGGTGAAACCGGCCCCGCAGGATCCGCTCTCCGTCTACCGGATGGCCCAGGCACTGGAGGCGGCCGGGGTGCCGCGCGGGGTGGTGAACGTCGTCTCCGGCCGGTCGGTGGAGGTGGGGGAGGAGGCCGTGGCCTCCCCCGACGTCGACATGGTGAGCTTCACCGGGTCGACGGCGGTCGGACAGCGCATCGCCTCCGTGTGCGGCCGGGACATGAAACGCCAGCTGATGGAGCTGGGCGGGAAGGGCGCGGCGGTCGTCCTCGACGACGCGGACATCGGCGCGGCGGTCGCCGGGATCGGCACGACGTTCTCCTTCTACAGCGGCCAGATCTGTACGGCGCCGACGCGGGTGCTGGCGCAACGCGGCGTGTACGACCGCCTGGTCGAGCAACTGGCCGCCTACGCCATCCGGTTGAAGGTGGGTGACCCGAGCGAGCGGGACACGGTCGTCGGGCCGGTGATCTCGGCGGCGCACCGGGACCGGGTGGAGTCGTACGTCGAACTCGGCCGCAAGGAAGGCGCGGTGGTGGTGGCGGGCGGTGAACGACCGCTCCTGGACCGGGGTTTCTACGTCGCCCCGACCCTCCTCGCCGACTGCACCAACGAGATGCGGGTCGCCCGCGAGGAGATCTTCGGCCCGGTGGTCGCGGTCATCCCCTTCGAGGAAGAGGAGGAGGCGGTGCGCCTGGCCAACGACACCGACTACGGCCTCATCGACTACGTCTGGTCGACGGACGTGGCCCGCGCCTTCCGGGTGGCCCGGCAGCTGCGAGCAGGCGGGGTCGGCGTGAACACCGTCGGCCGCAACATGGAGGCACCGTTCGGGGGGTTCAAGAAGAGCGGGGTGGGGCGGGACGTGGGGTCGTACGCGCTGCATGCTTACAGCGAGGTGCAGGCGATCGTTTGGCCGGGGTGACGAGCGACTGCCGGCTCACGGCTAGAGGTCGAACACGGCACGAAGGCCGATCTCGACTGCTTCCATGACGCGCTCGTCCACGGGTCCCAGGTCTTCGGTGAAACGGACGGCGGACAGGGTGCGGAACTCACCGAGCACGATGGTGCCGACCGAGGGCGAGCCGACCGGGATGTCCACGAGCGTGGCCTCGCGGACCTGTTGCGGGTAGATCAGTACGCAGGTCGCGGATTTGTGCTGGGCGTTGAGGGCGTCGGACGAGATGACGAGGACATGCGCGGGCCCTCCGGCGAACGACAGTTCGTAGACGTGTCCTCGCTTCACCGTCCTGCCACCCGCGCCCACCGCTCCAGCGTGTCCTCTTCGCTCTCGGCGGGCTCTGAGGTCGTCGCCGCGATCCCGGCTTCGGCGCGCACACGTGCTGACTTCTCCAGTTCCTCGGCGAGCATCTGCCGGCGCAGTATGCGAGCCGTATAGGCCGAAGCGTTGCCCTTGGACTTCACGAAGGTGGCAATATCGTCCGGCAGGCTCATCGTCATGTTCATCGTCATGCGGCCATCATATGGCATGCCATGTCAGGGCATGAAGGAGATCGCTTTCTCGTCAGGCGCTGGAGCAGCAGAAGAAGGAAGGGCAGGGCGGATGAACCTCGGCACCATGGCCGACCTGACGGCCGACATCACCCCCGAGAAGCGCGAGCGCATCGACGCCATCGAGGCGGAGCTGGTCGACGCCGAGCGGGGCCATGAGCTGGCCGCTCTCCGCAAGGCGCAAGGCTTCACGCAGGTGCAGGTCGCCGGTGCCATGGGGGTCACCCAGGGGCGGATCAGCCAGATCGAGCGGCTGGACACCTCGACCATGGCCGCATACCTGCGATCGGCGGCGAGCTGACCATAACCGCCACCGTGGGGAACCTTTCGGTGAGGCTTTGAGGTGCCCCCTGGCCGTGCCGTTCAGCCACGTCCGGGGTTGTCGGGATCCGGATCGCGGACCGGGAGACGGGGGGCCCGGTCGGGCCGGGTCCAGAAGCGGGTGCGCGCCGGACGCGCCTCGGAGTAGTACCGGCGCTCGACTTCGTCCGGGTTCTCGCCGACGGCGGCCATCAGGTCCAGGTGCAGACGCTCCGCGTGGCTGGGATCGAGCCGTCGGCCCACTCCCTCCGCCCCCCAGCGCACGACGAGTTCGGCTGCTCGGGTCAGTTCCTCGTCGCTCGCCTGGGGAAAGGCCAGAGCAAGGGAGGCGCGGGCGAGTTCCACGGCACTCTCGGTGGGCATGAGTCACCTCCTCGTCGTCATCGAGCGTTGCACACCCGGCACAGTCCGTACACGGCGGGCGGGCGGAGATGGATGAGTGCGAAGCTCTGCGCCGCACGCAGACACTCGTGCCGGTCCAACTGCGCGTATTCCTCGGTGCACATGGCGTCCCGGACGGCGATCTCCCAGTGGTTCAGCGCGAGTCGCCAGTTGTTGTTGTGGGCGACGCGCACGAAGACATAGACGAATTCCCGCTTGCCCGCCCCGATGAGGGTGGCCGGGTTGGCGTGCACGTAGCGGGTGAGGTCGTCTATCAGGTAGGGGAAACGCATCCGCTGGCCGAGCGTGCGCCGCTGGTACAGCTTGCCGGTGGGCAACGACTTCACGTTCTTGATGCGGTTCGCGATCACCTCACCGGCCACACCACCGATGATCGCGGGCACCAGGAGCCAGCCGATGAGCGACAGGAGCCAGAGCCACTTGCGCTCGGGTGAGTCCATCAGAGTCACCGCCTGATAGACGTCCAGCGGAGTCTCCGCCCGCGCGGCCAGGACCCAAGCGAGGGCGAGCACCGCGACGACAGGTACACCCAGGTCGATGAACCACTGGGTGATGCCCGACAGCGCCTTCCTGGACCGCCAGAGCCGACGCGTCAACCGCCAGGGGTTGGTGCCGGGGGGCGGATCCAGGTCGTTCGGCTGCGAAATCCCGCTGACCGTCAACGGCACCCCCCGGTGATGTTATGTGCGTATCGTGAATATCGCCGTGATCGTCATGTCTCATGCGTACCGGAGGTCGGGAATCTGGGCCCGGTTGGCCGGCCCGGAGGTGTCAGGGCGTTGGGCTCATGGCGTGTGACGGTCAGGTAGACATCACGGACGAGCGGCTATCAGTAGATCAACGACGTAGATCTCTTCCGCCACCCCAGCAGGGAAAGCCTCCCGCAGCCGCCTGCGCTCCTCGGTAAGAAAGGCACGGTTTGCGGCCGCCGAGATGAACGAATGAGCACGTGAACTGGCGGTCACCTCCTCATCATTTTTCACAGACCGGGCGTTGAGCGCCGAGTACTCATGTCGGTGATCGCTTCCGGTCACAGCACTGGATAGAGGGACTGGTCACGCCCGCAGCCCGTCCACCGCCGTGTCGATCGCAGCCAGCGCCGCGCTCTGATCGAGACCCGCTCTCGATACGAGCGACAGGCCCTGGACGATGTAGAGCAGGAGCTGTGCCTGGGCCTCGGGGGAGGAGTTGGCCTTGACCTCGCCGGCGGCCTGGGCGCGGCGGAGCGCGTCGGTGACGATCTCGGTGAACCGGCGGTACGAGCGGGTCACGACCTCCGTGGCCTCGCTGTCCTGGGGGACGAGTTCGGCGGTGGTGTTGCCGACCAGGCAGCCCTGCGGCACGCCCACATCGGAGATCAGCTCGTCCAGCCGCGCCGGGTGCGTCAGGATCTCGCGCAGGGCCGGCAGGAGCGGGGCAGTGTCGAGAACAGTGGTCAGGTGCCGCTCGTACACCTCCCAGTAGAGCCTGACGGCGTCCAGGTAGAAGCGGCGCTTGTCACCGAACGTTCCGTAGAGGCTGCCGCGCTCGACGGCCAGCGCGTCGACCAGGTCCTGGACCGACGTCGCCCCGTATCCCCGGGACCAGAACAGTTTGAGTGCGCGCTCCAGCGTCTGGTTCTTGTCGAACTCGCGGGGGCGTCCGGTTCGTGCCACGCGGCCAAGACTACGACTTCTTGACTCGACGTTCAAGAAGTCGTAGCTTCTGCCGCGTACTTCTTGAACGGATGCACAGAAGTCGCTCGGCCAACGGCCGGGCGTGAGGGGCGCAGAAATGGAATTCGCAGGCAAGGCGGCACTCGTCACCGGGTCCGGCGCGATCGGCGGGCTGGGGCACGCGACGGCCAAGGTGCTGGCCGCGGGCGGGGCCGACCTGATCCTCACCGGCAGCGACGCCGAGCGCGGTGCTCAGGTGGTGGCGGACATACGAGCTGCCGGGGGCGGCTCTTCGGCCGGAACGGTGCGGTTCGTCGTCGCCGACCTGTCCGACCCGGCGGCTGTGCGGCAACTGGCCGACGACGCCGGAACCGTCGACATACTGATCAACAACGCGAGTGTGATGACGTTCGCCCCGACCCCCGGGCAGGACCTCGCGGGCTACGACGCCGCCTTCGCCGTCAACGTGCGCGCACCGTTCCTGCTGACCGCGCTGTTCGCGGAAAAGATGGCCGCGGGCGGCGGCGGCAGCATCGTCAACATCAGCTCCACCGCGGCCGGCCTCGGCATGCCGGGCATGGCCGTCTACGGTGCCACCAAGTCGGCACTCGAATCGCTGACCCGCACCTGGGCGGCGGAGTTCGCCGAGTCGAACGTGCGGGTCAACGCCGTGGCCCCAGGGCCGATGCGCACGTCCAAGGTGGTCGCGGCGATGGGCCCGGACATGGGCGGCATGGGTCTGACCACCGCGCTCAAGCGCACGTCGGACCCGGCCGAAGTGGCTCAGGTGGTCGCCTTCCTCGCCAGTGACCGCGCCAGCTACGTAACCGGAGCGATCGTGGCCGCCGACGGCGGCCGGACCGCGATCTGAGGAGATCAGAACAGTGAATCGTCTTGCAGGGAAGCACGCACTGATCACCGGAGGAACGAGCGGCATCGGCCTGGAAACGGCCCGCCAGTTCCTCGCCGAAGGCGCGACCGTCGCCATCACCGGCCGCTCCCGGGAAAGGCTGGACGAGGCAGCCCGGCAACTGGAAGGCCCGCTGCTGACCATCGCCAGCGACGCCGGCGACGTACCCGGCCAGGCGGTACTCGCGGCACGGCTGCGGGCGGAGTGGCCGAAGCTCGACATTCTGATGAGCAACGCCGCCGACATCACCCACCTACCGCTCGACGCATGGACCGAGGAGGCGTTCGACAGGCTCGTCGCGACCAATCTCAAGTCGCCGTTCTTCCTGATCAGGGACCTGCTGCCGCTCTTCTCACAGCAGTCCTCGGTCATCCTCGTCGGTTCGGTCTCCGCGTACATAGGACACGAGAACGCGACGGTCTACGGCGCGGCCAAGGCGGGGCTGCTCTCCTACACGCGCGGCCTGACCTACGAGCTGAAGGACCGGGGCATCCGCGTCAACGGACTGAGCCCGGGCCCGACCGTCACCAACGCGTTCGCCCCACTCGGCCCCGAACGCCAGGCCGCCCTCTACGAGGAACTCCGGCAGACCGTACCCCTCCACCGCCTGGGAACCGCCACGGAGCTGGCGAAGGCGGCCGTGTACCTCGCCTCGGACGAATCCGCTTACACCGCGGGCACGGTGCTGCGAGTTGACGGGGGGATCGGGGAGCTGGCGTATTAAGACGTGTCCTACGTGGTGAGGCGGACCAGCCGCCTGTCGCCGTCGTGTCACAGCGTCGTCGGTGCGTGGCGTCACATCACCGCGTCGGTTTCCAGCGGCCCGGCGGTGATGCGCAGTGTCCGGATGCGAACCGGCTCCTCCTGGTCGAGGTAGAAGATGTGCATGAACGGGGCGCGCACCACCTGGTCCGGTTGGGACTTCTTGGCCATGGTCGCTTCGCCGCGCAGCAGGCGAACTCCGTCGCCCGCGGTCCAGAACTCCACGACCTCGTGGGTGATGTTCAGTGGCGCGTCGATCTTGACGAAGAATTCCTTGATGGCCTCGACGCCGTGGATGTGCGCGGCGCCGAAGAACATGTCCGTGTCCTCGGTCAGGGGCGCGAAGCCCTCACTGAACTCCAGGGTGTCGATGGCGTCCATGAACTTCAGGACCCAGCCGGGCACGGCCGTCGCTTGTGCTGTGTCTGCCATGGTGCTGTTCTCCTGATCAGGCTGCGGTGGGCGGGGCGGCGAGGAATGCGTCGATCTCGGCGTTGACGCCGTCGGGGTTCTCGCGGGCGGCGAGGTGGGCCGTGTGCTGGAGCACACGGAAGGTGCTCCCCTCTATGGCGTCGGCCATTTTCCGCACCACGTGCACGGGGAACTGACTGTCCTCCTCGCCGGCGATGACCAGAACGGGCACGTTCCTGATGGTGTTCAGGCGGCGGTGCTCGTCCTTGCGGCCGATCAGGATGCTGCGCAGGGCCCAGGCCACGGACTTCGGATCGTCGTTGAGGACGAAGTTCGTGAACTCCAGGAATTCCGGGTTGGTGGCTTCGGCGGTAGGGCCGGCGAACGCGGCGCGGGCGGCCTTGGCGGCCAGCGGGGGCATCTTCGCGTGCAGTGAGAGGAACGTGGCCAGCCCGGTGGCCCATATGCTCTCGAACGTCGTGGGAAGGGAGGCGGTGCAGTTGATACCGATGGCCGCCGTCGTCCGCTGCGGGTAGTGGGCAGGGAAGACCCCGGCAAGCATGCCGCCCCAACTGTTGCCCACCAGAACGCACTTGTCGATGTCGAGTGCGTCGAGGATCTCGACGAGTGCGTCGGCGCAGTCCTTGAGGTCAATGATCTTGCGCAGCGCGTCGGACTTGCCGTGTCCGGGGCTGTCGACGAGCACCAGGCGGTGGGTCGGGGCGAAGTGCTCGTACTGGTACTGCCACATGGTGCCGTCCATCATCAGGCTCGGCCAGCACACCATGGCGGGGCCGTCGGAACGGCCGCCGACGCGCACGTTGATCAGCCCCAGCGAGGTGGGGATCAGCTTCTCGGTGACCTCTTCGAGCCAGTTCGTGATCATGATCAGTCCTCTCCGTGACCGAGGTGACATTCCAAGGTCCTAGTAGCGTAACGCAACTAGTTTCAATTCGCTACTAGTGCCGCTCGCGGCGAGGCCGTGAGGGGATCCGAACCGGCGGCACCCGGCACCACGGGAGCCGCCTCACGCGGCCTACCCCTGTTCGACGCCTCCTTCCTCGGCAGGCATCGGCCGCAGGGTCGAGGCCTCGACCGGCTGGTGGCAGCTGCTGCACGCGAGATACGGACTGGTCGGGTTCCCGCACACCGTGTGCATCAGCAAGTGCCGCGTGACGTCACCGTCGGTTGCATAGGTCTCGGCCCAACGCGTGATGGCCGCGATGGCGGGGACTACGAGTTCGCGGGCGCTGTCGGTGAGTTCGTACTCGTACCACGGCTTGTCCGGACGGTAGGCACGCTTGGTGAGCAGGCCCAGCTCGGTCAGGCCGTTCAGCCGGGCGGTGAGGATGTTCGCCGAGATACCGAGGGCCCGCTTGAGTTCACCGAACCGGCCGACGCCGAAGAACACCTCCCGCAGGATCTGGTAGTTCCAGCGCTCGGAGATCGCGGCCAGGAACTCCTGCCCGTGCTGGAAGGTGACGTGGCTCCTACGGTCGGACACGACTTCTCCTCTCGAGTAAGACCCGGACTGGTCTCGAATTGAGAGTAGTCCCGCAACGTTACTGGTGACGCCTGTCCCTGGTCAGTCGCACCGGCTCCCCCGGCAAGGGGCCGCTGAGCCCCACTGG
This sequence comes from Streptomyces sp. NPDC005263, assembly GCF_042872365.1. Lineage (NCBI taxonomy): Bacteria > Bacillati > Actinomycetota > Actinomycetes > Kitasatosporales > Streptomycetaceae > Streptomyces > Streptomyces sp. NPDC005263. The sequence goes on along the minus strand of NZ_JBIAKJ010000004.1, from coordinate 512,083 downwards.
CAGCGGATCTGCGCGATGGGGGGCGTCAGGAATAGCCTGGAGAGGAGCGGCACCGGGGCGGAGCGGGCCCTGTCGATGCATCCCCTGGACCCCGGGGGCCGCACCACAGGGAGGAAGAGTCATGCCCTGGAATCTGAACGGCACGTACCTGGAGAGCTGTAACTGTGACGTGGTGTGCCCCTGCACCACCTCGGGCCTCACCGCGCCGGCCGACCACGAGCGCTGCCAGGTGACCTTCGCGTTCCACGTGGACAGCGGGAACGTGGACGACGTCGACGTCTCCGACCGCAGCGTGGCCGTCTTCGTCGACGGGCCACGGGTGATGGCCGAGGGCGGCTGGCAGGTGGCGCTGTACGTCGACGCCTCAGCCGACGACGGCCAGGCGGAGGCGCTGGGCAAGGTCTTCTCGGGCCAGGTGGGCGGGCCGATGGCGGGGCTCGCTCCCCTCATCGGCGAGGTCCTCGGCGTGGAGCGCGTCCCCATCGACTACCGCGACGACGGCCGCCGGCACGCCGCGCGGGTGGGCGACGCCATCGACATCGAGATCGAGGACCAGATCGCCCCGCAGTACGGCGAGGACGGTCCGGTGATGCGCCTGACGGGCATGTTCCACCCGGCGAACAGCACACTGACGATCGCCCGGAACACCCGGGCGACGGGTGACAGCGTGTACGGCCGGTCCTGGGACTTCACCGGCGGCAACGGACACTACGCGCCCTTCACGTGGTCCGGATGACCGGTTGGCCGGTCACCGTCCGCATCCGGGTGGCGCCCGCCGGGCTGCTGCTGGTGGTGGCGGCCGCCGCCTGGGTCTGGATGGTGACGCGCTGGGGCGGCATGTCGGCGATGCCCGGCACCATGGGCCTGGGCCTGGCCGCTTTCCTGGCCGTGTGGACGCTGATGATGACCGCGATGATGCTGCCCGCCACGGCACCCGTCGCCGCCCTGTACGAACGCACCATCACCGTGCACCGGGCATCGCGCATGGTCGTTTTCACGGTCGCCTACCTGCTCGTCTGGGCCGCGGCCGGGCTGCCGGCGTATGCGCTGGCTGTCGGCCTCGGCCAGGCGGCGCGCCTCCCACCCGCGGCGGGGGCAGCGGTGGCCGCGGCCGTGTTCGGGGTCAGCGGCGTCTACCAGCTCACGCCTCTCAAAGACCGTTGTCTGGCGAGGTGCCGTTCGCCGATCGGCCTGATGCTGCGCTATGCCTCGTATCCGAGGGCCTCGCGCGATCTGCGTGCCGGAGCCCACCACGGGGCCTTCTGCCTGGGCTGCTGCTGGTCGCTGATGGTGCTGCTGGCGGCGTTCGGGGTGATGAACCTGTGGGCCATGGTGGTCCTGGCCGCCGTGATCACCGCCGAGAAACTCGCTCCGCCTGGTCGCCTGGTGGCCCGTGTCGTGGGGATCGCCTCGATCGTCCTGGCCGTCGCCGTCTTCTGGGTCCCGGCGCTGGCCCCGGGTCTCACCGGCGGGGGTATGGACGGGATGTGAGGACGGGCCGCCGCCCCCTCGCGGGGATGGTGTGGGAGCCGTGTGCGTACCGTGTGATCTCCGGAGGGAGGGCTTCCGTCGCGTGTTAGCGTCCCGTGGGCATGATCATGTTCAGTGTCCCGTGCACCGTGTCGCCGGGACGACCACGGGGGAACGGGGCCGGCGATGGCGGAAGTCCTGCGGCGTGCGAACGAGTCCGCGGCCGAGCGTGCGGAGCGGCTGGCCGGGCTGAGTGAGCGGATGCTGAACGCCGGCAGTAAGAACGATCTGCTGGACCTGATTGAGCTGGCCTTCTCGGAGCCCCCGATAGAAGGCGATCCGGGGACGCTGGAAGCGCTGGGCAGGCGGTACCGGGACCAGCTCGACGAGGTCATGACCCTGCGCGACCGGGTGGACAAGGTGGCCCGCAAGGGGCTGCCGGAGGCCTGGGTCGGCGACACGAGTGTCCTCGCCTCGGACGCGGTGAGCGCCGTCTCGCGGGCGGTGTCGGAGATGGCGGACGCGTTCGCGGGCGGCTCCCGGGCGCTGATCACCCTGGCCGACGCGATCGTGGACGCGCAGAGCCAGGACAGCGGCGGCCGCGGGAAGCTGCGGCAGGCGCTGAACGAGATCGGCAGCGACCGCGAGGGCTTCTTCGACAACCTGCACGAGAACGACGAGGAGGAGTGGGACCGCAAGAACGCCGCCCACTTCGCCTCCTACGGTGTCGGTGAGATGCGCAAGGCCGTCCTCGCCGCCGGTGAGGCCCGCCGCGTCGCCGCCCGGGACCTGAACAAGTGGGCCTCCGAGGCCCGCGCCGGGAAGATGGACACCGACGAGCTGTCCCCGGTCGACCGGCTCATGCTCGCCGACGCCAGCGGTGCGAAGGGCGCGGCCGCCGAGTACAACGAGATCCTCACGGCCAACGAGCTGGAGCGCTCGGGCCGGGCCATGGACAACCTCTCGCCGGCCGACCGGGACCGGATGGAACTCCTCATGACGAACACGAAGTCGCCGCAGGAGAAGGCCTATCTCATGAAGGCCCTCGCCGCGGGCAACAGCGTCGACGAGATCGACGAGTTCGCCTACAAGATCCAGGGCAAGGACCCGGCGTGGCTGCAGCGGCACCTCACGCCGATCAACACCCAGGGTGACAGCCTCAAGAACGAGGGCACGAACGCCAACGGGTCCAGCGTCAACACCGACGACCAGACCTTCGACGGCCAGAAGTGGATCCAGGGCGGCGACGGCTCGGAGGGCACCTGTGTCGCCTCGTCCACCGTCACCGCGCGCGCCATGGTCGACCCTGTCTACGCCCTCGAACTCACCGGCGGACCCAGCGGCCAGGAGGACGACCCCGGAGCCTTCCGGCAGCGCCTGGTGGAGGAACAGCACCGGCTGCACACCGAAGGCGACGGCGGCGCCAAATGGACCGGCATGGGCCCCGAGGGACAGGAACGCATAGCCGACGACGCCATCGGCGGCGCCACCGGCGAGGACTACCAGCGCCACGACATGAACACCGCTGACCAGCGCCGGGATGTCCTGACCGACGTCGAGAAGTCGGTCGCCGAGGGGAAGCCGGTCCCGGTCGACGTCAAAGCCGACGACGGCTCCGCCCACGCGATGACCATCATCGGCCAGGAGGGCGACATGCTGCAGATCTACAACCCCTGGGGCACCACCACCTGGGTCAGCGAGGACGACTTCGTCAACGGCCACATGGGCAAGGCGTCGAACGGCGAACTCAACGACGCGTACACCGTGTACGTCCCGCAGTAGGACGGCGGCGCAAGGCAGCAGCGTGAGGCGGCAGCCGACCTCTCGCGGGGATCGTGTGGGAGCCGCGTGCCGGGCGTGTGATCTGTGGAGGTTCGCGTTCGCGACGCGTGTTAGCCTCCCGCCGATGTGATCAACGGGGGAAACGGGGGGATGACGATGACCGCCGCGCAGGACTCCACGTCCGCGCCGGACTTCGGCGTGCACAAGAGCGGGCTCACCGGCCAGGCGAAACAGCTGAACGACGCGGGTGACGACGCCGGCACGATCCGTACCGCGATCGACTCCAGGGCCTGCTACGACACGGACACGCTGGGCGGCGCCGACTCCGCGGCGGCGTTCAACTCCTACGCCGGGGCCTGGACGGCGGAGGCCCGCACCATCGAGGACGCGCTGCACGAACTCGCCGACAAGGTGAACCTCTCCAAGGGCGCGTACTCCGACAGCGACGGCCTCGTCGAGACCCGGGCCGGCAGCGTGGAGGTGGGCGACAGCGCCCTGACCACGATGCCGACCTACGCCGAGCGGCCCTCTGCTCTGTCCCAGTACTGAGAGGTTGTCCGGTGGCACCAGCGCATTCGACGACGCGTACGGCGTCCACCTCCCGGATCTGGGCGGTGGTCACGGCGGTCGCGTTCCTCGCCCTCGCCACGGGGTGCGGGGGGAAGGACGCGGGTACGGGTACCGGTAAGAGTACGAATACGGACAAGCCCATCAGCCGCCCCACCGGGGACCGCACCATCTCCGCGAAGGTCGGCGAGCGCTTCACGCTCACCGTCGAGGAGAACGCCTCCACCCGCGAGCACTGGTACCTCGTCGACCCGAAGCCCGACACCTCGGTGGTCCGCGGCCAGGGCCGCGAGAGCCAGTCGGACTCCGGCGACCAGCCGGTGCCCGGCGCCGGCAGCAGCCTCACCTTCACCTTCGAGGCCACCGGCAAGGGCAGCACCGAGATCGTGCTGAAGCACTGCACGTTCAAGGCCCCCTGCGACGGGGAGGGGGACGTCGACGGCAGCGGCTCGGCCTCCCCGACGCCGACACCGACCGGCTCCGCTTCCCCGGCACCGTCACCGAGCGGGTCCGCCGCCCCGCCCGAGCCGGAGCGGGTCACCTACACCGTCACCGTCAGCTGAGCCGAGGACCTCCATGAACGCCAGCCCGCAGCACCCGGACCGCACCGACGACGAACTGGCCGCGCTCGACGTCCCGGTCCTCCTGCGCTACGGCCTCACCGCAGAGGCAGGCCCCCGCCGTACCGCCCTCTTCGGCGACGGCGCCGCGGCCGCCGCCGTGACGCTCGACCGGCTCCACACCCAGCCGCGTTCGGTGGCCTTCCTCGCCGAGGTGGTCCGGGCCGGGGGCGTGGCGTACGCTGCGGAGCTGCCCGAGCCGTTGCCGCGTCCCGAGGCGGCGCGGGTCGTACGGGACTGGCTGGAAGCCGCCACCCAGCTCGCGGGCGGCGCGCCCGCCGACGAGGCGATGGCCCGCTGGCTGGGAGCCGTCGCGACGATCATCGAACTGAAGCACCTGACGAGGGCCCGCGCCGAGCAGAACTGACCCAAGCAGAACTGACCCGTTCCGGCGGCGGCCTACGCACGCCCCCGCCACGCGGCCCGGGGCTTTTCCAGTACGCCTGACGCCTCGGCGACCGCTCGGGCGGCGGAGGTGTACACGGCTATCTCGAAGAACGTCCCGATCATGAACTTGGAGTACCGGAACTCCATTCCGAAGAAGACCGCTATGGCGCAGCAGTAGAGGGCTGCCCAGAATCCACGCCGCCGGTTGAGCGGGTAGACGACCAGTGGAAGGACCGGCCATGCGTAGACGCATCCCATGAACACGACGGTCAGCGCGACGACAAGGAAATTCACGTGATCTCCCGGCCTCTACCAGACGCCGGAGTCGTAGAGCGCGCCGACGGTGAGTAACGCGGCCGGAGCGAGGATGAGCGCCGTCGCGAAGAGCCAGCCCATTTTCCAGGACGTCCGGTCGGCGACCTTGACGCACAGCAGCGCGACCGGCGTCACATAAAGGAAGAGCGGGATGAATATGAATGCGAGGCCGGATCCCATGCCGTCTCTCCGTTTCCAGGCCAGAGTGGCCGGGCCTGCTGGGCCGACCACCCTGGATTCAACCATTCGGTGTCACGGGGTCAGGAACGCCCCAGGAACACCGGGTTGGTGAACGCCGCCAAGGCGCCCGGAACCGGTCCCGCCGCCGTCTCGTGCCGCAGCTCCGCGCGGACGTACGCCGCGTACGAAGGCGTCGTACGCCACTCCACGACCCCCGACCCCGTCACCGGCAGCGGGTCGCCGGTGAACAGGACGCCCTGGTCGGTGACGAGGCGGATCACGCAGCGCGGGGCGCCCGTCACCTCCACACGGACCGTCACCGGGGTGTCGCGGCCGACCCGCAACCGTTCCCCGATGCCCGCGTGTTCGCCCCGGCCGCCGGACGCCGAGAAGGCAACGGACACGTTCTTCGACTCGGCCACGTACGAGCGGCCCGCCCGGATGCCCTCCTGGATCGCCTCGCGGGTCAGGTCGTCGGCCAGCACCACCGTCTGCGGGGAGCCGACCGGGTCCGGGTCGCGGTGGGCGTCGCTGCTGCCCATCGCCGGGATCCACGAACGGTCGCCGGAGCGCGTCGACGCGACCAGCATGCTGTCCCAGTCCGCGAGGGCCACCTCGTCGTCGGGCGTGTACGGGCCGTTCCACACCTCGATCGCGTCCGCGTCCCCGAACCCGAACTTCCAGTTGCAGCCGACGCAGGTGGCGTGCGGGTGGGCCGGGACGACCAGGCCGCCCGCGCGGCGGATCTGGCGGGCGAAGCGGCCGAAGCGGTTGTCGCGGGCCCGGTAGCGCCAGTCGACGAAGGTCCCGGGGTCGGTGCCGAGGGCGACCACGTGGCCGTTCCTGGTCGTGATCTCCTCGCCCAGCATGACCAGCAGGTCGTCACCGGCCGCGGACGCCCAGTGCGGATGCGACGTGTGCGTGTTGTGGTCCGAGGAGTTGATGAAGTCCAGGCCCGCCGCCCGCGCCAGCGCCGCGATCTCGGCGGGGGTGCGGCGGCCGTCCGAATGCCAGGAGTGCAGATGGCAGTCCCCGCGGTACCAGGCGCGGCCCCGGCCCTTCGCCCGGGACGGCGGATACGTCGGCGCCACGGTCTCGCCGGGCTCGCCGTAGGTCAGGGTGACGGTGATCTCGTACGCCAGGCCCTGCGGGGCGACCGTGTACGGCCCGAGCGCGATGTGCCAGGTGCCCTCGCGCACGGGGCCCGGGAGGTAGCCCGGCGTCGCGTCGTCCGCGCGCAGGAAGAACTCCGTGCGCGCCCCGCCCGACCAGCCCCGGAAACCCCGGCCGCCCAGCTCGGTGCCGCGCTCGTCGAAGATGCCGATGTCGAGGGCGTTGCCCGGGGTGCCGGCCGGAACCGTGGGCCGCTCGTAGCTGTACGCGACCTTGATCTCCCGTACGCCGGAGGGGACCTCGACGGGGAGGTACACGAAGTCGGGGGAGCCGGGCGGCAGCGTGCCGCGCACGGTCCTCGTCTCCGGTGCCGCGTCGGCCGCCCCGGCCGCTGAAGCGAAGCTCACGCTTCCCAACGTAAGCGCGGCGGCGGCTCCCGTCACGAACAGCGCGCGTCTCGCGACGCCGTGCCGGACGTCGTTGATATGGGTGTCGTCGATGTCGTCACACATGCCTCCACCGTGCCCGAGATGTGTGAACTGCCGTGGAAAGACAGGGGAATTGGCGTGTCTCGGCCCATGGCGGCCCCTGGGGCCCGGAATGCGGACGTCCCACGGACGCCCTACGACGCCCCACGGACGCCCCACGACGCCCTATGACGTCCCACGACCATCCGCACAATGCCGACCGGTCGGTATGGACAGCTCGACCGGCAGCCGGTACAGATGTGCCATGCGCATCTCCGTGACGGTCTTCCTCACCGACGAGACGATCGCCCCGACCCGGCTCGCCCGTGAGCTGGAGCACCGCGGGTTCGCCGGGCTGTACCTGCCCGAGCACACGCACATCCCCGTCGAGCGGACCAGCCCGTACCCGGCGGGCGGGGAGCTGCCGCCCGAGTACGGCCGCACCCTCGACCCCTTCGTCGGGCTCGCCCAGGCGGCGGCGGTGACCGAGCGGCTGGGCCTGGGCACCGGCATCACGCTGGTCGCCCAGCACGACCCGATCGACCTCGCCAAACAGGTCGCGACACTCGATCACCTCTCCGGCGGGCGGTTCACCCTGGGCCTCGGCTTCGGCTGGAACGCCGAGGAGGCCGCCGACCACGGGGTGGAGTGGCGCACCCGGCGTGAGCTGGTCCGGGACCGGATGGCGCTGATGCGGGCCCTGTGGAGCGAGACGCCGACCGCCTACGAGGGTGAGTTCGGGAGCGTGCGGGCGAGCCTCGCGTACCCCAAGCCCGTGCAGGGACCGCGCGGCCCGGTCGTCGGTCCGCGCACGCTGATCGGCGGAGCCGCCGGTCCGAAACTGTTCGCACACATCTGCGAGTACGCCGACGGGTGGCTGCCGATCGGCGGGCGGGGCCTGTCCGAGTCACTGCCCGTGCTGCGGACGGCCTGGGCGGACGCCGGACGGGACCCGTCCGGCCTCCAGATCGTCCCGTACGCCGTCCACCCCAGCCCGGGCAAGCTCGCGCACTACGCCGACCTCGGCATCGAGGAGGTCGTGGTGCAGCTGCCGCCCGAGGGGGAGGCGGAGGTCCTCAAGGCGCTGGACGCCTACGCTCCGTATCTCTAGCCGGGTGTCTGCCTCGGCGCCGGCTACCAGGTGTGCGCCACGTCCACCACCAGCCGGCCGGGCAGCACCAGTACCCGGAACGGCAGCTTGGCCCGGACGCCGAGGCCGAGGTGGGTCCCGCCGTCGTAGGTGCCGCCGAACTTCGCGTCCCGGAAGGTCCGGTAGCCGTCGAAGTCGAGTCCTGGCAGCGGATCCGCGAGCCTGACGTGGTAGCGCGACTCGTCGACCGGCGCGGTGAACTCGATCTCGATGACCGCCCCTCCCGCGACCGGGATACCGGTCTGGGACGGGGGATGGGCGAAACCGGGAACGTACTGGACCCAGTACAGGGCCGGGTCGGCCGTCGTCATGCCCGGGATGTCGATGACCATCCGGTCGTAGCAGTCGTGCCGGCCGGTCCTGACATTCGTCAGGGAAGCGGTCATCGCCAGTGATCCCGGCTCGGACTTGCCCAAACTGCCCCAGCCCGTCTCGCACACGGTGGCCCGCGGCGCGGCAGCGGCGGCCGACACCGTGCCCGCCCCCGTCAGTACCAGCGCCAGCACTGCCGGCACCATTGCCCAGCGTCTCATCGGCGAGCAACTCCCTTCCGTTTCCCGCGTATTGCGCGTCTTTGCCAGGTGAGACAAAGGGAAGAGCGGAACGGTTGGAGGCGACGACGGTAACGATTCAAACAATTACCATTCTGGGGGCGGATCGTACTCATGGGGGCAGATTGCATCCGGGGGACAGATCGCATCCGGGGGACGGATCGCGTCACGGTGGGCAGGTTGCGTCCGGTGGGCAGGTTGCGTCCGGTGAGCTGCGGGTGAACACCGTGCGGCTGCCCCGCCGGGCAGACCCCTCGCGCCGAATGCCTGATCGTATGCTCGAAGGATGACGACCACCGCGACCCCCGGAACCGGACCCACCGACAACTCCATGCGTCGCGCCCTCAAACGCGCCCGGGACGGCGTGGCCCTCGACGTGTCCGAGGCGGCGGTGCTGCTCCAGGCCCGCGGCGACGCCCTCGACGACCTCACCGCGTCCGCCGCCCGGGTGCGGGACGCGGGCCTGGAGGCGGCCGGCCGCGCAGGCGTCATCACGTACTCGAAGAGTGTCTTCATCCCGCTCACCCGGCTGTGCCGGGACAAGTGCCACTACTGCACCTTCGTCACCGTGCCGGGCAAGCTGCGCCGCGACGGCCACGGCATGTTCATGTCGCCGGACGAGGTGCTCGACGTGGCCCGCCGCGGCGCCGCCCTCGGCTGCAAGGAAGCCCTGATCACCCTCGGCGACAAGCCCGAGGACCGCTGGCCGGAGGCGCGCGAGTGGCTCGACGCGCACGGCTACGACGACACCATCGCCTACGTCCGCGCCATCTCCATCCGGATCCTGGAGGAGACGGGCCTGCTGCCGCACCTCAACCCGGGCGTGCTGAGCTGGACCGACTTCCAGCGCCTCAAGCCCGTCGCCCCCTCCATGGGCATGATGCTGGAGACCACCGCGACCCGGCTGTGGTCCGAGCCCGGCGGCCCGCACCACGGCTCCCCGGACAAGGAGCCCGCCGTACGCCTCCGCGTCCTGGAGGACGCCGGCCGCTCCTCCGTCCCCTTCACCTCGGGGATCCTCATCGGCATCGGTGAGACGTACGAGGAGCGCGCGGACTCCCTGTTCGCCCTGCGCAAGGTGTCGCGGGCCTACCACGGCATCCAGGAACTGATCATCCAGAACTTCCGCGCCAAGCCGGACACCGCGATGCGCGGCATGCCGGACGCGGAACTCGACGAGCTGGTCGCCACGGTGGCCGTCGCCCGCCACATCATGGGCCCGAGCGCCTGCCTCCAGGCCCCGCCCAACCTGGTCGACTCCGAGTACGAGCGTCTGATCGGCGCCGGTATCGACGACTGGGGAGGGGTCTCCCCGCTCACCATCGACCACGTCAACCCCGAACGCCCCTGGCCGCAGATCGAGGACCTCGCGCGGCGTTCGGAGGCGGCCGGTTTCACCCTGCGGGAACGGCTCTGCGCGTACCCGGAGTTCGTCCGGCGCGGCGAGCCCTGGCTGGACCCGCGGCTGCTGCCGCACGTCCGGGCCCTCGCCGACCCGGAGACGGGCCTGGCCCGCGAGGACGCGGTGGTCGAGGGCCACCCCTGGCAGGAGCCCGAGGAGGTCTTCGAGTCGACGGGCCGCACCGACCTGCACCGCACCATCGACACCGACGGCCGCACCACCGACCGCCGCGACGACTTCGACGAGGTGTACGGCGACTGGGGCGCCCTGCGGGAGGCGGCCGCCCCCGGCATGGCACCCGAGCGCATCGACACGGACGTACGACAGGCCCTGGCCACCGCGGCCGACGACCCGACGCGGCTGACCGACGACGAGGCCCTCGCCCTGCTGCACGCGGACGGCCCGGCGCTGGACGCGCTGTGCCAGGTGGCGGACGACGTGCGCAGGTCGGTGGTCGGCGACGACGTGACGTACATCGTCACCCGGAACATCAACTTCACCAACGTCTGCTACACCGGCTGCCGTTTCTGCGCCTTCGCGCAACGCCGCACCGACGCCGACGCCTACACGCTCTCCCTGGACCAGGTCGCCGACCGCGCCCAACAGGCCTGGGAGGTGGGCGCGGTGGAGGTCTGCATGCAGGGCGGCATCCACCCGGACCTGCCCGGCACCGCGTACTTCGACATCGCGAAGGCGGTCAAGGAGCGCGTCCCCGGCATGCATGTGCACGCCTTCTCACCGATGGAGGTCGTCAACGGGGCGACCCGCACCGGGATGTCGGTCCGCGAGTGGCTGACGGCGGCGAAGGAGGCCGGTCTCGACTCGATCCCCGGCACCGCCGCCGAGATCCTCGACGACGAGGTCCGCTGGATCCTGACCAAGGGCAAGCTGCCGGCGGCCACCTGGATCGAGGTGGTCACGACCGCGCACGAGCTGGGCATCCGGTCGTCCTCGACGATGATGTACGGGCACGTGGACCAGCCCAGGCACTGGCTGGGGCACCTGCGCACCCTGGCCGGGATCCAGCAGCGCACCGGCGGCTTCACCGAGTTCGTCACCCTCCCCTTCATCCACACCAACGCCCCCGTCTACCTGGCGGGCATCGCGCGGCCCGGGCCGACCATGCGGGACAACCGGGCGGTGACGGCGATGGCCCGGCTGCTCCTGCACCCGCACATCCCCAACATCCAGACCAGCTGGGTGAAGCTGGGCACCGAGGGCGCGGCCGAGATGCTCCGCTCCGGCGCGAACGACCTCGGCGGCACGCTGATGGAGGAGACCATCTCCCGGATGGCCGGCTCCTCCTACGGCTCGTACAAGTCCGTCAAGGACCTGATCGCGGTGGCCGACGCGGCCGGCCGTCCGGCGAGGCCGCGCACCACCCTGTACGGGGACGTACCGGTGGAAAGGCAGCACGTGGCGACCGCCTCGGACGGGCATCTGCCGGAGCTGCTGCCGGTGCTGGACTGAGCGAACCGGCGCCGGACTGCGGAGAGGACCGCGGGCCGCTCGCAGTACGATGATCGGGCCCCTCGTCGGAGGGGTCCCGTAGCTGAGGAGATGCGTGCCCGTGCCTGCCCGACGACTTCCCTCGTGGGTCTGGGTGACCGGTCTGACGGTGGGCGCGGTCGCGGCGGTCACCGTGCTGGCCGTGCAGGCGGACCGGGGGCCGCACCCCACCGCCACGGCCACCCGGCCGAACGCCTCGACGTCGGCGAGCCCGCGTCCCTCCGCGTCGAAGCCCGCCGCTCCCGCCGCCGTGCCGAAGGACTCCGGCACCGGGCGGCGCGTCGTGTACTCCCTCGGCAAGAAGCACGTCTGGCTGGTGGACGCGAGCGGCGCCTCCCGCCGGAGCTTCGCGGTGTGGCCGGGCACGGTCAGCCCCGACCCCGGCACCTACACGATCTCCGTGCGCACGGACGCCACCACCGGCTCCGACGGCGTGCAGATCGAGCACATCGTGTACTTCGCCGCCAAGTCCGGCCTGTCGATCGCGTTCTCCAACGCCGTGGACGGCTCTTCGCCGCCCGCCGTCGCCGCCGGGAAGCAGACCAGCGGCATCCGCACCCGCAAGGCGGACGGCGCGGCGCTGTGGACGTTCGGCGAGACGGGCACGAAGGTGGTCGTGGTCAGGTAGCGGACCGCTCCGTCACGACGGGCAGGTTGACCACCAGCAGTACGACCCCGCTGAACGTGAACGCCCGCGTCGCCGCGTCCAGCCCGTTCCAGTCCTTCGACTGCCACATCGAGAACCACTCACCGCCGATCCCTATGAACCCGGCGCCGAACAGCAGCATGACCATGAGCAAGCCGTACGTGGAGAACCGGCGGGCCCGGCCGAGGTCGTTGCGCGCCCCCAGCCAGGTCCCGTACAGCAGGACGAGGGCGGCGACCGTCTCCCACACGATGATGGCGACGTAGGCCGCGTCCTGAAGCCCCTTGCTGGTGACGGACCTCCACATCAGGTCGTCGTCCTTGAAGGTCGTATCCATGGCGAGGACGTGCCGCACGAACTGCTGGTTGGTACCGAAGTCGGTGATGTTCCCGAACGCGACGAGGGCCATGTAGAGCGCGACCGTCGCGGTGAGGAGGGTGGCGGTGAGGGACAGCGCGCTGCGGGGGGTGCGTGGGGTGGTGGACATGCCGATCATTTTCCCCGGAGGACGGGGGCGGCTGTAGTCATTGAGCCAGAGTGACGCCCGCCCCTGTCAACGGAGTTGGGGACCTACTCGGTGTCCTTCGGATGGCTGGTGGACGCGTGATCCCCGCCCACCGGCGGGGGAGCGACATCGCCGCCGCGCTTCGGGCTCACGGAGCGGTCACCTCGCCGTGGTCCTCGTCCGGCAGTCGACGGGTGAGCTGTGCGGTGAGCGCGGGGTCGGCAAGAACCCTTGCCGTGGCGCGCCATTCCACGACGACTCGATGGAGGTTGGCGTGGACCTCCAGCTGGGCCACGTCGTGCGTGGCGTCGATGAGCTCGGCCACGAACTGCTTCAGCTCGTCCCCCGACAGGTGGCGGACCCAGGGGAAGACCGAGGGGAGCGCCCGCAGTATGGCCCGCTCGCCGGCGTCGCTGCGGACCAGGGCGGCGAGAAGGCGGGCCGTGATGTCCGCCGTCTCCTCGCGCTGCTGGTCGTGGTGTGTGGTCGTCAGGTAGAGATCCTTGCCGTAACGGCGAGTCATGGGCCTTGGTGCGCGCCTCCGGAGCCAGGGGGAGTGGACTCCCCGACGCTCAGCGCCCCGCGAACTCCACGAACTCGGTCCACGCGGCGTCCGCGAAGGCGAGTTGGGCGCGCTGCGTGTCCTTGGAGTCGCGGACGTGGACGGTGGTGTGGGTGGGGGCTATGGCGACCTCGACGCACTCGGGGCCGTCGTTGCTGCTGTAGCTGCTCTTGAACCACTCCAGCGTCGTGATCATGTCTCTTCTCCCGTGACTTTCTCGATGAAGGCCAGCGACTCTCGGGGCGAGAGGGCCTGCGCCCGGATCATTCCATAGCGCATATCCAGGATCTGGACTTCCCGTGGATCACTGAACACGCGGTTGTACAGCTGCCCTTCGGAGTGCCCCAATGTCTTGCCGTCTCGAAGTTTCAGCACCTGGAGCGGGCCGCCCAGTCCCGCGTGGTCGTCGCGGTCCGTGGGCATCACCTGGATCTCGACATGCCGCAACTTGCCGATCTCCAGCAGGTGTTCGAGCTGTTTCCGCAGCACCATTTTGCCCCCGATGGGACGTCGCAGGGTCACCTCCTCCAGGACAAAGGTGAGCAGCGGCGCGGGTACGCGCTCGAAGACGCGCTGTCGTGCCATACGTGCGGCGACGTAACGCTCGATCTCGTCCTCCGGGTACGCCGGCCGTCGCCTCGCGTACAACGCGCGCGCGTACTCCGGTGTCTGCAACAGGCCGTGCATGTTGTGGTTGGCGTAGGCGCCCAACTCGACCGCCTCCTCCTCCAGCTTCGCCAGATCCCGCACCTTCTTGGGGTACCGGGCCCGCTCCACGTCCTCCTTCATCGCGGAGAGCTTTCCGCCCGCGCCGAGCGCCTCGTCGGCCTTGTCGAGGAAGTCCGGCTTCGGCACGCGGCGGCCGCGCTCCACCGACGAGACCATCTCGTCGCCGTACCCGATGGCCGCCCCGAGTTCCGCCTGCTTCATGCCGGCGGCTTCCCGCCACACCTTGACCTGACGTCCGACCGTCCTCAGTACGGCCGCGGTCTCCTCGTCCTCCACCATCGCCCCTCCCGTCGTACGAGCCGTACGACCCCGGATCACGCACGGACAGTCACTGTCCGTACCGGGGTCGTTACTGGTCAGCGTATGGGCGACTGGCCACCCTGGGTGACATGCGCCAGAATTCCCCCGCCCAAGTCACCTCCCCGACGCGCCACTTCGCGGTTCAGCTGTCCGCCACGCGAAGAGGTGCTCGACTCGCCCGTCTGCTCGCCGAGCGGCAACTCGATGACTGGGAGCTGCCTTTCGAGGACGCGGTGCAGATCGTGGCCGAGTTGGCGTCGAACGCCGTACTCCATGGGCGGGTACTGGGAAGGGACTTCCGGCTCGGGCTGGAGCTGCGTGCCGACGGCACTCTCCGTATCGAGGTGACCGACGCTAGGGGCGACCGGCTCCCGTTGCCTGCCGACCCGGTCGCCGACGACCTGGAATCGGGCCGCGGCCTGCGCATCGTCACGGCGTACGCGGACCGCTGGGGCGTCGACGAGGCGCCCGCGCATGCCAAGACCGTGTGGGCCGAACTGACACCGGATCGCAGGCACCAGTGACCCGGCCGGGCCCGACGCCAAAGACAAAGAACCGGGGAAAGAACCCAACCCGCCCCACCCAGCCCGTCGCCACCGCATCCCTGGTCACCCGGTCGAGTGATCGCGTCTGATTCCGCTGGCGTGTCGGCGAATTCGTCAGGCAGCGTCAGAAGGACAGCGGTACCGGACAACCGCACACAGCAAACGGCCCCCGCCGGGACTGGCATCCCGAACGAGGGCCTGATCACCCAGGAAAAAGGACCTTTCCCGATGACTGAGCAGCACCTTAGCGCGCCCACGCGCTCCCGTTCCGCCCGTTTCGCCCGTTCCCGCCTCGGAGTTGCCCACGTGGACGAACGCCACAACCAGGAGTTCACGGTTGTCGGAAACCATCTGGCCCAGCATCCCGATCTGTCGCTCACGGCCATCGGCCTGGCGACCCACATCCAGTCGCTCCCGACCGGAACCCTCGTCGGCATCAAGGTCCTGGCGGCCAAGTTCCCCGAGGGCGAGACACGGATCGCGGCGGCCCTGCGGGAGTTGGAGACGCACGGGTATCTGTCCCGCACCAAGGAGCGCCTGCCGTCGGGGCGGATCGTGACGCGCACGACGTCCTACAACAAGCCCCAGAAGCGCACGGCGCGTACGGCCCCCGCCCCGCGCCGCGAACCGGCCCCGGACCCCAAGGAGCCGGAACAACCGGCCTCGGCCACCGCCCCGCTGTCCGCCCCGGCTCCCGACCTGCCCGCCCACCGCGCCGCCCGCAACGTACTGGCAGGCCTTCGTACCCGCGACCCCCGACTCCACCTCGCCGAGCCCGACGTGCGCCGCCTCGCCCCCGTCGTGGCCACCTGGCTGGAGCGAGGCGTCGCCCCCGACGACGTACAGCGAACGCTCGCGGCGGGGCTGCCGCCGGAAGGCGTGCGCCACCCGGTCGGCTTCCTGGCGCACCGCCTCACCGCCCTCCTGCCGCCCCCCTTCGAACCAGGGCCGGAGATCTCCCGCCCCGACCCCCTCCAGAACTGCGACGGCTGCGACCGGGCGTTCCGCGCCCCATGCCCAGGCCGATGCCGGGAGTGTCGTCCGGGCGTCGCGGCAGCGTAGGAACCCCGGAGAGCGGGGGCGGCTGTAGTCATTGAGCCAGACTGACGCCCCCTGGCAACGGAGTTGGGGGCCTACTCGGGCGCCGCAGCAGCTGCCTGGCGGGTGGTCAGTGTGGTCGGCCCAGCCCTGCGACGAGGAGCTTGACCAGTCGACGGGCGTCGTAGCGGGGATTGTTGCCGGCGCCCGCGCAGAGGCTCGCGACGCCGCGCATGAGCTCGTAGGCGTCCAGGTCGGAACGGATCTCGCCCGAAGCGGTTGCAGCGTCGAGCAGTTGGGTGCACACGGGCAGGAGCCGATCGAGGAAGTACGAGTGAAGGGGGTCGAAGCAAGGGTCGTCGGACTGCAGCACAGTGGCGAGCCCGTGCTTGGTGACCAGGAAATCGACGAAGAGGTCGATCCATCGACCCAGCGCGGCGTGCGGAGTCCCGCCGGTCGTCAGCAGGGCGGGGCCGGCCTCGGCGAGGGCCTCGACCTGGTGCTGGTAGACGGCGACGATGAGGTCCGCTCGCGTCGGGAAGTGGCGGTAGATCGTGGCAGTTCCGACGCCGGCCTTGGCCGCGATGTCGCGAATCGGCGCTTCCACGCCCGACGCGACGAAGACCGCGGCGGCCGCGTCGAGCAGGGTTTCCTCGTTCCGTCGCGCGTCCGCCCGTTTGGGCCGTGGTGCACGCCCCGCGCCCCGATCGCTGTCGCTCACCGCAGCTTCCCTTCGCAATCGAGCTCGCTAAACGGGACAGCGTCCCATATCGTCAAGCGGGACAGTGTCCCGTTTCTCTAGGATGCCAGATCCGGGGCCTCACGCGCAGTCGGCGAAGCCATGCGACGACACGAAACGCTTGGATGGAGCGAGAACCATGTCAACATTCCTGCTGGTCCACGGGGCCTGGCATAGCGGAGAGTGCTGGGAGCGGGTGGTCCCGCTGCTGGCGTCGGCCGGACATCGGGTCCTCACGCCGTCGCTGACCGGCTACGGCGACAAGGTGCCCCTGCTCAGCCCCGAGGTAGGGCTCGACACGCACGTCGACGACATCGTCAGGTTGATCGTCGAGGAGGACCTCACCGAGGTGGTGCTCGTGGGACACAGCTACGCCGGGCTGGTCATCTCATCCGCAGCCAACCAGGTCCCGGACCGGATCGCACATTTGGTCTACCTCGACGCGATGGTTCCGGAGGACGGCGAGAGCGCGGCCGATGTCCAACCCGCAGCCCAGGCCCTGATCGACCAAGCCGCACAGTCCGACAGTGGCTGGCGGGTTCCACCGCTCCCCGAGCTGCCGCCGCCCTTCGGTCTGTTCGGGGTCACCGACCGGGCGGATGTCGCTTGGCTGCGCACGATGCTGTCGGATCAGCCGGTGCGCTGCCTCCAGCAACCGGTCCACCTGGACAACCCGGCCGTGAACACGATCCCACGGACGCACATCCACTGCGCCGTCAAGCCGGAAGGCATTCCCCGGCGATCGGTCCCCGCGATACAGCCCAACGGTGGCCCGGCACAGGTGTGGGAATTGCCGACCGGTCATGACTGCATGATCACCATGCCGGTCGAGCTTGCCAATCTGCTGCTCAAGCTCGGCTGACCCGCTCACCCGGCGCCGTCCGCATCGGTGGCTCATCCGGACGAACAGTGGGCTCCCCGACGTTCAGCGCCCCGCGAACTCCACGAACTCGGTCCACGCTGAGCCAAGTCCCGGGGAGCGACGGCCTCGCGCCCGCATTCGGCCATTGAGTGAGAATGGCGGCGGACGGTCGGACGAGGGGACGTGCGCATGGCACAGGGGCAGCCGTCGTGGCAGGAGCTGATCCAGCAGCGGACCCGGGCCGGGTTCGTGGGCCGGGAAGCCGAACGGGCCGCGTTCCTCAGGAACTTCGACACCCCGATCGGGGACCGTCGACGTCCCTTTCGGTTCCATGTGTCCGGCCACGCGGGCGTCGGAAAGACCTTCCTCGTCGCGGAGTTGAGGCATCTCGCACGCGGACGCGGCGCGTTGACGGCGGATGTCGATGAGGGCGCCGGGAGCGTGCCGGAGGCAATGGCGGAAATTTGCCGTCAGTTCGCCGCCCAGGGACGGCGGTTGAAGGATCTGGAGCGACGGCTGGCCACGTACTGGGAGCGTCGGCATGAGGCGGAGGCGGCCGCCCTCGCCGTGCTCGCGCCGGAGCCTCAGACGCCGTCGGCCGGAAGCAGGGCCGTGGTGGGGATGGGCCTGGCCGCGGTGGGGGCGGCCGTGCCGGGCGCAGGTCTGATCACCGGCGCGCTGCCCGCCGACCTGCTCGCCCAGGGCGCGGACCGTCTGCGGGCCGGTCTCAGCGCCCGGTTCCGCAACCCGGAGGACATCGACCTGGTGCTGTCGCCGGAGAAGGTGCTCACGCCGGTCCTGCTCGCGGAACTGCGCGCGGTGGCCGACGCCGTCGGGTGGATCGTCCTGTTCTTCGACACCTACGAGCGGACCGGACCGTATCTCGACCCGTGGCTGCACGAGATGGTCACCCGCCACGAAGGGGCGGACAGCGGACTGCCCGCCACCGTCCTGGTGGTCACCGCCGGGCAACGGCCGCTGGACGCCGCCCGTTGGAGCGGCCTGGACTCCGTGGCGGACCTGCCGCTCGCCCCGTTCACCGAGGCCGAGGCGCGCGGGCTGCTCGCCGCGAAGGGAGTCGTGGCCGAGCCGGTCGTCGAGGAGGTGCTGCGTCTGACGGGCCGGCTGCCGGTCCTCGTGTCGACGCTCGCCCAGAAGAGCCCTGGCAGCGCGGCGGACGTGCGTGACCCGAGCGGCACCGCCGTCGACCTGTTCCTGAAGCGGGAGCCCGAGGCCCGTCGCGAGGTCGCCCTGACCTGTGCCCTGCCCCGCCGGCTGGACGCCGACGTGTTGCGGGTCCTGGTGGACGGCCCGGACGACGAACTGGCTGTGCTGTACGAGTGGTTGACGGGGCTGCCGTTCGTGGGCGAGCGCGGTGGGCGGGTGCGGTACCACGACGTCGTACGGGCGCCGATGCTGCGGCTGCTGCGACGCCGGTCCCCGCGCGAGTGGTCGGGTCGGCAGCGGCGGCTGGCGGAGGCGTTCGCCCACTGGCGCGCCGACGTCGAGGCCGGCCGGGACAGCGAGGAGCTGTTGGGCGACGAGGAGTGGTGGGAGCTGCGCCTGGAGGAGACGTACCACGCGCTGTGCGCCCGGCCCCCGGCGGCGCTCGGCGAGGCCCTGAGCGCCTTCGTCGTCGCCTGCCGTGAGGACGAGGCCGTCGGGCGCCGCTGGGCGCGGATGCTGGAGGACGCCGGCGACGCGGTGGACGACGTGGCCCTGCGGGAGCGGGGCCGGGAGCTGGGCGAGGCGCTCGCGGACGAGGCGACCGGGGTGGCCAGGGCGATGGACCTGCTGCTGGCACGCCCAGGACTGGACCCGGAGGGCCGGGCGACGGCCCACTCACTGCGGGGCAGGGAACTGCTGCACGTCGGGGAGTACGGGCGCGCCCTGGAGGAGTACGACCGGGCGATCGAGCAGGCGCCGGACCTGGCCCTGCCCCACCACGGCCGTGGTCTGACCCTTCAGCTGGCGGGCGACTTCCCGGCCGCGCTGGCCGCTCTCGACCGGGCCGACGAACTGGCCCCGCACACCCGGTGGATCCTCGCCGAACGCGCGGAGACCCACCGTCTCGCGGGCCGCTTCGAGGACGCCGTCGTCGACTACGGCCGGGCCGTCGCCCTCGACCCGACCGACGCCGGGTCCCTGACCGGGCGCGCCGTGAGCCTGCACGGGCTCGGACGGAACGACGAGGCACTCGCCGACTTCGACCGGGCGCTGCGCATCGACGGGGACAACCTGTGGACGCTGGTGCGCCGGGCCCGGCTGCTCCGCTCCCGGGGGCAGTCGGACGAGGCGTTCGCCGAGTTCGACCGTCTGGTCGCGCTCGCGCCCGACCTGGCCTGGATCGCCTCCGAACGCGGCGACACCTACCGGCTCGCGGGCCGGTTCGAGGACGCCGTCGCCGAGCTGGGCCGGGCCGTCGCCCTCGAACCCGACCACACCTCGGCCCTGGCGAGCCGGGGCGTCGCCCTCCACGAGCTGGGCCGGGGACAGGACGCGCTGGCCGACCTCGATCGCGCCGTCGAGCTGAGACCCGCCTACGGCTGGGCGTTGGTGATGCGGTCCCGGGTCAAGGACGACCTGGGCGACATGGCGGGCATGTTCGACGATCTGCGCCGGGCCGTCGAGGTGGAGCCGGCCACCCTCTGGTTCCGTCACGAGCTGGGCGAGGCGTACCGGATCGCGGGCCGCTACGAGGAGGCGGTCGCCGTCTTCCACGGCATCCTGGAACGCGACCCGGACGACGACGAGACGCTGGCGAGCCTCGGCGCGACCCACCGCGCCCTGAAGGCCTACGAGGAGGCGCTGAGCTGCCTGGACCGCGCCCTCGCGGTGGACCCGGACTACGGATGGGCGTACGGCCAGCGCGCGCGGGTCTGCCTGGCGACCGGGCGGACCGAGCGGGCGCTGGCCGATCTGGACCGGTGCGTCGAGCTGGGGACGGACTCGGACTGGGCGCGCGGCACGGCCATCGAACTGCTGATGTGGTGCGACCGCCGGGACGAGGCGGCGGCCCGGCTGGCCGCGGCGGACGAGACGGCGACCGCCGACGACCTCGGGTATCTGCACGCCGAGACGCACCGGGACGCCGGACGGTGGGCCGAGGCCCGGCAGGCCGCCGAGCGACAGTGCGCCACGGACCCCCTCAACGGTGTCTACCAGCTGGCCCTGACCGTTGGCCGGGCCGAGGGACTGCGGGCCGCGGAGCCTCACTGGCGGGAGTTCGCACGGCTGGTGCACGAGTCCGACGAGCTGAAGGACGAGGAGCGCATGCGGACCCGCTGTCTCATCGGCTGCGCCCTCGGCGACCGGGCCAGGGCCGACGAGGCGCTGGCCGAGCTGCTCGCCGCCCCCGACTGGGGTGAACTGGCGGACCTCGCCACCGCCCTCACCGACCTCCTCCACAGCCCCGGCGCCGACCGCACCCACCTCACCGCCTGCCTGACGGAGGTCACCAGGACCCGCGATGCCGTGCGGGCGCGTTACGCGGGATGACACGAACACCACTCATCAACCATCTGTGATCACATCGGTTCACTCCGGACGCATCTCGCATACTGATCCGCCCCCTGAACCCACCGTCCCCGTTCGATTACAGTGCTGATTTGTCGTACGTCCGGACGGTGCCGTGGGAGGTCTTGGTGGCCGCGACAGCCGGGGCCGTCTGGGGGCGGGTCGAGCAGCAGGACTACCGGAGCAGGGTGCGCGGCACGCTGCTGGGCGGGGCCGTCGGGGACGCGCTGGGCGCGCCGGTGGACGGGCTCGGGATGGAGGAGATCCGCGAGGAGTACGGCGCGGAGGGGCTCGTCGATCTCGGGTTCGGGTACGGACGGCGCGGTGCGGTCTCCCACCTCACCCAGCTCACCCTGTTCACCGTGGACGGGCTGATCCGCGCGCAGGTCCGCCGGGACACCGGCGCCTGGCATCCGCCGACCGATCTGCACCGCGCGTATCTGCGCTGGGCCGCCACCCAGCGCGACTGGGGCCCCGACTTCCGGCGCGCCGAGGACGGATGGCTGGCCAGGGAGGAGTGGCTGTACGCCCGCCGGGAACCGCCCCGCTCGCTGCTGCTCGGGTTCGGTGACGAGGTCATGGGCACGCTGGAGGCGCCGAAGAGCCCGGCCGAGGCGGGCCCCGAGGCCACCGCACGCTCCGCGCCCTTCGGGCTGCTCGTCGGCTGGGAGCCGCAGCTCGTCGTCCAGCTCGCCGTGGAGTGCGCCGCGCAGACCCACGGCCACCCTGTCGCCTACCTGTCGGCGGGCGCGTACGCCGCGATCGTGCACGCGCTGGCCCTCGGCGAGAGCCTGGACACGGCCGTCCAGCGGGCGCTCGCCCTGCTCGCCGCCCGCCCGGGCCACGAGCCCGTCTCGGACGCGCTGCAACACGCGCTGGGCGCGGTACGGCAGGGGATGCCGACGTCGGCCCGGGTCGAGGAGCTCCTCGCGGAGGGTACGGCGGAGGGGTTGCTGTCCGCCGCGGTGTACTGCGCGCTGGTGGGGGAGGACGTCCGGCACGGGCTGCGGCTGGCCGTCAATCACGACGGCCCCTCCGCCGCCGCGGGCGCCCTCACCGGCGCCCTGCTCGGTGCCCTGCACGGCGAGACGGCCCTCCCCCCGGCCTGGCTGGCCGAGCTGGAGGGCCGTCCCACCCTGCTGGAACTGGCTGACGACTTCGCGATGGAGATGACCCAGGGGCCGGCGCTGCACGGTCCGGCGGGGTCGTCCCCCGGGTGGCTGGCCCGCTATCCCAGGGGGTGAGTCCGCGGGCTCACCCCCGGTGGGACCGTCAGTCCTTGGCCATCCGTACCGCGTCGTCCATGGGGTCCGCCGGAGTCGGAATCGCCGCCGCGCTGTCCCCGTCCGTGTTGACCTTCTCGATGATCACGAGGCGTTCCGCGGTGTCCTCGGGCTTCAGGAACCCGATCAGGATGTAGAGGGTCAGGGAGACGGCCAGCGGGATGGACACCTGGTACTCGAGCGGGACGCCGCCGTCGACGTTCCAGTTGATCGGGTAGTTGACCAGCCAGAAGGCGAGCAGGCCCATCGACCAGCTGGTGAGCGCGGCGGTGGGGCCGGAGCGACGGAACGGGCGCAGCAGGCCCAGCATCATCGGGATCGCGATCGGGCCCATCAGGCCGGCGACCCACTTGATGACGACGGTGATGATGTCCTTGAACGCGGGGGAGTTGACCTGAGTCGCCACCGCCATGGACAGGCCGAGGAAGACGACGGTGGTCACCCGGGCCGCGATCAGGCCGGAGCGTGAGTCCCACGTCCGGGCCCGCGACGACAGCACCGGGGCCACGTCCCGGGTGAAGACCGCCGCGATGGCGTTGGCGTCGGAGGAGCACATCGCCATGGTGTGCGAGAAGAAGCCGACGATGACCAGGCCCAACAGGCCGTGAGGGAGGAGCTGTTCGGTCATCAGGCCGTAGGAGTCGGAGCCGTCCGGCTTCTGGGCGTGGACCAGGAGCGGGGACATCCACATCGGGAAGAAGAGGACAACCGGCCAGATCAGCCAGAGCGCCGCGGACAGGCGTGCCGAGCGCTCGGCCTCCCGCGGGCTGGCGGTGGCCATGTACCGCTGGGCCTGGTTGAGCATGCCGCCGTTGTACTCGAAGAGCTTGATGAAGAGGAAGGCGAGCAGGAAGACGGTGCCGTAGGGGCCGACCAGGGGCTTGCCGTGGCCCTGCAGGGCGGGCTCGTCCCAGGCGCCGAAGAAGCTGATGCCCTTGTCGTTCAGCTTCAGTACGACCGCGACGAACATGGAGACGCCGGCCAGCAACTGGATGATGAACTGGCCGAGTTCGGTCAGCGCGTCCGCCCACAGGCCGCCGATCGTGCAGTACACGGCCGTGATGGCGCCGGTGATGAGGATACCCTGGTTGAGCGAGATACCGGTGAACACGGACAGCAGGGTCGCGATCGCGGCCCACTTCGCGCCCACGTCCACGATCTTCAGCAGCATCCCGGACCAGGCGAGGGCCTGCTGGGTCTTCAGGTCGTACCGGTTCTTCAGGTACTCCAGCGGGGAGGCCACATGTAACCGTGAGCGCAGCCGGTTGATGCGCGGCGCGAAGAGTTTCGAGCCGATCGCGATGCCGAGCGCGATCGGGAAGGACCAGGTGACGAAGGACGTCACGCCGTAGGTGTAGGCGATGCCCGCGTAGCCGGTGAACATCACCGCGCTGTAGCCCGACATGTGGTGGGAGATGCCGGACAGCCACCACGGCATCTTGCCACCGGCCGTGAAGAAGTCGCTGACGTTGTCCACTCGCTTGTGCGACCAGATACCGATCGCGACCATCACGCCGAAGTAGCCGATGAGCACGGCCCAGTCGAGACTGTTCATGGGCCTCCTTCCAGGGTCCGCCGCCAGGGTCAGGCATGTGAACTCTGGGTTGGTGGGCATGCCCACGGCAAGCGCGGGGAAGGCCAAGAGCGCGTAAAAAAGTTCGGAGTGATGGCCCACGTCCAAGTATGTGAACCTGGGATTGGCTGGAAACGATCAGGTCAGCGCATCAACTCCCCCGCGTTGACCAGCAGCGACTGCCCGGTGATCGCACGTGCCCGATCCGACGTCAGGAACACCGCCGCGTCCGCCACATCCGCGTCCGAGGCGAGCTCGGGCAACGCCATCCGCTCCGTCAGCCGTGCCAGGACCTCGCTCTCCGGTACCCCCTCCGTGTGCGCCGTGAACCGCACGTACGCCTGGACCGGCGGCCCCCACATCCAGCCCGGCAGCACGGTGTTGACCCGTACCCGGTACGGCCCGAGCTCCCGCGCCAACGAGTACATCGCGCTGGTCAGCGCCCCCTTCGACGCCGCGTACGCCGCCTGCCGCACCTGGGACGGCGCCGCCACCGCCGACTGCGTACCGATGAACACCACCGACCCGCCGCCCCCTTTCAGTGCCGGCAGACAGGCCCGGGTCATCCGCAGCGACCCCAGCAGATTCACGTCGATCACCGACTGCCAGGTGGTGAAGTCGGCGTCCTCCAGTCCGCCGAAGTAGCTGTCCCACGCCGCCACATGGATCACTCCGTCGATCTGCCCGAACCGCTCCCGCGCCAACCCGGCCAGCGCCTCGCACTGTCCCTCGTCGGTGATGTCCGTCGCCCGGAACGCCGTGTGCGCCCCGTCCGGATCGATCTCGGCCGCGCTCTTCGCGAGGTTCGCCTCGGTGCGCGCGCCGAGCACCGCGTTCCCGCCGTCCCGTACGACGGCCGCCGCGACCTGGTGACCCAGCCCGGCGCCGACTCCCGACACGACGACGGTCTTTCCGGTGAGCAGTGACATCGGTGTCCTCCCTGCCTCTGGCCAATCATCTGACGGGGCGTCAGAGTAGGGACGACCGCAGGAGGACGGAAGGGAAGGCGGAAGGGGAGTGCCCATGCCCGAGGACACCCGCAGCGAGACGTACGCCGAACTGGCCGCCGTAGGACCGTACGGGGTCCACCCCGGCCACGCCCTGATCACCATGGTCGAGCCGCACCCGGGTCACGAGTACGCGTACAACCGCTGGTACGAGGACGACCACTACTACGCCGGCGCGATGGCGATGCCCTGGATGTTCGCCGGCCGCCGCTGGGTCGCGACCCGGGACCTGCAACTCCTGCGCCGCCCGGAGAAGTCGGCCGTCGCCGAGCCGGTCACCGCGGGCTGCTACCTCTCCACGTACTGGGTCACCGAGGGCCGCTACGACGACCACATGCGCTGGACGGTCGGCATCAACAAGCGCCTCAACCGCGACGGCCGCGTCTACCGGGACCGCACCCACGTCTTCACCGCGTTCCAGGACCACGAGGCGACGGTGTACCGGGACGGCGCGGCGGGCCCCCGCGACTTCCACGCCCTCGACCACCCCTACGCCGGGCTGGTCCTCCAGGTCGTCGACGCGGAATCCGCCGAGCAGCGGACGCGGCTGCTGGAGTGGCTGGTGTCCCGTCACCTCCCGAAGCGGGTCGCCGGCTCACCGACGGCGATGGTGACCGTCTTCCGGCCCACCCCGCTCCCCGGCGACCGCATGACGTACGTCAAGCAGGTCGAGGGCGTCGACACCCGGCTGACCCTGCTGTGGTTCCTGGAGACGGACCCTCGGGAGTGCTGGGAGGGGTACTTCGGCGGGCTCGAGGAGGCGGTGGGGGAGTCGGGGCTGGGCAGGGTGGAGCTGCTGGCACCGTTCGTCCCGACGGTCCCGGGCACGGACCGGTACGTGGACCGGCTGCGCTGACGGGCGCCGATCACTTCAACTCGTCGGGGCACGGAGTGCCCCGTGGCAGCGTGTAGGGCGCCGCCAGCCGATACGTCCCCGCCCGCGGGGCGAGCAGCATCGTCCACTTGTCGCCCTCGGAGTCCTCCGCGGTCTCCATCAGGCACCCGTTGACGTTGTCGTACGACTTCGGCTCGCCGTCGCCCCGCTCCTTCGACGCGTCCGTCTCCTGCGGCGGCTTCAGCTTGTTGCCCTCGGCGTCGACGATGCTCAGCCACGGCGAGTACGGGATGCGGATGAGGATGCGCCCCGCCTTCGCCACCTCCATGGTCAGCTCACCCTGCGCGGCCCGGTCCACCCTCGCGTTCGGCTCGGCGAGCGGCGCCGGGTCGGTCACCTGGAACAGCTGCCAGTTGGCGTCGCCCCAGATCTGCCGCAGGTACGGCATCCCGCGCTGCACCAGCTGCCGCTCCCGCTGGCCGCCGTCACCGTCCGGCTCGTCCTTGGGGAGCACGACGAAGTGCACGGCCCAGCGCTGCAACCAGTCGTGGTAGTTCGCTGAGTTGAGGGTGTCGTCGTAGAAGAGCGGATTGCGTTCCATGTCGGCCTGCCGGTTCCAGCCGCGGGCCAGGTTCACATAGGGCGCGAGCGCGGAGGCCTCCCGGTGGGAGCGGGCGGGCACGACCTCCACCCGGCCCTTCTCCGCGCCGACCTCCTGGAGCTCGTTGACCAGCGGCGCGAGTTCACGCGCCCAGGACGCCGCCGGGGTGGTGTGGATGATGTCGTCGATCGTCTTGAAGCCGATCCACACGGTGAAGCCGGTGAAGGCCAGCACGAGCGTGTACCACTTGCGGGAGCGTGGCTCCGTGAACGGCAGCGCCGCCAGCAGCACGACCCCCGCGAACAGCATCGGCAGCCGCGTGATGTTGGACCCGATCTGGGAGCTGACCAGCCACACCAGCAGTACCGACAGCCCGTACACGGCCGACGTGATCCGTACGGTCGTCCACTCGCGCGGGACCACGGTGTACACGGCGGCCGAGCACGCCAGCGGCAGCAGCGTCGAGAAGAACGACATCGGCTGGGTGCCGGAGAACGGGAACAGCCACGCCGACACCGCCACGACGGCAGCCGGCGCGAGCCCCAGCGCCCACGCGCCCGGCCGCCGCTTCTGCAGGAACAGCGCGACCGCCACCAGCCCGACGAACAGTCCCGCGACCGGCGACGCCATCGTGGCCAGCGCGGCCAGCGGCGCCGCGCACAGGGCCTTCGCCCACCGTTTGTAGCGCCAGCGGTGCGGCCAGCAGAACACGACGGCGACCGCGCCCAGCGAGAACATCGTGCCCAGCCCGAACGTCACCCGCCCCGAGATCGCGTTGCACAGGAGGGCGAAGACCCCGGCCAGCGCCGGCCACAACGGCTTGCGCACCGGCCGGCTGCGCACCAGGACCAGCATCAGCAGGCCCGCCGAGAGCGTCCCCGCGATCATCATCGTGGTACGGACGCCGAGCACCGACATCAGATACGGCGACACCACGCTGTACGACACCGGGTGCATACCGCCGTACCAGGCCAGGTTGTAGGCCGAGTCCGGGTGCCGGCCGACGAACTCCGCCCAGGCGTCCTGCGCGGCGAGGTCGCCACCGCTGTTCGCGAAGATGAAGAACCAGGCGATGTGCAGCACGCCGGCGAGGGCGGTGATGAACAGGACCGGGCGGCGTCGGCCCCACGCGCGAAGGGTGGCGAAGGCGGCGGCGAACCGGGACGGCGGCGGGCCGTCCTCGACCGGGGCGCCCTCAGCGCGGTCGCGGGTGCCGTCGTTGTCGCCGGTCTCGGTGCTGGTGCTGGTGATGGTGTCAGCGCCGGTGTCGGAGTGGGCGTGGGTGTCGGTTCGAGCGTGGTCGTCGCCCGGGTGCGCGGGCAGCCGTATTCGCGGGCCGACCCCCTGGCCCGGGTCGGTGTCGTCGGCGCGTGTCGGCTCCGCTGTGGCCACCTGAAGGCACTCCCCGTGGTGTCCCGTCTTCTGTTCTCGGCCGCGTCCCGTCAGCGGCGCCTACCCCGTCTCGTGACGCTAGCACGCACCCCGCCGACCGGAACCGGGACGGGTTCCGGTCGGCGGGGTGCGGCGGCGTCACTTCTCCGTCCGGATCAGCCGAGACGCGTCAACTTGTCGGCGACGCCCGGCTCCACGAGCTCCTGCTGGAGCGCGACCGGAACCTTGACCGCGTTGCCGGTGCCGTCACCGACGGTGAGCGTGCCCACCTTGGCGCCGGCCTTCGCGGTGTGCGGCAGCTCGTCGGCGGCGAACGTCAGCTTGACCGTGAGGCCCGCCCAGCCGACGGCCGTGACGTCCTTCGTGGTGACGACCGGCGTACGGCCGCCGAGACCGTCGTCCACGTACCCCACGACGTCCCCCTTCTTCAGGATCGTCGCGGACTCCAGCGCTCCCTGCGCGGCCCGGATGAGCTTGTCGCCCGCGTCCAGCGCACCCCCGAGGATGGTGTTGTCCGCACCGCCCTCCGGCTGCCGCACCACGGCGCCGACGACCCGTCGGACCTCGCCGTTCACCTCTTTCTTCGCCGCGAAGACGAGGTTGCCGAGGGCGGAGGTGGTGGTGCCGGTCTTGATGCCGACGACGTTGTTGGAGCCGACCAGGCGGTTCCAGTTGTCGTGCTTGGTGCCCTTGTAGTCGACGTACGACATCATCGCGGACACCTCCCGGAAGGCGGGCTCGTCCATCGCCTTCTTGGCCAGCTTCACCTGGTCCACGGCCGTGGACACGGTGGTGTTGTTCAGGCCCGAGGGGTCGGTGTACGTCGTGTGGGTCATGCCGAGGCCCTTGGCGGTGTCGTTCATCTTGGTGACGAACGACTTCTCCGATCCGGAGTCCCAGCGGGCCAGCAGCCGCGCGACGTTGTTCGCAGATGCGATCAGAATGCTCTCCAACGCCTCACGCTGGGACAGCGAGTCGCCCTTGGTCACGTCGACGGTCGACTCCTGGCCGGCGTTCGACTGGTCCTGGGCGGCCTGGTCGATCTTGATCTTCGGGCCGTCGGCGCCGCTCTTCAGCGGGTGGTCGCGCAGGATGATGTAGGCGGTCATGACCTTCGCGACGCTGGCGATCGGCTCCGGCTTCTGCTCGCCGGACGAGCCGAAGCTGCCGATGCCCTGCACGTCCAGGGCGGCCTGGCCGGCGGACGGCCAGGGCATGTCGGCCTTGTCGCCCTTGAAGGTGTAGCTGTCCGAGGCGGTGAGCTGGAGCTCGGGCGTCGGCAGCGGGCGTACGGCCTGTGCGACCGCGAGGATCACGATGAGCAGCAGGGCCAGCGGGGTCCAGATCTTGACCCGGCGGATGGCCGTGCGGACCGGCGTGTCCGGGGGCGGCGGCGTGTTCGTCAGCTCCGCCAGCAGGTCCAACGGCGGCTTCGGCGGCAGCGGCTGCTGGGTCGTCCGCTCCGGCCCGAGTTGCGGCACGGGCGCGGTGGCGTCGGCGGGCGGCTGCTTGGTCACCCGCGGCAGCGCGGTGGTGGCGTCGGCGGCCCTCGGCTTGCGCACGGAGGGGTCGTCCAACGTCTTGAGCGCGACGAAGGTGCTGGTCCGCTCGGCGTCGGTCTCGGGGGCCTTGGCGTCGGCGTCCTTGGCGTCGGCGTCCTTGGCCTTGGGGTCCTCGGGGGCCTGGTCCTCGGAGACCTTGTCCTTGGGTTCCTGGTCCTTCGGGGCCTTGTCCTCGGGGTCCTGGGCCCTGGCCGCGTCGCCGAGCTTCAACATGGTCGTGGGCTGGTCCACGGCGGGCGCGGAGGGGCGTGGGGCCTTGAAGACGGCGGTGGGCTGATCGACGTAGGGCTTGTCGGAAGCGGGGGCCTTGTCGGCGGGGTCGGCTTTGTCGCCGTCGCCATCGCCGTCGGTGGTCTTCTCGGCGGCCGGGGAGTCGTCCGAGTCCGTTGCGGGGTTTGCGTTTGCGTCCGCGTCAGGTGCGTCGGACGCGTCGGCGGTGGCGTCGGCCTCCTCGGCCTCGTCACCCGGCTCAACCTCGGCTTCCGCCTCGGCCTCGACCTCGGGCTCGTCCTTGGCGCTGTCTGCGTCAGGTGCGTCGGACGCGTCGGTTTCCGCCTCGGCCTCGGGCTCGACCTCGGGCCCATCCGAGTCGGACTCCGACTCCGTGTCCGTGGCGTTGTCCGCGTCCGAAGCGTCCGAAGCGTCCGAAGCGTCCGAAGCGTCGGTCGCGTCGTCGGCTTCCTCGGCACCGTCGTCGTCCGCTTTGTCGGCCTTCGCGTCAGTATGCGTCGCGTCCGCCGTGTCCGCAGTGTCCGTCGCGGGCTCCTCGTCCGCCGAGGCCACCCAGGCGGCCACTGCTTCCCGGAGGCGGGCGTCTCCCGCCCCGCCGGCCTCGTCGTCGCCGTCGGGGGCGTCCGAGGCCGCCGAGGGCGACGAGTCGGCGTCCGCCGCGTCCGGGGTGTCCTCGGGCTCAGAGCCGCCGCCCCCGTCACCGTCGGCGTCCGTCGCATCCGCGTCGGTGTCGGCCCCCTCGGGCGCCTTCGAGTCGTCGTCTCCGCCAGAACCGGCCGGCGCCCCGTCCGTGCTCCCGGCCTCTCCGGCCTTGCCGGGGCCTGAGGCGTCCGCGGGGGTCTCGGACGCCTCAGGGGGCTCCAGTGTGGCCTCCGAGGCCTCCACGGCCCTCTCAGTGGCCTCCTCGAGCTCTGGGATCGACAACACCCGCGTCGCCGTGTCCACGCCGCCGCGGGCCTCCGGGGCCGATTCGCGGGACATGGACAGCCGCGGGTCGCGGGGCCTTCTCGTCTCGTTCCTGGCTTCGGGAACCGGACCCGCACTCCCCGACGTCGGTTCTGCCGACGACTCGTGCTGCTTCGACCTGTCGGGGGACTCGCCCGCCACCGATGCCTCCTCCTGTGCCACGCGTCGTCCGCGTGGCTACCGAACCGTGAACAGCCGCCCGTGACACCGCTTTGAGGCGATGACCGGACCGTGTACCAGTGTCCTGTGTACGGTCTTGACCGAACCGGTAGACGAGAACGACATACCTACCGGTTCCCTCACAAACAGGTAACGCACCCTCGACAGACCAATGTGAGAGGGGTCACCCTGTCATTCATCCACGCGGGGAGGCATGGATGGGCAGGAGCCGCAGAACCATTCCGGAGGAGCTGCTGTTGCTGGCGTTGGACCCGACCACGGGTACCACCGCACAGCCGCAGTCGCTCGACCTTGGTCTGGCCGGAGCACAGCTAGTGGAGCTGGCGCTGGCCGGACGGATAGCCCCAGACGGGGATCGTATCGCCGTGGTGTCCCCACGGCCGACTGGAGATCCAACACTGGACTGCGCGTTGGAGTTGCTGCGAAGGCGTGGCGCTCCTGTACGGGCCGTCCACTGGATTGGCGGGCCGCGTCTCGGGCTGCGCCAGACCTACCTCTCGTATCTGGAGCGGTGCGGCATGGTGCATGCCGTGGCGGGCCAGATGTGCGGGGTGTTGCCGACGACTCGCTACCAGGCGACGGAAACCGAGATCAGCCGGGAGATCAGATCCCGACTGGACTCCGCGATCCGCACCGGCGTCCCGCCGGACCCGCGGACCGCAGCACTCGCCGCACTGGCGCACGCGGTGGGCCTCGGCAAGCATCTGTACCCGGGGAACGAGGGGCGGTCCTCCCGCTCCCGGCTCAGGGATCTCATCAGGCACGACCCCATGGGCGGTCTCGTCGCGCACGCCGTGATGGACGTCCAGAACGGCGTCGCGGTCCAGCCGCGCCGCAACCCGGCACCGGCCGGCCGACAGGTCGCCCCCGGAGCCAGGCCCGCACCGGAACCCGCACACGGCGTTCCGATGCAACCGCGCCGCGGACCCATGGCGCGCGCCGTGGCCCACTGAGCCACAGTCCCACGGCACCGCACGACCTACAGCACCGAGGCGCCACACCAGGGCGCCACCGCAGGGCACCACGCACCGCCGAGCGCCGCACCGCAGTCCCCAGACCGGTCCGGGAGCCGCTGGTCCGCGCGGGGTGACGGGACCGTACGTCCGCAGAACCGGACGGGACGGGCCCGCCGCCCCGCGCGGCCGCATGTCCGGCGCCGGGCGGGAACACGGCCCTGAGCGGGGCGGCCGAAAATGCCTCAACCCCTGTGCACGCAGCGCATATCCACTGTTTCCCAGCGGTAGTAAGCACCTTGGTGGCAGTCTGCTCAGCAGCAGATACGCAAAGTGGCAAGTATGAGGCACGCAGCCGGAGGTGCACGTCCCGTGGCGTCCAATGTCAATCCCACTGTCAGGCGACGCCGGCTGGGCCAGGAGCTGCGCCGGCTCCGTGAGCTCAAGGGCATGACGGCCGAGGAAGTCGCCGAGCGGCTGCTGGTGTCCCAGTCGAAGATCAGCCGCCTGGAGAACGGGCGGCGCAGCATCAGCCAGCGGGACGTCCGTGACCTGTGCGGGGTCTACGAGGTCGAGGACCAGCGCATCGTCGAGTCGCTGATGCAGATGGCCAAGGACTCCCGGCAACAGGGCTGGTGGCACGCGTTCGGGGACATCCCGTACAGCGTCTACATCGGTCTGGAGACCGACGCGGAGTCGCTCAGGGTCTACGAGCCCCAGATCATCACCGGCCTGCTGCAGACCCGCGCCTACGCCGAGGCCATCATCAGGGGCGGTTCGCCGGAGACCTCGGACACCGAGATCGACAAGCGCGCGCAGGTCAGGCTGCGGCGGCAGGACCGTATCGCCGCGGCGGGCGAACCGCTCAGGCTGTGGGTGGTGCTGGACGAGGCGGCGCTGCGCCGCGTCGTGGGCAGCCGCCAGGTGATGCGCGAACAACTGGAGTACCTGGCCGAGGTGTCCCAGCGTCCGCACATCACCGTGCAGGTGCTGCCGTTCGAGGTGGGAGCGCACCCCGGCATCAACGGGCAGTACTCGATCCTGGAGTTCGCCGACGCGGCCGACTCGAGCGTGGTGTACATGGAGGGCGTCACCAGCGACCTGTACCTGGAGAAGGCGCAGGACGTGCAGAAGTACACGGTCATGTACGAGCACCTGCGGGCCCAGGCACTGAACGTCGACCAGTCGCGTCAGCTGATCGAGGACGTGGCGAAGGAGTACGCCCGGGAGTACGCCGGTTGAGCCTTTCCAGGCGGAAGCGCCGGAGAGTACACCTGGCATGGACCGCCTGGGAAGACCCACCTGGAATATGCCACCCATAAGAGTGAACGCTTGCTCCGTAGGGGGAGGGCGACGAGTAGCGTCGATCACGCCAACGATCAGTAAAGGTTGGCGGAATCCGAACAGTGCTACTGCCTTACGGAGCAAACAACATGGCAATTCGCCTGGGTGCCACCGAAATGTGGCTGACGTCCTCCTACACGAACAACAACGGCGCCTGCGTGATGGTCAGGTCGACCACTGAGACGTCGCTGGACGTGGGGGACACCAAGGTCGGCCCCGAGGGGGTCAAGGTGAGGTTCCCCGCGGACGCGTGGAACGCCTTCGTGGCCTCGGTCAAGGCGTAGGGGAGCGGTTCCTTCTGGTCCCGCTCCCGAGCCGAGTGCGTCACCGACAACTACACAAGCACCATGCCACGAGCCCTCTCGACCAGATCGCCGTCCTTGCCGAGGGGGCTCGGCTCTGCCCGCACCGGGCGCGCGGCCCGACCGGCACGCGGCCCGACCGGCGACGGCGCAAGTCCCCTCACCCCACGGGGAAGGCCACGTCGCACACCGGGTCCTCAGGGCCCGCCGCGTCCCAGTCCGCGAAGTACACCTCACGGCACGGCCCCGTCGGCCGCAGACCCTGAGCCGCCATCCACTCCTCCACCGCCTCGAACGCGGCCAGGATCTGCGGATGGGCCACCTGCGCCTTGGTGATCCGGGTGTACGCCAGCCGCGCCGCCGGCTCCACCCGTACCGTCGTCTGCCAGGCCCGTCCCCGCTGCTCCGCCCAGGTCCGGGCCGCCGCCTCGTCGGTCACCGGCACGCAGGACTCGGCCGGACCGTCGCTCTCCATCGACACCTCGGAGTGGTAGACGACGAACGGCACCCCCGCCGCACCCCCGCACTCCCGGGCCGCCTCCTCCAGCCGCCCGAGCGATCCGCCGATCCAGGCCGGCAGCTCGTCGGCCAGGGTGTGCCGCTTCTCGGTGATCACCAGCTGGGCCGGCACGTCCACCGTCTCGACCACGAACTTCCCGTACATCTCGGAGCTCCTCCCCGACAGTCGTCCACGGAGGTACTCCACGAGCGTGCGCTGCGCGGCCACCCGGCTCTCGACGTCCGCCCAGTACGCGGCCAGCCGGTCCGCGGCCCGCGCACCGTCCGCCGCGGTCACCTCGGCGACCCGCGCCAGCGGCATGTCGAGCTGCCGCAGCATCGCCACCAGCCGGGCGCGTTCCACCTGGCCGGCGCGGTAGTAGCGGTAACCGCTGACCTCGTCGACGTGCGCCGGGACCAGCAGACCGAGCCGGTCGTACAGCCGCAGGGCCTTGGCCGAGAGGCGGGCCCGCGCCGCGAACGCGCCGATGGTGAGCAGCTCTTCGTCGTTCACCGGATCATCCTCCGTCGCCGGGCGGCTCTTCCGCCCGGCGACGAGGACGCTCCGCCCTGCCCCAGGGGCAAGGTCAACAGCTGCCGGGGCTCATGCCCCTGGGGCCGGACAGGTTCCTAGGCGAGCGCCTTCTCCACGGCCGCGACCAGTTCCGCCGACTCCGGCTCGGTCTGCGGCGAGAAGCGCGCCACGACCTCGCCGTCACGGCCGATCAGGAACTTCTCGAAGTTCCAGCGGATGTCCCCGCTGTGTCCCTCGGCGTCGGCGAAGCCGACCAGTCGGTCGTAGAGCGGGTGCCGGCCCTCCCCGTTGACCTCGGCCTTCTCGGTCAGCGGGAAGGTCACGCCGTACGTCGCCGAGCAGAACTCGGCGATCTCCTCGGCGCTGCCGGGCTCCTGCCCGAGGAACTGGTTGCAGGGCACCCCGAGCACCGTGAAGCCACGGCCGGCGTACTGCTCGTGCAGCCGCTCGAGCCCGGTGTACTGCGGGGTCAGCCCGCACTTGGAGGCCACGTTCACCACCAGCACGGCCTGGCCGGCGTACTGGGAGAGGTCCGCGGAACCACCCGTGAGGGCACCGATCTCGACGTCGAGGGGAGAGGAGGAAGCACCGTTGCTGTCTGCAGTCGTCATGCAGCGGATGCTAACTCCGCGAGGTGTCGCCCTTCCGCCCGGACCCCGGCCGGCGACCGACCTCAGGGACCGCGTACCTCTGCGACCGACCGGGGCACCGGTTCGCGGTTCACCTTCCGATGGTCGGAGAGATAGGCGTCGAGTCGCGGCGGATGGTAGTCGGCGAGCGGGTCGGCGTGGCGTTCCTCGGCGGTCGCGGAGAGGTACTCCCGCCCGTCGATGCGGCCCTGGCCGTCCGCCTCCGCCCCGATGGGCCGGTGGAGGGGCGGGCTCAGTTTGTACAGCAGTGTCCGTGAGTCGTGCAGCTTGCCCGTGACGGCGGGACTGACGCGGAAGTCGACGCCCCTGTCCGGGTCCGGCCCGCCCGGAGCGGCCGCGCTGAGGACCTCCCAGTCGAACTCGAGGCCGTATCTGAGGGCTTGCTGGATCATCCACAGCAGGGTGAGGTCGGACAGGCCCGTCTCCGGGTAGCCACCGCCGACATCGCAGTGCACGCCCGTGAACCACGCCTGTTTCAGCTCCTGCCCCTGCTCCTCGGCGCCGGGACGCTGCTGCCACAGGGTCGGCCGGAACGCCGTGCGCTGTTCGTCTATGGCCAGCGCGTGGAAGGCGCCGTTGACCCAGGTGCTGAGTTGGGTGTCGTGGAAGGCCCAGCGGCGGTTCACGAGGTTCACCGCCGGCTGCATCCACCGGGGACCGGGGGCCGGGATACCGAGGGCGCCGACGGTGTCCCACACCCCGACGAAGCGGATCTCCGTCTCGTACGAGTACGCCCGCCGGAACAGCGTCGAGGCCGTGCCGGTCGGTTTCTCGGTCCGGTCGCGGTACAGGGTCCAGGCCTGCTCCAGCCGCCCGGCGTTCTCGCGGCGCAGGATGCCGGAGTTGCGCACCAGGCCCGCCAGGCTACGGGCGGTAAACGCGCCCCGGCTGAACCCGAACAGGTACAGCGCGTCACCGACCTCGTAGTTCTCGACGAGGAAGCGGTAGGCGTCGGTGACGTTCCGCGACAGCCCGACGCCGAACGCACCGCCCCGCAGGCGTTCGAACCGGCGGGTGCCGACGCCGTCGTGGTAGTACACGCGCTGCTCCGTCCCCACGGCGGAGCGGCGGCGGACGGCCAGGGCGACCTTGGCGACGTTGGTCTTGCTCGGTTGGTCGGCGAGGTTCCAGGTTCCGTCGCAACAGATGACCAGGCGTTTGGCCATGGCATCCCTCCTCAGGGAGACCGCTGAATCGCCTTTCTGAGGATTGATACCCATATCGTCGGACAGGTGTGCGGGAATGGCTTGTATATGTCAGCTGCCATGGCAGCCGTGGCTGGATTCAGCGTCCCCGGGCCGGAAGGAGGGTCGGTCGGGTGCGCAGCACCTCTTCCACGGAGGAGAGGGCGAAACGTACCGCGCCGGTGATCACGGCCTCGTCGCCCAGGGAGGACAGCCGCCACCGCGGCAGGTCGACGAGGAGGCTGTCGGCTTCCTCCTCGGTGGCCCTCAGCAGGATCTCCCCCGCCGGGAGCAGGTCCGGATCGGCGAAGAGGCCGGTGCCGAGGACGACCAGGGCCGGGTCGAGCGCGAGCAGTACCGGGGCGATCCCGGCGGCCAGTCGCCGCCCGTACGAGGTGATGGCGGCGACTGCCCGCGGATCCCCCTCGGCGGCGGCCCGGACGAGGTCGGCACCTGTGTGTCGAGCGGGGTCCTTGCGGTCCGGGGTGCCGCCGTCCGCGACCAGGGGTTCGAGGCCGGGCCGTGACGAGGTGCTGCCGGGGAAGCGGATGAAGCCGATCTCACCGGCCGCGCCGCGGTGCCCGCGCAGCAGGCGCCCCCCGGTGATGACGCCGGCGCCGAGGCGTTCGCCGAGCAGTACGAAGACCATCTCGTCGGCGGAGCCGCCGACCCCGCGCCACTGCTCGCCGAGCGCGGCGAGGTTGGCGTCGTTCTCCACGGCGACCGGGCAGCCGAGCGCGTCGTGGAGGGTGGTGACGACGTCCGCCTCGGCCCAGCCCTTGAGGTTGTCGGCCTGCCGGATACGGGTGTTGCTCCGGTCCACCAGGCCGGGAGTGCCTATGGTCGCGGCCCACACCCGGGCGTCGGCTCCGGCGCGGTCGATCGCGCCGCGCACCACCGAGACGACCGCGCGGGCCCGTGCCGGACCGCCCAGGTCGGCGCGGACCGCCTTGCGTTCGACGGCCACCGCCCGGCCGTCGAGGTCGGCCAGACAGGCGCTCACCGACCGGGGCCGTACATCCACGCCGACGACGAAGCCCGCGTGTGGCCGGAACCGGAACCGGCGGGCCGGGCGGCCGGGGGAGCGCTGGCCGCGGGCGGAGACGGCCGGGGCGACCTCGATGAGGCCGCGGTCGGTCAGTTCCTCGACGATCGCCTCAACTGTGGGACGGGAGAGCCTGGTCGCCTCGGCCAGGGTGGAGAGGCGGGGGTGCGGGTCCGTCGAACGGACGGCGGCCAGGACGGCCGCGGCGTTCGTGGCGCGCAGGTCCGCGACGCCCACCACCGCGGGCAGCCCGTCGGCGGGGGACCTCGGCTCCGGCGGCCCGCTGAGCGGCCACAGCGCCTGCGGGGCGGGAGCTGTGGACGGGGAGCGGTCCCTGGACCTGGCCAATGATCAACCTCCTGTGGAGTGGCACGCGCGGTGGTGCGACGGGACCGGCGCGGGCCGCCCCGACGATAACAATCCAGCCATGAGTCCTTGACGCGGACCGGACTCGCTCTGATTATAAAACGCAACTGCTTTATCGAACTAGCGCACTGTCACGGCATGAGGGTACGGCGCTACCGCGCTCCCGGACCGCTGGGACATCCGCCGCCCGCAGGACCCGCCGCGATCCCGGCCCGTCCACGCCGCCGCCCGACTTCCTCGCGTCACTCCTCGCGTCACCTCGCGTCATCCCCGGCGCGCTCCTCGCGCCCTTGGCCGCCGGCCCCGCCGTCGGCTCCCGCTGTCCCGCCACGCCCGGGAGACCTCATGAGCCCCAGACCGTCGTCCCTTTCGAGACGTACCTTCCTCACGGCCACCGGCGCGCTCGGCGCCGCGGCACTCACCGCGTGCAGTGATCTGACCCCGGGCGCCTCGTCGTCCGACCCGAGCAGCGCCGCCCCCGCCTCCACCGCCGTACCGGCCGACAAGAAGATCACGCTGCTGGTCGCCGACGCCGACGACACCACCATGACCCCGGGCCTGGTGGCGGCCTTCCGCGCGAAGCACCCCAACATCACCGTCAAGCGCCAGTACACCGGCTGGGACGACTACCTCAAGAGCATCAACACCACCATGTCGGCCGACACCGCCCCCGACATCGCCCAGTTCACCCCCGGCATGCAGAACCTCATCCCCGGCCGGCTGCTGCTCAAGGTCGACGGATACGGCCAGCAGTACGGCTGGGCGCAGAAGTTCCCCGGCCTGGACCAGATCACCCTCACCCCCGACGGCAAGACCGTCGGCACCGGTGATCTGTACGGCGTCGGAGCGGGCCTGTCGTTCGAGGGCGTCTACTACAACAAGGACAAGGCCAAGAAGCTGGGCCTGACCGTCCCTCCGGCCACCGTGGACGAGCTGGAGGCCCTGTTCGCCAAGGCCAAGGCCGCCGGGGAGACCGCGCTCGTCGCCGGCAACCTCGACGGCGGACTCAACCACCCCTTCAACGTGCTGCTCTCGGCCTACCTGAGCCCCAAGGACCGGGAGGCGTGGGCCTTCGGACACCAGGGCGCCACCATCGTGCTGCCGGAGGCCAAGAAGGCCGCCGAGACACTCAAGCGGTGGGTGGACAAGGGGTACGTCACCCCGAAGGTCAACGGTGTCAGCGACAACGACGCCACCGCCGCGTTCGCCAAGGGCGGGGGCGTCTTCCGGATCAGCGGCAACTGGGCCGCGGCCGCGGTCGCCAAGGGCCTGGGCGAACGGGCCGGGTACTTCAACATGCCGCCCGTCACCGCCGGCGGGAAGCTGCACACCACCGGCGCCGGGGTGTACTACTGCGTGTCCAGCAAGTCCCACAACGCCGCCGCGGCGGCCGCCTTCCTCGACTTCGCCGCCGACGCGCAGGCCGCCCCCATCATCGCCAAGGGGGGCTTCATGGCCCCCGACGCGAGCGCCATGCCCAGCCAGAGCGGACTGCTGGCCGACGTCCGGACGGGCTGGCAGGCGATCGTCAAGGACGCCGGCCTGCAGCCGTTCATCCAGAACTCCTCCAGCCCGACGATGGGCGACACCCTCACCACCCAGCTGCAACTGCTCGTCGGAGGCAAAGTCACCCCCGACAAGTTCCTCGCGGGTCTGCAGACGGACTTCGACAACTACCACAAGAAATGACCACAGCCGACCGACTGACCGATCCCGGCCGCGTTCCCGGCGCATCCGGCACCCCCCGTGCTCCCGGCGTCCCGCGGCCGCTGAAGCACGGGCCGGACCACGCCGCCCGCCGCCACCCCCGCACGCTACGGTCCGGGCGCCGACGCAGGCGGGCCGTGGCGTTGCTGTACCTGCTGCCGGCCCTGCTGCCGTACACGCTCTTCGCCGTACTGCCGCTGCTGCACACCGCCTACCTCTCGCTGTTCGACTGGGACGGCGTGACCGTCCCGTCCTTCGTCGGACTCGACAACTACCGCCGTATCGCCGACGATCCGCAGCTGCGCGCCGCCGCCTGGCACGCCGGCGCGCTGATCCTGTTCTTCTCCGTCCTGCCGATCGCGGTGGGGCTGGTCTCGGCGGCGATCGTGTCCCGGCGGGCCGGACGCCGGGGCACCGGCCTGGTCCGCACGGTGCTGTTCCTGCCGCAGGTCATCCCGCTGGTCGCGGTCGGCATCCTGTGGCGCTGGGTGTACGCCGACGACGGCGTCCTCAACCAGACGCTGCGGGCGATCGGTCTTGGCCACCTCGCCGACGCCTGGCTCGGCAGCTTCACCTGGGCCCTGCCCGCCGTCGGACTGATCGGGACC
Organism: Streptomyces sp. NPDC005263; assembly: GCF_042872365.1. NCBI lineage: Bacteria > Bacillati > Actinomycetota > Actinomycetes > Kitasatosporales > Streptomycetaceae > Streptomyces > Streptomyces sp. NPDC005263. The sequence continues at coordinate 472,306 of NZ_JBIAKJ010000004.1, read as the reverse complement.
TGGGTCGTCTCCGGCCTGTGCATGGTGCTGTTCCTGTCCGGGACCCAGCGCATCGACCAGGAGATCTACGAGGCCGCCCGGATGGACGGGGCGGGCCCGGTGCGCGAGTTCACGTCGATCACCGTCCCGCTGCTGCGACCGGAGTTCGCGGTGGCGCTGTCCATCACCGTCATCGCCGCCCTGTCCAGTTTCGACCTCATCTACATCACCACCGGAGGAGGCCCGGGCAACAACACCGTCGTGCCCGGCATCCTCATCTACCGCCTGGCCTTCGGGGGCGGCGCGGTCGGTGTGGCCAGCGCCCTGGCGATCGCGTTGACGGCGGTCATCTCGCTCGCCGTCCTGGTGATCAACCGGCTGTCCAGGGAGGCACCGTGACCTCGTCCACCACCGCGCCCACCGGCACCGAGCCGCTCACCGGCCGGGCGGCGCTCACCGGCGCCAGAGCGTTCACCGGGCGATGGGCGGCGCCCCTGGTGCTCGCGCTGTTCATGGCCGCCGTGCTCGTACCGTTCGCCTCCCTGCTGCTGGCCTCGCTCCAGCCGGCGGGCGCCCCGCTGACCGGCTTCGCCCTGCCGGACGGGCTGCACTTCGAGAACTTCTCCCGCGCCTGGTCCGCGGCGGGCTTCGGCACGCTGCTGCGCTCGAGCGTGGTGATCGCGGTGTGCGTGGTGCCGGCCGCGGTCATCTGCGCCACCCTGGCCGGGTACGCGCTGGCCACCCTGGACGTCCCCGGCCGGGGACGGCTCTACGCGTACCTGCTGCTCGGCCTGTCCATCCCCACCGAGGGCACCGTCATCCCGCTCTACTACGACCTGCGCGCCGCGGGACTGACGAACACGGTGCCGGGGCTGGCCCTCGCCGAGATCGGCGCGTTCATGCCGTTCGGGGTCTTCTGGATGCGGGCCCACTTCGCGACCATGCCGCGCAGCCTCATCGAAGCGGCACGGCTCGACGGCGCCTCGTCGTGGGCGACGCTCTGGCGGATCCTGCTGCCCAGCTCCCGCCCCGCGGTGACCACCCTGGGCGTCCTGTACTTCGTCTGGAGCTGGAACCAGTTCCTGCTCCCGCTCATCCTGATCCAGGACCCGACCCGCCGCACCGCCCCCGCCGGACTGGGCTTCTTCACCGGGCAGTTCGGCGTCGACGTACCGCTGCTCGCCGCGGCCACCCTGATCGTGATCGGCCCGGTGGTGCTCGTCTACCTGTTCTTCCAGCGGCACTTCATCAGCGGCGTGCTCAGCGGCGCCCTCAAGGGCTGACCACGCACGGGCCGACACACGGGCCGACACACGGGCCGACACACACGGGCCGACACACACGGGCCGACACACACGGGCCGACACACACGGGCCGACACACACGGGCCGACACACACCGGCTGACCGCAGAAGAGCGGACCACACAGGAGGTCGGAGAATTCCATGGCAGAACTAGAAGTCGCGCTGATCGGCGCGGGCGGCATCGCCCGCGCTCATCTGCCCGCGTGGGTCGCCCTGGGCGCGCGGATACGCGTCTACGCGCCCGACAGCCGCGCCCCCGCCCTGGCCCGCGAGTTCGGCGCGAGCTGCGTGGGCTCGCTGCGCGAGGCGATCGCCGGCGCCCAGGTGGTGGACGTGTGCACACCGACCGACACCCACCGGGAGATCACGCTGGCCGCCGTCGCGGCCGGTGCCCACATCCTGTGCGAGAAGCCGCTGGCGCTCAGCGCGGCCGACGCCGAGGAGATGGCCGACGCGGCCGAGGCGGCCGGGGTGCGGCTGTACCCGGGGCACGTCGTGCGGTTCTTCCCCGCCTACGCCCGGCTGCGGGACCTCGTCGCGGGCGGCGGCCTCGGCCGGGTGGCGGTCGCCCGGTTCACCCGCACCGGCCGCTACCCCACCTGGAGCGGCTGGTTCGCCGACCCGGCGCGGTCCGGCGGGATCCTGGCCGACCAGATGATCCACGACATGGACATCGCCCGCTGGATCTTCGGCGACGTCGTACGGGTCCACGCCCTTCAGCAGGGGCATCTCACCGCCCCCGCCCCGGAAGGATCGGTCGCCACCGGTACCGCCGTACTCACCCACGCGGGAGGCACCATCACGCAGGTCGTGGGGGTGTGGGGCCCGCCGGCGACACCGTTCCGCACCACCTTCCACGTGTCGGGCACCGGCGGCACCGTCGACCACGACTCCCAGGCCCACCTCGATCTGCGGATCACCGGCCGCGCGACGGGCGACCCGGCGGACGGCATACCCGACGGCGACTTCGGCGAGTCGCCCTACCTCACCCAGATCCGCGAGTTCGCCGACGCGTTCACGGGCGGCCCGCGCCCACGGGTGAGCAGCCGGGACGGTGTGGCCGCCGTACGCATCGCGCAGGCCGCGGCGGAGTCCGCCCGCACCGGGCGGGCCGTCGAACTCGGCCCCCGCACCACGACCGTGACCACGGAGAGGACCGCCCAGTGAGAGTCGCCGTACTGTCCTTCGCCCATCTGCACGCGGCGACCTACATCAGGCTGCTGCGCGACCGCGACGGCGTCGAACTGATCACCGCGGACCCCGACGCCCCGCCCGGCGACCCCACCCGCGGCCGGGCCCTCGCCGAACACCTCGGCGTCGACCACGCCGACAGCTGGGACGAGGTCTTCGCGTCGCGCCCCGACGCCGTGGTGGTCACCAGCGAGAACGCCCGCCACCGGCACCTGGTCGAACGGGCCGCCGCGAGCGGGGCCCACGTACTGTGCGAGAAGCCCCTCGCGACGACGGAGGCGGACGCCCGCGCCATGATCGACGCCTGCGCGCACGCCGGGGTCGCCCTCATGACCGCCTACCCGGTGCGGTTCAGCCCCGCGTTCACCGCCCTGCGCCGCGCCCTGGCGGACGGCTCGCTCGGCGGGCTGGTCAGCGTCCACGGAGCCAACAACGGCTCGAACCCGGCCCGTTCGCACTCCTGGTTCGCCGACCCGGAACTGGCGGGCGGCGGTGCGCTGGCCGACCACACCGTCCACATCGCCGACCTGGTGGACGCCCTGCTGGACGGCGAGCAGGCGGCGGAGGTGTACGCCCAGGCCAACCGCATCCTGGACGACGGCGGCCCCACCCCGGCCGTCGAGACCGCGGGGCTCGTCACCATCCGGTACCCCAGCGGGCTGGTCACCGCGGTGGACGCCAGCTGGAGCCACCCCCCGGACCACCCGACCTGGGGCGGCCTCGCCATGACCTGCGTCGCCGAGAAGGCGATCGTGGAGTTCGACGCCTTCCCCCGGCTGCTCGGCGGCTTCGACTCCCGCACCGGCCGCGACCGCTGGGAGGCGGGCGGCGCCGACCTGGACGCCGCCATGCTCGACGAGTTCCTCGACGCCGTACGCACCGGCCGACGACCGTCCCCCGACGGCGAGTCGGGCCTGCGCACCCTGCGCGTCGTCCTCGCCGCCTACGAGTCCCTGCGCACCGGCGGCCCGGTCGCGCTGCCCACGCCGTAGGGCTCGGGCACCCCTCGGATCCGGATCCGGACGCGCCCAGCGGGCCGCCGGGCCGGATCCCACGCGCGTTCGTGTAGATCTGGTGACCCTCGCTCAAATGTGCGTATGGCGTCGTGAGTTGGCCTGTTCACTGAGGTGACGCGATCGGCTGATGGGCCGTGAACGGCCTGCCGATCCGCGTGTTTCCACCAACGGGAGGGCCTTCACATGACACACCTGTCCGGTCGAATACGCCTGGCCGCCGCGGCGGTCTTAGCCGGGGCGCTGACATCAGGGCTGATGCCCGCCACCGGGGCGGCCGCCGCCCCCGGCCCCACGCCGCGCGCGGCGGTGACGGCGGACGAGCCGACCGAGGACATGCCGGACGACGGTTTCAGCGACGAACCCGACAACGAGCAGGACGACTTCTCGGACGGCGCGACCTTGGCTCCGCCCGAGCCCGGCAACCCCGGGCTTCTCGCGGCCCCCGTCCCCGGGCGCCCCGGCGACTTCCAGCTGGAGGCCGGCTCGTCCCTCACCGGCCTGGTGGACAGGCTGGACGCCGCGCTTCCCAAGCAGGGCCTCACCGAGCTGATGGAACAGGCCAACCGGGACGCCGGCTGGGACGGCGGCTGCGGCTCGACCGGCATCTACGGCCCCGACCTCGCCGTGAACCACCGCGTGTGCTGGAAGAGCGACGACGCCACGTCCAGCGAGTGGATTCCGCAGGCCATCACCGGCGTCTCGGACGCGCAGGAGGACGAGGACTGGGGCACGTCCAACGCCGAGCCCATCGCCGTCGGCTCGTACGACGACTCGAACCCCGGCCGCAGCGACTACCAGGCGGGACGCGAGAACTGCGTCCAGGACTCCGCGTCCGACGCCTGCAACGAGAAGGGCATCCGGGTCTCATTCTTCAACCAGGCCACCCAGAAGTACCGCCACGTGCTGCTGGTCTGGCCCTACATCAACTCCAAGGACAACGTCTCCTTCGACGCGCTGCACGCGCGCGAGGGCAAGTGCACCACCTCCGTGACGAAGGCCTGCAGGGCCCAAGGAGGCATTCACGCAGGCGGCATGGTCTGGTACGGCAACTACCTGTACGTCGCCGACACCGCCAACGGCATGCGGGTCTTCGACCTCCGCAAGATCATGGACCTCAACCCGGACAACAACGCCGACGTCAACGACCCGACGCCCGACGGCCTGGTCAGCGACGTCCTGGACAAGAAGCGCGTCGGCCGGCAGAGCAACGTCTGGTACGGCTTCGGCTACCGCTACGTCATGCCGCAGGTCGCCACGCTCAAGTTCACCACGCCCAGGACCACCAAAGACACCGACGGAAATCAGTGCTACGCCACCGACCGGCCGAAGGCGTCCTACATCTCCCTGGACCGCACCGACACCGATCACCTGATTCTCGGCGAGTACTGCATCTACAAGAGCACCAACGGCAGCACCAGCAACGGCCGGGTCGGCACGTACCCGATGTCCGCCCTCACCGCCGCCGTCGAGGGCTCAGCTGGAACGAAGGCCAACGCGGACGCCGCCTACGGTCTGCCCACGGGCCCGTCCCTCGGCAACGAAGCCCTCTGGCACAAGATCCAGGGCGCCACCCGGTACGAGGGCAAGTGGTACTTCCACCGCAGCAACGGCTACGACAATGGCCGCCTGCTCCAGGCCACCCCGGGCTCCGTCGACGGCACCACACAGCTCGTCGGCAACGCGAAGACGCTGCAGAGTTCCTTCGGCCCCGAGGACCTCTACCTCGCGCACGGCCGCGGTGACGGCTTCGCACCCCAGCTGTGGTCGTTGGGCGAGCACGCGCCGAGCGCAAGTTGCTCGTCCTGCAAGCGTGAGCTGTACAGCTACAACGTGAGCGAAGTGATCGGCGACTTCGGCTCATAGCACCGGATCGACACCACCCCGGTCGGGGCCCGGCTCAACTGCCCGGGCCCCGACCGGACTTCGTCTGTCAGCCGATGAGCGGTGCCACCGTGACGCGGTCGATGTTGGGGGCGTAGGCGTCGGCGTTGGCGAAGGTGACCGTGTTGGTGCCGGCGGTGAGGGTGACCGGGACGGGCAGGTCCCAGTAGCTCGACCAGCTGTAGTTGTTGCGGAACATGACCGTCTGCGCGGTGCCGTTGACGGAGATCCGGGCCGCCCGGGAGACGACGTTGGTGTTGTAGTTCCCGGAACCCGCGACCTGGTCGTTGGCGTACCGGACGTTCATGACGTACCGCCCGGCGTGCGCGGCGTCGACCTTGACGGTGAGCGTGTTGCCCGAGCCGTTGCCGACGTAGCCGACGTACTTGCCGCCGGAGGCCCAGCTGTCCGAGGAGACGACGGCCGCTCCGGCGAGGGTGCCGGCCTCGGCCTCGTAGGCGGTGACGCCCGAGGTGTCACCCTTCGCGGCGACCCGCAGGTCCCGCAGGGTCAGCGTGGTGGAGCCCGAAGTGGCGGCGGTGACGCGGTTGTTGCCCGCGGACAGGTACAGCCGTGAGCTCCGGTCGGTGAGCTTGCCGTGGGTGGCGGGCAGGCTGACCGCGGTGGCACCGTCCAGGGAGAGCCCGGCCGGTCCGTCGGACGCGTAGTCGGTGTGGACGGTGTAGTAGCCGTCCGTCGGGGCGTACACGTCGAAGGCGGCCGAGGAGCCCGCCTTCAGGGCGAGCGCACCGGCGCCCGTGGTGCCGGAGGCGGAGTAGTCGTAGGAGGGCTTTCCGGTGATGTCGGCGTACACGGCCGGGTAGGCGGTCTGCGCGCCGGAGGCCGCGGTGAGGTCGATCTTGTCGAGGGTGACCTCGTTGGTCCCCTTGGCCAGGGTGAGGGTGTGGGTGCCCGCGGTCAGCGACACCGAGGCGCCCGCGGTGGCCCGGTAGGTCCAGTTCAGGGTCGGCGCATAGGTGATCGTCCGGGGCGAGCCGCCGTCGACGGTGAGGGTCTGGGTCGCCGGGCCGCCGGACTGGTTGCCGTAGAAGACGCCGAGGTCGTACGTGCCGGTCTTCGGGACGTCGACGGTGAAGGCGGCCTTGCTGTCCGCCTGGTTCAGGCTGCCGACATCCTTCGTGCCCGAGGTGGCGTAGCCGTACGGGTTGGACACCGTGCCCTGGGTGTAGACGGTGCCGCTGGTGAGAGCGGCGTCCTCCGCCTCGTACGACGCCGACCAGGGGACGTCGGCCGCGGCGGGCGTGCCACTGCCGGCCGGGTTGACGGTGACGCGGTAGGCCGCCATCGGGTCGAGGCCGGTCAACGGCACGGTGACGCTGCCGTCCTTGGCGACCGGGTAGGTCGTGCGGGCCAGCACCCTCGGCGCGGGGCCCGCACCCTCGTAACCGCTCCACGCGGTGCGCTCGACGGAGACGTTGACCTTGTTGCCGAACGAGGCCGGGATGTGCTGGATGACGGTGTTGGCGGAGCCCGAGGTCCCGCCGCCGAGGAGCACCTGGGCCTGCCGCCGGCCGGTGTCGAGGGACGCGATGCCCTGCAGGGTGTCGATGACGTTGAGCTGCGGCGGGGTCACCTCGACGGTGTCGCCGGTCAGGCCCGCGTACCAACGCAGCAGCCACCAGTCGCCGTTGGGGATGTTGGTCTGGCTGACGTTGCCGTCCAGGTTCCCGGCGACGTCCCAGTACGCTTGGTCGGCGTAGACCTTGTTCCGTTCGAACATGGACATCCACTGGACCATCTGGCCCGGCACCGACAGGTCGCGGCGGTTGCCGAACTCGTTGATGTTGACCGGCCGGGCACTGATGCCGTTCTCACGCTCGAGGGTCCGGTACGCCTTGAGGGTGCCCTCGAAGTGGGACAGGGAGCCCGGGTCCAGCTCGTGCCAGGTGGTCAGGTCCGGCAGGACGTCGTTGGCCTTCGCCCACGGGTAGAAGTCGGCCATGAGGCGGGCGTCGTAGTGCGTCTCGTTGGGGCCGGCGATCCTGGCGTCCGGAATGATCGACCGGATCTTCTGGTGGACGGTGGTCCAGTCGCTCTCGAATCGGCTCAGCGCGTTCTTGTACGTGGCCGTGTCCGAACTGCCCAGGCCGCCGTACCAGTTGCCGTCCGGCTCGTTGAACGGCACCCACACGAACGTGCCCGCGTCGGGCCTGGCGGCCACCTTGCGGACCATGGTGTCGACCTTCGACAGGTAGTCGCTCAGCCCGAGGTTCTCGTAGGGCCACTGCGCATAGACGTCCTGCATGTAGATCAGGTTGTCGCCGCCGCCACCGCGGGCGAAGGCGGGCTGGACGACCAGCGCGTCACCGTTGGGGTGCTGCGCGCCGTCGGGCGCCTTCGTCGCGATCGACGTCATGTGCAGCGGGGTGACGATGCTGTCGCCGGGCACCCCGTCGTCACTGAGCCCGTACAGGGCGCCGTTGGCTCCGTGCATGACCGGGCCGGTGGTCTGCCCGAGGTCGACGGTCAGCTGGGGTGTGGCGGCCTGCGCGGCGGGAACGGTCAGCGCCGTGCCGACGAGGGCGGCGGCGACGACGCCCGCGCCCATGAGGCTGCGCAGGCGTCCGGATCTGCGAGGTGTTCGAGGCATGACTGGTCCTCCTCCTCCCGCACCGTCGCGGGAGGTCTGTGGGTACTGCGGGGTGGGGTGCCACGCGAAGTGGGGGGGCGTGGGCGGTTACTTGACGGCGCCGCTGGTGATGCCGGAGACGATGCGGCGCTGGGCCAGGACGAAGACCAGGACCATCGGCAGGCTCATCATCACCACGTAGGCGAAGATCAGATGCCAGTTGTTGAGGTACAGCTGGGCGTTGGCGACCTGGTACAGGTTGAGCGGCAGGGTGGCCTTCGCGCCTCCGCCTAGGACGAAGAAGGCGTAGAAGATGTCGCTCCAGGCGAACAGCATCACCATGATCGTCGCGGTGGCGATGACCGGCCGCAGCAGCGGCAGGATGATCCGCAGGAACACCCGCACCGGCCCGGCGCCGTCCATCCGCGCGGCCTCCTCCAGTTCCTCGGGGAGCGCGCGGATGAACCCGGTCATGAAGAAGATCGACGTGGACAGGTACATCCCGGCGTAGACGCCGATCATGCCGGGGCGGGTGCCGGCCAGCCCCAGCTGACGCAGCTCCATCACGATGGTGATCACCGCGGGAGGCAGCAGCAGCCCGCTGATGCTCAGCGCGTACATGGCGTTGACCAGGCGCCCCTTGCGGCGAGCGAACACCCAGGCGGCGCCGGCGCCGAGGAGCAGCACGATGACGACGGACGGCGCGACGACCAGCAGGCTGTTGACGAAGCCCTGGACGATCTTGCCCTCGTCGAAGCTCTGCCGGTAGTTCGCGGCGGCCTGGACGTGGTGCGGCAGGGAGAGGTTGGGTTTGATGGCCTCGGCCTGCGGCTTGGCGGAGGTGACCGCCACCAGCCACAGCGGGATGCCGATGGTGACGGCGGCGATGAACAGGACGGCGACCGGCTGTATCCAGCGCAGGGGGCGCCGGCGTGCGGGGGCGAACGCGGGAAGGGTGGTCACAGGTTGTTCTCCCTGCGGCGCAGGCCGACGATGACGGGGACGGCGAGGACGACGACGATGAGGAACAGCACCAGGCTCATCGCCGACGCCTGCGCGTACAGTCCCTGGCCGAAGATGCGGAACATGTAGATGTTGAACACCTCGGTCTCGCTGCCGGGACCGCCCGCGGTGGTGGCCTGGACGATGTCGAAGGTGTTCATGGAGCCGATCAGCGCGGTCGTCACGTTGAACGTGACCGCGGGCGCGAGCAGCGGGAACCTGATCGACCAGAAGGTGCGCCAGGAACCGGCCCCGTCGATGCGGGCTGCCTCCAGCACGTCCCCGGGCATGCTCTTGAGACCCGCCAGGTAGATCAGCATGGCCAGGCCCATCCACTTCCAGCCGTGGATGAGGGTCACCACGATCAGCGTCCAGGTGGTCGAGCCGAGCCAGGGCGTGTCGACGTGATGCCCCGCCAGGGAGGACAGCACGCTGTTCAGCGCCCCGTCCTGGGCGAGCAGGGCCCGGAAGAGGTAGCCGACGGCCAGCGCGGAGATCAGCACAGGCAGGAAGAACACCGCGCGGAAGAAGCGGTTGAAGCGGCTGTCGCGCTCCAGCAGCAGGGCGAGGCCGAGACCGAAACCGTTCTGGAAGACGGCCACCAGGACCGCGTACTCCAGGGTGATACGGATGTCCCGGGCCATCGACCCGTCTTGCAGGATGGTGCTGAAGTTCGACAGGCCCACGAAGCCGATCTTCGAGTGGAACGCCGACCAGTCGGTGAACGGGTAGACGAAGTTCAGCAGGTTCGGCAGCAGGAAGAACAGGCCGAACACGGCGAGCGCGGGCACGGCGAACCACCAGGGCTGGTTCGCGCCGCGGCGGGAGCGCCTCCGCAGGCCTTGACGCGAGGGCCGGTCAGGTGCCTTCTCGCGCGTGGCGTCACCGACGCCGATGGTGGCTGTGTCCGCCACTGTTAAACCTCCCGGGGACGATCAGGCGAGGGGCTGAGGCCGACGGGACGGCAACGCTCTGAAGGGGCGCGGGGAACTGCGCGACCAGCCACGACGAACCCGCAGACGACCCACGAGCCCCATCGCGGCCCCTCCGAGCGGAGCGCAACCGTCAGAAACCGGAGACGCCGCGCGCCTTGAGGACCTGCTTGAACTGGTCCTCGGCGGCCTGCGCGACCTCGCGCGGAGTCTTCTTGCCGTAGATCATGTCGGCGAGGGCGAGGTGCATGTCGGGGGCGGTGAGCGCCTTGACCTGGAAGACTCCCTGGGCCGTGGACAGCGCCTTCGCCTGCGCGATGGCGGTCTGCGGCAGGCCCTCGGGGTTGGGCACCGACGGCTCGACGGACACCAGCTTGTTGGCCTTGATGTAGGCCGGGTAGTTCGGGCCGAGCCAGAAGGACATGAACTGCCGGGCGGCGTTCTGACGCTTGGCGTCGCCGGTGTTGAAGGCGACCACGCCGTTGGTCTGGTCGGGGGAGTACTCGGCCTTGGCGGAGCTGTTGGCGATGGGGAACCAGCCGAGCTTCTTGTCCATGTCCGCGGTGCTGGAGGTGGCCTGGATCTCGGACTGGAGCGCGGTGACGTTCACCGCCATCGCGGCGGTGCCGTCCATGATCGCCTTGCCCTGGTCCACGAAGGTGGCGGTCTTGTAGTTCTTCTGCGCCAGGCCGCCGTCGAGGACCTTCGTCTTGTACGTGGTGATGGCGTCGACGATGGTCTTGTCGGTCCAACTGGCCTTGTTCTTGTTGAGGTTGTCCCAGAACGACTGCGGCAGGTCCGTCATCTGGGCCTGCACCTGCCACTGCAGGGGCCACTTGTCGCCGCCGACCTCGAAGAACGGGGCGACGCCCGGGACCTTCGCCTTGATCGTCGCGGCGTCGGCGAGCATGTCGTCGTAGCTGGTGGGCATGGTGGTGATGCCCGCCTTCTTGAAGACGTCCTTGTTGTAGTAGACGCCGAGGACCGCGGGGCTGGTGACGATGGCCGCGTAACGGTGACCGTCGACCTGGCCGAGGCTCTTCTCCGTCTCGCCGAGCTTGGAGACCCAGTCCTCCTTGTCGAGCGGCAGCAGGTTCTTGGCCGGCTGGACGAACGGCAGGGTGCTGCCGGTGGGCTGCCAGAACATCAGGTCCGGCTTGACGCCCGAGGCGAGCTTGGTCGGGACGTTCGACTCGTAGGGGTCCGGTATCACCTCGGTGGTGATCTTGGCCCCGGTGGCCTTCTCGAACGCGTCGATGGCCTGCTTGGGCTCCGAGACGCTGTTCTGGGCGACCCACATGGTGAGGCTGACGCCCTTGAGGGAGGCGGTCGGGTCGACCGAACCCTGCGGTGCGGCGGCCGTGGTGCCGCCGGTGCTGTCGCTGCACGCGGTGGCGGTCAGCCCGAGAACACAGGCGGTGGCAAGGACGGAAACGGCTCTTCTCATGGCGGGATCCTTGGTCGGACGGGGCGGCGGGGCGGCGGGGCGACGGGGGGCGGGGAGGCGGTCGGGGGGCGCGGAGGGAGGGCGGTGGCTGTTGAGCTGTGCGGTGGCTGTCGTCTGGGCGGCGGCTACGGGGAGGAGGGGCCGCGGTGGCTGCCGGAGCTTGTGTGACCGGTCACATGCATGCGAGGATTGTGAGCGGTCACACGGTGGGCGTCAAGAGATCTGTAATCGCGGCTTTACACACCGACTACATTCACCGGCGCCGCACGGTCCCTCCCACCGAGCGTGAAGCCCCAGCTCAGCGCTTACACGAGACACGCAGGACCGAACCGTCCCAGAAGGGGAAATTGCGTTGACCAGTGCCGTAGGAACAGTCGAGAGGTCCCGTATCTGGGCGCACCCGGCGCTCGCGCTGCACGCCGTCGTGGACGCGGCCGGTTCCGTGCGGCTGGGAACGCCCGGCCAGGACTGGGCCTGTCTGGTGCCCCTCGTCGAGGTCACCGCCACCGGTCACGGGCGCAACTGGTCGGGGGAGCGCTTCATCGAGACGGCCGTCGGTGACCGCCTGGCCTACCGCGGCCATGAGACGGTCCAGGTCGGAAGCCTGGAACGTACGACGATCCGGCTGGCGGACCCGGTGACCGGGCTGGCCGCCGAGGTCACCCTGGAGGCGGGCTCGGGCGCGGGTTTCCTGCGTGCGCGGGTACGCCTGGTCAACGAGGGCGTCACGGCGCTCCGGCTGGAGAGCGTGTCGACCCTGACCCTCGGCGGCATCTCCGACCCCGACGGCGGTCTCGACGGCCTCACCTTGCACTGGGCGGACAACGACTGGCTGGCCGAGTGCCGCTGGCGCCGGGCCCCCTTCCGCGACCAGGTCGTCCCGCTGAGCCGGTCCGCCCACGGCCATGAGGGACGCGGCTGCTTCGAGCGCTACTCGCAGGGCAGTTGGTCCACCGGCCGCCATCTCCCCGTCGCCGCCCTCACCGACCGGGACGGCCGCGCCTGGCTCTGGCAGATCGAGTCCAGCGCGGGCTGGCGCTTCGAGTCCGGCGAACGTGAGGGCGCGGCGTACGTCGCCCTGTTCGGCCCCGACGACGCCCACCACCAGTGGCACCACACCCTCGCCCCCGGCCAGGAGTTCCACACGGTCCCCGCGGTGCTCGTCCGGACCGAGTCCGGCGGCCTGGACGCCGCGTTCGGGGCGCTCACGGACTACCGCCGGAGCATCCGCCGCGACCACGGGGACCACCGCACACTCCCGGTGATCTACAACGACTACATGAACACCCTCATGGGTGACCCCACCACCGAACGGCTGCTGCCCCTCATCGAGGCGGCGGGGAAGGCCGGCGCCGAGATCTTCGTCATCGACGCCGGCTGGTACGACGACGACGCGCAGGGCTGGTGGGATTCGGTGGGCGCGTGGGATGCCGCACCCAACCGTTTTCCCGGTGGGATCCAGGAGGTCCTGGACGCCATCAGAGGGCACGGCATGACCCCGGGCCTCTGGCTCGAACCCGAAGTGGTCGGCGTGCGCAGCCCGTTGGCCGCCACCCTGCCGCCGGAGGCGTTCTTCCAACGCGGCGGGGTGCGGGTGACCGAACACGGGCGGCACCACCTGGACCTGCGGCACCCTGCCGCCCGGGCCCACCTCGACGCGGTCGTGGACCGGCTGGTGGGCGAGTGGGGGGTCGGGTACCTGAAGCTCGACTACAACATCAACATCGGGCCCGGCACGGAGGGGGCTGTCGGTACGGACGGCGCTGTCGGCACCGGCACGACGAACGGCGTCGAAAGCCCCGGCGCCGGCCTGCTCGGCCACCACCGCGCCCACCTCGACTGGATGAACGCACTCCTCGACCGCCACCCCCACCTCGTCCTGGAGAACTGCGGCTCGGGCGGCCTGCGCATGGACTACGCCCAACTGGCGGTCGCCCAGCTCCAGTCCACCAGCGACCAGCAGGATCCCTTGCGCTACCCGCCCATCGCCGCCGCGGCCGCCACCGCGGCCACCCCCGAGCAGGCCGCCGTGTGGGCCTACCCCCAGCCGGACCAGACCCTCGACGAGATCGCCTTCACCCTCACCGGCGCACTGCTCGGCCGCGTCCACCTCTCCGGTTTCCTCAACCTCATGAGCGACGAACAGTTCGACCTCGTCCGCTCGGCGATCTCCGCGTACAAGGACCTCCGACCGGAGATCGCCGCCGCGCACCCGTTCTGGCCGCTGGGCCTGCCCGGCTGGGACGACACCTGGATCGCGCACGGACTGCGGGGGCCGGAGTCGACGTACCTGGCGATCTGGAGACGCGACCTGGGTGCGGGCCCGGTCGACGGCACCCACGGCGCCGACACCACCCGCACCCTCACCATCCCGCACCTGCACGGCGTACCCCTCGACCCCACGGTGCTCCAGCCCACGACCGCCGACACCACCACGCAGTGGAACCCGACCGACGGAAGCCTCACCGTCGGTCTGCCGCGGGCCAACACGGCGGTGCTCGTGCGGTTGGGTGCGGGGGCGGCGGAATGAGTCCCTGGGCGCGGTGAACGACGTTCTTCACGCTGCATCGGATCCATATCGCCGACTCAGCTGCCAGACCGGTACTGAGGGTGAACTCGACGTGGGTGCCCAGCCGCCTGTGCGACAGGGCACCCGCAGCACCACTCCCTCGATGATGAAGCAGTAATCACGTGGCAGCGGAACCTTCCCCGTCCGGTCTACGGTCGTCGGCGCGCGGCGTAGCGGCCGGGGTGGCGTCCGGGCTCCACGTGGCGGTGACCGTCAGGTGGGCCTGGCCGTTGCCGTTGACGATGCCCAGTTTCAGGTCCTGGCTGAGCTGTACGCCGAACGTGACGGTGATCTCGGTGGGCGGTGTGGGTACGGCGCTCATGGCGTCGTGGACCTCCTGCACCAGGGAGCCGAGCGGCCTGAGCGTGCCGCGCAGAGCGCCGGCCGCGACGGCGGCGACTGCTTCCCCTCGCCGGCCCACGGGGATGACCGGGCCGAGACCGTCTGCCGTGTCGTCGTCCTCGAAGGCGGGCCGTCCCGCGTCCGCGAGCAGGAACCGGACTGTGGTGCCGTCGTCGAGGCGGTAGTTCTCTGAACCCGTCATGGGGAGAATTGTGCAGAAGGGGCTCAGCAGACACGGGGTCGTGAGCAACTCGGTTACAGGATCGTGGCAGTTGGGGCTCGGAGGGGGGCACCGCGATCGCCCTGTGCCCCGGTCAGGGGCAGGGGGGACCGGACGGGGTTCCCTCCGGGAGCAGCTTGCGCTCGGCTTTGGTGTAGTCGCGCCCGGCGGCGGTGCACAGTTCGCGGAACTGGTCTTCGGGGCGAAGGGTGAAGGTCCGGCGCCCGGCGCCGTTGTCGATGAGCAGGTGGCCTCCCGGGGTGATTCTCGCCGTCGCGTTGGTGATCTCCTCGTCGACCTTCTCCGACACGTCCCATGTGACGGAGGAGCCGTCCGTCAGGTCGCGGATCTCGATCAGTCTCTTGTCCGCGACGTGTGAGACGAGAGTGCCGTCCGGGCCGAACCCGATCAGTTGGTTCATCGACAAGCGGGGCACTCTTTCCGGCAGCCGCTTTCTGCGGTCGACGTCCCACACCCGCACCTGCCCGTCGGAGTTCTGCACGGCGAGACGGGAGCCGTCGGGGGTGAAGACGAGTCCGCTTCCAAGTGACTTGTCCGTATACGTCGTGTCGGTGGCCGGTCCCGTCAGGACCGCGACCTGTCGCGGAGTTCGGACATCCCACAGCAGGATCTCGCCGTTGTCGGCTCCCTTCCTGGTCACGACGGCCACCTGCCCGGAGTGCCCGGGCCGGGGCATGAGTTGGCCGTACATGGAGGAACCCGCGACGGGACCCTTGGAGTGGGCGAAGAAAGGCTGGGTGAGCACGGTCCCGTCGGCGGCGTCGAGACGCGCCAACGACCCGTCCTCGGTCAACAGGACGATCTCGCTCCCCCGCAGTGCGACGACGCTGTCGACCTGCTTCCCTTTCAGTACCGCGTCAGGGAGCGGGACGTCCTTGCCGAGGTCCTGCGCCGCGTACGCACGGTGGAGGACGCCGTTCCGCTCCCACACCACGATCCACCGTGAGTCGGCGGTCCAGGTGACCATCAAGTCGCCGGAGGTCTCCCGGGCCGAGATCCTCACGGACCGCAGGCGGGTACGGGAGGCGTCCATGACCTCAAGGGTCGTCTCGGTGACCTTGGCGAGGAAGTGCCCGTCGGGTGCCAGCGCGTAGCTCCCGCCCAGAATCTCGTTGTCGTGGAACCGTGCGTTGCCCGAGCGCTCGGCCCGCACCGCCATCAACGTCGTGTTCACGGGTACGAGAACGGTGAGCCCGCCGTCCTTCCGTGGCGCCGCGGCGACGCCCGAGTACAGGTCTGGAGACTCGCCCGAGGTGGGCAGGCGAGTGCGGTAGGCCTGCCCGGTACGCACATCGGTCAGGGTCGAGTCGGCGTATCCCCCCTTCTCGACTCCTCCGTCGCGGGCCGTACCGTCGACGTTGTAGCTCCCCGTGGCGTCGCTGCTCGTACTCACGGCGGGAATCGCGGTCCTGGGTCCGGGCGTACGGCCGAGTGCCTGGGCGTACCACCGGCCGCCGACTTCCGCGATCACCGCTTCACCTCCGGCTCTCAGCAGCGGGCCGCCAAGTGCCATCCCCTTGGGCTCCGGGCCCGGGCTGTAGAGCTTTCGGCCGGTGGTGAGATCCCTGATCTCAGCCCGCCGTCCGCTGTCGGCCCAATGGGTGACCGCCACCGTGTCCGGGTCCGTGGTGAAGGCCGCATCCTCCACCCCGGAGGCGGACAGGAGACCTTGTGCGACAGGCAGTCGGGCACCGGAGGGCACTTCCCAGGCCTCGGCGAAAGGCGGGACGCACTTGCGGGCGCGGTTGTAACACTCCCCGGTTTTGTCGTCCATCGTCAGCAGCAGCCGCTTCCCGTCGCCGCTGAAGTCCATGGTCGCTGCGACCTCTTTGGCTATCTTGTGCTTCCCGAGGCTCAGCGTGACGGGATCCTTGCGGTTGCTCAGCCGCCAGAGCTTGACCGTGTTCCGTGCGGCTACGGCGAAAAGGCGGCCGTCGGGGCTGATGGCGCTCCGGAGGTCGCCCGCGGGGACTCCGCTCAGCACCCTGGTTCGGATCTTTCCTTCGAGGGCCCCCGTCACCACCGTGAGCGTCCACCGGTCGCCGCCCGACGGCTTCGACGACACCACGAGCGTACGGCCGTCCGGTGTGGCGACCATGTCCCTGACCTGGCCCTCCCACACGGACGGGTAGGAGCCCACGAGGTACTGGTCCCGCGCGTACTGACGCAGCAGCGCTTCGCGGGTCTTCGGGGTCTGCTTGGTGTTCCACGCGGCCAGTGCCAGCTGCAGCGCGGTGGCCGGGTTGCTGCCGGGGGTGTCGTCGGCGGCCTCGGCCAGCAGCCCCGCGGCCTGGTCCCGCAACTGCCGCTCGGTCTTCTGAAGGCTCAGCCAGGTGGAGGCCGCAAGTCCCACAGCGAGCGCGGTGAGAACGGCCAGCGCCCCCACGGCGGCCTGCTTGACGCGTTTGCCTCGCCGGGAGTGGCGGAGGCTGAGCAGGATGTATCCGCGTTCGTCGGCGGAGATGTCGGCAGGGTGCTCAGCCAGTCGGCGATCAGCCTGCGCGAGTTCGTTTCCGCCCAACAGCCGGGCGGGCTCCAGCTGTTGCGCCTGCCAGCGCCGCAGGTCGGCCCGCAGTTGCTCCTGCCAGGCGCGGAAGTCCCTGGAGTCGGCCAGCCACCGCTGAAGGCGCGGCCAGAGCCGGGTCAGAGCCTCGTGCGCCAGATCGACGAGCTCGTCTTCACCGCCCGGGGCCCGGGACAGGACGAGGAGCTTGCTCGGTGCCAGCTCCCTTGCCAGGTCGACGAGTTCGGGCGCCAGGTCGGCGACCTTGGCGGGACGACGTAGGAAGGCGTCCCCGTCAGGGCGAGCGAGTTGTACGAACAGCCGCCGTGCACACGCCTGTTGGGGCCGATCCAGTCCGGCGAGGGTGTCGTCCGCGTATCCGACGAGAGCGCCCGCCACACCACCCTGCTCGTCGTACGCGGCATGCGTCAGCATCGACCGGCTGCGACGATTCCACAGCTCGGTCAGAGCGAACTGGACCAGGGTCATCCGGCCGGGCTCGTCGCCCGCGTCCACGACGATCCGCTCCGGCAACCCGGGCTCGAACCACAGCCCCGGTACGGCGTCGACGGGCGCGGTCACCGCCCGCTCCAGGTCCTCGGCGGCCAGCGGAGCGAGGAACTCCACGGCGTCGCTGACCAGATCGGACGTATCGGCCGTCACCAGCGCTTCGAGGGAGTCGGGCCGCGCCGTCGCGATGACCCGCAGTACCGCCGCGCCGTCCTTGCCCGCCAGAGCGACCAGCAGCTCGAACAGGTCACGGGCGGTGGCCGCGTCGGCACCCGCGTACTCCTCGAGCTGGTCGACGAAGAGCACATGGCCGGCGCGCTCTCCGCGGGCGAGGATCCTGCCACGCAGCTCGGCGGGAACATCGTCGCCGGTCTCCAGCAGCCCTGCCAGTTCCTCCGCCTTGGCGAGCCGGTCGATCTCACCGAGCTCCGGTTCCAGGACTCCCGTCAGCGCCCGCGCCAGGACCACGGACGCCCGTGCTCCGGGTACCGGCCGCAGTTCGGACACACTCATCCCCTCGTCCCGGAGTCGGGGCAACACACCGGCCCGCACCAGGGACGACTTCCCGCACCCCGAGGGCCCCGCCACCAATGTCACCGACCGCCTGCGGACGGCCCCGTGGACCCGGGCGGTGTCGCTGTCGCGTCCGTGGAAGAACTCCGCGTCGTCCTCCGTGAACGCCGCGAGCCCCTGGAACGGGCAGCGCGGCCGCAGTGTCTCCTCGTCGACCAGTTCGGCCGACGGCAGCAGGTACGCGGTGCGCTCGCCCCGGTGCGCGGCGACCGTCATCCCTACAACGCCGTCCTGGGCGTCGTCCCAGACCGGCGACCCGCTGAATCCTCCCGAGATCCGCGGCCCCGGCCCCTGCGCCTCCATCTGCACCCAGCCCGAACCCTGCCCGGCCCGCAGGGTGCCCGAGGCCCACACACCTCGATCGGCGCCGACGGGATAACCCAGCGCCCGGAACGTGTGGCCCCACACGCCGGTCCCGTCGACCAGCGGCACGGGCCGCGCGCCCTCGACCGCCGTCTCCAGCCGCAGCAGCGCGACGTCCAGCCCGCCGTACCGCCACGACACCACGACCGCACGTGCCCTCGGACGGCTCTCCAGCAGCGGAAAATCGAGGTCCACCGCCTCGCCGGGAGCCTCCTGCGCGCTGTTGGACACCCCGAGAGCCCGGGCCACGACATGGGCACAGGTACACACCACATCGGCGGAAACGAGGAACCCGGCGCCGACCACCTCGCCCTCGGCCGAGCAGACCCGCACCTGCGACGCCTCAAGCACGTCGCTCCCCCGCACCGCAGCCATGAACTCCCCCGGTTCTTGACTTGTCCATGCCCCGCCACAGCCAGCATCCTCGGCACAGTCACCCCGCACAACTCACGTGCTGAAGAACGCAGTTGCGGCTTTGTGCGTTGTCCCTCCCGGCCGCCCTGCCAATGGGGGTCGCTGTCACATGGTGTCCCGCGCCCGGAAAAAGCGGTGCACCGTCCACAGGGTGAAGACCAAGACCGTGGCCGCCAGCATGAAGTTGAGCGCGTCGATGCTCTCGACGACGGTGTGGGGTGCGTGCAACAGGGCCGGCACCTTGGTACCGATCATGCCCAGGCCCATGAGGAGGGGCAGCCATGCCCAGAGGAAGCGCAGGCGCTGGTCGAGGTGCTCGCTCCGCCGGGTCCGGGTGCGTTCCCGCCACCGGCCGACGAGGCTGCCGAGAACCAGCAGGCATCCCATCGCGACCACGGACCAGTCCATGAACCGCAGCATCACCGCTCCCTTGATCTGCAGGATCCTCCTCCCGCGGATGACCACACGCAAGAGGATGGGGGGTGAGGTGACGGCCAAGAATCGCCCATGGAGCGGACCGGCCGGCGACCTGAGGGTCGGCGCGGCCGGTCCGTCGGCTCACATGTAGTGGCGCCGGCTACGGATGCGACGCCTCCGCGAGCGGGGCAGCGGCAGCCGAGGAGGCCGGGGCGCCGCGTCCGTGCTGGGTGTACGACAGGACGCCCGTGAGGACGATCCTGAGTACCTCGCGGAGTTCGATGTGGAGCGGTATGCGCGCGCCCGGGTCCTGTGACCAGCGGTAGAGCAGGCCCAGGTAGGAATCGCGGAGGATGTTGCCGACGCGCAGCGGATCGATGTCGAAGGTGACCTCGCCGCGCTGGCGGCCGGCTTCGATGATGTTGGCGAAGACCTGGCCCGCGTAGGGCTCCTCGAGGAGGGGCTGCCCGGCCTTCACCCAGGCCTGGAGCATGGCCGCGGTGATCTCACGTTCGGACTCGTTGAACTCCGCCAGGGCCGCCATGCACCTCTCCAGGTGCACCGTCACATCGTCGTTCTGGGACTTCATCGACTCTTCCATGCACAGCTCCAGGCGCCGCTTGCGGGCCTCGGCCCATGCGGTGACCAGGTCTTCCTTGCGCTGGAAGTAGTTGAAGAAGGTGCCGCGGGCCACGTCGGCGTGCTCGGCGATCTGGTCGATCGTGGTGCGGTCGTAACCCTGCTCGGCGAAGAGGGACAGGGCAGATGTGTAGATGCGGTCCCGTACCCGCTGCTTGCTGCGCTCTCTGCGCCCGAGGGGGCGGGCGGGTTCAGAGGCCATGTACTTCCTCGCCTTCTCACGTCGTTGTGCGGGCTCCCATCGCCCCCAAAAATTATACCACGGTACATCTATGAGTCATGGTCTTCCTTTTTACGGTCGGGAGACCACGGACGCTGCGATCACACCGATGGGTTCGCGACCCAGCAGCCGGGTGGCGGGTATGTCGACACCCGCCGTGCGGTGCAGTCGCACCCTGAGTTCGGTCGCCAGCAGGGAGTCCAGCCCCAGGGTCCGCAGCGGCCTGCGCGGATCGAGGCGGGTCGCCGACAGTCCGAGCACGGTGGCGGCCTGTTTCAGGACGTCGTCGGAGGTGGGCGGCAGGTCGGAGGCAGCCTCTCGACCAGTCGGGGGCGCGGGCTCGGGCCCGGGCTCGGAGGGTTCGGCGTCGCGCGTCTCGGGGGCGGACCCCACGGAACCCACGGACCCCACGGAACCCGTCGGTCGGCGGCGCAGCCGTATGTCACGGAACTCCGCGATCAGGTGCCCGTCCTCGGCCGTCAGCCACACGTCGCAGCGCGCGTCGTCCGTACCGTCGGAGGGCGTGAAGCGGGCCACGCACCAGTGGTCCCGGCCGACTCCCGCCGCGTCCCGGACCAGGACGCGGCCGAAGGACACCGGCACGTACCCGTCCCCGCTCCCGTCCCCGCTCCCTTCCGCGCCCGTGGGGTGCGGCCACGCGGCGAGCATCGTCAGGAGCCCGGCCTCGAGTCCGGTCGCCGTCGCGCCGGGGGAGCGGCGCATGCGAGCCACTGACTCACCTTCCGCGCACCACAGTTGGGCCACCGTGCGCAGCGATGCGTCGATGGTGTAGCCGCGGCCCTGGGCGCGGCGGTAGAACTCCGCCGCCGGTACGTATGTGGTGCACCGGGTCAGACCGGCGTCCAGCAGTTCCCGGCCGTGCGGCTCGGCTGCCAGGGGGTAGGGAGTGGCGGGGCCCGCGCTGTCGCCTGCGTCCGCGCCCGCCGTGCGGAACCTGCCCGTCAGGCACAGCTCACCGTCCCGGGCCCCGTCCGGGGTGCGCAGCGCCGTGACGGTGAACACGAAACACCCCTGACCCGTCGCGGCAGGCGCCAGGCGCACGCGCACCGCGGCGTCCCGCGCCTGCGCCAGCTCCCAGGGCCGGTCCCCGAACTCGACGTCCTCCAGTACGCCTTCACCCAGTACGCCTTCACCCAGTACGCGTTCACCGCGTCCCGTGATACCGCCCGCCGCCCGCAGGACCGCCTCGACGTACAGCACCGGCGGTACGACGGCCGCGCCGCCCCGCGTGCGGACGCTCTCCCCGAGATCGTCCAGGCCCAACTCGCGCAGCTCGACCTCCCGTACGTGCTCGGCGGGCGCCGGAGCGGGAGCGGGCGCCGTCCTGAACTGTTCCTGGTCCCAGGCGTACGTCGGCAGCGGCACGCGGGGCGCGGTCCCGTCGAAGAGGCGGTCGAAGTCGATGCGTCCGCCGTGCGAGAAGAGCTGCCCCAGCGCCCGGGTGATGTTCTCGCCGTCGTCCTGGTGACGCTTGAGGGTGGCCACGGCGGCCGGGGCGGCGCCCCGTTCCTCAAGGGTCGCCGTGACGGACTGGACGAGCAGCGGATGCGGGCTGACCTCCAGGAACACCGTCTCCTCCTGGGCGGCCGCCTGTACGGCCTCGACGAAGCGGACCCGCTCGCGAAGGTTGTCCACCCAGTAGGCGGCGTCCAGCTCGGGTCCGTCGACCGGCTCACAGCGGGTGGTGGAGAACATCGCGGTACGGGCGGGCAGCGGGGTGAGATGGGCGAGGGCGTCGGCCAGGTCGTCCCGCAGTTCCGCCATGTACGGGGAGTGGGACGCCACGTTGACCTTGACGGGTCGGCATAACACCCCTTCGTCCTGAAGCTGTTCGGCGATGAGCCGCAGAGCGTGCGCGTCCCCGGCGAGCACGGTGCTCCTGGGGGCGTTCTCCGCGGCGACGCACACCGTCTCGCCGTAGGGCGCGGCGGCGTCCGCCGCGGTCGGCGCGTCGAGTTCGACGGCGAGCATCGCGCCGCGCCCTGCCAGCCGCTGCATCAGGGAGCTGCGCCGGCAGATGACCGAGGCGGCGTCCTGGAGCGACAGCGTCCCGCAGACGTGGGCGCCGGCCGCCTCGCCCATGCTGTGTCCGATGCAGAGGTCGGGTTCGACCCCCTTGGCGCGCAGGAGCGCGGCCAGCGACACCTGCACGGCCCACAGGAGGGGCTGCACCACCGCGACGTCATCGGGGAGTTCCGGCGGCGGTACGTTCTCGCCATCGCCATCGCCATCGCCGTCGCCGTCGCCGTCGCCGGTCAGTAGGTCGATGACCGACCAGCCCAGTTCCTCCCGGACGAGCGCGTCGCATTCCGTCAGGGTGCGGCGGAACACCGGTTCGGAGGCCAGCAGCCGGCGGCCCATGCCGAGCCATTGCGAGCCCTGCCCGGGAAAGACGAAGGCGATCCGGCGGTCGCCCGCGAAACCGGCGTCCGCCACCCCTCCGTCCGGGGTCTCCTCGCCGACGGCCAGGGCGCGCAGGGTGGCGGCGAGTTCGTCATGGGTGCGGCCGACCGCCCACAGGCGGTGGGGGTGGGCGTCACGTCGGGTCGCGGCGGCATGGCAGATGTCCCGCAGCGGGTACGAGCGTCCCTCGCCGTCTGCCAGGAAGTCGGCGTAGCGCGCGGCGAGTTGGGTCAGGGCGGCCGGAGTGCGGGCGCTGAGCAGCAGCAACCGGGGTTCCGAGGCGGCGTCGTACGAGGCCTGCCGCCCGGTGCGCTGCTCGGGAAATCGGTCGGGAAATCGGTCGGCAACGCGCTCGGGAACGTGCTCGAGAACTCGCTCGGGCCTGGGCCCCAGGTCCGCCTCCGGAACGGGCTGGTGGGCCGGCTCGGGCACGTACTCGCCCACGATCACGTGGGCGTTGGTGCCGGACAGGCCGAAGGAACTGACGCCCAGGAGTGCGGCCGGGCCGCCCGGCACCAGGGGGGTGTTGCGGGTGACGCATTCCAGAGGGCCGGTGTTCCGGGCCAGGACGGGGTGCGGGGTGCGCAGGTGGAGGGAGGCGGGGATGGTGCGGTGCCGGGCGATGAGCACCGTCTTGATCAGGCCCGCGATCCCGGCCGCGGCTTCGGCGTGGCCGATGTTGGTCTTGACGGAGCCGATGGGCAGCGGGCGGGTCCGGGACCGTCTTTCGTCGCCCAACGCCTGTGTCAGCGCGCGCAGTTCGACCCCGTCGCCGACGGGCGTGCCGGTGCCGTGGGCCTCCACGTAGTCGAGCTGGTCCGGGGTGATGCCGGCGCTGCGGCAGGCGGAGCGGATCATCTCGGTCTGTCCGGACACGGCGGGCTGGAGCAGTGTTCCGCTGCCCTGGCCGTCGTTGGTGACGGCGCTTCCCTTCAGTACGGCGAGGACCTGGTCGCCGTCGCGCAACGCGTCGGGCAGACGCTTGAGCAGTACCGCCCCCACTCCATCGCTGCGGACGAAGCCGTCACCGGAGGCGTCGGCGAACTTGCAGCGCCCGTCGGGTGCGAGCATGCCGCCCTGCGAGTAGGTGATCGCGTCGGACGGGGAGAGCACGGCGTTGACTCCCGCGGCGACGGCCAGGTCGCTGTCCCCGGTCAGCAGGCTCTGCCGGGCGAGGTGCACGGCGACCAGGGACGAGGAGCACGCCGTGTCGACCACCAGGCTGGGCCCCCGCAGGTCGAGGGCGAAGGAGAGGCGCCCCGCGGTGATCGTCCGGAGCCGGTTGCCCGCCATGCCGTGCAGGTCCTGAGGTCCGTCGGGCTTCGCCTGGTCCGCGTACTCGGCGGTCGCCTGCCCCACGAACACACCGGTGCGGCTGCCCGCCAGCGTGGACGGGAGGATGTGCGCGTCCTCCAGCGCCTCCCAGACGACCTGGAGGAGGACCCGTTGCTGGGGATCCATGGCCTGCGCCTCGCGCGGGGCGATTCCGAAGAAGGCGGCGTCGAAGCCGTACAGGTCGTCGATGAACCCGCCGTGCCGCGAGACGGTCCTGCCCGGCTCGCCCGGCCGCGCGGAGTAGTACCGCTCGATGTCGAACCGGTCCTCCGGTACGGGTGTGACGGCGTCGGTGTTGTCTTCGAGCAGGTGCCAGAACGCACGCACCCCGGGCGCTCCGGGGAACCTGCATCCCATCCCGACGATCGCGATGTCAGGCATGCCGCCTTGCCGCACGAAGCCCCCTCAGTCTGGTGATGTCCGGATGCAAAAGTACACCAGAGAGCAAGTTTGACTTCCAGTCGACTCTAGGGATGCCTGCGAACACCAGGAGAAGATCGGGTTACGGCGACTTTTCGCCCATCTCACGTGGTGAATGACCTGCTGTTTCCGCCCTCAGGGTGCTGGAATCGTGACCTTTCCCGGGTGAAACATGAGCTACAGTCCATTGATAAACTGCTACACAGAATCCCGGAGCGTAACCGCGCCCCGGCCGGGCCGCCCTCTCGGGGCCCGGCCGCCGACCAGGAGGAGGACGGATGATCGCCAGAGTGCTGGGCCCCCTGCGCGTGACCATGAACGGCGTGTCGGTGGTCCCCACGGCGCTGAAGGCCAGAAAGCTCCTCGCCGTGCTCATCCTGAACCGGGGCCGCGTGGTGCAGCGGGCCGCCATCGAGCGCGAACTGTGGGGCCTGGACGTGCCCATGAGCGCCTCGACGGGCATCCAGAACTGCGTGATGCAGATCAGGAAGAGCATCGGCCGCGCCGTCGACGGCGGCCCCTCGGACCGTCTGCCCAAGGAGACGCTGATCACCGAGGCCACCGGGTACCGGCTCGAAGTCCCCGGCGAACAGTTCGACATCGTCGGCTACCACAAGCTCGTGTCGGTGGCGGGCGAGGCGGAGGCCAGGGGAGACCTGTCGCAGGCGTCGGCCCAGCTGAACAACGCGCTGAAGCTGTGGCGTGACGCGCCCCTGGCGGACGTGCCGGCCGGGCCCGTGCTGCACCCGCACGTGCTACGGCTGGAGGAGGACCGCAAGGCGGTGCTGAGTCAACGCGTCGGCCTGGACCTGCGGTTGGGCCGTTACGCCGAGGTCATCGGCGAACTGCACGCACTCGTGGCCCTCAATCCCTACGACGAGGTGCTGCACGAGTACCTGATGCTGGCGCTGCACCTCTCGGGGCGCCGCAATGACGCGCTCGCCACCTATCAGGGCGTTCGCGCCGCGCTGACCGACGGGATCGGCCTGGAGCCCTCGCACCGTCTGCGCCGCCTCCAGCAGCAGATCCTGAACTGTGACGACGAGCTGGCACACACCTTCCTGGACGACCGCTCCGGGCACCTCGTCGGGGCGTAGCGGCGCCCGTGGGAGGAGCCGCGCTCGTCAGCGGGCGGGGGACGAGGCCGGCAGTCCTCGCGCCGACCCCCGCACCACGTCTGCGGCGTGAGCGGCCGTCAGGGACGCGGCCAGCTCTTCCAGCAGGACACCCTGTCCGTTCGGGGTGAACGGGAAGAAGTGCCCGCCCTGGGCGGAACGTTGACGGAACGGCCCCGACGTGAAGCGGGCCCACAGGGGCAGTTCGCCGAGTGGGACGAGCGGATCGTCCGTACCGGCCAGCGCGGTCACCGGCACGGTGAGCCGGAGGGAGTCCACGGCGCGCAGCGCGTGCCGCGCGAGCGCGAGGTCATGGGCCAGGACCTGCCGCGCGGGGCTGAGTGACGGGTCGTGCAGGGCGTCGGCGGGCAGGCGGTGCCAGGCGAAGATCTCGGCCAGTTCGGCGGCGGCGTCCGGGTGCCGCGGGCGGGGCAGGCTCCGGGCGCCCGGGCGGGAACAGCTCACGACCAGACCGTCACAGCGTCCGCCGCCCGCGTGCGCCACGGCGAGCGCCAGCAGCCCTCCCAGACTGTGCCCGTAGAAGACCGTGGGGGCGGGCGCGAGGGCGGACAGCTCCCGGCGGACGCCCGACACGGCGGCGGTCAGCGTCGTACGCGGTGCGAGGCTCGCGCGCCGCTCCCGCCCGGGCAGGGTGACGCCCACCACCTCCACCGAGTCCGGCAGCCCGGCCAGGACGCTCGCATAGCGCTCCGCTCCGGCGCCGGCGTGCGGGAAGACGACGACGCGACTGTCGCGGTGGGCCGTGGGGCGCAGCAGGTGCGTCCAGCCGGCGGAGTGGGAAACCATGCTCATTCCTTGCTCCTTGCCGAATCGGGCGGTCGGGGCGTCGTCGAGGAGGGCGGCCCGGCGGCGCCGGGCCGGGAGCACGCTCCCGGCCCGGACGGCCCGGCCCACCGTGGGGCTCAGGCCGACGTGATGACGAGCGCGGCGTTGTGGCCGCCGAACCCCAGCGACGTGCTGACGGCGACGTCCACCGGGGTGGTCCGGGCCTCACCGCTGACCAGGTTCAACTCGATGGCGGGGTCCGGGTTCTTCAGGTTCGCCGTCGGCGGCACCGTGCCGTGCTGCACGGCCAGCACCGTGTACGCCGCCTCGATGGCACCCGCGGCCGCCAGCGCGTGGCCGGTGACTCCCTTGGTCGACGTGACCAGGGGCGTGTCGCCCAGGACACGGCGCAGCATCCTGCCCTCGACCAGGTCGTTCATCGCGGTGGCCGTGCCGTGCGCGTTGACGTGGCGGACGTCCGAGGGCTCCACACCGGCGTCCGCCAGGGCGGCGCGCAGTGCCCGCTCGATGCCCTCCCCGTCGGGGTGCGGGGCGGTGGCGTGGTGGGCGTCGGACGAGGATCCGTACCCCCTGACGACGGCGCGGACCGACGCGCCCCGGGCACGGGCGTCCGCCTCCCGCTCCAGGACGAGCACCCCGGCCGCCTCCGCGGCCACGAAACCGTCCCGCTCCGCGTCGAACGGTTTACCGGCGTGCTCGGGCGCGTCCCCCGACTTGGACAGCGCGCCCATCTTGCACAGACCGGCCATCACCGTCGGAGTGAGCGCCGACTCGCTGGCGCCCGCCAGCACGATGTCGCAGGCCCCGGAACGCAGCAGGTCCCGGGCGGTGCCGATGGCGGTCGCGCCGGACGCGCACGCGGTGGCCGTGACCAGACTCGGCCCCCGGGCACCACAGTCGATCGCCACATAGCCCGCGACCATGTTCGGCATGTACTTCGTCACCAGCAGCGGCGAGACCTTCTCGGCGCCGCGATCGCGCAGCGTGTCGTGCTGCTCGGCGAAGGTGGCGGCACCGCCGAGCGAGTTGCCGAGCACCACCCCCACCCGGGCACCGTCCCAGGACGTGGAGTCCCAGCCCGCGTCGGCGACGGCCATCCGCGAGGCCACGATGGCGAGTTGGACGAACCGCTCCAGCTGCCAGCCGGCGAAGCCGCCGAGCAGTTCACCGGCGTCGAACCCCGGCACCCGGCAGGAGAAGTCGACCGACAGCGCGTCGAGTGCGGGGTCGCGGGTGGCGCAGGAGCGCCCTGACAGCACCCGCTCCCAGTTCTCCGCCACGCCGATCCCGGCCGGGGTCACCAGACCCAGACCGGTGACGGCTATGCCGTTCGTACGACCGTCCGCCATCAGACCGCCGCTCCCTTGGCCGACAGGAGCTGGACCAGGTCGTCCAGGGTGTGCTGCTCGGTGAGCTCACCGTCCTCGATCTCCACGCCGAACTCCTTGTCCAGGACGAGGCCGAGCTCGATCAGGACCAGGGAGTCGAAGGACAGTTTGCCGAGGGTCACCTCGGACGCGATGATCTCCGGCTTGACCTTGAACTGGTCCGAGAGAAGGACCGAGACGCGCTCCGCGATTGCCTGCATGGTGTTTCTCCTTGTGACGCGATGAGTGATGAGGGGAAGTGATGAGAGGTGAGGGGTGGGGGGAGCTGGGTGCGGACCGGCGTCAGACCGCCGTGATATCGGGCCATACGAGGGCCACCGACCCCCAGGTGAGACCCCCGCCGAACCCGCCGAGCACGACACGCTGGCCGGGGAGCAGTTCGCCGTCGGCCGAGGCGTCGGCCAGGACCAGCGGGATCGAGGCCGCGACGGTGTTGCCGACCCGCTCGATGTTGGCGGGGAACCGGTCGAGCGGTAGGTCGAGGCGCTCGGCGACCGCCGCCAGGATGCGCGCGTTGGCCTGGTGCAGGACGACCTTGTCGAGGTCCTCGACCGCCCAGCCCGCGGCGTCGGCCGTCGTCGTCACGGAGGCCGCCATGTGGCGCACGGCCTCCGCGAAGACCGGGCGGCCCTCCATGGTGAAGTACGTGGCCTCCGCGGCGGCCGGCAGACCGGTGGAACGCTGCCGTGAGCCGCCGGCCGCCACCTGGATGAGGTCGCTCTGGCCGCCGTCGCTGCCGAGGTGGAGCCCCGTGAGGGCACCGGGCTCCGTCGCCCGGCCGGCCCGCAGGTACACCGCCCCGGCGCCGTCTCCGAAAATGGCCCTGGTCGTACGGTCGGCCGGGTTGAGGATGGTGGAGAACGTGTCCGCCCCGATGACCAGGACGGAACCGGCGAAGCCCGCCTGGATGAAACCGGCGGCCGCCCCCAGCGCGTAGACGAAGCCCGTGCACACGGCGGCGATGTCGAACGCGCCGACACCGTCGAGCCCCAGCCGGTCGGCGACCTCCGGCGCGGTGGCCGGGCAGGGGCGGTCCGGGGTGCTGGTGGCGACCACGACGATGTCGGCCCGCTCCTCGCCCGCGGACTTCAGGGCCCGGCGCCCGGCCTCGACGGCGAGGTCACCGGTCGATCCGCCCGGGTCGATGACGTGCCGCCGGCGGATCCCGGTGCGGCTGCTGATCCACTCGTCCGAGGTGTCCAGTTGCCGGGCGAGGTCGTCGTTGGTGACCACCGTGGACGGGACCCAGCTGCCCAGGCCGGCGACGACCGCCGCGCGGTCCGACCCGGTCATCCGGCGTCTCCGTCACCGTGGGACGTCTTCGAGGTGCGGCTGTCAGCCACAGCCGTTGTCGCTGTCGTAGCCGTCACTGCGTTGTTCCTCCTGGCTGCTGTCGTGGTGCGCCGACCACGCTGTGGCGCTCGTCGGAGTTCTCACTGTGGCAACGCGGGCTCCGCTTTCCCTCACCGACGGCCCACGCAGGGCACATGTGCCGCTCACGTCGGCCATGAGCGGCACATGAGCAGTGCGTAAGTACGCGCCGCCAGCATGGAATCCGTCCGGAACGCCCGTGCCGCCGCGCAGGCGCACCCGTGCTCCGGACACGCCTTCACACGACCCGGCCCACGACCGCGCACGAGGAGAACGTCAGTGCAGCAACGCAGGATAGGAACGAACGGCCCGGTGGTCTCCGCCATCGGCCTCGGCTGCATGGGGATGTCGGAGTTCTACGGTCCGACCGACGAGGCCGAGAGCCTGGCCACCCTTCAGGCGGCCCTGGACAGCGGTGTGACGCTGCTCGACACCGCCGACATGTACGGCAAGGGCCACAACGAGCGTCTGGTGGGCCGGGCCATCGCGGACCGCCGCGACCAGGTGGTCCTCGCGACCAAGTTCGGCATCCGGCGCGACGACAGCGACCCGCGGGAGGGCCGGAAGATCGACTCCAGCCCGGAGCACTGCCGGCGGGCCGTCGACGCCTCGCTGCGGCGCCTGGGCGTCGACCACATCGACCTCTACTACCTCCACCGCAAGAGCCCCGACATCCCCGTCGAGGAGACCGTCGGCGCCATGGCGGAGCTGGTGCGAGCCGGCAAGGTCGGCCACCTCGGGCTCTCCGAGGTGACCGCGGACACCCTGCGCCGCGCGCACGCCGTCCACCCCATCGCGGCGCTGCAGACCGAGTACTCGCTGTGGACCCGCGAGGTGGAGGAAGAGGTCCTGCCGGCAGCCCGGGAGCTGGGCACCTCGCTCGTGGCGTACTCGCCGATCGGACGGGGTTTCCTGACCGGCGCGATCACCCGGCCCGAGGACCTCGACCCCACCGACTTCCGGCACTCGCACCCCCGCTTCCAGCAGGAGCACCTGGCGCGCAACGTCCGGATGGTCGAGCGGCTCCGTGAACTCGCGGAGCTCTACGGCTGCAGCCCCGTACAGCTGGCCCTGGCCTGGCTGCTGGCCCAGGGCGACGACATCGTCCCCATCCCGGGCACCCGCCGGATCGGCTACCTGCGCGAGAACGTCGCCGCCGCCGACCTGCGGCTCACCGACGAGCAACTCGCCGAAGTGTCGGCCGCGGTGCCCAGCGACGTCGTCTCCGGCGACCGCTACGACCCGGCGGGCATGGCGACCGTCGGCCGCTGACGGCCCCCCCCGGGCCACCTCCCTTCCCCCCCCACACGTTCCGGTGCCGTCCCGCGGCCCGGCCCTAGGTAACGAGGAATTCCATGGCAGAGAAGCTCAAGCAGCTCAAGCTGGCCGCCGTCAACATCGACGGCGTCCTGCTCAACGACACCTTCAGCCCCGTCATCCACAACTTCATCGTCAGCCGCGGCGGCGAGTACACCCCCGACGTCGAGCGCAGCATCTTCTCCCAGCCGCAGCTGGTGGGCGGCCAGGGCATGGCCAACGCGGCCCGCGTCCCGTGGACCGCCCAGGAGGCGATCGACGTCTACTTCAAGGAGCGCGAGGAGTACACCCGCGAGCACCCGGTCGAGCTGCTCGACGGCGCGATCGACCTGCTGCGCCGGCTGCGCGCGCTCGGCCTGAAGACGGTCAGCTACGGCGGCCTCGACAAGTCGCACTTCGACCACTTCCTGGGCGAGTACGCCGACCTCTTCGACGAGCCCGGCTACGTCTGCACCAACGACTTCCGCCCCGGCCTGCGCGAGATCACCACCGAGGTCTTCGGCCTGAAGTACGACGACGTGCTGTTCATCGACGACGTGGCCCGGGTCGCGGAGGTCGCCAAGGCCCTGGAGATCCCCTTCATCGGCCACCCCAGCTCCTTCGAGCACAGCTTCCAGCCCCAGCTGATGCGTGAGACCGGTGCCCGGCACATCGTCGACTCGCTGCACTCCATCGACGAGGACCTGCTGCGCACCCTCGACGCCGAGGCCGCCGAGCGGTCCGTCTGGCGCGTCTGACCCCAAGCGCCGCGGCACCCGCCGGACGGGCCGCCACCCGGCCTGTCCGGCACCCGCCGGCGCCCCTCCCTCCCCCCCCCACGCGGTCTCACCCCTCCCGGCCGCGCCTCCCTTCCTCACCCAGGAGTTACGCCATGGACCGCGCCGCTTCCCCGCAGACCGTGCTGCTGGACTTCGACGGAGTGCTGAGCCTGAACGCGTCGAGCCTGCTGCTGCTCGCACTGCACGAGGGCATCAACCGCCACACCGAGTTGCCGATCGAGGCGACGGTCACGCAGTTCAAGGCCATCAGCACCTTTCCCCAGCGGGAGAGCCTGCGCGTGCTGTTCACCGGCCTCGGTATCGAACAGCACCTGAACGCCGAGATCGACGCGCTCAGGTCGCTGACCTCGGTCCGGGGCACGCCGCTGACCCTCGGCGAGGGAGTGGAGGTGTTCTGCGCGCAGCAGCGTGCGCGGGGCACGCGGTTGCGGGTGTTCTCCACCATGGACCGCACCACCGCGCGCCGCTCCCTGCTCGACGGGCTGTTCCGGCCCGAGGACTACGTGGCGCTCGACCACTCCTCCAAGGCCGACCCGGACACCTACGCGGCCCTGCTCGCGGCCGAAGGCGTGGCGGACCCGGCCGAGTGGCTGCTGGTGGACGACTCCCCGCTCGCCCTGCGCGCGGCCAAGATCGCCGGACTGCGTACGGTGCTGATGCGCGGCGCCGTCTTCTCGGACGACGACGTCTCGGCGTTCGGGTCCTTCATCGACGCGCAGGTGACCTCGTTCGCGGAGCTCGGCGACGTCCTCACCACCGAGGACCCCTCGCCGGCCGCGCCGCCGTCGGCGGACGAGGCCCCGCGGCCGGCCTCCCGGCTCTGACCACGCCCCCGACCCGCCAGCCCGTACTTCCCCCGGTTAGGTTCCGATGTCCAAGTCACCTGCTGATTCCGAACTCGCACCCCCCAGGACCGACCCCGAACAGACCGCCCCCCGGGCGGACAGCGCCGCGCGCACCCCGGAAGGCCGGACCACACCCCCGGGCCGCCCCGCCGTCGGCCCCACCCGGGTGCTGGTGGCCATCGCCCTGGCAGCCGTGATGCTGCCCATCTCCGTCACCGGGCCGGGTGTCGCCCTCGCCGACATGTCCGGCGCGCTGCACGCCTCGGCCGCCTCCACCCAGTGGGTGCTGAACGCCTACAACGTGGCGTTCACCGCCTTCATGCTCGCGGCCGGTTCCGCGGCCGACCTCTTCGGGCGCCGCCGCCTCTTCCTGAGCGGCACGGCCGTCTTCGGGCTGGCCTCGCTCGTCGCGGGCACCGCTCCCACCATCCTGCTCGTGGACCTGGCGCGCTTCGTTCAGGGCATGGGCGCGGCAGCGGTACTGACCAGTGGTTCCGCGCTGCTCGCCCACACCTTCAGCGGGGCCGCCCGAGCCAGGGCCTTCGGCATCTTCGGCGCCTCGATCGGGTTCGGCCTGGCGATGGGTCCGTTCGTGTCCGGCCTGCTGGTGGGCGTGGCGTCCTGGCACGCCGTGTTCCTGGTCAACGTCCTGCTCGGCGCGGTCGTCCTCGTCCTGGCCCGACCGCTGCCCGAGTCGAAGAACCCGGACGCGCGACGCGTCGACCTGCCCGGCGTCCTGACCTTCACCCTGGCCCTCATGCTGCTCGCCCTCGGCTTCGTCGAGGGACCCTCACAGGGGTGGGGCGGAGCCGTCACGCTCGGCTCCTTCGCGGGCGCGGCACTGTTCCTCGCCCTGTTCGTCGTGGTGGAACTGCGCGTCGCCGAGCCGATGTTCGACCTGAGCCTGCTGCGGCGCCCCACGTTCGTCGCGATCATCTGGCAGCCGGTGAGCATCGTCTTCGCGTTCGCGGCCCTGCTCGTCTACCTGCCGCCGTACTTCCAGGGCGCGGGCGGCGCGGGGTCGACGATGTCCGGCGCGATGCTGCTGCCGCTGACGCTGCCGGTCTTCATCCTGCCGCTGTTCACCCCCACCCTGGTCCGGCTGCTGTCGGTACGGACGCTGCTCGCCGTCGGACCGGCGGTGCTGGCCGTCGCGCTGCTGCTGATGACGTTCACCGACCCGGTGTCGTCCCGCACCGGGCTGTACGCGGCGCTGCTGCTGGCCGGTATCGGCATCGGCCTCGCCTTCGGCGTCATGGACAACGCGGCGGTCAGCGTCGTACCGGCCGAGCGCAGCGGTATGGCGTCCGGCATGTTCAACACCCTCCGGGTCGCCGGTGAGACGATCGGCGTCGCGTGTGTGGGCGGACTGCTGCTCACCTCGACCCGCCAGCAGTTGGCCGCGGGCGACAGCGGGACGGTCAGCGGGGGCCCGGACAGCGGCACGATGGCCGACGACGTGGTCCAGGGCCGACTGGGTTCGGTGCGCGCGAGCGGTGGAGAGGACCTGGTGGACCGGGCGGTCCAGGGTCTCCAGCACGGTTGGAGCGTCGTCTACGTGGTGCTGGCCTGCGTGGCCCTCGCCGGGGCGATCGCCATCTTCACCATGGTCCGCGACCGTGACCTCGACCAGTCCGCCAGCGGGCAGGACGCGTAGGCCGGTACGCGGCACACCGGACGCGGCACACAAAGACTGTCCGGACTCCACCGAAGTGGGGCCCGGACAGTCTTTCCGCGGTTACCGTCCCGCGCCCGCGCCCTCCAGGGTGAAGACCGCCCGGGCGACACCGCGCCCGCCCTGCTCGAACGTCACGGGTATCGAGACGGCCCCGGCACCGGCGGCCGCCTGCTCAGAGCCGTCGGCGACCACGATGAGGGGCTCGTCGAGTTCCGCGTAAGCGTTGAACGAGGCTTCCAGCCCCGAGACCGACCACGACGCCGCCGGCGCCCCGAAGAGTTCCTCGGCGGTCAGCAGGGCGCTCTGCCGTCCCGCCTCCATCAGCACCATGCCGGGCACGTGGTCCTGGGCGTGGTCGAACAGGCTGGGGTGCCCGCCGGCCACCAGCAACCGTGCCCGAACCTGCCGGCCGTCGGTGACCGGGTCGAGCAGCACCACGTTCTCCTGCCGCTCCCGGCCCACCCGTCCGGGCCGCACCAGGCCCTCCGTGACCGGGCGGCGGTACGACTCGGACGTGGGCGTGTCACCGCCGTCCCGTCGGCCGCGGAGCATCCCGTACACGCTGTCGGCGACGTACTTCACCCGCATGGTCACCTCGCCCACCGGCCGCCCGTCCACGGTGATCGCCATGCGGTACCGCAGACCGCGCAGTGACCCCCCGACCCACTGCGCGTCGTGCGTCGTGGCCGCGATCGTCACCTCGGCCGGCCCGTGGGCACGCTCCAGCGCGGCCAGGCCCGGCAGCTCCATCGACCACTGCTGGAGCACGAACTTGGTGCCGTCCGGCGCCCCGAAGTGCGCGTGCACCGCGTGCGTCTCGGCCTGGCGGCAGCACTCCAGCAGGAACAGCGGATCGACCGCGGACCCGGTCGTGTGGTCGGTGTAGTAGGCGTGGAACGGCGGCAGTTGCGCTCCGGCCACGAAACGACCGTCGTCGACCGCCGCGCTGTCGGTCAGGAACACCTCCGACAGCGCCCGCCGGTGTACGAGCCCCTTCGCCACGGTGCGCTCGAAGGTGAGCGCACCCAGCGCGGCCCCCACGCTGTCCGTCTCGGCCATCACGGTCACTGGAATCCCCTTCGCCAGACTGTCCTTACGGACGGCCACACTCCCAGCGACGGCTCACGCGCAACTCACGCACTCGTCACGCTCCTTGGCGCGCCTTCTGAGCCTGACGGAAGTCGAGGTACGACAGCCCTGTGACCAGCAGCGGAATCATGACGCACAGCAGTACGACGCGGAGCCGTCCGTCCGTCAGCGCGGCGACCAGGACCACCGCGATGGCGCTGCCGACGAAGCCGGAGAACTGGCGGTAGGAGCGGAACCCGCCCGTCACCGTCGGGCCGGGATCGTCCTCCTCGGCGAGCGCGGCCCGCACGGGGTGGTCGTCGCCCTCGCGACGGGCGTGCCACCAGGCGAAGAACCAGCGGGCGACCACGTAGAGAACGAGGACGCCCAGCAGGATCCACCACTCGGCGGGGTCATCGGGTAATGAGCGCGCAAGTGTCATGAGCATCGCGTGCCCCGAGCCCGGGGGAGCAGACGATTCCGCATCCACGCCGGAACGGACCGGGGCACCCGACTATTACCGGACAGGCGTGTCAGTCGGTCTTGCCGGTCTTGCCGGTCTTGCCGGTCTTGCCGGTCTCGCCGGTCTGGCCGGTCTCGCCCGTCTCTTCGGGAAGCTCGGTCTCGATCTTCTCCTTGCGGACCTTGCCGCGAACGGTCTCTTCCTCGGTACGTTCCTCGGTGTCCAGCCGCACGCGTTCGACGGGGACGGCCTCCGTCTCCACGACGGGGCGCTCTTCGTGGATGGTCACCTCGTGTTCGGCCTCGGTGATGTCGGTGCCGGACATGGCGGCGTCCCGGTTGGCGTCGGTGATCGGCTCGTGCTCGACGCGGACTTCCTCGTGGCGTACGGGGACGGTCTTCTGGACCTCCTCGGTGACGACGTACTTGCGCAGGCGCGCCCGGCCGGTCGCACGGCGCTCGACACCGACGTGCATCTGCTCCTCGGAGCGCGTCATCGCGTCGTCACCCGCGGGTTCTCTCCCAGCAGCGGTCCCGGCAGTGGTTCCGGCGGCGGTCCCGGCGGCGGTTCCGGTCTGCGCGGCGGTGCCGCTGTCTGCCCGGCGGCCTTGGGCCCGCTGGTTGGCCTGCTGCCAGGCGGTGTCCCAGTCGACGCCGTAGTACTCGTACAGGCGGTGCTCTTCCTCTTCGGACAGATGTCCGCCGGCATCGACATCGACGTTCGGTGCCTCCTTGACGGTGTCCTTGGCGAAGGGCACCTCCAGGTGGTCCTCCACCACGGTCCCGTCGTGGATCGGCACGAACGACTCGCTGGTGCCGAAGAAACCGGTCTTCACGCTCACCCATTCGGGCTCACCGGTCACATCGTCGAAGAAGACGTGCTTGGCGTCACCGATCTTGTTGCCATGCCCGTCATAGACGGGATGATCCAGAACAATAGATATCTGGTCGCGAGTGATCATTGGTGCTCTCCTTGCTCCTGTCGCTCCCCTACGCGTAACCACTCCTTTCAGCAGCAAAAGCAGACAATCCAGAAAAAGCGGAAATATTTTCGAAGGCGCCGACCAGGTTCCGTCCGTCATCGGCATGCGCATGCCAGTGATCGGCCGGCGTATGCCGGTTCGCGGTCGTTCCGGGTGTCAGTTCACGGTGAAGTAGTAGTCGTAGGGCGCCAGTTGGATGCCGGAGCGGGTCGTCGCGTGGGCCGTGAGGTCGTGAAGGTGCCCGGGACGCCGACGCCGCCGCCCGCACGGTTCTCGGGATAGGCGTTCGAAGCGACGGTCGGAGTGGTGTCGTAGCGGACGCGCCACCAAGCCGCGTCGCTGACCCAGCCGTTCGCGCTCCTGCTGGTCACCTGGAGGCTCTCGCCGTCGGCCCCGTCCAGCGCGAGCTCCATGGTCGCCGTGCCGTCCGCCCTCGCCGCGACCTCGAAGGTCCTGTCGTCCTGACCGCCGACGGTCTGTACGGAGTAGCTGACGATCGGGCTCTTCGCCTGGAGCTCGGGGGCGGGACGGAACGTGAACTCGGTCGGCTCACCGAACTCGGGCTTCGCGACGGCCGAGGTGACGGTGGGCGCCGCGGAGTTGGCGCGGAAGGTGTAACTGGCGATCGCCGACCCGTTGTGGGCACGGTCCAGGCTGCGCACCCACAGCGTCATCGGACCGGAACCGGTCGGCGGGACGAGGCGGAGCGTGGCCGAACCGCCGAGCGTGTCGGCACGCTTGAAGTACGTCGTGTCCAAGTACGGGTCGACAGGCTGCGGAACGCCATAGGAACCGATGCTCGTGCCGATGACCGGCAGACCCTGCTGCCAGGAGAACTCGAACCCCTCGACATCGCCGACACCGCCCGCGCTCAACGTGAACTCGACCGGCTCGCCCCCCCCTTGTTCCACCCGTCCGGAGAGTAGTTCGGCGAGGTGATGGTGGGCGCGTTGGCCGGGCGGGTCTTGTCGATCGTGACGTAGCAGGGGGCAGACCAGTCCGAGGCCGCGTTCCCGATCACCGTCCGCGCCTGCCACGCGTAGGTCTGCCCGTCGGCGAGCGCACTGGCGGGCAGGGTGGCGGGGGCCTCGAAGTCATGGGGGACGCGGTCGCGGGTGACCGTCGTGATCCGCGTCGGGTCTCGGCGTGGTGGGCGTCCCGTCCGCCGCGCTCGCGGGCGACACGGCGCCGGTCAGCGCCAGGCCGAGGGTTCCCAGAGAAGCGAGGACTGCACGGGGTCTCGCGCCTAAGGACATGGTCAAGTGATCCCTCCCGTTGTGGATGCTCGATGCTCGATGCTCGTACGGGGGTGCGGGGGCTGATACGCACTGATGTGCGAGCGGCGAGGGGATCGTACTGGGGTGCCGCAGACCGACGCATGAGGATTAAGGAGGCCCTGGCCTGGGCGGATGGTCCTGACCGCGCACCGAGCCCCAAAATGGTTCAAAATGGTCAAAACGTACGACAATCCGCGGAGGCGTGGCGATGCGCGGCAACGCCGAGAACGACGAGGGCTCCGTCGAGGAGTACGACGACGAGCGCGCTGACGAACCCAGCGCCGAGGACAGCGACGAGTACGCCGATCCCGAGGCCTACGAAGAGGCTGACGAAGAGGCCGACGAAGAGGCTTACGAAGGGGCCTACGAAGACGAGGACGCAGCCGGTGCGAGTCCTGACGTCTTCCTCGACGTTCCGATCCTGAAGGTCGACGAGATCGACCTGGACGTCGAGGACCTGCGGGCGCATGTCTCGCTGCAGGCCGAGGTGCTTGACCTGCTCAAACTGAATGTCGGCGCCGACATCACGCTCGGCCGGGTGCACCTGGGCATCTCGGGCGTGGAGGCCCAGGCCCAGCTCAAGGTGCGTCTCCACCACGTCGCAAAGATCATCGACCGCGTCCTCACCACCCTCGACCGCAACCCGGAGATCCTGCACGAGCTGGCGCGGGGAGTCGGGTCCGCCGTACAGGACGTCGGCGGCGGCGCCCGTCAGGCCGTGGGGGAGGTGGGCGCGGGCGCCGGAAAGGCCGTCCAGGAGGTCGGCCAGGGTGCGGGGTCGGCGGTACAGGATGTGGGGGAGGGTGCGGGGTCCGCGGTGCGGGATGTGGGGGAGGGTGCCGGATCCGCGGTGCAGGAAGTGGGGGAGGGCGCTGGTTCCGCGGTGCAGGAAGTGGGCGAAGGCGCCGGGGGAGCTGTTCAGGAGGCGGGCCGGGGCGTCGGAGGTGCTGCCCAGGAGGCGGGCCGGGGCGTCGGCTCCGCGGCGCAGGATGTCGGGCAAGGGGCCGGGAAGGCCGCTCAGGACGTGGGCGGTGGCGCAGGGCGCGCGGCGGAGGACGTCGGCCGTGGCACAGGACGCGCGGCGGAGGACGTAGGCCGTGGTGCAGGGCGGGCGGCGGAGGACGTCGGCCGGCAGACGAGCCGGACCGTCGAAGGCGCCGGTGAGACGGCGGGCGGCGCCGCCGGAAAGGCGGCCGAACAGGTCGGGCGTGAGACGGAAGCGGCAGCCGACACGGCACGGGACGCCGGCGACACCGTCGCCGGCGC
This sequence comes from Streptomyces sp. NPDC005263, assembly GCF_042872365.1. Classification (NCBI taxonomy): domain Bacteria; kingdom Bacillati; phylum Actinomycetota; class Actinomycetes; order Kitasatosporales; family Streptomycetaceae; genus Streptomyces; species Streptomyces sp. NPDC005263. Next base: position 433,638 of record NZ_JBIAKJ010000004.1, on the reverse strand, counting down.
CACGGACACGGCGAACGCCCCGCAGGAAGGCGCCGAGTCGGCCGAGCCGCGTGCTGTCGCACGCAAGGGCGCGGAGGACGAGCAGGGGCGGACCGACCGGAGGCACGACCGCACCCGCAAGCGCCGGGCGCGCGGAGAGGACGGGAAACTGCCACGAAGGCCCGGTCGCCGTCATGCCGCCAAGGGGTCTGAGGAACCGCCCTGAACGCGAGGCGCGCAAGCCGGGAGCCCGGCAGGGGACATCTCGTTCCGCTCGACGGTCCACGCCGAACGGCTCCGCTTCACCCAGGCACCCCGGACAGCCGTCCACTTCCCCGGCACCGGCACGCGAGAGTCGACGAGCCGCAGCCACCGCACCCACCTACCGGACCCGGTCGCCCCCGGTCAGGAATACCAGGACGTCGCCGTCACCTACCACCTCGCCACCCGTCTCACCGGCGAGCCGGAGGCGGGACGGGACGGCGACGACGGCACCGACGAGTGATCCGCAGCGCCGGCCTTGGGCGTGTATCGGAAGTGGCTCGAGACTGCTGGTTCGTTACTCCTGGTGCAGAGAGCCGAGCCAGCGGTCGTCCTGGAACTCGGCAGGCAGCTCGTCCTCCCAGGGATCGATCCCGAGGCGCTCCAGCTCGTCAAACCATCGGTTCCGCTGCGACTCGGGGAGGCGTCGTCCGCACCAGGGACAGAAGTCGATCGTGATGCTCGACGTGCCGCCGTCATGGATGATCAGCCCGTACTCCTGGAACTTGGCACTGAACTCAACCAGTGAGTCCGGGCAGGCGAAGGCGTCATCGTGCTGGCCGCAGAATACGTTCACGCGGCTGGTCATCGCCTCGCAGCAGTGGTTGGTCATGACCTTGGCTTCTCGTTGATCGGCATCGTGACCAGAAGTAGATCACGGTAATCGCTCCATGACCGGCGACGCTACGCCCAGCCCTTTCGGTCTCCGTGCCGTTACTGTGCCCGGGACTGGACCACAAGCATGTGCAGCTCGCGGGATTCCTTGGACACGACGTCAATAGCCCGTCCATCCTTGGGACATGCAGCAACTAGAGGCGCAGGAAGTTTCCCTACACAAGGTCTTCAGCAGTGACTACGACTTCCGGATTCCGGACTACCAACGGCCCTACGCCTGGGACGTCGAGCAGGCCGTTCAGCTGCTCACCGACTTGGAGGAGTCGCTGGACAGGGGAACGGACGAGCCGTACTTCCTCGGCTCCATCGTGCTCGTCAAGGCCAAGGGCGACGCGCCCGCCGAGGTCATCGACGGCCAGCAGCGCCTCACCACCCTGACCATCCTGCTCGCCCTCCTTCGCGACCTGACGGAGGATGCCGACCTGCGCAGCGATCTCGACAAACTGGTCACGGAGCCCGGCAACAAGGTCCGTCGGCTCGCTCCCAAGCCCCGGCTCACCCTGCGCAAGCGCGACGCGAGCTTCTTCCTCCAGTACGTCCAGACCAAGGGCGCCACCGAGGAACTGCGGGCCTTGAAGGAGGAGACGCTGCCGACGGACGCGCAAAAGGCCGTCCTGCGCAACGCCACGGCGCTGAACGCGATACTCGCCAGCTGGTCGGAGGACCGACGACTGGACCTCGTGCAGATGCTGGGCGAGCGCACCTTCCTGGTCGTCGTCAGCACCCCCGATCTGGACAGCGCCCACCGCATCTTCAGCGTGATGAACTCCCGGGGCATGGACCTTTCCCCCACGGACATCTTCAAGTCACACATCATCGGCGCTCTGGACGAGAAGACCTCGGAGGAGTGCGCCCGCAAGTGGGAAGACGCGGAGGAGGCCCTGGGGCGGGACGACTTCGCCGACCTCTTCCTTCACCTGCGCATGGTGTTCGCCATGAAGCGGGCAGAGCGCGAACTGCTCAAAGAATTTCCCGAGCAGGTGCTCAGCCACTACCTGCCCGGCAAGGCCGAGTCGTTCGTCAACGACGTCGTCGTGCCGTACGCGGACGCCTACGTGCAGATCCGCGACGCCAGCTACTCCGCGTCCTCCGGAGCGGAGCAGGTCAACGCCTGGTTCAAACGCCTCCAGCAGGTCGACAACAACGACTGGCGGCCCGCGGCCCTGTGGGCGCTGCGTAACCACGGCGACGACCCTGCCTGGCTCGACGGCTTCTTCGGTGCACTGGAGCGGCTGACGGCAAGCATGTTCATCCGCCGCGTCTACACCACTCCCCGCGTCACGCGTTACGCGGACCTCCTGCGCGAACTCGACGCGGGCAAGGGCTTGGACGCGACATCCTTCGCCCTGACGGACGCGGAAAAGGCCGAGACACTGGCACGTCTGGATGCTGACATCTACCTCGTCACCAGGACCCGTAAGTACATCCTGCTGCGCCTGGACGAGATGCTGGCCGGAAAGCCCGGAGTCTCGTACGACCACGCCCTGATCACCGTCGAGCACGTGCTGCCGCAGAATCCGAAGCAGGGGTCGCAGTGGCTGCGGAACTTCACCGACGAGCAGCGCGGAGAGTGGACGCACCGACTGGGCAACCTCGTCCTGCTCAACCGGACGAAGAACGCCTACGCCCAGAACTACGACTTCCCTGAGAAGAAGGCCAAGTACTTCACCGGCAGGCACGGCGTCTCCACGTTCGCCCTGACCAGCCAGGTGTTGCAGCACCAGGAGTGGGCGCCGACCCTGCTGCAGAAGCGGCAACGGCGGCTCCTGGGGCTGCTGGCCGACGAGTGGGATCTCTGAGAAGTCCGGCTCCCGTCGGCAGGACGTACCGCGCCCAGACCGTCTTGCCGGGGCCGTCCCGGCGCGGGTGCCAGTCCCAGCGGTCGGCGAGGTGCTCCACCAGGAGTTGCAGGACCGGACCCCGCTGCTGGCCGGCATCTCGGCCTTGATGACGGGCAGTCGAAGATTGCGAAGGCTCCCGCCCAAGGAGGTCCGATGCCCATGACTGCCCCCCTTGCCTACAAGGGGCTCGACCTGATGCCGACGTGGTTTGTCGTCCTGGTCGCGGTGCTGGCTGCGATCGGGATCGTCCTGGCCCGTCGACGGGGACGTTGAGGGCCAGTCCCGAACAGGCGGAGGCGAGCCACTGTTCAACAGCCGCTGGAGACAGAGCAGCTCGCCGGTCCCGCGTCGCGGACGAGTGCCAGACGTCAACGGGCGTTTGAGATCACGCCTCCGTAGGCCCCGCCGGCAATACTCAAGCATCGGTGTACCTGGACAGATGTGAAGGGCTGGTCCACCCTTCACGGTTATGACCGCCCCTCATCGTGAGACTGCCATGCGATCGCGGCTGCCTGAAGCCATTTGTGTCGTAGCCGAGGAGATAGCCGGGCTGCTCCGCTCCTGTTCAGATGCCACGGTCCCCATTCCTGGGGCTGAGTGGACGGTTGGAGAGTCCGCGGCGCATCTGGTCCTGGCCAACGAGTTGATGGCTGCTGTCGCCGCAGGGCGTGAGCTGGTGTACGGCGACGGCACACCAGGGGGACTTGCGGCGGCCAACGCCGCCTCGCTGGTTGCCTTCCCCGAACGTGACACATCCGTCCTGGCGGGCGGCCTCGTCCAGCACGCGCGGGCATTCACCGAGGCGGCCGGCCCGCGGCCGGCGGACACACCGACGGTGACACCTCTGGGGCCCATGGACCTGGGAACCCTGAGCTCCTACCTGCTGACCCACATGCTCGGGCACGGCTACGACATCGCAGTGGCACTTGGTCGACCACACATGATCGACCGTGACAGGGTCGAATTGGCGATGCCGTTTCTGATCACTGCGATGCCCCGTGTCGTCGACGCGGGAGCGGCCGCCGGTCAAAGTGCCTGCTACGAGCTGAGGTTGCGCGGCCTGTCCCGGTTCACGGTGACGTTCACCAACGGCACGGTGGCCGTGCACGCCGAGCCCCCGCGCCGTCCCGACTGCACGATCATGATCGACCCGATCACGTTCTTCCTGATCGCCCTGGGCAGGCGCAGCGCCACCGGCGCAATCGCCCGCGGCAAGGTCCTCGCCTGGGGACGCAAGCCCTGGCTCGCGCCGGGCTTCCCCGCACTGTTCACCGCACCATGACGGATGCCTGCCTGGCCGCGACGGGGCGGACGTCGCCTGTCGGCCGGCCTCTTTCTCGTGGGGTGGGTGACGACGCTGATCGTCACCCGTGACAGGACAGAACACCTAGGGCTCGATGAGCGGGCTCAGCGTCCGGTGCGCGATCCTCAGCCCCTGTTTCACCTTGTCCGGGGTACCGCCCCACACCGGGTCCTCGTGTTCGACGGAGACCGTGCCGGTGTAGCCCAGGTCGTGGAAGCGGTCGATGACGCGGCGCCAGTCGATCTCACCCAGGCCGGGGACGCGGTAGCGCCACCAGCCTGTCGCCCAGGGGTCGCCACCCTTGTCGACGATGCCGTAGAAGCCGTAGCGGTTGCGCTTTCCCGGGAACAGCTCCACGTCCTTGGCCTGCGTGTGGACGATCCGGTCGAGGTACGGCGCGATGGTCTCAAGAGGGTCGATGCCGATCCATGTCAGGTGCGAGGGATCCCAGTTGAGGTAGAGGCCCAGGTCGAACATCCACTCCCACAGCTCGGGTGAGTAGGCGAGGTTGCCCGGGTAGCCGTCGGGGTGCCAGCCCTCCATCACACAGTTCTCGATCACGATCCTGACGCCGCGCTCGCCCGCGTAGTCCACCAACTCGGGCAGCACCCTCTCGCCCTCGCGCAGGTTCTCCAGCACGCTGAGGCGCGGGTCGCGGCCGATGAACGTACCGACCGAGTCCACGCCGAGGCGTGCCGCCGTGTCGATCGCGTGCATGAGGTGGGTGCGGATCGACTCGCGGGTCGCCGGGTCCGGATGCAGGTTGTTCTCGTAGTACGCCAGTGAGCTGATCGTCAGTTGGGTGCGGTCGAGGAGCTCACGGGTGCGCTGCTCGTCGGCGTCCGTGAAGGTGGCGACCGGGAGGTGCGAGGCCTCGAAGTCGCGGCCACCCGTACGGGGCCACACCGCCACCTCGAGGGCCTGGTAGCCCTCTGCCACGGCCCAGTCGGCGATCTCGTCCAGGGGCAGGCCGGGCAGGCAGGCCGTCAGGAATCCCAGCTTCATCGCAGGTGTCCTCCGTGTTCTCCATGCACCTCGGTCAGGTCATCGGTCAGGTCATCGGTGGGTGCCGCGTCGTCCACGGGTGTCCATGCGCGTCGCGCCGCCGAGGTCATGACCGCGTCGACCAGGCGGGCCGAGCGCAGCCCGTCCAGTACCGTCGGCAGGCCCTCGGGGTGGTCGCCGCGGACGGCCGCGTAGGTGTCCTTGACGAAGTTCTCGAAACACTCCGGGTAACCCTGCGGGTGCCCAGCCGGTACGACCGAGAGGCGGGCGGCGTCGGGCGAGTTGACGGACGGGTCGCGTACCAGCGTCTCGGTCCGGTCCGCGCGGCCCAGCCACAGGGACTCGGGGAGCTCCTGGTCGAAGACGGCGCTGGCGTGGGCTCCGTCGAGTTCGAACCACAGCCGGTTCTTACGGCCCGCCGACACCTGGGAGACCGTCACCGACACCAGTACCCCCTCGGCCGTACGGCCGACGACCGCGAGGGCGTCCTCCGTCGTGACCGTGACGCGGCCCGCGTCGGAGGGGGCCCCGCCCCGGAACGTCGGGCCGCTCACGCGGGGCCGCTCGGCCACCGTCGTGGTCGTCTCGGCGAGCAGTTCGGCGACCCGGACCCCGGCCACCCATTCGACCAGGTCGAACCAGTGCGACCCGATGTCGGCGAACGCCCGCGACGCACCGCCGGCCACCGGATCCACACGCCAGCTGGTGCTCTCCGGGGACAGCAGCCAGTCCTGGAGGTATGACCCGTGCAGGAGCTGCCAGGCGCCGAATTCGCCCGCCGCGACACGCGCCCGCAACTCGCGGACCATGGGGTGGTAGCGGTAGACGAACGGCACGGTGACGATCCGGCCCGCCGACTCGGCCGTTTCCGCGAGGAGCCGGGCATCGGCCGGGGTCGTCGCGAGGGGTTTCTCGCATATGACGTGCTTGCCGGCCCGCAGGGCGGCGGCCGCCTGGCTGACGTGCAGGTGGTTGGGGGTGCAGACGTGGACGACGTCGATCGTGTCGTCGCTCAGGACGGCATCGAGGTCCGGGTACCCGACATCGACCCGCCACCGCTCGGCCGCCGCGATGCTGCGCTCCGCCGTGGAGGACAGGACGCCGACGACCTCGGCCCCGCTCGCGCGTGCGCTGCGCAGGTGGACGTCGCCGATCATGCCCGCGCCGAGGACGGCGACCCGCAGGCGCGGGATGCGCCGCGCCCGGACGGTTGCCGGAGTGGGGGCGGACCACGTGTGCGTGCCGTCGGTGGAGGGTGCGGGCGGGGAGTGCCCGATGGGAGCCGTCATGCCTGGTCCTCCCTTTCGATTTCGATGTGCGGCGGCGTGTGGTCGCCGGCCGCCGGCCACGTCCGGGCCTCCTCCACAACGGCCCGTCCCGCCCGCAGAGCGGCAACGGGATCAGCCGCCTCGTCCAGCTCGACGAGCACGATGCCGGCGCCGGGCGTACCGGACATCGCCTCGGCCCATGCTCTCCAGTCCACGATGCCGGTACCCAGTTCGGTCATGTAGGGCTGCTGCTGGGCGAAGACGGTGTCGTCGATGGTGAGGTGGACGTCGATCGGCCTGACGGCGTCCTTCCAGTGCGCGAGCGCGACGCGCTGGGAGTGGCGGCGGGCGACGGCGACGGGGTCACCTCCCCCGAGCGCGATGTGGCAGGAGTCGGGGCACAGCCACACGTAGCGCGGATCGGTCAGGGTCATGAACAGGTCAATGTCCCGCTCGTACCACAGGGTGCTGTTGGACTCCGTGTGGAAGGCGAGCTTCACGCCGTACCGGGAGACGGCCTCCCCGACCATGTGGGCGATGTCGGCCATCCGGGTCATGTACGTGGCGTCGACGAAGAAGGGCGGGCGGGTTCCGTACGTCGTCCGCATGGGCAGTGAGGCGACGAGCAGTTGCGCCCCCACCTCGGCGAGGAAGGCGGCGCGTCGCTCGGCGTCGGCGACGATCGCGGGCAGGTTGCCGGCCTGCCGCCAGTCGGGGGCGTCGCTGCCGGCGATGAACGCGCTCACCACGGACAGGCCGCGGGCCGCGAGCTCGCGGCGGAAGGAGTCCGCGCTGCCGAAGGCGCGCAGAGCCGAGTCGATGTCGCCGGGCGGGAAGGTCAGCTCCAGGCCGGTGATCCCGGCCTCCGCGAGCGCGTCCATCACTCGTTCCCAGAAGGGCCGTGGATGGTCGCGGGCCCAGTCGCGCAGGGCCTCGGCGGAGTCCAGTCCCCAGAAGTCCGGGTGGTAGAAGGTGACGACGTCGGTCGCGAAGCGCGGTGCCGGTGGTGCCGGCGGTGTCGGCGGTGTCAGCGGTGTCATGCGGCGCCTCCGCGGGCGTTGTAGACGGTGACGCCGTCGGCGTCGACGGCGTCCCGGTAGGCGCGGAACACGGCAAGCGCCTCCTCCCGCAGCACATCCCGTACGACCTTGATGCCGCGTGCCTCGAACTGCTCGGCCCAGTCCGAGCCGAGCGGGCCCTCGTCGAAGGTCGTGATCTCCTCCAGGTCCGGCCCCTCACCCGCGACCACGAGACCACGCACCCCGGACCACATCGCCGCGCCGTAACACTGCACGCACGGACGCCAGTTCACGACCAGCTCGTGCGCCGGCATGCCCTCGCCGCCGAGGTCCCAGCCGCCGGTCGCCGTCTGGGCCAGTCCGAGCGCGACGACCTCGGCGTGCGCGCTGGAGACACCGGAGGCGAGCACCACGTTCACGCCGACCGAGACGATCCGGCCGGTGTCCTGCTCGGCGACGAGCGCCGCGAACGGACCGCCGTTGCCCTCGCGCCAGTTGCGGTCGGCGAGGCGGTGCACGAGGCGCATGCGGTCGCCGCGGTCGGGAATGACGGCGGGCACATCGGCGAGTTCGTCGTCGATCCACGGGGGCAGCGCCACGCGGTATTCCTTCGAGATGTCCATCATGGGTGGGGGATTCCTCTCAGTGGGCGGCGGGCGCGGTGACGCGTTCGGCGACGGCGCGAGCGGCCCGTACGGCGGTCACCGCGCCGGCCAGCGTGACGTTGGCGGCCATCGCGCTGGGGATCACGCCGTTGCCCGCCAGGTACAGGTTGTCGAAGTCCCACACGCGGCCGTCGGGGTCGCACACGCTGGTGCCGTCGTCGGCGGTGCCGGCCCGGACGGTGCCGGTCTGGTGCAGCGACGAGCCGGGCGAGAGCAGGGCCAGTTCGGTCTCGGGATCGAACGTGCCGAACTCCTCGGCGAGCGACCGGACTTCGTCCAGTGCCCGGCCGATCAGCGTGCGGTCGGCGTCGGAGTAGCCGAACTCGACGGTGATCCGTGGCATTCCGGCGAGGTCGGTCCGGGATTCCGAGAACACGAGCCGGTTCTCGGGGCGTGACTCGACGGGGGCGTACAGCGACAGGCCCACCGAGTGCGCCAGGGGGCGGCCGGCCCCGTCCACATACGTGCGGTTCATGATCTGACCGTGGAACGGCTGCGCCGCTCCGTTCTGCGGCAGCCAGAGCGAGTCCGAGGCGAACTCGCCGGGGCGCGGCAGGGGCAGGGCGTCGAGGCCGATGCCGAACCGGTCGAGGTCGAGCAGCACCCGGGCGCTGATGAACGCGTGCTCGTTGAGGTGACGCCCCAGCGCCTCGGGCCGTATGCCGGACGCGAACAGCAGCTGCGGGGTGCGCAGCGCGTCGGCGCACACCACCACGGCGTCCGCCAGGAGTTCCGACTCGGCCCCGTCGGCCACGCGACGCAGCCGGGCGCCGGCGACCCGGCCGCCCTCGGTGACGAGGGCCGTGGCGAGGGTGCCGGTCAGGAGCGTGAAAGAAGGGTCCCCGCCGGTCGCGATCGGGGGGAAGATCGTCCCCGGAGCCGTGCGCGGCATGGGTCCCGCCGGTGTCACGGTGACCGCCATGGGCATCGGCTGCGGCTGCCGGTCGTCCGGTCCGACGCCGTCGAAGCGCCGGCCCAGTACGTCGAGCACCATCCGGCCGACCCGGGTCGGCCCGATCGCGGCGGGCGTGACCGCGAGCAGTCGGCGCGCGGTGTCCAGATCCCTCGCCCAGCGGTCCGGGTCGCCGAAGTCGAACACCTCGTCCCCAGCGGGCCAGGGGGTCGCGGCGGTCCAGTGCACGCCCATGCCGCCCGCGTTCCACGCGAGCGCGGCAGCCGGCATCGCCTCGGCGTCCTCGCCGAAGGCGAGCGCGTGGAACATGCCGGGCTGGAGGCCGGTGATGCTGTCCGCGACGTCGCGGACCACTTCGGCACCCGTGTACAGGCCCTGGACACCGGTGGCGACCCGGTCGTTGTAGCGGGACCAGAGGGCCGGGTCGTCGAGGTCGTGCAGGTGCAGGCCGGGGGCCGCTCCGATCGGCTGGCCGCCGTCGACCATGGTGATGTCCAGCGCCGGATCGGTGTCCCGCAGCAGTCGGGTCACGACGGATCCCATGATGCCGCTGCCCACGATGAGAACGCCGGTCCTACTGGTGCCGGTCATGGTCGGACTCCTGTCCTCTGTCATTGGGTGGTGAGGGGAGAGTGCGGGTGGGGTGCGCGATCACGCGCTCGGGACGAGCGGGCCGAACAGCTCGGTGTCCATGTGGTCGAGCACCAACTTGACGGCGCCGATGAGCGGGGCGTCGGAGCCCAGTACGGTGGCGTGCAGCTCGACGGCAGGGGTACGGGCGCCGCGCATCGCCTCGCGCACCCGGGGCAGCAGCACATCGGACGCGTCCTCCAGGCCGCCGCCGAGCACGATGAGTGACGGTGCGAGCGTCCACGACAGGGTGGTGAGGATCGACGCGATGTTCCCCACGAACTCGTCGACCTCCGCGAGCGCTGCCGCATCGCCTTCCCGAGCCGCGGCGAAGCGGCCGGCCGCAACACGCCGCTGGGCAGGATCCGGCGAGGTCAGCCACGCCACGGGGCGGTCCTCGACCGAGCCGGCCCGCAAAGACACCGCCTCGACGATCTCACCCGCCGCGCCGTCGAGGCCGCGGTGCACCTCACCGCGGATGAGGATGCCGAGGCCGGCCCGGTTCCCGAGCATCGCCCATACGACGTTGTCGTGGTCACCGGCCACACCCCGCCAACGCTCGGCGAGCGCACCGAGATTGGTGTCGTTGTCCGCGAACCAGGGCACCCCGATGCGCCGCCCGAGTTCCTTGGGCAGCTGCACGCCTTCCCATCGCGTGGTGTGCACCAGGCGTCGTACGACGCCGTCGTCGTCTATCGCGCCACCGCTTGCGATCGCGCCGGCCCGCAGCCGGTCGACCGACCCGCCCGCGTCGTCGAGCGCCTCAAGCACCAGCGCCGCCGCGTCATCGAGCGTGGCCTGCGGATCCTGATAGGCGCGCAGCGGCCGGTGCGCCCGGCCGACGATGCGGCCGCGCACATCGGCGACGACCGCGGACACGTCCAGGGTGGTGACGCGCACCGCCGCCAGCAGCGCGTGCTCGGCCCGCAGCTCGTACCGGCGAGCGGGGCGCCCGGCGCAGCCGGTCACCGGCAGCCGGTCGAGTTCGCTCACCCAGCCCGCGTCGACGAGCGCGTCCAGGATGAGTTCGATGGTGCGGCGGGACAGGCCGACCCGTTCGGCGAGCTCGGCCAGCGTCACCGGCCCGGCCGACACCGCCAGCGCGCGAAGGATCACCGAGGTGTTGACCCGTCGGACAGCGCTCTGGTTCATCCCGGGCATCAGCATTCCTCCGCCGCTTCGGACACCACCGGTACCACCGGGTCGAACACGCCTGTGGTGTCGGCCGCGGGCGCCGCCCCGGGCCTGCCGTACTCGCGAGCGGGATCGCCGGGCCTCCCGGTCGCCGACTCCCAGGCCGGCGACCGGCCGTGGACGAACGCGACCAGGTCGCCGTGCATGGACGTGGCGAGTTGCGCGGGCGGTCTTGCTCCGAGGGCCTGGGCGGTACCCGGCGCGTCGAGTACGTCGAAGAAGAACGGAATGTCGACACAGTGCACGGCGCCACCGAGTACCGGGGAGGGCCACTCGAAGGAATACAGCCAGGTGCCGGCGGGGGCGTCGCGACGTGAGGCAGCCGCGCGCGGACAGGCTGCGCGGAACAGGGTGTCGGTCACACGGGTGCCCGCCGCGCGGGCGGCGGCATCGCGGATGCCCGGGGTGCCGCCGTCGAACTCGTCGCCCGTCGCGCCGAGCAGCAGCGGTACGCCGCCCCCGTGTACGGCCAGTCCATCGGCGATGGGCACCGGAAGGATGTCGTCGCCAACGACCGGACCGAGCACGAGCGGGCCGTCGCTCCGTTCGCTCCGCAGCAGGTGGACACCTCGCTGAACGCGGTCCACGGTGAGGCCGCCGAAGCCGGCGCGGGTCGGCGGCACGCCGAGCCGGTCCCCGAGCCGCACGAGGAAGTCGCGCGCGGCGCCTTCACCCACCTCGAACAAACCGCCGGACAGACTGACCGCGCGGTGGAAGCGGCGGCCGGCGGCCGGTGACGAGAGCAGGGCCAGCACCGCCCCGCCTCCCGCCGACTGGCCGGCGACGGTGACCCGGCCCGGATCACCGCCGAACGCCGCGATGTTCTCCTGTACCCAGTCGAGCGCGAGCAGCAGGTCGCGCAGCCCGAGGTTGGTGGGGACACCGTCCAGCGGGCCGAAACCGTCGACGCCCAGCCGGTAGCCGACGGTGACGCACACGACACCGTCGCGGGCGAAGGCGCGGCCGTCGTACCACGGGCTGGCCGGGCTGCCGGCCAAAAAGCCGCCGCCGTGGATCCACACCAGCACCGGGAAGGGAGCGCGGTCGTCGTCCGGGTCAGGAGCGACGACGCCGAGGTTCAGTACGTCGTCACCGGGCAGGGAGGGCTCCGGGATCGTGGTCGTCTCGAACAGGGGTACGGTCTGCGAGGTGGCACCGTGCCGGGACGCGTCGAACGGTTCCGTGAACCGGCCGCGTGGGACCGGGGCCGCGAACCGCCGCGCACCGATGGGTGCTTCGGCGAACGGGATGCCGAGGAATCGCCGGATCCGGCCGGTGCGGCGGCCGACGACCGTTCCGGCGGGAGCGTGGACGGTGACCGGCTCGCCGGGCGCGTCGAGTGAGTGCATGCGGTCGTCCAACGGGGTCACCGCATTCCCGTTCCGGAGATGCCCTGCACGAAGTAGCGCTGGAGGAACAGGAAGAGCAGGAGCACCGGCAGCATCACGACGATCGCGCCGGCGAGCATCAGGCCGTAGTCGGTGACGTGCGCGGCGGCCTGGCTGGTGGCGGCGAGCCCCACCGGCAGCGTGTAGCTGGAGGTGCTCTGAGCGACGATGAGCGGCCAGATGAAGTTGTTCCACGAGTAGAGGAACGACATGATCGTGATCGTCGCGACAGCCGGGCCTGCCATCGGGAGGAAGATCCGGAAGAAGATCCGGAACTCGCCCGCCCCGTCGATCCGGGCCGCTTCCAGCAGTTCGTCGGGGATCGACATGGCGTACTGCCGCATGATGAAGACCGACAACGGCAACGCCACACTGGGCAGAGCGATACCGGCGAGGGTGTCCGCCAGGTCCAGGTCGACCGTGATCACGAACTGGGTGACGAACACCGTGGTGAACGGCACCATCATCGCCGCCATGACCGCCCCGAACGCGATCCGCTTGCCCGCGAAGTCCAGCTTCGCGAGCGCGTACCCGGCGGCCGATGCCGCCACGATGTTGCCGGCCACCACGATGACGGCGACGACGACGCTGTTCACCAGGAACCGGCCGAAACCCTCGGTTCCGAACAGCCGGGTGAAGTTGTCGAGGGTGACGTCGTGCGGAAGCCACGCACCGGGGTCGGAGCGGATCTCGTCCAGGCTGCGCAGCGAGCCGCTGATCACCCAGACGAACGGCAGCATCGTCAGCAGCGCGCACAGCACGAGCGCGGTGTACAACAGGGGACGGGCGACGGACCGACGGCGTACGTGCGTCCGGTCGCCTGCCATCTCGGCATTCCGCGGTGCGGCGATGGTGGTCATGCGCGGGGCCTCAGCATTCGGAACTGGACGATGCTCACCAACGTCACGAGGAGGAGCATCACGAAGGAGGCCGCCGAGGACATGCCGAACTCGCCGACCCCGAACTGGTGGTAGGTGTACAGCGCCACCGACTCGGTGGAGCCCAGCGGGCCGCCGTCGGTGAGCAGGTACGGCTCGTCGAACACCTGGAGGTAGAAGACGGTCAGCAGGACCGACACCAGGAGGGTGGTGGGCAGCAGCAGCGGCAGGGTGATGTGCCTGAGCTGCCGCCAGGGCCCGGCGCCGTCGAGGGAGGCGGCCTCGTAGACGTCCTTGGGAATCGCCTGCAGACCGGCGAGGAACAGCACCATCGCGATGCCGAAGTTGCGCCAGACACCGAGCAGGATGACCACCGGCATGGCCAGGTGCGTGTCGTCCAGCCAGTTCGGCCCGGCGAAACCGACGGCGCCGAGCACCTTGTTGACGGTGCCGTCGGCGTTGAAGGCGTACTGCCAGATCAGTGCCACCGCCACGACGTTGGTGACGACCGGCGCGAAGAACACGGTGCGGAAGGTGCCGCGCAGCCGCCGGATGCCGGAGTTGAGCGCGACGGCCAGCGCGAAACCGGTCCCCATGGTCAGGGGCACACCGACGGCCACGAAGAGGACGGTGTTGAGGATGTCCCGCAGGAAGGCCGCGTCCTGGAACAGGCGCACATAGTTCTCGAGTCCCACGAGATTCACCGAGAACGGGTTCCGCAGATCCGCACCCCGCAGATCGGTCAGGCTGAACCCGAGCGCGGCGACGGTGGGTATTGCCGTGTAGAGCAGGAACACCAGGGTGAACGGCGCGAGGAACAGCCAGGCGACAGCCGTTCGGCGGGCGCCCCGGGGCCGACGCGACCTGCGCGGCGTCGTCGGCCCGATGGCGGCGGTCATCCGGGGATCACCCCTTGCCCGTGCCGAGGCTCTGGGCGTACGACTGGACGTTCGCGGCGGCCTTCTCGGCGGTTCCCTTGCCCTTGGCCACGGCTTCCATCTCCTTGCCCAGCCGCGTGGCGACCTGCTGCCATGTGCTCACCCGCGGAAACGCCCGGGTGTTCTTCAGCTGCGCGAGGAAGGCGTCCAGCAGTGGCTGGCTCGCGATGGCCGGGGCGGCCCAGGCGGAGGCGACGGCCGGCAGCGAGCTGTACGCCTTGTACTGCGCGACCTGCGTGCCCGGCTCGGAGACGTACCGGATGAGCTTCCACGCCGCGTCCGCGTTGCCGCTGTCGGCGAGCACGCCCCAGCTGCCCCCCGCGGAGAACGAGACACTGCCCGACGACCCGGCCGGCAGGGGTGCGGTGGCGACGTGGGCCGCCGTCCAGCCCTCCTTCTTCGCGACCGCGTCGAGCTGACCGACGACCCACGGGCCCGTGATCATGCAGGCGGTCTTGCCCGACACGAAGTACGGCTGCGCATCGAGGAACGTGGGCCCACTGGTGTCGGCGACGCCCGAGGTGAAGAACGACGCGTTGTACTTGATCGCGTCGACCATCTCCGGTGTGTCGAGAGTCCACTTGCCGCCGGACGAGAGCAGCGACCCACCCGCCTGCCACGCGTACATCGCGACATCCTGGCCGTTGAAGATGTCCCAGCCGATGTCCGCCCCGAGGCCGTGCCCGGCGCCGGCGCGCTGGAGCGCCTTGAAGAACGGCGTCATCTCGTCCCATGTCGCCGGCGGCTTGACACCCGCCTTCTTGGCGAGGTCGGAGCGGTAGACGAGCGCGTAGGTGTAGGCGTACCAGGGCACCGTGTAGGCGACGTTCTTCACCACACCGGCGGCCCACAGGCTCTCGAAGAAGGCGGACGGGTCGACGAGGCCGTCCGGGACGGGCTGCAGGATCGACGGATCGAGGAACTGCGCCTGCGACTCGGGGAAGAACTGGGCGACATCGGGTCCCTTGCCCGCCGCGATCGCCGACTGGAGCTTGGTGTAGTACTCGGCGTTCGGAATCAGCGTGAACTTCACATCGAGGTCGGGATTCGCGGCCTTGAAGGGCTTGATGACCTTGTCGAGCACGTCGGCATCGCCCTGGGCGGCCCAGACGTCGACGGTTCCCTTGGCCGGGGAGTTGTCGATGGACTTGGCGGCGGCGGGCGCGGCGTCGTCACCGCCGCGACCGCAGCCTGCCAGGGCGAAGCTGCCGAGGAGAGCTGTGCCGGCGGTCAGGCGAAGGACACCGCGTCTGGAGGGGTTGGTCACGCTGGGCTCCTGTCTCATGGGCGATGAGCACAGTGGGGATTTCTGGGAAAGTAGCGATTTTGGTCCGATGGGACCTGATGGGGGTGATAGGCCTGATAGGGGTGATCACCCCATAACGGCGTGTGGGTGACCGTATGGGCGATGGGTTGCGACGGCATCGCGGATCCGTCACGGTGAAATTTCGGAACTTGTAGCAAAATCCCTTGGGTCCGCATTCGGGCCCTGTGCAGCCACGCACATCGATCCGGTTCCGGTACCTGCCGAAAACCTCATCCATGCTGGTCGCAACGCCCCGCACCGCTCGACGGACCGGCCCCGCCCCGCCCCGCCCGGTCCGGTCCGGTTGCGGAGTGATGACCTTGCCCGATGCCGCTTTGTCGGAAGCGGGTCAGGAAGCCGATCCGTCGAGGCCGAGGCGGATCAAGGCGAGTGCCTCGGCGATCTCGGTGGTCATCTCGTCGTCCGGGCCGAACACCATGCACATGTCCTGGTGGAGCGGTTCGAGGACCTGCCGGGCCTCGAGGGCCCGGCCCTGGGCGAGCAGCAGCATCCCGATGTTGTGCCGCAGCTCCACGGCTTCCTCGCTCACGTCGCTGTCGACGGCGCGTACGACGTTCAGCACGCCCTGGAGCGCGGCGAGCGCGTCGGTGACCTGGCCGAGTTCGGCGCGGCACCGGGCCGCCTGGGCGCGGCAGGCGCGGGCCTGCTCGCCGGTGGGTCCGGCGATACGGGCGTACGCGTCCGCGAGGGCGTCGAACTCGGGCAGGGCGGTCCGGTAGTCGCCGCCGAGGAGGCGGATCGCCGCTCACTGGCGGCGCAGCGCCAGGACCTGCTTGCTCTCGGAGCCGAGGGCGAGAGCCGCGGGTTCGATGACCTCGCCGAGCACTTCGGCGGCCTGCGCGAACCGCTCCTCCTCCAGCAGGGCGTCGGAGTGGGCGTACGCCTCCTTGATGTCCTCGCGCAGCCCGCCGGGGACGGGCACCGGCTGGCCCCCCGGGAGGACGCCCGTCGGCGTCGGACCACCGGGTGCGGGAGCCTGGGCGCGGGTGCGGGGCGCGAAGGGGTGACGGAACACGCCCGTCGGGTCGGGCGCGCCGACCGGCCCGACATCGGTCGTGCCAGGCTCCTGGCCTGGCGGCGGGAGGAACGGCAGCAGCCGCGCGTACACCTCCTGCGTGTCGGCGGGCCGCGCCTCGGGCGCCTTGCGCAGCAGGTGCAGGACCAGTAGGTCCCGGTGGATCACCGGCACGTCGTGCGCGTACGACAGCACGGTCGCGACCTGCGCGGCGACGGCGGCCGCCCAGCTGACCGGCAGCGGCCGGCCGGATTCGGGCTCGGGCGTGGCGGTGGGCGACGGGGGCAGGAGGGCGCGGCGGCCGGTCAGTCTCCGGCCGAGGGCAGGACGTACTGCGCCCAGACCGTCTTGCCGGGGCCGTCCCGGCGCGGGTGCCAGTGCCAGCGGTCGGCGAGGTGCTCCACCAGGAGCAGGCCGCGGCCGGTGTCGTGGAGGTCGTTGGGCGTCGCCGCGATGGGTTCGCCGTCGGTGCGGGTGTCGGTGACCTCGATGCGTACGGTCGTGGCGTCGTGGGTGAGCGCGAGGTGGAAGTCGCGGCCGGGGAGTCGGCCGTGTTGGACGGCGTTGGCGGCGAGCTCGGCAACGATCAGCGTCAGCGCGTGGTGCGTGTCGCAGTCGTAGGGGATGCCCCACGCGTCGAGCCGCTGCCCGGCCAGCCGCCGGGCGAGCCGTGCGCCGCGCGGGGTGGAGCTGAAGGGCATCGCGAAGTGGTCTGTGGGGCAGGTGGGTTGACTGATTCGAGAGGGTGCAGCGATCTCGTTGTTCATGCCCGTAACGCTTCCGGTAGTGGCGTAGCGTGACCAGTGGTGACGCACCGTCGTGTTCCGGTTGTACGCGGCGGGGCGGGAGGTGTACGAGGCGCGCTGCGTGACCGGCTCGGGGCGGGCGCGTTGGGCCGGGGAACCGGGCGGGGAGGCGGTGGAGCCGATGGAGTCGGTGGAGCAGGCGGAGGGTCAGGGCGAGCGGGAGGACGCCGGGCCGAGGCCGGAGGACGAGCCGGGCTCGGGTGTGGTGACGGCGTTCGGACGGCAGTTGAAGCTGCTGCGGGTACGGGCAGGCCTGGAACGCCCGGAGTTCGGGAACCTCACGGGCTACGCGGCCCAGTCGATCGCCTCCTTCGAGCAGGGCCGGCGGATTCCCTCCCCGAGGTTTATCGACCGCGCCGACGAGGTGCTGGACGCCGGGGGCATCCTCAAGGCGCTGAAGGAGGAGGTGGGGCGGGCACAGTATCCGGCGTTCTTCCGGGACATGGCGCGGTTGGAGGCGGAAGCGGTCGAGTTGTGCTCGTACGACTCCCACGTGGTCAAGGGCCTCTTGCAGACCGAGGAGTACACGCGGGCGTTGCTCGGCATGCGGCGCCCGCTGCTGGACGAGGAGACGATCGAACTGCGGGTGGCTGCGCGGCTCGCCAGGCAGACGATCTTCGATCGCTGGCCCGCGCCGCTGCTCAGCTTCGTGCTCGAAGAGTCCGTGTTGCGTAAGCCCCTCGGCGGGAAGACAGTGCTGCGAGGGCAGCTCGAACAGCTGCTGCTCATCGGCCAGAAGCGCAATGTGGAGATCCAGGTCATGCCGCTCGACCGTGAGGACAACGCGGGAGTGGACGGCCCGTTCACGGTCCTTACGCGAAAGGGCGGCGAGCAGATCACGTACATGGAGGTCCAGGGGCGCAGCAGCCTGCTGACGGACCGAGATGAGGTACGTCTCGCCGCCGCGCGCTATGGGATCATCCGGTCGCAGGCTCTCACTCCGCGAGAGTCCCTGGGATTCATCGAGAAGTTGCTGGGAGAGCTATGAACACCGCAGAGAGCTCGGCTCTGGAACTCGGCTGGTTCAAAAGCAGCTACAGCGGCGCTGAAGGGGGCGACTGCATAGAGATCGCAGCCGCCGTGCACGCCGTCCACATCCGGGACTCGAAAGTCCGATCCGGACCGTTTCTGACGGTCGCCCCCGACGCATGGGCCGGGCTCGTCCGGCTGGCCGCCGACCAGACCATCTGAGCCGTACATGCGCTAGCCCGTGGGTGCCCAGCCGCACAGGCGGCTGGGCTGCTCGTCTTCGAGACGTGCGGCAATTCGCGCAGGACACCCCGCCTGCTCAGGCTGCCCCTCCGGTCGCCACCTAGGGCCTGTCGTTTGGATCACGCCGCAGACGCGGGGTCTGGCACGCACATCTGCCGCGTTGTCGTCGGTTGCCGACTCCCCCACGCTCGGCTGCGCTCGCGCGGGGGGACCCCCATCGCGTCGACGCCCTCCTCCGCCTTGCAGCTGCACGCGCCAGACCCCGTTCACCGGCATCGACCAGCACCGTCAGTTTCCTGCGGCCTGATCCAAACGACAGGCCCTAGGCCGGACGAGGTTCTCGAACGCCTCGCCGGCTACCTGAACCGCGTCCCCGACGCAGAAGACCCGCGCCGCTCGCCGTACCGGAGCACCGCGGTCTCCAGCATGGGGACGGCCTCGGTGACCGGCGTCATCGTGCTCACCTCCTGCGCCGCCCGTGCGGCGGCGTCCCGGTAGGAGGTGGTGGCCATCATCTTTGCGGCCGCGGGGCCCGAGTCCTCGAAGGCGCTGATGGTCTCGGCGACGCCGACACGGGTGAGGCGTTCGGCGTTCCACGGCTGGTCGGCGTGGAAGGGCCGGACGACCATCGGCGTCCCGGCGGCCAGCGCGGCCAGCATGGTGCCGGTGCCGCCGGCCGATACGAGGACATCGGCCCACGGCAGCACACGGGCCAGCGGCACGAACCCGGCGCGGTGGACGTGACCGACGACGCGCGCCGGCGTGTGGGACCCGGCGATGATCACGTTGAACCCGGCGTCGGCGAGGGAACGTGCCGTCGCCTCCTCCGCCTCGGGCTCGACGACGCTCGTACCGAAGGTCACCAGCGCCCGCGGACGGTCCTCCTCCTCGAACGACGGAAGCTCGAAGACGTCGTCCTCGCGGTCGAACGCGACCGGGCGTACGGGGAACCCATCGGGCTCCGGTTCCTCGCCGTCCTGCCTCAGGAAGGCCGGGTAGGGGTCGAGGTAGACGAGGCGTTCCGTCGGGTGGAGGGAGTACCGGTCGAGCTGCTGCTGCCAGCGCCCGCGCAGCGCGGCCGTCAGCTCGGACGGCACGCTGCCACTGATGCCCAGGGCCGCCCAGGGCACGTCCAGCGCGGAGGCGATCGTCGGCGCGACGTAGTCGAACGGTTCGCACACGATCAGCTCCGGCCGGAAAGCGGTCGCCTCGCGCAGTGCCTCGTCGTAGGTGAGATCAACCCTGGTACCGGCGAACATCTCGACGGCGGCGGGCCCTGGCTGGCTGGGATGCAGTCCCGTGCGCCGCTCGGTCTCCGCCATCTGTCCCTCCAGCGTGGGACCCGCGGTAAGCACCGGGAACGGCCGCAGCAGGGGAGCTGTCTCCGTGTTGCTTAGGATGGCGACCTCATGGCCCGCGGCACGTGCCGCACCGGCCAGAGGCAGTAACGGAAGGGCATGACCACCCGCGGGAACGGCACTGAACAGGATACGCACTGTCACTCCTAAATGAATGAATGCTCACTTTAATTTAGCAGTCGCGTTGATCGGTTCGGTCACTACGCGGGCATGACTGACCGTCATGTCCCGTCATGTCCAGTCAGGCAAGGAGCACTTGTGCCCAGGGTCAGCCAGGAGTACCTGCGTGCCCGCCGCAGCGGCATCGTGGAAGCGGCGCGCGCCGTGTTCGCCGAGAAGGGGTTCGCCGCCGCGCCGATGGCCGCCATCGTCAAGGCGTCGGGGCTGTCGACCGGCACGTTCTACCGGTACTTCCCCAGCAAGGCCGCGCTCGTGGCCGAGATCGTGAGCGGGCGGGACGGCACGGAGGGCGGCGATTTCCCCGCCGACGAGACGCCGGGAGACCTGCTGCGCCGCCTCATGTCCTACGTGACGCCGCCCGGCGCGTCCGCGGAGCACGCGCGCCTGGTCGTCCAGATCTGGGCCGAGGCGTCCACCTCCGAGGAGTTGGCCGCCGTAGCCGTGTCCCGGCACACCTCGCTGCGCGACCATCTGGCGGGCCTGTACGCGAGGCACCGCGAAGACGGCGCCCAGGGCGCGGAGGCGACCGCGGCGGACCGGACCCGGGCCGAGGCGGCCCTGGCCGCGCTCATCGGCTACGCCACCCTCGCCGCCGTCGACGCACCGGCCGATTTCGCGGCGCTCGGCCGCCAGATCGAGACGGCGTTCGCCTGAGCACGACGAGGAGTTGCAGGCCGACACCCGCTGCTGGCCCGCATCTCGACCTTGATGCCGGGCAGTCGAAGACTGCTCCCGCCCAAGGAGGTCCGATGCCCATGACTGCCCCCCTTGCCTACAAGGGGCTCGACCTGATGCCGACGTGGTTTGTCGTCCTGGTCGCGGTGCTGGCTGCGATCGGGATCGTCCTGGCCCGTCGACGGGGACGTTGAGGCTCAGGGTCAGGGTGAAGCTGTCCGGCCCCCCTCCAACCCGTGCCTCTCCAGGCCTCCTGACGGCCCCGCCTCATCAAACGGTGCGAGCCTGAGCGCGGGTGCGGCTCTCGTCCTCAATCGGCTCGACCTCGATCAGCTTCCACTCGGAGTGGAAGTCGGGGTGATCGGCGTACGCCGCTACGAGTTGCTCGATCACCGGCTGGCGGAACCGCATCCACTGTTTGATGACCAGGCCACCTGCGAAGGAGTGCTCCCATTCCCCCAGCTCCCGCTGCGGCGCGAACACCCAGTCCACGAGCCTGCGCTTCGCCTCGACGTCGGCAAGGATCCGGTCGCACAACCTGGCCGCGTCCTCGTTCTTGCCGGGCTTCAGTGCTTTGGCCGCATTTTCGTCTTCACGAAGACGGGCCTTAAGGAACTCCACCATGACATCGAAGTCGTGTCTCATCGCTGTCCCCTTGTCGGTGAACGCTGAGGGGACATCATCCACCCACCCTATGGCGCGCCAGGGCCTCTTGCTGAGGCACGTCGGTTCCTACGCGAGACCATTGGCCAGCCTGCGCCGTTCGCCCCAACACCGCGCTCGACTGTTGCCGTGCCGCGGACAGCGCCTGGCTGACTGTCTTCTCGGCCAAGGGGAGTTCGTGCACGGCCTGATGCGGATGACCCGGCCTAGGGCTCGCTGCGAGGCTGCCCTGGGCCGGAAGAGACCGACGTCCGCTGGGCGGGTGCGTCGATTTCCCCTGTCCTTGTAGTTCCCCGCGCGACCTCTTCGTCCCGAACTCTCGGCCCAGAGGTCGTTGAGGTCGCGATAGCTGTTCAGCTGGCCATTGAAGGGTGCTGGCGGCCAGCTACGGTCGTCGTGGTTGCTGTACTTCGCTGCTGTACCGCAGGGATCAGGGCAGCCGCTCGGCTGGGTGCACTCGGCTGCCTCGGAGCTGGGCCGTAGCTCACCTGAGGCGTCGGATCGCTCGCTCACTGCCGACGCTGCTGTGTACCGGTTGGCGTACGGCGGTGAGATCGCACAGAGCCGTGGCACCGTCGTCCTTCCGTAAGGGAGGATGCAAGAGAGTGCCAACGATGGAGAGCACGATGGGGTGGGGATGAAGCAGGGGGATTCTGAGTCTGTGGTCGGCATCGGTAAGCCGACGGGCCAGGAGGCACGCGAAGCCTGGAGCTCAGAGGCGTACTTGATCCTCGTAGGCGTAGCGCAGACCTACCACGCAGTGATCACTTACAAGGAGTTGGCGGAGGAGATCCAGAACAGGACTGGCATCCGGACCAAGACTCTCCTGCACAACTGGATCGGTCCGATCTTGGGCCGCGTGGTGCGTGAAGCCCACCGTCGCGGGGACCCACCACTGACGGCTCTGGTGGTCCATACAGACGACGGCAAGGTAGGCAGTGGCTACAAGGAAGTTCTGGCGGTCGCTGGAGAGCCGTCGGTAGATGACGAGTTGGAACGCGAGCATCACGCTGCCGACGCCCGCCTGGCTTGCTACCGCCACTTTGGGGCGACCATGCCGCCTGGCGGTGGTGTGCCGGCCCTCGCCCCCAGACTGCAAGCAGCGGTCGAGCGTCGGCGCGAGCGCACTGAAAAGCCCGCCCGGGTTTGTGAGAGCTGCTTTGTCCAACTGCCTTCGACAGGCATTTGCGATTCGTGTGGTTAGTCGACGACTGCTTCGTCCCGAAGCAACTTGGGCGGGCGGCTGGGCTCAGGGCGGTGTGCCTCTCACCTACTGTGATGGTCCGCAGGTGTGCGCGGTTGTCCGCCGCTGTCCGTCGGCATTGTCACGCAGTTGGACACTCACACAGCAAGCTGGCGGGAGCTTCAGTCGCCCGCGAACCACAAGTAGCTGCCTGGGGTAGCCGCGCACTGTTCCAGCATCGTTGTGAGATCGTCCAGCGCAGCGAGCTGATGCTCATCAGCGCAACTCCGCCTCAAGCCCTGGATCTCTTGGCGTGCGGCCGCGGCCTCTTGCTCGTTCATCAACGTGTCCCCGTACAGATCGACGGTGGTGAGCCTCCCGGATACTCCAAGGAGCTGGAGCGAGCCGAGTGCATCGGCCAGCGCGTCGCCGTGCCCGAAGGAGCTCCGCAGGAGTGTTGCGCGGGACTTGCGCCAGTTGTTACGTGCCGGCCGTGACGAATGCAGCTCCAGATCAATCCCCATGCTTCATGATGACGCGCTGCACTGCTGCACAGCCACAACTGATCACCGAGGCCGTGACCTGCGGTCGCCTAATCGATCAATGTCCTGACCTGCTGCTGAGCTGTCAGTAGCTGTCGACGTTGGTCATCGTTGAGCGCCCTTCCACGGCCCCAGGACGGCCTGGGAGGGCGCTCGTGCGTCTTGGGGAGACCTCTCCTTTACGGCGGATGGGATCTGCCGCGTCGACGCCCAAGCCGCACGGCGAAGCTCACGCGCCGCGCTGATCTACCAGCACATGACCAGCGACCGTGAACGGGCCATTCCGATCGGCTCGGGGCCATGACCGGCAAGGGCGGGGGAGGCCAGCAGACAGGAGTGATGTGGCATCCGCGTGGCATTAGTGGCAAGCGTGGCGCGGCCTCGAACACGACGAAGGGCCAGCCGGGGAGGAAGCTCCTCCTGAGCTGGTCCTTTCTCTGTGCCCCCGGCAGGATTCGAACCTGCGACACCCGCTTTAGGAGCGAGGATGGGCGATTGCAGGCGTCACCTGCGGGATCCCTTGCCTTGGGAACAGGCCGACGGTACCCCTGGCCAACTCCAATTCCCCGTGAGTCCCCCTGCGTTCTGGCACGAGAGTGGCACGGCCAGGGGACCGAGCCACGCCCCCTCGATGCGAACCACGGGCGGCGAGGTTGCTGAGGTCTCCCGGCCTGGCCACAAGGAGTACTGCGGTGTCCATGGCTAGGGGCGATAGTGGTCGCGCGCGGTTGGCAAGATGCCGTCGACTGCGCCGGCGTTGTAAGTCGCACGGTCCTTGTGCGCTTGCACCCGCCGTGCTTGCTCGATGAGGAGTCCGTCAGCGTTCTCCGTGCTCCGGTTTTCTCGTCGTAGGAGTACGAAGATCAACGTTAGCGCTGCCGCCAGCAGGAGACCAAACAGGATGCCAAGCTCGATCATGGAGACTCCCCCGGTTCTGTGCGCTGGCGATAGCGAACACTCAGGATAGTGATCGAACTGACGGTGGCACAGATTGCATCCCCAAGCTTGGTCAGCACGCAACGCGAAACCTGTCAGTCAGCCCACGTGATCGACGGAGTCTCAAAGTCCAGGTTGAGGCATCATCGATCTTGAAAACCGTCCTGGGCCGCGATGTCACCGTGGGTTCAAATCCCACACCCAGCGCAGGCGAACGGCCCCACCAGGCAAGGGCCATTGTGCTGCTCGCCGTCCGCGATAACCGTCGTTTCCCGGTGCTCCCCGCTGTATCGGGCACGGCTGCTTACACGGCAGGTCGGAAACCATTGGCCCCGGGAGTGTCAGTGGCTGGTGGCAGACTCCGTCGGCATGAGTGATCAGGTGCGTTTAAGAGACGTTGAACCGGTCGATCTGGAGGAGTTCTTCTCGCAGGAGCACGATCCTGAGGCCATACAACGGTCGAAGTTCCCGCCCCGGAAACGGGAAACCTTCATGACCCACTGGACGACGAAGGTTCTTGGAGATCCCACCAACTTCGTGCAGGCCATCACCGTCGACGGAGAACTGGCGGGCAACGCGGTGGCATGGTGGGACGACGGGCGGCGCTTCATCGGGTACTGGCTCGGCAGGCAGTACTGGGGCCGGGGGATCGGCACGCGGGCACTGGCGCTCTTCCTGGAGCGGGAGAAGGCTCGTCCCCTGCACGCCGATCCCTTCGTCGGGAACACTGGCTCGGTGCGACTGCTGGAGAAGCACGGCTTCCGGCGCACCGAGACGGTCTGGTACGGCGAGCATGAGCACATCATGTTGGTGCTCGACGAGAACCCCGTCTAAGCCCACCACTCACCGCAGCTCCCGTCCCGTGCGCCGTCGACCCACACACAGTGGAGCGAGCGTGGTCCATGGCGTCCAGGTGGAGCGCGCTACTGTTCGAACGACCTGGACGCCATGGGCCGCATCTGCTCGGCTCTGCCCGGGGCGACGGTGAACGGGATGAGATCACTCCACGCACGCCACTGCTGCCCTGCGTCGGCGCCGGCGCCCCTCCATCCCGGTGCCGGCCGATCCTCCGCCGGAGGCACTGTCACCCGGAACGGCCGTCCGGTCGAGCCGCGCAACGTGTACCGCTCTTTCACCCGCGTCGCCCAGTCCGCCGGCCTCCGCGTGATCCGGCTGCACGATGCCCGGCACGGGTGCGCCACGCTGCTCACCGCTGCCGGGGTGGCTCCCCGCGTCGTGATGGAGATCCTCGGGCACAGCCAGATCAGCATCACCATGGACGTGTACACGCACGTCGTGCAGGACACCAAGCGCGAGGCCATCAGCCACATGGATCGACTGCTCAAGAGGCGGCCCGGTCGTGAGTGACCGCCCTCGTTGATGTCAGAAGTGGATGTCAAAGGCCCCGGACCATGATCGGTCCGGGGCCTTTCGCCTGGTGCCCCCGGCAGGATTCGAACCTGCGACACCCGCTTTAAGAGAGAGGCTGGGCTGCACGGCAGGTGACCTGCGGCTTCGCTGGTTGAGCTTGCGGACACGGATGCATTCGCCAGCTACCCTTGTTGACCGCTGCTGACCCTTGTATCCGGCACGGCTGTGGCACGGCACATCTTCGCCCTGAAGCAGCTCAGACAAGGCCTACGCGCGAAGCCATCCAAGCGAAGGCATCGGCTGTTCGGGTAGCCAGCGATGCGATCCGCCAAGCATCGGTTGTGTCTGTCCAGCCATCTAGGGTGGCGCTGCGCGCGCCATGCTCAGCGCCTTGGTCATGGAAGAGGGTGAACCTGTAGACCCTGCCGTCCTCGGAGATGACTTGACCATCCTCGTGATCGGGTCCCTCCTGCAAGAGGTCGACGACTATCGTTCGGTCCGGATCGAGCCCCTGGCCCTTCAGGATGTCCCGCAACCGGCTCCACAGGGCGTGGTCGCTGGTCCGCAGGAGTTCGGTGTACTGAACGACAGTGCTTGACACCATGTGACGTGTCTCACCGGAACTCGCCCGCGCCGTACGTCAGTTCAAGACGTGACCACAGATATGCGAACCCGGGTGCGAAACGGAGATCCGGACGCCTTCGCGGAACTCTTCGACGAGTGCGCCCGCGCGGTGTACAACCACGCCTTCCGGCTGACCGCCGACTGGTCGCTGGCCGAGGACGTGATGTCGACGACCTTCATGGAGGCGTGGCGGCGCCGGGCCTCGGTCGAGGCCGAAGGCGGCTCGCTGCGGCCGTGGCTGCTGGGCATCGCCACCAACGTCGCCCGCTCCCACCACCGCAGCAACCGCCGCTACCGCAACGCGGCGAGCGCCGCGGCAGCCGCGCACGCCACCGAGGAACGGGTCGAGGACCACGCCGAGGAGACCGCCGGACGCCTGGACGACCGGCGCCGTATCAACGCCACGCTCGCCGCCCTCAGCCTGCTCAAGCGCCCCGAGCGTGAGGTCCTGACGCTGTGCCTGTGGGAGGGGATGGAGTACGCCGAGGCGGCCCGCGCCCTCGGCATCCCGGTCGGCACCGTCCGCTCCCGCCTCTCCCGCGCCCGCGCCAAGCTGCGCAAGCTCGCCGATGCACAACTGCTCGTAGAAAAACGGGAACCCATCGGCACGAACCGGCAGATAACAGGTGATCGCGGATACGCGGTCCGGTCCGCACAGGAAGGAAACCGATGAACGCCAGCCCCTCCCACCGGCCCCACCCGGCCGAGTGGACGGAGACGCAGAGTCTGCTGCCCTCCGCCGAGCGGGATCTGCCGGCGGGCCGCCACCAGTTCCACAAGGAGCAGATGATGGCCCGGATCCACGAAGACCTCCGCACCTCCTCCCCTACGCCCGCCACCTCTCCGGTCGCGCCCGTGAAGCGCTCCAACCCGTTCCTGCGCCGTACGATCCTCCTGCCCGCCGCGGCCTTCGCCCTGGCCGGCGCGGTCGCGGGCGGCCTCGCCCTCACCGGCGGCGGAACCGACGGCGGCAGGACCGCCCTGGCCACCGGCCCCGCACTAACCACCAGGATCGGCGCCGCCGACGCCAAGGGCGCCCCCCAGCTCCTCGAACGCATCTCCCTGGCCGCCGCCGACACCTCCGCGCCCACCCCGCGCAAGGGCCAGTACATCTACATCGCCTCGAAGGTGGCCGACACCCACATCAAGACCGTCGGCGACAAGAGCGAGGTGGTCAGCGACGAGCTGCACTCCCGCCAGGTCTGGAACTCCCTCGACGGCAGGGACGGCTGGCTGATCGAGGCCGGTGAGACCAGCGACAAGGGCATCACCCTGAAGAGCGACGTCCCGTTCAGCGGCGCCTACAACGCCCTGGCCGCGCTGCCGACCGACCCCGACGCGCTGCTCCAGCGGATCTACCGTGCCTCGGACGCCAACCGGGACCCCGAAGTCCCGCGCGACCAGGCCGCCTTCGTCGCGATCGGCGATCTGCTGTTCGAGAGCTACCCGCCCGCCGAGGTCGGCGCCGCCCTCTACAAGGCCGCTGCCAAGATCCCCGGCGTCGTCGCGGTGGATGACGCGGTCGACGCCACGGGCCGGCACGGGGTCGCGATCGCGCGGGAGAACCCCGCCGACGGCGAGCGCACCGAGTGGATCTTCGACAAGAAGACCCTGCGGTTCCTCGGCGAGCGCATCGTGGTGGTCAAGGCCACGGCGGGCAATCCCCTGAAGGTCGGTACCGTCACGGGCACCAGCGCGATCACCGAGCGCGCGGTCGTCGACGCCGCCAAGCAGGTCCCCGGGCAGGTGGGCTGAATGCGCGACAGAACCGCAAGCGCCTCGCTGGCCACCCTGCTGGTGGCGGGGCTCATGACGGGTGTCTCGGTGGCGGCCACGGGCTCCGGCCTCGGCGTACGGACGCAGGACACCGCCACGGTCGCGGCGCCCGGCAGCTCCGTCCTCGTCGCGGCGCCCGGCAGCCCTTTCCTCGGCGCGCGGACCGCCGGCTCCGCCTCCGCGGCCGGCCGGTACGTCACCCTCCTCACCGGCGACCGGGTCCGGCTGGACGCCCGGGGCCGGGTGACGGGCGTTCGGCAGGCACCGGGCCGTGAGCACGTCCCGGTGTCCGTGCGCGGCGTCGGGGGTGATCAGTACGTCGTTCCCGCCGACGCCGCCGCCCTGATCGGCCAAGGCGTCCTGGACATGCGGCTGTTCGATGTCAGCGGCCTGATACGCGCCGGCTACGACGACACCCGGCGCGGCACGCTCCCGCTGATCGTGTCGTACGAGGGCAAGTCCGCCCAGCGCAGGAGCACCCAGAAGTCACTGGTCGCGGACGCGGACGCCACCGTGAGCCGGGAGCTGCCCAGCGTGGCGGGCGCCGCGATCACCGTGCCCAAGGCCGGGGCCGACGACATGTGGCAGGCCCTCACCGAGGAGCAGGGAGTCGCGCGGGTCTGGCTGGACGGCCGCTTCAAGGCGCCGGCGGACGAAGAAGGCGCGAAGTCCGGGGAGGCGGGCGGGGATGCGGGCGGCGGCGTCGCGCAGATCGGCGCCCCGGCCGCCTGGGCGGCCGGATACGACGGCAAGGGCGTCAAGGTCGCCGTCCTGGACACCGGCGTCGACACCGCACACCCGGACCTCGCCTCGGCGGTGAAGGCCTCGAAGAACTTCACCGGCACCGGCAGCACTGACGACATGGCGGGCCACGGCACCCATGTGGCCGCGACGATGGCGGGCTCCGGCGCACGGTCCGGCGGCCGGTACAAGGGCGTCGCGCCCGGTGCCGGGATCCTCAACGCCAAGGTGCTGGACGACAGCGGCGAGGGCAGCGACTCCAGCGTCATCGCCGGCCTGGAGTGGGCCGCCGGGCAGGGTGCCAAGGTGGCCAACCTCAGCCTGGGCCAGGAGGACACCCCGGGGGAGGACCCGGTCGAGGCGGCGGTGAACGCCCTCTCGAAGAGCACCGGCATGCTCACCGTCGCCGCGGCCGGCAACGAGGGCCCCGACGCGGGAACCGTCGACTCCCCGGGGGCCGCGGAGTCGGCGCTCACCGTGGGCGCCGTCGACGGCGAGGACCGGCTCGCCGACTTCTCCAGCACCGGCCCGACCGCCGACAGCGAGCTGAAACCGGACCTCACGGCGCCGGGCGTGGCCATCGTCTCGGCGAAGGCGGCGCACGGCCACATGGGCGACCCGGCCGCCGACGGCTATGTCGCCATGTCCGGTACGTCGATGGCGACGCCGCATGCCGCGGGGGCGGCCGCGATCCTCGCCCAGCGGCACCCCGACTGGACCGGCACACGGATCAAGCAGGCGCTCACCGCGTCCACCACCCCGACCACCGGCACCACCGGCTACCAGCAGGGGACGGGCCGGCTCGACGTGTCCCGGGCACTGGAGGGGGCGGTGGCGAGCGAACAGACCTCCGTGTCCTTCGGCAAGCAGCTGTGGCCCCACACCGACGACCGGCCGGTCACCCAGCACATCACCTACCGCAACGACGGCGACCACCCCGTCACCCTGGACCTGACGGCCACCGCGACCGGCCCCGGAGGCAGCACGGCCCCCGAAGGCATGTTCACGCTGAGCACCACACAGCTCGCCGTCCCGGCGGGCGGCACCGCCGACGTCGATCTCACCGCGGACACCCGCGTCGAGGCGGCGGACGGCACCTACTCGGGCGCGCTGGTCGCCACCGCGCGGAACGGCGCCGACCCCGCGGCCGCCGACCCCGCCGCCGTACGGACCGCCTTCGGCGTCGTACGCGAGGCCGAGGCACACGACCTCACCCTGAAGTTCCTCGACCGCGGCGGCCGGCCCGTGAGCGCTCCGCTGACCGAGATCCTCGGGTACTCGGGCACGTACTGGACCACGAACCTCGAGGACTCCGAGCAGACCTCCAAGGGCGTGTACCGGGTGCGGGTCCCGCGCGGCGACTACGTCGTGGACACCGTGATGGACGACGCCAGGGGCACCTCCGCGCTGGTCCGGCCGCGGCTCTCGCTGACCGGGGACACCACGGTCGTCTTCGACGCGCGCAAGGCGAAGCCGGTCCGGATCACCGCGCCGCAAGGCGCGAAGATGTCCGACGGCCAGCTCAACCTCGCCGTGGGCACCGGAGACACCGGGAGCGAACCGCACAACAGCACCCTGTTCTGGGGAACGTTCAAGAACCTGCGCACCGCGACCCTGGGACCGACCGCCCCTCCCGGGAGGCTCAGCACGCAGCTCGGCGGCCTGTGGCAGAAGGGCAGCACCACCTACCACCTGCTCCACAACCTGCCCGACCGCTTCCCCACCGGCTATCGGCACACCACGCGCATGAACGAACTGGCCCTGCTGAAGCGGAACTTCGGCTCGTCCGTCGCGCACCGCAAGGGCATCGTCAACGTCCTGTGGAGCGGCCCCACCCTGTCGCTGGGCACGGTGAGCGACCCCTTCCCGCTGCCGACGACCGCGAAGATCTACGTCACCACGCCCAAGGGCTTCAAGTGGACGGCCAACCTGGGCCAGCGAAACGCCTCCGGAGATGACGAGGACGTCTTCTACGGCACGGAGAGCGCGAGGTCGTACCAGGCGGGCCGGACCTACGCGGCCACGTACAACGTCGGTGTCTTCAGCCCGATCACCGGCGGCCCGTTCGGCGCACAGCGCGACGGCGACACCCTGGACCTGTGCGTCCCCGACCTCGCCGACGGGAGCGGACACCCCGCCTTCTCCACAGCGAAACGCCACACCACGGTCACCGCGGACGGCCGCACCCTGCTCGACAACGACGGCGACCTCTGCCAGACCGTGGAGAAGCTCCCGTCCGTCCCGGCCCGCTACACGATCCGAACGAACCTGACCCGCCCGCCAGGCGTGGCCACGACCACGAGCCGCCTGACAGCGGCCTGGACCTTCACGTCCAGCCCGTCCGGCTCCGGCTCGCTGCCCCTCTCCACGGTCCGCTTCCACCCGAAGCTGACCCCGACCGGCACGGCCCCCGCGGGCCGCCGCACCACGATCCCCCTCTCCCTCCAGGGCCCGGCGGCCACTGACCTGAAATCCCTGACGGTGAAGGTCTCCTACGACGCCGGCAAGACCTGGTCCCCCGCCCCGATGACCACCACCCACGGCAAAAGGACCCTCACCCTGACCCACCCGGAAAACGCCCGCTCGGTCTCCCTCAAGTCCACCCTGACCGACACCACCGGCAACACCTACGCGGTGACGATCCTGAAGGCGTACCTCCTGACCTGAGGTGGTCCAGACACTCCTCGACACTCCTCGACGCGGTCACGCACCATCTGGAGCACTTCGCCGCTGCCGACCGCGACACACGTCTTCGTCGGTCCGTAGAGGCGGGCAACTGCGGCGGAGGGACGACTGGTTGAAGGCTCGGAATGCTGCGGGCGTCACGGCCGAGCTGCACTTCCACGACCTTCGGCACACTGGCAACACGCTCGCCTCCACGGCCGGAGCCAGCACCCGGGAGCTGATGACCCGCATGGGCCACAGCAGCTCGCGCGCCGCACTGATCTACCAGCACATGACCAGCGACCGGGACCGAGCCATCGCCGACCGGCTTGGGGCCATGAACCGAGGCGGTGAGGGAGCGGCCTCTGAGCCCTCCGATAAGGACCCCGCAGGCCCGTAGTGGCACGCCTGTGGCACGGCACCTGAAACGGCTAAGGGCCAGCCTGGGAGGGAAACCCTCCTGAGCTGGCCCTTCTGTCTGTGCCCCCGGCAGGATTCGAACCTGCGACACCCGCTTTAGGAGAGCGGTGCTCTATCCCCTGAGCTACGAAGGCGGGGTTTGTGAAACCTAGCTCGTGATGCGCTGAAACCGCTTCAGACCAGGTCTTTCTGTCAAGTTCTGAGCGTCCTGAAGTTACGTCTGCCGCGTGCGTTGGGCGGACCCAGGGGCATGCGGCAGCGCCCGCCAAGGCGCTCGATCCACAGCGTACCGGATCAGGGGTCGGGAGGGTGCGGGTGCTGTGGGTTGGTGGTAAGGCGGGCCGGCGGTGGGGCTCGGCAGCGGGGTGGGTCCGTCGTAGTGGGCGCGGCGGGGCTGATGGGGTTGTGGGCGGGTTAATGGGCGAAGGGGCTGTCCTCGCCGAATGCGAGGCGGGCGAAGTTCTGGCCGATGCGGCGGTGGCCCTCGGGGGTGGGGTGAATCTCGTCGGGGTGGGGTGCTTCGGCGTAGTCCTTCTCGCCGTAGAGGTCTCGGCCGTCGAGGTAGTGGAGGTTCGGGTCGTCGGACTTCCGCTGTTCGACGGTTCGGGCGAGTTCCTCGCGGATGATGTTGAGGGTCAGGCGGCCGGCGGCGCGTTCGGCGGGGTCGCCGGTGGCCTTGAAGCGCAGGGTTCGGCCGTCGAAGTCGGGTGCGAGGGGGCCGGGGGTGTCCTCCTGGACCGGGCACAGGATGGGGGACACGACCAGCAGCGGGGTGGTCGGATGGCCCTCGCGGATGGTGTCGAGGAAGCCGTGGACACCCGGGGTGAAGGCCCGCAGGCGCATGACGTCGGCGTTGACGATGTTGATGCCGATCTTGAGGCTGATCAGGTCCGCGGGGGTGTCCCGCATCGCGCGGGCGGTGAAGGGGTCGAGCAGGGCACTGCCGCTGAACCCCAGGTTGACCAGTTCCACGCCGCCCTGGGCTGCGGCCAGGGCCGGCCAGATGGCGGTGGGGTGGGTGGCGTTCGAGCCGTGGCTGATGGAGCTGCCGTGGTGCAGCCACACCCTGCGCCCTTGGGGTGCTGCCGGTGCGAGGGGAGCGTTGGTGCGCAGGGCGATCAGTTCGGTGATCTCCGTATGCGGGAGCCAGATCTCCACGCTCTTGTCGTGGGCGGGCAGGTCGGTGAAGCGGGCGGTGCCGGAGGGGCCTTCGTGCAGTTCGGCGGACTGGGTGACCATGTCTGTGACCGTGCGGACGTTCCCGCCGGGCACTGTGGTCTGGGCGGTGAGACGACCATCGACCAGCAGGTCGTAGACGCCGTCCGCGGGGGCCGGGAAACCTCGGTAGACCCGCTTGGTGGGCAGCGTGTCGAGTTCGATGGTGGTGGCTCGGGTGCGGAAGGCCAGGCGCACGCCGGAGGGCTGGGACTCGGCTACGGCCAGCTGGTCGTCGGGGATCTGCCGACGAGAGCGAGCGGGCAACCGGTGCGGCAGCAGGCCGTGCGCGGTCGGTTCCAGGTCGAGGTGGCCGCGCAGGATGTCCTCGGTGACAGGGGTGGTGATCCAGTGGTGGTCAGTGCTCATTGCTTGTTGTCCCAGCCTTGTGATCAGGGTTTCCGGACCCGAACCGCGTGCGGCTGGTCCGGTTCCGGGTTCCGACTCCGGCTCTGGCTCCGAGAGGTCGTAGCCGCGCAGGATGCCCGCGTGGCCGCCCGTGTAGGCGATAGTCCATGGTGAACTACCTAATAAGTTTAGGCAAATGGCGAAGGTGTGACGTCCTGTACGCCGGCGCCCTACGACTCCAGATACCTCAGGACCGCCAGGATCCGTCGGCTGTAACCGGTGGTGTGCGACAGGTCCAGCTTGTCGAAGATCGTGTTGAGGTTCTTTTCCACCGCACTCACCGAGATGTGCAGCTTCTGCGCGATCGCCGTGTTGGTGTGCCCCTGGGCCAAGGCATCGAGGACACTGCGTTCGCGGGGCGTGAGGCGGGTCAGCGGATCTCCGTGCGTCGTGCGGATGACCAACTGCCGCACGACTTCGGGGTCGATGGCAGCGCCGCCCGACTGAACGCGTTCCAACGCGTCCAGGAACTCCTCGACTTGGGCGACGCGGTCCTTGAGGAGGTATCCCACGCGTTCCACGTTGGAGGCCAGCAGTTGCGCCGCGTAGTTGCGCTCGATGTGCTGAGACAGCACCAGTACGCCGGTCTCCGGCCACCGTTCCCGGATCTCCAACGCCGCACGCAGCCCCTCGTCGGTGTGTGTCGGCGGCATCCGAATATCGAGGACGACGACGTCGGGTCGCCGTGAGGCCATCTCCGTCAGCAGGGCGTTGGCGTCACCGAACGCGCCCAGGACCTCGTGCCCCTCCTCGAGGAGGAGCCGGACCAGCCCCTCACGCAGCAGGGTCGAGTCCTCGGCGATCATCAGGCGCATGGCAGTTCCGCGGTGATGGTGGTGGGTCCCCCTTCGGGGCTGTCGACGTGCAGGACGCCATCGAGCGCGGCCACCCGGCTGCGCAGTCCGCTCAGTCCGCTGCCCGTGGGCTCCGCGCCGCCTGCGCCGTTGTCCTGGATCCGCACCGTGAGCACCCTGCCACGGAGCACCACCCGCACCGAGATGGCTGTGGCGCCGGAGTGTTTGGCCGCGTTGGTCACGGATTCCGAGACGACGAAGTACGCGGCGGTCTCCACTGGTTGAGGCAGCTCCGCGGTGACGTCGAACTCCGTGCGGACGGGGATGCCGCACCGCTCGGACACTCCGCCCAGCGCCTCCTCGAGCCCCAGACTGTCCAGCGCCGAGGGATAGATCCGCCAGGTCACTTCGCGCAGTTCGGCGAGGATGTTCTGGCACTCCTGGTGTGCCTGGCGCAGCAGGGTGTCCGCCTGCTCGGGATCGCGTCCCCGGCGTGCCCGGCCGAGCAGCATGCCCAGCGCCACCAGGCGCTGCTGGATCCCGTCGTGGAGGTCCCGTTCGATCCGCCGGCGTTCGACGTCCACTGCTTGCACGACTCCTGCCCGGCTGGTGGCCAGTTCATGGATGCGTTGCTGCAGCAGTTCCCGTTCGGAGGGGCCGAAACACTCGTGGGCGATGCGCGCGTCCAGGGTGACGAGTGAGTGGAGTCCCTGGACGTCGAGGAAGAGCAGCACACTGCCGAGGAGCACCTGCATGAGCAACTCGTCCCAGTGAAGGGTCCCCTGGGCCATTCCTCTGACGAGCAGCCCCGCCAGGACGATGCCGAAACCCAGCAGTCCGATCACGACGCCGCACAGCAGCCCCGTATAGCTGCGGACCGCCAGATAGCGAAGGATCTTCTGGTCGGACGTCTTGTAGTGCTCGGGAAAGCGGTCGCCGAAGAAGGCCGCCCGGCGCATCCGTTCCAGGGTCGTCAGTCGGCGGGCTCCGGTGACCAGGATGCTGAGCGCGCTGGTGCGGGTGGGCGGCCACAGCAGGAAGGGGCCGAGGGCGGTGCCGACGAGGAGGAAGTAGAGGAAACCGAGCAAGGCCGTGACACAGCCGAGCAACGTACCGGCGCACCGGCGCGGCCAGGGGGCCGGCAGGATCGCGGCGTCGCCCTCGCCCTCGCCGGAGTCGTCCTGTCCCGGTGAGCCTGGCAGGTGATGGGCGCTGATGCCCGCGGAGTCCCCCTGCACGGGGGCTGAGACTAGTGCGGTCGTACAGCCGGAGCAAGATCGCTCGGGCCGCGCGCTGGACGGGACCCATGTGCCCAGGTGCCAGTGGCTGTTCATGAAGCGCGGCGGTGCCGGGCCTGGTTGCGGCTGCGGAGCCGTACGGCCACGTACACCGCGAGGGCGAGGACGACCAGAACCAACACCCCTTTGGAGACGACACCGACGTAGGTCTCCACCGCTTCCCACTGGTCGCCCAACCAGTAACCGGCCATCACCAGGACGGCGTTCCAGATCAGGCTGCCGAGTGTGGTCAGCATGACGAACACGGGCAGAGGCATGCGCTCCACCCCGGCGGGGACGGAGATGAGGCTGCGGAAGATCGGAACCATCCGGCCGAGGAAGACCGCTTTGGTGCCGTGCTTCGCGAACCAGTCCTCCGTGCGCTCCAGGTCGGAAGGCTTCACCAGCGGCAGTTTCGCCCAGATCGCGTGCATGCGGTCACGGCCGAAGAGCATGCCGATCCCGTAGAGGACCAAGGCTCCCGCAACCGAGCCGAGCGTCGTCCAGAACAGAGCCGAGGCCAGAGTGAGGACGCCCTGCCCGGCGGCGAATCCGGTCAGTGGCAGGATCACCTCGCTCGGCAGCGGCGGGAAGAGGTTCTCCAGCGCGATGGCCAGGCCGGCTCCGGGGCCACCCATGGTGTCGACGAGGTCGGCGGCCCAGCCCGCGATGCCGTCGGCGGGTTCCTGAGGCAGAGCCAAGGACGCGAGGTGCATGTGAGTCTCCAAGCTGACGGGCCGGCCGTCCGGCCGTCCGGGCCGACGCCCCGACTGCCCACCACGCTAGAAACCACAGGTCAGCGGCGGTATGAGGATGACCGTCAGGTCATGTGTGGTTGCCCGCACCGGACACCCTGCGGAAAACCGCACCCGTGCCGGACACCCTGTGGAAAGCCGCACCCGTGCCGGAACATCGCACCCGTGCCGGACACCACACCAACCCCCGTCCCACGTCGTCCGTCGCCCCTAGTGCGCAGGCACCAGGACAGACGGCCGCCTGGTCCGGCCGCACCAGGGCAAGACGGCTGCGGGGGACGATGCCCGGCGAGGCGCCGGAGGGAAGTGTGGGAGGCGCGCGGGATCTCGCGTATTCCCCTTGCCCCAGTGGCGTCTGGAGTGATGAGCGGTGGCGACTTTTCTGTACCGGATCGGACGGTGGGCCTTCCGGCGGCGGAGGCTCGTGGGTGGTCTGTGGCTGGGTGTCCTGGTGCTGGCGGTCGCCGCCGCCGCGATGGCGCCTGCCGGGGAGGAAGAGGAACTCTCCATGCCCGGCACCGAGTCGCAGAGGGCGTTCGACCTGCTGGACGAGCGCTTCCCCCAGAGCAACTCGCAAGGTGCCGAGGCTCGTTTGGTGTTCCAGGCGCCGGACGGGCAGCGGGTGACGGCCAGTCGGAACAAGGCGGCCGTCGAGGACGCGCTCGGCTCGCTGGGCGGGGGCGATCAGGTCGCGTCGACCACCGACCCGTATGAGACCGGCGCGGTCAGCGAGGACGGCACCATCGCCTACTCCACGATCACCTACAGCGCGGACGCCGTCGACCTGACCGAGCCGACGAAGAGCGCTCTGGAGGACGCCGCGAGCCAGGCCCGGGACGCGGGGCTGACCGTGGAGATCGGCGGCTCGGCCCTGGAATCGGAGGAGGAGCCGGGCGGTACGACGGAGATCGTGGGCGTGGCGGTGGCGGCGGTGGTGCTGGTGCTCGCCCTCGGGTCGCTGGTCGCGGCCGGACTGTCGCTGCTGACCGCCCTCGTGGGCGTGGCCATCGCCTTCGGCCTGGTCTCCGCGCTGGCCGTGCCGCTGGGCCTGACGTCCACCGTCGCCATTCTGGCGCTGATGCTGGGGCTCGCGGTCGGCATCGACTACGCGCTCTTCATCACCTCCCGCTTCCGCGACGAGCGCGCCCAGGGCAACGAGCCGGAGGAGGCCGCGGGGCGGGCGGTGGGCACGGCCGGGTCCGCGGTCGTCTTCGCCGGCGCGACCGTCTTCATCGCGCTGGTCGGCCTGGGGGTCGTCGGAATCCCCGAACTCACCAAGATGGGCCTGGGCGGTGCGGGCGCCGTGGCCCTCGCGGTACTCGTCGCGCTGACCCTGGTGCCCGCGCTGTTCGGCTTCTTCGGCCGGCGGATACTGTCCCGCGCCGTCCGCAAGGCCACCCGGCCGGGAAGCGAGCGCCCGCATCCGGCTTACGGCGCGGACGGCCGGCCGGGGCTGGGCACCCGCTGGGCACGGTTCGTGCTGCGTCGGCCGGTGGCCGTGCTGTTGACCGCCGGACTCGGTCTCGGCGCCGTCGCCCTGCCGGCGCTCAGCCTCGAACTCGGGCTGCCCGGCGACGAGTCCAAGTCGGTGCAGACCACCGAGCGCCGCGCCTACGACCTGCTGTCGGAAGGCTTCGGCCCCGGCTTCAACGGCCCGCTGACCGTGGTCGTGGACATGCCGGAGTCGGAGTCTGCGGGCATCCGGGAGACCACGGACCGGGTCGTCAAGACCGTACGGGGAGTTGACGGCGTCGCGTCGGTAGGCGACCCGGTGCTCAGCCGGGCCAACGACACCGCCGTCCTCACCGCCGTGCCGCGGACCGCGCCGAACAGCGGTGAGACCAAGGACCTGGTGCACGCGATCCGGGACGCGGTCTCGGGCGTCGAGGCCGACACGGGCGCCGGCATCCTGGTGACCGGCACCACCGCGATGAACATCGACATCTCCGAAGCCATGTCCGACGCCCTCATTCCCTATCTGACCGTGGTCATCGGCCTGGCGGTGGTCCTGCTGATGGTGGTCTTCCGTTCCCTCCTGGTCCCGGTCAAGGCCGCGCTCGGCTTCCTGCTGTCGGTGGGTGCCGCCTTCGGTGTCCTCGTCGCCGTCTTCCAGTGGGGGTGGGCGGCGGAACTGATCGGGATCGAGCAGACCGGACCGGTCATGTCGCTGATGCCGATTCTCATCATCGGCATGGTCTTCGGCCTCGCCATGGACTACGAGGTCTTCCTCCTCACCCGGATGCGGGAGGCGTACGTCGTCCACGGCGCGTCACCCGGCGAGGCCATCGTCACCGGGTTCAGGCACAGCGGACGTGTGGTGGCCGCCGCGGCGATCATCATGATCAGCGTGTTCGCCGGATTCATCGGGATGAGCAACCCGACCATCCAGACGATGGGCGTCGGCCTGGCCGCCGCGGTCGCCTTCGACGCCTTCGTGGTCCGGATGGCCATCGCACCCGCGGTGCTGGCACTGCTCGGCCACCGGGCCTGGTGGCTGCCCCGTATTCTGAACCGTGTGCTGCCACATGTGGACATCGAGGGCGAGGCACTGAGCGGGAAGGCCCCGGCCTCCGCGACCCAGACGGTCACAGCCGTGCGGCGGCTCCCCGTCGGCCGGGACTGAGCGGGCCATGACGAACACGGGGGGCGGCGCCCCGCGACCACGCGGCGCGTGGTGGGGTGAGGGAGCGATCACGGCGACGGCGTTCGCGCTGTGTCTGCTCGGCGGCGTGGTGCAGGACGACGGCAGCAGGCTGTCAGCGCCGCCCGCCGCCGCCTACGGCCTCGCCGTGCTGACCTGTGCCGTGCTGCCGTTGCGGCACCGCGCGCCACTGGCTGTCATGGTGGCCACGACCGTGGGCGCGGTGCTGGGGCCGCCTTTGGGCCTCCTGCTGAGCCCGCTCATCGTGGCCCCCACCGTGATCGCCGCCTACTCCTACGCGTTCACCGCGCGCACCGAACGGCGTGCGGCGAGCGCGGTGTTGCTCATCTGCGTGGCGCTGCTGGTCGCTTCCGCCCCCTTGTTCGGGGCTCTTTCGTGGCAGGACGCGAGCAGGGTGGCGGCGGTGGCGGCGTTCCCGCTGGTGGCCGGCGTGCTGGGGCACTCGGCGCAGAACCGGCGGGCCTACCTGGCGGCCGTGGAGGAACGGGCCCGGCGGGCCGAGGAGAGCCGGGACAGCGAGGCGCGCCGCAGAGTGGCCGAGGAACGGGTGCGCATCGCCCGGGAACTGCACGACCTGGTGGCCCATCAGATCACCCTGGCCAACGCGCAGGCCACGGTCGCCGCCCACCTCTTCGACGCCCGCCCGGAGCAGACCCGTAAGAGCCTCAAAGAGCTCGTCGACACGACCGCCGACGCGCTCGACGACCTGCGGGCCACGGTCGGTCTGCTGCGTCAGTCCGGGGACGCGCCCGCGCCCGCCGAACCGGCGCCCGGGCTGTCCCGGCTGCCCACGCTCCTCGAGTCCTTCCGCCGCGCGGGACTTGAGGTGTCGCTGCACCAGGAGGGCACGGCCAGGCCGCTGCCGCCCGGGGTGGACCTCACCGCCTATCGCATCGTCCAGGAGGCCCTGACCAACGTGACCAAACACGCCGGCACGGAGAACGCCGAGGTGCGCCTCGTGTGGAACCGCGATCGGGTGAGCATCACCGTCGCCGACGACGGGAAGGGCTCCCGTGCGGCGCCGACCGCGGCCACGCGGCCCCACCCGTCCACGGAGCCGGGCCGGCCACCCGGTTACGGGCTGATCGGCATGCGTGAACGTGCCACCGCCGTCGGGGGACACCTCTCCGCGGGCAGGCGCCCGGAGGGCGGCTACCTCGTCTCCATCCAGCTGCCGCTGCCACCCGCCAAGGACACGCGCGCAACTGACGGAGCATCAATCATCGAGGGGTCAATGACTGACGGAGCGACAGACGACGGCCGGACGGGCAACCGTGAAGCCAGGGACACGCCGTGACGCTCCGGGTGCTCCTCGCCGACGATCAGGCCCTGCTGCGCGGCGCCTTCCGCTTGCTTCTCGACAGCGCCGACGACATCACCGTGGTCGGCGAGGCCGCCGACGGCAGGGAGGCGGTGAGACTCACCCGGGAGCTGCGCCCGGACGTGGTGGTCATGGACATCCGTATGCCCGAGGTGGACGGGCTCACCGCCACGTCGGAGATCTGCGCGGACCCGGAACTGCGGGCCAGCCGCATCCTGATCCTCACCACGTACGAGACCGACGAGTACGTCGCTCAGGCGTTGCGCGCCGGGGCCGGCGGCTTCATCGGCAAGGGCATCGGGGCCGAGGACCTGTTGGACGCCGTGCGGACCATCGCCGACGGCGACACCCTGCTGTCGCCCGCCGCGACCCGCTCCTTGGTGGCCCGTTTCCTGGCCACACCGGACGACGCCCCGCCGCACCACTCGGAACAGCTCGCCGTGCTCACCCCGCGCGAACGCGAGATGGTGGCCCTGGTCGCGACCGGCCTGTCCAACCAGGAGATCGCCGAGCGGATGTTCCTCAGCCCCTTCACCGTCCGCGCCCACGTGCAGCGCGCCATGACGAAACTGGAGGCCCGCGACCGGGCGCAACTCGTCGTCATCGCCTACCGGACGGGCCTGGCCACCGCATCCAGGCGAAGGAGTTGACCTCAAGTTTGGTTGAGTTCTTATGGTCCTCGCATGACTACGCATCGTGCACATCCGCTCAAGATCGGCGTCATCATCGGCAGTGTTCGAGCCGGGCGGTTCGCCGACAAGGTTGCCGACTGGTTCGTCGCCGAGGCCGGTGGGCGTCAGGACATGGAGATCCACCTGATCGATCTGGCCGAGCCCGCTCTCGTCGACGAACTGAAACTGAGTTTCGAGCAGTCCGGAGACCGGCCCGGTGACGTACCCGGGCTTGCTCGGCGTATCGAGGGGCTGGACGGGTTCGTGGTCGTCACGCCCGAGTACAACCACGGGTACCCGGCGTCCCTGAAGCTGGCCATCGACTACGTGTACAGCGGGTGGCGGGCCAAGCCG
Organism: Streptomyces sp. NPDC005263; assembly: GCF_042872365.1. NCBI lineage: Bacteria > Bacillati > Actinomycetota > Actinomycetes > Kitasatosporales > Streptomycetaceae > Streptomyces > Streptomyces sp. NPDC005263. The sequence continues at coordinate 392,731 of NZ_JBIAKJ010000004.1, read as the reverse complement.
GTCGGGTTCGTCTCGTACGGGGGGATGGCCGGCGGTCAGCGGGCCGTGGAGCAACTGCGGCAGGTCTTCGCCGAGTTGCATGCCGTGACCCTCCGGGACACCGTCAGCTTCCCCATGGCCTGGGAGAAGTTCGACGACCGGGGGCGGCCGGTGGACGCGGACGGGGCGGGCAAGGCCGCCGCGGTGCTGCTGGAACAGCTCGCCTGGTGGGGGCTCACCCTGCGGGAGGGGCGGGCCGCTCGCCCCTACGTGGGGTGATTCCGGACCGTCTCCTCAGTGCGAGGCCACCCGCAGGAACCGTCCCGCCACCGCCAGCTCCGCCTCGATCCGCGCCGCCGTCGCTCGCAGCTCGGGAAGGATGTCCCGGACGCATTCCTCCGGCGTGCGGCGGGCGGCGTGCAGGGCCACGTTGGCGGCGGCGACCACGGTGCCTGTGCGGTCGTGGACCGGTACCGCGATCGAGCGCAGGCCCTCCTCCCACTCCTCGTCGAGGAGGGCGTAACCCCGTCGGCGGACCTCCTCCAGCATCCCGGAGGCCGCCGTCGCGCGCTCCGCCAGCAGCACCTGGCCCAGTGACGTCGTCGGCGCAGGCAGCCGCGTCCCGACCGTGATGTCCACGCTCATCACACGCTGCGCCGCTGACCGGGCCGTGTACTGGATCTCCTCACCCGACGGGGACAGCACCGCCAGCGACGTGGACTCGTGGAGCCGCGCGGCCAGGTCCGCCAGGTGGGGGCCCGCGACGCGGGGGAGGGAGGTCCGGGAGAGGGGTGGGAAGCCGAGGGACAGGACACGGGGGGTGAGGGCGAACGTGCGGTGCGGGCCCGCGGTCACCAGGCCCAGGTGTTCGTACGTGATCAGCGCCCGGCGTGCGGTCGCCCGCGCCAGGCCGGTCGCCTTCGCCACCTCCGTCAGGGTCAGCGCCGGACTGTCCTCACCGAACGCCGTCAGTACGGTCAGCCCCCGGGCCAGCGACTCGATGAACTCCCGGCCCAGCTCCTGCTTCGACGCCCGGACGAGCTGGGCCGAGACGGAAAGAGGAACAGAAACAGAAGCGGAAGCAGAAGCGGAATCCGGAGCCGAAACGGAAGCGGAAGGGGAAGCCGTCGCGGCCCCCCGCAGCGCCGCCTCCATCGCGGACACCGCCGTCCGCAGGCGGGGGAGGAGCGTGTCGTGCAGGTCGGTCGCCGAGTGGCGGCTCGTGTGGCTCACCACGCTCGCCACGCAGGCGATCCGGCCCGTACCCGGATGCCGTACCGGTACCGAGACCGCGACCAGTCCCGGTTCGATCAACTGGTCGTCCAGCGCCCAGCCGTCCTGCCGGGAACGGGCGGCACGGCGCTCGAAGTCGTCGTCCGGCGAGGTGTGCGCGCGCGGCGGTACGGCGGGAAAGCCCCGGTCCTGCGGGTCCGCCGCCCGGCGGGTCCGCCACGCCTGCCACTCCGGTGCCGTCCACTGAGACGCGAACAGCGGGCCCGGGGCGGTGCGTTCGGCCGGGAGCAGGTCGCCGATGCGGAAGCTCAGGGACATGGCGCGGCGGCGGGTGGCCTGGTGGATGAAGCGGATGCCGTCGCGGTCGGCGACCGCCAGGGACACCGACTCGTCCAGTTCGTCGGCGAGCGCGTCCGCGTGGGGATTCAGCAGGGCGGGCAGGCGCAGGGCGGCCAGGTAGGCGTTGCCGAGTTCCATGAGTCGCGGGGCGAGGGCGACGTCCCGGCCGTCGAGACGGACGTACTCCATGCGGGCCAGGGTGGAGGTGATCCGGTCCACCGTGGAGCGGGCCAGACCGGTGGCACGTTCGAGCCCGCTCAGGCTCAAGGTCCCCCCGGCGTCGGTGAGGTGCCGCAGCAGGCCGACGCCCCGGATCAGCGGCGTGACCGCCTCGGCCGGTTCCGGGGTGCCGTCCGACGCGTCCGAGGGCGTCCCTGCGGGCGCCCCCGCGACCGTCTCGGTGGGCGTCTCGACGGGGGGCTCGGCAGGTGTCTCGGCGGGCATCGGTTCTCCGGTACGGCGGTCGCGGCAGGCCTACCGTAATGCGGGGACCCGCGTGCACGGTGGCGGGTCACCGGCGGCCGGTCACGCTCACCGTCGCGTCACCAGCAGCCGGTAGTTCCCGGAGAGGTCCGCCCCCGCCACCGAGATGCGGATGCCTCTCCTCGGGTCCCGGAACTCCTCGCCGGGGGCGAACGGCGCGTCGGAGAGTTCGGAGTGGACGTTCGGGCTGCGGGTGCAGCCGCCGCTGCCGCGCCGGGAGTCGTACACGGTGACGGGGCCCTGGCCGGTGTCCACGTCGGCGTCCACCTTGTAGATCAGTACGCCCGGACGGCACACGGACTCGTCGTTGCCCTCGCGGGTGCGCAGTTCGACGGCGTAGCCGGTGCTGTCGCCGAGCGGCAGGAAGAGCAGCTTCGCGCCGCCGGTCCGGGCCAGCGGGGTCAGGATGTGCTCCGTCGTACCCGGTGTCGTCACGCAGCTCATCTGGGCGGCGTCCAGCCAGCCGAGCTTCCACTTGTGCCAGGCCAGCAGGTCGTTGTTGGCCCCCCAGTCCTCACTCATGATGTCCCAGTGGCCGACGGCGCCCCCGCCCTCCTGGGTGTACAGGTCGGGCAGGCCGAAGACATGGCCGTTCTCGTGCGGGAGGACGCGGTAGCCGGTCTTGCCGTAGGAGCCGGAGCCGTCGTCCTGGCGGGAGTACACGAAGGACGCGTTCGCCACCCGGACGCCGTCGGCGACCGGGGCCTCCGTGTTGCCGGCGAAGGTCACCGACAGGACCGTGTCCAGCGCGGAGGGCCCGGCGTTGGGCGTCACCAGCACGTTCAGGAAGTCGTACGACCGGAAGTCCACCTGCGGATCGGCGGCGGCCACGACGTCCTGGACCAGCTGCCGGTAGCCGGAGTCGAAGGGCGTGCCGCGCTCTATGCCGTACGAGCGGAACGATTTCGGCATGCGCAGCCAGTCGGGGATCGGCGTCTCGGGGCGGTAGTCGAGACGGCCGTAGGAGCTGGTGCGGAACCACTCCTGGGTCATCGGGAAGAACTCCCGGAACCGGCTCTGCGCGCTGCCCGCGCCGGGCGCGTCGGAGAAGTCGACCATCAGGGTGAGGGCGTGGACGGTGCCGAGGGAGCGGGAGTAACCGCGCGAGGTCGGCACGCCCTCCGACATCTGGACCGTCCGGCGGCCGCCGATCATGCAGGGGCCCTGGGTGCCCGAGCGGGCGAGGGGGACCGGGCCCGCCCCGGCCGCAGGCGGGCCCGGAGCGAGGCGTCCGGTGCCGGCGGAGGTGCTCACCGCGAGGGTCAGCGCGGTCAGGGAGACCAGGGCGGCCAGGCGGCGCGGGTGTATCCGACGCCGGAGCGGCCGCGGAGACGTGCCTGTCCCTCCCCGGCGTCTCCCCGGCTGCGGCTGCATTCTTGGCCCTTTCGGTCCGGCAGCCGCCAACCGAAGGCTGCGCCCTTCCGATCACCCTGTGTCGAGGGGGTCACGGGCGCGCGCTGGAAGAGCCCGAACGTGGGTTTCTCGGGAGGGAGCAGCCGGTCCGGGGAGCGCGGATCACGGCTCCACGACCGGCCCGGGAGACCGCGGACCTGACGTGTGACTCAGGTCACAGGAAGTCGGTACCCGGGAGGGAAATAACCGGGGATCGCTTCCCCGTTTAGCCATGTGTCCGAGCGAAACGGGGAGCCGATCCCCGGATGTTCACTCGTTCGTCACATTCATTACCTAATGTCACCCGTACAACCTCAGGAGTGCACCGTGCAGACCGCGACCCCCGTGCAGCACAAGGCGACCCGGCCGCGTGCCGACGCCCTGCGCAACAGGGAGCGGATCGTCAGCGCCGCCCGGGAGATGTTCACCGAGTTCGGCCCCGACGTGCCGCTCGATGAGATCGCCCGCCGGGCCGGCGTCGGCAACGCCACGGTGTACCGGAACTTCCCCGACCGTGACGCCCTCGTCCGCGAGGTCGTCTGCTCGGTCATGGACCGCACCTCGGAAGCGGCCGAGCAGGCGCTCGCGGAGCACGGCGACGCCTTCGGGGCGCTGGAGCGCTTCGTGCACGTCGCCGCCGACGAGCGGATCAGCGCGCTGTGCCCGATGGTCGCCAGCACGTTCGACCAGAACCATCCCGACCTGGAGGCGGCGCGCGAGCGGGTCGAGCAGATCATCGACTTGATCATGGACCGCGCCAAGGCGGCCGGTCAGATGCGCCTCGACGTGGGTGTCGGCGACCTGATGGTCGCCGTGGCCCAGCTCTCCCGGCCCCCGGCCGGGACCGGGTGCGTCAGCGCCGACCGCTTCGTACACCGTCATCTGCAGCTGTTCCTGGACGGGCTGCGGGCACCGGCCCGCTCCGTCCTGCCGGGCGCGGCCGTGACCATGGAGGACCTCCGCCAAGCCTGACCGATGAGTTCAGACCTGACCGATGAGTTCAGACCTCAGAGCCGGTCAATGAAGACCGGTAGTCGCACCTATTGGTTCCAGTGGTGGTTCCAGTAGTCGCACCTACTGATCCCGACAGTCGCACCTACTGATTCCGGCAGTCGTCACCGACGAGCCGACCCTTACGACACTTTTTTCCGTCCCGAAGTCCCGAAGTGGGTACCCCCATGTCTCAAACAGCCGTAAAGGCTCCCGGCGTCCCTGATGCCAACCGCTGGAAAGCGCTGACCTTCATCGCGCTCGCCCAGCTGATGGTCGTCCTCGACGCGACCATCGTGAACATCGCCCTGCCGTCCGCTCAGCAGGACCTGGGCATATCCGACGGCAACCGGCAGTGGGTCATCACGGCCTACGCGCTCGCCTTCGGCGGTCTGCTGCTCTTCGGCGGCCGTATCGCCGACCTGTGGGGCCGCAAGCGCACCTTCGTCGCCGGTCTGATCGGTTTCGCCGGCGCCTCCGCGCTCGGTGGCGCGGCCACCAACGAGGCGATGATGCTCGGCGCCCGCGCGCTGCAGGGCGCGTTCGGCGCGCTGCTCGCGCCCGCCGCGCTCTCCCTGCTCGCCGTGATGTTCACGGAGCCCAAGGAGCGCGCCAAGGCGTTCGGCATCTACGGCGCGATCGCCGGTGGCGGCGGCGCCGTGGGCTTCATCCTCGGTGGCGTACTCACCGAGTACCTCGACTGGCGCTGGACGTTCTTCGTCAACATCCCGTTCGCGATCATCGCGGCCGCGGGCGCGTACTTCGTCATCCGTGAGCCGGCCGGCGGCCGCAACCGCTCGCCGCTGGACATCCCCGGCGTCATCCTCTCCGTCCTCGGTCTGGTCACGCTGGTCTACGCCTTCACCCGCGCCGAGTCCGAGGGCTGGGGCGACTCCGTGACGGTCGGCCTCTTCGTCGCCTCGGCGGTGCTGCTCGCCGCGTTCGTCATCACCGAGTCCAAGGTCAAGGCCCCGCTGCTGCCGCTGCGCGTCATCACCGAGCGCAACCGCGGAGGCGTCTACCTCTCCCTCGGCCTCGCGATCATCGCGATGTTCGGCCTGTTCCTCTTCCTGACCTACTACCTGCAGATCGTGAAGGGCTACTCGCCGGTCAAGACCGGCTTCGCCTTCCTGCCGATGATCGGCGGCATGATGGTGGGCTCCACGCAGATCGGCACCCGCCTGATGACCCGGGTCCCCCCGCGTCTGCTGATGGCTCCGGGCTTCCTGGTCGCCGCCCTCGGCATGCTGCTGCTGACCCGCCTGGAGATCGGTTCCTCCTACGCCAGCACGATCCTGCCGGCGATGATCCTGCTCGGCCTCGGCATGGGTACGGCGTTCATGCCCGCCATGTCCCTGGCCACCACCGGTGTCGAGCCGCGTGACTCCGGTGTCGCCTCCGCGATGGTCAACACCTCGCAGCAGGTGGGCGGCGCCATCGGTACGGCCCTGCTGAACACGATCGCCGCCTCGGCGACGACCTCGTACATCAAGGACCACATCGCCGGCGCCGGTTCCAAGGCGCAGCAGCAGCTGGTCCTGCTGGAGGGGCAGGTGCACGGCTACACCAACGCGATCTGGTTCGCCGTGGGCATCCTCGTGGTCGCCGCCACGGTCGCCGCGACCCTCATCAACACCGGCCGTCCGGGCTCCGGCGCGATGACCGGCTCGGGCGAGGGGGCCGAGGACGAGCTGCCGGTGCCGGTGGTCGCGCACTGACGGCGCCCGTCACCTCGTACCCCTTCGGGCCATAGGTACGTACGGGGAAGGGGACGCCCCGTACGTACGCCTCACCGGACCTGCCCTGGTCGCGCTCAGCGCAGCCAGGGCAGGTCCGCACCCGCTTCGTTCGGCTGGAGTCCCTCGGCGATGATCTCCATGATCTCGCCGAGGGACTTCTGCTGTTCCGGGGAGAGCCGGTCGAACAACGCGTTCCGTACGACCGCCACATGGCCCGGCGCGGCCTCGCCCAGCATCTGTCGGCCCTGGTCGGTGAGGACCGCGAACTGGCCCCGCTTGTCGTCGGGGCAGTCCTCGCGGCGCACCCAGCCGTTCTTCTCCAGGCGGGCGACGGCGTGCGAGAGGCGGGAGCGGGTGATCTTCGCGTCCATCGCCAGCTCGGTCATGCGCAGCCTCCGCTGCGGGGCCTCGGCGAGCTTGACGAGGAGGCCGTAGTAGACGTGCGGCATGCCGGCGTCCCGTTGGAGCTGGCGGTCCATGTGATCTTCGAGGAGGGTGGTGGCGTGCATATAGGCACGCCAGACGCGCTGCTCTTCGTCGGTGAGCCAGCGGGGCTCCTCGGCGCCAGCGGATGTCGATGCCGTGTTCATGTACTCCACTCTACGAGAACTCTCCTTGAATGTTAAACAAGTGAGGCGTACACTTAGTGCTGTTCACAGCTTGAGACTTCAAGCGTCTGTTCTTCCGGAGGGAGCCGCAGCCATGTCCGCCGCCATCGAGGAGCGCACTCCCGCCGTCCCGGGCCGGCGCATGCCGGCTCTCTACCTCAGCCATGGCGCGCCGCCGCTCGCGGACGACCCGATCTGGCCCGGCGAACTCGCCGCCTGGTCCGCCGGCCTGCCCCGCCCCAAGGCGATCCTCATGGTCTCCGCCCACTGGGAAGAGGCCCCCCTCGCCCTCGGCGCCGTCCAGCCGGTCCCCCTGGTCTACGACTTCTGGGGCTTTCCCGAGCACTACTACCAGGTGACCTACGACGCCCCCGGCGCCCCCGAACTCGCCGAGTCGGTCCGCAAGTTGCTGCGGGCGCCCGGCATACCGGTGCAGGACATCCCGGACCGCGGCCTCGACCACGGCGCGTACGTCCCGCTGGTCGAGATGTTCCCCGAGGCCGACATCCCGGTCCTGCAGATCTCCATGCCGACCCTCGATCCGGTGAAGCTCATGGAGATCGGCCGCAAGCTCGCGCCGCTGCGCGAGGAGGGCGTGCTGATCGTCGGCTCCGGCTTCTTCACCCACAACCTGGCCGCGCTGCGGCACACCGGCGCGGGAGTGCCGACCTGGTCCTCGGAGTTCGACGACTGGGGCCGACGCGCCCTGGAGACCCGCGACTGGGACGCCCTGCTGGACTTCCTCCACAAGGCGCCGGCCGGCCGCTACGCCCATCCGCGCACCGAGCACTTCGCCCCCCTGTTCGTGACCATGGGCGCGGCCGACGTCGTCGGCGAACTCGACGCGCAGAAGTCCGTGATCGACGGCTTCTGGATGGGCATGGCCAAGCGGTCGGTGCAGTTCGGCTGACCCGCGCGGGCAGCGCACCGCGTGGGACCGCGGCTCCCGGTGAGGCCAAGGCTTCTGACGGAGGGACGGCTCCCCGTGGGGGTGCGGCCTCTTGCGGGGCTGCGGCTGGAGATGCGGCTCTCCGCGCAGTCGTGGCTCCCTCGCGGGCTACAACTCCTTTCTCGCGGGCTGCAACTCCTCCCTCGCGGGCTACAACTCCTTCTCGTACCAGGCCACGTCCCAGTAGCGGCCGAACTTGCGGCCGACCTCGCGGTACGTGCCCACGTACCGGAAGCCGAAGCGCTCGTGCAGGCGCGCCGACGCCTCGTTGGGCTGGGCGATGCCCGCGTACGCGCGGTGCACGTCCTCGTCGGCCAGCGCCTCGAAGAGGGCCTGGTAGAGCAGCGTGCCGACGCCGCGCCCGCGCGCGTGCGGAGCGAGGTAGACGGTGACCTCCACCGAGGTCGAGTACGCGGGCTTGGGGCGGAACGCGCTCGATGTGGCGTAGCCAAGGATCTCCTGTGAGGTTCCTGGGGAACCCGCCGCTGTGGCAACCATCAACCGGTGCGGGCCGTCTTCAGGGTGGGAGAGCAGCCAGGGACGGCGCTCCTCCGGAGTGAAGACCACGGTGTCGAATGTGATGGGGGTCTCACGTACATAGTGGTTGTAGATGTCGGTGAGAGCTTCGAGGTCGCTCTCGACTCCCGGTCTGACCTGCACCTCTGTACGTTTCGACGACACCGCGCCCCCTCCTGTGGCCGGGCAGGATACTGCATGATCAGAAAAATAGACGGGTGGGTTGGGAATTCTGTCCGGATTCCAGTCGTTGTTTCCATCGGAAGCGGGGCACCCGAGGAGAGTGCCCAGCGCCCAAGGCCCACCCGCTGACTCACATCGCAAGGGAGCACGCATGGCAACCCGTGCCGTCGCCCGTCGTCAGTCCGCCACCGGCCGGACCGACACGGCAAGCAGTGTTCGCGTCCGTGGCGGCGAGATCGCCGACCGCGACCTGGTCGGCATGTACCTCGACGAGATCGCGCGCACCCCGCTGCTCGACGCCGCCAAGGAGGTCGAGCTGTCTCAGATGATCGAGGCGGGTGTGTTCGCGCGGCAGGTCCTCGACGGACACGAGGACGCCAAGGCCGATGCCTCCCGTGAGGAGCTCCAGGCCCTGGTCGACGAGAGTGAGCGTGCCAAGGACGTCTTCATCCGCTCCAACCTCCGTCTGGTTGTCGCGGTGGCCCGCCGCTACCCCCGCAGTGGGCTGCCTCTCCTCGACCTGATCCAGGAGGGCAACGCCGGCCTGGTGCGCGCGGTCGAGAAGTTCGACTACCGCAAGGGCTTCAAGTTCTCGACGTACGCGACCTGGTGGATCCGTCAGGCGATCACCCGCTCCATAGCGGACCAGTCGCGCACCATCCGGCTGCCCGTCCACCTGGTGGAGGAGCTGGGCCGGATCCGGCGCGTGCAGCGGGAGTTCAACCGGGAGCACGGCCGTGACCCGGAGCCCGCGGAGATCGCCGCCGAGCTCGGCTCGAACCCGGAGCGCGTCGTGGACGTCCTGGACTGGGCCCGTGACCCGGTCTCCCTGAACATGTCGGTGGACGACGACGGCGACACCCAGTTCGGCGACCTCCTGGAGGACACGTCGGCGGTCTCCCCGGAGCAGTCCGTGCTGACCCTGCTGCGCAGCGAGGAGCTCGACGACCTCATCGGCCGCCTCGACCAGCGCACGGCCTCCATCATCAAGATGCGGTACGGCATCGTGGACGGCCGGGAACGCACGCTGACCGAGGTCGGCAAGGAGCACGGGCTGACCCGCGAGCGGATCCGCCAGATCGAGAAGCACGCCCTGCTGGAGCTGAAGAAGCTGGCACGGAGCACGGGCTTCGACGCGGCGGCGTGAGGTGACGTCTCACGGGCGCCTTGGGATACGGCGCCCGTGACGCCCATCGGTGCTCCCGTGACCCGGCGCGCGCCGGGTGGCGAAAGACAGCGCAAACATGGCGCGTAACGCGGCTTCAACCCGCTGAACCCCGGGAACAAGACTTCAGGGTCCAGGAGTTCGAGTCCCGGACCGCCTCCCGAACCCCCGAGCCAAGTCCCGTCGCACTCCCCCCCCCAGCGCCGGGACCATCCCCGAGCCGGGCTTCGGCGCCCTCCCCCCGGGCGCCGGGGTCCGGCTCTCTTCGTGCCGGTCCGTTCAGCCGCCCCGTCCGTGCCGGGCCGGCGGGACACCCCGAACCTGAACCCCGGGGTGGCCCGCCGGACGGCCGATTCTGTCACATGGGCGTAGCGGCTCCAGAACTCTGTGTGTTCCCGCTGCTACGGGCTTCCCCTCACCCAACTCCCGGCTCCGGCCTCCCCGTACCCCCGGCCCGAACCAGCCGCCCACCCAACTCCCTCACGCACCGCACCAGTTCCTCCGGCTCCTGCACGGTGAAGTCGAAGCCGAGCATCGCCAACCGCACCCCCAGCCACTCCGCCGACTCCCTCGCGGACCCCCGCAGCCGGCACCGCTCCCCGTCGATCACCTCCGGGACGGCCTCGACCCATCCCGGCAGCCGGGCGGCGACCGCCTCGGCCGGTGCGTCGAACGTCACCGTGAAGGCGTACATCTCCTGGCGCCGGTACACCGACTGCCGGAGGTACTCCGCCGCGCTGCCCGTGGGCAGCTCCCGCGGGGTGAAGCGCGCGCCGGTGGCGAAGGGGGAACTCACCCGGTCGACGCGGAACGTACGCCAGTCGTCGCGTTCGAGGTCGTAGGCGACGAGGTACCAGCGGCGCCCGGTGGAGACCAGCCGGTACGGCTCGACCACGCGGCGCGAGTCGGCGCCGTCCCGCGCGCGGTAGGCGAACCGCAGCCGTTCCCGCCCGGCCACCGTGGAGGCCATCACGGTCAGCGTCTCGGGCGCGATGCTCGCCCCGTCCCCGCTGGTGAGCGGAGTCGTCGCGGCCTGGAGCGTGGCGACGCGGTGCCGCAGCCGGGAGGGCAACACCTGCTCCAGCTTGGCCAGCGCCCGTACGGACGCCTCGTCCACGCCCTCCAGTGCGTGCCCGGCACCGGCCCGCAGTCCGACCGCGATCGCCACCGCCTCCTCGTCGTCGAGCACGAGCGGCGGCATCGCCGTGCCCGCGACGAGCCGGTAGCCGCCGTCGGCGCCCTTGCTCGCCTGCACGGGATAACCGAGCTCACGCAGCCGGTCGATGTCCCGCCGGACCGTACGACGGGACACCCCGAGGCGCTCGGAGAGTTCGCCGCCGGGCCATTCACGGGGCGTCTGGAGGAGGGAGAGGAGCTGGAGGAGCCGGGCCGGAGTGTCCGTCGTCATGGATCCGAGGATGCCGCAGAAGTAGGACACGATCTGGCCTAATGGGGTCCTAGCTTGTAGGACATGACCTCCACCGAGCCCACAACCAGGGCGGCGGGCGACCGGCGTCGCTGGTTCGCCCTCGCCATCGTGATGACCGCGGCCTTCATGGACCTCGTCGACGTGACGATCGTCAACATCGCCATCCCGTCGATCCGGCAGGACGCCGGCGCCTCCTTCAGCCAGATCCAGTGGATAACCGCCGGATACGCGCTGGCCTTCGCCGCCGGTCTGATCACCGGTGGACGGCTCGGCGACATCCACGGACGCAAGCGGCTGTTCCTGATCGGCATCGGCGGCTTCACCCTGGCCTCCGCGCTGTGCGGGTTCGCCGCCAACCCGGAGATGCTGGTCGCCTCCCGCATCCTTCAGGGCGGCATGGCGGCGCTGATGGTGCCGCAGGTCCTGTCGATCGTGCACGCGACCTTCCCGGCGCACGAGCGGGGCAAGGTCTTCGGGCTCTTCGGCGCGATCGTCGGCCTGGGCGCGGTCTCCGGCCCGTTGCTGGGCGCGCTGCTCACCGAGTGGAACCTCTTCGGGCTCGAATGGCGGCCCATCTTCCTCATCAACCTGCCGGTCGGCGTCGCGGGCCTGATTCTCGGCAGCCGCTTCATCACCGAGTCCAAGGCTCCGAAGGCGCTGAAGCTGGACCTGGTGGGCGTCGCGCTGGTGACGCTGGGTCTGCTGATGCTGATCTACCCGCTCACCCGTGGCGAGGAGCTGGGCTGGCCGCTGTGGGGACACCTGTCGATGGGCGGCTCGCTCGTGGTGGGCGGCGCGCTGGTGGCGTACGAGCGGCGCAAGACGGCACGGGACGGTTCCCCGCTGATCGAGCTGTCCCTGTTCCGCGTCAAGAGCTTCGCCGCCGGCATCGCCGTGCAGACCGTCTTCGGCGTCGGCCTCGGCATCTTCTTCCTGGTGTGGACGCTGTACATGCAGACGGGGCTCGGCTGGACCCCGCTGCGGGCCGGTCTGACCGGCGTCCCGTTCTCGATCGCCGTGTCGACGGCGGCCGGTCTGTCCGTGCAGCAACTCGTCCCGCGCTTCGGCCGCAAGGTGCTCCAGGCGGGCGCGCTGGTGATGGGGCTGGGCGTACTGCTCTACATCTGGGAGTCCGAGCGGTACGGCCTCGGCATCGCGTCCTGGCAGATGGCGCTGCCGCTGATCGTGATGGGCGCGGGCATGGGCCTGATCGTCGCCCCGCTGACGGACGCGGTGCTCTCGGAGGTGCCGCGCGAGCACGCCGGATCGGCCTCGGGGCTCATCAACACCGTGCAGCAGATGGGCAACGCGCTGGGGCTCGGCCTGGTATCCGTGGTCTTCTTCGGAGTGATCGGCGACGATCTGGGGCGGACCCAGGTGGGCCCGGCCTTCGTGGAGGGCTTCCAGAACGCGTTGTGGTGGGTGGCCGCGGTGATGGGCGCCATCTTCCTGCTGATGTTCGCCCTCCCGAAGCGGCCCGCACAGCATGTGGAGGGGGCCGCCCCGGAGCTCGGGGCGGTGGAGGAGAACGAGCCCGAACTCGTGTCCTGAGCGGCGGAGGGAAGCGGAGGGCGGACATTCAGCGGAGGGCCCGGCACCTGGAGGTGCCGGGCCCTTGTGGTGCGCTCACCTTCGGAGTTGGCCGACATCCGTTGATTCCCGACGTCTGTCCGTGCCTGAAGCTGCTGCCGCCCGAAGTCCGTTCATGCCCGAATGACGTCCGAACCTGTTTACTTTCCGGAAATCCCGGCGTAGCCTCCTGCGAAACCACAAGTTCGGGCACAGGTCGGAGGCGAACGGACATGTACGCACCGGAGCGGCAGCAGGAGATTCTCCGGCTCGCCCGTGACGGCGGACGGGTGGACGTGGTCTCACTGGCCGAGGAGTTCCAGGTCACGGCGGAGACGATCCGCCGGGATCTGAAGACCCTCGACCGGGCCGGCCTCCTGCGCCGGGTGCACGGCGGCGCCATCACCGCCGGCCGTCTCGACTTCGAGCCGGACCTCGCCGAGCGCGAGACGACGGCGGCCGACGAGAAGGACCGCATCGCCAAGGCCGCCCTCGCGGAGCTGCCGACCGAGGGCACGATGGTCCTCGACGCCGGGACGACGATCGCCCGCGTGGCTGCCGCCATCCCGCTGGAGGCCTCGCTCACCGTCGTCACCCACAGCCTGCCGATCGCGGCCCGCCTCGCGGACCACCCCGGCATCCAGCTCCACCTCGTCGGGGGGCGGGTACGGCACCGTACCCGCGCCGCCGTGGACGCCTGGGCGCTGCGGGCCTACGGCGAGATCCGGGCCGACGTCCTTCTCGTGGCGGCCAACGGCTTCTCCGCCGAGCACGGCCTGACCACCCCCGACCTCGCCGAGGCCGCGGTGAAGCGGGCGGCGGTGGCCGCGGCCCGCCGTGTGGTGCTGCTGGCCGACTCCGCCAAACACGGCCAGGAGCACTTCGCCCGCTTCGGTGACCTGAGCGACGTGGACCTGCTGATCACCGACAGCGGGCTGAGCCCCGAAGACGCCTCCGCGATCGAGCGCGGCGGCACGGAAGTAGTGCGCGCATGATCCTCACCGTCACCCCGAACCCGTCCCTGGACCGTACCTACGAGGTCCCCTCGCTGGACCGCGGCGAGGTCATCCGCGCCACCGGCGAGCGCATGGACCCGGGCGGCAAGGGCGTGAACGTCTCGCGCGCCGTCTCCGCCGCCGGGCAGCGCACGGTCGCGGTGCTGCCCCTGGGCGGTGCGCCGGGCGCACTCGTCGCCGACCTGCTGGACGCGCAGGGCATCGAGGTCGCGCCCGTCCCGGTCGCCGGAGCCACCCGCTCGAACATCGCGCTCGCCGAGTCCGACGGCGTCCTCACGAAGATCAACGCACCCGGCCCCGAACTGTCCGCCCAGGAAGAGGAACTGCTCCTGGAGACGGTGCGCGTCCAGTCGCGCGACGCGGACTGGATCGCCTGCTGCGGAAGCCTGCCCCGCGGACTCGCGCCGCAGTGGTACGCCGAGTTGGTCGCGCGGGCGCACGCCGCCGGTGCGCGTATCGCCCTGGACACCTCCGGCCCCGCGCTGCTCGCCGCGCTGCGTGAGCGGCCCGACGTGGTGAAGCCGAACGCCGAGGAGCTCTCGGAGGCCGTCGGGCGCCCCCTGTTCACCGTGGGCGACGCGGTGAAGGCGGCCGAGGAACTGCGTGAGATGGGCGCGCGCGCCGTGCTCGCGAGCCTGGGCGCCGACGGGCAGTTGCTCGTCGACGGTGCCGGCGCCTGGTTCGGCAGCGCGCGCGTCGACACCGTACGCAGCAATGTGGGCGCCGGTGACTCCTCCCTCGCCGGGTTCCTGATCGCCGGCGGCAGCGGACCGGAGGCCCTGGCCTCGGCGGTGGCCCACGGGGCGGCGGCGGTGCAGCTGCCCGGCAGCGAGATGCCGACACCGGGCGACCTGGACCCGGCGGCGGTGACCGTCACGGCCGAGGTGCCGGTGGACCGCGTACTGAAGGAGCCGGTGTCATGAACGCCCCCACGGCTACGGGCAGGCGGTGTGCCCCCGCCGGCTCTGCCCTCACCCGACGTGCCCTCACCCGACCGGCCCCCGGACGGCGGGACTCCGCGTTACTCGCCGCCGTCGACCGGAGGCGGGCTCTCCCCGGCCCCCTCTCCGTCAGCAACCCCCCACACCCCCACTGCACCCCCGTCCCCACCCCCGCCCACCCCACCCCCCGGGCGATACGCGTGCGAAGGAGCCCGCGATGAGCGAGATGATCACCGCGGACCTGGTCGACCTCGACCTGTCCGCCCAGACCAAGGAAGCGGCGGCGCGTGCCCTCGCCGAACGCATGGTGGCCCTGGGGCGGGTGACCGACCTGACGGGCTTCCTCGCCGATGTGGCCGCCCGCGAGGCACAGATGCCGACCGGCCTCGACGGCGGCATCGGCATCCCGCACTGCCGCAGCGAACACGTCACCGAGCCGACGCTCGCCTTCGGACGCAGCGCCGAGGGCATCGACTTCGGCGCGCCGGACGGCCCCGCCGACCTGATCTTCCTGATCGCCGCGCCGGCCGGCGCGGACGACGCCCACCTGACGATCCTGTCCTCGCTGGCCCGGCAGTTGATGAACGCCGAGTTCACCGACGCGCTGCGCTCGGCGGGCGACGCGGCGACCGCGGCGGCACTGATCCGCGGGGACGAGCCCGCGGCTGCCGCCGAGACCGTCGCCGAAGACTCCGTGGCGGCGCCGACGGCGGCCTCCGCCGGCGCCGCCACGGGTACCACCGACGCCGAGGCGGCCGGCGCTGCGGACGCCGACGGAGCCGTGGACGCCTCCGAGGAGCGTCCCTTCCGGATCGTCGCCGTCACCTCCTGCCCGACCGGTATCGCCCACACGTACATGGCGGCCGAGTCACTGGAGAACGCGGGCCGCGAGGCGGGCGTCGAACTCGTCGTCGAGACGCAGGGTTCGGCCGGTTTCACCCGGCTCGACCCGGCGGTGATCGCGGCGGCGGACGGCGTGATCTTCGCCCATGACGTGCCCGTACGGGACAAGGACCGTTTCGCCGGCAAGCCCACCGTGGACGTCGGTGTGAAGGCGGGCATCAACCGGCCCGGCGCGCTCATCACGGAGGTGCGCGGGAAGGCCGAGCGCGGCGAGGTCACCGCCGGTTCCGCTCCCGGGACCCCCGTCGAGCGGGGCGGCGACTCCGCCGAGGGCTACGGCACCAAGCTGCGCAAGTGGCTGATGTCCGGCGTCAGTTACATGGTCCCGTTCGTCGCGGCGGGCGGTCTGCTGATCGCCCTCGGGTTCGCGATCGGCGGATACAAGATCAACGCTGCGCCGTCGGTGATGGACCACTTCGTGTGGACCCAGGCGGACAGCTGGGGCGCCCTGCTCTTCCAGATCGGCGGCGTCGCCTTCGGCTTCCTCGTCCCGGTCCTGGCCGGCTACATCGCCTACGGCATGGCGGACCGGCCCGGTCTGGTGCCCGGCTTCGTCGGCGGTGCGATCTCCCTGACCATCAACGCGGGCTTCCTCGGCGGTCTGGCGGCCGGTCTGATCGCCGGTGGCGTGGTGCTGGCGATCCAGAAGGTCAACATCCCGGCGGCGCTGCGCGGCATCATGCCGGTGGTGGTGATCCCGCTGATCTCCTCGGCGATCGTCGGATTCCTGATGTTCGTCGTGATCGGCAAGCCCATCGCGTCCGCGCAGAAGGGCATGACCGACTGGCTCAACGGCCTCACCGGCAGCAACGCCATCCTGCTGGGCACGCTGCTCGGCCTGATGATGTGCTTCGACCTCGGCGGCCCGGTCAACAAGGTCGCATACACCTTCGCCACCGCCGGTATCGCGGTCTCGAGCCCCAGTGACTCCGCGATGAAGATCATGGCGGCCGTGATGGCGGCCGGTATGGTCCCGCCGCTCGCGATGGCGCTGGCCACGACCGTGCGCGGCAAGCTCTTCACCGAGACCGAGCGCGAGAACGGCAAGGCCGCCTGGGTGCTGGGCGCCTCCTTCATCTCGGAGGGCGCGATCCCGTTCGCCGCGGCCGACCCGCTGCGGGTCATCCCGTCCTCGATGGTCGGCGGCGCGGTCACCGGAGCTCTGTCGATGGCCTTCGGCGCCACCTTGCGCGCCCCGCACGGCGGCATCTTCGTGGTCCCGCTGATCGGCAACCCGTTCCTCTACCTGGTCGCCATCGCGGCCGGTGTGGGCGTCACGACCGCTCTGGTCGTCGTCCTGAAGAGCATGCGCAAGCCGGCGCCGGGCACCGCGACCCCCGGCGCGGCGGAGACGGCGGCCACGGCGGAGCAGAAGCAGCCGGTGGCGGCATAGCGGGAACAGCGGTCGACGGGAGGCGCCCCCCCCCGCGCCTCCACCGGTTCCGCGCTCTGTGGTCTGAGGTCTGAGGTCTGAGGTCTGAGGTCTGAGGTCTGTGCCCTGGGGCTCTTTCCCTTTCAGATGCTGTGAGTTGTTCACGGCACATGCGAGATACGTCACGGTCCGGGACCTTGGTCCCGGACCGTGGTGTCTACTGGAACGCATGCCTCAGCATGTCTCCGTCTACCAGCTGCTTGGTATGACCTTCCTCGTCCTGGTGACCGTCGCCTGGGGGATCGGGCTGGCCGTGATGCTGCGGCGCGGTCGTGCCGAGGCCGCCATGCGGCGCGCGCAGTCCCTGTCCGGGCTGCCCGATCAGCGGCAGGTCGGCCCGGAGCGCGAGGCGGTCGAACTGACCCCGGTGGAACAGGACGAGTTCGCGGTGCTGGTGCGACGGCTCAGCGACCACTGACAGAGCCGACCGGCCGACAGGCCCGTCGCTGACGCGGAGGTTCAGGAGACCTGCGCCGCCCGGCGCTCCATCGCGTCCCTGGCCGCGTCCTCGCTCAGATACACCTCGCACATGTGCCGGCCGTTCGGTGTGGCCGTGTGTTCGACCTCCCAGAGGGAGACCTCCTCGCCGTCACGCAGCAGGAACGCGTGCTCGTAGAGCGAGAAGCACAGCCCGGCACGGCCCGCCCGGCCCGGTCGCCCGAAGGCCTGGGTGATCTGGTGGGCGCACGCCGTGGCCAGTAACGAGGCCGTCCGCGTGTCCGGCCGGTCCGCGTTCTCCGCCCGGCGCAGCAGCCGGCGAGCGTGGTCCGCCGAGTCGTCCCGCGCGTACGCGTGCCGGGGCGTCGGGACCGGCGACAGCTGCACCGTCACCGGCAGTTCGAAGTCCGGCGCGTCCGGCGGCAGCGGCAGCCGCGCGGTCGCCGTGCGCAGCTCCTCCTCGTCGATGTACACCTCGTGCTGCGGGACGCTGTCCGGAGCCGTGTTGTGGACCAGCTCCCACAGGGTGAGCGCCGACCCGTCGTCGAGCAGCCAGGTGTGCCGATACGTCTCACGGTGCAGCCCCGCGCTGTGGTGCGCGGAGTGCAGTGAACTGTCATACGCCAGCGCGCAGTCCAGTCGCTGTATCGTCTCGTCCGGCAGCTCGAAGGAGTTCAGGGCGCGGCCGAGGAGCCGCGCGAGGTGCTCCTCCGGAGACTCCGGCGACTCGGCTGGCTCGTACGCTGCCGTCTCGTACGGAACGCTCAAGGTTTCTCCCGGCGTTGCTGCATGTCACCTTGTGGGTGCATACCGTAGCCCCTCGGTCGGACATCGTGTCCGAGAACCGAGAAAACGTACGCCCGGAAAACGCCCGGGCCGCGGGGGAAGTTCCCACGCGGCCCGATGAATCGTCAAAAACACCAGGTCATAGCCTACTTACCCAACCTGGCGGTGATCACGCCGCGCTGCCCGCGATCCATTCGCTCCACGGCAGATTCCAGCCGTTCAACCCGTTGTCGGGTGCCACCGACTTGTCGGGGGAGTTCTTGACGATCACGACGTCCCCGATGAGCGAGTTGTCGAAGAACCAGTTGGCCGGGGTGTCGCCCTGCCCGCCCCGCACGGCCTCGAGTCCCACACAGCCGTGGCTGGTGCCCTCCCGGCCGAAGGGCGGGTTGGCCTTGTTGTACCAGTAGTTGCCGTGGATGAAGGTGCCCGACGTGGTCAGCCGCATCGCGTCCGGGACGTCAGGGATGTCGTAGGCGTTCGCGAGGTCGACCGTCCTGCTGTCCATCCGGATCTTCCGGTACTTCTCGGAGATCACCATCTGCCCGTTGTACGTGGTGAACTGGGAGCTGCCCGCCGAGATCGGGACCGTCTTCACGGTGCTGCCGTCCCGAACCACCTTCATCGTCTGCGTGTTCACGTCGACCGTGGACACCTGCGAGCGCCCGATCGTGAAGCTGACGGTCTTCTTCTGCACGCCCTGGATGCCGTTCGCGCCCTCGACCCCGTCCAGGTCGATCTTCATCGTGACCTTGGAGCCGGCCTTCCAGTACTCCTCGGGCCGGAAGTCGATCCGCTGCGACCCGAACCAGTGCCCGACCACCTTCTGCCCACTGCTCGACGTCACCGTGATGTGCGACTGCACGGCCTTCTTGTCGCTGATGGCCTTGTCGAAGTTGAACGACACCGGCATCCCGACGCCGACGGTCGACCCGCCGTCCGGCGTGTACGTCCCGATGAAGCTGTTCGCCTTGGAGACGGTCGTGAAGACCGAATCGGCGGAGGTGGACTTGCCGTTCGTGTCCTTCGCCCTCGCCGATATCTCGTACTTCGTCCCGCGCTCCAGCTGCTCCTTCGGCGTCCAGGCGCTGCCGTCCGCGGAGATCGTTCCCGGTACGGCCGTCCCCGCTCCCGCCACCGTCATCTTCACGTCGGTCAGGGTGCCGTCGCTGACCCGCACGCCGGTCGAGTTGATCGACGCTCCGGTCGAGCCGTTCTTGGCCGAGATCCGTATCGTCGCCGACGACGACTTGCCGGAGCCGCCGCTCCCCTTGTCGTCGTTCTTGGCGTTGGCGTCGCTGCCGCAGGCGGTGAGGGTGAGGGCGCCGACCATCAAGGCGGCACACGCCCCGAGTGCGCGCCGTGTCGCTGTGTCCGTCCTTGTCACGGGCTGCTCCAGGTTCGTGTGTGGTAGGTGATCCGCTCCCGTACGTCAAGGAAGAAGGGATCGTGGCCCGGTCGGGTTCCCAGTGGTCGCGATGAACGCCATCACGTGACACAACCAAGACAATTTCCCGCCGGATCGTCGACCGCCGGCGCCTCCCACCCGTTACTGAGCGGCTCCCGCCCGGCTCCTGCCCCTACGACTGCCCGTACAACTCCCCATACGACGGCCACGTCCCGCCCGGCGCGGACACCGACTCGGCGGCGCGCACGGCGTGGACGATCGCGCGGGTCACCGCGTCCGCGCCCGCGGCGAGGATCTCGTTGAGCGCGAGGGGATGGTCGCTGCCGAGCGGGCGGGCGCCGGTCGCCAGCGCGAACACCGTGTCGCCGTCGTGGAGCAGATGCACCGGTCGCACGGCGCGGGCGATGCCGTCGTGCGCGGTGCCGGCCAGCTTCTGCGCCTGGGCCTTCGACAGGTCCGCGTCGGTGGCGACCACCGCCAGCGTGGTGTTGAGCGGGGGCGGCGCGTTGGTCGCCGTGACCTCGGCGAGGCGACGGAGGGCACGATCATGGACACCCGCCTCCGGGTACTCCACCCGTCCTTGGAACAACTCCCCGTACAGAACCCCCGTTTCCGGGTCGGTGACCGATCCCGCCGCGTTGGCCACCACCAGCGCGGCCACCGTGATCCCCGAGCCGAGCACCGTACTGGCGGTGCCGACACCTCCCTTGAGCGGCCCGACCGTGGCGCCCGTACCCGCGCCCACACACCCCTGCGGCACCCGCGCGCCGGGCTCGCCAGCCGCCGCCGCCTCGACCGCGGCGCGCCCGGTGTCCGCGTCCGGCCTGGCCCGGAAGTCGCCGCCCCGGCCCAGGTCGAAGACACAGGCCGCGGGCACCACCGGCACGACCTGCGCCGGGTCCACCCCGACCGGTACGCCCCGCCCCCGCTCCTCCAGCCAGGCCATCACCCCGGACGCCGCGTCGAGGCCGTACGCACTACCGCCGGTCAGCACGATCGCCTCGACCTTCTGCACGAGATTGCGCGGGTCGAGCGCGTCGGTCTCCTTGGTGCCGGGTCCGCCGCCCCGCACGTCCACGGCGGCGACGGCCCCGCCCTCCGGCGCGAGCACCACGGTGGTGCCGGTGAGCCAGCCCCCGCCGGTACGCGTCGCGTGCCCCACCCGTAGACCGGCGATGTCCGTCAATGCGTCAACTGTCATGGGCCCCAGTCTCGTCCAGCCACCGGGGACCCTCGCGCCCCCGCGCCCGCCGGCATCCCTCCGGCTGTGGGGTTCACCCGCGCCTCTCCGGGCGCAGCCACCCGGCATCCTCGGCGGTGGGTCGCCGTCAGGGCCGTACCCTGGAGGCATGAGCACCGCCCCCGATCCCGAGCCGCGTGAGCCGAAGCCCGCGCTGATCTTCGACGACCCGCTGGACCAGCAGTCCTCGGACGACACGGACCGGGGATGGGGCGAGCGGCCGGGTGGCGAGGGCGACAGCGCGGCCGACCTGAAGCGCTTCCTCGACGAGAAGCCGCCCCACCACCTCTGAACCCGCCGGGGACCGCGGACCGCCGCCGCTACCGCTTGTCGAGGCCGGAGCCGCCCTGCCGCTGCTGTGCGAGCAGCGCGTCGCGGATCTCCTTGAGCACCTCCAGCTCGGTCACCTCGATGATCTCGTGCGTGCCCTCCTTCGCCTTCCTGCGGGCCTCCTGCCGGGCCAGGTACTTCGACATCGGCAGGACCATCAGGAAGTAGACGACGGCCGCGGTGATCACGAAGGTCAGGGTGGCGCCGAGGACGCTGCCCCACATGATCGGGACCCCGCTCTGCACCGTGCCGTCCGCGGCCACCTTGCAGGGGTCCTGGAGGCACGAGCTGTAACTGTCGAGGCTCTTGGTGCCGATCGCTCCCACCAGCGGGTTGATCAGGCCCTTCACCACAGAGTTCACGATGTTGGTGAAGGCGGCACCGATGACCACCGCCACCGCCAGGTCGACGACGTTCCCGCGCATCAGGAAGGCCTTGAATCCCTGCCAGACGCTTGGCTTGTTCTCGCTCAACTCGGGGACTCTCCTCATACGAACTGGTAGTGGAACAAACAGCTCCGCAACCTACGTGAGGACCGGGTGCCCCTGTCCAGGTGGGTGGAGCCATCGCGGGACGTGACGGGTGTGGCGGCGGGACGAGTGGGCGCGGGGTGCGCGTCGCGTGGGTCAGCACAGAGTCACCGCCAGTCGCGCCGTGGTGCTCGCGCCGGCGAGACGCGCCGCGGTGGAGCGGGGGACCGACAGGACGACGAGCGCCCCGCCCTCGGCCCCGCCCGGTGTCTCCAGCGTCTGAGGCACCTTCGTCACCCGGGCCCCGCGCGCGACCACCCGGGCGTCGCCGCCCGTCGCGGTCCGCTCGGCGGCGATGACGTCCACCCGGTCACCGGGCCGCAACAGCCCGACCGTGGCTCCGTCGGCGATCCGCACCGGCGCCGTCACCAGCCGGACGGCACGGTGTTCCCGTACGGGATCCGCCACGGGACGCCCCCGGGCCTGCTCCGATTCCTGGGGGACCGCGGGCCCCGCCGCCAGGACCGCGGCCGCCGTGACGGTGAGGCCGGCCGCCACGGCGCGCCGTCGGCGCCGGACCAGTCGCTGCAGTCCGTAACGGCCGCCGCGGATGCGCACGGGAGCGAAGTGCGGCACCTCGCAGGTCGGGGGAGCTTCCGCGCCGAGCGGCCGTGGGACGACGGGAGAGGGAGCGGAAGTAGGGGAGTGGGAACGGGAGGGCGAGGACGAGGGCGAGGGTGCGAAGGACATGGGACCACCACCTGCGACGAGGGATCGGCTTGCGGTGCCACGATGCGGCTTCGCGCCGATTCCCGCGGAGGCCCGTGGGCTACTGCCGAGTTGTGGACAACTCCCTCACCCGAACGGGAGGTTCCGCCCACGGGCGCCGGCACACCTACGGCAGCGTGAACCCCGGATCCATCCCGCCCAGCGCGTTCGCGCACGGACAGTCCCGCTCCCGCGCCGAGGGCAACTCGGCCACCGCGTCGAACAGCACACCCCGCAGCCGGTCCACGTTCGCCGCGAACACCCGCAGCACCTCCTCGTGGGAGACGCCCTCACCCGTCTCGGCGCCCGCGTCGAGATCGGTGACCAGGGTCAACGAGGTGTAGCAGAGCTCCAGTTCGCGGGCGAGTGCCGCCTCCGGGTGTCCGGTCATGCCGACCACCGACCAGCCCTGCGCCTGATGCCACACCGATTCGGCGCGGGTCGAGAACCGCGGCCCCTCGATCACGACCAGCGTGCCGCCGTCCACCGGTTCCCAGTCCCGCCCGCGTGCCGCCTTCAGCGCGGCCGCCCGCCCGACCGGGCAGTAGGGATCGGCCAGGGACACATGGACCACGTTCGGCACCGCGCCGCCCGGCAGCGGCAGCCCGTCGAAGTACGTGCCCGTCCGGGACTTCGTCCGGTCGGCCAGCTGGTCCGGCACCAGCAGCGTGCCCGGACCGTACTCGGGGCGCAGGCCGCCCACCGCGCACGGGGCGAGGACCTGGCGGGCGCCGACGGACCGCAGTGCCCAGAGGTTGGCCCGGTAGTTGATGCGGTGCGGCGGCAGATGGTGGCCGCGCCCGTGCCGGGGCAGGAAGGCGACCCGCCGGCCGGCCACCTCGCCGAGGAAGAGGGAGTCACTGGGAGGCCCGTAGGGGGTGTCCACCTGGATCTCGGTCACGTCGTCGAGGAACGAGTAGAGGCCGGAGCCGCCGATCACACCGACCTCTGCGTTCGCCTTGTTCGCCATGCCCGCACCCTAACCGCCTCCGGAAACGCCGATGACCCCGCCGTCGTAAGACGACAGGGTCCGGTGAGAAAGGCGGCAGGGCCCTGAGAGAAAGGGCCCTGAGCGGCGGGCGGAGAGGCTTGGCCCTACGCGGCTGAGCTGCTGCTGGACGACTTGCCCGAGCTCGACGTGCTCGTGCTCGACGACTTCGAGTCCGAGGACGACTTCGCGTCGGAGGACTTCGAGTCGGACGACTTCGACTCCGAGGACGAAGAGGACGCCCCCGACTTCGAGGACGACGGCGCGCTGCTCGACGAGGAGCCGCGGCTGTCGTTGCGGTAGAAGCCGGAGCCCTTGAAGACGATGCCGACCGCGGAGAACACCTTCTTGAGTCGGCCGTGGCAGTTGGGGCACTCGGTGAGCGCGTCGTCGGTGAACTTCTGCACCGCCTCGAGGCCCTCGCCACACTCGGTGCACTGGTACTGATAGGTCGGCACTTGTCTTCCTCCTGGCACTCTCACTCGATGAGTGCTAACGATCGTCCATACTAACCTGTGCCGCTTGCAATTGGAGTAACGTGCGTCACCTGCCTGTGGGCAGCGGTCAGGGCTTGACCGTCTCGCGGGCACTTGCCCAAAGGAGAAGCAGCGTAGCTGCGGAGTCACAGTGACGTATTCCTTCGGTCACATCTCATCGATCGCGACAGGTTCGCGATGGGCCGCGCCGCGCGTGACCACTCTGGTCGCGCGCGGCGGCGCCAGTCGTGAACGCAGCGCCAGCAGGGTCACCAGGGCGAGCAGCGTGCCGCCCATCGGGACCAGGAACCCGGCGCCGTCCCAGAAGCGGTCCTGAAGCTGTCCGGCGATCGTGACGGCCGCCGCCTGGCCGAGCGCCACCGCCCCGGTCAGCCAGGTGAACGCCTCGGTGCGGGCGTCGGCCGCGACCAGCCCCTCGACCAGGGTGTAGCCGGTGATCAGGGCGGGCGCGATGCACATGCCGACGAGCAGGCCGAGGCCGGCCAGGACGAGCACCGAGTGCGCGGCCCACAGGCCGGACGCGGTCAGCGCGAGGGCGGCGTACCCGACGAGCAGGCGGCGCCGCGGGGCCGTCTTCCAGGCGATGGCGCCGCAGACCAGACCGGAGAGCACGTTGCCGGCGGCGAAGGTGCCGTACAGGACACCGTTCAGGCCGGGTTCGCCGATCGACTCGGTGAACGCGGCCAGTGAGACCTGCATGCCGCCGAAGACGGAGCCGATGCCGAGGAACGCCACGATCAGGATCCGCACGCCGGGGCTGCGCAGCGCCGAGGCGTGCGCCACCCGCGCGTGCCCGTCGGCGGCGACCGCGGGCTGGGTGCTCTTCCGCGCGGCGAACAGCAGACCGCCCAGCAGCGTCAGCGAGGCCTCCGCCACCAGACCCGCGGCGGGATCCACCGACGTGCACAGCGCGGTGGCCAGCAGCGGGCCGATGACGAAGGTCAGCTCGTCCGTGACCGACTCGAAGGCCGCCGCGGTGGACAGCAGCGGCGAGTCCTGGAGCTGGACCGCCCAGCGCGCCCGCACCATCGGGCCGATCTGGGGCGTCGAGGCGCCCGTGGGCACGGCTGCCGCGAGCAGCGCCCACAGGGGGGCGTGGGACAGCGCGAGCGCGGTCAGGGCCAGGCCCGACAGGGCGTGCACCACCACGCCCGGGACCAGTACCGCGCGTTGTCCGTGGCGGTCGACGAGGCGACCGGCGTAGGGCGCGAACAGGGCCGTGGAGACCCCGGTGACGGCCGCGGCGGCGCCCGCCGCCCCGTAGGAGCCGGTGGTGTGCTGCACGAGCAGCACGATGGAGACGGTGAGCATCGCGAACGGCTGGCGTGCCGCGAAGCCGGGGAGCAGGAACGTCCAGGCGCCGCGGGTACGCAGCAGCTGCCCGTATCCGGGGCGGGAGGTGACCGTGGATGCCACGGCCCGTGCCTTTCTGCCGCCTGGTGGCGCGGCCCCCTCCGGGAGGCGGGGCGCCGAGAGCTGTCCTCTTGCGCGGACTGCGGTAGATGCCAAAGCCCGCTGTCAGGAGCGTCCCGGCCGCCATACGGTCGCGCCAGCTCTGCGTCAGGCAGAGTTGGTTCGATCAGGTGCGCATTCATCGTACAGGGATCAGGGCTGAGAGGCCTGTGAAAACGAGCACGATGGGGTCGTGTACCTGCGATTCCCTGGGGTGTGAATCGCGTGAAACACGCCGTTAACGGCCTGTGCCGGTGCCGCCCGTGCCCAGCCATCCGGCCAGCTTGCCGCCGTGGCCGACGGCCCGCAGCCGCCGTTCCGCAGCGTCCCGGACGGGGTTGGTGGCGACCACGAGAAGCTCGTCCCCGTGCCGCAGCACCGTCGTCGGCAGCGGCACGAACGACTTGCCCTCGCGGACGACCAGCGTGACCGCGGCCCCGGCCGGCAGGCGCAGCTCGTTGACCTCGACGCCGTGCATCTTCGAGCCCTCGGGGATCTCCACGGACAGCAGGTGCCCGCGCAGCCGCTCCAGGGGCGCCGACTCGATGCCCAGGTCGGCGGCGGCCTCCGGATCGCCGCCCAGCCGCAGCTTGCGGGCCAGCCAGGGCAGGGTCGGGCCCTGGACCAGGGTGTAGACGACGACCAGGACGAAGACGATGTTGAAGATGCGGCGGCTGGTGTCGACGCCCTGCACCATCGGGATGGTCGCCAGGATGATGGGCACCGCGCCGCGCAGTCCGGCCCAGGACATGAGGGTCTGCTCCTGCCAGGGCACCCGGAACGGCGTCAGGCACAGAAAGACGCTCAGTGGGCGGGCCACCATCGTCAGGACCAGCCCGATGATGATCGCCGGCCAGATGTCGTCGCCCAGTTCGTGCGGGGTGACCAGCAGGCCGAGCAGGACGAACATGCCGATCTGGGCGATCCAGCCGAGCCCGTCGGCGAACCCGCGGGTGGCGGGCCAGTGCGGCAGCTTCGCGTTGCCCAGCACCATCGAGGCGAGGTAGACCGCGAGGAAGCCGCTTCCGTGGGCCATCGCGCCCGCCGCGTACGCCGTGACGGCGATCGCCATCACGGCGATCGGGTAGAGACCGGAGGCGGGCAGGGCGACGTGCCTGAGGCCCCAGGCGCCCAGCCAGCCCACCGCGATGCCGATGGCGGCGCCGATGGCCAGCTCCAGAGCTATCTCCCCGAGCAGCACGTACCAGTGTTCGAACGGGCCGGCGGTGGAGAAGGAGATCACCAGGATGACCACCGGGGCGTCGTTGAAGCCGGACTCCGCCTCCAGCGTGCCGGTCACGCGCGCGGGCAGCGGGATCTTGCGCAGCACCGAGAACACCGCCGCCGCGTCCGTCGAGGACACCACCGCGCCGATGATGAGCGCCTGCCGCCACTCCAGCCCGACCAGGTAGTGCGCGGCCGTCGCCGTCACCCCGACGCTCACCGCGACCCCGGCCAGCGCCAGGGTGGACGCGGCGGGCAGGGCCGGCTTGATCTCCTTCCACTTGGTGCCGAGACCGCCCTCGGCCAGGATCACGACGAGGGCCGCGTACCCGATGACCTGGGTCAGCGCGGCGCTGTCGAAGTGGATGTCGCCCACTCCGTCCTGGCCCATGGCGATGCCGATCCCCAGGTACACGAGCAGGCTTGGGAGCCCGCTGCGCGAGGAGATCCGAACCGCTGCCACGGCGACGAGCAGAACGAGCGAGCAGACGAGCAGGAGCTGGTTGAGGTGGTGGACAGTCAGCGGCCGTTCCCTTCCCTGGCCCGCGGCGTCACGCGCGCGGGCTCACGTATATCGGACACGAAGAAGAATCGTTTCGCACCCAGGTACTTCGTTACCTTACCTAACTCTTGACGATTTCTTGACACTCGAAAAGGCATGATCGAACGCGCGTACGTCCTGGTTCCCGACTCCGCGTCAAGTCGCACCGGGCCCTGCGCCTATGGTTGCTCCAGCGCTCAGTCACATGGATACGCCCGCCTGCCGCTCGCGTTAGGACAGCAAGGACAGCGATGCCCCCCACCACCACCGCCTCATCGGGTCACAAGCCCGGCAAGTCCGGCAGGAAGAAGGGGCGCAAAGCCCGCCTGCTCGTACTCGTCCTCGTGCTGGCCCTCATCGGAGGCGTGGCTTACGGGGCGTACTGGTCCATCAGCACCGTCCGCGCCTCGTTCCCGCAGACCAAGGGATCGATCACCCTGGACGGCCTGTCCGGACCCGTGGACGTCAAGCGGGACGGCTACGGCATCCCGCAGATCTACGCCTCCTCCGACGCGGACCTGTTCATGGCGCAGGGCTTCGTCCAGGCGCAGGACCGGTTCTACGAGATGGACGTCCGCCGCCACATGACCTCCGGGCGGCTGTCGGAGATGTTCGGCAAGGGCCAGGTCGACAACGACGAGTTCCTGCGCACCATGGGCTGGGACCGGGTGGCGAAGCAGGAGTACGACAAGACGCTGTCGGCCTCCACGAAGAAGTACCTCCAGGCGTACGCCAAGGGGGTCAACGCCTACCTCCAGGGCAAGAGCGGCGAGGACCTCTCCCTGGAGTACGCGGCGCTCGGCTTCACCAACGACTACACGCCCGCGAAGTGGACCCCGGTCGACTCCGTCGCGTGGCTGAAGGCGATGGCCTGGGACCTGCGCGGCAACATGCAGGACGAGATCGACCGCGCCCTGATGACCAGCCGCCTCGGCCCCAAACAGATCGCCGACCTGTACCCGCAGTATCCCTACAGCCGCAACCAGACGATCGTCCAGCAGGGCCAGTACGGCGAGCTCACGGGCACGTTCGACGGCGGCGACGGCGCGACGGGCACCGGTACCGGCACGGGTACCGGCACAGGCACGGGTACCGGAACAGGTACCGGTACCGGTACCGGCACTGGCACCGGAACAGGCACCGGCGGTACGAGCGGCTCCTCAGGGACGTCCGGATCCGCCCTGCAGAGTCAGCTCACGAGCCTCCAGAACGTCCTGGACGACGTCCCCACGGCCGTCGGCGTGAACGGCAACGGCATCGGCTCGAACTCCTGGGTGGTGAGCGGGGAGCACACCATCACCGGCAAGCCGCTGCTCGCCAACGACCCGCACCTGTCTCCCTCCCTGCCGTCCGTCTGGTACCAGATGGGCCTGCACTGCCGCGCGATCTCCAGCAAGTGCCAGTACGACGCCAGCGGCTACACCTTTGCGGGCATGCCCGGCGTGGTCATCGGCCACAACCAGAACATCGCCTGGGGCATGACCAACTCCGGCGTCGACGTCACCGACCTCTACCTGGAGAAGCTCTCCGGCGACGGCTACCAGTACGACGGCAAGGTGAAGCCCTTCACCACGCGCGAGGAGACCATCAAGGTCGCGGGCGGCTCCGCCAAGAAGATCGTCGTCCGGCAGACCAGCGACGGGATGCCCCTGCTGTCCGACCGTGACAGCGAGCTGGTGAAGGTCGGCAAGAAGGCCACGGTCGACACCGCCGCCCCCGACCGCGGCGACGGCTACGGCATCGCCCTGCGCTGGACCGCGCTGGACCCCGGCACCGCCATGGACGCCGTCTTCGCGATGGACAAGGCCGCCGGCTGGAGCGACTTCCGCAAGGCCGCCACGCTGTTCGACGTGCCGTCGCAGAACCTGGTCTACGCCGACACCAAGGGCCACATCGGCTACACACTGCCGGGGAGGATCCCCACCCGCGCCAAGGGCGACGATGGCTCCATCCCGGCGCCGGGCTGGGACCCCAAGTACAAGTGGACCGGCTACATCGACCAGGACGCGCTGCCCTACGAGTACGACCCGGACCGCGGCTACATCGTGACCGCCAACCAGGCCGTGATCGACAAGGGCAAGTACCCCTACACGCTCACCACGGACTGGGGCTACGGCACCCGCAGCCAGCGGATAACCGACCTGATCGAGCAGAAGATCAAGGGCGGCGGCAAGATCTCCACCGACGACATGCGGCAGATGCAGCTGGACAACAGCAGCGAGATCGCCAAGCTGCTGGTGCCCAAGCTGCTGAAGATCGACGTCGACGACAAGAACGTCCGCGAGGCCCAGGAGCTGCTGGCGGGCTGGGACTACACCCAGGACGCCGACTCGGCGGCCGCCGCCTACTTCAACTCGGTCTGGCGCAACATCCTCAAGCTGGCCTTCGGCAACAAGCTGCCCAAGGAGCTGCGGGTCGAGGGGCAGTGCCTGTGGGTGGACCCGGTCAACACCACCGGGCCCGTCGACGAGGCCAAGAAGGTCCGCGAGTGCGGCGAGCGCGACGCCGACCAGGCGCAGCCGGACGGCGGCGACCGGTGGTTCGAGGTGGTGCGCAACCTCCTGGACGACGAGAACAGCGACTGGTGGAAGACGCCCGAGGTGGGCACCCGCCCCGAGGCCACCAACCGCGACGAGCTGCTCAAGCGCGCCATGATCGACGCCCGCTGGGAACTGACCGCCAAGCTCGGCAAGGACATCGACAACTGGAGCTGGGGCCGGCTGCACCGCCTGTTCCTGAAGAACCAGACCCTGGGCACCGAGGGCCCCGGTTTCCTGCAGTACATGCTCAACCGCGGCCCGTGGAAGCTCAGCGGCGGCGAGGCGGCGGTCAACGCCACCGGCTGGAACGCCGCCGGCGGCTACGAGGTCGTGTGGGTGCCCTCGATGCGGATGGTGGTCAACCTCGGCGACCTCGACAAGTCGAAGTGGATCAACCTGGCCGGTGCCTCCGGACACGCCTACAGCGCCCACTACACCGACCAGACGGACAAGTGGGCCGACGGTGAACTGCTCGACTGGTCCTTCTCCGACAAGGCCGTCGACGGCAGCACGAGCGACTCGCTGGTGCTGAGGCCGTGAACGGCGGGAGCGGTGAGCCGCTGAAGCGCTGAGTTGTCGAAGGCCCGGCCCCGAAAGGGGCCGGGCCTTCCTAGTCGGACGGGAAGCGGCGCACGCCCGACGGGGTCACCACCGCCCGCACCGGCCGGTCGTGCGCCTCGGACGGCACCTGCTCCACGACCTCCCAGTCGTACAGGAGCACCACCAGCGTGGGGTGCGCGCCCGCGCGCTCCAGACGGGCGAGGACACGGTCGTACGAGCCCCCGCCGCGCCCCAGGCGCATCCCGCGCGCGTCGACCGCCAGCCCCGGCAGCAGCACCACGTCGGCGCCGGCCACGGCGTCCGGCCCCAGCTGCTCCCCGGCGGGCTCGAACAGGGCCATTCGCCCGCCGTGCCGCACGCGTTGGAGTGAACCCTCGCCGGTGTACGCGCCCCAGTCGAGGTCGTTGTCGGGCAGCAGCGCCGGGAGCAGGACCCGCACGCCCCGCTCGCGCAGCGCGTCGAGCAGCGCGAGCGTGCCGGGTTCACTGTCCACGGAGACGTACGCCGCCACTGTGCGCGCCCGCGCCAACTCGGGCAGCCCGAGCGCCCGACCGGCCAGCGCGGTGGCGGCTTTCCGCACGTCATCGGCCGTCAATCTGTTCCTCACCGTGAGGAACTCCTGCCGCAACGTTTGCTTGTCAGGCTCGGCCGGACGTCCGACGTGGTTCAAAATCGCACCCGTATCCTTCCAATATGCTCATATGAGAGCTAAGTCGCCGGAGCCTCAGATTCCGATCAAAGGCACCGGATAAGGTTGCCGCATGACTCAGTCGCACCCCCGGATCAGCAAGGCTGTCATTCCCGCAGCAGGTCTCGGCACCCGGTTCCTGCCGGCCACCAAGGCCACTCCCAAGGAGATGCTGCCGGTCGTGGACAAGCCCGCGATCCAGTACGTGGTCGAGGAGGCCGTATCCGCGGGTCTGGACGACGTCCTCATGATCACGGGCCGCAACAAGCGGCCCCTGGAGGACCACTTCGACCGCAACTACGAGCTGGAGTCGGCCCTTCAGAAGAAGGGTGACGCGGGCCGGCTCGCCAAGGTGCAGGAGTCCAGCGACCTCGCGACCATGCACTACGTCCGCCAGGGCGACCCCAGAGGCCTCGGCCACGCCGTCCTGTGCGCCGCCCCCCACGTGGGCAACGAGCCCTTCGCCGTCCTCCTCGGCGACGACCTGATCGACCCGCGCGACCCGCTGCTCCAGCGGATGGTCGAGGTCCAGGAGCAGCGCGGCGGCAGCGTCATCGCGCTCATGGAGGTCGAGCCCGAGCAGATCCACCTCTACGGCAGCGCGGCCGTCGGCCCCACCGAGGACAGCGACACCGTCAAGGTCACCGCTCTGGTGGAGAAGCCGGATCCGGCGGACGCCCCGTCGAACTACGCGGTGATCGGCCGCTACGTCCTCGACCCGCACATCTTCGAGATCCTGCGCAAGACCGAGCCCGGCCGCGGCGGCGAGATCCAGCTGACCGACGCACTCCAGCAGCTCGCCTCGGACGAGAAGATCGGCGGCCCGGTGCACGGCGTGGTCTTCAAGGGCCGCCGCTATGACACCGGCGACCGCGGCGACTATCTGCGTGCCATTGTCAGACTCGCGTGCGAACGTGAAGACCTGGGCCCGGACTTCCGGACCTGGCTTCGCAGTTACGTAGCCGAGGAGATGTAACCACGTTGAGCAGCGCCGCCCCCCGAACCGCCAACCCCGACCACCTCTGGTCGGTGGACGAGCACCTGGAGGACATCCTCGCGACCGTCCGCCCCCTCGAACCCATCGAGCTGCAACTCCTCGACGCCCAGGGCTGCGTCCTGGTCGAGGACGTCACGGTGCCGGTGTCCCTGCCGCCGTTCGACAACAGCTCCATGGACGGGTACGCGGTGCGGGTCGCGGATGTCGCGGGTGCGAGCGAGGAGTACCCGGCCGTCCTCGAGGTCGTCGGGGACGTGGCCGCGGGCCAGGCGGCACTGCTCCACGTCGGGCCCGGCCAGACCGCCCGGATCATGACCGGCGCCCCGCTGCCGCCCGGCGCGGAGACCGTCGTCCCCGTCGAGTGGACCGACGGCGGCCTCGGCGAGGGCCCGGTCACCGGGATGCGGGCCCGCGCCCTGGCCCCCCAGGGCGCCGAGGGACACGTGCACGTGTACCGCCCGGCCGGTGCCCGCGCTCACGTCCGCGCCGAGGGCAGCGACGTGAAGGCCGGAGACCGTGCCCTGGAGGCGGGCACCGTCCTCGGCCCGCCGCAGATCGCCCTGCTCGCCGCCATCGGGCGCGGCACCGTCCGGGTGCGCCCGCGTCCGCGCGTGGTCGTCATGTCCACCGGCAGCGAACTCGTCCAGCCCGGCGAGGGACTCGGCAGCGGCCAGATCTACGACTCCAACAGCTTCGCCCTCACCGCCGCCGCCCGCGACGC
Organism: Streptomyces sp. NPDC005263; assembly: GCF_042872365.1. Taxonomy (NCBI): domain Bacteria; kingdom Bacillati; phylum Actinomycetota; class Actinomycetes; order Kitasatosporales; family Streptomycetaceae; genus Streptomyces; species Streptomyces sp. NPDC005263. The sequence continues at coordinate 360,216 of NZ_JBIAKJ010000004.1, read as the reverse complement.
CGGTGCCATCTCCTACCGGGTGGGCGCCGTCGCCGACGACGCGGAGACACTCCGCTCCACCATCGAGGACCAGCTCGTCCGCGCCGACCTCATGGTCACCACCGGCGGGGTCAGCGTCGGGGCCTACGACGTCGTCAAGGAGGCCCTGTCGTACGTCGGCGACGCGGACGAGGCCGGCAGCGGCATCGAGTTCCGCAAGCTCGCCATGCAGCCCGGCAAACCCCAGGGCTTCGGCTCCATCGGCCCCGACCACACCCCGCTGCTCGCGCTCCCCGGCAACCCCGTGTCGTCGTACGTCTCCTTCGAGCTGTTCGTGCGCCCCGCGATCCGCACCCTGATGGGCCTCGACGACGTGCACCGGCCGCGCACCCGCGCGAAGCTCACCGCCGACAAGGCGCTGACCTCCCCGAAGGGCCGTCGGCAGTTTTTGCGCGGCATGTACGCCGACGGTGCGGTGACCCCGGTCGGCGGCGCCGGATCGCACCTGGTCGCGGCCCTGGCGCACGCGGACGCGCTGATCGTCGTCCCCGAGGACATGGAGTCCGTCGAGCCGGGTACCGAGGTCGAGGTCGTGCTGCTCGGCTGACCCGCGGGGACCGCGCCGCTCGACGGTTCGACTTGGCGGTACCGTGTCGCGCACAGCAGGCCCGCGCGCCGGGCCCGGACCGGGAGCGCCACACAGCATGACAGTGCCTTCCCGGGGGGAGACCCCCGGACCCTCATCGCAGGACCGACTGACCCACATCGACGAGGCGGGCGCGGCCCGCATGGTCGATGTCTCGGCGAAGGACGTGACCGCGCGCACCGCCAGCGCCAGCGGCCGCGTCCTGGTCTCGCCCCGCGTGATCGAGCTGCTGCGCGGCGAGGGCGTCCCCAAGGGCGACGCCCTGGCCACCGCGCGGATCGCGGGCATCATGGGCGCCAAACGCACGCCCGACCTCATCCCGCTGTGCCACCCGTTGTCGGTGTCCGGTGTGAAACTGGACCTGAGGGTCGCGGACGACGCCGTGGAGATCCTGGCCACGGTGAAGACGACGGACCGCACGGGCGTCGAGATGGAGGCACTCACCGCGGTCTCCGTCGCCGCCCTCACCGTGATCGACATGATCAAGGCGGTCGACAAGGGAGCGGTCATCACGGACGTACGGGTCGAGGAGAAGACGGGCGGCAAGTCGGGCGACTGGAGCCGGGCATGACGTATCGAGCTCTTGTGGTCACCGCCTCCAACCGGGCCGCGGCCGGGGTCTACGAGGACAAGGGCGGCCCGTTGATCGCCGACGGCCTGCGGAGCTTCGGTTTCGCCGTCGACGGACCTCAGGTCGTGCCCGACGGCGACCCCGTGGAAGCCGCCCTGCGCGCCGCCGTCGACGCCGGGTACGACGTGGTCGTCACCACCGGCGGCACCGGCATCTCGCCCACCGACCGCACCCCCGAGGCGACCCGCCGGGTGATCGACCACGAGGTGCCGGGCATCGCGGAGGCCATCAGGGCCTTCGGCCGGGAGAAGGTGCCGACGGCTGCCCTCTCCCGTGGCCTGGCAGGAGTGGCGGGAGAGACCCTGATCGTCAATCTGCCGGGTTCCTCCGGCGGTGTGAAGGACGGTCTCGCCGTTCTGGAGCCGCTGTTGACGCACGCCGTCGACCAGATCCGCGGCGGGGACCACCCGAGACCCGGCGCCGGCCGTGGGGGTGCGAGCTGAACAGCCCATCCTGGCCCGTCGTACTGGCGGACGGCGATGTCGTCCTCCGGCCGATAAAAATGCGCGACCAGCGGGCCTGGCGCGACGTCAACCGGCGCAACCGGGACTGGCTGCGGCCGTGGGAGGCGACAATTCCGCCACCCACCCCGAGCGGCCCGATAGCGCACCGGCCGACCTATCGGCAGATGGTCCGGCACCTGCGGGCCGAGGCGAACGCCGGCCGGATGCTGCCGTTCGTCATCGAGTACCAGGGGCGGCTGGTCGGGCAGTTGACGGTGGCCGGAATCACCTGGGGTTCGATGTGCTCGGGGCATGTCGGGTACTGGGTGGACGAGTCGGTGGCGGGCCGCGGGGTGATGCCGACCGCTGTGGCGCTCGTCGTGGACCACTGTTTCAGGGCCGTCGGTCTGCACCGCATCGAGGTCTGCATCCGACCCGAGAACGGCCCCAGTCGGCGGGTGGTGGAGAAGCTCGGGTTCCGCGAGGAGGGGCTGCGCCCGCGCTATCTCCACATCGACGGCGCCTGGCGCGACCATCTCGTCTTCGCGCTCACCGCGGAAGAGGTGCCCGACGGTTTGCTCAGGCGGTGGCAGCGGGCACGCTCCAGGAGCACGCCGCACGACAACCCCGCGTCGTAGCGCATGGCCACTGCCCTGGAAATTGAATATGTGTTCGAAAATGACCGGCGGATGACCGTCTTGGGGTGTTGAATTCGCCACCTCGGTGGCCTGCTGATCGCATCGGTCGCAAAAAAAGCTCGAAATATCAGCCAGATCGTGCGACACACCGACTCAATTGGCAGATGGCCTCACGTAAACCCCTCTACCGTGTGAGACGTGAGCAGCAGCGGCCTCATCTACGCAGTCATTGTCGGGGCCTGGGCCGCCTACTTGGTGCCGATGTGGCTCCGTAGGCAGGACGAGCTGAACGAGGCCCGTCCGACGGAACGCTTCAGCACGGCCATCCGGTTGCTGTCCGGACGGGCGGGGATGGAGCGCCGGTACGCCAAGGACCTGCGGGCGCGCTCCACCGAGGAGGGGGAGCCAGGCGCCGACGGCGCGGGCGTCGTCACCGACTCGGTGGACGTCCGTGCCTTCGCCATGCCTCCGAACCGCCCGCAGGCGCAGGCGCCGGTCCAGGAACAGAGCCCGGGACGCACGGAACAAGCACGGGAATCGGCGCGGGAATCGGTGCGAGAACCTGTTCGTGAACCGGCCCGGGAGTCCGTCCGGGAACCCGCTCGGGAGTCCGTCCGCGAACCCGGGACCGAATCCGCGCGGGAGGACTCGGCCTCCTCGGCGCCCAAGCGCAAGCCGGCCCCTCGGCGTACACCCGCGCAGGAGGCGGCCGCAGCGCGCGCCAGGCGTACGAAGGTGCTCGCGCGCCGTCGGCGTACCACGGTCATGCTCTTCATCGCCTTCACGCTGGGCACGGTCGTCGCCGCGGTCGGAGGGCTCACCTTCCTGTGGGCGCCCGGCGTACCCGCCGTGCTGCTCAGCACGTACATCGCGTACCTGCGTTCCCAGGAACGGCGGCGCTTCGCCTACCAGATGGACCGGCGCATGGCCGAGGCCGCCGCGCAGCGACTGCGTGAGCGCGCCCGCCAGCCGCGTCGGCGGGCCGTCGACGAGACGGGCGTCGACTCCGACGAGCCGGACGAGGGCCCCGAGCCGGCGACCGACTCCGGAATGTCGGCGCTCGCCGCGGACCGGCGTGCGCTCGTCGAGCAGACCGACCACGCCGAGTGGGTCGACCAGCAGCGCGAGCGGCAGCAGCGCCCCGGACAGGGCGACAGCTGGGACCCGGTGCCGGTGCCGCTGCCGACGTACGTGACCGCCCCCGTCGCGCCCCGGGCCACCTCCGACGTGGACCTCGGTGCGCCGGACGCGTGGAGCTCGGCGCGCTCCAGCACCGTCACGCCCGGCCAGGACGCCGAGTCCGCCGCCCGGGACGAGGGTGCGCCGGAGGAGGACCCCGCCGACGGGGAGGACCGGCCGGGTGCGGACGAGCGCAGTGACGCCCGCCGCGCCGCCTCCGCCCGCCGCGCCCGCGAACGCGGCCGCACCCCGCTCTTCGACCAGTACGAGGACGGCGACCGGCCCCGGGCCGCCAACGAGTGAGCTCCGGGGGCCGGGCACGTGCGGTCGCGGTGCCCTCCCTGACCAGCCGGGGAACGGATTTCCAAGCACCCGGATGGGGATGCTAGAGTTTCACTCGTTGCAAGGGCCTGTGGCGCAGTCTGGTAGCGCACCTCGTTCGCATCGAGGGGGTCTGGGGTTCAAATCCCCACAGGTCCACGCAGCTCAAAGCCCCGGTCGGGATCTTCCGACCGGGGCTTTGGCATGCCGGGGCCTGACGGACACCGGCCCGCGTCGAGAGGTCGACGAACCGGCGGTTACGAACCCTCGGTCGACGTTACGGGGTTCGAACGGCGTGCGGCCCTCGCCAGGGCACGGCCCTAGATGATCTCTTGGTCAACCCTGTACACGAAGGCATCGACGACCTTCGTGAATTCCGCCATCGTCACGTCGAACCGGTTCAGATCGACAGTTTCCGCCGCGAAGATTTCCCCCACTTTGTCGTCGAGGGCACTCATCTGCTTGATCGAGGCGCGAGCGGATCCTGTGCCGACGAGTCGGCCCAGGGACTCCGCCTGTTGCATCTTGCTGAAGGCCGGAACGACTTTTCCGTTGTAGTGGCTGAGCAGTTCCTGCGCCTCCGCATCTTCATTCAGCAGGTTGCGATAACCGTTGGTCTCGGTCTTGTATCTCTGGAAGCTGTTCACCAGCTCGCCGTACGCGGCGCGGCGGACGTCGGAGGTCCGCTGGTGCGCAGTCGCTTCGCGGTTGTCCTCGGCCTGCTTGTAGACGAGCAGGCTGCCGGCGAGGCCGGTCAGTGCACCGATGAGGGAACCACCAAGTGCCGCCCACGCGACCCACCGAGGGTTCACGTCCGACCGGGAGGCTGCCTCGTCGTCATCCGTCATGGCATCTGTATAGGCCGATCGGAGACGCAGCGCGCGCCAGTAGAGCCATGCGAGTGATTTCCACGCAGCTGTATCCGAGCGGTACCTCCTCACAGGGATACGGCAGCGGGCCCGTGGGCAGCCTTTCAGGGGCGCCAACTCATCTATTCCTTCACGGCCCACCGCAACAACTCCCGGAAAACCCGGGGAGTTGGGGAGATCCCGTCCGATCAATCGACCGGGCGGGATCTTCTGTGTGCGGCGAGGGCGGAGATCACCGCTGTCAACGCGCACGCGGCCGTCGCCGTGCCGAGTTCCGGCCAGGGCAGATGGATCGAGGCGGGTGCGGACAGCAGGCCCAGGGCGGTCCCCATGCCGAGCAGGTTGAGCGCGGCCACGAGCAGGCCGAGCACCGCGCCGACCGTCACCACGGTCAGGGCCTCCGCCACGACCAGCCGCAGCACCTGCCCGCCGGTGGCACCCGCCAGCCGAAGCGAGGCGAGCTCCCGTACTCGGTCCGAGGTGGCCATGACCAGGGTGTTGGCCAGCGAGAGGCCGGCGTAGAGCAACGCGAGACCGAGGACGAGGAGGAAACCGAGCCGGGTCGTGCCGTCGGCGTGGGGGGACACCGCCCGCAGCCATTCCTCCCGGGTGAGGACCCGGGCCCCCGCGGGCGAGGACCCACGGACCGCCTGCCGCAGTCGCGTTCGCACCGCGCTCGCGTCCGCGCCGGGTGTCACCTTCACGTCGATCCGGTCCACCGGGGCGCCCGCCGCGTTGGCCGGGGTGACGTACACGCCGTTGTCGCCCGTGCCGGTGGGCATCACCGCGGCGATGCGCAGGGACCTGCGGGTGCCGTCGCCCAACCACACCGTCACCCGCTCGCCGACGGTGTGCCGGGCCCACTCCTCGTTCACCACGATCGAGTCGTCGTCGAGATCGGCGAGCCGGCCGGCGGTCAACGGCAGCCGTACGGCCGCCGCGAGCGCCTTCGGGTCGGCCGCGCGGGCCTCGGACCTCACCAGGGCCACACCGTCCTCCAGCGTGTGCACCGCGCTCGCCGCGCTCACGGAGAGCTCGACGCCGGGCAGCGCGCGCAGCCGCCGTACGGTCTCCGGGTCGAGTCCGGTGCCGGTCGTCTCCGGGGCAGGGCCGCTGCCGGACGCCGTGGGCGTCACCACGAAGTCGGCGGTCGTACGCTGCCGGAGCTCCGCCCCCTGCGCCTCGTCGAGGGTCGCCGTGGCACCGAGCAGTGAGCCCGTGAGGGCGACCATGACCAGGACCGGAGCGGCGACGGCGGCCGTGCGGCGGACGGCCGCGGCGGCGTTCTCCCGCACCAACAGCCCACAGGCACCCGGCAGTCGGGCCGGCAACCAGGCGACCACCCGGACCGACGGCCGCACCAGGACCGGGGAGAGCAGGGCCACCGCGGTGATCAGCAGCATGGGGCGGCTGACGTACGCCTTGCGGTGCAGCAGCTCGCCCGGGTCGGTCAGCAGGGCCGCCGCCAGAGTCACGACGGTGGCCAGGAGCAGGACCGTACCGCCCAACAGGCGGCCCCGGGTCAGGGTGCCGGTGTCGACGGACGCCTCGCGCAGGGCCTGCGTGGGGGCGGTCCGGCCGGCCCGCCAGGACGCGGCCAGCACACCGCTCAGCGCCACCGACAGGCCCGTCCAGAAGGCCAGATGGTACGGCCAGACATGCGCGCCGATGGTGAACCAGGCCGGCGCCAGACCGTCGGCCACGACCCGTGCGGCCAGGTGCGGGGCGGCGAGTCCGCCGAGTGCGCAGCCCGCCGCCGAGGCGAGCACCCCGATGAGGAGGGCCTCCGCGACCACCGTCCGCCGGATCTGGCCCGGGGTGGCGCCCGCCGTGCGCAGCAGGCCGAACTCCCGGCGCCGCTGGGCGACCGCGAAGGCGAAGGTGGACGCCACGACGAACACCGACACGAACCCGGCGACCCCGCCGGCCGTACCGAACAGCGCGTTCAACGCGGTCACCGCCTCCCGGTCCCGGTCGGGTCGGGGATCGGCGAGCCGCCGGGCGTCACCGGTGAGGACGCTCGGGCCGACGGGCCGCGACGCTGCGATCGCCCGCCGTACCGCCGCCGCGTCAGCGGCCACCACCAGCTGGGTGCTCCCCGGGGACAGCCGGGCCGCGCGGGCGTCGGTGTAGAAGAGGGCGTTCTCGAAGCCGAGGCCCCGGGCCGTGCCGACCACCCGGACGGTCCCGTCGGCGGTGTGCAGCAGGCCGCCCACGGCCGTCCAGTCGCCGGTCGCCACCACCTCGTCCGCGGCGCGCGGGGCGCGGCCCGCCGTCAGGTGGTACGGGGCGAACGCGGCCGTCGGCCAAGGGTGCCCCACCAGGTCGGCGGGCGCGCCGGTGGCCCGTACGGCGAAGGTGCGGTCCTCGACGACCGGGCCGAGGGCACGCAGCGCGGCGACGGTCCCGGGCGGGACCGGGCGGGGGCGGGCCAGCTTCGCGGTGCGGACACCGGTCGGGGTGGGCACGCGCAGGGTGTCCTGCCCGCGCACCACGACCGGCGCCGCCGCGAACCGCTCCGGTTCCCGTTCGGGGGCGTCCCCGGAGGAGGCGAGGGCCAGCCCCATCACGGTGAGCAGCGCGACCCCGAGGCAGAGGGCCAGGAAGGTGCCGGTGAACGTCACCCAGCGGGTGCGCAGGGTGTGGAGGGCGAGGCTCAGCACGGGGCGGCCTCCGGGGCGGGGCCGGACGAGGTGGCCTCCAGTTCCGTCAGGGCCTCCAGGTCCGTCATGTGCGCCGCGATCTCCGCCGCCGACGCCCCGTTCAGCTCCCCGCTCACCCTGCCGTCCACCAGGAACACCACGCGGTCCGCGTACGACGCGGCCACCGGGTCGTGGGTCACCATCACCACCGTGCCGCCCCCCGTGTCGACGAGGTCCCGCAGCAGGGACAGGACCTCGCGTCCGGTCCGGGAGTCCAGCGCGCCGGTCGGTTCGTCGGCGAACAGGACCTCGGGGCGGGTGATCAGCGCGCGGGCCAGCGCGACCCGCTGCTGCTGGCCGCCGGAGAGCTGGGCGGGGCGGTGGCGGGCGCGGTCACCGAGGCCGACCTCGCGCAGGGCCTCCCGTACCCGGGCCTTCGAGGGCCGACGCCCGGCCAGCCGCAGCGGCAGGGCGACGTTGTGCGCGGCCGTCAGGGACGGCAGCAGGTTGAACGCCTGGAACACGAAGCCGACGCGCTCCCGCCGCAGCAGGGTCAGCCGGCGCTCGCTCAGGGACGTCAGTTCCGTGTCACCGAGCCGAACCGAGCCCGAGTCGGGCCGCTCCAGCCCGGCGGCGCACTGCAGCAGGGTCGACTTGCCGGAACCCGACGGCCCCATGACGGCGGTGAAGGTGCCCGCGGGGAAGGCGAGCGTGACGTCGTCGAGCGCGGTCACGGCGTTGCCGCCGGTCCCGTACCGCCTGCTCACGGCCCTCAGTACGATCGCGTCCGGTCTCATCCGCACCATCTCAACTCCGCCTCTGCTCCCACCGGTTCGGTACCGGTGAGGCAAGACAACCGCGCGACCGCACCCCGAAGCAGTGCGGCAGGACCGACACTTGGGGTAGGGCCAGGCATACCCCCGGGGCTAAGCCTGGGCCCATGGCCTCACCCCCGTCCCGCTTCTACGGTGATCCCCATGAGCGTGTGGCAAGCCCTGAGCGCGGCCCCCGGCGGGCGCGGATACCTGAGATCGACGTGGCCCTGGCGAGCCGTCGCCTACCTGGGCAGCGGCGCGCTGCTCGGCGTGGTCGTGCTGGTCGTGATCCTCGGCGGACTCGTCGTCGGCGGGGTGCTGTCCGTCGTCCTGATCGGGCTGCCGCTGCTCGTGCTGACCGTGCTGGCCGGGATCCCGGTGGCCGCCGTGGAGCGGCTGCGGCTGCGGCTGGTCGGGGTGGGACCCGCGCCGGGCGACGGCCACCGGGTGCCCGACGGACCGGGGTTACGGGTCTGGCTGGTGACCCGGCTGCGGGAACCGGCGACCTGGCGGGAGCTGGCGTACGCCGTGCTGTTCGGGCTGGTGCTCTGGCCGCTCGACGCGCTCGTGGTGGCCTGCGCCGCCGGGGTTCCGCTGGCCATGGCCGCCGCACCGGTGTGGTTCGCCGTCGACGGGGAGGCGAGGGTGGCCAAGATGTGGACGGTCGACAGCTGGCCCGGCGCCCTCGGGTCCGCGGCGCTCGGGCTGGCTCTGCTCGCGGCCGGCGCCTACGCCCTGGGGGTCGTGGCCGGTGCCCGGGCCGAGCTGGCGCGGGCCCTGCTGACCTCGAAGGACAACGAGCGGGTCACCGAACTGGCGCGCTCCCGGGCACGGTTGGTGGACGCCTTCGAGGCGGAGCGACGCCGGATCGAGCGGGATCTGCACGACGGGGCCCAACAGCGCCTGGTGGCCCTCACCATGACCCTCGGTCTGGCCCGCCTGGACGCCCCGCCGGGACCGCTCGCCGACCAGCTCGCCAAGGCCCACGAGGAGGCCGGGCAGGTGCTCGCGGAGCTGCGTGAGCTGATCCACGGCATCCACCCCAAGGTCCTCACCGACTACGGCCTCGAAGCCGCCGTCGCCGACGCGGCCGACCGCAGTCCCGTCCCCGTGGACGTGGACCTCGAACTGCCCGGACGGCTGCCCCAACCCGTCGAGTCCGCCGCGTACTTCGTCGTCTGCGAGGCCCTCGTGAACGTCGCCCGGCACAGCGGGGCCGAAAGGGCCGCCGTGCGCGGTGGATACGAGGGCGGGCGGCTCACCCTCTCCATCCGCGACGACGGGGCGGGCGGCGCCGACAGCGCGGGCGGCACCGGACTGACCGGTCTCGCCGACCGGGTGTCGGTGCTCGATGGCAGACTCTCCCTGTCCAGCCCGCCGGGCGGACCGACCCTGCTGCGTGTGGAGATTCCTTGCCGGCCGAGACGACAGACCGACCCCTGCGGATAGTCCTCGCCGAGGACAGCGTGCTGTTGCGCGAGGGACTCATCGGGCTGCTCACCCGCTTCGGCCATGAGGTGCCGGCCGCCGTCGGCGACGCGGACGCGCTGCTCGGCGCGGTCGCCGAACACCAGCCCGACATCGTCGTCACCGATGTCCGCATGCCGCCCGGCTTCCAGGACGAGGGGCTGCACGCGGCCCTGCGCCTGCGCGCCGAACGCCCCGGGCTGCCGGTGCTGGTGCTCAGCCAGTACGTGCAGCGCGCGTACGCCGCCGAGCTCCTCGACTCCGGGGACGGCAGCGGCGTCGGCTATCTGCTCAAGGACCGGGTGGGGCAGGTCGAACAGTTCGTGGTGGCGCTGCGCGAGGTCGCCGAGGGCGGCACGGTGGTCGACCCCGAAGTCGTACGCCAACTGCTGCGCAGGCGCCGGGATCCGCTCGCCCGGCTCACCCCGCGGGAGCGGGAGGTGCTGGCGCTGATCGCGGAAGGCAAGTCCAACGGGGCGATCGCGCGCGAACTGGTGGTGTCGGAGGCGGCCGTCGGCAAGCACATCGGCTCCATCCTGACCAAGCTGGACCTGCCGCCGGCGGACGACGTGCACCGACGGGTGCTCGCGGTGCTGGCCTACCTCAGGAGCTGAGCTTCTTGGCGTAGCAGCGGCTGTCCTCGTAGTGGCGGTAGTAGCCGAACTTGCCGCACGGCTCGTACCCGCTGGACGTGTACAGGGCGATGGCCTCGGGCTGCTTGGTGCCCGTCTCCAGCACCATGCGGGTACGGCCGGCCGCGCGGGCGTCCTCCTCCAGGGCCGACAGCAGCCGCCGGGCGAGACCCCGGCCCCGCATGTCGTCGATCACGTACATGCGCTTGAGCTCCGCGTCGCCGTCCTCGTTGCCCTCGCCGTTGACGTCCTGGCGCCGCCAACCACCCGTGGCGACGGGCCGGTCCGCCTCGTCGTAGACGATGAGATAGACGCCGTTCGGCGGTTGGAAGTCCGACGGGGCGAGCACGGTGGAGTCGCCGCCGTCGCCGTAGCGCACGTGGTATTCGGCCTGCACGGCGTCGTTGAGCTTCACGGCGTCGGGGTGGTCGAACGGGACCCGGCGAATATGCATGCGCATAATCGTAGCGCTGGGGTGGGTCGAGGTCCGGACCCCATCCGGTCCGGCATGGACCTGCCGGTAGTGTGCCGCGGGTGCTGACTGTGACCACCGTGAATGTGAATGGGCTGCGGGCCGCCGCGAAGAAGGGGTTCGTGGAGTGGCTCGCACAGACCTCCGCCGACGTCGTCTGCCTCCAGGAGGTGCGCGCCGAGCCGCAGCAGCTGCCCGAGCATGTACGCACCCCCGAAGGCTGGCACGTCGTGCACGCGCCCGCCGCCACGAAGGGGCGGGCCGGTGTCTCCCTCTACACCCGCCGTGAACCCGACCGGGTCCGGATCGGCTTCGGTTCCTCGGAGTTCGACACCAGCGGCCGCTACGTCGAGGCCGACCTGCCGGGTGTCACGGTCGCGTCGCTCTACCTGCCCTCCGGTGAGGTCGGCACCGAACGCCAGGACGAGAAGGTCCGCTTCATGGGCGAGTTCCTCGCCTACGTCAAGGACCTGCGCGAACGCGCCGCCGCCGACGGCCGCGAGGTCGTCATCTGCGGCGACTGGAACATCGCCCACCAGCAGGCCGACCTCAAGAACTGGCGCGCCAACCAGAAGAGCTCGGGCTTCCTCCCGGAGGAACGGGCGTGGCTGACCCGGGTCCTGGACCCGGCGGAGGGCGGTTACGTCGACGTCGTACGGGCGCTGCATCCGGAGGTCGAGGGGCCGTACACGTGGTGGTCGTACCGGGGGCGGGCCTTCGACAACGATTCGGGGTGGAGGATCGACTACCACTGCTCCACGCCCGGTCTCGCCGCCAAGGCGGTCAAGGGGTACGTCGAGCGCGCCGCCACGCACGCCGAGCGCTGGTCGGACCACGCTCCGGTGACCGTGGTCTACGACCGCTGATCCTGACCCGTTTCGTCGTGCTCCGGGCCGGTCGGGTCCCGCCTCCGCAGCCGCCGGTCCAACGCCAGTGACAGTTCCGCCTCCACCACGCTGCGGGCCAGTGGGCGCAGGCGTTGGAGGTTCTCCTCGGGGCCGTGGCGGAGGATCAGGTCGGTGAAGAGGTCGGCCAGGGCGTCGGCGTGTTCGCGGACCCGGGCGCCCGCGGACAGGACCTCGGCGAGCGGGATGCCCTCGTGGACCAGGGCGGAGGAGACGTCCAGAAGGCGGCGGCTGATGTGGACGATCTCGTCGCCGGCGGTGCCGAGGTAGCCGAGGTCCAGGGCGGCGGCGAGGTTCTCGGCGGTGACCTGCCCCTCGAAGCGGGCGGCGAGTTCCTCGGGGGTGAGGCGGACCGGCTCCTCCTCGGTGGGGGTGTCGACGCCGAGGAGTTCCCCGACGTCGCGGCCGTGGTCGAAGGCCTCCGCCAGTTCCGCGATGCCGTTCAGGGTGTGCCCACGTTCCAGCAGGGCGGTGATGGTGCGCAGCCGGGCCAGGTGACTGTCGTCGTACCAGGCGATACGGCCCTCACGGCGCGGTGGGTGGATCAGCTTGCGCTCGCGGTAGAAGCGCAGGGTGCGCACCGTGATCCCGGCCTCCTGGGCCAGCTCCGCCATGCGGTACTCACGCTTGTCTGCCACGCCCGCACCCTATGTCGTACTCCTGCTGCCCGCGGGGGCGGCCGCTGACGCAAAAGTCCTGGTGCGCCCCCTACCCATCAGTACGGACCTGCTCTACCCTCCCCATTGCGCCAGTATTCACTGGCACATTTCAGGGTGACGTGTGGAGGCTCCGGGATGGCCGAGCGGGAACACGTGCGGGTGGCGGTGATCGGGTCCGGGTTCGGCGGGCTGGGAGCCGCCGTACGGCTGCGGCGCATGGGTGTCACCGACTTCGTCGTGCTGGAGCGGGCCGGCGGCGTCGGCGGGGCCTGGCGGGACAACACCTATCCGGGGTGCGCCTGTGACGTGCCGTCCCATCTGTACTCGTTCTCCTTCGCGCCCAACCCCGACTGGCCGCGCACGTTCTCCGGGCAGGAGCACATCCGCGCCTACCTGGAGCATGTGACGGACGTCTTCGGGCTGCGCCCGCACCTGCGTCTGCACTCCGAGGTCACGCGGATGGTCTGGAACGGCGAGCGGCTGTGCTGGGACATCGAGACCGCGGGCGGCCCGCTCTCGGCCGACATGGTCGTCTCCGCCACCGGGCCGCTGTCCGACCCGCGGATCCCGGACATCCCGGGGCTCGACTCGTTCCCCGGCACGGTGTTCCACTCGGCCCGCTGGGACCACGACGCCGACCTGCGCGGCAGGAAGGTCGCGGTGGTCGGCACCGGCGCCTCCGCCATCCAGATCGTCCCGGCCATCCAGCCCGAGGTCGCCCGGCTCACCCTCTTCCAGCGCACCCCGCCCTGGGTGCTGCCCCGCGTCGACCGGGCGATCAGCGGCGCGGAACGCGCGCTGCACCGCGCGCTGCCCTTCACCGCGCAGGCCCGGCGCGGACTGCTGTGGGGCATCCGGGAGTTGCAGGTCCAGGCGTTCACCAAACGCCCCGACGAGCTCGGCCTGGTCGAGCGGGTGGCCGGGCGCACCATGGCCCGCGCCATCAAGGACCCGGTGCTGCGCGCCAAACTGACGCCCGACTACCGCATCGGCTGCAAGCGGATCCTGCTGTCCGGCACCTACTATCCGGCCCTCGCGCAGCCCAACGTGGACCTCGTCGCGAGCGGGCTGAGCGAGATCCGCGGCTCGACGCTCATCGCCGCCGACGGCACCGAGACCGAGGCCGACGCGATCGTCTTCGGCACGGGCTTCCACGTCACGGACATGCCGATCGCGGACCGGGTGGTCGGCGCGGACGGGCGCACGCTCGCCGAGTCCTGGAAGGACGGCATGGAGGCCCTGCGCGGTGCCTCGGCGGCCGGGTTCCCCAACTGGATGACCGTCATCGGCCCCAACACCGGCCTCGGGAACTCCTCGATGATCCTGATGATCGAGTCCCAGCTGAACTACATGGCCGACTACGTACGGCAGTTGAACGTCCTCGGCGGCCGGGTCGCCCTCGACGCCCGCCCGGGAGCCGTGCGTGCCTGGAACGACCGGGTGCAGGAGCGCATGAAGCGCACGGTGTGGAACACGGGCGGCTGCACCAGCTGGTACCAGGACGCGAGCGGCCGCAACACCACCATCTGGCCGGGCACGACGACGGAGTTCCGGCGCGCGACCCGGCGGGTGGATCTCGGGGAGTACCACGTCGTGCGGGTGGCCGGGGAGAAGAAGGCCGAGGTCGGCGCGTGAGCCGTCCCGCGCGCGCGTCGGACCCGGCCCGGCGGGCGGATCCGGGAACTCGTCACCACGTACGTCCAGGTCGGTCACGTCAAGGAGGACGCATGAGCAGGGTCGGTCTCGAAGGGCAGGTCGCCGTCGTCACCGGAGCCGCGCGCGGTGTCGGGGAGCTGCTGGCCCGCAAGCTGTCCGCGCGGGGGGCGACGGTGGCGCTGGTCGGGTTGGAGCCCGCCCTGCTCAAGGAGGTCTCCGAGCGGCTGCACGGCGACAGCGGCCACTGGTACGCCGATGTCACCGACCACGAGGCGATGGCCCGGGTCGCCCAGGAGGTCAAGGAACGGTTCGGGAAGGTCGACATCGTCGTCGCCAACGCGGGGGTGGCCACCGGCGGGCCGTTCGCGGACTGCGATCCGGTGGCCTGGCGGCGGGTGATCGAGGTCAACCTGATCGGATCGGCGATGACCGCCCGGGCGTTCCTGCCGGTGCTGACGGAGAGCCGGGGCTATCTGCTCCAGATCGCCTCCCTCGCCGCGATCACCCCGGCGCCGATGATGACCGCGTACTGCGCGTCCAAGTCGGGTGTGGAGGCGTTCGCGCACAGTCTGCGGGCCGAGGTCGGCCACAAGGGGGTGCGGGTCGGGGTCGGTTACCTGTCGTGGACCGACACCGACATGGTGCGCGGGGCCGATCAGGAGGACGTGATGCGGGAACTGCGGCAACGGCTGCCGTGGCCGTCCAACAAGACATATCCGCTGGGTCCGGCGGTGGACCGGATCGTGGCCGGGATCGAGCGCAGGTCGAGTCATGTCTACGGGCAGTGGTGGCTGCGCGGCATGCAGGGCGTGCGCGGGTACCTGCCCGGGGTCATCGGGACCGTGGGGCAACGGGAGATGAGGCGGTTCGCGTCCCGGTTGGAAGGCATCAGGACGGGGCTCGTCGGCGCAGGTGGGGCGGCGGACGAGGAGGCCCGCGCTACGCACCGTAGTTGATCGAAATGCGCACTGTGTCCGGCCGTGTGAATCTGGTCGAGGCCCCACGTAGGGGTCCATCCCCCACTCACTAGGAGTGAGCCCACATGGGTATGAAGGATCAGTTCCAGGAAAAGTCGGAGCAGATGCGGGACCAGGCCAAGCAGAAGGCCCAGCAGGTCCGGGAGAAGGGCCAGCAGAGCCAGGGACGCGGCCAGGAGCGTGGCCGGCCGGCTCAGGAGCGCGGCCAGGAGCGTGGCCGACCCGCTCAGGAGCGCGGCCAGGAGCGTGGCCGGCCGGGTGAGCGCATGCGGGACGAGCAGAGCGAGCGTATGCGCCGCGAGGACGAGGACCGCTTCGCGCAGGACTACGACGCCTGACGCCGCGGTCGGCTTCGGCCGGTGAACGTGGGGTGCCCTTCCTTGAGGGGCGCCCCATGTTCTGGTTGGGGGTGGGGTGTTCGGGCGAGTCAAGGACGCCGGGGGAGTTTCTGCCGTGATCTGTCCGGGACGTCCGAGTAGTCCGGGGGAGCCGCTGGGGGGTTGGATTCCAGTATGTCCAGGGCCAGTTGCACCGCGTCGGCCAGTTGGGCGTGTCTGCCCTCCGCCCAGTCCAGCGGGGTGCGGAGGATCTCCAGGTCCGGGGCGACGCCGTGGTTCTCCACGGACCAGCCGTACGCGTCGAACCAGGCCGCGTTCATCGGAACGGTGATCACCGTGCCGTCGCCCAGTTGGTGACGGCCGGTCATGCCGACGACTCCGCCCCAGGTGCGCTGGCCGACCACGGGCCCCAGGTTCAGGAGCTTGAAGGCGGCCGTGATCATGTCGCCGTCCGAGGAGGTCGCCTCGTCGGCCAGGGCCACCACCGGACCGCGCGGGGCGTTCGAGGCGTACGACACGGGCTGGGCGTCGCGGGTCAGGTCCCAGCCGAGGATCGTGCGGGTCAGTTTCTCCACGACCAACTCGCTGATGTGGCCGCCCGCGTTGCCCCTCACGTCCACGATGAGCGCGGGGCGCGACATCTCCATCCGCAGGTCCCGGTTGAACTGGGCCCACCCCGAGCCGCCCATGTCGGGGATGTGCAGATAGCCGCAGCGGCCCCCGCTCAACTCCCGTACCACGGACCGGCGTTTGGCCACCCAGTCCTGGTAGCGGAGGGGACGCTCGTCGACGAGCGGGACGACCGCCACCCGGCGTGGGCGTCCCCGCGCCTCGGCAGGGGTGAAGGTCAGCTCGACCGTCGTGCCGCCCGCCCCCGCCAGCAGCGGATACGGCCCCCTGTCCGGGTCCACCGGGCGGCCGTCCACGTGGGTGAGCACGGCACCCTCCCGGATACCCGTGCCGGCCAGCGGCGAGCGTGCCTTGGAGTCGGAGGAGTCGCCGGGCAGGATCCGCCTGACCGTCCAACCGTCGTCCCGGCGGACGAAGTTGGCGCCGAGGAGTCCCTGGCGGCGCTGGTAGTGCCGCGGTCCCTCGCTGCGACGGGCGGCCGAGACGTACGCGTGGGAGGTGCCGAGTTCGCCCAGCAGTTCGCGCAGGAGGTCGGCGAACTCGTCCGGGGACGCGACCCGTTCCACCAGCGGACGGTACTGGTCGAGGATCGCGTCCCAGTCGATGCCGCACATCCCCGGCTCCCAGAAGTACGCCCGGATGAGCCGGCCCGCCTCCTCGTACGACTGGCGCCAGTCGGCGGCCGGGTCGACCTCGTGCAGGATGCGGCGGGCGTCGATCCAGACGGACGTGTCGCCGTCGCCGGACTCGGTCGAGGGGACCGCGCGCAGCTCGTCCTCGTCCACCAGGACCAGCCGGCTGCCGTCGCCGCTCACCGCGAACCAGTCCAGGTGCTCGACGAGTTCGGTCTTCTTCGCCTTGCTGATGCTGAAGTGCTCCAGGGTGGGGCGGCCGGTGGTGTCGTCCGGGTTGGCGAAGGTCTCGCCCAGCGCGCCGGAGATCGGCCAGCGCAGCCAGACCAGCCCGCCGCCCGCGACCGGGGACAGCGCCGAGTACTTGGAGGCGGTCACCGGGAAGGGCGTCACCCGGCTCTCCAGACCCTCGGCCTCGACGATCACCGTGCCGTCGGCGCCCTCGTCCTCCGCCACGGGGTCCAGGCCCCCGGCGGCGGGCCGGCCCTCCGGGTTCACGGCGAAGGGGGAGGGGGTGAGGGAGGACAGGGGGACCAGGTAGGGGCGGCAGCCGAGCGGGAAGGACAGGTCGCCGGTGTGTACGTCGTACACCGGGTCGAAGCCGCGCCAGGACAGGAACGCGAGATAGCGGCCGTCCCTGGTGAACACCGGGTTCTCGTCCTCGAAGCGGCCGTTGGTGACGTCCACGATCACCGGGCCGTCCTGTCCGGTGGCGGGGATGCGGGCCATCTTGATCTGGCGGAGCGTGCGGCCGATGCCCGGGTGCGACCAGGTGAGCCAGGCCCCGTCCGGGGAGAAGGCGAGATCGCGCACCGGACCGTTGATCGAGTGGATGAGTTCCGTCACCTCGGCGGCTGAATGGGCCGGGTTGTCCGCACCCGCATCCTCCGTACTTGTCCCCGTCCCCGGCCCCGTCTCTGCCCCCGCCCCCGTCCCGGAGACCGCCTCGTCGGACACCGTGATCAGGAGCAGCCGTCCGTCGTGGGAGGCGATGGCCAACCGGTCGCCCTGGGGGTCGGAGACCATCTCCAGCACCCGCCCCAGCCTGCCCGACGCCAGTCGCCGTGGCTCGCGGTGTCCTGTCGCCCTAGGCAGGGAGGCGATCTCGATCGCGTCCTCGCCCTCCGCGTCCGTCACGTACGCGACCTGGCCGCCCGAGCCGAGCATCTCCGGGAGCCGGACCCGTACTCCGGGGACGTCGGTGATCGTACGGGCGGGGCCGTCCCGGTGGGTGAGCCAGTACAGGCTGCCCCGGACGACGACGGCGCTCGCGCGGCCCGTCTCGTCGACCGAGACGCCGTCCACGTGCTGGGCGGCCGGGACCTGGTAGGGGCGGCGCCCCGCGCGCGGCCCGCTCAGCCGGACGTCCAGCCGGCGCGGCTCGGAGTCGGCGGCCAGGTCGTCGACGATCCACAGGTCGCCGCCGCACTGGTACACCACCCGGCTGCCGTCGCTCGCCGCGTGCCGGGCGTAGAAGGCGTCGTGGTCGGTGTGCCGGCGCAGGTCGGAGCCGTCGTGGGCGCAGGAGTAGAGGTTGCCGACGCCCTCGTGGTCGGAGAGGAAGGCGATCCGGTCGCCGACGAACAGGGGGGAGTGGAGATGGCCGTTCAGGTCGGCGAGGATGCGCTCCCCGTGCAGCCACAGCCGGCCCGTGGCCCCGCCCCGGTAGCGCTTCCAGGAGGCCGGTTCGTGCGGTGGGGTGCCGGTGAGGAGCAGGGTCCGGCGCTCGCCGTCGACGTCGGCGGACTGGATGTCGGAGACCGGGCCCCAGGGGAGCTTGCGGCCCGGGTCGCCGTCGGGACGGATCTTGTACGCCCAGGTGAAGTAGGAGAAGGGCTCGCCGTGGGAGGCGACCGCGAGGATCTGGCTGTGTCCTTCCGCGTCCGGGGGCGTCCAGCCGCGCACCTGGGTGTCCGGCGAGCCCCAGTGGGTGAGCTGCCTGCCCGAGCCGCCCGCCACCGGCACCAGATGGACCTCGGGGACCAGGCTGCGCCAGCTCGTGTACGCGAGGTGGCCGCCGTCGGGCGAGAAGCGGGGGTGGCCGACCTTGGTGCGGTCGACGGTGAGTCGCCAGGCGCGGCCCGGCCGGTCTAGGGGAGCCAGCCAGAGATCGTCCTCGGCCACGAAGCACAGCTGATCACCGCTCAGATGCGGGAAACGCAGATAGCTCACCTCACCATGCTTTTCCTGGGGGCGAACCCGGGCAACTTATGACTGATGGTCGGCCCGTGACCCACAACACGAACGAAACCGTTTCGTTTCGCTCGGGGGTGCGATACATTCGTCATGTACGAAACGGTGTCGTTCGGAGTGCTGGAAGGTGAACACAGTGGCTGAGGCAGCAACGGCGCGGCGCAGTCGGATCACACCCGAGCGCGAGGCCGAGCTGTACACGGCCGTGCTCGACCTGCTCCGCGAGGTCGGCTACGACGCCCTCACCATGGACGCCGTCGCCGCCCGCACCCGATCCAGCAAGGCCACGCTCTACCGTCAGTGGGGCGGCAAGCCCGAACTGGTCGTGAAGGCGGTGCGGCACAACAAGCCGGGTTCCCTCTCGAACATCGACACGGGGTCGCTCAGAGGTGACCTGCACGCTCTCACCCTGCGCTCGGACGACTGCCAGATGGAGCAGAACTCCGCGCTGATGCGGGGTCTGGCCATGGCGGTCCACGACAACCCGGACCTGCTGAGGGCGTTCAAGGAGCATCTCGTCGAGCCGGAGATGGCGGACTTCCGTCGTGTGCTGGGCCGGGCGATCGACCGGGGCGAGGTCCGAGCGGACAACCCGGCAGCCGATTTCATGATGCACATGATGATCGGAGCGTTCTCCGCCCGCACCCTGCTCGACGAGCGGCCGCCGACGCAGGACTTCCTCCTTTCGTACATCGACGCAGTGGTCCTCCCCGCCCTCTGCGCGCCCCCCACCGCCTGACCCTCCCCCCACCTGACCGTCCCCGCGGTCCGCCCATCCTGACGTCACCGCTCACGTCGTCGGGCCGATCAGCCATGCCACCCACCGGGCCGATCACCCCTGCCCTGAAGAACCCACGACCTGACCGGAGTACGCCTTCGTGGCCACGTTGCTCTACAAACTCGGCCGGCTCGCCTTCCGGCGACGGCATGTCGTCGCCCTGATATGGGTCGCCCTGCTGACCCTCGCGGGCGTCGGCGCGGCCAGCGCGCCCGCCGCCGGAACCACCTCCTTCTCGATCCCCGGGACCGAAGCGCAGAAAGCCTTCGACCTGCTGGAACAGCGCTTCCCCGGTGCCAGCGCCGACGGCGCGACCGGGCGCATCGTCTTCAAGGCGCCCGACGGCGAGAAGATGACGGACGCCGACAACAAGGCGACCGTCGACAAGACCGTCAAGGAACTGGGCGACGGCTCCGAGGTCGTCTCCGTCACCGACCCGTTCACGACGCACGCCGTGAGCAAGGACGGAACGGTCGCCTACACCTCGGTGAAGTACAAGCTCCCCGGCATGGAGCTGGCGGACTCGACCAAGGACGCCCTCGAGACGGCGGGCGACGAGGCCCGGGCCACCGGGCTGACCGTCGACGTCGGAGGTGACGCGCTCCAGGCCGCGGCCGAGCCGGGGGCGGCCGGTGAGGCCATCGGCCTCGCCATCGCCGCGGTCGTCCTCGTCCTCACCCTGGGCTCGCTGGTCGCGGCCGGCCTGCCGCTGCTGACGGCGATCATCGGCGTCGGAATCGGCGTCTCCACCATCACCGTCCTCGCGAAGGCGCTCGACCTCGGCGACACCACGTCCACGCTCGCGTTGATGATCGGTCTCGCGGTCGGCATCGACTACGCGCTGTTCATCGTCTCCCGCTATCGCGGCGAGCTGGCCGAGGGCCGCGACCGGGAGGAAGCGGTCGGCCGCGCCACCGGCACCGCCGGCTCGGCGGTGGTCTTCGCGGGCCTCACGGTCGTCATCGCACTGGCCGGCCTCGCGGTCGTCAACGTCCCGATGCTGACCAAGATGGGCCTCGCGGCGGCGGGAACGGTCGTGGTCGCCGTACTCATCGCACTGACCATGATCCCGGCGCTCCTCGGCTACGCCGGCCGGAAGATCCGTCCGGCGGGCGAGAAGCGCGGCGGCGACACGTCCAAGAAGGCCGCTACGGCTCAGAAGGCCGGTACGGCTGAGAAGCCCGCTACGGCTGTGAAGGCCGCGAACTCCTCCGGGGTGTCGGCCAAGCCCGGCATCGGCACCCGCTGGGCGAGCTTCGTCATCCGCCGTCCGGCCGCCGTGCTGCTGCTCGGCGTGGTCGGTCTGGGAGCGATCGCCGTCCCGGCCGGCCAGCTGGAGCTGGGGCTGCCCGACGACGGCTCGCAGCCGACGTCCACGACGCAGCGCCGGGCCTACGACCTGCTGTCCGAGGGCTTCGGCCCCGGCTTCAACGGACCCCTGATGATCGTGGTCGACGCCAAGAACAGCGACGACCCCAAGGCGGCGGCCGCCGCCGTGACCGACCAGGTCAAGGGCCTCAAGGACGTCGCGACGGTGACACCCGCGGCGTTCAACAAGGCCGGCGACACCGCGACGATCACCGTGATCCCCGGCTCCAAGCCGTCCTCGGTCCAGACCGAGGACCTGGTCCACGCCATCCGCGGCGCGGGCGCCGACGTCAAGGCGGACACGGGCGCGGACGTGCTGGTCACCGGCACGACCGCGATGAACATCGACTTCTCGCAGAAGCTCAACGACGCCCTGATCCCGTACCTGGGCCTGGTGGTGGGCCTGGCCTTCCTCCTCCTGATCGTGGTCTTCCGCTCCATCCTGGTCCCGCTGAAGGCGGCCCTCGGCTTCCTGCTCAGCGTGCTCGCCGCGCTCGGCGCCGTGGTCGCGGTCTTCCAGTGGGGCTGGCTCTCCGGCCTGATCGGGGTCGAGCAGACCGGACCGATCATGTCGATGATGCCGATCTTCATGGTGGGCGTGGTCTTCGGTCTCGCGATGGACTACGAGGTGTTCCTCGTGACCCGCATGCGGGAGGCGTACGTCCACGGCGAGTCGCCGAACCAGGCCGTGGTGACCGGCTTCAAGCACAGCGCCCGGGTGGTCGCGGCCGCCGCGGTCATCATGATGGCCGTCTTCGGCGGCTTCATCAGCTCCAGCGAGTCGATGATCAAGATGATCGGCTTCGGTCTCGCGATCGCCGTCTTCTTCGACGCGTTCGTCGTCCGCATGGCCATCGTCCCCGCGGTGCTCGCGCTGCTCGGCAAGAAGGCCTGGTGGCTGCCGAAGTGGCTGGACCGCGCACTGCCGAACGTGGACGTCGAGGGTGAGGGGCTGCGCACCCTGGACGACAAGCGGCGCGACGAGGACGAGGACCGGGAGCTGGTCAGGGTCTGACCGGGGTCCGACCGCTGTTGGACCGGAATCTGACCGGACGTCGGACCGGGAGGTCCGACCCACCCTGCTTCCGTGCGTGACCGGCCGGTGAGGGGCTCCGTGGGGACGGGGCGCGCCCTCACCGGCCTTCCTCGTCCGGTTCCACAGGGCCGATCATGGCACCCGCCACTGACAGTGAACCCGTTCGCGTGTCCCGTGCATCCGCCACTACCGTGCCGTCCATGACGACCACGCCCGCGCCCGACGCCCGCCCCGACGACTCCGGAGCACACCCCCGTTTCGCCGAAGCCCTGCGTGAGCTCGCGCTCGACGAGTTGACCCACCGGATCCGCCGCTTCCCGGACGCCACCCGCACCGCCGCCGAGGCCGCCGCGGCGCTCGGGTGCGAGTTGAGCGAGATCTGCAAGTCGCTGATCTTCGCGGCCGACGGAGTGCCGGTGCTGGTGCTGATGGACGGCGCCTCCCGGGTGGACCTGGACCTGGTCCGCGAGGCACTCGGCGCGGACAAGGTCACGCGGGCCAGGGCCGACGTCGTACGGGAGACCACGGGGTACTCGATCGGCGGCGTGCCGCCCTTCGGGCACCGGACCCGGACCAGGGTGCTCGCGGACCGCTCGCTGCTGGAGCACGAGCTCGTGTGGGCCGCCGCCGGCACCCCGTACACCGTCTTCCCCATGCGGCCCAAGGACCTCGTCACCCACGCCGGCGCCACCCTGGTGGACGTGCGCGAGCGGACCGCGTGACCCCGCTGGTCACCGCGGCCGTGCTGCTGGCCGCAGTGACACACGCGCGTTGGAACGCGATCGCCCATGGCGACGTCTTCAACCCAGCGTGAGCCAGCGGATGCCCAGGCGGCTGACGTCCGATGCTTCCTCGCTGGTGATCGGCTCGCGCCCCGTCGCCTTACGCAGGAAGCGAAGTTGACTCCAGCCCAGCTTTTCCAGAGCCGCTGCCCCGTCCGGGTCGAGCAGCAGGCCCTGCACCAAGTCTGCGGCCTGGGAAGTCAGCCACGGCTCGCGTCCCAGGGCGTCGGCCAGGTCCAGGCCGTGCACGGCGACTTCAACGACACGCGTCAGCAGAAACTCCGACAGGAGCATCGGATCGCCGTGCCGGGTACGGACCACACGCCCTTCGGGCTCGTCCCGGCACAGTCGGTCCACCCGTTGCCACGTGCTGTTGAAGTCGTCGGCGAGTGCGGCACCGCTGAGCTGTTCGGCCGCATGGTCTTGAGCCAGAGCGATCCGAGCGGCGTTGGTGTCCGGAGCGAAACGGTCGTCGGGCTGGTAGTACTCCACTGCCGAGACCTCGGCACGGGTCGGTGCCGGCGCGGCCAGCATGTCTGGCAGCCATGCGATCACCACCCGGACATGAGCCAGCACATCGCTCACGTTCCACGGTGCGCACCGCGTCGGCAGACGCCATTCGGCCGCCGAGACCCCGGTCATCGCTCGCGCGAGCTGCTCCGCCTCGAGACGAAACGCCTCGGCTACCCGCCCGTTGTCCATGCGGCCTGTTCCGCCCACGCGTCAGGACTGTCCCTGTGCGAAAGCCGCCGGTGAGAAGGTGAAGGCCACGTAGGTGCGTCCGCCCGCCTCGAAGTGGGCGTCCTCGGCCATCTCGTAGTGCCGGTGCACGGCCAAGGAGCGCTCATTGGCTGTCTCGACGAACGCGACAGCGAGGTCGAAGTCACCTTGCAGAGCGCGGCTGAGCGCCGTGAGCAGCTTCGTCAGCACCCCACGCCCTTGGAAACGGTCGTCGACCGCGACGGGGCCGTAAAGGAAGAGCCTGCCCAGGTCGCGCCCGTCCGCCGCCTTGGTGACTGCTGCGACGGCTGCCGCGGCCGGGTGTCCTGGCGGGAGCCAGCCCGGTTCGCTCGTGATGGCGAACCCAGCGAGTTCCCCCGCGGCGTCGGCGACGAAGATGCCTGGGCCGTCCTGGAAACGGTTGAGGAGTTCGCCCGTCAGGTTGCCCTGCACAAAGCCTCGACGCGCCCGTTCCTCATCGCTGAGCCCCACTCCGCGGGCCTTGTCCATCAGGGACAGGATCGCCGCGTGATCTTCGGGACGGGACCTGCGTATGTCGATCGTCACCTAGCAGACACTAACGTCATCTGCCCCGCCCCTGCGGCCCGTTCTGGCTCGATCGTCAACGTGACAGGATCGTCCACGGAGCGCGACTGATGCAGGACCAGTAGGGCATTGTCACTGCGGGGCCCACCGGGAGCGCTGGCCCTGTCCGGTGGGTCGTGGCTCTGACGACGTCGAGCTGGGGGAGATGAACGTGAATGAGGTCTCGGGGTGAACGCCATGCTGGCGGCGCTGGTCGCAGCAGCTACATCAGCCTTGGTGACGGCCTTGTCGCTGTACCTGGGTGATCGTCAGCAGTAGCGGCGGGATGCGCGTACTCAGCGGCACGAACTCAACGCCAATTACCTGAACCCATTGCGGCCTGGTGGAGAATCATTTCCGACTGCTGAGTATCTTGAATCGCGCCCGCCCGCCCGGTCGATACCAGGCTCGCTGCACTTCTACTGGCCGTACAGCAAGGATTCCTCGTCAATCAGGGCGTTTACTACGTCACGCAGCCGAGCATCGGCGAGTTGGTCTGGATCCGTGATGAGGAACGCTTCATGGCGTACCGGGAATTCTGTGAGAAGCTTCAGGACCCCGCTGGGTGCGTCTGGTTCGATCGGCTGATCATGTTTTACCTTGACATAGCTAAAGGCGAGAAAAGCAGCGCACGGGGCGTCTGCTCGCCGCTCTGTCGAACCTTTCCGAGTTCCTGGACGAATGCGTCGGCGGCGGTGAATCCATCGAAAGACGAATGCGAGCCGAGAATATTGCTTCATCTGAAACGATGTCCTGAAAGGGCTCGGTCAACTCCCCTTCATGCGGTAATAGCTGGGCTGCTGAGACGGCTGGATGAGGTCATCGCGTGCACTCCCGCGTAGTCCCTCGCCATGCGTCCTCGGTGCGGTCTACACCTGATCAACCGTCCGATGGAGGTCGTCCTCCAAGGGTCCGCGACGCGATCTTGTAGGTTTGACGGCTCGTCGGCCCAGTCGTCGTCGGAGTCCAGTCCGGGGCGGCCAGGAAGAGTGTGGCAGGCACGTGGCGGTCTGATGGTCCTGCCCGCTTTGCCTCTGACTTCCGGCCGCACAGCATCGGCCCCAGACTCGCGAGCCGTCGGGCAACGGCCCGAACATGACCCGGACCGACGCACCCGCCTTACTACGGTACGCAACCAGTCTGTTGGCCGCGCAAGACTGATCGGAAGTCTCTATCGTGGGCGCGGTAACAGAGGCAGCACAGGGGAGTGCGATGCAGGTCCAGATCAAGGTGGTCGAAGATGACGGCAATACGACGCTCACCGATCTCTACCGCTGGTTCCGGCAGGACGACGACCTTCGGCGCCATGCCGAGGTGCGGCTGCGGCCACCGCGTCAGACGGGCGGCTTCATGGGGGCTCTGGAGGTCATTGACCTGGTCCTCAGCCAGGGTTTCGCGGCAGCCAATCTCGCGCTGGCCTACGCCGCCTGGCGCGCCGGACGGCCCGCGGCTCCTCCGGTGACGATCACGATTGATGGGGTGTCGGTCACGGTACGGGACGGTTCTGAGGAATCGGTACGCCAGATCGTGGAACTGTTGCGGTCCAGGAACGACTGATGGACTTGCCCGATCCCGCGAGATCCCGTGCGGTCGTCATCGGAGTGGACCGTTACCAGCACTTGGAGAACCTGCCGGGAGTGCGCAATAACGTCAGCCATCTCGCTGGGCTGTTGAGGGATCCCGAGGTGTGGGGCCTGCCCGCAGAGCACTGCGTGGAGTTGCGCAACCCCGAGTCCTACGAGGAGCTGCTCGACGAAGTGCATAAGGCGGCGAACGCGGCGGAGGAGGCGTTCGTCGTGTACTTCGCGGGCCACGGGCTGCTGTCACTGAATGGTGACCTGCATCTGGCGCTACCGAAGTCGGACAACGAGCGGCTGTACCGGGCTGTGCCCTATGACTCGCTGCGACACGAAATAGTCGTCACATGTACTGCGCTCAGCCGTGTGGTCATCCTGGACTGCTGCTACAGCGGACGCGCGCTGAAGGGATACATGAATCCGGCAGCAAAATTGGCGGACCTAGCCGACGCCGACGGTACTTATCTGATGACCGCGTCGTCCGAAACCAAACTAGCCTGGGCCCCGGAGGGCGAGGAGTTCACCGCCTTCTCTGGCGAACTGGTAAAGGCCCTGTCAGAAGGCATCCCCGGTGCGCCGGACCCTCTGCAGATGGACTCCCTGTTCCGCCATGTGCGAAGGGAGCTGAAAGCCAAGGGACGGCCGGAGCCGCAACAGCGGGCCCGTAACGCTGGACACAGCATTGCCTTGACCCGCAATCGCTGGGCCGCGACCGCGACTGCAACCCTGCAAGAGGGAACCGACGAGCCGCGGGAAGACACAGTCGTCCAGCACAGCGCACCGCAGACCTCGACGTCCGACCCCACGACGCAGCAGCCCCTGAAAGAGAAGGCTTTCGCGTCTGCAACGGCAGGGCGGGCGCCTTCGCGGCGTCGGAGGGAAGTAAGAAACGTAGCCATCGTCCTGGCGACATTCACAGCGGTCGTCAGCGCTATCCTCATGGTTCTCTTCAAAGCATGATGATCGGTGCTTCTTGAGGCGTCGCCAGCAGATGAGGCCGCATGCCGGGGAGACGAAGGCGTCGGTCAAACAGGCCGATCAGGCACTGGCCCGAGCAGCCGGGTGCTGACACAACAGTGATCGCAGCCGCACCTCCGCGGCGCACACCGGATTCAGAAGGTGACCCCCACATTCACGTAGATCATCGTGGGCGCGGCGATCCGCGCGGTGATCTTCAAGGAGCGGTTCGGGGTGTCCAGGATCGCGGCGGCCGGGCTGGTGGTGCTCGGGATCGGGCTGATGCTGCACGCGGGATGACCGTGCCCGGCGGGTGCGTCCCTGGCCGTCGAGGAGCACCCTGGAAGCAGGTCTTCCGGAGGTGACCGTCATGTTGCACACCACTGTGGGATGGCATATCGAGCTGGAGTTCCAGGAGGACGATCAGCGCACCCGGGCGGCTGCGATGGTGCGTCTGCCCGATGGCACCGAGGTGCGCACGCAGGGGCACGCCAGCCGCCATCGGATCGACCCGAACCAGCCGAGAGTGGGGGAGGAGATCGCCGCGGCCCGCGCCCTGAACGAACTCGCGATGAGGTTGCTGACCAAGGCGCACGGCGAGATCGACGAGGCGTCCGGGCGGACGTCCCACCCGATCAACGTATGACCTGCTCCAGCGCCCCTCGTACGGCCCTGACCAGCGCCTGAGCGCGCGGATCCGCCGTCACGGTCTTGCGGAAGCCGTTGGTGACATAGCCGAAGGAGACGCCGGTCTCCGGGTCGGCGAAGCCGAGTGCGCCGCCGCGGCCGGGGTGCCCGAACGAGCCCGGGCCGAGCAGCGGGGACGCGCTGCCGTGCAGCATGTAGCCGAGGCCGAAGCGGGTGTTGACGACCAGGACACGGTCCGGGCCCGTCGACTCCTCGGTGCGTGCCGCGGCCAGGGTGGCCGGGTCGAACAGCCGTAGGGCCCGCCCTGTGCCGTCGACCTCGCCGATCAGTGCCGCGTAGAAGCGGGCCAGGCCGTCGGCGGTCGCGATGCCGTTGGTGGCGGGCAGGGCGGCCGCCCGGTACGCGGGGTCGTTCTGGTCGGGGAAGGGGGTGATCGCGGCGAACGCCCGGCGGGTGAGGGAGTCCGGGTCGTCGTAGGCCTCGGTGACCGAGCGCTTCGGGCGGACCCGCAGTCCCGGGCCGGGGGCCGGCTCGGGGGCGTCGACCCGGCCGACCCGGCCGGTCCGGCCCGCTGCCTCCTCCGCCCGAGGCAGCCCCAGCCACAGGTCCAGGCCCAGCGGCCCGGCGATCTCGGCCGCGATCCACTCGCCTGCGCCCTGCCCGGTCACCCGTCGCACCAGCTCGTCGAGCATCCAGCCGTACGTCAGCGCGTGATACCCGTGGTCGGTGCCGGGCTCCCACACGGGGGCCTGCGCGGTGACCGCCTCCGGGCCCCGGCTCGGGTCCAGGGCGTCCTCAGGTGTGATGGGGTGGTCGAGCAGCGGCAGCCCGGCCCGGTGGTTCAGCACGTGCCGCACCAGCACGCGGTCCTTGCCGTGCGCCTTGAACTCGGGCCAGTACTCGCCCACCGGCGCGTCCAGGTCCAACTCCCCGCGCTGGTGCAGCAGCAGCGGTACGGCGGCGGCGACGCCCTTGGTCGCCGAGCGCATCACCTGGGCGGTGCCCCGCTGCCAGGGCGCGGTCCCGTCGACGTCCTTGGTGCCGCCCCACAGATCGACGACCCGGTGCCCGTCCCGGTACACGGCGACGGCCGCCCCGCGTTCTCCGAGCGTCTCGAAGTTCCGCACGAACGCGTCCCTGACCGGCTCGAAGCCCTCGGCCACAGTGCCGTTCACGTCCACGTCCACGTCCGCACTCCCTGTCCGGTGGTTCTCCTACGACAGTGAGTGAAACATGCCCGTGGGGCCTTCGATTCCGGTGTCGCGGCAGGCCTGTCCGACAAGACCTAGCCGAGAAGCGTGGTGACGTCGATGTTGCCGCGGGTCGCGTTCGAGTACGGGCAGACCTCGTGGGCCGCGTCCACCAGCTTGGCCGCGATGTCCGGGTCGAGGACCGGCAGCGAGACGCTGAGGGCGACCGCGAGGCCGTAGCCACGCTGCTGGTTGGGGCCGATGCCGACCTTCGCGGCGACCGTGGAACCGGTCAGGTCGAAGCCGGAGCGGCGGCCGACCAGTACCAGCGCGTTGTGGAAGCAGGCGCTGTAGCCGGCCGCGAACAGCTGCTCCGGATTGGTGCCGTTGCCGTCGCCGCCGAGCTGCGGTGGCATCGCGACCTTCAGCTCGATCTGGCCGTCCTGGCTGGTGACGTAGCCGTCCCGGCCGCCGTGCGCGGTGGCCTCGGCGACGTACACGATCTTCGAGGGACGGGTGTCGACAGCGGTGTCGGCGTCGACAGCGGTGGTGGCCGTCGCGTCGACGGCGGTGTCGTCAGTCATGGCAGGTTCCCCCCGGAACAGGTGTGCACAAGTACATCGTGCACAAGGTACTTACCGGTAGGGAGGCCTCCGTTACCGGGGGGTAGCAACCGGCGGTAACCCGAGATCAGCGGGCCCGTTCCGCCGCCGCCTCGGCCCGCTCCGCCAGCGCCCACAGCTCCGCACGCAACCCGGCGACCGCCCCACTGTCGAGCTCGGTCGCCGCGAGCAGGGCGCCGGGCACCCGCGCGGCCCGCTCCCTCAGCTCCTCCGCGCGGCCCGTGCACGCCACCAGCACCGAGCGCTCGTCGTTCGCCGCCCGCTCCCGGCGGACGAGCCCCGCGCTCTGCAGCCGCTTGAGCAGGGGCGACACCGTGCCGTAGTCCAGGCGCAGCGCGCCCGCCAGCTCCTTGACGGTGATCTGGCCGCGCTCCCACAGCACCAGCAGCACCAGGTACTGCGGGTAGGTCAGCCCCAGCTCGTCGAGGAGCGGACGGTAGGCGGACGTCACCGCGCGCTGGGCCGCGTAGAGCGCGAAACACAGCTGGTCGTGCAGCAGCGGTGAACCCTCGTCCGCGGACCCCTCTTGGTTCGTCACGCGCCCATTGTCACGGACCGCGGGTCGAATCCGAACGGCAACTCCAGCCGGTGGGCCCGCATCAGCGCGTCGTCGGAGAGCAGCTCGCCGGTCGGGCCGTCGGCCGCGATGGCGCCCTCGCTCAGGATCAGGGCGCGGGGGCACAGCTCCAGGGCGTACGGCAGGTCGTGCGTGACCATCAGGACGGTCACGTCCAACGAGCGCAGGATGTCCGCGAGTTCGCGGCGGGAGGCGGGGTCGAGGTTGGAGGACGGCTCGTCGAGGACGAGGATCTCCGGTTCCATCGCGAGGACCGTCGCCACGGCCACCCGGCGCCGCTGCCCGAAGGAGAGGTGGTGCGGCGGCCGGTCCCTGAACTCCGCCATGCCGACCCGGGCCAGCGCCCGCTCCACCCGCGCCTCCAGTTCCGCCCCCCGCAGCCCGGCCGCCGCCGGACCGAAGGCCACGTCCTCACGCACGGACGGCATGAAGAGCTGGTCGTCCGGATCCTGGAAGACGATCCCGACCTTGCGCCGGATCTCGGCCATGTGCTCCCTGCCGACGGGCAGCCCGGCCACCGTCACCGAGCCCGTGCCGCCGCTGAGGATGCCGTTGAGGTGCAGCACCAGGGTCGTCTTGCCGGCGCCGTTCGGGCCGAGCAGCGCGACCCGTTCGCCCCGGGCGATGGCGAAGTCCACCCCGAACAGCGCCTGGTGGCCGTCGGGGTAGGCGAAGGCGAGGCCCGAGACCTCGAGGGAAGCAGTCACAGGGCCCATCCCAACACGCAGACGACGAGGGCGGCGAACGGCAGGGCGAAGGCGTACGACCACTGCGCCCGGGACGCGGTCACCTCGTCGATGACCGGCATCGAACCGGCGTACCCCCGGCTGACCATGGCCAGATGGACGCGCTCCCCGCGTTCGTAGGAGCGGATGAACAGCGCCCCGGCCGACTTGGCCAGCACGCCCCAGTGCTTCACGCCCCGTGCCTCGAAGCCCCGGGACTCCCGGGCGATCCGCATCCGGCGCATCTCGTCGGTGATGACGTCGCCGTACCGGATCATGAAGGAGGCGATCTGCACCAGCAGGGGCGGCAGCTTCAACCGCTGGAGTCCGAGGAGGAGTTCGCGCAGCTCGGTGGTGGAGGCGAGGAGTACGGAGGCGGCGACGCCGAGAGTGCCCTTGGCGAGCACGTTCCAGGCGCCCCACAGGCCGTTCACGCTCAGCGACATCCCGAGCACCTCGACCCGCTCGCCCTCCGCGACGAACGGCATCAGTACCGCGAACGCGACGAACGGGACCTCGATCAGCAGCCGCTTGAGCAGGAAGCCGGCCGGCACCCGGGCCGCGTGGGCGACGGACGCCAGCAGGACGGCGTACAGGCCGAACGCCCACATCGCCTCCCGCGGGGTCGACACCACGACCACCACGAAGGCGAAGGCCGCCGCGAGTTTCGTGTGCGGCGGCAGGGCGTGCACGGGCGAATGCCCGTGCCGGTAGAGCCGGTGCGCGTGCCCCGCCCCCATCAGACGCTCGTACTCACGGGCGAGGCTTCGTCGGTACGGCGCCTGCGCACCGCCCAGAACACCGTGCTGCCCGCGACGACGGTGACGCCGACGCCGATCACGCCCGCGAGGCCGCCGGAGAGGCGGGCGTCCTCGATGTCCTTGACGCCGTAGCCGGCCAGCGGGGAGTCCGCGTTCGCGTGCTCCTTCGTCCGCTGGTCGATGCCCTTGTCGGCGGCGACCTTCTCCAGGCCGTCGGGGTTCGCGGAGGCGTAGAAGCTGACGAATCCGGCCAGTACCAGGGAGGACACCAGGCCGGTGATCCACAGCGTGCGGTGTGAGCGGGCGGCGACCGGGACCGGCTGGGCGTCGGGGACGTCGACCAGTTCGCCGTTCACCCGCAGCTTCAGTTTCTGCTGGAGGCCACGGGCGCCGTACACCAGGTCCGGGCGTACGGCGATGACGGCTCCCACGGTCAGCGCGGTGATCGCGGCCTCGCCGATGCCGATCAGGACGTGCACGCCGATCATGGCTGTGGCGACCTTGCCGATGGCGACGTCGGTGGTGCCGCCGACGGCGTACAGGAGGGTGAAGACGAGGGCCGCGGCCGGGACGGAGAGCAGCGCGGCGGCGAACGAGGCGACCGTCACCGACCGGCGGGTGCGTGGCAGCACCTTCACCAGCCCCCGGAAGACGGCGTACGCGACGACCGTCGTGACGATCGCCATGTCCGTGACGTTCACGCCGAGGGCGGTCAGACCGCCGTCCGCGAACAGGATGCCCTGCATCAGCAGGACGACGGACACGCACAGGACCCCGGTGAAGGGGCCGACGAGTATCGCGGCGAGCGCGCCGCCGAGCAGGTGTCCGCTGGTTCCCGCCGCGACGGGGAAGTTGAGCATCTGCACGGCGAAGATGAACGCGGCCACCAGGCCGGCCAGCGGCGCGGTGCGTTCGTCGAGTTCACGGCGGGCGCCGCGCAGGCTCACGGCGACGGCGCCGGCGGCGACCACTCCGGTCGCGGCGGATACGGGCGCGTTGATGAATCCGTCAGGCACATGCACCGTTCGATGATAGTGGCTTGTTGCGAACGGCTTGCAAGAGTGCCTCGGGAGGAACAGCGCGGGAAACCCCGCGAGGGCGTGAGGAACGGCATTTCCGCCTCCGCGGGCGTGATCCCGGAAATGTGCGACGCTGGACGGGGGGCGGACGCACAGCTTCCACACAGGTTACGCAGCGTGAGAGGGCCGTCACGATGTCTGTTGTCGAACAGTACGCGCGAGCTCATATCGTCACGGACGCGGACCTGCCGCGTGAGGGTGACGAGGCCGTCCCGGTCATCCTGCGCTACGACCCCGAGACCGACCCGCGCTCGGTACTGATCCGCCTGCCCGGTGCGCACGAGTGGACCTTCTCGCGCTCCCTCCTCGAACAGGGCCTGCGCGCCCCGGCCGGCAGCGGAGCGGTCCGCGTGTGGCCGTGCGGACGTGTCCAGGCCGTCGTCGAGTTCCACTCCGCGGAGGGTGTCTCGGTGGTGCAGTTCGACGCGAAGGCCCTGCTCAGGTTCCTGCGGCGGACCTACATGGCCACTCCGGTGCGGAGTTCAGCCGCCCATCTTCAGCAGTGACGCCACGATCGGGCCCGCCGTGTCGCCGCCGTGCCCGCCCTGCTGGACAACGCCCGCGGCGGCGAGGTCACCGCGGTAGGCCGTGAACCAGCCGTTCGGCTTCTTCTGCCCGTCGACCTCCGCCGAGCCGGTCTTCGCGCCCACGGTGCCACTGACCCCCGACATCGCCTCGGCCGCCGTGCCGTAGGCCGCGGTGTACGACATCAGTTCCCGCATCTGCTTCAGCGTGTTCGAGGACATCTTGCGGGACGCGGTGGCGAGCTTGCGGTTGTCGACCGTGGGCGACACCAGGTAGGGCTGCTTGAAGGTGCCCGACTCGATCGTCGCCGCCACCGACGCCATGTTCAGCGGGTTCATCCGCACCCCGCCCTGCCCGATCAGCGAGGCCGCCATCTGGGCCGCGCTCTGCACCGGCACCGACCCGTCGAAGCTCGGCACTCCGATGGCCCAGTTGTTCATGGACAGACCGAAGACCTGCTCGGCCTGCTTGGTCAGGTCGTCGTTCTTCAGGTCGGGCGCCTGGCTGATGAAGGCCGTGTTGCAGGAGCGGGCGAAGCTCGCCTTGAAGGTGCCGCCCTTGATCTCGAACTTGTCGTCGTTCTGGAACTTCCAGCCGCCGTAGGTGGAGTACTTCGGGCAGGGGTGCTTCTTGTCGGCCGAGGCCAGGCCCTTGTCGATGAGCAGCGTCGAGGTGATGACCTTCATCGTGGAGCCGGGGGCGAGGGAGCCCTGGAAGGCGATGTTGAAGCCGTGGGAGGCGTTCGCGGCGGCCAGGATCTCGCCGGTCGAGGGACGCATCAACACCACCGACGACTTGGCCTTCTTGGCGACCTGCCGCTCGGCCGCCGCCTGCAGGGTCGGGCTCAGGGTCGTCTTCACCGTGCCCGGCGTGCCCTTGCTCAGCTCGAGCAGCGTCTTGTCGGACGCCTTCGACGCCTTCGCGGACTTGCCGCGGATCACCCGGAGCTCGATGCCCGCCTTACCGCCGGCGATCTTGCCGTACTTCTCGCGCAGCCCGTCCAGAACCGTGCCCAGCGACGGGTACTTGGCCGTGGTGATCTCGCCGCCGTCCCGGTCGAGCGCCGTCACCGGCGGGGTCCCGGACTCGCCGGTGACCAGGGTGTCGCCGTCCAGGAGGTCGGGGTGGACGACCGACGAGTGCCACTCGACCTGCGGCTTCCCGTCGGTTTTGTCGCGGACGACGGTCAGCGCGCTGTTGTACGTCAGCGGCTTCTCGGTGCCCTTGTACGACACCGTCGCCTTCACGGCGAAGGGGACCTTGTCGCCGGTGCGGGTGCCCGGGGTGAGCGTGACGTCCTTGAGGTGGGCGTCCTTGCTGTAGCCGGTGAGGAGGGTGGTGGCCGCCGCGGAGTCGCTCGTGGCGGCGGCCGCCCGGGGCACCTTGCCCTGCTGCCAGGCCGTCAGGAACGTGCGGGCCGTGGTGGTGACCTCGGTCGCCGAGAGCGGACCGCTGGGGATGTCCTTCTTGTGGTCGTCGCTCGCGGACGACGACCCCTTCCCGTCGAAGGCCGCCGCCCCGCCTCCGTACAGTGCGTAGACGCCGAAACCGGCGCCGCCGACGACCACGGCGATCATCCCGCCGACCACGGCGGGTTTGGTCTTCCGTCGCTCGGCGACGCGCCTTCGATTACCCACAGCCTTGTTCCTCCGCGAAAATTCCCCAGGGTCCCCGTTGCCCTCTGCAGTCCCAACGACGGCAACAGCCTAGAGTCCCTTCCCGCGTGGGTGAGATCAGCCGGCAGCTCGTAGCACAGCTGCGACAATCGGACCGGCCGCGTCGCCGCCGTGTCCGCCCTCCTCCGTCATGGCCGCCGCGGCCACGTCGTTGCGGAAACCGGTGAACCAACTGTTGGACACGGCCTGCCCGTCGACCTCCGCCGAACCGGTCTTCGCGCCGATGTCCCCGCCGAGTCCGGCCATCGCGTTGACGGCGGTGCCCTCGGTCGCGGTCAGCCGCATCATCTGCTTCAGCTGCGCCGCGGTGGACGACGGCAGCCCCTTGGCGGTGGCGAGTTCGCGGTCGTCGAGCTCGGGTGAGACCAGGTAGGGCTGACGGAAGTCGCCGGTGATCGCCGTGGCCGTCACCGAGGCCAGGTTCAGCGGGTTCAGCTGGACCTGCCCCTGGCCGATGGCGTTCGCGGCCCGGTCCGGGCCGTCGGCCGCGGGGACCTTGCCATCCCGGGAGACGATGCCGGTCTTCCAGTCGAGGCCGAGCCCGAACCGCGTCTGCGCCTCCGTGGTCAGCGACTCGTCGGTGAGCGGCTTCTCGTCGATCAGCTTGATGAAGGCCGTGTTGCAGGACCGCATGAAGCTGCCCGCGAGGGTGGCGTTCTCGTCGGGCCGCATGTTCGTGAGGTTCTTGAAGGTCTGGCTCTGCCAGGTCGCCGTGTCCGGGCAGGGCGCCGGGCCGTTCATCGAGGTCACGCCGTTGTCGATGAGCATCGCCGCGGTGATGATCTTCATGGTGGAACCGGGCGCGACCTCGCCCTCGAAGGCCGCGTTGAAGGCGTCCGTGCGGTTGTTCGCCACCGCCAGCACCTCGCCGGTGCTGGGCTTGACGGCGACCAGCGAGGACTGGGCGTACTGCTTGACCGCCTTCTCGGCCGCGGCCTGCGCGGTCGCGCTGAGCGTGGTCCGCAGCTTGCCCGGCTTGCCCTTGGCGAGCGTCAGCAGCGGGGTGTCGGCGGCGTTCTCGTCGGCGTGCCGGATCACCAGCTCGATGCCGGGGGTGCCGCCGGCCTTGTCGCCGTACCTGCCGCGCAGCGCGTCCAGGATCGGCCCCAGGGACGGGTAGGTGTCCTTGGTCAGTACCGCCCCGTTCCGGTCCACCGCCTCGATCGGCGGGTTTGCCGACTCCCCGGTGACCAGGGTGTCGTCCCGCCGCAACTCGGGGTGGATCACCGACGGCTGCCAGTCGACCAGTGCCCGCCCGGTGGTGACGCCGCGTACGACGGTCAGCTCGCTCTTGTAGGTCAGCGGCTTGGTCTTGCCGTCGTAGGCCACCTTCGCCTTCACCGTGTAGGGCACGGTGGCGCCGGACGTCTTCCCCGGCGTGATCCGGACATCGGCTATGTGGGCGGCTTCGCCGTACGCCGTCAGCAGCGGCTCGGCGGCCGTGTCGTTGTTGGTGTAGCCCGCCGCGCTCGCCGCCCGGCCCTTCTCCCAGGCCGCGAAGAACTTGGCGGACGTCTCCTTGACCTCGTCCGCGCTGGGCGGCCCGCTCTTCAGAGGAGCGGGCCCGGCCGAGCCCGCCCCGCCCCCGCCGGTCCCGTTCAACGCGGACACGATGTTGTACGTCCCGTACCCGGCCCCGCCCACCATCACGGCGCACACGCCACCGATGACGGCGACCTTCACCCCTCTGCCCATCCCGCGGACCCCTCCCCGTTCCCCGTTGTGCCCTCCGCACGTCTTCTTGAACGTGTTCAGAAAGCGCTGTGGGTCGCACTCTATGCGGCAGTCGTGACGCACGGGGTAAAGATTCCGCCGAATATCGAGCCATGTGCGTGCGGGCGTCAGCGTGCGAACTTCTCGCGGGCCGCGGGGGTGACGGGGGTGAAGAAGTTGACGAGGTTGCCGTCGGGGTCACGGAACAGCAGCGACCGGTTGCCCCAGGGCATCGTGGTGGGCTTGGTGACGAAGTCGGTGACGAAGCCCGTCAGGTTCTCGTGGACGAGGTCCACGTCGTCGACGAGGAACTCGGTGATCACGCTGTGGTTGTCCGCCGGGCGGGCGGAGCCCGGGGCGAACAGCGGGACGGTGCGGGTGCCGGCGATCGCGAGGGTGGCGCCCGCGGTGGTGAGTTCGGCGAAGTCCTCGGTGGCCCACGTCGCCCGCACCCCGGTGGCGCGCTCGTAGAACTCGACGAGGCGCGCCACGTCGCCGGTGATGATGCGGATCGAGACGAACTTCATGGGGATCTCCTTGGCTGTGCAGGCGGCCTGTGCCGGCTGCCTGTGCTCCGCAGGCTAGGAGAAATAGTGGACAGAATCGGTCCTGTATCGGCGCTAGGTTGGGCACATGCCCCGACCCACTGCCCGTGTGCTGACCCTCCTGGAGCTGCTGCAGTCGGGCGGCACCCGCACGGTGGCCGAACTGGCCGACCGGCTCGGCGTCGAAGGGCGCACCGTGCGGCGGTACGTGGGCCAGCTGATCGACCTGGACGTGCCCGTGGAATCGGTGCGCGGCCGCTACGGCGGGTACCGGCTCGCCCCCGGGTACCGCCTGCCTCCGCTCATGCTCAGCGACGACGAGGCGCTGGCCGTGCTGCTCGGCCTGGTCGCCGGCCGCCGAGCAGGGTCGCTGACGGCGGGTCACACCGCGAGCGAGACGGCGACGGCCAAGATCCGACGGGTGCTGCCCAAGCACCTCGCCCACAGGCTCGACACACTCCTGGAATCCCTCAGCTTCACGGATCAGCCCCGTGGGCTCGCCGCCCCGGACACCGGGGTCCTGCTCACCCTCGCCGATGCGGTCCGCCACGGCCGACCGGTCTCGATCCGCTACACCGACCGCGACGGACGGCGCAGCGAACGCACCCTGCACGCGTACGGGATCGTCGCCCACGCGGGCCGGTGGTACGTCACAGGCACGGACCCCGAGATCGGCGAGGACCGAACCTTCCGACTCGATCGCATCGCGGACGCGAGGACCCTGCCCGGATCGTTCGAAGCGCCCCTGGATCCCGATCCGGCGCACCGGATGCTGTCAGGGTTCGCGACGGCCGAGTACCGGCACGAGGTGACCTTGCGGATCCACGGGACCGTCGAGCAGATCCGCGCCCGCCTTCCCGCCGGCGTCGCCACCCTGGAGGAGCAGGAGCCCGCGGCAGGCCAGGACCCGGCGACCGAGCGCTGGCTGCGCGTCGAACTGCGGGCGGAGAGGCTCGAATGGTTGCCGCCAGTCCTCGCCTCACTCGACCGCCCGTTCGTCATCGAGCGCCCCGATGAACTGCGCGACCTCGTCACCGCCCTCGCCGAACGCCTCACGTCCTACGCCCGCCAGGCCTGACCGCGAGGAACCGATAACGCGGGCGGACCGTGCGGAAGGCCGCTACGGTCTCTCCATGAGTGGGGGGCGGGAGCGGGGGACGCGGCCGTGCAAGTGGTGCGGTGAGCCGGTCGAACAGCCGAAAAGCCGTTGGCGCAGGCGGAGTTACTGCTGCAAGGCACACCGCCGCTACCACCGGATCCTCGATGCTGTCTTCGAGTTCCTGGACTTCTGGTAGCGCTCAGGCGGCCCAACCGTCGCAGGAAAGCACGGCGAACACGTCGGCCGCACCCTCCTGCTGTGTCTGCCCGGCTAGACCCACGTATCCAGCCACATCCGCGACCGCCACTGGTCGATCGGGATCGTGGTGCCCGTGAACAGGGGCCAGAAGTAGATGAAGTTCCAGGCGATCAGCAGGACCAGGATGCCCGCGCCCGCCGCGCCGGCGACGCGGCGGGTGTCGGTGGAGCCCGGGGGGCCGACGATCGCGCCGAGGAGCATGGCGACGGCCAGGCAGAGGAACGGGACGAAGACGATCGTGTAGAAGAAGAAGATCGTGCGGTCCTGGTAGAGGAACCAGGGCAGGTAGCCGGCCGCGATGCCGCAGGCGATCGCGCCCGCCCGCCAGTCGCGGCGGAAGAACCAGCGCCACAGCACGTACAGGATCGCGAAGCAGGCCAGCCACCACAGCATCGGCGTGCCGATCGCGAGGACCTCGCGGGCGCACTTCTCGCTCGCGTCGATCGGGCAGCCGTCCTTGCCGGGGGCGGGGGACTCGTAGAAGTAGGAGACCGGGCGGCCCGTGACGAGCCAGCTCCACGGGTTGGACTGGTACGTGTGCGGCGAGGAGAGGTTGATGTTGAACAGGTAGACCTCGTGCTCGTAGTGCCACAGGCTCAGCCACCAGTCCGGGAAGAGCCACGACCAGCTGCTGCTCCTGCCGTTGGCGGTCGCCCAGTTGCGGTAGTAGCCGCCGCTGCCGTCCGTGGCGGAGAGGATCCACCCGAGCCACGACAGGATGTACGTGGCGATCGCGACCGGGACGGTGGCGAGGAACGCCAGCCCGAGATCCCGCCTGAGGACCGCCGCGTACGGACGGCCCGCGCCCGCGACCTTGCGGCTGCCGACGTCCCACAGCACCGCCAGCACACAGAACGCGGCCAGGATGTACAGGCCGTTCCATTTGGTGCCGATGGCGAGGCCGAGCATCAGGCCGGCCAGCCAGCGCCAGGGGCGCCACCCGAGGCGGGTCGTCTCCGCGATGTGCGCGTCCGGCCTTGCCCTGCCGTCGGCGTCCACGGGGAGCGCGGCGGCGAGTCTCTCCCGGGCTCGGTCGCGGTCGATGACCAGGCAGCCGAACGCGGCCAGCACGAAGAACATCAGCACGCCGTCGAGCAGCGAGGTGCGGGCCATCACGAACGCCAGGCCGTCCACCGCCATCAGCGCGCCGGCCAGACAGCCGAGGAACGTGGAGCGGAAGATACGGCGGCCGATCCGGCACAGCATCAGGATCGACAGGGTGCCGAGCAGCGCGGTCATGAACCGCCAGCCGAACGGGTTGAACCCGAAGATCAGCT
This sequence comes from Streptomyces sp. NPDC005263, assembly GCF_042872365.1. NCBI lineage: Bacteria > Bacillati > Actinomycetota > Actinomycetes > Kitasatosporales > Streptomycetaceae > Streptomyces > Streptomyces sp. NPDC005263. The sequence goes on along the minus strand of NZ_JBIAKJ010000004.1, from coordinate 320,993 downwards.
CCCCGAGCCCGATGACGTACTTGCCGACCGGCGGGTGCACGACGTACGCCGCGTCCGTGGGCACCCGCACGTTCCCGCCGCCCGACAGGATCAGGTCGTTGACGTTCTTGCCCCAGCTGACCTCGAACCCGCGGTGGACCAGCGCCCACGCGTCCTTCGCGTAGTACGTCTCATCGAATATCACCCGCTTCGGGCTGCCCAGGTGGTAGAAGCGCAGCACGCCCGCGAACAGCGTCACCAGCAGCGGGCCGCCCCAGCCGGACCAGCGGACGAACCGCTCGGCGGCCGGCCCGGACACCCCGAGCACCTGCCACAACCGTGGGCTGGGCCGCACGTACGGCGGCACCAGACGGTCGCGCACGTCGCTTCTGGGCCCCGCCGCGTAACCGAAACGGCGCAGCCGCTGCTGCCACGACGGCCGCTGGTCCTGGGGGGCGTGGTCCTGCCGGGTGTCCGTGGAGGACGCGGTACTGGTCACCGCGCCATCGTAAGGAACGGCGCTGTGTGCGTCCCGTGCTTGGGGTCCTGCGAGGATGGAAACGTGACACAGACGCCCGGAACCCTGGTCCTCGCCGGCACGCCCATCGGTGACGTGGCCGACGCCCCGCCCCGCCTCGCCGAGGAGTTGGCCGGGGCCGATGTCGTCGCCGCCGAGGACACCCGGCGGCTGCGCAGGCTGACACAGGCGCTGGGGGTGACGTGCGGCGGGCGTGTCGTGTCGTACTTCGAGGGCAACGAGTCCGCCCGCACGCCCGAGCTGGTCGAGGAGCTGGTGGGCGGCGCGCGGGTGCTGCTGGTGACCGACGCGGGGATGCCGTCGGTGTCCGATCCCGGGTACCGGCTGGTCGCGGCGGCCGTGGAGAAGGACATCCGGGTCACGGCCGTACCGGGGCCCTCCGCGGTGCTCACCGCGCTCGCGCTGTCCGGGCTGCCCGTCGACCGGTTCTGCTTCGAGGGGTTCCTGCCGCGCAAGGCGGGCGAGCGGCTGTCCCGGCTGCGGGAGGTCGCCGAGGAGCGCCGCACCCTCGTCTACTTCGAGGCACCGCACCGGCTCGACGACACCCTCGCCGCGATGGCCGAGGCGTTCGGCGGCGACCGGCGGGCCGCCGTCTGCCGCGAGCTGACCAAGACGTACGAGGAGGTCAAGAGGGGCGGACTGGGCGAGCTGGCCGCGTGGGCGGCCGAGGGGGTGCGCGGGGAGATCACGGTCGTCGTGGAGGGCGCGCCGGAGCGCGGTCCCGAGGAGCTGGACGCCGCGGAGCTCGTGCGGCGGGTGCGGGTGCGTGAGGAGGCGGGGGAGCGGCGCAAGGAGGCGATCGCCGCGGTGGCCGCCGAGGCCGGGCTGCCCAAGCGGCAGGTGTTCGACGCGGTGGTGGCGGCGAAGAACGCGTCCGCGACGGGCCCTTCCTGAGGCGCGTTTCGGCCCTTCCGACGGGCGTTCCACGAGGGGCGCACAAAGGGGCGCACACGTTCCTGAGCAGGGCGTATCTCCTCTGAGCGTGCGCCCCATGGAGGCGCAAAGACCCTTCCCGGAAGGCAAAGTCAGGAACGGGTCGAAGGGCCGGTTTGGCAAGGGAGGCCCAAATCGGATCCAACACTCGACAGGCTTGGTGCTTTCCCGACGGCGGAAGCGTCCACTGGTCAAAGGGACACACCCGTCCCCTCGAACCAGCGGACTACAGGAGCTGGCATGAGTGAGATCGCCGTCGTCCACGAGTCGTATTCCTTCGCCTGCATGCGCTGCGGACACGGGTGGGAGCAGTCGTACGAGATAGAGCACCACGTGGACGCCGACGGCCGGGAGTTCGTGCAGTACGTCGTGAACGGCCAGGTCGTCCCCTCCCCGCTGTCCAGGCCCACCTGCTCGAACTGCGACAACCACGTCGTACGGATCATGCGGCCGGGCCGGGTCGCCTCCGCCCGCGACGCCGCGCACCGACCGCACCAGGCGCCGCCCGCCGGTCCGGTCCAGGCCCCGGAGGCCGACACCGAGGGCGAGCAGCAGGACGTCCACCACTGGCACCTGTCCGATCTCCTGCACCCGTTCCAGCGCAAGGCGAGCTGAGCCGGTCGGCGACCGAGGGGGGCCTGCCCCTTTCGTAGGATCGGGGCATGCCTTCGAACGCCGCCGACAAGAACGCCGCCCCGCCGCTCCCGGAGCCCCTCCGGGTGCCGGTCGCCGACTCCCACACTCACCTCGACATGCAGGCGGGCACCGTGGACGAGGCGCTCGCGAAGGCGGCCTCGGTGGGGGTGACCACGGTCGTGCAGGTCGGCTGCGACGTGGCCGGTTCCCGGTGGGCCGCCGAGACGGCCGCGCGCCACGACGCCGTCCACGCGACCGTGGCCCTGCATCCCAACGAGGCCCCGCGGATCGTCCATGGCGATCCCGACGGCTGGTCCCGGCAGGGCGCGCGCACCCCGGGCGGGGACGCGGGGCTCGACGAGGCCCTCGCCGAGATCGACCGGCTGGCCGCGCTGCCGCAGGTCAAGGGCGTCGGCGAGACGGGACTCGACTACTTCCGCACCGGGCCCGAGGGCAAGGAGGCCCAGGAGAGGTCGTTCCGCGCCCACATCGAGATCGCCAAGCGGCACGGCAAGGCCCTGGTCATCCACGACCGCGACGCCCACGCCGACGTGCTGCGCGTCCTGAAGGAGGAGGGCGCCCCCGAGCGCACCGTCTTCCACTGCTACTCCGGCGACGCCGAGATGGCGCAGATCTGTGCGGGCGCCGGATACTTCATGTCCTTCGCCGGCAACGTCACCTTCAAGAACGCCCAGAACCTGCGGGACGCCGTGGCCGTCGCCCCGGTGGAGCTGCTCCTTGTGGAGACCGACGCGCCCTTCCTGACGCCGGTGCCGTACCGCGGACGGCCCAACGCGCCGTATCTCATTCCGGTCACGGTGCGCGCGCTGGCCGCCGTGCGCGGCACCGACGAGGACGCGCTGGCGTCGGCACTCGCCGCCAACACCGCCCGCGCGTTCGACTACTGACCCGCGTCACCGATTCGCCGAACACGACGGTGAGTAGTCGCGTCACTTTGGAGAGTGACCGTCGCTCCGCTAGGTTCTGGGGGCCCGATCCGGACCCCTCTGGACCCCTCCGGCCCCCTGGAGCGTGTCGGCGTGAGCAACCCGCAGTACCAGACGTTCGAGGCGTACGGCCCACCGCCCGGCCTCGATCCACGCACCGACCTGCACATCGCGCAGACGCCGCCCTACGGCGGATACCCGCCGCCACCGACGTACGAGGACGTGGCGCCGCCGGCGTACGAGGACACCTACCGGCCCGCCTACGAGATGCCCGACCCGGTGCTCCCGTATCCGGCCGAGACCACGCCCGGCGGGGAACCGGCCCGGCCCGTCGCGCGTGCCGCGGCGCGTCGGCGGGCCGGGGCCCGCTGGCGCCGGGCGCGGTACGCCGAACGGGTCGACGGCACCGTGCGGCGACTGCTTCCGCAGGCCCTGGTCGTCGCCTTCCTGGCCGGCGGGACCACCGCGTTCGTCGCCGAGGACAAGGCGGTCGAGCTCAGCGTCGACGGCCGGCCGCGCACCCTGCACACCTTCGCGGACGACGTCACCGAACTGCTCGCCGAGGAGGGCGTGCGGGTGGGGGCCCACGATGTGATCGTGCCCGCCCCGGGCGAGGCGCTCGCCAGCGGCGACGAGGTCGCGGTGCGCTACGGGCGCCCCGTGCGGCTCATGCTGGACGGTGAGCGGCGTGAGGTGTGGACGACGGCGCACACCGTGGAAGGGGCGCTGCGGCAGATGGGGGTGCGTGCGGAGGGCGCGTATCTGTCCGCCTCGCGCTCCCGGCGCATCGGGCGTGAGGGGCTCGCGCTGGACGTGCGCACCGAGCGTTCCGTGACGGTCATGGCGGACGGCCGGGCCCGCACCATCCGCACCAACGCGGCCACCGTCCGGGAGGCCGTCGCGGAGGCCGGGATCACCCTGCGCGGGCAGGACACCACATCGGTGGCACCGGAGAGCTTCCCGCGCGACGGGCAGACCGTCACCGTGCTGCGGATCACCGGCACCAAGGAGATCCGGGAGGAGCTGATCCCGTTCGCGGAGGAGCGGACCGAGGACCCCTCGCTGTTCAGGGGGACCGAGGTCGTCGAACGGGCCGGACAGCCGGGCCTGCGGCGGGTCACGTTCTCCGTCCGCACCGTCAACGGGGTCCAGCAGAAGCCCCGGTGGGTCGGCACCGAGGTGGTGCGGGAGCCGCGGACGCAGCTGGTGAAGGTGGGCACCAGGCCGCTCCCGGCCTCCGTGCGGGACACGGACCAGCTGAACTGGCAGGCGCTCGCGGCGTGCGAGTCCGGAGGGCAGCCCGGGGCGGTCGACGACTCCGGGACGTACGGCGGGCTCTACCAGTTCGACACGGAGACCTGGCACCGCCTCGGCGGCACGGGACGGCCGCAGGACGCGACGGCGTCCGAGCAGACCTTCCGGGCGAAGAAGCTGTACACGCGGCAGGGGGCCGGTCCGTGGCCGCACTGCGGGGGACGGCTGCACGGCTGAGCGCCTCTCGCGCCGGGCGACCGGGCGCCCGGGCCGGTGGAGCACCCCTCGGGCGGCCTGCTGGTCGGCCGTGCCGAGTACCGCCCGTACCCTTGTCCCGTGAGCAGCAGCCCCACCCCCGACGCCCTCCTCGGCCCCGCCGACGTCCGTGAACTCGCGGGCGCCCTCGGGGTGCGCCCCACCAAACAGCGCGGTCAGAACTTCGTGATCGACGCGAACACGGTCCGCCGTATCGTCCGCACCGCCGAGGTCCGGCCCGACGACGTGGTGGTGGAGGTCGGCCCGGGACTCGGCTCGCTCACCCTCGCCCTGCTGGAGGCGGCCGACCGGGTCACCGCCGTCGAGATCGACGACGTCCTCGCCGGCGCGCTGCCCGCGACGATCACGGCCCGGATGCCGGCCCGCGCCGACCGGTTCGCGCTGGTCCACTCCGACGCCATGCACGTCACCGAACTGCCCGGCCCGGCCCCCACCGCACTGGTGGCGAACCTGCCGTACAACGTGGCCGTACCGGTGCTGCTGCACATGCTCAGCACCTTCCCGAGCATCGAGCGCAGCCTCGTGATGGTCCAGGCGGAGGTCGCCGACCGGCTCGCCGCCGCACCCGGCTCGAAGGTGTACGGCGTCCCGTCGGTCAAGGCCAACTGGTACGCCGACGTCAAACGGGCCGGCTCCATCGGCCGCAACGTCTTCTGGCCCGCGCCGAACGTCGACAGCGGGCTCGTCTCCCTGGTACGGCGGGCCGAACCGATCAAGACCACGGCGTCCAGGGGCGAGGTGTTCGCCGTCGTCGACGCCGCCTTCGCCCAGCGCCGCAAGACCCTGCGGGCCGCGCTCGCCGGCTGGGCCGGCTCGGCCGCCGCCGCCGAGCGGGCCCTGGTCGCCGCGGGCGTCTCGCCGCAGGCGCGCGGGGAGGCCCTGACGGTCGAGGAGTTCGCACGGATCGCGGAGGCCGCCGCGCCACGGACGACGGCCTCCCCTGAAGGAGAGTCCGAATAAGTGAGCGTGACGGTACGCGTCCCCGCCAAGGTCAACGTCCAGCTCGCGGTGGGCGCCGCCCGTGCCGACGGGTTCCATGACCTGGCCAACGTCTTCCTCGCGGTCGGCCTGCACGACGAGGTCACGGTGACCCCGGCCGACGAGCTGCGCGTCACCTGCTCGGGACCGGACTCCGACCAGGTGCCCCTGGACCGGACGAATCTGGCGGCACGGGCGGCGATCGCCCTCGCCGGGCGCCGTGGTCTGGACGCCGCCGTGCACATCCACATCGCCAAGGACATCCCCGTCGCCGGCGGGATGGCCGGCGGCAGCGCGGACGGCGCGGGCGCGCTGGTGGCGTGCGACGCGCTGTGGGGCACCGACGCCAGTCGTGAGGAACTCCTCGACATCTGCGCCGAGTTGGGCAGTGACGTGCCGTTCAGCCTGGTCGGCGGGGCGGCGCTCGGGACCGGACGCGGGGAGAAGCTGCGGACCCTGGAGGTCGGCGGGAGCTTCCACTGGGTGTTCGCGATGGCGGGGCGCGGGCTGTCCACGCCGGCCGTGTTCCGTGAGTTCGACCGGCTGGCCCAGGGGCGGGCGGTTCCCGAGCCGGTCGCCTCCCGGGACCTGCTCGACGCCCTCGCCAAGGGCGACCCCGACGCCCTCGCCGCCGCCGTCTCCAACGACCTCCAGCCCGCCGCCCTGTCCCTGTTCCCGGAGCTCGCCGACACCCTCGCGGCCGGCAGGGCCGCCGGCGCCCTCACCGCGCTGGTCTCGGGCTCGGGCCCGACCACGGCCTTCCTCACCCGCGACGCCGCGGCGGCGACGAAGGTGGCGGCGGCGCTCGGAGCCTCGGGCACGTGCCGCACGGTGCGCACGGCCGCGGGGCCGGTGCCGGGGGCGACGGTGGTGGCGGGGGCCTGAGGCCCGTCGTGCCGGGCGCGACCGTCGTGGCGGTGGCCGTGGCGGGGGAATCCTGAGGCCCGTCCGACCTGCCCCTTGCCGGGCGTGCAACCGGCTGGGAACGCGCCGGGGAGGGTCGACCGCCGCGGCGACTACCCTGGAGGGTCGATCGTCCCCCCTGGCAGGAGAGTAATGGCCGTCAACCTGGTCAATGTCGAGAACGTCAGCAAGGTGTACGGCACTCGTGCCCTCCTCGACGGCGTGTCCCTCGGCGTCTCCGAAGGGGACCGGATCGGTGTGGTCGGGCGCAACGGCGACGGCAAGACGACCCTGATCCGGATGCTCGCCAAGCTGGAGGAGGCCGACACCGGCCGGGTCACGCACTCGGGCGGGCTGCGGGTCGGCGTGCTGACCCAGCACGACTCCCTCGACCCGACCGCCACCGTCCGGCACGAGGTCATCGGGGACCTGGCCGACCACGAATGGGCCGGGAACGCGAAGATCAGGGACGTGCTGACCGGGCTGTTCGGCGGGCTGGACCTGCCGGGCTTCCCGCAGGGGCTCGACACCGTCATCGGGCCGCTCTCCGGCGGCGAGCGCCGCCGTATCGCGCTCGCCCAGCTGCTCATCGACGAGCAGGACCTGATCGTCCTCGACGAGCCCACCAACCACCTCGACGTCGAAGGCATCGCCTGGCTGGCCAAGCACCTGCGCGAGCGCCGTTCGGCGCTGGTGTGCGTGACGCACGACCGGTGGTTCCTGGACCAGGTCTGCACGCGCATGTGGGACGTCCAGCGCGGCGCCGTCTACGAGTACGAGGGCGGCTACTCCGACTACGTCTTCGCGCGCGCCGAACGGGAGCGGATCGCCGCCACCGAGGAGACCAAGCGGCAGAACCTGGTGCGCAAGGAGCTGGCGTGGCTGCGGCGCGGCGCCCCGGCCCGTACGTCCAAGCCGCGCTTCCGGGTCGAGGCCGCCAACGAGCTCATCGCGGACGTGCCGCCGCCCCGGGACAGCAGCGAGCTGATGAAGTTCGCCTCGTCACGGCTCGGCAAGACCGTCTTCGACCTGGAGGACGTCACCGTCCAGGCCGGTCCCAAGGTGCTCCTCAAGCATGTGACCTGGCAGCTCGGGCCCGGCGACCGCATCGGCCTGGTCGGGGTGAACGGCGCCGGGAAGACCTCCCTGCTGCGGGCCATGGCCGAGGCGGCTCGCAGCGAGGGCGAGACGCAGCCCGCGGGCGGCCGGGTCGCCGTCGGCAGGACCGTCAAGCTCGCCTACCTCTCCCAGGAGGTCGGCGAACTCGACCCGAACCTGCGGGTGCTGGAGGCCGTCCAGCGGGTGCGGGAGCGCGTCGACCTCGGCAAGGGGCGCGAGATGACCGCCGGGCAGCTGTGCGAGACGTTCGGGTTCAACAAGGAGAAGCAGTGGACGCCGGTCGGGGACCTTTCGGGTGGTGAGCGGCGCAGGCTCCAACTGCTGCGTCTGCTCATGGACGAGCCCAACGTGCTCTTCCTCGACGAGCCCACCAACGACCTCGACATCGAGACGCTGACCCAGCTGGAGGACGTGCTCGACGGCTGGCCCGGCTCGATGATCGTCATCTCCCACGACCGCTTCTTCGTCGAACGCACCACCGACCGGGTCTTCGCCCTGCTCGGCGACGCCACCCTGCGGATGCTGCCGCGCGGCATCGACGAGTACCTGGAGCGCCGCCGGCGGATGGAGGAGGCGGCCGCCGCGTCGGCTCCCGCTCCGGTCGCCGCCAAGGCCGCACCGGAGAAGAGCGCCGCCGACCAGCGCGCCGCGAAGAAGGAACTCCAGAAGATCGAACGGCAGTTGGACAAGGTCTCCGAGAAGGAGGCCAAGCTGCACGCCCGGATCGCGGAGAACGCCACCGACTTCTCGAAGGTGGCCGAACTCGACGCCGAGCTGCGCGACTTGGCCGGTGAGCGGGACGAGCTGGAGCTGCGGTGGCTGGAACTCGCCGAGGACGCGTGAAGGGTGCGTGAAGGCGCATAACGGGGTCGTCACGGGCCGGTTCTCCCTTGGGAACAGGGGCGGAACCGGCCTGTTCGTTGTCCTGACGAGTGATAGAAAGAGCCGTCTGAGAAGTTTCTGAGTACGACTCTGGGTCCATCACGAACCTCAGGGCGTGGCTAGAAATCAGTGATTGAACGGGGGAACACGCTGATGACGGAGCCGCCCAACCAGCCGCCGCAGGACGGTCACGGAGCGCCGCAGGACCAGCCGCAGGGTGGGTTCGGGGCGCCGCAGACGCCGCCGCCTCCCGCCGGTCCGCCGCCCGGTTACGGCTATCCCCAACAGCCGCCCGCGGCGCCGCAGTCGGGGCCCTACGGGCAGCAGGGGCCGTACGCTCCGCCCCAGCCCGGGCCCTACGGCCAGCCGCAGCCGGGTCCGTACGGTCAACCGAAGCAGCAGGCGCCGTACGGTCAACCGCAGCCGGGGCCGTACGGTCAGCCGCAGCAGCCGGGCCCGTACGGTCAGCCGCAGCAAGCGGGCCCGTACGGTCAGCCCCAGGGATACGGGTATCCGCAGCAGCCCCAGTTCCCGGGCGCGCCCGGCGGGAACCGCTTCAAGGGGAAGACCGCCATCGTCGTCGGCGCCGCCGTGGCCGCGCTGCTCGTCATCGGCGGGACCGTGTTCGCGGTCACCGGCGGCGGTGACGACGGTGACGGCAGGAAGCCGGTCGCCGAGAAGAGCGACGACTCCAAGGCCACCGCCTCCGACTCACCGGTCAACCCTGGCGACGGCAGCGGTGCTGGCGGCGAGGACCCGGAGAACCTCAACGAGGGCCGGCAGGCCGGTGAGTCGAAGGTGCTCTGGTACAAGGAGGCGCCCGACGCGCCCGGCGACGGCGCCGACGCCGCCGGCATGTGGATCACCGACAAGACCGCGGTGAAGGCGGCGTACAAGCAGCTCTTCGCCTACGACGTCGGCGACGGCAAGCCGACCTGGGACCCGATCACCTTCCCGCAGAAGATCTGCGCGGTCACCCCGCAGAAGACCGCCGACGACAAGATCGTCGTCGCGTACATGAGCGGCACCACGGACCGCGCCAAGTGCAACCTGCTCCAGCAGATCGACCTGAACACGGGCGCCAAGGGCTGGAGCGGCAAGGTCGCGGACGGCGCGCTGTTCGACAGCACGCTCCAGGTCGAACTGACCGTCAGCGGCGACACGTTGATGGTCGGCCGCTCCCAGTCCGGCACCGCGTACGACGTACGGACCGGCAAGAAACTGTTCGACAAGAAGAAGTACGGCACCTCCTGCTTCCCGACCGCGTTCGCGGGCGGCGGCAGGCTGGTCTCCGTGGCCTCCTGCGACGCCGCCGGGACCAATGAGCACGACGAGGTCCAGGAGCTGGATCCCAGGACCGGCAAGGTCAAGTGGACCCAGAAGTTCGACAAGGGCTGGACGGCCTCGCGGGTGTACTCCGTCGACCCGCTCGTCGTCTACAGCACCAACGAGGACAAGAAGACGTGGAACATCTCCACCTTCACCGCGACCGGCAAGTTCCGCTCCCAGGTCGACTTCGACGAGGACTTCGCCCCCAACTGCGGCCTGGCCATCCTCGCGCGTGACCTCCAGGGCTGCGAGGGTGTGGCCGCCGACGCCGACACGCTGTACCTGCCCACCGAGGCGACCACCGGGCCGAACGAGATCGTCGCGATCAACCTCTCCACCGGCAAGGAGAAGTGGCGCGTCAAGTCGCCCACGGACGAGTCGATGGTCCCGGTCAAGGTCGAGAGCGGCAAGCTCATCGCCTACGTGGAGCCCTCGTACTCCGCGGGCGGCCGCGTCGTGTCGATCCCGACCGGCGGCGGCAGCCACACCCCGGCCAAGCTGCTGCAGAACCCGCAGGGCACCGCGCAGATCGAGAGCGGGTTCTTCTCGAAGGACATCGACTGGGTCGGCGGGCGCTTCTACCTCTCCACCACGCGGCTGACCGGCAACGAGGACACGAAGGAGAAGTTGATGCTCGCCTACGGCAAGTGACCCTTCTCCCCTCTCCTTTCTCTCGTTCCGTTGTCGTCGCCCCGCCATCGAGGTACTCACGTCATGACCCAGCCGCCTCCTCCTCCGCCTCCCAACCAGCCGCCGCAGCAGGGGGGCTTCGGGCCGCCGCCAACGGCTCCGCCGGTTCAGCCGGGGGCGCCGGTGCCGCCCGCCGCTCCGCCGGGCCAGCCCGGGGCGCCGGTGCCGCCCGGTGGGCAGCCGCCGGTCGGTTACGGCTATCCGCAGCAGCAGCCGCAGCCTCCCGGCTACGGGTATCCCGGGCAGGCGCCTCCGGGGTACGGCTACCCCGGGCAGCCGACGAACCCGTATGGGCAGCAGCCCGGTTACGGGTATCCGCAGGGGACCATGCCGATGCAGCCGCAGCCGGGGAAGCCCGGCAAGCGGGGGCTCAACGCGCAGGTGCTGATCATTGTCGCGGCGGTCGTGGCGATCGCGTTGATCGTCGGCGGTGGGGTCTGGTACGCGTCCTCGTCCGGTGACGACAGCGGGAAGAAGGACGACACCGCGAACTCCAGCGGCGGCGACGGCGATGCCAAGGGCAGCGGTGGCGGGGATGGCGGGGGCGGGGGCGGGGGTACGACGTCCACCGAGCCCGTGGAGAAGGTGCCCGCCAACACCGCCTCCAAGGTTCTCTTCCAGGTCCCGGCACCCAAGGTGTCCAAGGACAGCACCGTCGCCACGACTGGTTCCTGGCTCACCGACACGGTGTACGCCAAGAGCGGCATCGCCGAGATCGTCGGCTACGACCCCGACAAGGGCACCAAGCTGTGGACGATCAAGCTTCCCGGGCCGGTGTGCCAGGCCAGCAACTTCACCAGCGGCAACAAGGCGGCGATCCTCTACCAGGCCGAGATGCCGACCAAGGCGGAGCCCGCGCACGGCTGCAGCCAGGTCGCGGCGATCGACCTCGCCGCGGGCAAGAAGCTGTGGACGAAGACCGCCGACTCCGGTGACGATCCGATCAGCTTCAACAACGTCACCGTCAGCGGCAACACGGTCGCCGTGGGCAGCTCCAGCGGCGGCGCCGCCTTCGACCTCGCCTCCGGCAAGCAGCTGTGGGCCCCGAAGCCGACCGACACCTGCTACGACGCCGGGTACGGCGGCGGCCCGAAGCTGGTCGCCGTCCGCCGGTGCGGGGGGTACGACTCGCCCGAGCTGCACATCCAGACGATCGACCCGAAGTCCGGGAAGGTGATCTCCGAGTACACCATGGGTGGGGGCATCGCGTACGCCAGCGTGGTGTCCACCGATCCGCTGGTCGTGGCCGCGGACGTGGGCGAGGCGGCGAAGGACGGCAGCGGGATCTCGGACTTCTTCTCCATCGACAACAAGACCGGCAAGCTGCGCACCCGGATCTCCGCGCCCAGCGACCAGTACGCGGCCAGCTGCGACGGCATCACCAAGGTCGAGGAGTGCCACCAGATCGCGGTCGGCAACGACCGGCTCTACCTGTCGACCGAAGAGCACGACGGCAGCGGCAAGTTCAGCCAGACCAACGAGATCGTCGCGATCGATCTGGCGACCGGGAAGCAGACCGGTCAGCGGGCCGACGCCGGGGACGACTACACGATCATGCCGCTGCGGATGGACGGCACCAACATCATCGCGTACAAGCGTCCGCCGTACGACAAGGGCGGTCAGATTGTCAGCATCGACGGCGGCTCGTTCAAGGAGACCAAGCTGCTGGAGAACCCGGCGACGGAGTCCGTGCGGGACGCGGAGACCAGCATGTCTCCGGACTACTCGGAGTTCCTCTACTCGCAGGGGCATCTGTACATGTCGGCGGTGTTCGCGAGTGATCTGACCGGCTCGGACGATGAGGAGTATCTGGCGCTCGGGTTCGGCGCGAGCTGAAGGTGGTCGGTTCGTGCTTTTGCGGCCCCGTCCCTGTTCAGGGGCGGGGCCCTGCTTATCGTGAGTCAACCTCGAATGAGGTGATTTTCGGCGATCCGGGGCAGTTCTCGCCGGTAGGGGAAGCGCAACGTCGAACAAGCGTGTAGCTTCCGGGGGCATGAAGGGCGGGGGGCCGGGGAGGGGCTTTCGTCCGGGTGAACCAGTGGGGGGTTGCTCGATGGGAGTTCGGCTCATGGTGGTCGACGACCACCGACTGCTTGCCGAGGCGCTGGCCTCGGCGTTGAAGCTGCGGGGGCACCGGGTGCTGGCCGCGGCGGCGCCTGCCGCGGGTGCGGCGGAGCTGGTGATCAGCCGGGCGCCTGAGGTGTGCCTGTTGGGTACGGCGACGCCCGCCGAGCCGGGGATGTTCGATCCGGTGGTGAGGATCAAGCGGGAGCGCCCGCAGGTGGCGGTGCTGGTGCTGGGGCCGGTGCCGAGTCCTCGGGGGATCGCGGCGGCGTTCGCCGCGGGGGCGTCGGGCTATGTGCGGCACGACGAGCGCATCGAGGGTGTCGAGCGGGCGATCATCAAGGCTCGGGCGGGGGAGGCGGCGGTTGCTCCGCAGCTGTTGCAGGGGGCGTTCAGCGAGCTGCTGAATCCTGCGGCGCAGCCGGACGACGAGGGGCAGCGGCTGCTGGGGATGCTGACGCCTCGGGAGGTCGAGGTGCTGGTCCGGGTGGCGGACGGGGAGGATACGCGGCTGATCGCGGCGGGGATGGGGATCGCGCCGTCGACTGCCCGTACGCATGTCCAGCGGGTGTTGATGAAGCTGGGGGTGGGGTCACGGCTGGAGGCGGCTGCGTTGGCTGCTCGGACGGGGTTGTTGGAGCGGGCGGGGGCGGTGCGGGGGGTGTCTTCGTGACGGGCGGTGGCTGCGGGGTGCCTGCGGCGGCCTGCGGGGGTTTGTGGGGGTGCGTGTAGCGCCTGCGGTTCGGGGGTGGGTCGGGGCCGGGGGGGGGGGGGGGGGGGGGGGGGGGGGGGGGGGGGGGGGGGGGGGGGGGGGGGGGGGGGGGGGGGGGGGGGGCGGGGGGGGGGGGGGGCCGCCCCCCCCCCCCCCCCCCCCCCCCCCCCCCCCCCCCCCCCCCCCCCCCCCCCCCCCCCCCCCCCCCCCACAGGAGTTGATCCGTAACCGCTGTCTAACCCTGGCACGGGTAATCCTCACGCGACCTCGAAACGTCGACCTGCGGCCTTTGTCGAACGGTCGTGCGGCCGTGGGGCGACGGGACGTCAGGTCGATGGACGTCAGCACACCTTCAGATGCCGTGGGCCGCGAAGGCGATGAACTGAGTCACCTGGCGTGCGGCGAAGTTGTCGTCGGAGACCAGGACGACGGTGCGGCGGCCGTCGGGGAGGCGGGGGCCGACGGTGATGCCCTCGACGTTGTCGACTCGGGTCAGCCCGGGGACGTCGGACAGGTCGGTCACGAGCGTTTTGCGGACCGGCTGCACGGGGTGCGCGGAGGTGTGGGTGAGGGAGTCGCGGCCCAGGACGTCGGTGGCGCCGTGGAGGTCGACCAGGTAGACGCGGGCCTTCCAGTTGTTGTCGCTGTAGATCGAGGCGCGTTCGAGGACCAGGAAACGGTCGTCGCCGAGGGCCACGATGTCGCTGACGCCGTTGGTGTCGGTGCTGCCCGCCGGTGGCGTGGCGAACAGCGGTTCCAGGGGGTAGGCGTACTGGGCCAGTGGCAGTCCGGTGCGTGCGTCATGGACGGTGATGCGGGTGAGCGCGCCGTGCTCGGGGGTGGGGTCGTCGCCGTCCTGGTAGAGGGGGTCCTCCATGGCGGTGACGATCCGCCGGCCGTCCGGGGTGAAGGTGACACCTTCGAGGGTCTGGTTCTTGCGGGGGCCGAACTCCTGTGAGTTCATGTGCAGTTGCGGTGGCAGCGGGAGCTGTCCGGTGGAGGCGCCGGTCGTGGTGGCGCGGCGGATCCAGGGATCGCCGAGGAGGGCGGGCCCGTCGGACGGGACGATGCGCTCGCCCTCGCTCGTCCAGGCCAGGCTGCCGTCACGCGGGTCCACGGCGATGCCCTCCGGGTCGGGTGCCACGGTGGAGGTGGCGGTCGAGGTCGGTGGGAAGGCGGTGCCGTCCGGCTGGAGCCACGCTCGGGTGCCGGTGAGTTCGACGCCGGTCAGGGCGCCGTCGGCGAAGTCGACGTGGGCGGTGTAGAAACGGGCGGGCCGGTCTGTGACCGGTCGTCGCTGATCACGTAGTACGTGCCGGTCCTCGCGTCGTAGCTGATGGCCGACAGGCCACCGACGGTGGTGCCCTGGAAGGCCATCGCGCCGGGCAGCTCGCGTTCCCCGAGGAAGTCCAGCCGTACGCCGCTGTCGTGCGCGGAGGCCGGGGTGCCGACGAGGGCGGGCAGGACGGTGAGGACGACTGCGGAGGCGATGATCCGGGCGCGGACGGCTCGGACGCTCATGTGGTCTCCAAGGTGGGCAGGGCGGGCGGTGAGGGGGGCGCGGCAGCGGTGCGTGCCGAGCTACGGCGGCGCCAGGCGAAGAACGCCAGTGCCAGCAGGGTGAAGACGTACGGGATCGCGGAGACCAGCTGGGACGGGATGTCGAGGTTGCCGAGCTGGACGGCGAGTGCCTCCGCGGCGCCGAAGCCCAGGGCGGCCAGGAACACGCCCCAGGGACGGAGGGCGCCGAGGAAGACGGCGGCCAGCGCGATGTAGCCGCGGCCGGCGGTCATGCCGGTGACGAAGAAGGACACGGCGCCCATGCTCAGGAACACTCCGGCCGCCCCGGCCAGCGCGCCGCTGAGCGCGAGGGCGCGGAACTGGACCCGGTGGACGTGGATGCCGACCGAGCGTGCCGCCTCGGGGTGCTCGCCGACCGCGCGCAGGTGGAAGCCGAACCGGGCCCGGTACAGCAGCCAGGCGGCCGCCGGGGTGGTGGCCAGGGCGGCCCAGGTCAGCACGTTCTGCCCGCTGAGCACCGCGCCGAGGCCGGGAACGTCCTCGATCAGCGGCAGCCGGACCGAGGGCAGCGCGCCGCTGTGCAGTCGGCTGGTCCCGCCCTTGTCGCCGAGCAGCGCGTACACGGTGTACGCGGTCCCGCCCGCCGCCAGGAGGTTGAGGCCGATGCCCGCGATGATGGCGTCCGCGCCGAGATACAGGTGCAGCACGCCGAGCAGCAGCGCGAGCAGCGCACCGGCGGCGATCCCGCAGGCGGCTCCGGCCCACACGGAGCCGCTGTACCCGGCGACCAGCGCACCGGTGCACGCGGCCGACAGCATCGAGCCCTCCAGGGCGATGTTGGGCACCCCGGCCCGCTCGGCCAGCAGCCCGCCGAGGGCGGCGAGGACGTACGGCGTCGACACCCCGAGGATCGCGGCGAGGAATCCGGTGCTGAGCACCACGTCGAGGACGGGACCCATCAGCGGGCCTCCCTTCGGGCGAAGTACCGCTTGACGAGTTCGGGCAGTGCCCGGGCGGTCACGAGCAGCACGATCACCGCCTGGATGATGGTCACGGCCTCGGAGCCGACGTCGGTCTGCTGCTCCATCACGTCGCCGCCGACCCGCAGATACGAGTAGAGGAGCGCGGCGGCGACCACCCCGACCGGGTTGTTGCGGCCCAGCAGCGCGACGACGATGCCCTCGAAGGCGAGGCCGCCGGCCATGTCGGGCTGGAGTCCGCCGTAGATCCCGAGCGCGAGGTGCGCTCCGGCGAGGCCGGCCAGCGCGCCGCCGATGACGAAGCTCCACTCGATGGTGCGGGGCACGTCGAGGCCGCCGAACCGGGCGAAGTCCGGGTTGGAGCCGGTCATGCGGATGCGGTAGCCGAGCGGGGTGCGGGCGAGCAGGAACCAGACGGCGGCGGCCACCGCGAGCATGCCGAAGAGGCCGATGTTGGCCTGGTCCAGGGGGACGCCGAAGAAGTCGGAGAGGAGCGGCAGCGCCGAGTCGGGGCGTACCGGGGAGGACTGTACGGCGGTGCTGCCGGGTGCCTTGAGGTGGTCGGTGAGGAGATAGTCGAAGACCCGCACGACCACGGCATTCAGCATCAGCGTCGCGACGATCTCGTTGGCGCCGAGGCGGGCCTTCATCATCCCGGGGACCGCGCCCAGCGCGCCTCCGGCGAGGGCGGCGGCGCCCAGCGGCACCAGGACGGCGGCGACGGGCGGCAGAGGGAGGTTGATCGCCACCAGGGCGCTCGCCAGAGCGCCGGCGTACACCTGGCCCTCCGCGCCGAGGCTGATCTGCCGGGCCCGGAAGGGGATCGCGACGGACAGGCCGAGCAGCGACAGGGTGGTGGCGTCGGCGAGCCAGCGGCCGATCCGGGGGGTGCGTTCCAACGGGCCGGTGAGCAGGGCGTTCAGCGCGCCGGTGGCGTCCTTGCCGGTGGCCAGGACGACCAGGAAGGCGATGAGGACGGCGACGGCGACGGTCAGCACCGTCATCGTCAGCTCGACGACCACCGTACGGCGCCGGGTGGCCAGGAACTCCCGGCGTCCCTGCGTCTCGGGCCGCCTCTGCTGTTCCGCCGCCGGTTCCAGGGTCGAGGTCATCGGACACCTGCCGTGATCCGATCGTCCGGGTGCCGCCGCACCCCGAGCATGTACAGGCCGGTGGTCTCCTCGGTGAGTCCGGCCGGGTCGTCGAAGCGGGCGACGAGGCGGCCGTCCTTGACGACCAGCAGCCGGTCGGAGAGCGCGAGGAGTTCACCGAGGTCGGCGGAGACCAGCAGGACCGCCGCGCCCGCGTCACGGGCCTCCACGAGCCGCTCGTACATGAAGTGCATGGCACCGATGTCGACGCCCCGGGTCAGCTGCGCGGCCAGCAACAGGCGTGGCCTGGCGGACAGTTCGCGGGCGACCACGACCTTCTGCAGATTGCCGCCGGACAGCGCCCCGGCCGCCGCGTCGGGGTGCGGGGCGCGGATCGCGTAACGGCTGATCAGGTCCTCGGCCAGCTCGCGTATGCGACGGGTGCGCAGGATGCCGCGGTGGGCGATCGGGGCCCGGTCGTGGCGGTCGACGATCAGGTTGTCGGCGATGGAGCGGTCCAGGGCTGCCCCGTTGGACAGCCGGTCCTCGGGCACGTGGGCGACACCGGCGCGGCGGTGGCCCGCCGCGTCGAGGTGGGTGACGTCGATGCCGTCCACGGTGACCGAGCCCGCGGTGGGTCGGCGCAGTCCGGCGAGCAGTTCGACGAGTTCGCTCTGGCCGTTGCCCTCGACGCCCGCGAGGCCGACGATCTCACCGGCCGCGATGTCGAGGGAGACCCCGTGCACCGACGGGCCGGAGAGTCCGCGCACCCGCAGCACTCCCGCGCCGGGCCGCGCCGGGGGCTTCGGTACGTCGAGCGACATCTCCCGGCCGACCATCATGGACGCCAGGTGCGCGGGCGTCGCCTCCTCGGTGCGCACGGTGCCGATCACCGACCCGGCGCGCATGACGGTGACCCGGTCGCTGATCTCCCGTACCTCCTTGAGCTTGTGCGAGATGAACAGCACGGTCATGCCCGAGTCGCGGAGCCTGCGGACCGCCGTGAAGAGGTCGGTGGTCTCCTGGGGGGTGAGCACGGCGGTGGGCTCGTCGAGGATCAGGATGCGGGCGCCGCGGTGCAGGGCCTTGAGGATCTCGGCGCGCTGGCGCATCCCGACGGACACCGCGTCGACCCTGGCCTCCGGGTCGACGGCGAGCCCCGCCTCCTTCGCCAGCCGGGCGGTGCGTTCGGCGGCGGCCGCGCGGTCGACCCGGCCCGCCCGGCCCGGTTCGACGCCGAGGACGACGTTCTCGGCGATGGTGAACGACGGGACCAGCATGAGGTTCTGGTGGACCATGCCCACGCCGAGGGCGATGGCGTCCTGCGGCCCGGAGAACCTGACCCGCCTGCCATGAACCCTGAGCTGCCCGGCCGACGGCTGTTCGAGCCCGTACAGGAGCTTCATCAGGGTGGATTTGCCGGCGCCGTTCTGCCCGACGATCGCCCTGATCTCGCCGGCGGGCACCGACAGGTCGACGTCGCTGACGGCGCGGGTGCCGTTGGGGTAGGTCTTGCCGAGGCCGCCGGCCTCCAGGGCGGGCGGGGCGGCGTCCCCGGGCTTGTGCACGGAGCCGTCAGTCTCGGCGTGTTCAGCGTGTTCAGCGTGTTCAGCGGTCTCGACGGTTTCGGCGGTTTCGTTGACGGGTTCCACCAGTGTTCCTCGGAGCTCAGAAGGCCGAAGGGACCTTGACGGCACCGGACTTGACCTTCGCGGCCTGCGCCTCGAGGTCGGCGCGCACGGCGGCGGGGACGAGCTTGTCGAAGTTGGCGTTGTCCACGTAGCCCACGCCGTCCTCGGCCAGGCCCACGGCCGCGGGCTTCCCGTACGCCAGCGTGCCGGCCGTGTTCGCCTTGGCCGCCAGATAGAGGGCGTTGCCGGCGTTCTTGAGGATGGAGGTGACGACGGTCTGCCGCTGGTCGGGGTCGGTGAGCGTCTTGTACTGGTCGGAGTCGACCCCGAAGGCGTACCGCTTGGCGGCCACGGCCGACTCGAAGGCCCCGAGGCCCGAGGATCCGGCGACGGGCCACACCAGTTCGGCCCCCTGCCCGTACATCGCCGAGGCGATCTGCTTGCCCTTGGCCGGATCGCCGAACGGGTTGTCACCGCCGACGTACTGCACGAGGACACCGGAGGACGGATTTCCGCCCGCCGCCTTGAAGCCCGCCTTGAAGCCGACGACGAAGTCCTCGATGACCGGTATCTTCACGCCGCCGATCACGCCCACCTTGCCGTTTCCGGTACTTCCGGGAAGGGCCTTGGCGGCGACCAGTTTGTCGGCGAGGAATCCGGCCAGATAGGCGGCCTCGTTCTGCTTGAAAGTGACGGAGTAGACGTTCGCGCACTTGTTGGAACAGCCGCTCTTGCCCGTGTAGTCGACGGATCCGTCGAAGAGCCAGAACTTCTTGTCCGGGTACTCCGGGGCCAGTTTGGAGACGAAGCCGACGGTGTCGACGGTGCCCGCGACGAGCACGTCGTAGTCGTCGCCGGCGGCCGCGTCCTCGAAACCGGAGGACCACTTGGTGCGGTCACTTCCCAGCTCTACGACCTTCAGGCTGTAGCCGAGGTCCTTCTCCGTCTTCTTCAGGCCCGCGTACGCCGAGTCGAAGAACGAACGGTCGCCGAGATTTCCGTTGATGACGAACTTGATTCTCGGCTTTCCGGATTTCCCCGACTGGGCGGAGTCCGTGGCGGTCGAGGCACCGCATCCGGCGAGGGTGAGGGAGAGCGCCGCGACGCTCCCCAGAATTCTGATCTTGTGCATCGTCCGGATTCTCTTTCTGCAGCGGGCCCTTCAGTGGGCCCTTCAGTGGGGGACGTTCTTCGCCATTGGCCGAAAGGTATGCAATGCAAAACGTTTTGGCTATGGGCTTCTTCGTTAGGAGGTTGTTTCCGTGATCAGCGCGGTGGCCGCGATGGTGACGGCACGGTCGAATTCCGTCTCCCGCTCGGCCGGAGTGAGTGCCTCCGCGCGGCGCACGTGATCGCTGACCGTCAGCACGGCGAGCGCACGACCGCCCTCGGCGGCGGCGGTCGCGTACAGGCCCGCGGCCTCCATCTCCACGGCCAGCGTGCCGTGCGCCTCCAGCCGCTCGAACAGCGCCGGGCGCTCCAGGTAGAAGTGGTCGGTGGTGAACACGGGCCCGATGTGCACGCGCGGTCCGGTCCCGCCCCCGGTCGCGGCGGCCCGTGCGGCGGCCCCGGCCAGGTCGAAGGAGGCGACGTGGCTCAGGTGCGTCCCATCGATACGGTGGCCGCTCATCGCGGAGTCCGTGTGGGCGGCGGTGGCCACGACGACGTCGCGCAGACCCACCGAGGCGGGGATGCCGCCCGCGGTGCCGACCCGCGCGATGCTGCGCACGCCGTAGTGCCGGAAGAGCTCGGTGGCGTAGATGGTCACCGACGGCATCCCCATGCCGGAGGCCAGGACGGACAGCGGCACGCCCCGGTACGTTCCGGTGTACCCCTCGATGCCGCGCACGTCGGTGACCAGGCGCGCGTCCTCGAGGACCGTTTCGGCGATGCGGCGTGCCCGGCGTGGGTCGCCGGGCATCAGCACGTCCGGTGCGAAGTCGCCGACGGCGGCCGAGATATGGGGGGTGACCATCAGGCCACCTCCTCCACCGGCGCCTGCGCCAGCCAGCGCACCAGCCGGTCCCACAGCTCGGCGTAGCCCTTCCACTCGAGAAAGCCGGGCGGGGCCCAGTGGGGCGCCAGGTCGGACGTGAAGGCGGCCGATCTTCCCGCGCCGTAGCCGCCGACCGCCAACAACGGATGGCCCGCGCACTCGACGAGCAGTTCCGACCCGTCCCGTAGCGTCACCTCGTTGAGCCCGAGCAGATCCGGCCAGGTCCCGTCCAGCCCGTCGACCACCGCGTGGCGGGCGACGACGTGCGGTGCGGCCCCGGCGGGCAGCTCCACCCGGTCGTCCCGGTCGTGCAGAGAGACCGGCAGTGCCGCCGCCAGTGGTGTGCGCCCCCAGCGGGCCTTGGCGTCGATGCCGGTGAAGGTGAGGTAGCCGCCCACCATCAACAGGCCTCCGCCGCGCTCGACGTGGGCCCGCAACAGCTCGGTCCGGTCGGGCGAGGGCACCGAGTGGGTGAAGGTCTCCGGCGTGAGCTGGAAACTGTTGGCCCCGACATCGCTGATCACGACGACGTCGTAGGGCTCCAGTCCTTCGGCCGTGGTGGGCAGCCTGCTCGGTATCTCGTGCGACGGGACGTAGGTCACCGTGTGGCCCCGGCCACGCAGCGCGTCGAGGAAGACCTGGGCGCCCTCGACGTACTCGGAGCTGAAGAAGGAGTCGAAACCCTTCTGGTGGACGGATTGGGTGAACCAGGACTCACCCACGACGAGGACATGGGGCATCGCTGCACGACCTTTCATGTGAAGTGTGCGGAGGAGGAGGGGGAGGGGGCGGCAGCGCCCGGTCAGGGTGTCGGGCTCACGGGAGCCGTACTGGCGCGGACCTTCAGCCGGACCGGCAGGATGTGCCGGGAGGCAGGGGGCACCTCGTCCCGGTGGACGTAGCTCAGCAGCTGGGCGCCGGCCGTGCGGCCGACGTCGTAGGCGGGCTGGTGGACGGTGGTGAGACGGGGGTGGATGCGGGAGGCGAGCATGATGTCGTCGAAGCCCGCCACCGAGACGTCCTCGGGGACGCGCAGGCCCGCGTCCTCCAGGGCGGCGACCGCGCCGAGGGCCATCAGGTCGTTGGCGGCGAAGACCGCGGTGAAGCGGCGTCGGCCTCCGCCCTCCAGGGCCGCGGCGACCAGGCTGTAGCCGGACCGCTCCACGAAGGCGCCCTCGACCTCGGTGACCCCCGCGTCGCCGAACGCCTCCCGGAAACCGGCGATCCGCTCCAGGCTGCTGACCAGGTCCACCGGGCCGCTGATCGCCAGCACCCGGCGGTGGCCCAACTCCCGCAGGTGCTGCCCGATCAGCCGGCCCCCCGCACGGTGGTCCGCGGTGACGAGGATGGTCTGTTCCAGCAGATCGGGAACGACCTCGTCGGCCAGGGCGATGGGGAACCGCCCGAGCAGCGACGCCAGCCGGCCACGGGACGGCGGTGAACCGGAGGCGTACACCATGCCGTCGATGAACCGGCCGCGCAGCATCTCCAGATAGCGGTCCTCGCGGTCCGGGTCGAACTCGGTGTTGCACAGGATGACCCCATAGCCCAGGTCGTGGGCGGCGTCGTCGACACCCTTGGCCAGTTCGGCGAAGAACTGGTTGGTGATGTCGGGCACCAGCAGGCCTATGACGTTGGTCGAACCGGCCTGGAGATTGCGGGCCGTCGAGGCCGGTACGTAGCCGAGTCGGCCGACGACCGCGCGGACCCGCTCGGCCGTGTCGTCGGCGACCGGCCGGTTGCCGCTCAGCACGTGCGACACCGTGGTCGGGCTCACCCGGGCGGCGGCCGCCACGTCCTTGATCGACGCGGGCCGCCGCACCCGACGGCGCTCCACGTCCTGGTCCTGCTCACGGGTCATAGTGCTGGACCGCCCTGCCGTGCGAGGTGTCCAGCAGTGCGGGCACGCGTGCCTCGATCTCGGCCAGCAGCCCCGGCAGGTCCACCGTCAGCAGCCGGCCGTCACGCACCACGACCCGCCCGTCCACCACGACCGTGCGCACATCACTGGCCCGCACGCTGTAGACCAGGGCCGCCACCGGGTCGTGCACCGGCCGGCAGTGCGCCCCGCTCAGGTCGACAAGCACGATGTCCGCGGCCCGGCCCGGTTCCAGCGCGCCGATCCGGTCCCCGAGTCCGAGCGCCCGGGCCCCGCCGCGCGTGGCCAGCCGGACCGCGTCGGAGACGGTCATCCAGGTCGCGTCCCGCTCGGCCTGCTTCTGGGTCAACGCGACCAGCCGCATCGCCTCCCACACGTCCAGCGTGTTGTGCCCGGCCGCCCCGTCCGTCCCGGCCCCGACGGCGACGCCGGCGTCCAGCAGGCTCCGCACCGGCGTGAGCGGACGCAGGGCGTGCTTCAGATACACCTTCGGGCAGCAGGCCACGCCCGTACGGTCCCCGACCGCCTCCAGCACCGGCAGGTCGGCCGGTGTGATGCCGCATCCGTGCGCGATCAGCGCCCCGGCGTCCAGCACCCCGGTCCGCTCCAGCACCCCGATGGGGGTGACGCCGCGCCGCGCCAGGCTCGACTCGGTCTGCTCCAGGTGCTCGGCGGCGTGGATGTGGATCCGTACGCCCATGTCCCGGGCCAGCTCCGCGACCCGGACCAGGTCCGCGTCCCCGACCGTGTACGGCGCGTGCGGGCCCAGCGACGCGGTGACCCGTCCGTCGCCCGTGCCCCGCAGAGCGGCGGCGGTCTCGGCGCTCTCCTCCAGGGCCGCGCGGCCCCGGCTGCTGAAGTACGTCGGCGCGATGTCGGCCCGGATTCCGGTGCGCACGACCGCGGCGGCGATCCGCTCGGCGTGGAAGTAGTGGTCGGCGAACGTGGTCACCCCGCCGAGCAGCATCTCCGCACAGGCCAGCTCCGCGCCGAGGCTGATGTCGGCAGGGGTGAGGTTGACCTCCATGGGCCACACCCGCTCGTTGAACCAGGCCTCGACACCCACGTCCTCGGCGGCGCCGCGCATCAGCGTCATCGGGCCGTGCGTGTGGGAGTTCACCAACCCGGGTACGGCGATCATTCCCGTACCGTCCACGGTCTCGGCCCCGGCCGCCTGAGGCCCGGAGCCCGCCGGGCCCAGCCAGACGATCACTCCGTCCTCGACCAGGATGTCCTGGCCCGTCTCCACTCGGCAGGGGCCCTGCTCGGGCACCACGAGCACCGAGCAGGACGTCACGATCAGTCGGCGCATCATGCGGATCCTTCCGTCCGAACCGGACGCTAAGGACCCAAAACGTTTTGCACAAGCCCCTGACATGCCGAGTGCCCAAGCCTGCGGGCGGCTTGGGCACTGACGGTGCCGAACGTCACGAACGCACTGGGCGGGGCCAATGTCCCTGGGGGTGTCCTAACACTCGATGATGTTCACCGCGAGCCCGCCCCGCGCCGTCTCCTTGTACTTCACGCTCATGTCCGCGCCGGTGTCCTTCATCGTCTTGATGACCTTGTCGAGGGACACCTTGTGGGAGCCGTCGCCGCGCATCGCCATCCGGGCGGCCGTGACCGCCTTCGCCGCGGCCATGCCGTTGCGTTCGATGCACGGGATCTGGACCAGGCCGCCGACCGGATCGCAGGTCAGGCCCAGGTTGTGTTCCATGCCGATCTCGGCGGCGTTCTCGACCTGTTCCGGGGAACCGCCGAGCACCTCCGCGAGCGCGCCCGCGGCCATCGAGCAGGCCGAGCCGACCTCGCCCTGGCAGCCGACCTCGGCGCCGGAGATGGACGCGTTCTCCTTGAAGAGCATGCCGATCGCGCCGGCCGCCAGCAGGAAACGGACCACCCCGTCCTCGTCCGCCCCCGGCACGAAGTTGATGTAGTAGTGCAGGACGGCGGGGATGATCCCCGCGGCCCCGTTGGTGGGCGCGGTCACCACCCGGCCGCCCGCCGCGTTCTCCTCGTTCACGGCCATCGCGTAGAGCGTGATCCACTCCATCGCGCGCGCCAACGGATCGCCCTCCGCGCGCAGTTGGCGTGCGGAGACGGCCGCGCGGCGGCGGACCTTCAAGCCGCCCGGCAGGATGCCCTCGCGGGACATGCCGCGCGACACGCACGCCTGCATCACCCGCCAGATCTCCAGCAGCCCCTCGTGGATCTCCTCCTCGGTGCGCCAGGCCCGCTCGTTCTCCAGCATCAGCGCGGAGATCGACAGGCCCGTCTCCCTGGTCATGCGCAGCAGCTCGTCGCCCGTACGGAAGGGGTACTTCAGGACCGTGTCGTCCAGCTTGATGCGGTCCGCGCCCACCGCGTCCTCGTCCACGACGAAGCCGCCGCCGACCGAGTAGTACGTCTTCGACAGCAGCTCCGAACCGGCCGCGTCGTACGCCCAGAGGGTCATGCCGTTCGCATGGTGGGGGAGGGTCTTGCGGCGGTGCAGGACCAGGTCGTCGTCGTAGGAGAAGGGGATCTCGTGCTCGCCCAGCAGGCACAGGCGGCCCGTCTCCCTGATCCGCGTGACCCGGTCGTCCGCCGACTCCACGTCCACCGTGCGCGGCGAGTCGCCCTCCAGGCCGAGCAGCACCGCCTTGGGCGTGCCGTGGCCGTGCCCGGTCGCGCCCAGGGAGCCGTACAACTCGGCGCGCACGGAGGCGACCTTCTCCAAGAGCCCCTCATTGCGCACCCGGCCGGCGAACATGCGCGCCGCGCGCATCGGGCCGACCGTGTGAGAACTGGACGGGCCGATTCCGATCGAGAACAGGTCGAAGACCGATATGGCCACGGTGACTCCTTGGTACGGGGTGGTGCGGGGTGCCGCACACGCCTCTCAGTGTGCGCGGCACCCGGGGAAAGGAACTACTTGCTCAGACCGGGATACAGCGGGTGCTTGTCGGCGAGGGCTTCGACCCTGGCCTTCAGCGCCACCACGGCGGCCCCCTCGAAGGGAGCAGGCGCCTTCAGGGTCTCGGCGATCACGTCCGCGACCTCGGCGAAGTCCTCGGCGGTGAAGCCGCGGGTGGCGAGGGCGGGCGTACCGATCCGCAGGCCCGAGGTGACCATCGGCGGACGCGGGTCGTCGGGGACGGCGTTGCGGTTGACCGTGATGCCGACCTCGTGGAGCCGGTCCTCGGCCTGCCGGCCGTCGAGCTCGGACTCGCGCAGGTCGACCAGGATCAGATGCACGTCGGTGCCACCGGACAGCACGTTCACGCCGGCCTCGCGGGCGTCCGGCGCGGTGAGGCGCTCGGCGAGGATCCGCGCGCCGTCCACCGTACGGCGCTGACGCTCCTTGAAGTCCTCGCTCGCGGCGACCTTGAACGAGACCGCCTTGGCCGCGATCACGTGCTCCAGGGGACCGCCCTGGAAGCCCGGGAAGACGGACGAGTTCAGCTTCTTCGCGAAGTCCTTCTTCGCGAGGATGATGCCGCCGCGCGGGCCGCCCAGGGTCTTGTGGGTGGTGGAGGTGACGACGTCCGCGTACTCGACCGGGTTGGGGTGCAGACCGGCCGCGACCAGACCCGCGAAGTGCGCCATGTCCACCCACAGGTGGGCCTCGACCTCGTCGGCGATCCGGCGGAACTCGGCGAAGTCCAGGTGGCGCGGATACGCCGACCAGCCCGCGATGATCACCTTCGGCCGGTGCTCCTTGGCGAGCCGCTCCAGCTCGGCCATGTCGACCAGGCCGGTCTTCGCGTCCACGTGGTAGGCGACCACGTCGAACTGCTTGCCGGAGAAGTTCAGCCGCATCCCGTGGGTCAGGTGACCGCCGTGCGCCAGATCCAGACCGAGGATGGTGTCACCGGGCTGGGCGAGCGCGAACAGGGCCGCCTGGTTGGCGGACGCGCCCGAATGGGGCTGCACGTTGGCGTACTCGGCGCCGAACAGGTCCTTGACCCGGTCGATCGCGATCTGCTCGGTCACGTCGACGTGCTCGCAGCCGCCGTAGTAACGGCGGCCCGGGTAGCCCTCGGCGTACTTGTTGGTCAGGACGGAGCCCTGCGCCTCCAGCACCGCGAGGGGCGCGAAGTTCTCGGAGGCGATCATCTCCAGGGTGGACTGCTGGCGGACCAGCTCGGCGTCGACCGCGGCGGCGACCTCGGGGTCGAGCTCGTGCAGGGGCGTGTTCAGAACGGACATCAGGTGCAGGACTCCTCAGCCGGCGGAAAAGGCGGTGTACTCGTCGGCGGAGAGCAGGTCGGCCGGCTCCTCGGCCACCCGTACCTTGAACAGCCAGCCGCCCTCGAAGGGGGCGGAGTTCACCAGTGACGGGTCGTCGACCACGTCCTCGTTGACCTCGGTGACCTCACCGGACACCGGGGAGTACAGGTCGCTGACCGACTTGGTGGACTCCAGTTCGCCGCAGGTCTCGCCCGCGGTCACACCGGCACCGACCTCCGGGAGCTGTACGAAGACGACGTCACCGAGCGCGTTGGCCGCGTGCTCCGTGATGCCGACCGTCGAGACGCCGTTCTCGGCGCCCGACAGCCACTCGTGCTCCTTGCTGTAGCGCAGCTGCTGGGGATTGCTCATGGCCTGAATTCTCCTGTACGCGGGGGAGTGCTGGTGAATGAGGGACTGCTGGCAACGTACGTGAGCAGCGGAAAGTGCGCAGGGTCACGCACGCCGACTGCCTGCCGCCGTTACTTCTGACGCTTGTAGAACGGCAGCGCCACGACCTCGTACGGCTCGTGACTGCCCCGGATGTCCACACCGACACCGGGTGTGCCCGGCGCGGCGTGCGCCCCGTCGACGTACGCCATCGCGATCGGCCTGCCCAGCGTGGGCGAGGGCGCGCCCGAGGTGACCTCGCCGATCACCCGGCCGTCCGCGACGACCGGGTACCCCGCACGCGGGACCCGGCGGCCCTTGGCGACGAGGCCGACGAGAACCCGCGGCGGGTTGTGCTCCGAACGGGCGGCGGCCTCCCTAAGGGCCTCGCGGCCCACGAAGTCGCCCTCCTTCTCGAACTTCACCACCCGGCCGAGACCGGCGTCGAAGGGGGTCAACGCGGTGGAGAGCTCATGCCCGTACAGCGGCATGCCCGCCTCCAGGCGCAGGGTGTCCCGGCAGGACAGGCCGCACGGGACCAGGCCGACGCCCGCGCCGGCCTCGGTCAGCGCCTGCCACAACTCCACGGCGTGTTCCGGATTCACGAACAGCTCGAAGCCGTCCTCGCCGGTGTACCCGGTGCGGGCGATGAGCGCGGGCACGCCGGCCACGGTGCCCGGCAGACCGGCGTAGTACTTCAGGCCGTCGAGGTCGGCGTCGGTGAGGGACTTCAGGACACCCGCGGACTCCGGGCCCTGCACGGCGATCAGCGCGTAGGCGTCCCGGTCGTCGCGCACCTCGACGTCGAAACCGGCGGCACGCTCCGTCAACGCGTCCAGCACCACCTGGGCGTTGGAGGCGTTGGCCACGACCATGTAGTGCGCGGACCCGGCCTCCGCCTCGGCGAGCCGGTACACGATCAGGTCGTCCAGGATGCCGCCGTCGGCCCGGCAGATCATGGTGTAGCGGGCGCGGCCGACGTCGACGGAGGCGATGTTGCCGACCAGCGCGTGGTTCAGGAAGGCGGCCGCCTGCGGTCCCGTCACCGTGATCTCGCCCATGTGCGAGAGGTCGAACAGACCGGCGCGGGTGCGCACGGCCTGGTGTTCGTCGCGTTCGGAGCCGTAGCGAAGGGGCATGTCCCAGCCGGCGAAGTCGGTCATCGTCGCGCCGAGCGCGCGATGCAGGGCGTCGAGCGCGGTGTGACGGGGTGCGGTACTGCTCATCGGACGGTCGTCTCCCGAGGCGATGGGGTACCTCCCGCGCGAGCTCATTTCGAGCGTGAGGGAGGGCGAGGTCGTTCCTCCCCATCTGTCATCGGAACCTGAGAGGTTCGTCAGGACCACGCGAAGCGGTGATCACGACTTGCACCTTGGGTGGAGCCACTGTCGCAGCGGCCCGCTTTTCAGATGTGCCTCGCCCGCGCGGTACGGGGCCTGAGAGATTCAAGGGAGGGACTTGCTCCTTCGGCGCCCGGGCACCCGTACGACACACGTACGACCCGGAACTCTCCCGCGCGGATTCAAACGGCCGGTATGCAGTTGGCGCCGTCATCATTGCACGCCTCGGTCGAGTACGGCAGGGCGGCATCTGTAACCGGCTTGTGGCAGGACGAGCACGAAAACACGAGACACCGCGCATTACCTTCTCTTTACACTCGACGGGGAGGGAACTCGTGACCACCCCAGGGGAGGACGATCACGGTGAACAGGACCACGGCGTACGCGACCACTTCGGCTCTCACGCTGCCCGAGCAGCCGACGGTCCCGGCAGCGGAGGCCTGCGGCCCGCTCGGCGCACCCGTCGTCCGCGACCTCCGTGAGCGCGGCGGCCACAGCCCGCACGCCCTGCTCTTCGGCCCGCGGGACCTCGTCGCGATCACCGGCCTGCCCGGCAGCGGCAAGTCGACCCTGATGCGGCGCACGGTCAACGGGCTGCGCATCGACTCCCAGGACGCCCGCGACCGCTGGGCGACGCGGATGCCCCGCTTCCTGCCGTACGCGGTCTACCGCCCGTTGGTCCGCCTCGCGCACTACGCCGGTCTGCGCCGCGCCCTGCGCTCCGGCGAGGGGGTCGTGGTGCACGACTGCGGTACGCAGGCCTGGGTGCGCGGCTGGCTGGCCCGCGAGGCGCGTCGCCGGGGCGGCACCCTGCACCTGCTGCTGCTCGACGTCACGCCGGACACCGCGCTCGCCGGGCAGCGCGAGCGCGGCCGCGGTGTCTCGCGGTACGCGTTCCTGCGCCACCGGGGCGCCGCCTCCCGCCTGATCGGCTCCGTGGCGAAGGGCGACCTGCCCGCGGGCTGCGGCTCGGCGGTGCTGGTCGACCGGGACGCGGCCGACGTGCTGCGACGGATCGGGTTCACGGGGTGAGCCGGATCGGTTCGGTGGCCGGACCGGCCGCCCGTCTCTCATGCGCGCTCCGTACCCGATAGCCTTTTCAGCTACAGCAGGCGGTACCAGGCAGGCGGTAGGCAGGCAGATGGACTTCCCGGCGGACTTCCCCGCTGACTTCCCGGGTTTCCCGGCACAGGCGCACCCTCATCCGCACGGCGGATGGCCCGGCAACGAGCTGGAGGAGGTGCTGTCCGCCGCCCTCGGCGTGCCCGGGGCGGGCGGGCGGATCATCGAGGTGCTCGGCCGCAGCTTCGTCTGGGTGCCGCTGCCCAACGGCGGCGGCCCGCACAGCGGCCCCCTGGACCTGCCCACGCTGGAGATCGAGGGCCAGGCCTATGTCCCGGTGTTCAGCTCCGAGGAACAGTTCCGCCAGGTCGTCGGCTCGCACCTGTCGTACACCATCGCCCCCGCGGTCGAGTTCGCCCGCGGTCTGCCGCCCCAGGTCGGCCTCGCGGTGAACCCGGACGGCACGGTCGGTGTCCCGTTGCCGCCGGCCGCCGTCGCCGAACTGTGCCGGGTCGGCCTGACCCCGCTGGACGGTCCCGCCGCCGGCGGCCGGGTCCGTCTGTTCGAGCCGGACTGGCAGGACGACCCGGTCGACTTCCTCGCGGCGGCCTCGTCCGAGTTCGCCGCCACGGGCGTGGTGCTCACCGCCCGCCGCTGCCTCGCCGTCATCGAGACGGCCGAGCCGGTCATGTTCGTGGGCGTGGAACTGTCCCAGTGGGAGGGCGACTTGCGGGCCCTGCCGATGGAGGCCCTGGCCCGTGCCCTGGGCACCGTCCCCGTCCGGTGGCCGGTCAACCTGGTGCTCCTGGACGTGGCGGACGACCCGGTGGGCCACTGGATGCGGCAGAGTGTGCGGCCCTTCTACCAACAGGGCTACTGAAACAGCTCAACGGCTGAACCCGGCGGAGCGCCTAAGCTGGGTCCCTATTCAGGCCACATCACGAAGGGTCGGTAAAAGGTGAGTGCCAGCGGCACCGCGGCCGGGCAGGTCGAGCACATGCTGCGCCAGGTGACGCCCGGGCGTTACGACGCCTACGAGGCGCTCCTCCGCGCGCTCGCCACCCCGTCCTCCGGACAGGTCTGGATGCTGCTGTGGCACGGCCAGGCCGGCTCCCCCGACGCCCAGTACGGGAACATGCAGGTCGAGGGGTACGGCTACGCCCCATGCGTCACCTCCGCCCAGGAGTTGTCGGCCAGCGGCTGGAACAGATCGTACGAAGTGATCGACGGCCTCGACGTGGCCCGCACCCTCTACCCCGACCACTACGGACTCTGGCTCAACCCGCACGCACCCGGCGGTGGCGTCGGCATCCCCTGGCTCGACCTGCGCCGCATCGCCACCGGCCTGGACCGCCAGCCCGCCGGGCCCCTCAGACTGTCCGAACCCGCCATCGAGATTCCGCAGTTCTACGCCCTGATCGCGCAGAACGCCCACCGCACCCCGGCGGTGCGCGCCCTGCGCCGCGCCTGGGTGCAGCCCGCGCTCGGGGCGCCCTATCTCGCCGTCGGCCTCGACGTGTACGACACCAGCCCGCCGGCCGTCGACTCGGTGCGCGCGATGATGCAGCAGTCCATCGGCGTCGTCCCGGACGGGCTGCCGGTCTCCACCGTGGCCATGTCCGACGAGTACGACCCGGTCGCCCTGTGGATGCGGGCCAACGCCCGCCCCTTCTACGACCGCGAGGCGCACGCCGCCCCGGCCCCGGCCCCGGCGGCCGGCTACGGCTACCCGCACGCGGGTGGCCGGTACTGACCGGTTCGGGCGGCGGCTCACGCTCGTGACATGAGTTACTTCGAGGTTGTGGATCGTCTTGTGGTTCTCGGCGTCGATCCATGCGCGTAGATTGATGTCGGATGACCTCAATGCTGCCCGTTTCGCCCCGGTGTCCCAACTTCCACACGTCCGACAGCTGTTACCCACTGTTCGGATAACGGAATCGCTGGTGCAGCATCACGGTTGCGCATCCATTCACCGTCAAGGCTGGCACCTGATCGCCGAGGCGTTGAAGACTCCCCGTCCAAGGGGGGTTGCCCCTTTGTGTTCGATTGAAGATGAGGCCGCTACAGCGGCAAGCGCGGGCCGGTCACCGCCGGTTGAGAGGGGTCCCTGCCATGACGGCGCCATTGCACGACACCGCTGCGGAAGCGGCGCCGGCCGCTCCAGCCGACCCCGCGGACTCAGGCGCCAAGAAGGTCGAAGGCCGGTCCCTGAAGCAGATCGCCTGGCACCGCCTGAAGCAGGACAAGGTGGCCCTCGCCGGCGGAATCACCGTGCTGGTCCTGGTGTTGGTCGCCGTGTTCGCCCCGCTGATCGTCTCGCTGCTCGGCCACCCGCCGAACGAGTTCCACCAGGAGGAACTCGACCCGCTGACCAACCTGCCGCAGGGCACCTGGGGCGGCGTGAGCGGTGACTACCTGTTCGGTGTCGAGCCCAACAAGGGCCGTGACGTGTTCAGTCGCATCGTCTACGGCGCGCGCATCTCGCTCCTCGTGGCCTTCCTGGCCGCCGTCGTCGCGGTGGTCCTCGGCACGCTCTTCGGGATCGTCGCCGGTTACTTCGGCGGCTGGGTCGACGCGCTGATCAGCCGTGTCATGGACGTGCTGCTCTCCTTCCCGCAGCTTCTCTTCATCATCTCCCTGGTCTCGGTCCTCCCGGACGACCTGCTGGGACTGACCGGTTCGGGCGTGCGCATCGCCGTGCTGGTCGCGGTCATCGGCTTCTTCGGCTGGCCGTACGTCGGCCGTATCGTCCGGGGCCAGACGCTGAGCCTCCGTGAGCGCGAGTACATCGAGGCCGCGCGCAGCCTGGGCGGTGGCCGGCGGTACATCCTCTTCCGGGAGCTGCTGCCCAACCTGTTCGCGCCGATCATGGTCTACGCGACGCTGATGATTCCGACCAACATCCTCACGGAGGCGGCGCTCAGCTTCCTCGGCGCGGGTGTGCGGCCGCCGACGGCGTCGTGGGGCGGCATGCTGCGCGACGCGCTGCAGACCTACGAGCACGACCCGATGTTCATGGTCTTCCCCGGCGCGACGATCTTCATCACCGTCCTGGCCTTCAACCTCTTCGGCGACGGCCTGCGGGACGCTCTGGATCCCAAGGGGACCCGCTGACGCACGACTTGCCCCTGCCGCACCGTCAGGTGGCTCTTCCCATGGTTTTCCGGCAAACGCCCGGAACCGCGAATCTCGGAGGATACGAGAAAATGCCCACAGGTTCCCCGAAGCGGCGGCTCGCTGCTGGCGCAGCCTTCGTTGTCGCGGCGCTGGTGACCACCACGGCGTGCGGCGGCGGAGACAGTGACGACAAAGGCGAGAAGGGCGCCGGCTACAGCGCGGCGCTGAACAAGGTCGTCAACGCGTCCACCAAGAAGGGCGGGACGCTGAAGTTCGTCGGCAAGCAGGACTTCGACTCGCTGGACCCGCAGCGTACGTACTACGGCATGACGTGGGACTTCATGCGGTTCTTCACCCGCACCCTGGTCACGTACGACACCAAGCCGGGCGACGCGTCGAACAAGCTGGTCGGCGACCTGGCCACCGGTCCGGGCGAGGTCTCGGCCGACGGCAAGACCTACACGTACAAGCTGCGTGACGGCCTCACCTGGGAGGACGGCTCCGCGCTGACCTCCAAGGACATCAAGTACGGCATCGAGCGCATCTGGGCGACCGACACCATCACCGGTGGTCCGGCGTACATCAAGCAGACGCTCGACCCGAAGGGCGAGTACAAGGGCCCGTACAAGGACAAGTCCAAGGACAAGCTGGGCCTGAAGGCGATCGAGACGCCCGACGACAAGACCATCGTCTTCAAACTGCCCAAGCCCAACGGTGACTTCGAACAGTTCCTGGCCATGCCCACCGGTGCCCCGGTGAAGCAGAGCAAGGACACCGGCGCCAAGTACACCCAGCACCCGTTCTCCTCCGGCCCGTACAAGGTCCAGTCGTACAACGCCAACAAGGGCCTGGTGCTGGTCCGCAACACCGCCTGGAAGAAGGCCTCGGACCCGATCCGCCCGGCCCTTCCGGACAAGATCACCGTGACGATCTCCGCCAACCTGGAGGAGAACGACAAGCGGCTGATGGAAGGTGACTACGACGTCGACGTCAACGGCACCGGCATGACCCAGTCCGGCCGGGTCAGCGCCGTCCAGGACCACAAGTCGAACGTGGACAACCTCCAGACCTCGTTCGTCCGCTACGTGGCCCTGGTGCACACGGCGAAGCCGCTCGACAACGTCGACTGCCGCAAGGCGGTCTTCTACGCCACGGACTTCGCCGGTCTGCAGCAGACCCGCGGTGGCAAGATCGCCGGTGGCGACATCGCCAACTCGGTCTTCCCGAAGACGATCCCGGGCTACAGCGACTACGACCCGTACGGCGTCGTCGCCCGCAAGGGCAAGCCGGACGTCGCCAAGGCCAAGGAGTCGCTGAAGGCGTGCGGCAAGCCGTCCGGCTTCTCCACCAAGCTGACCGCCCGCACCAACCAGCCGGGTGAGGTCGACGCGGCCGAGGCCCTGCAGGAGCAGCTCGGCAAGGTCGGCATCAAGGTCGAGGTCGACCCGATCGACGGCGCCCAGTCCTCCAGCATCACCGGCTCGCCGAAGGTCGTGAAGGAACGCGGCTACGGCATGACGATGAGCGGCTGGGGCCCGGACTTCCCGACCGGCCAGGGCTACGCGCAGCCGCTGTTCGACAGCCGTTTCATCTTCGAGAACGGCAACTACAACGAGTCGCAGATCAAGAACCCGAAGATCGACCAGCTCTTCGACGACGCGATCGCGACCACGGACAAGGCCAAGTCCAAGAGCCTGTACGAGCAGATGAACAAGCAGCTGCTCGACGACGCCGACTGGATGCCGTTCATCTACGAGAAGAACATCTCGTGGCGCGGTCCCCGGCTGACGAACGTCTACTCGTCCGCCGCGTACAACGGCCGCTACGACTACGTGTCCCTGGGTGTCACGAAGTAACCACCGGCAAACCGAAGCTGATTGATCCCTTGTCGCCGAATCCCGCCAGTCCGAAGGGCAGGTGATGGCTCTGGTGGCGGCCGGGACCTCCCACAAGGAGGCCCCCGGCCGCCGCCGGGCCGCGCACAGTGCTTGCTTATCTCATCCGGCGTCTGGTCGCCGTTGTCATCATGGTGTTGGTCGTACTGCTCGCGACCTTCACCGTCTTCTACATGCTGCCCAAGTGGGCGGGACAGGACGTCGCCGTCCTCTTCGCCGGCAAGGCAACCGGAGCCGAGCAGGTCGAGGGCATCCGGACCAAGCTGGGACTGGGCGATCCGCTGTTCATCCAGTTCTGGGACTTCGTCAAGGGCATTCCGCTGGGCCGGACCTACGCCAACGGCAATGACGTCACGCACTGCCCGGCCCCCTGCTTCGGCTACTCCTTCGTCACGGAGGAGCCGGTGTGGAACACGCTGAAGGAGGCGCTCCCGGTCACCGCCGCGCTCGCCGCCGGTGCCTGTGTCCTCTGGCTCATCGCGGGTGTCAGCACCGGCGTCGTCTCCGCGCTCAAGCGGGGCTCCGTCTGGGACCGCGCCGCGATGATCGGTGCCCTCGGCGGCGTCTCCCTGCCGATCTTCTTCACCGGCATGGTGGCGATGGGCATCTTCGTGCACAGCCTCGGCTGGGTGCACATCGAGGACAGCCTCAGTACCGACGACTCCATCGGCGTCTGGTTCGAGACCCTGCTCCTGCCATGGATCGTGCTGGCCCTGCTGAACGCGGCGATGTACGCCCGCCTCACCCGGGCCACCATGCTCGACGTGCTCGGCGAGGACTACATCCGCACCGCCCGGGCCAAGGGCCTCGGGGAACGCGCGGTCATCACCCGGCACGCGCTGCGGTCCGCGATGACGCCGATCCTGACCGTGTTCGGTCTCGACATCGGTGTCCTGCTCGGCGGCGCCGTGCTGACGGAGTCCACGTTCAACCTCCCCGGCCTCGGTCTCGCCGCGGTCCAGGCCATCAGCAGCAAGGACCTGCCGGTGATCCTCGGGGTGACGCTGTTCGCGGCCCTCGCGATCGCCGTCGCCAACCTCGTCGTGGACCTGCTGTACGCCGTCATCGACCCGCGAGTGAGGCTGGGATGACCGACCTGCACAAGACCGGAGCGGCCGTGGGGGAACCCGTGGCCGGCCGGCCCGCACCCACCGCCTTCCTCGAAGTGCGTGACCTGAAGGTGCACTTCCCGACCGACGACGGCCTGGTGAAGTCCGTCGACGGGCTCAGCTTCCAGCTGGAGAAGGGCAAGACCCTCGGCATCGTGGGCGAGTCCGGCTCCGGCAAGTCGGTGACCTCGCTCGGCATCATGGGCCTGCACACCGCCGGTCAGTACGGCAAGAAGAAGGCGCAGATCTCCGGTGAGATCTGGCTGGACGGCACCGAACTGCTGACCGCCGACCCGGACCACGTGCGCAAGCTCCGCGGCCGCGAGATGGCGATGATCTTCCAGGATCCGCTGTCCTCGCTGCACCCGTACTACACGATCGGCCAGCAGATCGTGGAGGCGTACCGGATCCACAACGACGTGGACAAGAAGACCGCCAAGCGGCGCGCCGTGGAGATGCTCGACCGGGTCGGCATCCCGCAGCCGGACAAGCGGGTGAACAACTACCCGCACGAGTTCTCCGGCGGTATGCGCCAGCGCGCGATGATCGCGATGTCGCTGGTCAACAACCCCGAGCTGCTGATCGCGGACGAGCCGACGACCGCCCTCGACGTCACCGTCCAGGCGCAGATCCTCGACCTCATCCGGGACCTGCAGAAGGAGTTCGGTTCCGCGGTCATCGTCATCACCCACGACCTGGGTGTCGTCGCCGAGCTGGCCGACGACATCCTGGTGATGTACGGCGGCCGCTGTGTCGAGCGGGGTCCCGCCGAGGACGTGTTCTACGAGCCGCGGCACCCGTACACCTGGGGCCTGCTCGGCTCGATGCCGCGCCTGGACCGTGACCAGCAGGAGCGCCTCATCCCGGTCAAGGGATCCCCGCCCTCGCTGATCAACATCCCGTCCGGCTGTGCCTTCAACCCGCGCTGCCCGTACGCCGACATCCCCAAGGACAACGTCACCCGCACGGTCCGCCCCGAGCTGACCGAGGTCGGTGGCCGGCACTGGGCCGCCTGCCACATGCCGCAGGAGCAGCGGGAGCGTATCTGGATCGAAGAGATTGCGCCGAAGCTGTGAGCGACGAGAAAGCCGAGAAAGTGGCGACGGCGGGGACGATTCCCGCGCAGAGCGATGGCGGGCGGGCCGGCGGTGACGTGCTGCTGAAGGTCACCGGCCTGCAGAAGCACTTCCCGATCAAGAAGGGTCTGCTGCAGCGGCAGGTCGGCGCCGTGCACGCGGTCGACGGCATCGACTTCGAGGTCCGCTCCGGTGAGACGCTCGGGGTCGTGGGCGAGTCCGGCTGCGGCAAGTCCACGATGGGCCGGCTGATCACCCGGCTGCTGGAGCCGACCGGTGGCACGGTCGAGTTCGAGGGCAAGGACATCACCCACCTCGGCGTGGGCGGGATGCGTCCGCTGCGCCGTGACGTGCAGATGATCTTCCAGGACCCGTACTCGTCGCTGAACCCGCGGCACACCATCGGCACCATCGTCGGCGCCCCCTTCAAGCTCCAGGGCGTCTCGCCCGAGGGCGGTGTGAAGAAGGAGGTGCAGCGGCTGCTGTCGGTGGTCGGTCTCAACCCCGAGCACTACAACCGCTATCCGCACGAGTTCTCCGGCGGTCAGCGCCAGCGCATCGGCATCGCCCGCGCGCTCGCCCTCAACCCCAAGCTGGTGGTGGCGGACGAGCCGGTCTCCGCGCTGGACGTGTCGATCCAGGCGCAGGTAGTGAACCTGCTGGACGACCTCCAGGAGGAGCTCGGGCTGACGTACGTGATCATCGCGCACGACCTCTCCGTCGTCCGGCACGTCTCGGACCGGATCGCGGTGATGTACCTCGGCAAGATCGTCGAGCTGGCCGACCGCGACTCGCTGTACAAGGCGCCGATGCACCCGTACACCAAGGCGCTGATGTCGGCCGTGCCGATCCCGGACCCCAGGCGCAGGGCGGCCAAGAGCGAGCGCATCCTGCTCAAGGGCGATGTGCCCTCGCCGATCTCCCCGCCGAGCGGCTGCCGTTTCCACACCCGGTGCTGGAAGGCGACGGAGATCTGCCGTACCACGGAGCCGAAGCTCATCGAGCTGAAGCCCGGCCAGCGCGTGGCCTGTCACCACCCGGAGAACTTCGAGGACCAGGCCCCGCAGGAGACGGTCCTGCTCTCCGACGCCAAGGAGGCGGCGGAACTGGTGCCGGACGCGGTGCTGGAGGAGTCGGCGGAGACGTCGGCGGCGGTGGCGGCGGAGGTCGCGGAGGTGGCGGAGGTCGCGGAGTCGGCCGCACCCGCGGAGCCCGTGGAGGTGGCCGAGACCGCGGAGGTCGGCAAGACCACTGAGGTCGCCGCGGACGCTGAGGTCGCCGAGCCCGAGGAGCCCGCCGTGCCCGCGGACCCCGACGAGCCCGCGGTACCGGCCGCGAAGACCGATGACGCCACTGACAGCCGCCAGGAGTCAACCGACAAGTAAGGCATGACAGGTTGGCAAAGTCATGCACATGTCCAAACGGGAGAGTGCAGAGTCCTCCGTGTCCGACTTGTCGACACACGTTCGAAGGGACGACTCATGACGCTCTCCCGTTCGGCACGTCTAGGGGTCCTCGTGACCGCGGCGGCCTCCTTCCTGGTCATCGCCGCCGCCCCCGCACCCGCCCCGGGCAGCCCCGGCATCGGTGACTCCTACTTCCCCGAGCTCGGCAACGGCGGTTTCGACGCCCAGCACTACGCCCTCGACGTCGCGTACGCCCCCGACACCGACCGCCTCGACGGCCGTACGACGATCACCGCCCGCGCCACCCGGAACTTGTCCTCCTTCGACCTGGACCTGCAGAAACTGGAGGTCACCCGAGTCGAAGTGAACGGCAGACGGGCCCAGTTCACCCGCGCCGGCGACGAACTGCGCGTCACTCCGCGCACCTCCCTGCGCAAGGGCCGCACCTTCACGGTCACCGTCACCTACGGCGGTGTCCCCGAGCCCCTCGGCGGCCCCATTGTCTTCGGCTCCGACTACGGCTGGATGAAGACCACCGACGGCGTCTTCGTCGCCTGCGAACCCAACGCCGCCTCCACCTGGTTCCCGTCCAGCGACCACCCCTCCGACAAGGCCACCTACGACATCCGGATCAAGGCCCCCAAGGGGCTGACCGGCGTCTCCAACGGACGGCTGGTGTCGACGTACGACAAGGGCGGCTCGACGTACACCCACTGGCGCGAGAAGAAGCCGATGGCGACCTACCTCGCGACCGCCACCATCGGGAAGTTCGACGTCCGGACCGGTAAGACCCCCTCCGGCATCCCGATCTACGTGGCCATCGACCCGGTGCTCGCGGACGCCAACTCCGTCGACGTGTACGGCGTGACCGCCGCCGCGACCGACTACTGGGCGAAGGTCTTCGGGCCGTACCCCTTCGAGGAGACCGGCGCGATCGTCGACGACATGCCCCAGGCCGGGTTCTCGCTGGAGGTGCAGTCCAAGCCCGTCTACTCGGCGGTGCGCAACGAGACGACCATCGTGCACGAGCTGGCCCACCAGTGGTTCGGCGACTCCGTCTCGGTGGCGCACTGGAAGGACATCTGGCTCAACGAGGGCTTCGCCACCTACGCCCAGTGGCTGTGGGCCGAGCACCAGGGCACCCGCACCGCGCACGACTCCTTCCTCGCCGGGTACGACTCCCGGCCCGCCGACAACGCCTTCTGGCAGGTGACCGTCGGCGACCCGCAGCGCGACACCATGTTCGCCTCCGCCGTCTACCAGCGCGGCGCGATGACCCTCCAGATGCTGCGCGAACGCATCGGCGACACCGCCTTCTTCAAGCTGCTGCCGACCTGGACGAAGCTGCACCGCTACGGCAACGCCGACACGGACGACTTCATCCGCCTCGCCGAGAAGATCAGCGGCAAGCAGCTGGACGACCTGTTCCAGACCTGGCTGTTCACCAAGGGGAAGCCCGTCTTGTAGGCCTCGTGAAGCCTTTGGCCCTTGTATTGCAAGGGGTGCTCGGGGCCTGAGTAACAATATGGGGTGCTTCAGCAACTGTTCAGCCCCTCCGTCCAGCACACGTTGGACGTCGTCGGCATCTTCGTGTTCGCCATATCCGGCGCACTGCTGGCCGTCCGCAAGAACTTCGACGTCTTCGGCATAGCCGTCCTCGCCGAGGTCACCGCGCTGGGCGGAGGGCTGTTCCGTGACCTGGTCATCGGAGCCGTGCCGCCCGCCGCCTTCACCGACCTCGGCTACTTCATCACCCCGCTGTTCGCCGCCCTCCTGGTCTTCTTCCTGCACCCGCACGTGGAACGCATCCAGGGGGCGGTCAACGTCTTCGACGCGGCCGGCCTCGGCCTGTTCTGCGTCGCCGGCACCACCAAGGCGTACGAGTACGGACTCGGCCTCACCTCGTCGGTGGCCCTGGGTCTGGCCACCGCGGTCGGCGGCGGTGTCCTGCGGGACGTACTGGCCAACGAGGTGCCGTCGCTGCTGCGCTGGGACCGCGACCTGTACGCGGTCCCGGCGATCGTCGGCGCCACGATGGTGGTGCTGTGCATCCGCTATTCCGCCCTCACCCCGCTCACCAGCGGGTTCGCCGCCCTCACTGCCTTCGTGCTGCGGTTGCTCGCGATGCGGTTCCACTGGCGAGCTCCGCGTGCCTGGCACCGGCGGTCGACGGTGCGTGAGGAGTGACGTTCAGCGCGATGCGGCTCTGCCCCATCTCCTCGGTCAGCCAGCGGAACGTCGGGACCATTTGCGGCCGCCACAGTGCCATGGTGTGACCGCCCGCGCTCTTCGGGATGTAGACCACGTGCACGGTCGTCGGAGCCTTCGCGATCTGTTCGAGGGCCACGGCTGCCTCGTAGCCGTCGTGCGGCTGGCCGGAGAGGTAGAGAGCGATCTGCGGCGGGGTGCGGGCCCCCTTCAGCAGCAGATAGGGGTTGTTCGCGTCCCGCAGGGCGGGGTTCTGCGCGGTCAGCGAGTTGCGTTCGCCGATCGGGTCGTTGTAGCCGGACATGCTGACCGCGGCCCGGTAGCGGTCGGGGTGGGCGACGGCGAGCTTCGTCGCGCAGTGCGCGCCCGCCGAGTACCCGGCGACCCCCCAGCCCGCCGGAGCGCGGTCGGCGCGGAAGTTGTCCATGACCATCTTCGGCACGTCGAGACTGAGCCAGCTGTCGGCGTTCACCGTGCCCGCGATGTTGGCGCAGCCGGTGTCGACCCCGGCCAGCAGGTTGGTGCGCGGCGCGACCAGGATGAACGGCGCGACCTGGCCGCTGCGCATCAGCGGCAGCAACTGCTCGTGCACGTGGAGGGACTGGAACCAGGCCTTCGCCGAGCCCGGATAGCCGGGCAGCAGTTCCACCACCGGGAACCTGCGGTGACGGTAGGCGGCCTCGTGGTACTGCGGCGGCAGCCAGACGTAGACCTCGGCGTTCACGCCCGACACCCGGCCCTTGAGCTGGGTGACCCGCACGCCGCCCGCCGCCCGCATGCCGGGTCCGCCGGCCTCCTTGAACGTCTGCCGGACCCGGGGCAACCGGTGCAGCGCGATGCCGCCCGTGCCGTCCGCCCCGAGATCAGCGGCCTGCTGGACGTGGTCGCCCGTGCCGAGCAGGTCACCCCAGTTGTCGTAGAGGCTGTTCTGGTTGTTGACCAGAACGAAGACCAGGGCGATCGCCGTGCCCTGGGCGAACAGCAGCATCAGCACCCGAGCCGCGGCACGCACGGCCCTGGGGCCCCGCAGCCGTGACCACAGCACGAGCGGCAGCACGACCGCGGCGACGGCCAGGGCGATCAGGGTGTAGAGGAAGGAAGTCCCGGTGAGGCTCATGCCCCTACAGACGGGGAAGCCGGGGCCATGGGTTTATAGACGAGTGCGGACACTTACCGAGATATTGCCGAAACCTCACATGAGGAACGACCCGCGCCGGTACGTAAAAGCTACCGCTTAGTAATTTGCTGTTGTACCGTTCAGGCATGCCAGAAGCAGCTACCGCGCGCGCCCTCATCGGCGACAGCGAGTTCGACCGTGACACCGCGCTCACCCCGCGCGAGCCGGGGGTCTACGACATCGACCTCTCCGCCGGCTGGACGATCATCAACGCCGTCAACGGCGGCTATCTGCTGGCCGTCATGGGCCGCGCGCTCGCGCACGCCCTGCCGCACGACGACCCGTTCACGATCTCGGCGCACTACCTGACCGCCTCCCGGCCGGGCCCGGCAGTCGTCCGTACGGACGTCGTCCGCACCGGCCGCACCCTCTCGACCGGCCAGGCCTCCCTCTTCCAGTACGACGACCAGGGCCGCGAGGTCGAACGCATCCGCGTCCTCGCCTCCTACGGCGACCTGGACTCCCTCCCCGAGGACGTCCGGACGACCGCCGAGCCGCCCGCGATCCCGCCCGTCGAGCAGTGCTTCGGCCCCGAGGACGGGCCCGCCCCGCTGGACGGCAGCTCGGCCATCGCCGACCGGCTGATGCTCAAGCTCGACCCGTCGACGCTGGGCTGGGCGCTCGGCGCGCCCTCCGGCAAGGGGGAGATGCGGGCCTGGTTCGGGCTCGCCGACGGTCGCGACGCCGACCCCCTCTCCCTGCTGCTCGCGGTCGACGCGCTGCCGCCGACCGCCTTCGAGATCGGCCTGTCCGGCTGGGTGCCCACGGTCGAGCTGACGGTCCACGTCCGCTCCCGTCCGGCGCCCGGGCCGCTGCGGGTGTCGATCACCACGCGCAACCTGGCCGGCGGCTTCCTGGAGGAGGACGCCGAGGTCTGGGACA
The DNA here is from genome assembly GCF_042872365.1 of Streptomyces sp. NPDC005263. NCBI lineage: Bacteria > Bacillati > Actinomycetota > Actinomycetes > Kitasatosporales > Streptomycetaceae > Streptomyces > Streptomyces sp. NPDC005263. Next base: position 278,781 of record NZ_JBIAKJ010000004.1, on the reverse strand, counting down.
GCGCGGACCGGCTGGTGGCGCAGTCGCGGCAGCTGGCGCGGGTCAGGCTCGGCTGACGGTGAACTTGGCGGGTGCCGGGGCGAGTTCCCCGGCCCGCTGAACGTGGCCGGGCCTGTGGCCCGGCGGTGATGACGTAGCGCCCGGGCGCGCCCCCGGCGCCCCTTCCGGGCCCCCTCAGTCCAGCCAGTGCCGGCGGCCGATGCTGATGAGCCGCATCTGGCGCTCCGCCACCTGCGCCACCCGCTCCCGCTCCTCCTCCGAGGACTCCTGGGCGTCCAGGAAGAGCGAGGCTGTGATCAGCATCTGGTCGACATAGAGGTTGGCGAGCATCAGCAGGTCGTCGTCGTCCCAGTCGGCGGACTCGGGGTCCTTGGCCAGCTCGTCCCTCACCTCCTGGCCGAACCGTGACAGTTGGTCCCGTATGGCCTGCCGGACCGGCTGGACCCCGCCGCATCGTTCGCGGGCGATGAACCGGACGTGCGCGGGGTACACGGCCACGTGGTCGGCGATCAGCTCGACGGCGCGCTTGATGCGCAGGTCGCGGTCGTCCGCGGTGGACACCGTCGTCCGGATCATCGGGTGCAGGCTGCCCAGCGCCTCCTCCACGAGTGCCACGCCGAGATCCGCGATGGAGCGGAAGTGCCGGTAGAAGGCGGTCGGTGCGACGCCGACGGCGCGCGTGACCTCGCGCAGCCCGAGGCTGCTCAGGCTCTGTTCCTCCAGCAGGGCCAGCGCAGCGTCCAGGAGGGCCTGGCGGGTCTTCTGCTTCTGGACCTGTCGGATGCCGAGAGTGTGACTCATGCCATGCAGTTAACAACTGTTCTCTGGAATTGGAAAGCCATGAGGGGCGTTAGGCTGGGAAGTCAGTGAACAACTGTAACTACAAGCGTTCACCCAACCGAAACAGAAGGGATCCCCGCCATGCTGTTCCTCGTCGCCGCGCTCCTGCTGCTCGGCGTGGTCATGGGCACCGTCGCGCACGCGCCGCTGTCCTTCACCCTCGTGGCCGCCGCCGTCATCGCCGCCTGGCTCGGCATCTTCGCGATCCGTGAGCGCCACGGCCGCCGTCGCGGCACCTCCGCGCACTGACGCGAACCGACCGGCCGCTCGCCCCCCCCACGCCCCGCTCGCCCACTCGTCCTCAAGGAGCTGACCCGTCATGCAACTCACCGCACCGGCCACCGCCACCACCACGCGCCGCACCGGCGCCCGCGACGCCAACGGCATGGCCGTCGCGTCCTTCATCCTCGGCCTTCTCGGGCTGCTGGTCCTCAACCTCTTCCTCGGCCCGATCGCCATCGTGCTGGCGTCGGTGGCCCTGTGGCGCGGCACGACCCGCAAGGGCCGCGCGTACCTGGGGCTGGGACTGGGCGTCGCGGACCTGCTGGTCCTCGTCACCTTCATGCAGATGGACAACACCGTGTCCTGGAGCTTCTGACTCCGCGACCTCGGCCGGCCGAGGAGACTGTCCGGCTGCCCCGAGGCCGCCCGCGGGCGCCCCGTAGAATCGTGGCCACCATGGCATACCTCGACCACGCCGCGACCACCCCGATGCTCCCTGAAGCGGTCGAGGCACTCACCGCGCACCTGGGTACCACCGGCAACGCCTCCTCCCTGCACGCGTCCGGCCGTCGCGCGCGGCGATCCGTCGAGGAGGCCCGAGAAGCCCTCGCGGAAGCGCTCGGCGCCCGCCCCAGCGAGATCGTGTTCACCTCCGGCGGCACCGAGGCCGACAACCTCGCGGTCAAGGGCCTGTACTGGTCCCGCCGAGACGCCGACCCGGCCCGCACCCGGGTCCTCGCCAGCCCCGTGGAACACCACGCCGTCCTGGACGCCGTCCACTGGCTCGGCGAACACGAGGGCGCCACGATCGAGTACCTCCCGGTCGACCCGCACGGCAGGGTCCACCCCGAGGCGCTGCGCGAAGCCATCGCCCGCAACCCCGACGACGTGGCCCTCGCCACCGTCATGTGGGCCAACAACGAGATCGGCACGATCCTGCCGGTCCGTGAACTCGCCGCCACCGCGGCCGAGTTCGGCGTCCCCCTGCACTCCGACGCCGTGCAGGCCTTCGGCCAGACCCCCCTCGACTTCGCCGGCTCCGGCCTCGCCGCGATGACGGTGTCGGGCCACAAGATCGGCGGCCCCTACGGCATCGGCGCCCTGGTCCTCGGCCGCGAGCACACCCCCGTCCCCGTCCTGCACGGCGGCGGCCAGGAGCGACACGTCCGCTCCGGCACCCTCGACGTGCCCGCGATCGCCTCCTTCGCGGTGGCCGGCCGGCTCGCCGCCGAGCATCGCGAGTGGTTCGCCCGGGAGATCGGCGCCCTGCGCGACAGCCTGATCGAGGCGGTCCGTACGGCGGTCCCGGACGCGATCCTCGGCGGCGACCCCGTCGACCGTCTCCCGGCCAACGCCCACTTCACCTTCCCGGGCTGCGAGGGCGACTCGCTGCTGCTCCTGCTGGACGCCCAGGGCATCGAGTGCTCCACCGGCTCCGCCTGCACCGCGGGCGTCGCCCAGCCCAGCCACGTCCTCCTCGCCACCGGCACCGATCCCGACCTGGCCCGCGGCACCCTGCGCTTCTCCCTCGGCCACACCTCCACGGAGGCCGACGTGGAAGCGGTCGCCAAGGTGATCGGCCCGGTGGTGGAACGGGCACGGTCGGCGGGGCTGACCTAGGGCCTGTCGTTTGGATCAGGCCGCAGACGCGGGGTCTGGCACGCACATCTGCCGCGTTGTCGTCGGTTGCCGACGCTCCGCGTCGACGCCCTCCTCCGCCTTGCAGCTGCACGCGCCAGACCCCGCTCACCGGCATCGACCAGCACCGTCAGTTTCCTGCGGCCTGATCCAAACGACAGGCCCTAGGACCTGGGGCCGGACCTGTCGCCGGCCCCACGTGATCGATACACCTGGGCGCGCACGCTCACGCCACCGCCGTACGGGCCTGCCGGACGAGCTTCATGTACCGGTCCCAGTCCCAGTGCTTCCCGGGGTCGGTGTGGTCCGTCCCCGGCACCTCCACATGGCCGATGATGTGCTCACGGTCCACGGGTATGTCGTAGCGCGCGCAGATCCGGGCGGTGAGCCGCGCCGAGGCCTCGTACATCTCGTCCGTGAAGTCCTCGGGCCGGTCCACGAACCCCTCGTGCTCGATGCCGACACTGCGTTCGTTGTAGGCGCGGTTGCCCGCGTGGTACGCCACGTCCAGCTCGCGGATCATCTGGGTGACGTGGCCGTCCTTACGGACGATGTAGTGCGCGGCCGCGCCGTGCGCCGGGTCCTCGAACGCCTTCACCGCGCTGGCGAAGCTGCCCTGGGTGACATGGACGACCACCATGTCTATGCCGTAGTCGGCGGGGCGGTCCGCGCGCCGCCAGTTCGCCTCGGACGCCGCCACCCACCTGGCGCCCGCGTAGTCGACCTCGCCCTCCTTGCGCGGCTTCTCCACGCCGGGCGCCCGCCACCACAGGCGCGTCAGCTCGTCACGGGCCAGCACAGCCGTGCCCGCCGCGGCCACCGCACCGCCGATCAGCAGGGCACGCCGACCGATGCGCCGGTCGGCGTCCTTCTCGTTGGCTCGTCTCGCCCCCATGTGATCGTGAACGGATACTCGTCGGCCCTGGTTCCCGCGCCCCCGTACCCTGGAGGGGTTATGACTGACACCACGCAGCCCACCCGTCCGCTCCGCGTCCTCGCCGCCATGTCGGGCGGGGTCGACTCCGCCGTCGCCGCCGCCCGCGCCGCCGAGGCCGGGCACGATGTGACCGGCGTCCATCTCGCGCTCTCCGCGAACCCGCAGTCGTTCCGCACGGGCGCGCGTGGCTGTTGCACCATCGAGGACTCCCGCGACGCCCGCCGCGCCGCCGACGTGATCGGCATCCCCTTCTACGTGTGGGACCTCGCCGACCGCTTCCGCGAGGACGTCGTCGAGGACTTCGTCGCCGAGTACGAGGCCGGCCGCACCCCCAACCCCTGCCTGCGCTGCAACGAGAAGATCAAGTTCGCCGCGCTGCTCGACAAGGCCCTCGCCCTCGGTTTCGACGCGGTCTGCACCGGCCACTACGCGCAGGTGATCGTGCGCGACGACGGCACCCGCGAACTGCACCGCGCCTCCGACATGGCGAAGGACCAGTCGTACGTCCTCGGCGTGCTGGACGACCGGCAGCTCGCCCACGCGATGTTCCCGCTCGGCGACACCGTCACCACGAAGGACGAGATCCGCGCGGAAGCCGAACGCCGTGGCCTCGCCGTCGCCAAGAAGCCCGACTCGCACGACATCTGCTTCATCGCCGACGGCGACACCCAGGGCTTCCTCGCCAAGCGCCTCGGCAAGGCGGAAGGCGACATCATCGACGAGTCGGGCGCCAGGCTCGGCACGCACGAGGGCGCGTACGGCTACACCATCGGCCAGCGCAAGGGCCTCAGGATCGGCACCCCGGCCCCCGACGGCAAGCCGCGCTACGTCCTCGACATCTCCCCGGTGGACAACACGGTGACGGTGGGCCCGGCGGCCGCGCTCGACGTGACCGCACTGACGGCCATCAAGCCACGCTGGTGCGGGACCGCACCCGTCGGCCCGGGCACCTACACCGCCCAGCTGCGCGCCCACGGCGGCGAGACGGAGGTGGCGGCGGAGCTCGTCGACGGCGAACTCCAGGTGCGCTTCACCGAGCCCGTCCGCGGCGTCGCCCCCGGCCAGGCGATCGTCCTCTACGACGACACGCGGGTGGTGGGCTCGGCGACGATCGCGACGACCACACGCGCCGCTTCGGCCATCGCCTAGGACCCCCCGCCCTGCGGCGCCCACAGCTCGAACCGGCTGGTGCCCCAGGTCGTCGCGTAGGGGACCGTGCCGATGAGGCGGTAGCCGGTGGAGTGGACCAGGGCGTCGCGGACGGGGACGCTGTCGCCGGTCGGGTTGCCGCGGTCGAGCACGATGAGCGTGAAGTGCCGCTCGGCCACGGCGGCCCGGAAGCCGGCCGCTCCGGTCAGGTGGCGTCCGGTGCGGGTCGTGTAGTCGATCGTGTAGGTGGAGTTCCACTGGCGGTACGAGGTGGTCCGCCCCAGCTCGTAGACCGGCACCTCGTAGGTGTCGGCCAGGTAGCGGCCGTGCGCGTTGACGTACGGGCGCAGGGCGGACACCAGAGCGCTGGAGTCGGGCCACGCGTGGTAGTTGGCGTACGCCTGCGACATGCCGCTGGAGAGCAGCAGCACGCCCAGGAAGATCGCCCACTGCGGGTACTTGAAGTGCGGGCCCATCAGGCGGGTGAGGCCGACCCCGGCGAGCGGCGCGGCGAAGAACAGCCCGTAGCCGATGTGCTTGTGCAGCGAGACCTCGGTGTGCAGGTGCAGCTGGTAGGCGGGCGCGAGCAGTGCCGTGCCGACCAGCACCAGCCCGAGTGCGGACCGCCAGCGGGCCCCCGGCAGCGACCCGCGCCAGCCGGGCATCTCGCTCATGCGGCCGCTGCGGACGTACGAGACCGTCCCCAGGCAGGCCACGGCGACGGCCAGGCCGCCCCAGCGGGCGCAGTCGCGCAGGATCTGCCAGGCGGGCGTGGTGCCCGAGGCGCGGGCCGTGGTGGTGGACTGGATCGCCGACAGGTACCCGGAGGTGTACAGCCCCGCGCCCAGCAGCGCGGCGGTGGCCACGGCCAGCAGCACGCCACGCGCCAACGCCCGCGGCAGACCGCGCCGTTGGTAGGCGGTCAGCACACCGAGCAGCACGAGGGTGGGCACATACAGGGCGGAGGCGTACTTGACCGCCACGGCGAGCGCGGCGACCGGCGCGGCGAGCAGGGTCAGCAGCGGGTGCGAACCCGCGGTGCGTACGACGATCCAGGCGGCCAGGGCCAGCAGGAACAGGGCGAGGGCGTCGTACGTGGCGAAGTTGCCCATGAACGCCGTGGACTGGGCGATGGCGAACACGCCGGCCGCGCACAGTCCCGCGCGCTCGTTGAACAGCCGGCGCGTCATCGCGTACAGCAGGGACGTGCAGCCCAGCATGCAGGCGAGGCTCAGCGCGCGGGCCCCGGCCAGCCCGAACACGGAGTCGGCGGCGGCCGCCAGGACGGGGTAGAGGACGGGCGCGCCGGAGAAGTAGCTCTCGAAGCCGCCGTAGAGCTTCGTGCCGTGCAGCAGGTGGCCGAGTTCGGCGTGACCGGCGAACAGGTAGAGGGCCTCGTCCTCGAAGGCCGTGTTCTGCAGGCGCAGCGACAGCGCGGTCTGCACCAGCAGCAGGCCGAGCAGGACGAGCCGGCTGACCCACATCCGGCGGGAGCTCGCGGCGGCGGACCAGCCGGAGTCGGGGACGGGGCGCAGCGTATAGCCCGAGGACGTCGGCTGGAGCACCCGCAGCTGCATCGTTTCCGCGAGCCGGGTCAGGGCTTTCGGACGTACCACGGGCAGCTGCATGGTGGCGTAGGGTGCCTTGCCGAACCAGCTCTCCTCGGGCGCGTGCGGATGGAACTCGAAGCCGGGATCCGGATCCGGCTCCGGTTCGGGCATGTCGACCGGTGGCTCGTGGGGAGTCGTGGTGGTCTTCTGCTCCATCTTCGGCCCCTCTACGGTTCTTGGACGTCGAAGCCGAAGGAGTCGCCGGCCGCGGCCTCGCGGAACGCGGCGAGCGACAACGGGCCGCTGTCGATGCGCCAGTCGGCCTCCTTCTTGAGGTTGAACCAGACCAGGCCCAGCACGTCGTCCCGGGCGCCGACGCCCTTGAACAGGTCGGCGATCTCGCCGGGCTTGCGCTCCCCGGCCTCGACGCCGGTCTCCGCGACGATGAACGGCTTGCGGCTGAAGCGGCGGATCTCGGTCATGGTGGGCCCGAACAGGGTGCGGAAGGAGGTCGGGCCGGTGAGGGCGTAGTAGCCGACGACACCGATCCAGTCCACGTAGGCGTCGCCCGGGTAGTACGGCTCCAGCCGGACGTCCGGCACCGGGTTGATCACGTTCGGGCTCCACACCCAGATGACGTCGGCGGCGCCCTCGTCCGTGAACAGGTCGTGGATGTGCCGCCACGCGCGCGCGAAGTCGGCGGCCTTGGTCCTGCGGCTGCCCCAGGGGTACCAGCCGCCGTTCATCTCGTGCCCGAAGCTCAGCGCGAGAGGCCGGTTGTAGTCGCGTACGGCGTCGGCGAACTCCCGGATGTACGCGTCGTCCTGGCCGGCGGCGATCTGTGCGGCCGTACGGGAGAAGGGTTCCCAGACCAGGAAGGGCAGTTGGCCGTTGTCCCACACGGCACGGTTGACCTCGGACTGGAACGGGTCGCCCCATTTCGCGTAGTACTCACGCAGGTCGGGCCGCTTCCCCGCCTTCTTGGCGAACGCGGTCACGGGCGCGGTCGCGCGGGGTGAGCCGTTGACGGCGACGCCGAGGTATTTGTGGTCCGGCTTCAGCAGCGGGCGTATGTCATACGGCGGTTCGGTGCCCTGGGTCTGCTGCTGCGCCTTGGCCGCCGCGGCCGGTGAGATCCGCGGGGCGGGCGGCGCGCAGGCGCCGACGGTGGCGGCCAGCAGACAGCCGGCGAGGGCCAGCAGCAGGCGGCGCGGGCGGCCAGGGGCGCTCATCCCGCGGCCGCCTCGGCGCGCGGCTGGATGAGGGCGCGGGCGACCGCGACACCGTAGAACAGGCCGGAGGCAAGCATCAGGTCGTAGTCGGACGGGCTGAGCGAGGTGCTCATGCGCCACACCGCCACCGCGATCCAGGCCACGGCCGACACCCCGCTCCAGCCCCACAGGCCGATCCACAGGCGGCGCGTCTTGCTGCCCTTGGCCCCGCCCGCTCCGGTCGGCGTCCAGCCCATCGGGCGGCGGCGCAGGGTGTCCCAGATGGCGAAGGCGTGCGCCCAGCCGTACAGGATGCGGGTGGCCCAGGCCTCCAGGCGGTAGGGATTGCGGTGCCAGATCGGGTAGACGACGGTCAGGTAGATGACGCTGGGCAGCACCAGGCCGATGTTCGCGAGCTTCAGCTGCCCGGGTGCCGCCAGCATGATCGTCAGGGCGATGAGCGGACCGCTGAAGGTCAGCAGTCCGGTCTCGATGTAGTAGAAGAATCCGGACAAGTAGCAGAGCCGGCTGACGAAGCGCATCCTGGTGTGCCAGAAGTCCCCGCTGCCCAGCATCGCGAGCGAGGCCATGCACCAGCGGTACTGCTGGCTGTAGAAGGCGCCCACGGTGTCCGGGCACACCCCGGTGGACAGCGCGAGCGGCACGTACGTCAGGTCCCAGCCGCGGGCCCGCAGCTCGAAGCCGGTGTACATGTCCTCGGAGTGCTCGACCAGGCTGGTGCCGCCGATCTCCGCCAGCGCGCCGCGCCGGTAGACCGCGCAGGAGCCGACACAGATCGAGCCGTCGCTCTTCTGCCGGGAGACCTGGACGCTGCGGTAGAACAGCTCCTGCACGGCCGCCGCCCCGCGCTCGATCCAGTTCTGCTGGTCCAGGACCCGGAAGAACTGCGGCGACTGCACGATCCCGGTGCGCGGTTCGTCCATGTACGGCAGCAGCTCGTGCAGCAGGTCCGCGCGTGGTGCGAAGTCGGCGTCGAGGATGAGGATGAACTCGCCCGAGGAGCGCTCGAAGCCGTGGCGCAGGTTGCCCGCCTTCTTCATCCAGCCGCGGTCGGGGCGCACCAGGTACCGGAATCCGAAGTCGGCGGCCATCGAGGCGATCTCCGCGTCGTCGGAGTCGTCCAGCACGAGGGGGGTGACCTTCCCCGGGTAGCGCCCGGCCAGGGTGCGCACATGGAGCCAGGTGTTGTGCAGGACCTCGATGGGCTCGCCGCACACCGGCAGGAAGACGTCGACGTCCGGGTACCGCTCCGGTTGCCACGCCCTGATCAGGCGGCGGTGCCCGCGCAGGTCGAAGCTCGGGGTGAAGGAGTCCAGCCGGAGCGAGATCAGATAGCTCACCACGGACAGCAGCAGGAGCGGCACGTACGCCCAGATCCACACGCTGGTCTCCGCCGCCCGCACCTGGCTGACCACCAGGCACACGAACCCGACGGCGGACGACAGGGTCAGCACCCAGACGTGCCGCCGGACGTACGAGACCTTCTCCCGGTCGTCGGGCGGGGCCGGCAGCAGCCCCGGATACGCGTGGCCGGAAACAGCCTTGCGGGAGTCGGCCCGGCGGCGACGCGGCGGGACCGCCGGTCTACCGCCGTCGGGCAGGGTGTGCGCGGTGTTCATGGGGCGTGCTCTCCACAAGCGAGCCGGAATGCCGAGGGACAAAGGCTCGCCGCCGGAGGCGCGAGTTGCTTGTGAAGCTTATGTGACTATTGTGCCGCTGTGGGTTTCGGGTTCTCCAAGTCTTGGTCAGGGAGCGCGGCTACGAGAGGAACTCCGCCAGCACCGGCGCGAGAGCCTGCGGATCCACCATGTGGGTCTGCCCCTCCAGCACCCGGTACGTGCCCTCGGGTGCCGCCTCTGCGACCGTCCGGGCGGCCTCGCGCAGCCACTCCGGGCTCGCGCCGCCCGCGGCGGACAGCACCGGGACGGTGAGCGACGCCAGCAGTTCCCGGGGTACCAGGCCGTCGCCCATCACGGTGTTGTCGTGGGCGAGGCTCGGGGCGACGGCCTCCATGCCGGACCACATGGGGGACTGGCGGGCGCCCTGGATCATCTCCTCGGCCAGGCCGGTCAGCCTCAGGAACAGCTCCACCGCGTCCCCGCGCCGCCCCTGGGCGAGCGCCTCCTCCAGGCGCTCGGTGTACTCGGCGCGCTCCTTGGCGCCGCCCTCGTACACGGCGTACGGCACCTCGTACACGGCCACCCGGCGCACCGGCAGCCCGCTCGCCGCGGCGTGCAGCACCAGCGCGCCGCCGGACGAGACGCCGTACAGAGCCGCCTCGCCGCCCAGCAGATCGATCAGCGCGGCCAGGTCCTCGACCTCACGGTCCACCGAGTACGGGGCCTTGTCGCCGCTCTCACCGCGGCCCCGCCGGTCGTAGACGACGACGTCGAAGCGGTCCGACAGGGCGGCGGCCAGCGGGCGCATCGTGCCGCCCGTCGACATCGCGCCGCTCACCAGGACGACCGCCGGGCCCTGTCCGGTGCGTTCGTACGCGACGGGCGTGCCGTCGGGAGAAAGGGTCTTCTTGTCCATGTCTCAGAAGACTGCCCCACGGCAACGGATTAATCGGTCACCACACCGCTACTCCCCTTTACTCCACTTCTTCCACTTCGTAGAAGCAGAGGTGGTCCTTGATGCCGGCCACGTCCGGCTTCGGGTCGGGGTAGGCCCACACCAGGTCCGCCGCGTCCGGCAGCGACCAGTAGGAGGCGGTGCCCTTGAACGGGCAGTACGTGTGGGTGTCGGAGGGGGTCAGCAGGTCGAGCCGTACGTCCTCGGGCGGGAGGTAGTACCGCACCGGACAGCCCGTCTCCCGCAGGAGAAGGGGCCGTTCGCTCTCCGCCAGCACCTGGTCGCCGTGGACGACCCGTACCCGCCGCGTGCCCTGCTCGATGGTGATCGTGTGTCCTGTCACATGTGCGTCGGCCATACCGGAACAGCGCTCACGGGCCCGTGGTTCTTCCCGGTTACGGTGGCCGTATGCGAATCTGCGTCTTCCTCTCAGCCGCCGACCTCGACGACCGCTACACCCGCCCCGCGCGGGAGTTCGCCAGCCTGCTGGGCAAGGGCGGCCACACGCTGGTGTGGGGCGGCTCGGACGTCGGCCTCATGAAGGTGGTCGCCGACGGTGTGCAGGAGGCGGGCGGTCGGCTGGTCGGGGTCTCCGTGCAGTTCCTGGCGGCCAAGGCCCGCCCGGGCGTCGACGAGATGGTGGTCGCGCGGGACCTCGCCGAGCGCAAGAAGCTGCTCGTGGAGAAGGCCGACGCCGTGGTGATCATGGTGGGCGGCACCGGCACCCTCGACGAGGCCACCGAGATCCTGGAGCTGAAGAAGCACGGGCACACCGACAAGCCGGTGGTCCTCCTCAACACCGCGGGCTTCTACGACGGCCTCAAGGAGCAGTTCCGCCGCATGGAGGACGAGGGGTTCCTGCCGCGGCCGCTGACCGACCTGGTGTTCTTCGCCGAGGAGCCGGTGGGGGCGCTGGCGTACCTGGAGGAGAGTCACGGCATCGAGTGAGTGGGTGGTGAGGTGGGTGCGGTGCCCGGCCGGGGTGATGCGAGCATGGCGGGCATGGCGACACATGTGATCACCGGGGCCGGATCCGGCATCGGCGCGGCCGTGGCCCGTCGGCTGCACGCACGCGGGGACGACCTCGTGCTGCACGCGCGGGACGCGAGCCGCGCGAAGGAACTGGCGGCGGAGTTTCCCGGGGCCAGGACGCTGGTCGGCGATCTCGCGGACCCCGACAAGCTGTCCTGGGCCTTCTCCCACCAGACGCTCCCGGACCGGGTGGACTCCCTCCTGCACATCGCGGGCGTCGTCGACCTCGGACCGGTCGGCGAACTGACCCCGAAGTCGTGGCGCCATCAGCTGAACGTCAACCTGGTCGCGCCCGCCGAGCTGACCCGCCACTTCCTGCCCCAACTGCGCGCGGCGCAGGGCCACGTGCTGTTCGTGAACTCGGGCGCGGGCCTGCGGGCGAGCGCCGAGTGGTCCGCGTACGCCGCCTCCAAGCACGGACTGAAGGCGCTCGCCGACTCGCTCCGCAACGAGGAGCACGACAACGGCGTCCGCGTCACCACGGTCTACCCCGGCCGCACCGCCGGCCCCATGCAGGTCAAGGTCCACCAGCAGGAGGGCAAGGAGTACGACCCCGCACGGTGGATCGACCCCGAGTCGGTCGCGACGACGATCCTGCTCGCCCTCGACCTGCCGAGGGACGCGGAGATCAACGACCTCACGGTGCGCCCGGGCCGATGAGGGCGGCTTCGCGGGCGGGAGCACACCGAGCCCTACGTAGGCTTCACCCGTGAACGCACACTTCAGCTTCGGCCCCGCCACCGGTATCGGCTCCATGCCCGGCGGTGACGCCCGCGAGGCCGCCAAGACCGTCACCGGGTCCTTCGAGGACTTCCCGTTCCTCGCCGAGCTGCCCGCCCGGGGGCCGGGCGCCGACATGATCGGCCGGACCGCCGGACTGCTCGTCGAGCTCTACGCGCGCGTGGAGCCCAGCGGCTGGCGGATCGGCGACCGCCCGGGACGGGACACCAGACGGGCCCGGTCCTGGCTGGGTGAGGACCTGGACGCGCTGGAGGAGTTCACCCAGGGATACCAGGGCCCGCTGAAGGTCCAGGCGGTCGGGCCCTGGACCCTGGCCGCCGCCCTCGAGCTGCGCAACGGCGAGGTCGCCCTCTCCGACGCCGGCGCCTGCCGCGACCTCACCGCCTCCCTCGCCGAAGGGCTGCGCCTGCATCTGGAGGAGGTCCGGCGCCGGATCCCCGGTGCCCAGGTCGTCCTCCAGCTCGACGAGCCGTCCCTGGTCGCCGCACTGCGCGGCCACGTGAAGTCCGCCAGCGGCTACCGCACCCACCGTGCCGTGGACCGGCAGGTGGTCGAGGCCGCGCTCCGGGACGTCGTCGGGGTGCACGGCGACGGGCCGGTCGTGGTGCACTCGTGCGCGCCGGACGTGCCGTTCGCCCTGCTGCGCCGGGCGGGCGCGGACGCGATCTCCTTCGACTTCTCGCTTCTCACCGAGCGTGACGACGACGCGATCGGTGAGGCGGTGGAGGCGGGTACCCGGCTCTTCGCCGGCGTCGTGCCGGGCACGGACGGCCCATTGTCAGACCCTGCCGGTAGCGTCATGGGTGTCAGAACGCTGTGGCGCAGGCTGGGGCTGCATCCGGGACTTCTCACGGAGGCGGTCACGGTGACTCCGGCGTGCGGTCTCGCGGGGGCTTCCCCCGGGTACGCACGCGAGGCCCTCGCCCACTGCGTCCGGGCGGCGAGATCCCTCGCGGACAACCCAGAGTAACGGGAGGACAACACGGTGGCCGGCGAAAAGCAAGCGGAGACGACGGTGCCCACCAAGGCACGGGAGAAGCACGCGCAACTCGCTGAGCAGATCGAGGAGCACCGCTTCCGGTACTACGTGAAGGACGCTCCCGTCATCAGCGACGCGGAGTTCGACCAGCTCCTGCGCGCCCTGGAGGCCCTGGAGGAGGAGTATCCCGAGCTGCGTACCCCGGACTCGCCGACCCAGAAGGTGTCCGTCGAGTACGAGACCGACCTCGCCGAGGTCGAGCACCGCGAACGCATGCTCTCCCTCGACAACGTCTTCGACGACCAGGGCCTCGCCGCCTGGGCCGACCGCGTCGCCAAGGACGTCGGCACCCCCGGCTACCACCTGCTGTGCGAGCTCAAGGTCGACGGCCTCGCGGTGAACCTGACGTACGAGGACGGCAGGCTCACCCGGGCCGCCACCCGCGGCACCGGCCGGATCGGCGAGGACATCACGCCCAACGTCATGACCATCGCGGAGATCCCGCACCGGCTGAAGGGCGACCGGGTCCCGCGGCTGGTGGAGATCCGCGGTGAGGTCTACTTCCCGATGGAGGCCTTCCAGGACCTCAACGCCCGCCGGGTGGCGGCCGGTGAGAAGCCCTACGCCAACCCGCGCAACTCCGCCTCGGGTTCGCTGCGCCAGAAGGACCCCAAGGTCACCGCGACCCTGCCGCTGCACATGGTGGTCCACGGCATCGGCGCGCTGGAGGGCTTCGACGGCATGACCCGGCTCTCCCAGGCCTACGACCTGCTGAAGACCTGGGGCCTGCCGACCTCCCCGCACAACAGGGTGGTCGACGACCTCGACGGCGTACGGGAGTTCATCGCGTACTACGGCGAGAACCGTCACTCCGTGGCGCACGAGATCGACGGCGTGGTGGTCAAGCTCGACGAGATCCCGCTCCAGGGCCGCCTCGGCTCCACCTCGCGCGCCCCGCGCTGGGCGATCGCGTACAAGTACGCGCCCGAGGAGGTCAACACCAAGCTCATCAACATCCGTGTGGGTGTGGGGCGTACGGGCCGGGTCACGCCGTACGCCCAGGTCGAGCCGGTCACGGTGGCCGGTTCGGAGGTGGAGTTCGCCACGCTGCACAACCAGGACGTCGTCAAGGCCAAGGGCGTGCTGATCGGCGACACCGTGGTGCTGCGCAAGGCCGGTGACGTCATCCCGGAGATCCTCGGCCCGGTGGTCGACCTGCGTGACGGCGGCGAGCGCGAGTTCGTGATGCCGAGCGAGTGCCCCGAGTGCGGTACGGCGCTCAGGCCGATGAAGGAGGGCGACGTGGACCTGCGCTGCCCGAACGCCCGCGGTTGCCCCGCCCAGTTGCGCGAACGTCTGTTCTATCTCGCCGGGCGCAAGTCGCTGGACATCGAGCACTTCGGCTATGTCGCCGCCGCGGCCCTCACCCAGCCGCTGGAGCCGGCCGAGCCGCCGCTCACCGACGAGGGCGACCTGTTCGACCTCACCATCGAGCGGCTGCTGCCCATCAAGGCGTACGTCCTCGACCAGGACAGCGGGCTGCCCAAGCGTGACCCGAAGACCGGCGAGGAGAAGGTCGTCACGGTCTTCGCGAACCAGGAGGGCAACGCGAAGAAGAACGCGCTGGCGATGCTGGAGAACATCGCGGCCGCCAAGGAGCGCCCGCTCGCCCGCGTCCTCACCGGCCTGTCGATCCGTCACGTGGGCCCGGTCGCCGCCGAGGCGCTGGCCCGCGAGTTCCGCTCCATCGAGCGGATCGACCAGGCGACCGAGGAGGAGCTGAAGAACACGGACGGTGTCGGCCCCATCGTCGCCGCCGCCGTCAAGGAGTGGTTCGCCGAGGACTGGCACCGCGAGATCATCCGAAAGTGGCAGGCCGCGGGCGTCCGCATGGAGGCGCAGAGCTCCGGCGAGGACGAGGGGCCGCGTCCGCTCGCCGGGCTCACCGTCGTCGTGACCGGCACGCTCGACCACTTCACGCGGGACGGCGCCAAGGAGGCGTTGCAGAGCCGTGGCGCGAAAGTGACCGGTTCCGTTTCGAAGAAGACGTCCTTCGTCGTTGTGGGTGACAACCCAGGGTCGAAGCACGACAAGGCGATGCAGCTGAAGGTTCCGGTTCTGAACGAGGACGGGTTCCGAGTCCTGCTGGAATCGGGCCCCGAGGCGGCTGCCGAAGTGGCCCTTCCCACAGAGGAGTAGCCCCGAGCGGCGGTTGAAGGCCACCCGATCGGCGCATACCAGATGCATACGGGTGGCCGGGGCGCATTCGGGCAACCGTCGGCGACCGCTGCCCGTGGAAGCCTTCCGCGGCCTACTGTTGAGATGTGCGCCCGCCGTGCCCAGCTGCGGTGGGGGCATCCCTTTGCTCCTGAAGAACCTTCAGGAGCAGCGGGGAGGCTGACCAACGCGGCGCCGTCGAAGGGTGTTGTCGGGCATCGGGCCGCGTGGCGCGGGCACCGCCGGCTGTGAGAGGGACGGGAATGGAACCGAGCGAGAGCGCCGCCCCGGACTCACGGCTGCGCCTGCGCCGGATGGTCGGCGCGTGGCGGGAGAGCCGGTGGACCGGGCTGACCGCGGAACGTCCGGGCGGCGAGGGGCAGGCCGCCGGACAGTACCCGGCCGGACCCTACACGGCGGCCGACGGTCCAGGCGCCCTGCCACACACCACCGGACGCACACCGGGACTGCCGGGCGAGGAACCGGACCGGCACCCGACCTGGCCCACCCTTCCCGCCACGATCGTCGCGACGGCCGGACTCGTGCTGGGCGCCGGCTTCTACCGCGCCTTCACCGGCGGCCACGCGCTCTTCCCTTCCGGCACCGTCGGCTGGTCCCTGGCCCTGCTGACCGGCGTCATCGTCGGCCATCTGGTCGCGCTCGGCCGCGCCCGCTGGTGGGGCGGCACCGGCTCCGGCGCCGCCCTCACCCTCGCGGTCCTGCTGCTGTACGGCTGGGTGTCGGCCGGCCTGGTCAGCCTGACCGTCGTCCTGCTGGTCGGCGTGGCCCGCCGGCACCGCTGGCGACAGGGCGTCCTGCTCGGCGCGGTGGACATCCTCGGCATCGGCGCCGGCGCCCTGCTGCTCGGCACGTTCGGCCGGGTGCCGTCCGTCGAGCGGCCCTGGAACTCCGACACCTGGACCTTCTACACCGCCCCCCAGGTGGTGCTGGTCGCCGTCGCCTATCTCGCGGTCACCCGCATCCTGAGCTGGTACCTCCACGCCCCGCGCCCCGGCGGTCTGCCCACCGTCGCGCGCACCGCCCTGGTCAGGCAGGGCCTGGTAGCGGTCGCGCTGCTCGGCATCGCGCCCCTGCTCTGCGTGGTCGCCACCGCCGAGCCCATCCTGCTGCCGCTGTTCGCCATCCCCCTCATCGCCCTCGACTCCACCCTCTGGATGGCCCGGGCCCGGGCCGAGGAGCAGCTGCGCGATCCGCTGACCGGGCTGCCCAACCGGCAGTGGCTGCTGGAACGCATCTGGACGGCCCTGGACGACGCCGAACGCATCGGCGCCCGCTCCGCCCTGATGCTCATCGACCTGGACCGCTTCCGGTCGGTCAACGACACGTTGGGCCACCTCGCCGGTGACCGGCTGCTGCTGCAGATCGCCGACCGGCTCCGGCTGGCGCTGCCCCGGGGAGCGGAGGCCGCGCGGCTCGGCGGCGACGAGTTCGCCGTCTTACTGCCGGTCGCCGACTCCACCACCTCCGCGACCCGGGTCGCCCGCGGCCTGGTGGCCGCCCTCAGCTCCCCGCTCGACCTCGACGGCCTCACCCTGGTGCTGGAGGCCAGCGCCGGAGTCGCCGTCTTCCCCGACCACGCCGACGACGCCGAGGGACTGCTGCGCCGGGCGGACGTGGCGATGTACCAGGCCAAGCGGGACCGCACGGGCGTCGAGGTCTACGAGTCCAAGCGGGACTCCAACACGCCGGACCGGCTCGGACTCCTCGGTGATCTGCGCCGGGCGCTGGACGCGCACGAGGTCCAGCTGCACTACCAGCCCAAGGTCCGCTTCGACGGACAGGTGGCCGGGCTCGAAGCCCTGGTCCGCTGGGTGCACCCGGAGCGGGGCAAGGTCCCGCCGGACGAGTTCATCGCCATCGCCGAGTCGTCCGGGCTGATGCCCTATCTCACCGAGTACGTCCTGGACACGGCCCTCGCCCAGGTCGCGCGCTGGCGGTCCCAGGGGCTGTTCGTCCCGGTGGCGGTCAACGTCTCCCCGCGCGATGTCCACACCCCCGGGTTCGCGGGCTCGGTGGCCGCCCGGCTGGCCCGTCACGGGGTCCCCGCGGGAGCGCTCCAACTGGAGATAACCGAGCATGTCCTCCTGGAGGACCCGCAGCGCGCCGCCGACACCCTCGCCGGGCTGACCGGGCACGGCGTGAAGATGTCCCTGGACGACTTCGGCACCGGCTACTCCTCGCTGGTGCACCTGCGCCGGCTTCCGGTCAGCGAGCTGAAGATCGACCGTTCCTTCGTGGCCCGCCTCGCCGTCGACAACGAGGACGCGGAGATCGTGCGCTGCACGGTCGACCTCGCGCACTCCCTGGGGCTCCTGGTGGTGGCCGAGGGCGTCGAGGACGACGAGACCTGGGAGCGTCTGCGCGATCTGGGCTGTGACGCCGTACAGGGCTGGCTGGTCGCGGCGGCGATGCCGCCCGAGGAGACGACGGCGTGGCTGCTGGCGCGGGGGTCGCGGGGCTGGCAGCGACCGCGTGCCGCGCTGCCGGCCGCCGAGTGACCGCGGGCAACACCCTCACAGCGACCGGTTCCGGCGGACTGCGGCCGGGCGGCGGCAGCGCGGAGGAGTGAGCGGCGCGGCCCCACCGTGCGGGGCACGGCCCCCCACCGTGCGGGGGGAACGGCCCCCCGTGCGGCGGCGCGGCCGAACCGTACGGGGGGTGCGGCCGAACCGCCCGGCGGTGCGGGCAAACCGTGCAAGGGGAAACCGTTTAACAGGCACGGGCCGCCGCCCCATAGGATTGGCCCCAAACCACACTCACTCACCCCAGAGGATCGCTGCATGCCTGGCATCACGCGCGAGGAGGTCGCCCACCTCGCCCGGCTGGCGCGTCTGGAGCTGAAGCCCGAAGAGCTCGACCACTTCGCGGGACAGCTGGACGACATCATCGGCGCGGTCGCCCGCGTCAGTGAGGTCGCCGACCAAGACGTACCGCCGACCTCGCACCCGCTCCCGCTGACGAACGTCATGCGGGCGGACGAGGTCCGTCCGTCGCTCACCCCCGAGCAGGCGCTCTCCGGCGCCCCGGCCCAGGAGCAGCAGCGTTTCAAGGTGCCGCAGATCCTGGGGGAGGACTAACCGCCATGACGGACAACGTCACCATCATCAAGCTCACCGCCGCCGAGACCGCCGCGAAGATCGCTTCCGGCGAGCTCACGGCCGTCGAGGTCACCGAGGCGCACCTGGCGCGCATCGAGGCCGTCGACGAGAAGGTGCACGCCTTCCTGCACGTCGACCGTGACGGCGCTCTCGCGCAGGCCCGTGCCGTCGACGAGAAGCGGGCCCGGGGGGAGAAGCTCGGCCCCCTGGCCGGCGTCCCGCTCGCGCTCAAGGACATCTTCACCACCGAGGGCGTCCCGACGACCGTCGGTTCGAAGATGCTCGAGGGCTGGATCCCGCCGTACGACGCCACCGTCACCAAGCGGCTCAAGGCCGCCGACGTGGTCATCCTCGGCAAGACCAACATGGACGAGTTCGCCATGGGGTCCAGCACCGAGAACAGCGCGTACGGGCCCACCGGCAACCCCTGGGACCTCACCAAGATCCCCGGCGGCTCCGGTGGCGGTTCCTCCGCCGCGCTCGCCTCCTTCCAGGCCCCCCTCGCCATCGGGACCGACACCGGCGGTTCCATCCGCCAGCCGGCCGCCGTCACCGGCACGGTCGGCGTGAAGCCGACCTACGGGGCGGTCTCCCGGTACGGCATGGTGGCCTTCTCGTCCTCCCTCGACCAGGGCGGGCCCTGCGCCCGTACGGTCCTGGACGCGGCCCTCCTGCACGAGGTCATCGCCGGACACGACCCGCTCGACTCCACCTCCGTCGACGCCCCGGTCCCGCCGGTCGTCGAGGCCGCCCGGAACGGCAGCGTCGAGGGCATGCGGGTCGGTGTCGTGAAGCAGTTCCGCGGCGAGGGCTACCAGGCCGGCGTCGTCCAGCGCTTCGACGAGTCCGTCGCCCTCCTCAAGGAGCTGGGCGCTCAGATCGTCGAGCTGGACTGCCCGTCCTTCGACCTCGGCCTGTCGGCGTACTACCTGATCGCGCCCTCCGAGTGTTCGTCCAACCTCGCCCGTTTCGACGGGCTGCGCTACGGCCTGCGTACCGGCGACGACGGCACCCACTCGGCCGAACAGGTCACCTCCCTCACCCGTGAGGCGGGCTTCGGCCCCGAGGTCAAGCGCCGCATCATGCTCGGCACCTACGCCCTGTCGAGCGGCTACTACGACGCGTACTACGGCAGTGCCCAGAAGGTCCGCACCCTCATCACCCGGGACTTCGAGAAGGCGTTCGAGCAGGTGGATGTCATCGTCTCGCCGACGACGCCGACCACCGCCTTCCCGATCGGCGAGCGTGCCGACGACCCGATGGCGATGTACCTCGCCGACCTGTGCACCATCCCGACCAACCTGGCGGGCAACGCGGCCATGTCGCTGCCCTGCGGTCTCGCGCCGGAGGACAACCTCCCGGTCGGGTTGCAGATCATCGCCCCCGCGCTGCAGGACGACCGGCTCTACAAGGTCGGAGCCGCTGTCGAGGCCGCCTTCGTGGAAAGGTGGGGGCACCCGCTGATCGAGGAGGCTCCGTCGCTGTGAGCGCACTGACCAAGGCCAAGGGCTTCAAGAAGTCCAAGTCCGGCACGTACCTGTCCATGGCCGGGACCGCGTTCGGCGCGTTGGGCGTGGCCAAGCGCCTCAAGAAGGCCCGCGCCGAGAAGGACACGCTGGTCCTGATCGACGCCACCGTGTCCGCCGTCGCCATCGTCACCGGCCTCGCCATCCTCTACCGCGAGCTGAAGCGGCTGGGCGACGACGACGTCCTGCTGGGCTGAGAGGGAACTGTCACCGTGACCACCACGACCGACCTGGTGTCGTACGAGGACGCGCTGGCGTCGTACGACCCCGTCATGGGCCTTGAGGTCCATGTCGAACTCGGCACCAAGACCAAGATGTTCTGCGGGTGTTCCACCGAGCTGGGCGCCGAGCCCAACTCGCAGACCTGCCCGACCTGCCTCGGCATGCCGGGCGCGCTGCCGGTCGTCAACGCGATCGGTATCGAGTCCGCGATCAGGATCGGCCTCGCGCTGAACTGCGAGATCGCCGAGTGGTGCCGCTTCGCCCGGAAGAACTACTTCTATCCGGACATGCCGAAGAACTTCCAGACCTCCCAGTACGACGAGCCGATCGCCTTCAACGGCTACCTCGACGTCCAGCTGGAGGACGGCGAGACCTTCCGGGTGCAGATCGAGCGCGCCCACATGGAGGAGGACACCGGCAAGTCCATGCACGTCGGCGGCGCGACCGGTCGTATCCACGGCGCCTCGCACTCGCTGCTCGACTACAACCGGGCCGGCATCCCGCTCATCGAGATCGTCACCAAGCCGATCGAAGGCGCGGGTGAGCGCGCTCCCGAGGTGGCGCGTGCGTACGTCCGTGAGCTGCGCGAGGTCATCAAGGCGCTCGGCGTCTCCGAGGCCCGGATGGAGATGGGCCAGATGCGCTGCGACGTGAACCTGTCGCTGCGCCCGCACGGCCGCGAGAAGTTCGGCACGCGCTCCGAGACGAAGAACGTGAACTCGCTGCGGTCCGTGGAGCGCGCGGCCCGCTTCGAGATCCAGCGGCACGCGGCCGTGCTGAACGGCGGCGGCACGATCATCCAGGAGACCCGGCACTTCCACGAGGACACGGGGTCCACGACCTCGGGCCGCGTGAAGGAGGAGGCCGAGGACTACCGGTACTTCCCGGAGCCGGACCTGGTACCGGTGGCCCCCTCGCGCGAGTGGGTCGAGGAGATCCGGTCGAGTCTGCCCGAGCTGCCGCTGGTCCGCCGCAACCGGCTGCGCGAGGAGTGGGGCGTCAGCGCCACCGAGATGCAGTCGATCCTCAACGCCGGCGCGCTGGACCTGATCGTCGCCACCATCGACGCCGGTGCCGACGCGGCCTCCGCCCGCAAGCGGTGGATGGGTGAACTGGCCCGCAGCGCCAACGAGTCGGGCACGTCGCTCGACGAGCTGGCGATCACGCCGGCGCAGGTCGCCCGGGTCACCGAGCTCGTCTCGAAGGGCGACCTCAACGACAAGCTGGCCCGCCAGGTCATCGAGGGCGTTCTCGCGGGCGAGGGCACCCCGGACGAGGTCGTCGACAAGCGCGGTCTGAAGGTCGTCTCCGACGAGGGCGCGCTCACCACGGCCGTCGAGGAGGCCATCGCGGGCAACCCGGGCGTCGCGGACAAGATCCGCGGCGGCAAGGTGGCCGCGGCGGGCGCCCTGGTCGGCGCGGTCATGAAGGCCACGCGCGGCCAGGCCGACGCGGCCCGGGTGAAAGAGCTGATCCTGGAGAAGCTCGGCGTCAGCGAGGGCTGAGCAACAGGCGGTGGACCCCGGGGGGACGCATCGGTCGCGATGCGTCCCCCCGGGTGTGTGATCACAGGCGGCGGGCCACCACACGCGCGAAGCCCAGGGCGCGGCCCTCGTCGGCCCGCACCAGCCCCACCGACTCACGGGCCATGTCGGCCATCCACGGGTAGGGGCTCTCCTCGGCGCAGACCTCGCTCCACAGCAGCCAGTCCTTCCAGCCGTCCGTCAGCCAGTCGGCGGTCTCGACCTCCACGGCCCCGCTGCGGGTCCAGTGGCGCCGCCACCAGGCGGGGGAGTGGAAGGCCCAGAACCCGGGGTCCCAGAACGGCTTCAGATGCGCCGGCGGCTCGTCGCCCGCCGGTTCCTCCCGCAGCGCGGGTACCACGACACCGATCCGCCCGCCCGGCTTGAGCAGCCGGGTCAGCGTGGGCAGATACAGGTCGGCCGTGCCGAAGTACTGGTACGCGTCGATGCTCACCACCGCGTCGAAGCTGCCCTCGGCGAACGGCAGGTCGTGCGCCTCGGCGTGCACGGGCAGCACCCGGTCGGCGACGCCCGCCTCGGCGATGCGTACGGCGTTCTCGTCGGGCTTCACCCACAGGTCGGCCGCGGTGACCTGGACGTCGTACTCCTTGGCGAGGAACACGGAGGTCATGGCGCGGCCGCAGCCGAGGTCGAGGACGCGCGCGCCGGGGCGCAGGTCCTCCAGGCCGAGGGCGGGCGCCAGCCACTCCAGCAGCCACAGCGCGTGCGGGCCCATCTGGTTCTCGATGGTCCAGCGGGCGTCGTAGCGACTGCTGCGCGGGCAGCGCGGGTGGGTCAGCCGGCTGGTGAGGTCGTCATTCGAGGTCGTGATGTCGGGTGAGGTGTCGGACATCGGTGAACGGGCTCCTTGAGTCCTCCGTAGGGAAAGTTGATGCGTAGGAGCTCGGTCGGACCTTCAAACAATGCACCTGCTTCGGTCGGCGGCGATGTGCCGCATACGACGGACGCCGGGACGCTAGCAGTGCGCCGCACCGCCGCGCACCCCCTTTCTCCACCGGAGGCGCTCCTCCCGCCCGCCATGAGCGGACGGGGTGATTCCGAAGCATCCGCAGCATCCGCAGCATCCGTGACTTCCGAGACGTCCGAGGCCCCTGAGGGCATGACGGAGGACTTCGCGGATCCGGTCGAGGACGCGCGGCGGGCCCGCTGGACGGCGGCCGGGACCGGGGTCCTGCTCGCCCTCGCGGGCCTGGCCGCGTCGATGCTCCGCCTCACCGGCCCCGCGCCGGCGTTCGTCCCCGCCGCCTACGCGGTCGGCGCCGCCGTGTGCGCGCTCGCGTCGGTCCTGGGCTCGCGGGGACGGACCCGACGGGCCCTGTGGCTGCTCGTCGCCGGTGTGATGGTGATGGCGCTGGGCGACCAGTTCGACTGACCTGACGGACCATTCGACCGACCTGGCAGAGCGACCTGACAGAGCGACCGTTACTGTCCTGTGATCTGGCTCCCATTCTTGTGAATAAGCGCACGAACGCCGTAAACGATCTCCTCCGGCTGCGACAGTGGTCGTCACATTGCTCATGCGTTCTTTGCGGGTTGTTCACTCCATCACGTGTCATGGACGTCTTTTCCCGGTCAAAGATCCATACGGTCCCCTGGGAGCACGTTCGTGGCAGCCCTCGCACGCTGGTGTGTCCGACGACGTCTTGTCGTCGTCCTGCTGTGGCTCCTCGCGCTCGGCTCGGTCGGTACGGCCGCCGCGATCACCGGCTCCGCCTACTCGAACGACTACCAGGTCCCCGGCACCGAGTCGGGCCGCGCCACCCAGCTGCTGCGGGACGGCTTCCCGGACCTCGGCGGTGACAGCGACACCGTCGTCTGGCACACCACGTCCGGCACCGTCCGCGCCCCCGACGTCGAACAGACCATGACCCGCGCCCTCCACCGGATCGAGGCGGTGCCCGGCGTCGCCACCGTGTCCGGCCCCTACGACACCCAGGGCGGCGGCCGGATCAGCGCGGACGGGCACACGGCGTACGCCACGGTCACCTTCGACGAGCCGGCCGAGCACATCGACGTGTCGGAGGCGCGGGCCGTGGTCCGGGCGGCCGAGGACGCCGAGTCCGGCGACCTGCGGGTGGAGCTCGGCGGCAGCGCGATCGCGCTCACCGAGTCGTCCGGCGGGCACCTCGCGGAGGTGGTCGGCGTGGTCGTCGCCGCGGTGGTGCTGTTCCTCGCCTTCGGCTCGCTCGCCGCGTCGCTGCTGCCCATCGCCACCGCGCTGGTGAGCGTCGGCGCCGCGTACGCCGGCATCGTGCTGCTCGGACACGTCATGACCGTCGCCGACTTCGCGCCCATGCTCGGCATGCTGATCGGGCTCGGCGTCGGCATCGACTACGCGCTGTTCATCGTCACCAGACACCGGCGCGGCCTGAAACGGGGCATGTCCGTCACCGAGGCGGCCACCAACGCGGTCGCCACCACCGGACGGGCGGTCGTGTTCGCGGGTGCCACCGTTTGCATCGCGCTGCTGGGGATGCTGATCCTCCGGCTCGGCTTCCTCAACGGCGTCGCGATAGCCGCCTCGCTGACCGTCGTCCTGACCGTCGCGGCCTCCGTGACCCTGCTGCCCGCCCTGCTGTCCCTGATCGGTCCGCGCGCCCTCAGCCGGCGCGAGCGGCGCCACCTCGCGGAGCACGGGCCGCAGCCCGAGCTGCCGACCGGGTTCGCCGCCCGCTGGTCGGCGTTCGTCCAGCGCCGTCCCAGACTGCTCGGCGGACTCGCCCTGGGCGTCATCACCCTCCTCGCGCTGCCCACCTTCTCCCTCCATCTGGGCAGCTCCGACCAGGGAAACGACCCACGGACATCGACCACCCGACAGGCCTACGACCGCCTCGCGGAAGGCTTCGGACCCGGCGTGAACGGGCCCCTCACCCTGGTCACACACGTCGACGGGGCCGAGGACAAGCTCGCCCTGGACAACCTCGACACCACCCTGCGCGGCACCGAGGGCGTCGCGTCGGTGACCCCGGTGACGTACGACACCGGCGGCGACACCGGGTACCTCACCGTCATCCCGGAGTCCTCCCCGCAGTCGAAGAGCACCAGTGACCTCGTCGACCGGCTGCGCACCGAGGTGCTTCCCCGCGCCGAGACCGGCACCTCCCTCGACGTGCAGGTCGGCGGGGTGACGGCAGGCTACGACGACTTCGCCCACGTCATCGTGGGCAAGCTGCCCCTGTTCGTCGGCGTCGTCATCGGGCTTGGCTGTCTGCTGCTCCTGCTCGCCTTCCGGTCCGTCGGCATCCCGCTGAAGGCCGCCGCGATGAACGTGGCCGCGGTCGCCGCCGCCTTCGGTGTCGTCGTCGCGATCTTCCAGTGGGGCTGGGGCAGCGAACTGCTGGGGCTGGGGCGCGCGGGCCCGATCGAGCCCTTCCTTCCCGTGATCATGGTCTCCGTACTCTTCGGCCTCTCCATGGACTACCAGGTGTTCCTGGTCAGCCGGATGTACGAGGAGTGGCTGGAGACCGGCGACAACCGGCGGGCCGTCCGCGTCGGCCTCGCCGAGACCAGCCGGGTGATCAACTCCGCCGCGGTCATCATGATCTCCGTCTTCCTCGCCTTCGTGCTCAGCGGCGACCGGGTGATCGCCATGTTCGGCATCGCGCTCGCCGCCGCCGTCGCCCTCGACGCCTTCGTGCTGCGCACGCTCCTGGTGCCCGCCCTGATGCATCTGCTCGGCGGCGCCAACTGGTGGCTGCCGCGCTGGCTGGACAGCCGTCTGCCCCGCATCAGCATCGAGCCGCCGGAGTGCCGCGCCGCCCATGAGAGGCTGGCCGCTTCGACGGACGCCGAGGTGGCGGACGTACTGGCGAAGGAGCAGCAGCGGGATGTACGCGATATCCCTGGGTGAGGACGGAGCCGAACTGCGCCCCCTGGAGCCCTGGCACGCCGAGGAGTTCCTGGCGCACCTCGACCGGGGACGCGAGTTCATCAACCGCTTCATTCCGTTCGGTGAGAAGGCCACCGACCTGGACGGCGCCCGCGACATGCTCCAGCGGTACGCCGACCTGCGCGCCGCCGACAACGCGTCCCTGCACGGGCTGTGGCTGGACGGGAAGCTCGTCGGCGGGGTGCTCTTCCTGAACTTCGACGCGGAGAACGGCAACTGTGAGGTCGGCTGCTGGCTGGAACCCGCCGGCACCGGACACGGCCTGGTCACCCGGGCGATGCGGGTACTCCTCGACTTCGCGATCGAGCGGCGCGGCATGCACCGGGTCGAGTGGATCGCCGCCGTGGACAACCACTCCAGCCTGAACGTGGCCCGGCGCCTGGGCATGTCCCGGGAAGGCGTCCGGCGGGCGAGCTACCCGCACCACGGGGTACGGCTGGACCTCGAGGTGTGGTCCATCCTCGCTCCCGAGTGGCGCGCGGCGCGGGCGCGTGGCCCTCACAGCGATCATTAAGGAACTTCTCAGACGGGATCCGTACGGTGCGCACCATGGGAACCAAGACAGCTGACGAGACCGGCGCCAAGACGGGTGCCGAGACCACGACCGACGAGGAGAAGGTGCACGTCACCAAGACCGACGCGGTGACCGAGACCGCGACCGGCGCCGAAGCCGCCGACGACACCACGGCCGACGACACGGACGCGGACGTCGCCGAGGGCGTCACCGAGGCCGGGGCCGCGAGCGAGGGTCCCACCGGAATCGGCCAGGGCGCGGGCGCCGTCGTCTCCGCCGCGCTCGGGGTCGTGTCGCTGACGGGTGGATGGATCTCCACGGTCGCCTCCGCCCGCGCGACGCTCGACGGTCAGCTGCACATGTCGCAGACCGCGAGCGTCGCCGCTCAGATCAAGGTGTACGGCGACGCCTGGCACGCCGCCGCGCTGTGGGGCGGCGTCTTCGCGCTGCTCGCGCTGGTCGTCGGTGTCGTGGTGCTGGCCCGTCCCGCGTTCGGCGCCCCCGGCAGGCCGCAGGCCACGTGGATCAAGTCGGTCTCCTGGGGCGGTGTCGCCCTCGGCGTCATCGGCCTGCTGCTGGCCGTCCTCAAGTACACCGACATCCTGCTCGGACTGCCGTCCGCCGGCTGAGTCACCGCAGCTCCTGAGGGGCCTTAGGGAATCCGTGAGTACCTTACGGAGCTCCCTGAGGCCCCTCCCGCACATCTAAGGCCTCGTCCCTCGCCGAAGATGCGGAACTCTCCCGATGTGGCGCACCCCCCTGGGAGACGAAGGTTGAGGCATCGCACCGAGCGAAGCCGAAACCGACCTCCCCGAGGGACACACCATGTACGAGTACGAGCTCCAGCAACTCCGTTCCGCCGAACTGATCCACCGCGCCGATCAGGAGCGCCTGGCCCGCCGGGCCGTCCTCGGCGACCGCGCCGCCCGCCGCGAAACGGCCCGACGCGCCGCCGAGACCGATCCGCATACCGGCCACCCACGTCGACACCGGTTCGCCCGCACCGCGTGAGTGCCCGGGCGGGGACGGGTGGACGTACGCCGCCGCCCGTCCCCGTGCGCTTGGGGGCCCTCGAAGTGCCGCCGACGGACCTGGCGGCAGCACGTGCGGCGCCGAGGGACCCGGCGGCAGCAGGTGCCGCGCCGACGTATCCGGCCGCAGCGGGTGCCGCACTGCCGGACCTGTCGAAAACAGGTGCCGCGGTGTCAGACGCACGTGCGATGCTCGGCACCGTGGAGACCAGGTCCGTCAGTCCCGTGTTCGTCGGCCGCACCGATGAACTGGACACGCTGAACGACGCGCTCGTCCGTGCCGCAGCGGGCGAGCCGCAGGCGTTACTGCTCGGCGGCGAGGCCGGGGTCGGCAAGACCCGCCTCGTCGAGGAGTTCGCCACCGCCGCCTGCCGCCGGGGTGCCGTCGTCGCCCTCGGTGGCTGCGTCGAGATCGGCGCCGACGGGCTGCCGTTCGCCCCCTTCTCCACCGCGCTGCGGGCCCTGCGCCGGGAACTGCCCGACGAACTCGCCGCCGCGGCCGCCGGCCAGGAGGAGGAACTGGCCCGGCTGCTGCCCGAACTCGGCGAGACGGGCCCCGGACGGCACGACGAGGAGGGCATGGCCCGCCTCTTCGAACTCACCGCCCGGCTGCTGGAACGCGTCGCCGCCGACCGCACGGTCGTCGTCGCCCTGGAGGACCTGCACTGGGCCGACGCCTCCACCCGCCACCTCCTCGCCTATCTCTTCCGCACCCTGCGCACCGGCCGCCTCGTCGTCCTCGCCACCTACCGCGCCGACGACATCCACCGCCGCCACCCACTGCGCCCCCTGCTCGCCGAACTCGACCGGCTGCGCACCGTACGTCGCATCGAACTCGGCCGCTTCAACCGCACCGAGGTCGGACGCCAGATCGCCGGCATCTTCGCCTCCGAACCCGACCCGGCCCAGGTCGACGACATCTTCGAACGCTCCGACGGCAACGCCTTCTTCGTCGAGGAACTCGCCGTCGCCGCCCACGAGGGAAGCCGCACCGGCCTCACCGACTCCCTGCGCGACCTGCTCCTGGTGCGCGTCGAGGGACTGCCCGAGAGCGCCCAGCGGGTCGCCCGGATCGTCGCCGAGGGCGGCTCCACCGTCGAATACCGGCTGCTCGCCGCCGTGGCCCGGCTCACCGAGGACGACCTCATCGAGGCCCTGCGGGCCGCCGTGGGCGCCAACATCCTGCTCGCCGCGCCCAGCGGAGACGGCTACCGCTTCCGCCACTCGCTGGTCCGCGAGGCCGTCAGCGACGACCTGCTGCCCGGCGAACGCTCCCGCCTCAACCGCCGCTACGCCGAGGCCCTGGAGGCCGACCCCACGCTCGTCCCCGCCGGCGAACGGGTGATGCGCCTGGCCAGCTACTGGTACCACGCCCACGACGCGGCCAAGGCCCTGCCCGCGGTCCTGGACGCCTCCGTCACCGCCCGCCGCCGGCACGCCTACTCCGAACAACTGGGGCTGCTGGAACGCGCGATGGAACTGTGGGACACCTCCCCCGAGGACGTCCGCGCACGCCTGCGCCCCGTCGACTACACCGAGGTCTATCCGCCGTGCGGCTGCGACCCCGCGACCACGCCGCTGCGCTACCTCGACCTGATGGCCGAGGCCGCCGTCGCCGGACGGCTGTGCGGGGAACGCGAACGCGCCCTGAAGATCATCAAGCGGGCGCTGCGTCTGCTGGGCGACGAGGGCGACCCGCTGCGCGCCGCCTGGTTCTGGACCCAGCGCTCCCGCCTCGTCCAGGCGCAGTCCCGCGGCGACGGCTGGGCCGAACTGGCCACCGCCCAGGACCTCGTACGCGGCCTGCCCCCTTCACAGGTGCACGCCGAGGTCCTCGCCAGCGTGGCCAACTGGTCCATGGTGCACGCCCCCGGCCCCGACGCCTTCACGGCCGCCGAACGCGCCGTGGAGTACGCGCGGATGCTCGGCGTCCGTGACACCGAGATGAACGCCCGCCTCACGCTCGGCGGCCTCATGGTCGAGGCCGGTGACGTGGCGGCGGGCCTCGCCGAGATGTCCGAGGTCAAGGACCGGACGGTCGAGTACGGCATCTCCGCCATCGCCGGCCGCGCCTATGTGAACCTGCCCGACGCCCTCGAATCCGTCGGCCGCTCCAAGGAGGCCGTGCCGGTCATGGAGGAGGGACTCGCCCACGTCCAGAGGTTCGGTCTGCTGGACGCCGAGGCCTGGATCTGGGGCAACCTCGCCGAGACCCTCTACTCCCTGGGCCGCTGGGACCAGGCCGCCGAAGCGGGCACCAAGGCCGAACACGTCGGCCAGAGCGCCAAGCCCCGCGGCTTCCACGCCACCCTCCGCGCCGAACTCGCCCTCAACCGAGGGGACCTGGCCGCCGCCGCGAGAAATCTGACCGCCGCCCGCGGCCACTTCGGGAACCACGACCGCGCTCCCCAGCACGAACTGCCCCTGGTGCGCATCGCGATCGGCATCGCCGCGGCCGAGGGCCGCCTCCTCGACGCCCGCGCCGAACTCGCGCGCGCCCTGGACGCCGGCTTCCCGCCCGGCACCCAGCGCTACGTCTGGCGGATGCTGCTCGCCTCGGCCGCCGCGGAAGCCGACGCGCGCGACCTGCCCACCGTCGCCCCCGGCCGCCCCGAGATCCTCGAACGCATCCGCGCGACGGCCAAGACCTTGACCACCCATGTCCCGGTATGGCAGGCCTACGAACACTGGGTCCGCGCCGAGCTGCTACGAGCCGAGGGCGCCGCCCGCGCGGACATCTGGGCGGAGGTCGTCACCGCCTTCGAAGCCCTGGAGCGCCCCTACGACCTCGCCCGCGTCCGGCACCGCCTGGCCGAGGCCCTGCTGCTGTCGGGGGACAGCGCCGACGACCGCGACCGCGCCACGGAACTGCTGCGCCTGACCCACGCCACCGCCGAACACCTCGGCGCGCGTCCCCTCGCCGAATCCACCGCCCGCCTGGCCCAGCGCGCCCGCCTCGGCCTCACCGGCCCCCGGCCCCTGAACGGCGGCCGGACCGCCACCGACGGCGGGGCCGACACCGGCACCCCGGACGACCCGGCCCGCGCCCTCGGCCTCACCGGCCGGGAACGCGACGTCCTGCGCCTGGTCTCGGCCGGCCGCACCAACCGCCAGATAGCCGAGGTGCTGTTCATCTCCCCGAAGACGGCCAGCGTCCACGTCTCGAACATCCTGGGAAAGCTCGGCGTCGCGGGCCGGGGCGAGGCGGCGGCGGTGGCACACCGACTGGGACTGTTCGCGGCCGACATCTCGCAGGTGCCGACCTCCGGCTGAGGCGTACGCTGCAAGAGACGGGCAGGAGGCGCCGTGTTCAACATGTTCGAGGAACTGTTCGCACCGGGCCGCAAGCACACCCACGACGAGCAGAACCGGCTGGAACTCACCCGGGAGGACGTCGGGGACGGCGATCCCGGGCGCGGGCCGATAGACCTCACCTCCGGGAAGGTCGTCGTACGGCCGCCGAAACCGGACGAGGAGTCCTCCTCGCAGGAGTGAGCGCCGGGGCCGGGGCCGGTGCCCTCAGCTGACCTGTATCTCCAGGATCCGGTCGTCCCCGTCCTTCGGGGTTCCGCGGCCGTCCGTGTTGCTGGTCACCAGCCACAGCTTGTCGCCGCCCGCCGCGACCACCGTGCGCAGCCGGCCGTACTCGCCCTGGAGGAAGGCCTGCGGGTCGGCCGAGGCCGCCGTGCCCTTGAGGGGAACGCGCCACAGACGCTGGCCCTTCAGGCCCGCCATCCAGACGGAACCCTTGGCGTAGGCGATGCCGCTGGGGGAGGCGTCGTCCGTGTGCCACTGGGACACCGGGTTCTGGAACTCGGAGTTGTCCGACCTGCCCTCCGCGTCCGGCCAGCCGTAGTTCCCGCCGGGCTTGATCGCGTTCAGTTCGTCCCAGGTGTCCTGGCCGAACTCGGAGGCGAACAGGCGCTGCTTGGAATCCCAGGCCAGACCCTGCACATTGCGGTGACCGTACGAGTACACGGGGGAGTCCGGGAAGGGGTTGCCCGGCGCCGGTTCGCCCTCCGGTGTCAGCCTGAGGATCTTGCCGCCCAGGGACTTGGTGTCCTGGGACAGACCGGTGTCCCCGCTCTCGCCCGTGCCCGCGTACAGCATCCGGTCCGGGCCGAAGGCGATCCGGCCGCCGTTGTGGATCACGCCCTTGGGGATGCCCTTGAAGATCGTGTCCGGCGCGCCCAGTTGCTCGCCGGACGGCTTCTTCTCGTCGTACAGCATGCGGACGACGCGGTTGTCCGAGGCCGAGGTGAAGTAGGCGTAGATCATGTGGTCCGCGGCGTAGTCCGGGGAGATCGCGATGCCCAGCAGGCCGCCCTCGCCCGCCGGGGAGACCCCCGGCACCTCACCCAGCCCGGTCTTCTTGCCCGACTGCCCGTCGACCCGGGTGATCGTGCCCTGGTCGCGGGACGAGACGAGCAGGTCGCCGTCAGGGAGCGGGGCCAGGCCCCAGGGGGTGTCGAGGCCTTCCGTGACGGTGCGTACCACTTTCACCGACCCCTTGGCCGGGGGCGCTGTCTCCGCGGATTCCCGGGAGGACGACGCCCCCGGGGCCGTACCGCTCGCAGGGGCGCTGCCGGCGCCGGCCGACGGTCCGCCGCCGCCTCCGTCGTCGGACGAGCATCCGGCCGTCAGCAGGAGAGCGGCTGCGGCCAACACGGCCGACACAGCTCGATGTTGCACGATGTGGTCCCTTCGACGGGCGGTCTCGCGGCAGCTTCTCCTTGTCAAACACCGCTCGCGCCTCGTGGGTTCCCCAGCGCCGTGATGTCCGCCCGTCGCGACGCCTGCCAGGCCCTAGTCCCAGGATCCCTGCGCCCGCGGCAGTGCCGCCACCTCCGCCAGGTCCTGTGCCGTCAGCCGCAGGGTCGCCGCCCGTGCGTTGTCCGTCACCCAGCGCTCCTGCTTGGCGCCGGGCACCGGGACCACATGCCTGGCCTGGGCGAGGACCCAGGCCAGAGCCACCTGGGCCGGGGTGACGTCCGCGCCGTGGCGGCGGGCCACCCGGCGCAGGCCGGCCACGATCGGCTGGTTCGCGGCCATCATCTCGGCGGTGAAACGGGGATGGCGGGCCCGTACATCGTCCCGTTCGAAGCCCTCGCCGGGAGTGAGCGTGCCGGTCAGGAAGCCGTTGCCGAGCGGCATCGCGGCCAGGAAACCGATGCCGCGGGCCTCGCACCACGGCAGCAGCGACCGCGTCGCCTCCGGCGACCACACAGACAGCTCGGCCTGCACCGCGCTCACCGGGAAGACCTGCTGCACTCTCCGCAGCTGCCGGAGCGTCGCGTCGTGCAGATCGCCCCCGGACCGGCGCCCGTCCCGGGCACCCATCGCGCACAGACCCAACGACCGCACCTTTCCGGCCCGGACGAGGTCGGCCATCGCACCCCAGGTCTCCTCGACCGGAACCTCGGGGTCCGCTCGGTGCAGCTGGTAGAGGTCGATGACGTCGGTCTGCAGTCGGCGCAGGGAGGCGTCGCAGGCACGTCTCACATAGCCGGGGCGGCCGTTGGCCACGATGTGCTGCTCGCCCACCAGCAGACCGACCTTGGTCGACACGAAGGCGTCCTGGCGCCGTTCCTTCAGCGCCCGGCCGATCAGCAGCTCGTTGGTGAACGGGCCGTACATGTCGGCCGTGTCCAGGAGCGTCGAGCCCAGGTCCAGCGCCCGGTGCACGGCCCTGATCGACTCCTCGCCGCGCTGCCGTGACCCGCTGTACGCCCAGCTCATCGGCATGCACCCGAGTCCGACGGCTCCCACCGTGAGCGCCGCCGCGCCGATCGTCCTGCGCTCCACCTGCTCGTGACCCTCCCTCTCCTGGCCCCCCAACCTAACCTCTGCGCTGCCGCGTCCCTGACATAGCCTCCTGACCATGACTGCTGCTGATGTGTGGCTCCCCGTCCCGCCGGACGAGATCGAAGGACTGCCCGGGAGCGTGAACTACCGCTTCTGGAACGGCGAGGAGGACTTTCCCGCCGACCCCGCCGACTGCGTCTACTACGTGGTCCCCTACATGAAGCCCGCCGAGGTCGTCCTGCGGCCCGTCCCGCGCCTGAGTTCGGTGCAGGTCGTGCAGACCTTGTCGGCCGGTACCGACGTCATCGAGCCGGGCCTCAAACACCTGCGCCCCGGCGTGCGGTTGTGCAATGCCCGCGGGGTGCACGAGGCGAGCACGGCCGAACTCGCGCTCACGCTCACCCTCGCCTCGCTGCGCGGCGTACCGGGCTTCGTCCGCGCCCAGGACCGGGGGGAGTGGCGCGGCGGGTTCCGGCCCGCGCTGGCGGACCGCAACGTCCTCATCGTGGGATACGGCTCGATCGGATCGGCGATCGAGGACCGGCTCGTTCCGTTCGAGGTAGCGCGGGTGGCGCGCGTCGCGCGCTCCCAGCGCACCACGGCGCGCGGACCCGTGCACCCACTCACCGACCTTCCCTCCCTGCTGCCGGAGGCGGACGTCGTGATCCTTTCCACGCCGCTCAGCGAGACCACCCGCCACCTGGTGGACGCCGACTTCCTGGCCCGCATGAAGGACGGCGCGCTGCTGGTCAACGTGGCCCGCGGCCCCGTCGTCGACACCAAGGCGCTGCTCGCCGAGCTGGACAGCGGCCGCCTCACCGCCGCCCTCGACGTCACCGACCCCGAGCCGCTGCCCCCGGGCCACCCCCTGTGGCACGCGCCCGGCGTGCTCATCAGCCCCCACGTCGGGGGGCCCACGTCCGCGTTCCTGCCCCGCGCCAAGCGGCTCCTCGTGGACCAGTTGAACCGATTCGTGAACCGGGAGCCGCTGCGCAACGTGATCCTCACGACGGGCGCGACCGGCGCCTGACGCCCACGGCTCGAGCCCCACGCGTGCGATCCGCGCGAGGGGCGCGACAGGCGCACAGTCCGGTTCCGGCACCCTGCGCAACCTTCCGGACGCGGTGGGTACCCGCATCTCCGCTGGTCGTCACGGAGCGTAGAGGAACTATGTCCCTGAGTGACGAGACTGGTGTATCGTCCCGACAGGGGCTGCGCCGTGCACCGTTCGGCGCCGGGGATGGATTGCAGACTGTGAGGGGGGCGACGGGCGATGCACGGCCTATGGACGAACGATCCGACGCGGCGAGGCCGCCGGCGACGACCCTGGAACACGGCCGCGCGCGGCCATCACGGCAGCTGTCACGACGGCCACGCCGGACCCCACAGCCACCGCCGTCACGGCCATCACCAGCACAGCGACGGCCATCGCAGCCACCACCGCGGGCACAGCGGCCGCGACAGGCACGCGCACCCAGCGCACCTGGACCCGAGGGACCCCAGGGCGGCGCGGACCGGGAGGGCCTGGTGAGTTCGCCCCTGTCGTCCACGACCACCCTCGACTCGGCGCCGCAGGTCCGGCGCGCGCCCGGGGCGTCACCGACCCGCCCACCGGCTTGCCGCAGCGGATCGAGCACGGCCCGCCAACTCCTCCTGGCCCTGGTGTGCGCGGGTTACGCCCTCGGTTCCGCGCTCGGCTGGGGCTCCCGCGAGGTCGCCCTGATCATGGGGGACTTCGGGCTGAGCGCCGCCGCGGGAGCCGGGGCCGTCTCCTGCTTCCTCTACGCCCGCAGCCACCGGGTCCGCTTTCGATGCGCGTGGCTGCTGTTCGCCCTCTCCTCGACGATGGCGTCCCTGGGCAACCTGGTCTGGGGGTGGTACGAGGTCGTCCTCGGTGTCGAGGTGCCCAGCCCCAGCTACGCCGACCTGTTCTTCCTGTGCTTCGCGCCGCCCGCCATCGTGGGCCTGCTGGTCCTCGCCAAGCGGCCGGCCACCAAGGCCGGTTGGGTCTGCCTCGGCCTGGACGCCTGGCTGATCGGCGGCTCCCTGCTCACGCTGTCCTGGAGTCTCGCCCTCGCGCAGGCGGCCAGGTCCGAGGGATCGAGCGTGTCGCACGCCGCGCTCTCGCTGGCCTATCCGCTGCTGGACATCGCCCTGGTCAGCATGGTGCTCGCCCTGCACTTCAGGCGCTCGGCGGTGAACCGTACGGCGGTCAACACCGCGATCGGGGCGCTCGCCCTGACCGTGATGTGCGACGCGCTGTTCACCTCGCCCCTGCTGCATCACGCCTACCGCTCCGGCCAGCTGCTCGACGCGGGCTGGTTCGCCGGCTCGCTGCTCCTCGCCTACGCACCCTGGGCCGCTTCGGGCTCCGGAGCCGACGCCGACCGGGTGCCCCCGGTTGGGGGCACCCGAGTGGTGCGCGAACACCTGCCCGGACAGCGTCCCGGCCCGCACCACCACCCGGCCGCACAGGGAGGTGACCACGGCCGGTACCCGACCGCCCGGCCCATCGCCGGCTCCCTGGCCGCCCTCACGCCCTACCTCGCCGCCGCCGTCTGCACCCTGGGGATCCTCTACAACGTCCTCAACGGCCGCAGCGTCGACCGCGTGGTGCTGCTCACCGGCGGCACGGTGGTGCTCGCCCTCGTGGTCCGCCAGGGCATCATGCTGCTCGACAACATCACCCTGACCCAGGAGCTGGCGCAGCAGGAGAACCACTTCCGCTCCCTGGTGCAGGGCTCCAGCGACGTCATCATGATCGCCGCGCCCAACGGCATCCTGCGCTATGTCTCCCCGGCCGCCGCCGGGGTGTACGGGCGCCCGGCCGAGGAGCTCGTCGGCACGGAACTGGCCGGACTCATCCACCCCGAGGACCTGGGCTGCGTGGTGCACGAGGTGCGCCGCTTCCTCGCCGCCAGCCCTCTGGAGGAACCCACCACCCGCATCGAATGCCGCTTCCGGTCCGGTGAGGGGGGCTGGCTCAACGTCGAGTCCACGGTCAACCGTCACCAGGGCGGCCTCATCTTCAACAGCCGGGACGTGACCGAGCGGGTCCGACTGCAGGCGCAGCTCCAGCACAACGCCGAGCACGACCCGCTGACCGACCTGCCCAACCGTGCCCTGTTCACCCGGCGTGTCCAGCAGGCCGTGTCCGGCCGCCGTTCCTCGGACCGGGGGGCCGCGCTGCGCGGCACGGCCGTCCTCTTCATCGACCTGGACGGCTTCAAGGGCGTCAACGACACGATCGGGCACCAGGCCGGCGACGAGCTGCTGGTCCAGGCCGCCCGCAGGCTCCAGGACGCCGTCCGGCACGGGGACACCGCGTCCCGGCTCGGCGGCGACGAGTTCGCGGCCCTGATCGTCGGTGACGGAACCCGCGACCGCTCCGCCCGCGAACGTCACATCCTGGAGCTCGCCGACCGCCTCCGCACCAAGCTCGCGCAGCCGTTCTTCATCGACGGCAACGATGTCCGGGTCAACGCCTCCATCGGCGTGGCCTTCGCCGAACCGGGCCTGGGCGCGGGCGAACTGCTGCGTAACGCGGACCTCGCGATGTACCGCGCCAAGGCGGGCGGCAAGGGCCGAGTCGAGCTGTACGCCCCGCAGATGCAGCAGGACGTCGTACGGAAGGCGGAGCTGGCCACGCGGCTGCGGGCAGCGCTGCACGACGGCGAGTTCACGCTGCTGCACCAGCCGGTGGTGTGCCTTCAGGACGGCCGGATCACCTCGGTCTCCGCCCAGGCGCGCTGGCGCTCCTCCCAAGGCGTGCTGTTCACGCCCGCCGAGTTCCTGCGGGTGGCCGAGGACAGCGACAAGACCGCCGAACTGGGGCGCTGGATGCTGGAGGAGGCCGTCGAGCAGGCGGCCGAGCGAGCGGCCGCCGGGCTGTCCGTGCCGGTGGCGGTACGGATGAGCGCGCGCCGGCTGCTGGACCGCTCGATGCCGCTCGGCTCGACCGAGGCCCTGCTGACCCGGCACGCGCTGCCGTCCGGTTCCCTGGTGATCGAGCTGTCCGACATCGACCCCCGGGTCTCCCTGGACGAGCTGGAGCGCCGGCTGAGTGCGTTGCGCAGGCTCGGGGTCCGTATCGCCCTGGACGGTTTCGGAAGCGGATACGCGGCCATCACCGCCCTGCGGCGACTCCCCGTCGACGTCCTCAGGCTCGACCGCGGTCTGGTCGAGGGGGTCGCCGAGTCCGCGCGGCTGCACAAGATCACCAGTGGGCTGCTGCGGATCGCCGGGGATCTCGGGTTGCAGTCCGTGGCGGACGGCGTGGACCTGCCGGAGCAGGTCGTGGCGCTGCGGGCGATGGGCTGCACCCATGGGCAGGGCAACGCGTTCTCGGGTCCACTGGACGAGCACCGGCTGCGCCGGGCGCTGAGTTCGGGCCACTGTCCGGTGCCGCACGGCCCGGCCGAGCCCGCGTTCGCGGGCGGCGGCGCGGCGGTGTACACCCAGGGCGTGACCGCGGTGCTCGGCAGCGGCACGGTCCTCCGCTCACATAATGAGACTCCTGTCCCACCTACTTGACAGTGGGTGCGTGCCGGGGGGAGGGTCAGTGCCATGCGCACCCGAATTCTCGTACTTGGAAAGCGCGTCGGCTGACGCTGGTGACGTCCGGACGGACCCGGAACTCCCAGCGACCCCACCCGGCGCGCTCCCCTCGCTTGCCTTATGGCACGAGGGGTTTTTTGTTGCACAGGCACCTTCCGTGCAGCAGATGAAAACCGCACAAACTTCGCAAAAACCCTCAGCATCGAGAAGAGAATGCCGATGACCGAGCAGGCCAACGGGGCCCATCACCCGCAGCCGCGGCCCCGTTCCGGAGGACAGCAGTCCGCACCCGAGCACGTCACGGGTGCGCAGTCCCTCATCCGCTCTCTCGAGGAGGTCGGGGCCGACACGGTATTCGGCATTCCCGGCGGTGCCATCCTTCCCGCGTACGACCCCCTGAT
Source organism: Streptomyces sp. NPDC005263 (assembly GCF_042872365.1). Classification (NCBI taxonomy): domain Bacteria; kingdom Bacillati; phylum Actinomycetota; class Actinomycetes; order Kitasatosporales; family Streptomycetaceae; genus Streptomyces; species Streptomyces sp. NPDC005263. The sequence continues at coordinate 241,062 of NZ_JBIAKJ010000004.1, read as the reverse complement.
GGACTCCACCCGGGTGCGTCACGTCCTGGTCCGCCACGAGCAGGGCGCGGGCCACGCGGCCACCGGTTACGCGCAGGCCACCGGCAAGGTCGGCGTCTGCATGGCGACCTCCGGCCCCGGCGCGACCAACCTGGTGACGCCGATCGCGGACGCCCACATGGACTCGGTGCCGCTCGTGGCGATCACCGGGCAGGTGGCCTCCAAGGCGATCGGCACGGACGCCTTCCAGGAGGCGGACATCGTCGGCATCACGATGCCGATCACCAAGCACAACTTCCTGGTCACCAAGGCCGAGGACATCCCCCGGGTGATCGCGCAGGCGTTCCACATCGCCTCCACCGGCCGGCCCGGCCCGGTCCTGGTCGACATCGCCAAGGACGCCCTCCAGGCGCAGACGACCTTCTCCTGGCCCCCGGTCATGGACCTGCCCGGCTACCGCCCGGTGACCAAGCCGCACGCCAAGCAGATCCGCGAGGCCGCCAAGCTGATCACCGCCGCGCAGCGGCCCGTCCTGTACGTCGGCGGCGGCGTCCTGAAGGCCAAGGCCACCGCCGAGCTGAAGGTCCTCGCCGAACTCACCGGAGCGCCCGTCACCACCACCCTGATGGCGCTCGGCGCATTCCCCGACAGTCACGAGCTGCACGTGGGAATGCCGGGCATGCACGGTGCGGTCACCGCCGTCACCGCGCTGCAGAAGGCCGACCTGATCGTCGCCCTCGGAGCCCGCTTCGACGACCGCGTCACCGGCAAGCTGGACAGCTTCGCCCCGCACGCCAGGATCGTCCACGCCGACATCGACCCGGCCGAGATCGGCAAGAACCGCGCCGCGGACGTGCCGATCGTCGGTGACGCCCGCGAGGTCATCGCGGACCTGGTCCAGGCCGTGCAGAAGGAGCACAGCGAGGGCCACCGGGGCGACTACAGCGCCTGGTGGAAGGACCTCAACCGGTGGCGTGAGAACTATCCCCTGGGCTACGACCAGCCGGCCGACGGATCCCTCTCCCCGCAGCAGGTCATCGAGCGCATCGGCCAGCTCGCCCCGGACGGCACGATCTTCGCCGCGGGCGTCGGGCAGCACCAGATGTGGGCCGCCCACTACGTCCAGTACGAGAACCCGGCGTCCTGGCTGAACTCCGGCGGCGCCGGAACGATGGGCTACGCGGTCCCGGCCGCGATGGGCGCCAAGGCCGGCGCGCCCGGACGGACCGTCTGGGCGATCGACGGCGACGGCTGCTTCCAGATGACCAATCAGGAGCTCACCACCTGCGCCCTGAACAACATCCCGATCAAGGTCGCCATCATCAACAACGGCGCCCTCGGGATGGTCCGCCAGTGGCAGACCCTCTTCTACAACCAGCGCTACTCCAACACCGTGCTGCACAGCGGCCCCGGGGCGGACGGCAAGCAGCCCAGCGCGGGCACCCGGGTCCCCGACTTCGTGAAGCTGTCGGAGGCCATGGGCTGCTACGCGATCCGCTGCGAGTCGCCGGACGACCTCGACAAGGTCATCGAAGAGGCGAACTCGATCAACGACCGCCCGGTCGTCGTGGACTTCATCGTCCACGAGGACGCGATGGTGTGGCCGATGGTCGCCGCCGGCACCTCCAACGACGAGATCATGGCCGCCCGGGACGTCCGCCCCGACTTCGGCGACAACGAAGACGACTGAGCGAGGAAGACCCAAGAGACATGTCCAAGCACACGCTCTCCGTCCTGGTGGAGAACACCCCGGGCATCCTGGCCCGGATCGCCGCCCTGTTCTCCCGTCGCGGCTTCAACATCGACTCGCTCGCCGTCGGTGTCACCGAGCACCCCGACATCTCCCGCATCACCATCGTGGTGAGCGTCGTCGACGAGCTGCCGCTGGAGCAGGTGACGAAGCAGCTCAACAAGCTCGTCAACGTGCTCAAGATCGTCGAGCTGGAGCCCGGCTCGGCCGTCCAGCGTGAACTCGTTCTGGTGAAGGTGCGCGCCGACAACGAGACACGCTCCCAGATCGTGGAGATCGTCCAGCTGTTCCGCGCCAAGACCGTGGACGTCTCCCCGGAGGCCGTCACCATCGAGGCCACCGGCTCCAGCGACAAGCTGGAAGCCATGCTGAAGATGCTCGAGCCGTACGGCATCAAGGAACTAGTGCAGTCCGGCACCATTGCGATCGGACGCGGAGCCCGTTCGATCACGGACCGGTCGCTGCGCGCCCTGGACCGGTCGGCGTAAGACGTCGGAGACGGGCGGTCGGTTTCGTCGGCCGCCCGTATACCGAGACCCCGAAACTTCCCTTCCGCCCTCCGTCATACGGTGGGACGCAACACCTGCACACCAAGGAGAGAACCCAAAGTGGCCGAGCTGTTCTACGACGCCGACGCCGACCTGTCCATCATCCAGGGCCGCAAGGTCGCGGTCATCGGTTACGGCAGCCAGGGCCACGCCCACGCGCTGTCGCTCCGTGACTCGGGTGTCGACGTGCGTGTCGGCCTGCACGAGGGCTCCAAGTCCAAGGCGAAGGCCGAGGAGCAGGGCCTGCGCGTGGTGAGCCCGTCGGAGGCGGCCGCCGAGGCCGACGTCATCATGATCCTCGTCCCGGACCCGATCCAGGCCCAGGTCTACGAGGAGCACATCAAGGACAACCTGAAGGACGGCGACGCGCTGTTCTTCGGCCACGGCCTGAACATCCGCTTCGGCTTCATCAAGCCCCCGGCCGGCGTCGACGTCTGCATGGTCGCCCCGAAGGGCCCGGGTCACCTGGTCCGTCGCCAGTACGAGGAGGGCCGCGGCGTTCCCTGCATCGCGGCCGTCGAGCAGGACGCCACCGGCGACGCCTTCGCGCTGGCCCTGTCGTACGCGAAGGGCATCGGCGGCACTCGCGCCGGCGTCATCAAGACGACCTTCACCGAGGAGACCGAGACCGACCTGTTCGGTGAGCAGGCCGTCCTGTGCGGTGGCACCGCGGCTCTGGTCAAGGCCGGCTTCGAGACCCTGACCGAGGCGGGCTACCAGCCGGAGATCGCCTACTTCGAGTGCCTGCACGAGCTGAAGCTGATCGTCGACCTCATGTACGAGGGCGGCCTGGAGAAGATGCGCTGGTCGATCTCCGAGACCGCCGAGTGGGGCGACTACGTCACCGGCCCGCGGATCATCACCGACGCCACCAAGGCCGAGATGAAGAAGGTCCTCGCCGAGATCCAGGACGGCACCTTCGCCCAGGCCTGGATGGACGAGTACCACGGCGGCCTGAAGAAGTACAACGAGTACAAGACCCAGGACTCCGAGCACCTCCTGGAGACCACCGGCAAGGAGCTGCGCAAGCTCATGAGCTGGGTGAACGACGAAGAGGCGTAAGCCTCGGTGAGGCGGGGCCGGCTTTCTCGTCCGAGTGATCCTTTCTCAGGACTGCGTGAGACGGCCCCCGCCGCGCCACTACACTGCCGTACTACATACGCGTCAGGCCCACAGCGTCGTGCGTCTTCCACGCGGCTAGCACCCTCCACCGCCTGCGGCCGTCGGGACGGCCGTCCGCACGCTATGGACTTGTGAGGACTCACGTGAGCTCGAAACCTGTCGTACTCATCGCTGAAGAGCTGTCGCCCGCGACTGTCGACGCGCTCGGCCCGGACTTCGACATCCGGCACTGCAACGGCGCCGACCGGGCCGAGCTGCTGCCCGCCATCGCCGATGTCGACGCGATCCTGATCCGTTCGGCCACCAAGGTCGACGCGGAGGCCGTCGCCGCCGCGAACAAGCTGAAGGTCGTCGCACGAGCCGGCGTAGGCCTGGACAACGTCGACGTCTCCGCCGCCACCAAGGCCGGAGTGATGGTCGTCAACGCCCCCACCTCCAACATCGTGACCGCCGCCGAACTGGCCTGCGGTCTGCTGCTCGCCACCGCGCGCTACATTCCGCAGGCCAACACCGCGCTGAAGAACGGCGAGTGGAAGCGCAGCAAGTACACCGGTGTGGAGCTCGCGGAGAAGACCCTGGGTGTCGTCGGCCTCGGCCGCATCGGCGCCCTCGTCGCCCAGCGGATGTCCGCCTTCGGCATGAAGGTCGTCGCGTACGACCCCTACGTCCAGCCTGCCCGGGCCGCGCAGATGGGCGTGAAGGTCCTCTCCCTCGACGAGCTGCTCGAGGTCGCCGACTTCATCACCGTGCACCTGCCGAAGACCCCCGAGACCCTGGGGCTCATCGGTGACGAGGCGCTGCACAAGGTCAAGCCGTCGGTGCGGATCGTCAACGCCGCGCGTGGCGGGATCGTCGACGAGGAGGCGCTGTACTCCGCCCTCAAGGAGGGCCGGGTCGCCGGTGCCGGTCTCGACGTGTACGCCAAGGAGCCCTGCACGGACTCCCCGCTCTTCGAGCTCGACCAGGTGGTGTGCACCCCGCACCTCGGCGCGTCGACCGACGAGGCGCAGGAGAAGGCCGGTATCGCCGTCGCCAGGTCGGTGCGGCTCGCCCTCGCCGGTGAGCTGGTCCCGGACGCGGTGAACGTCCAGGGCGGTGTCATCGCCGAGGACGTCAAGCCCGGTCTGCCGCTCGCCGAGCGCCTCGGCCGCATCTTCACCGCGCTCGCGGGCGAGGTCGCGGTCCGCCTCGACGTCGAGGTGTACGGCGAGATCACCCAGCACGACGTGAAGGTGCTGGAGCTGTCCGCCCTCAAGGGGGTCTTCGAGGACGTCGTCGACGAGACGGTGTCGTACGTCAACGCCCCGCTGTTCGCGCAGGAGCGCGGCGTCGAGGTGCGGCTGACCACCAGCTCGGAGTCCAGCGAACACCGCAACGTCGTCACCGTGCGCGGCACGCTCGGCAACGGCGAGGAGGTGTCGGTCTCCGGCACGCTGGCCGGCCCGAAGCACCTGCAGAAGATCGTCGCGGTCGGTGACTACGACGTCGACCTCGCGCTCGCCGACCACATGGTGGTGCTGCGGTACGAGGACCGGCCCGGTGTCGTCGGCACCGTCGGCCGGGTCTTCGGCGAGGGCGGGATCAACATCGCCGGTATGCAGGTCGCCCGGTCGGCGGCCGGCGGCGAGGCGCTGGCGGTGCTGACCGTCGACGACGCGGTGCCCGCCGGTGTGCTGGCGGAGGTCGCGGAGGAGATCGGGGCGACGTCCGCGCGTGCGGTGAACCTCGTCTGAGGGGTTCGTTGCCTCTGGGGGCTGCCGCCCCCGGACCCCCGCTTCGGCCCTGAACGGGCCTTGTCCTCAAACGCCGGACGGGCTGAGAAACCTCAGCCCGTCCGGCGTTCGACGTTCCTCAGACCGTGGCCTGCTCCGCCTCCGGCGTCTTCGGCGCCTCCCGCACGCTGACCTGCCGCAGGGTCACCGCCGCCAGCACCGCCGCTCCCGTCAGCACCACCGCACCCGCGATCGCAGCGCCCTGCATCCCACTCGTGAACGCCTCCCGCGCGACCGCGGCCAGGCCTGGGACCCGATCCGCCACCGACAGTGCCCCGCCCAGCGTCTCGTGCGCCGGAGCCGGCGCCGAGGCCGGGATCGCGTGGCGGTAGATCGCCGTGCCGATGGAGCCGAGGACGGCCATGCCGAGGGCGCCGCCGAACTCCGTGCCGGTCTCCATCAGCGAGGACGCGGTGCCCGCCCGCTCCACCGGGGCGGTGCCCATCGCGAGGTCCATGATCTGGGACATCACGATGACGGCGCCGACCGCGAGGACGGCGCAGGACACCAGCACCAGCCACATCGAGTCCGTCCCGGCGAGGGCCAGCAGCGCGAAGCCGCCCGAGGCGATCGCGAAGCCCGCGGTGACCACGTGGGCACGGTCGACGCCCCGTTGGACCAGGGTGGTCGCGACCGGCGCCGCGGCCCCGATCGGCACCGACGGCAGCAGCGCCCACAGGGCCGCCTCCAGTGCGCTCTTGCCGAGCACCGACTGCAGGTACTGCGTGGTGAAGTAGGCCGACCCCATGATCCCGAACGCCGAGACGAGGTTCAGGGCGACGGACGGCGCGAAGCCGCGGCCGCGGAACAGTGCCGGGTCGATCATCGGCGAAGCCGCGGTGCGCTGGCGGTGCACGAAGAGGACCGCGAAGAGCAGACCGACGGTGATCGAGACGACGTAGCCGGCGTGCCAGCCCTCCGAGGGGATCTCCTTCAGTCCGTAGATCACCGGAAGCACCGCGGCCATCGACAACGGGACGCTCAGCCAGTCGAAGCGGCCGGGCGCGGGGTCCTTCGACTCGGGCAGCAGGATCGGGCCGAGCACCAGCAGCAGTGCCATCGCGGGCAGGTTGACCAGGAAGACCGAGCCCCACCAGAAGTGCTCGACGAGCACGCCGCTCATCACGGAGCCGAGCGCGATGCCGGCGGTCATCACGCCGGACCACAGGCCGATCGCCTTCGCCCGCTGGCCCGGGTCGGTGAACATGGCGCGCAGCAGCGCCATCGTCGACGGCATCAGGGTGGCGCCGCCGATGCCGAGGATCGCGCGGGCCGCGATCAGGGTCTCGGCGCTGTTCGCGTACGCCGCGACCAGGGAGGCCGAGCCGAAGGCGGTGGCGCCGATCAGGAGCAGCCTGCGGCGGCCGATGCGGTCGCCCAGCGAGCCCATCGTCATCAGCAGGCCGGCCAGCACGAACCCGTAGATGTCGAAGATCCACAGCTGCTGGGTGCCGCTCGGTTCCAGGTCGGCGCTGATCGCCGGGATGGCGAAGTAGAGGACCGAGACGTCCATCGAGACCAGCATCAGCGGCAGCATCAGCACGCCGAGGGCGGTCCATTCACGGCGCCCGGCTCGGGCGGGAGGCGGGGTGGTGCTCGTCGGATTCGAGGTCATGCCGAGGAATGTACGCACGTCTTAAACGCTTGTCTAGAACGATTGTGTAATACGTACGTCTAGGACGGCTGTATGAAGTGGCGGTAGGGTGGGCCGCATGGGACACCGTGAGGATCTGCTCGAAGGCGCCAAACGCTGCCTGCTGGAGAAGGGCTTCGCGCGGACGACGGCGCGCGACATCGTCAAGGAGTCGGGGACCAACCTGGCCTCGATCGGCTATCACTACGGCTCCAAGGGCGCGCTGCTGGCCCAGGCGTACGTGTCACTGGTCGAGGGAATGGGCGACGCGTTCGAGGGGGACGGGACCGCCATGAGTGCCGAGCCCGGTTCCCTCGAACGGTTCCGGGAGGTGTGGTCGAACATCATCGGCACCATGCGGGAGCCCGGTTCGCTGTGGCACCTCAGCATGGAGATCGTGGTCATGGGCGACCAGTTGCCGGAGGTGCGCGACCATCTGGCGCTGGCCCAGCGGGAGGCGGGGCGGGGGCTCATCCCGCTGCTGATGGGGGGACGGGAGGAGGACGTCCCGGACGAGACCGTCGACACCCTCGGTGCGCTGCTCGTGACGTTGATGACGGGGGTCATCGCGCAGTGGACCTTCGACCCGAAGACCGCACCCGAGGCGGATCAGCTCACCGAGGGGCTCCGCCAGGTGATCGCCGCGGCTACACGCAGCTAGCGGGAGCTGAGCTGGGGCCGACGACCTGGCGGATGGCGCCGGCGGTGTCCCGGGCGATCCGGGTGGGCCGGTAGCCGGCCTCGGTCCACGGCCGCCCGCCCGACACCCATACGCTGTGCGCGTCGACGTCCTTCGCGCCCCGGACGTCCGTGTGCGCTGAATCGCCGATCATCCAGGCGCCGTCGGGCCGTGCGCCGACCAGGGACGCGGCCGCGTGGAAGATCTCCGGCGCGGGTTTCTTGTGGCCGACGGCCTCGGAGACCACCCAGCCGTGGACGAGCCGGTCCAGCCCGGTGATCCGGATCTTCGTCTCCTGCTGGGCGACGCGCCCGTTGCTGACGATCACGCAGGCCCAGCCGCCCGCGACGGCCTCGCCGAGAGCGCGGCGGGTCGGCTCCGGCAGGGTGACGCGTTCGGCGGCGCCGTGGTCGAGGAGGGCGTGCACGGCGGAGTCGGGGACCGTGGCGCCGTAGCGGTCGAGCATGGCCCGGGCGACGTCCGGGCGGGGCGTGTAGCCGCTCGCGTCGAGGGCCAGCAGCCCGGGGAGATCGCCGGCGGGCAGCGCGTACTCGGCGAGGAACGACGCGAGCGCCTCCCGGAAGGCGGCGTCCCGGTCGACCAGGGTGTTGTCGAGATCGATCATCAGCAGGGGCATGCCGTGAGGATCCCGCGGCGCAGCCGCCCCGTACCCGCTCACAGCCGGATCGCCTTCAACACCATGTGCAGCAGCAGTCGGTCCTCGCCGTCGTCCAGGTCCAGGCCCGTGAGCTTCTCGACCCGGGACAGGCGGTAGTAGAGGGTCTGGCGGTGGATGCCCAACTCGGCGGCGGTGCGGGCTGCCTGGCCGGCGCAGTCGAGGTAGATCTCGGTCGTGCGGGCCAGTTCGCGGTGGGCGGGGGAGAGCAGAGCGCGTACGGCGGGATCCTGGGCCGCCTGAGGGGGCAGCGAGGTCAGCAGACGGTACGGACCGATGTCCGCCCACTCGGCCACCGGCCCGAACCGGGGTTCCGCCAGCGCGGCCCGAGCGGCGGCCGAGGCCTCCCGCCAGGAGGCGCCCAGCTCGGCGAGGCCCACGCGGGCCACGGCGATACCGGCGGCGACCGCGCCCACCCCGCCGACCTCGCCGCTTCGGCCGCCGACTCCACCGGCTCCACCGGCTCCACCGGCTCGACCGGCTCCGCCGCTCCCGGTCTGTGCTCCCGTCCGCTCCAGCAGCCGTCCCGCCGCCGAGGTCGCCGGTGTCAGAACGTCCGGTGCGCGGAGCCGGATCAGCAGGGCGAGGGAGTGGGCCGTCGTCCCCCACGGGACCGTGCACAGGGCCGTCGCACCGGGGACCGTACGGACGGACGGGGCGTCCTCCGGGTCGGCCGACGGCCAGGGGGCCACGCACACCACTGTGTGGAGGGTGTCGGCGCGCGGGCCGAGGGCGGTGCGGAACTCGGCGACGGCCATGTCGTGCTGCCAGCCGCGCTCGGCGGTCAGGACCGCCCGCAGCTCCCTGCTCAGATCCGCACCGTGCTGCGCCTCGTCCGCGAGGAGCGCGCCGATGCGGGTCGTCACCTCCATCGCCGCCGCCAGCTGCCGCTCGGTCGGCCCCGGATCGTTGTCCAGCAGCCAGACGTAACCGTGGACGACACCCCGATGCCGTACGGGGAGACAGATCCGCCCCCGGTGGACGCCCGCCTCGGGGGTGGGCGGGATGCGGACCGGCCCGGTCGCCCGGGTGATGCCGAACCCCTCGAACCACGAGCGGACGGCGGGCGTGGAGCGCCGGGCGAGGATCGAGCGGGTCCGCACGGGGTCCAGCGCCGACGCGTCCAGGTCGCCCTCACTGTCGTACGCGCCGAAGGCGATCAGCTCGAAGTCCCGGCTCTCCAGGGTCGCGGGGGCCCCGAGGAGCTCGGAGATCTCATCGACCAGCTCCTGGTAGTCACCCATGTTCTTGAAGGGCGCGGAATCCGACGTCACCCGGGCATTCTCCCCCATCGGCGCGAGGCCTTCATACATCTGTCTGAGATCCAGGGCACGGATGCGTGACAGCTGTCGATGGCACACCATCGGAGAGATCCTTAGGTTTCACGGTGGTTCTCCGTGCCGTACCCGAATCTTCGGGTATCGGCCTCATCAGGGTTGGTATGTGGAGGTGCCCCGTGCTGGGTCCCGTGATTCTCGCCGCGTCGCGCAGTGACCGGATCCGACGCCTGGTCTCGGCGGCTCCGGTGACCAAACAGGTCGTCGACCGCTTCATCCCCGGTGAGACCGTCGACGAGATCGTGTCGATCGTCCAGGACCTGACCGAGAGGGGTCTGGAGCTGACGATGGACGTCGTCGGCGAGGACATCACCACCCCCGACCAGGCCGCCGCCGCCCGGGACGCCTACCTGGAGCTCATCGACCGGCTCGAGCGGCTGGAGCTCGGCACCCGTGCCGAGATGTCCGTCAAGCTGTCCATGTTCGGCCAAGCGCTCCCCGGCGGCCACGAACTGGCCCTGGCCAACATCCGTCCCGTCGTCGAGGCCGCCGCCGCCATCGGGACGACCGTGACGCTCGACGCCGAGGACCACACCACCCTCGATTCGATGTTCGCCATCCACGAGGAACTGCGGAAGGACTTCCCGCAGACCGGCTGCGTGATCCAGGCCTACCTCTTCCGTACCGAGGCCGACGCCCGCAGGCTCGCCGCGAGCGGCAGCCGGGTGCGGCTGGTCAAGGGCGCGTACAACGAGCCCGCCGAGGTCGCCCACCAGCACCGGCACGAGATCGACAAGGCCTACGTCCGGATCCTGAAGGTCCTGATGGAGGGCGAGGGGTACCCGATGGTCGGGTCCCACGACCCGCGCCTCATCTCCATCGCACAGGAACTCGCCCGGAAGGCCGGCCGCAAGCTCGACGAGTACGAGTTCCAGATGCTGTACGGCATCCGCGGCGACGAACACCTACGGCTCGCCGCCGAGGGTCACCGCATGCGCGTCTACACCGCCTACGGAACGGACTGGTACGGCTATTTCATGCGGCGGCTGGCGGAGAAGCCGGCCAATCTGCGGTTCTTCGCGCGGAGCATGATCGGCCATGGCTGACGCGACCGCGCTGTGCCGCGGCTCTGCCGGGGGTCCGGGGGTCGTCCCCCGGACAGGCACAGCATGCGGCGGCTGGCGGAGAAGCCGGCCAATCTGCGGTTCTTCGCGCGAAGCATGATCACCAAGGGCTGAGCCCCGGAAACCCACCGCTCAAGAAGGAGTTCAGGAACCCATGGACGCTGTGACCCAGGTCCCCACCCCCGTCAACGAGCCGGTGCACGGCTACGCCCCGGGTTCGCCGGAACGCGCGCGCCTGGAGGCGAAGCTCAAGGAGCTGGCCGACAACCCCGTCGACCTGCCGTGCTTCATCGGCGGCGAGCGGCGACTGGGCGGCGGTGAGCGTTTCGACGTCGTGCAGCCGCACAACCACAAGGCGCGCCTCGGTACCTACGGCAATGCCACCCGGCAGGACGCCCAGGACGCCGTCGACGCGGCCCTCGCCGCCGCGCCCGCCTGGCGTGCGATGTCCTTCGACGACCGCGCGGCGATCATTCTGCGCGCCGCCGAGCTGCTGTCCGGTCCCTGGCGCGAGACGCTGGCCGCCTCCACCATGCTCGGCCAGTCGAAGACCGCCCAGCAGGCCGAGATCGACACCCCCTGCGAGCTCATCGACTTCTGGCGCTTCAACGTCAAGTACGCCCGTGACCTGCTCGCCGAGCAGCCCCCGGCGAACGCCCCGGGCGTCTGGAACCGCCTCGACCACCGCCCCCTCGAGGGCTTCGTCTACGCGATCACGCCCTTCAACTTCACGGCGATCGCGGGCAACCTGCCCACCGCGCCCGCGCTGATGGGCAACGTGGTGGTGTGGAAGCCGAGCCCGACCCAGACGCACGCCGCGGTCCTGCTCATGCAGCTCCTCGAGGAGGCCGGGCTGCCCAAGGGCGTCATCAACCTGGTCACCGGTGACGGCATCGAGGTCTCCGAGGTCGCCCTGAACCACCGCGACCTCGCGGGCATCCACTTCACCGGCTCGACCAAGACCTTCCAGCACCTGTGGAAGACGGTCGGCGCCAACATCGAGAAGTACCGCACCTACCCGCGTCTGGTCGGCGAGACCGGCGGCAAGGACTTCGTCGTCGCCCACCCGAGCGCCGACCGCGCGATCCTCAAGACCGCCCTGACCCGCGGTGCCTTCGAGTACCAGGGCCAGAAGTGTTCCGCGACCTCCCGGGCCTACATCCCGGCGTCGATCTGGAACAGCGGTTTCCGCGAGGAGTTCGCCGCCGAGGTCGACGGCATCGCCATGGGCGACGTCACCGACCTGTCGAACTTCATCGGCGCGGTCATCGACGAGCGCGCCTTCGCCAAGAACAAGGCCGCCATCGACCGCGCGAAGGCCGACCCGAACTGCGCGATCGTCGCGGGCGGTTCGTACGACGACTCGGTCGGCTACTTCGTCCGCCCGACCGTCATCGAGTGCGGTGACCCGGAGAACGAGGTCTTCACGACGGAGTACTTCGGCCCGGTTCTCGCGGTCCATGTCTACGAGGACGACGCGTACGACGAGATGCTGACCCAGATGGAGTCGGTGTCCGACTACGCGCTGACCGGCTCGGTCATCTCGGCCGACCGTGCGGCGGCGGCGTACACCATGGACAAGCTCCGCTACGCGGCCGGCAACTTCTACATCAACGACAAGTCGACCGGCGCCGTCGTCGGCCAGCAGCCCTTCGGCGGCGGCCGGGCCTCCGGCACCAACGACAAGGCCGGCGCCCCGCAGAACCTGATGCGCTGGACCCTCACCCGCGCCATCAAGGAGACGCTGGTCGCGCCGACCGACTACCCGTACCCGCACATGGGCTGAGCCCTCACGCACCCGGAACGGGCCAGGTCTCGTCGACCTGGCCCGTTCCGTGCGTCCGGGGCGAGGACCTCCCCGCTGGTGAAACCGCAGGTCGGTGCGGGGTGATGCAGGACGCCGTCTCAGATAGTAGGAAGTCCGAGTAATTGTGGAGACAGACAGGCGGTCCTCCCTTAACTTTGTAGGAGCCGAACGTCTCGCTCGATCCAGCGAATGGCGGTCGTGAGCCGGGCCCCGTGCAGGCAACCCCTGCGGCACCGCTCCCCGCCCCTTCCGGCGTCTCGTAATCCCTTTTTCCGCTCCGGGATCTCGAAGGAGTCGATTCCTCATGGCCGAGACGACCGCCCGCCGCCGAGTCCGTCACCTCTCCCGCACGAGTGAGTCCGACCGCAAGAACGCCGCCGCCGCGCTCCAGCGTGCCCTCGACCGCCGCGACAACGGCGGCTCGACCGGCCACTGACCGGCGAAAGCGCAGCGCGAGCCCGCCGGACAGCGGGCCCGCGCCACACGTGAGCCCGCGCGGAGCCGAGGCGCGGGATCACGCGCCCCGCCGCACCTCGAAGTGGTCGATGCGCTTCCCGTTCTGCGCCAGCGCCGACACCGTGAGCCTCGGGCGCGTACCGCTCTCCGCCTCCACCGAGAGGAGGGAGAACCCGCGGTAGCGCACCCGGGACCACTCGACGGTCTCCTTCTTGGACTGCTGCGTCTTCGTCCACTGGAAGGACTCCACGGACTCGCGGTCCTTGACGTGCCCCTCGTAGCTCTCCTTCACGCCCACCGGGAAGCCGTACAGGTCCCGGCCGCCGCCGCCCGCCGTGACGTACACGATCCCGTCCCGTGTCGGGTCGGTGGTCGCGCCGATCGGGACCGGGCGGCCCACCTCGCCCTGCCTGATGGCGTCCGTGCGCTCGTACACATGGTTGTGGCCGTTGATCACCAGGTCCACCTGGTGCTTGGCGAACAGCGGCAGCCACTCCTTGCGCACGCCCCCGTCGGAGGCGTGCGAGGAGGTCGAGTAGGCGCAGTGGTGGAAGAAGACCACGATGAAGTCCACCGCGGCGTCCGCCCGCAGCTCGGCCAGCTTCCCGTCCAGCCACGCCGTCTGCTTCCCGCCCGTGTAGCCGAAGTTGGCGGGGATCTCGTACGAGACGTCGTTCGCGTCCAGTGCCACGCAGGCGACGTTGCCGTACCTGAACGCGTACACGCCCGGTGCGGTACGCGGGTCGAAGCCGTTGTCCGGGAGGGACCAGCGGGCCAGTTGGCCGCCGTAGCCCTCCGGCGAGTACCAGGCCTCCATGTCGTGGTTGCCGGTCGTCACCATCCACGGGACCGACTTCGCGACCGGCTCGTTCTGCTTGAGGAACAGGTCCCAGTAGCCGGGGTCGTAGCCGTCGGACTTCTCGCCGTGGCCGGTGCCGTCCGCGTAGCAGATGTCGCCCGCGTGCAGGTGGAAGGCGGGCTTCTGGCCCAGCAGCACATCGTCGTTGGCGGCGGCCGCCTGACTGACACCCTGGTCGCCGAACGCGGTGAACACGAACCGTTCCGGGGCCGACGGGGCGGTACGGAACGAGCCGATCGTCGAGCGGTGGGCGGGCGCGGCCGGGTCGAAGCCGTCGTGGCCGACGCCGTAGTAGTAGGTGGTGCCCGGGAGCAGGCCGTCCAGGGCCGCGTGCACATAGAACTGGTCCAGCGCCAGGCGGACCCCGCTCACCCCGGGCGTGTGCAGATCGCGTACCTCGGCGTGGATCTTCCGGCTCAGTTCGTCGGGCCGGGTGCCGATCCGGACGTACGGTCCGCGCACCGCGAGCGGGACCTGCCAGGAGATCCGCATCCCGGTCCGCGGATCGGCGCCGAAGGCGAGATGCCGGCCGAACGGGACGACGGCCGAGCCGTGTGTCCCGGACGCCGACGCCGAGGCCGTCGGGCTGACCGCGGCGCGCGAAGAGCCGCCGCCCGAACAGCCCGTCAGCAGCCCGCCCGCCACCGCGCCCGCCGTCACCAGCGCGCGGCGCCGCGACAGCTTCGTGCGCAGGTACTCGTACTGCTCGGGCATGCTCATCCGGCGCGCGAGCTCGGGCGGGATGCCGCAGTCGGGTGTCTCCATGAGGGTGAACTTCCCAGCAGACCTCAACACCGGCCATACGTACGGGTGAACGAGGGGCAACGGGTTGGCGTGCACGTCCTCCCGACAGCACTCCCGCGTGTCCGTATCGCGGACAACGCATGTCATCCCATGGGACAAGGAGTACGGTGCCGACATGTCTCGCAGCCTCAATCTCGCAGTGATCCCCGGTGACGGCATCGGCCAGGAAGTCGTGGCCGAAGGCCTGAAGGTGCTCTCCGCCGTCCTTCCGCAGGATGTGAAGCTGGAGACCAAGGACTACGACTTCGGGGCCAAGCGCTTCCACGCCACCGGTGAGACCCTCACGGACGCCGACCTCGACGCGCTCAAGCAGCACGACGCGATCCTGCTCGGCGCGATCGGCGACCCGTCGGTGCCGTCCGGTGTCCTGGAGCGCGGCTTCCTGCTCAAGCTCCGTTTCGCCTTCGACCACCACGTCAACCTGCGTCCGTCGAAGCTGCTGCCGGGTGTCGCCACCCCGCTGGCCGGCGAGCCGCAGATCGACTTCGTCGTCGTCCGCGAGGGCACCGAGGGCCCGTACACCGGCAACGGCGGCACCATCCGCAAGGGCACCGAGCACGAGGTCGCCACCGAGGTCTCCGTCAACACCGCCTTCGGTGTGGAGCGTGTGGTCCGGGACGCCTTCGCCCGCGCCCAGGCCCGCCCGCGCAAGCAGCTCGCGCTGATCCACAAGAACAACGTGCTGACCTTCGCGGGTCACCTGTGGACGAACATCTTCAACAAGGTGGCCGCGGAGTTCCCCGAGGTCACCACCGAGTACATGCACGTGGACGCGGCGACCATCTACCTGGTCACGCAGCCCGAGCGCTTCGACGTGATCGTCACCGACAACCTCTTCGGCGACATCATCACCGACCTCGCCGCGGCCGTCTCCGGCGGCATCGGCGTCGCCGCGAGCGGGAACATCAACCCGTCCGGCGAGTTCCCGTCCATGTTCGAGCCCGTGCACGGCTCGGCCCCGGACATCGCAGGCCAGGGCAAGGCCGACCCCACCGCCACGGTCCTGTCCGTCGCCCTGCTCCTGCGTCACCTCGGCTACGAGGCCGAGGCCGCCCGTATCGACGAGGCGGTCTCCGTCGACCTCGCGGAGCGCACCGGCAAGCCGGCCCGCAGCACCTCCGAGATCGGCGACGCGCTCGCCGTACGCGTAGCCGGCTGACCCGCCGCGCTTACCGTAAGCCGCCGGGTCACTCCGTACCCGGCGGCTTTCGCATGTCCCCGCCGGGTGCCACCATCAACCCCTGGGTCGCGTTTCCCTCCGTTCTCGCCCCCCGGCCCCCTCCAGGGCGCGGGTGGTGCCCCATCGGGCTCCCGCTTGCGATAATCGAACGCGGAGCCGCGGAATGAGGGAATGCTCGGACGTCCTAGCACTGGCCACTGGCAGTACGGGCGTGAGCGCGGCCCGTCACTACAACCGGTGAAGGACACCACTCATGACGACGCCCACGACGATCGAGCTCAAGCCGTCCGCCAGCCCGCTCTCCGCCGCCGAGCGCGAGGCCATCCTGGCCAACCCCGGGTTCGGCCGCCACTTCACCGACCACATGGTGACCATCAAGTGGACGGAGGGGCGCGGCTGGCACGACGCGCAGCTCGTTCCGTACGGGCCGATCTCCCTCGACCCCTCCACCCATGTCCTTCACTACGGCCAGGAGATCTTCGAGGGCCTCAAGGCGTACCGCCAGTCCGACGGCTCGGTCGCGGTCTTCCGCCCCGAGGCCAACGCCCGCCGCTTTCGCAACTCCGCCCGCCGGATGGCCATGGCCGAGCTGCCCGAGGAGCTGTTCATCGCCGCCCTCGACGCGCTGATCGGGCAGGACGCCGACTGGGTGCCGTCGCACGGCGGTGAGGAGTCCCTCTACCTGCGCCCGTTCATGTTCGCCACGGAGGCCGCGCTCGGCGTGCACCCGGCGAACGAGTACCTCTTCATGCTGATCGCGTCCCCCTCCGGCGCCTACTTCGCGGGCGGCGTCAAGCCGGTCACCATCTGGGTCTCCGAGGACCACGTCCGTGCCGTCCCCGGCGGCACCGGCGACGCCAAGACCGGCGGCAACTACGCGGCCTCCCTGCTGCCCCAGGCGGAGGCCGCCCGCAACGGCTGCGACCAGGTCGTCTACCTCGACGCGGTGACCCGCACCAAGGTCGAGGAGTCCGGCTCGATGAACATCGCCTTCGTCTACGGCGACCGCATCGTCACCCCCGCGCTCACCGGCTCGATCCTGGAGGGCATCACCCGCGACTCGCTCCTCCAGGTCGCCCGCGACCTCGGGTACACCGCCGAGGAGGACGTCGTCACGCTGGAGCAGTGGCGCGCGGACGCCGCCTCCGGCGCCCTCACCGAGGTCTTCGCCTGCGGCACCGCGGCCGTGGTCACCCCGGTCGGCCACGTCAAGACCAAGGACTCCGCCTGGACGCACGGCGACGGCACCCCCGGTGAGGTCACCCTGCGACTGCGGGAGGCCCTGCTGGGCATCCAGCGGGGGGTCAACGAGGACAAGCACGGCTGGATGCACAAGCTGGGCTGAGCCGAGCGGGCGTCGCGGGTATCCCGAGCCCCACGGACATCGCGAGCCCCGCCACGACCCATGGCGGGGCTCGCCACGGCCTACGGCGGGGGCTCGGGTCTCCCTCCGCTCGGCGGGCCGTCCCTGACTGCGGAGCAGGCCCACTCGGGCAACCAGCGGGTGCTCACGCCCACAGGCAAGATCACAGGCTCGCATTCTGAGACGGTCGGTGAGCGGCGGGGCGGGTTGTGCCAGACTGCCCCCGTGCTCTCGTTCGCCATGATTATTGGCAGCAGGCGCGCCGGTCCGCAGTGACCGCCACGTACGACCAGGTACGGGCGGACACCGTCGTCCTCGACCCGCGCGCAGACCTCTCGCACCCGCGAGGGGTTTTTCGCTTTTTCTGGCCCACCCGCAGCCGGAGGCGAGAGCGCGAGGGACTATGTGGGGACGGTGGAGCCGGTCATTCCGGTAGACCGAGATCCAACACAGGAGCCTTGACACCATGACCGAAACCAGCGAACTCGACGATTCGTTCCACGTCTTCGACACCACCCTGCGCGACGGCGCGCAGCGGGAGGGCATCAACCTCACCGTCGCGGACAAGCTGGCCATCGCGCGGCACCTGGACGACTTCGGCGTGGGTTTCATCGAGGGCGGCTGGCCCGGCGCCAACCCGCGGGACACCGAGTTCTTCGCCCGCGCCCAGCAGGAGATCGACTTCAAGCACGCCCAGCTGGTCGCCTTCGGCGCCACCCGCCGGGCCGGTGCCAAGGCCTCACAGGACCCGCAGGTCAAGGCCCTCCTGGACTCGGGCGCCCCGGTGATCACGCTGGTCGCCAAGTCGCACGACCGGCACGTGGAACTGGCCCTGCGCACCACGCTGGACGAGAACCTGGAGATGGTCCGCGACACGGTCTCCTACCTGAACGAGCAGGGCCGCCGGGTCTTCGTGGACTGCGAGCACTTCTTCGACGGCTACCGCGCCAACCCCGAGTACGCGAAGGCGGTCGTACGGGCCGCCTCGGAGGCCGGCGCGTCCGTGGTGATCCTCTGCGACACCAACGGCGGGATGCTCCCCGCGCAGGTCCAGGCGGTCGTCTCCACCGTGCTGGCCGACACCGGCGCCCGGCTCGGGATGCACGCCCAGGACGACACGGGCTGCGCGGTCGCCAACACCCTCGCCGCGGTCGACGCCGGCGCGACCCACGTGCAGTGCACGGCGAACGGCTACGGCGAGCGGGTCGGCAACTCCAACCTGTTCCCGGTGGTCGCCGCGCTGGAGCTGAAGTACGGCAAGAAGGTGCTGCCCGAGGGCAAGCTCCGCGAGATGACGCGCATCTCGCACGCGATCGCCGAGGTGGTGAACCTGACCCCCTCCACCCACCAGCCCTACGTCGGCGTCTCCGCCTTCGCCCACAAGGCCGGCCTGCACGCCTCCGCCATCAAGGTCGACCCCGACCTGTACCAGCACATCGACCCCGAGCAGGTCGGCAACACCATGCGGATGCTGGTCTCCGACATGGCGGGCCGTGCCTCGGTGGAGCTCAAGGGCAAGGAACTCGGCGTCGACCTCGGCGGCGACCGCGAGCTGGTCGGCCGGGTGGTCGACCGGGTCAAGGAACGCGAGCTCAAGGGCTACACGTACGAGGCGGCGGACGCGTCCTTCGAACTGCTGCTGCGTGCCGAGGTCGAGGGCAGGCCCCTGAAGTACTTCGAGGTCGAGTCCTGGCGCGCGATCGTCGAGGACCGCCCCGACGGCAGCCACGCCAACGAGGCCACGGTCAAGCTCTACGCCAAGGGTGAGCGCATCGTCGCCACGGCGGAGGGCAACGGCCCGGTGAACGCCCTGGACCGGGCCCTGCGGGTCGCGCTGGAGAAGATCTACCCGCAGCTCGCCAAGCTCGACCTGGTCGACTACAAGGTCCGCATCCTGGAGGGCGTCCACGGCACCCAGTCCACCACCCGGGTCCTGATCTCCACGTCCGACGGGGCGGGGGAGTGGTCGACGGTGGGCGTCGCGGAGAACGTGATCGCGGCGTCCTGGCAGGCGCTGGAGGACGCGTACGCGTACGGGCTGCTGCGCGCGGGGGTGGAGCCGGCGGAGTAGGACCGCCCCTGGGGGTGGTGCCGACACGGCCTGAAGCCTCGTCTTCCGCCATGTCTGATTGCATCCCTTTTGGGTACCTTCGAGGCATGAAGGCCGCACCGCAGCTCCAAGGCCCGACCCGGATGCTGCTCGCACCGGCGCTCGTCGTCCTGGCCCTTCTGACGGGCCTGGCGGCGGGCGCCCCGAGCGCCGACGCGGCCCAGCCCGACACGGCTGCGACCAGCGCGACGGCGGTCACGAACGCCCCCACCGCAGCCCGTGCCCCCACTGCCACCAGTGTCTCGGCCGTCGCCGAGGCCCTGCGCAAGAATCCGGTCTACGTCGACCCGGCCGCGCGGGCACAGCTCTCGGCTGCCGACGCCGCCGACCTGTCCCGGCAGATCAAGGACGCCGACAAGCCCCTGTTCATCGCCGTGCTGCCGGCTGGGTACCCGACCCGGAACCTCTTCAACGACCTGCGCACCGACACCGGGATCACCGGTCTCTACGCGATCCGCCTGGGCGCCGACTTCGACGCCCGCGCGGACTCCGCGGTCCTGTCCCGGGCCGCCGTGCACAACCTCGTCGGCAGCGTGCGGGGCGAGAGCGACACCACGACGCAGCTCGGCGACTTCACTGACCGCGCCCTGACCAACATGGGCGGTTCGGCGCCCTTCACCTGGGGTTCCTCCGACGGTGCCGGCAGGGTCTCCACCGCCGCGCTGGTCACCGTCGGCGCGGTGCTCCTGGTGGGTGGAGCGGGCGCCTACACGCTGGTCCGGCGCAACCGGCGGCGCCACGAGGAGGAGCAGCGGGCCGCGCTTGAGGAGCTGCGGGTCGTCGTCGACGAGGACATCACCGCGTTCGGCGAGGAACTGGACCGCCTCGACTTCCATCCGGCGGAGGCGGGCGCGGACGACGCCATGCGCGCGGACTACGAGCGTGCCCTGGACGCCTATGACCGGGCGAAGTCGGCGATGGCTCAGGCGGGGAGGCCGGAGGACGTGCGGGCCGTCACCCAGTCCCTGGCGGACGGCCGCTTCTCGCTCGCCGCCCTGGCCGCCCGCCGCGAGGGCCGGCCGCTGCCCGACCGCCGACCGCCCTGCTTCTTCGACCCGCGGCACGGTCTGTCGGTGGCCGACGCGACCTGGACGCCGCCGGGCGGCTCTGCCCGCGAGGTCCCCGTCTGCGCGGCCGACCGGACCCGGCTGGCCGACGGCCGCGACCCGATGGTCCGCGAGGTCGACACCGAGTACGGCCGTCGCCCGTACTGGGAGGCGGGCCCCGCCTACGGCCCCTGGGCGGGCGGCTACTTCGGCGGCGGGCTCCTGCCCGGCCTGCTCATCGGCACCATGCTCGGCGGCATGATGGCCACCCCGGCCTACGCCGCCGACTACGGCTCCGGCTACGGCGACTTCGGTGCCGCCGGCTACGACGGCGGTGACCTGTCCGGCGCGGACTTCAACCCGGACGACTTCGGCGGCGGCTTCGGCGGAGGGGACTTCGGGGGCGGCGACTTCGGCGGAGGCGGGGACTTCGGCGGCGGGTTCTGACGACCCGGACGGACCGAACCAGAAGGGCTGAACCGACGGGCTGAAGGGACGCGGCGAGTGCGAGGCCCGGCGCGCGGATGGCGCGCCGGGCCCACGGACGTCGTACGAGAACAGACGTGTCGGAGGCGGTGACGCATAGGTGCCTGGTCGCGTCGGAGGCGGTGACGCATAGGTGCCTGGTCGCGTCAGAGCCCTGACGCGTCAGAGCGTGGAGGCCGCCGAGGCGATGGCGGAGGCGAAGGTGGAGACCTCGGTGTAGACGCCGGGGGCGTTCGGCTGGGCGCAGCCGTCACCCCAGCTGACGATGCCGACCTGGATCCAGGCGTTGGCGGAGTCCCGGCGGAACATCGGGCCGCCGGAGTCGCCCTGGCAGGTGTCGACACCGCCCGCGGCGAAGCCCGCGCAGATCTCCTCGCCGGCGACGAGGCCGCTGTAGAGGCCGCCGTATCCCTTGCAGGTGGCGTCGCTGATGAACGGCACCGTGGCCTTGAGCAGGTACCGCTGCTGAGCGCCGTTCTCGCGGGCCGCTCCCCATCCGGCGACGGTGAAGTTGCCGGTGTTGTACTGCGTGGTGGTGGCGATCTTCAGCGTGGGCAGGTTGATCGGCTGGGCGAGCTTGATGAGCGCCCAGTCCTTGCCGGTGCCGTTGTAGCCGGGGGCCTGGAGGACCCTGGTCGACTTGACCTGGACCCGGCCGCTGCTGGACTGCAGGTCGACGACTCCCGCGGTGGCGGTGATGCTGGTGTTGGCGCCGGATCCGTTCACGCAGTGGGCGGCCGTGAGCACTATCTGCTGGGTGTACAGCGCGCCGCCGCAGCCCATCGAGAGCCGGACCATGAACGGGAACTCGCCCTGCGCGGCGCGGGTGCCGCCGACGACGGGCGAGGGGGCGGCCTGCGCGGCCGAGACGGGCTGAAGACTGGCGACCGCGAGGGCGACGGCGCCGACGGCCGCGCATCTCTTGAGGGCCGTGAGGAGTCTCTTCAACGGGGTGACCTTCCGTGGGGGTTGAGCTGCGGGCTCATACATCCGAAGCGCCAGAATTGTCGTGCGCATGTCACTATGGACAGTAAAAGAACGCCCATTGACTGGCATGGGCAGGACAAATTCTGTCGCTGGATTATGAGAACGCTGTGAGCACCCACACAAGGGGCCTGATCCGGCCACCACTGTCCGGATCGGATCGGTAACCCGAGGTCGAAAAGGGGGCGGGGGCCGCAGGGCGACCTGACCGTTACCGACGAAGCCCGTCGCCCCGCCCGCTACGGGGACAGGGCGACGGGCTCATGGGGTGGCGCGGCCGTCGAACACACCGCCGTGACGGCTCAGGCGTTCCTGATCGCCGAGATGTCGAAGTTCAGCTTGATCTTGTCGGATACCAGGACCCCGCCCGTCTCCAGCGCGGCGTTCCACGTCAGGCCCCACTCGGAGCGCAGGATCTCCGCCTTGCCCTCGAAGCCGACGCGCTCGTTGCCGAACGGGTCCTTCGCGGCGCCGTTGAACTCCAGGTCGATGCTGAGCGGCCGGGTGACGCCGAGGATCTCCAGGTCGCCGGTGATGCGGTAGTCGTCGCCGCCCAGGGCCTCGGCCGAGGTGGAACGGAAGGTCATGGTGGGGAACTCGTCGGTCTTGAAGAAGTCCGAGCTCTTGAGGTGCCCGTCGCGGTCCGCGGAGCCGGTGTCGATGCTGTCCATCGTGACGTCGATGGACGCGGTGGACGCGGACGGGTCGACTCCGTCCAGGTGCAGCGAGCCGCTGAAGTCGAGGAACTTGCCCTTGACGTTCGTGACCATGGCGTGCCGGGCCACGAAGCCGATCGAGGAATGGGCGGGGTCGATCGTGTAGTCGCCGGTCACCGCGGCCAGGTCCGGGCTCACAGCGGCGGTCGCCGCGGCGGTCGGGTCGGCGGAGTCCTTACGGCCGAAGATGCTCATGCTCTGCTCCCGGGGAGAGGATGTTTAATGTTCAACGACACCAACAGGGACGACGGTAGACCTATTCCGGACTCGCTTCAATGCCTTTCACCAAGTGTTGGCCTGCCGAGGCCGAGGTGGTAGACGAAGGGGGCATGAATCCCCAGCGCCGAGCCTTAGCGGCCCTTGCCTCCGTGCGGCCCACTCGCAGAGGCCTCCTGCTCACGGCCGCCCTCATGGCGACGACCGCCGCGGCGGCCCCCGGCTCGCGCGGCGCGGGCGACCCGGCCGACGACCCCTTCACGGCCCTGCGCCGCCGCTGGCTCGACATCGCCCTCGGCGCCGGCTACGGCCCCGCCGCCGAGCCGTACGCCTCCCGCCTCGCCGAGACCGGCGTGCTCGCCCGCGGCTTCCGCGCCACCATGGCCCCGACCGCCGGCTCCCTGTGGCCGGGCCAGCCCTACGACCCGCCCGCCGGCATCACCCAGAGCTACGGCCGCCTGTGGACCATGGCCCAGGCATACGTCCGCGACGGCACCGGGTCGACCGGCGACGAGGAGCTGCTCGCCGACGTGGTCCGCGGCCTCGACCATCTCTCCGCCACCGTCTACAACCCCTCCACCACCCGCTACGGCAACTGGTGGGAATGGCAGATCGGCAGCCCCCGTCTGCTCATGGACATCACGGCCGCCCTGTACGACCACCTCACCGAGGACCGCCGAGAAGCCGCCTGCGCCGCGGTCGACCACTTCATCCCCGCCGCGCTGCTGACCGACTACTCCGGCACCTCCACCGGCGCCAACCGGGTGGACCTGTGCCGGTCCGTCGCCCTGCGCGGCATTCTGGGCCGCGAGCCCGCCGCCATCGCCCTCGCCCGCGACGCGCTCTCGCCGGTCTTCCCGTACGTCACCCAGGGGGACGGCCTCTACGCGGACGGCTCGTTCGTGCAGCACACCTGGGTCGCCTACTCGGGGACCTACGGCCAGGTCATGCTCGACGGACTCGGCCGTCTCTTCGCGCTGCTGGCCGGCTCCGCGTGGGAGGTGACCGACCCCGCCCGGCAGATCGTCCTGGACAGCGTCGAGCACGCCTACGCGCCGCTGATCCACGACGGGTTGGTGATGGACGCCGTCAACGGGCGTGCCATCAGCCGGGGTTACCTCAAGAGCGACGACCGCCACGTCCTGCGCAGCGACCACTACCACGGGCAGGGCCTCATCGCCGCGATCGCCCTGCTCGCCGCCGGCGCGAGTCCCGCGGAGCGCGATCGCTGGCACGCCCGGATCAAGGGATGGATCGAACGGGACACCGTGACACCGGTCCTGACGGCGCCTCAGTACGACGTGGCCGACCTGGCCCGACTGCACGCGGTGGCCGCCTCCCCGGGGCGGGCCGCCCCGGAACCCGTCGGTCACCGGCTCTTCGCCGCGATGGACCGGGCCGTGCACCGCCGCCCCGCCTTCACCGCGAGCATCGCCATGGCGAGCGACCGCATCGCGTCCTACGAGTGCGGCAACGGCGAGAACCCGCGCGGCTGGCACACGAGCGCCGGCATGCTCTCCTGGTGGCCGGCCGGCCGGGCCGACCAGTACACCGACTGGTACTGGCCCACCGTCGACTGGTACCGCCTGCCCGGCACCACCGTCTCCACCAAGCGGCTCCCCGACCGGGCCGGCGGCGAGTGGGGCGCGCCCAAGCCGGACGTCCGCTGGGTCGGCGGCACCACCGACGGCGAGTACGCGGCGATCGGCCAGCACCTGAAGGGGCTGGAGTCCACCCTCGAGGCCCGTAAGTCCTGGTTCTGCGTCGCGGACGCGGTGATCTGCCTCGGCGCGGGCATCACCTGCGCCGACGGCGTCCCGGTCGAGACGGTCGTCGACAACCGCAACCTGGGGGAGGGCGGCACCCCGGCCTTCGTGCGGGGGCACGGCTGGGCCCACCTGGAGAGCCACGGCGGCTGGGTGATCCGGCAGGGCAGCCTGCGGACACTCCGGGAGGACCGTACCGGCGCCTGGTCCGACATCAACATCACCAGCACGACCGAGCGCCGCACCCGCCGCTGGCAGACCCTCTGGCTGGAGCACGGCACCGACCCGACGGACGCCACGTACGTCTACGTCCTGCTCCCCGGAGCCTCCCGCCGTACGGTCGCCTCCCGCGCAGCCGACCGGCACTGGCTGTCGGTCCTCGCCAACGACGCCGCCTGCCAGGCGGTCCGCGTCCCCTCCCTGGGCCTCACCGCCGCCAACTTCTGGCGGTCCGGTACGGTCGGCGGGCTGACCGCGTCCGCCGGCGCGAGCGTGCTGCTCCGGCGCCGGGGCCGTACTGCCACCCTCTGCGTGAGCGAACCGCCCCGAACGGGCGAACCCCTGGAGATCACCTGGGAGCACCCGGTGCGCGCGGTGACCCGGGCGGACGACACGGTCGAGGTGCTTTCGGCGGACCGCCGACTGGACCTGAGAATCACTCCGGGGAGGGCATCTGCCACCCATGTCTGTGAGGTGGCTCTCAGGTGACGACTTTGTACGACCCCTACAAGGGGAACGCCCCCTGAGCAGTCCGAAGGCATGTAGGCCGCCACGGTTCTGTTCAGTGGTACCAGGAAAACGGTCCGGAGACTGTTCGGAGTCAACGGCGAGCTTTTCACCGTCCGCTTCGTATGGTCGCTACATGACCGTTTTGGATGAGGCGCCGGGTGAGACGACGGGTGAGCCGACGGACGCGCGGGGACGGGTGGCCGAGCTGCACGAGATCCGTGCGCAGGCGCTGGCCGGCCCGAGCGAGAAGGCCACCGAGGCGCAGCACGCCAAGGGCAAGCTGACCGCACGGGAACGCATCGAGCTGCTGGTGGACCCGGGATCCTTCCGGGAGGTCGAGCAGCTGCGCCGGCACCGGGCGACCGGGTTCGGCCTGGAGGCCAAGAAGCCGTACACGGACGGTGTCATCACCGGCTGGGGCACGGTGGAGGGCCGTACGGTCTTCGTCTACGCCCACGACTTCCGCATCTTCGGCGGCGCGCTGGGCGAGGCCCACGCCACGAAGATCCACAAGATCATGGACATGGCCATCGCGGCCGGTGCTCCGCTGGTGTCCCTGAACGACGGGGCGGGCGCCCGTATCCAGGAGGGTGTCTCGGCTCTCGCCGGGTACGGCGGCATCTTCCAGCGCAACACCAAGGCGTCCGGCGTCATCCCGCAGATCAGCGTGATGCTCGGCCCGTGCGCGGGCGGCGCGGCCTACAGCCCCGCCCTCACGGACTTCGTGTTCATGGTCCGCGAGACCTCGCAGATGTTCATCACCGGCCCGGACGTCGTCAAGGCGGTCACCGGCGAGGAGATCACCCAGAACGGCCTCGGCGGCGCCGACGTGCACGCCGAGACCAGCGGTGTCTGTCACTTCGCCTACGACGACGAGGAGACCTGCCTCGCCGAGGTGCGCTACCTCCTGTCGATGCTCCCGCAGAACAACCGCGAGAACCCGCCGCGGGTGGAGTCCTCGGATGCCGTGGACCGCCGCTCCGACCTCCTCCTCGACCTGGTCCCGGCGGACGGCAACCGTCCGTACGACATGACCAAGGTCATCGAGGAGATCGTCGACGACGGCGACTACCTGGAGGTCCACGAGCGCTGGGCCCGCAACATCATCTGCGCGCTGGCCCGCCTGGACGGACAGGTGGTCGGCATCGTGGCCAACCAGCCGTCGTCGCTGGCCGGTGTCCTGGACATCGAAGCGTCGGAAAAAGCTGCACGCTTTGTCCAGATGTGTGACGCTTTCAATATCCCGATCGTCACGTTCCTGGACGTCCCCGGGTTCCTTCCGGGTGTCGACCAGGAGCACGGCGGAATCATCCGTCACGGCGCGAAGCTGCTGTACGCCTACTGCAACGCCACCGTCCCGAGGATCTCGCTGATCCTGCGCAAGGCCTACGGAGGTGCGTACATCGTCATGGACAGCCAGTCCATCGGTGCGGACCTCACCTACGCCTGGCCGACCAACGAGATCGCCGTGATGGGCGCCGAGGGCGCGGCCAACGTCATCTTCCGTCGGCAGATCGCCGAGGCGGAGGACTCCGAGGCCATGCGGGCCCGCATGGTCAAGGAGTACAAGTCCGAGCTGATGCACCCCTACTACGCGGCCGAGCGCGGCCTGGTCGACGACGTCATCGACCCGGCGGAAACCCGCGAGATCCTGATCCAGTCCCTGGCGATGCTGCACACCAAGCACGCCGACCTGCCGTCCCGCAAGCACGGTAACCCTCCGCAGTAACCCAGCGGATCCCTTCGCGGTACCGCCGCGGAAACCTCTCTCACGGAGACTGAGCCCATGAGCACCCCTGACATTCGTGTCGAGAAGGGCCACGCCGAGCCCGAGGAAGTCGCCGCCATCACGGCCATCCTCCTGGCCCGCGCCGCCGCCCAGCCGTCCGAGGCTCCGGCCCACCGCGGCCGCCGCAAGGCCGGCTGGCGCCGCCTGGAGCGCGAGCCCGGCTTCCGCGCACCGCACAGCTGGCGCTGACCCCGTAAGCATGACTGAGGGCCCCTCTCCAAGAGAGGGGCCCTCAGTCATGCCTTCTTGAGGGGCGCGGGGAACTGCGCGACAAGCCACTGGGCTGCCGCAGACGGCACACAACCGTCCGTGGCAGCCCAGTGGCCGCAAGAACGCTTACCTACCGCAGGCGAGCCATCAACGCGTGCTCCACGAGAGTGATCAGCGCCGACTTCGCATCCGCACGATGCCGCGCATCCGTCGTGATGATCGGGGTGTCGGGCCCGATCTGCAGCGCCTCGCGGACCTCGTCCGGGTTGTACGGCTGGTTGCCGTCGAACCCGTTGAGCGCGATCACGAAGGGAAGACCCGAGTTCTCGAAGTAGTCGACCGCCGGGAAGCAGTCGGCAAGGCGCCTCGTGTCAACGAGGACGATCGCGCCGATGGCGCCGCGCACCAGGTCGTCCCACATGAACCAGAAGCGGTCCTGGCCCGGCGTACCGAAGAGGTAGAGGATCAGGTCCTGGTCGAGCGTGATACGGCCGAAGTCCATGGCGACCGTGGTGGTCGTCTTGTCCCCGGTGTGGGTGAGGTCGTCGATGCCCGCGCTGGCGGACGTCATGACGGCCTCGGTGCGCAGCGGGTTGATCTCCGAGACGGCGCCGACGAACGTGGTCTTGCCCACGCCGAAGCCGCCCGCCACCACGATCTTCGCGGACGTGGTGGAGCGGGAAGGCCCTCCGCTAGAGCTTGCGAAGTCCACTGAGCACCCTTTCGAGCAGTGTCACGTCTGGCTGGCCGCCGGCGTTCTCGTCGCCGCCGGGCTGATGGATGGCGACCAGGCCCGCCTCCGCCAAGTCGGCGACGAGGATCCTGGCCACGCCGAGAGGGATCGTCAGGAGGGCCGAGATCTCGGCCACCGACTTGATCTCACGGCAGAGGTTGCAGATCCGCTGATGCTCGGGCAACTGGCCCTGCATCTGGTGCGGCTGCGCGGTGGTGTGCACCAGCGCCTCGATGGCGAGCTGGTAGCGCGGGCGGGTCCGTCCGCCGGTCATGGCGTACGGACGCACCAGGGGGTTGCTGGCGCCTCCCGCGGGTGAAGGCTCAGGGGTGCGTCGGTGCGGCTGCACGGGCTGGATGCGCGGGGCCGGCGGCTGGTCGTACGGCGACGGCCCGGGACCCTGGGGGTTCTGGGGCGCGTACGGCTGCTGACGCCGGTGGCTCGGAGTGGAGGGGAAGTTGTAACGGTTCGGGTTCTGGGAACCGTCGCCCTGACCCTGGCCAGGGCCGTACGACCAGTTACCCGAAGGTGAACCGCCTGGGGGTGTTGCCACTTTCTCTCCTCCTCCGACTGTGCCGGGCACCCATCACCATGGAGCCGCGTCTCGAAACCTTATGGCCTCAGGACGCCAAAACGCACCGTCTGTCTGTTAGTTGAGCAAGCTCCCTTGGAGCTCCGCACGCAGATCGGGCGTCAGGACCGTCCCGGCACGGTCCACCAGGAGGGCCATCTCGTAGCCGATGAGGCCGATGTCCGCCTCCGGATGTGCGAGAACTGCGAGCGAGGAACCGTCGGAAACGGACATGATGAAGAGGAATCCCCGCTCCATCTCCACAACCGTCTGGTTCACGTGGCCGCCCTCGAAGATGCGGGAGGCGCCTGCCGTCAGAGACGTCAGACCGGACGCGACGGCCGCGAGCTGGTCGGCTCGGTCGCGAGGAAAGCCTTCGGACATCGCCAGAAGGAGTCCGTCGGCGGAGACCACCACCGTGTGGGACACCCCAGGGGTGTTGTCCACGAAGTTGGTGATCAACCAGTTCAGGTTCTGTGCCGCCTGGCTCATCGGGCTCACACTAACGCTCCTGGTTGTAGGTGCTGTCAGGACCACCGTGTTGATTCCCAGTGGCCTGGCCGTTCGTTTCGCTGTTTGCGTTGCGTCCCCGCTGGACCCCACGGCGCAGGTTGCTCAACCTGCCCCGGACGTCCTCGGGAGCGCGGGAGACCTGTGGGCCCCCCTGCGGGGTGGACTCGGCGGCTCCCTCGACCAGGTTGGCCTTGGGCACCCGCCGCGGCAGACCGGAGGAGGTCACGCCGCCCGCCTTGGGCTTCCGGAGCTGCGAGGCCTGCTGCCAGCGCGCGTCGTTGGCCGAGCGCCAGGATTCGGTGCCGTTGCTCTCCGGTGTGGAAGTCGACGGCTCCTGGGTCGTGTGCCGCGTACCGGCCGAGCCGTTCGCGCCACTCGTGGGGGAGCCACGGCGGGGAAGCCCGGCATCGGTCAGCTCGTGGGCGACGGAGGAGGTCGGTCCCGGACGTTCGAAGCCTACGCGGTCCAGCTCATTCGCGTCACCGGCCTGCGCAGATTCCGCTTCCGGAGCGTACTGGTCCGGGTAACCGTTGCGATAGCCGGTCTGCTGAGGCCAGTCGTCCTGGTAGGACTGCTCTTCGAAGGCCGAGAACCTCTCCGGCGCGGCGGCGCGGCCGGGCCCGGACTCCTCCTGGACCGGCTCCGGATACGTGGGCTCCGGGTAGCCACCGTTCGTGGAGAAGGCGTCCTGCTGCGGCAGACCGCCGCCCGGCGCGTAGTACGACTCATCGTACGACGGCTGCTGCGGCTCCTCGTACGAGCGCTGCTGCTCCTCGTACGGCGCCTGACGAGGCTCTTCGTACGCCGGCTGGCGCGGCTCGTCGTAGGACGGCTGGCGAGGCTCCTCGTAGGCCGGCTGACGGTCGTACGCGGCAGGCTGCTCGGGGAAGCCACCCGGGGCGTTGTCGTAGCCCGGCCGGGCGTCGAACGCCTCCGGGTACGACGGGGTCTCGGGGGCGTCGTCCTGTGACTGGGCCTCCAGAGCCGCGCGGCGCTCCTCACGCATCAGGGAGCGGCCCACCGGGTCCAGCTCCCGGATGTCGTCCGGGACCTCCAGGTAGCGGCTGTCGTCGAAGCCGAGCTCC
Organism: Streptomyces sp. NPDC005263; assembly: GCF_042872365.1. Taxonomy (NCBI): domain Bacteria; kingdom Bacillati; phylum Actinomycetota; class Actinomycetes; order Kitasatosporales; family Streptomycetaceae; genus Streptomyces; species Streptomyces sp. NPDC005263. The sequence continues at coordinate 211,079 of NZ_JBIAKJ010000004.1, read as the reverse complement.
GCGGCCGTGCGCATCGGCAGGCCGTTGTTGAAGTCCTCGCCCTGGTAGCTCTGCTCCGGGATGATCTGCGAGACCGTGAACTCGTCGCGCGGCTGCTGCTCGCCGCCACCGCCGTGGGTGATCGCGTCGGGCAGCATGACCAGCGAGGTCGTGCCGGCCTGCTCGCCGGAGGGGCGCAGCTGGACCCGGATGCCGTGCCGGTCGGACAGCCGGCCGACCACGAACAGGCCCATGCGCTGCGAGATCGCGGCGTCCACGGTCGGCGGGTTGGCCAGCTTGTGGTTGATGTCCGCGAAGTCCTCGGCGGTGAGGCCGATGCCCTTGTCGTGGATCTCGATCATGATCCGACCGTCGGGGAGACGGGTGGCGGTCACGCGAACCTTGGTCTGCGGGGAGGAGAACGTCGTGGCGTTCTCCAGCAACTCGGCGAGCAGGTGCACGAGGTCGGTGACCGCGCGGCCGTGGATCTCGGCCTCCGGCACGCCGGACAGCTCGATGCGCTCGTACTGCTCCACCTCGGAGGAGGCGGCGCGCAGCACGTCGACCAGCGGAACCGGCTGGTCCCAGCGGCGGCCGGGCTCCTCGCCCGCGAGGACCAGGAGGTTCTCGCCGTTGCGGCGCATACGGGTCGCGAGGTGGTCCAGCTTGAAGAGGTTCTCCAGCTGGTCCGGGTCGGCCTCGTTGTTCTCCAGATCGGTGATCAGGGTCAGCTGGCCCTCGATCAGCGACTGGTTGCGGCGCGAGAGGTTGGTGAAGATCGCGTTGATGTTGCCCCGCAGCAGGGCCTGTTCCGCCGCGAGCCGGACCGCCTCGCGGTGGACCTGGTCGAAGGCCCGGGCGACCTCGCCGATCTCGTCCCTGGTGGTGATCGGGATCGGCTGCACACGGGTGTCGACGCGGCCGGGATCGGTGCGCGAGAGCTGGTCGACCAGCATCGGCAGGCGCTGCTCGGCGATACCGAAGGCGGCGTTGCGCAGCTGGCGCATCGCGCGGCTCATCTGGCGGGCCACCATGCCGGCCAGGATGAACGCGGCGAGCAGCGCGACCACGACCGCGGCACCGGTGATGAAGGCGTCCTGACGGGCGTTGTCGGAGATGTCGGCGGCCTCGTTCACCGCCGTGTCCGCCAGGTCCGCCTCGATCTGCCGGTAGGCGTTGAACTTGAGGGTGGTGACCGCCCACCAGTTGGGCGCGCTGATGCCCTGCGCGGCCAGCGTCTGACGCGCGGCCGGGTCCGTGGTCTGCAGCGCGGACATGCCCGCGATCATGGTGTTCGGGTTGGACGGCGGCGGCACGTAGTCCGGGTTCTTGGCCTTGGCCTCCTTGGCCATCGCCGCGCCGTCGGCCTGGACCTGCTTGCTGGCCGCGTCCAGCTTGGCGATGTCCTGCTCGGTACCGCCGCCCTGGTACTCCTGGACGGCGATGCCCTCCAGGTAGGCGTACGAGGTCAGGGCGACGCGCTGCTTGGCCAGGCTGCTGGCGCTGGTGCCGGGCTTGATCAGCAGGTGCATGCCGATGGAGCGCTGAAGGGAGAGCGCGCCCTTGGTGAGCGAGATGGCGTAGACCGTACGGCCGTAGCTGGTGATGTTTCCGGTGCCCAGACCGAGCTCGTTGGAGAACTCGAGCAGCCGGTGCTCGACCTCGACGTAGCCCTCTTCGGTCTGCACGCCGTCAAGCTTGTTGGTGTACGCCGCCGCACGGATCTTCTGCAGGTCCGGCTCCACCTCGCGGAAGCGCGCCAGGCGACGAACCAGGTTCGGCCGGTTCGGCATGCTCTTGGCCGCCTCGTCGAAGGCGTCCGCGGCTTCGTCGGTCTTCTTGCGGGCCGCGACGACCGTCTTGTCGTTCTGGCCCTTGCCCTGGAGCAGGGGAGCGGCGGTGATGTCGCGCTCGACGAGCATCTCGTTGCTGTAGGTCAGCGCGGCCCGCACCAGACGCGCGGTGTTCTCCGCGTCCTCGGCCTCCTGCCAGGTGTCGATCGAGCTCTTCACCTGGAAGCCGCCCATGACGAGGCCGACCATCACGGGTATGAGCAGGATCGCGTTCAGCCGGGTCGGCACCCGCCAGTTGCGCGGGGAGAAACGGCCGCCGCTCGGAGCGGGGGGCGCCGTTGGTTCCGATCCGGGTACGGGGGCGGGCGCCGCTCCGCGCGGCGGCGGGGTGAAGTTGCCCCGGGCCGACGGCTCGGGACCGTTCTTGCTTCGCCTCACTCGACCAACAACCTTCCGGCGGTCGGCACCAACGCTGTGCCGCAGTGTCTCAGAGCCCGGTACGCCTCGACGGTGAGTACGTCTTTGACTATTGGGCAGTTCAGGCATTCCAGCACGTCGCCCTACGCAGCTCCAAACAGTGGAAAGGATGGAATCGACGTGATGTAAGCCCCAGATAAAACGGTCATAAAGAGCGAGCCCCGCCAAAAGACGGGGCCTTCGTGCGCGCAGCGAGACCAATTGACCGCGATGCGTGGCCGTACCACCGGATTCCTCTGCCGAAACGTTATGAACGTCGGGGCCGACCGTGTCAAAGGACACAGCCGGCTCCGCGACATCTACGACAACTGCCGTATGGCACCCACGTTTTGGGTGGTGTCCGGTTCGCCGCGCCGGGCTGCCCCGCCCGTTACCGCAGGCGGGCCATCAGAGCGTGCTCCACCAGCGTGATCAGGGCACCCTTGGCGTCGGAGCGGTGCCGTGCGTCGGTGGTGATGATCGGGGTGTCGGGGCCGATCTGCAGGGCCTCGCGCACCTCCTCGGGCTGGTACGGCTGGTGGCCCTCGAAACCGTTGAGCGCGACGACGAACGGCAGCCCACTGTTCTCGAAGTAGTCGACCGCGGGGAAGCAGTCGGCGAGACGGCGGGTGTCCACCAGGACGATCGCGCCGATGGCGCCGCGCACCAGGTCGTCCCACATGAACCAGAAACGGTCCTGGCCCGGCGTACCGAACAGGTACAGGATCAGGTCCTGGTCGAGCGTGATGCGGCCGAAGTCCATGGCCACCGTTGTGGTGGTCTTGCCCCCGGTGTGGGTGAGGTCGTCGATGCCGGCACTGGCGGACGTCATGACGGCCTCGGTGCGCAGCGGGTTGATCTCGGAGACGGCGCCCACGAACGTGGTCTTGCCCACGCCGAAGCCGCCCGCCACCACGATCTTCGCGGAGGTGGTCGCCCGGCCTCCGTCAGAGCTTGCGAAGTCCACTGAGCACCCTTTCAAGCAGTGTCACGTCCGGAGCACCGGTGCTCTCGTCGCCACCAGGCTGGTGAATGGCGACGAGTCCGGCCTCCGCGAGGTCCGCGACAAGAATCCGGGCCACACCCAGAGGCATGGCCAGCAACGCCGAGACCTCGGCCACCGACTTCACCTCTCGGCACAGGTGGCAGATCCGCTGGTGCTCAGGGAGCAGCCCCATGAGCGCCGCCGGGTCGGCCGTTGTGCTGATGAGGGCCTCGATGGCGAGCTGGTAACGCGGCCGGGTCCGACCGCCGGTCATCGCGTACGGGCGTACCAGCGGCTGGTCGCCCTCATCCTCGTACGGCTCCGCGTACGGATCATGAGAAGCGGTGGGCGGGGTCATGAGTCCTCCGGGCGGGACAGCAAGTCGTAAGCCGAGCCGTCTGACGTGGCCGGTGGGGGGAGTGTGGCGGCCGGACGGTGATTTGGTGAGGCGGGTGGATCCAGGGCGGATCAGTGGAGCAGACTTCCTTGGAGTTCGGCGCGCAGGTCGGGCGTGAGCACTGCGCCCGCGCGGTCGACCAGGAGTGCCATCTCGTAACCGACCAGGCCGATGTCGCAGTCGGGGTGTGCGAGCACGGCCAGGGACGAGCCGTCCGAGATGGACATCAGGAACAGGAATCCCCGCTCCATCTCGACGACCGTCTGAGCGACTTCGCCGCCCTCGAAGATCCGGGAGGCGCCGGCCGTGAGCGAGGTGAGTCCGGACGCGACCGCCGCCAGTTGGTCGGCTCGGTCGCGCGGGAAGCCCTCGGACATTGCGAGCAGGAGGCCGTCGGCGGACACGACGACGGTGTGGGACACCCCGGGGGTGTTGTCCACGAAGTTGGTGATCAACCAGTTGAGGTTCTGTGCCGCCTGGCTCATCGGGCTCAACTAACGCTCCTGCTGGTGAGTGGGGCTCGGGAAGCTGCCGGTCTGGCCGCTACCGGCCTGTCGACCTTGCGCGATGCCCCGACGGAGATTGGTCAGCCGGCCGCGTACGTCGTCAGGCGAACGCGAGACCTGCGGACCGGGTTGGTGCTGTTGCTGCTGAGCCGTGCCTGGGACGAGGTTCGCTCGTGGCACCCGGCGCGGCAGACCGGAGGTGGTGACGCCGCCCGCGGCCGGCTGCCGTACGCGCTCTGCCTGCCGGACGAGATCGTCGTTCGGCGAGCTGCGCCAGGAGCTGGCGACGGGACGTTGGGGGGCAGGCGGGGCCTGCGGCTGCTGCTGCGGGGCCGCCGGGACGGGATCCGTCGCGGTGTTGCCCTGCTGAGCGTTCTGTTGCCCGTGGAACCAGTTGGTCTCGAGCGTGTCGTACAGCGGGGTACGGCCGTCACCGGGACCGGCGGCGGGCGGCAGCTCCCAGGCCTCGGGCCGTCGGCCCTCGTCAGGCCGCTGCTGCGGACGCTGCGGGGCAGGCGGGCGCGGAGCACCGAAGTCGGTGCCGCGGCCGTTGGTCTGGGGCCGCTCGAACTGGCCCGTCGACGACGAGGTGTTCGACGGGTTCTGGCTGCCCGGCAGGGAGTGCTGACCCGTGGAGCCGCCGTCGTAGCCGGGCTGGGCGAACTGGCCGCTGGTGCCGTTGTCGTAGCCCTGCGGGGGCGCGAACTGGCCCGTGGCCGGCGCGGACGAGGGTGCCGCCGGGGCGCTGAAGATGTCCGAGCGGACGAAGGGCCCGTCCGTGATCTGCTCGCTGCGACCGTTCTGGCTGTTCTGTCCGCCGCTGGTACCCGGGCGGGGGAACTGCCCGGTGCTCTGCGGGGCACCGGGCGCCGACGCGTCGAAGTCCGGGCGGGCGAACTCGGAGGTGGACCCGGGACCCTGACGGCCGTCGAGCTGCGGGACGGCCGGCATCTCGGTGGTCGCGCCCGGACCCTGCCGGTCGTCGATCCGCGGCATCCGGGAGGTCTGCGAGGAGTCCTGCTCGTCGTGGCCGCGCGGGGCGTCCAGCGAGGCGCGCGGCACCGGCGGCTGGGCGTTGTCGTCGCTCCAGCTGGGCGTGCGGGGCTGCTGGTTGCCGCCGGGCAGCTCGGCCCGGGGACCCCCACGCCCCGGCAGCTGCGGCCGACGGCGCCGGCCCTGCTGCTCGGAACCCTTGTTCGAGGACGGCGACTGCGGGGGTACGGCACCCCGGGCGCCGCCGAAGGAGTCCTGGCTGCCCCCGAAGGCGTCCTGGCCACCGCCGAAGGCATCCTGACCGCCGCCGAAGAGGGACTGGCCCTGCGGTCCGCCGGTGCCCGCCGCCTGCAGGCCCTGCGGAGCTCCCGGAGCCTGACCGCCGAAACCGGCGCCCGCACCGGCCGGAGCGGGACGGCCCTGCTGGGGCGCGCCCGGACCCTGCGGTCCGCGCGCTCCGCCCGGCGCACCCGGGCGGCCGCCCGCGTCGCGCCCGGGCAGCGCGGCCCGCGGTCCCTGCCCGGCACCGAGCAGGCCGCCGCCGGGACCGCCGGGAGCACCTCCGCCCAGCTGACCGCCGCCACGGCGAGCCGCGGCCACACCGGCGGCCGCGGCGGCGACACCGCCACCCGCACCGCTGCCCTGACCGGGCTTCGGCTGGGGCTTCTTGCCGCCCTGGGCGACGTCGACGGGGAGCATGACCAGCGCGGTCGTACCACCGGAGTCGGACGGCCGCAGCTGGATGCGGATGCCGTGGCGCTGCGACAGCCGGCCGACCACGAACAGACCCATGCGTCGGGAGACGGAGACGTCCACGGTGGGCGGCGAGGCGAGCCGCTCGTTGATCGCGGCGAGGTCCTCGGGGGAGAGGCCGATGCCGGTGTCGTGGATCTCGATCAGGACGCGGCCGTCGGGCAGCGCGTGACCGGTGACCTTGACCTTGGTCTGCGGTGAGGAGAACGAGGTGGCGTTCTCCAGCAGCTCGGCGAGCAGGTGCACGAGGTCGTTGACGACCCGGCCGGCCACTTCGGTGGTCGGCACGGAGGCCAGCTCGATGCGCTCGTACTGCTCCACCTCGGAGGCCGCGGCGCGGAGCACGTCGACCAGCGGGACCGGGCGGGTCCAGCGGCGGCCGGGCTCCTCACCGGCGAGGACGAGGAGGTTCTCGCCGTTACGGCGCATGCGGGTCGCGAGGTGGTCGAGCTTGAACAGCGAGGACAGCTGGTCGGGGTCGGCCTCGCGGGACTCCAGCTCGGAGATCAGCGACAGCTGGCGCTGGATCAGACCCTGGGAGCGGCGCGAGAGGTTGGTGAACATCGCGTTGACGTTGCCCCGCAGCAGGGCCTGCTCGGCCGCGAGCCGGACCGCCTCGCGGTGCACGTCGTCGAAGGCCGCGGCCACCTGGCCGATCTCGTCCTTGGAGTGCACACCGACCGACTCCACGGACGTGTCGACGTCCTGCGGGTCGGACTCGGACAGCTGCTTGACCAGCTCGGGCAGCCGGTCCTGGGCGACCTTGGTGGCGGTCTCCTGGAGGCGGCGCAGCGAGCGGATCATGGAGCGGGCGACGACGAAGGCGCCGACCAGCGAGATACCGAGGACGAGCAGGATCAGGACACCGGAGATGATCGCGTCGCGCTCGGACTGGTTGCGCAGCTCGCGGGCCTTCTGCTCCATGTCCTCGAGCAGCGTGTGCTCGACGTTGCTCATCTGCTCGATCTTGATCGAGCTGTCGTCCACCCAGTCCTTGTAGGAGCGCTTGTCCAGGTCGGAGAGACCCGAACGCATGGCGCGGCCGCCGTACTGGTCGGTGGCCTGGATGGTCGGGTTGCCCTCCTCGACCGGCTTGAGGAGCTCGACGGCGCTGTCCGTGCCGTAGATGCTGCGGAAGCTGTTGAGGTCGGACGCCTCACTCTCCAGCGCGCCCTCGCCGTACAGGCGGTCGTTCTCGGAGAGGTTGCCGGTCGTGGTGTTGCTGGTGGGCAGCGCCGCCGCGAGGATCGCGCGCTGGATCGACGCGTACTCCTTGGCCGAGGAGAAGGCCGCCAGGGCGCGCGTGCGCTGGATCATCTCGGGGTTGCTGGTGGCCTCCGCCATGTCCTGCGAGAGGTCCAGCAGGTGCGTGATGAGGCGGTGGTAGCCCTCGACCGTCTGCGAGGCGTTCTTCTCGGTCGCATAGGCCGAGTTGCGGATCCTCGCGAGGTCACCCAGGTCGCGGACGAGGCCGACGAGGCTCTCGCGGACGCCCGGGAGGTTGGCGGCGTCGATGTCCTCGGCGGCGCCCTTGAAGGTCTCCACGGCCCGGTCGGTCTTGGTGCGGAAGCCCTTGACCGTGAAGTCGTTCGACGCCGAGCCGTGGGCCAGCGGGCCGGCCGACTGGTCGCGCTCCGCCTGGAGCGCGTCCGCGAGTTCGGTAGCCTGCTTGGTCATCTCGGTCAGCAGCTTCATGTTGTCCAGCTGCTGGATGTCGTCCATCGAGTCGTTGATGCGCACCGCGCCCAGCGTGGTGGCCGCGACCACCGGGAGGGTGAGCAGCGCCACCAGACGCGTGGAGATGCGCCAGTTGCGCAGGGCTATTCGCGAGCCCGGCCCGGGCACACCACGGGGCGGCTTCACCGGTGGCGTGGTCGGGGTGGCCGGGCTCGACGACGTGGACGCGCCGGGGCGCCCGAGGCGCTCACCGCCGTCACCGGAAGGGCCCGGGTTCTGGGCGTGCTGGGGCGAGGAGCTACCGGCCGTCGGGCCATTCCCGCCGTGCGGCTCCGGCTCCGCCGAAGCACTGCCATCCCTCTTGAAACGTCCCTGCACTAGCGTCGCAACCTCTGGACCAGGCGTCCTTCCGGGTGAACGGAAGGACGGTGTCGGCGTCGTAGGGGGCGTCCTGAAATACGCACCCTGATTGGTCGTGAGTGACCGGCCGCTGGCTCCCCCATTCTCGCCGCCACTCGGCGCTTCTCTGCGCCCCCTGTGCGCCGGCTCGATCCTGCGGCGGTCCGTGGAATTCCAGCACAGTGCCGGATCTCCAACAAGGCCCGTGGGTCAGGCCGTGACGTACGTGACAGCACGTGAGTGCGAAGTCACCACCAGTGTCACATGATCTCCGCAATAACGGACTTATGCCCGCGAGTCCATCGGCGACTCCGGGTGTCCCAGTCGCCATGATCAGGAGCGGAATGGTGGCTTCGGAGATGCAATGTCCGATTCACTGGGGTGGATCATGAGCCCGCTATGACCGTTTTGACCGCAGAGTCGTGAGGAAACTCACACATGGATCAAGGGGTGTTCGCGACTTCGAAAGGGAATCGCGTGCCTAGCCTGACGCTTTACATCAATGGCAAATCCGACAACCCGCGCCGATCGCGGAGCCCCCTCGGGCACCCGGCGCACGCACAGGACAGGGTCTCGTAAGAACCGTGAAGACGACGATGATGTTCCACAAGATCGCCAACCCGCGGCGCACGACGCTGGCACACCTGAACGGCTCCGACGAACTGCGGACTCTGGAGCAGCCGGAGCACTCCGTCGATCTCCCGGAGCAGACCGCGAACCCCAAGCGTACGGTGCTGATGGAGGCCCCCGTCGCCGCCCAGGCGTCCGCCGCCGAGTAGCGGCCGCCGGGTGGCCGGCGCCGAGTGGTCGGCGCGTGGTGCCGAGTGGCCGCTGAGGCTCTCCGGGTGAACGGGGAGCCCCGTCGGCCGGGCACCCTCACCGCCCACCGGGCGCCCCCGGCGCGCCTGCGCGCGTCCGCCGCTTTGCGTCGTTGCGCAGGGCCGCCTCGCCGTCGAACCAGGTGTCCCACCGCCCGGTGCCCCGCGGCAGGGGCATTTTCTTGAATACGACCCGAACCCTCGGGGCGTTCAGGCCGCCGATGATCATGCCACCCGACCGGTTAGCCTGGAGCGTCCAGAGTCGGCTCGCGGGCAAGCCGGTCGGCCGACACGCACACCAGTTCTCAGTGAGGGGCGCCAGGATCCCGTGCGCATCGCCAGATTCTCCATCGACGGGAACGTCGCCTTCGGCGCCGTAGAGGGCGAAAAGCCGGACGAACTCGTCCTCGACATCATCAAGGGCATCCCGTTCGCGGACTTCGAGCTCTCCGGTACGAAGGTCCCGCTGGCACCGTCCGATTCGAGGACGAGGGTGCGGCTGCTGCCCCCGGTGCTCCCCAACAAGGTCGTGGCCTTCGGCCGCAACTACGCGGACCACGCGAAGGAACTCGGCAACGAGGTCCCCGACGCCCCCTTCGCCTTCTTCAAGCCCTCCACCTCGGTGATCGGCCCCGGCGACGAGATCCAGTACCCCTCCTTCTCGGAGGACCTGCACCACGAGGCCGAACTGGCCGTCGTCATCGGCCGGATGTGCCGCGAGGTCCCGCGTGAGCGCGTCAAGGACGTCATCCTCGGCTACACCTGCGCCAACGACCTCACCGCCCGCGACGTCCAGAAGCGCGAGAAGCAGTGGGCCCGGGCCAAGGGCTTCGACACCTCCTGCCCGCTCGGCCCCTGGGTGGAGACGGACCTCGATCCGTCCGACCTCACGATCCAGCTCACGGTCAACGGACAGCAACGCCAGCTGGGCCGGACCAGCGAGATGATCCACTCCATCGAGGATCTGATCGTCAACATCACCGAGGCCATGACGCTGCTCCCCGGCGACGTGATCCTCACGGGCACCCCGGCAGGCGTCGGACCGCTCACCGTCGGCGACGAGGTCGCCGTCACCATCGAAGGCATCGGCACTCTCACCAACAAGGTTGTCAAGCGTGGCTAGCGCACCCGCCCCCGCCGTCCGAGTACGGTTCTGCCCCTCGCCCACCGGTAACCCCCACGTGGGCCTGGTCCGCACCGCCCTGTTCAACTGGGCCTTCGCCAAGCACCACCAGGGCACCCTGGTCTTCCGCATCGAGGACACCGACGCGGCCCGCGACTCCGAGGAGTCGTACGGCCAGCTGCTCGACTCGATGCGCTGGCTGGGCTTCGACTGGGACGAGGGCCCCGAGATCGGCGGCCCGCACGCGCCCTACCGCCAGTCGCAGCGCATGGACCTCTACAAGGAGGTCGCGGGCAAGCTCCTGGACGCCGGACACGCCTACCACTGCTACTGCTCCCAGGAGGAGCTGGACACCCGCCGCGAGGCCGCCCGCGCCGCCGGCAAGCCCTCCGGCTACGACGGCCACTGCCGCGACCTGACCGCGGAGCAGGTCGCCGGCTACCAGGCCCAGGGCCGTACGCCCATCGTCCGCTTCCGCATGCCCGACGAGACGATCACGTTCACGGACCTGGTCCGCGGCGAACTGACCTTCACCGCTGAGAACGTCCCCGACTACGGGATCGTACGAGCGAACGGCGCCCCGCTGTACACGCTGGTGAACCCGGTCGACGACGCGCTGATGGAGATCACCCACGTCCTGCGCGGCGAGGACCTGCTCTCCTCGACGCCCCGCCAGATCGCCCTGTACAAGGCGCTGACCGAGCTGGGCATCGCCAAGCGCACCCCGGAGTTCGGGCACCTGCCGTACGTGATGGGCGAGGGCAACAAGAAGCTCTCCAAGCGCGACCCCGAGTCGTCGCTCAACCTGTACCGCGAGCGCGGCTTCCTGCCCGAGGGCCTGCTCAACTACCTCTCGCTCCTTGGCTGGTCGCTCTCCGCCGACCAGGACATCTTCACGATGGACGAGATGGTCGCGGCCTTCGAGGTCTCGGACGTGAACCCCAACCCGGCCCGCTTCGACCTGAAGAAGTGCGAGGCGATCAACGCCGACCACATCCGGCTGCTGGACGTGAAGGACTTCACGGAGCGCTGCGCCCCCTGGCTGAAGGCACCGTTCGCCCCCTGGGCGCCGGAGGACTTCGACGAGGCCAAGTGGCACGCGATCGCCCCGCACGCCCAGACCCGCCTCAAGGTCCTCTCCGAGATCACCGACAACGTCGACTTCCTGTTCCTGCCGGAGCCGGTGTTCGACGAGGCGAGCTGGAACAAGGCGATGAAGGAGGGCAGCGACGCCCTGCTGCGCACCGCCCGCGAGAAGCTGGAGTCCGCGGACTGGACCTCCCCGGAGTCCCTCAAGGAGGCCGTCCTGGCCGCCGGCGAGGCCCACGGCCTCAAGCTCGGCAAGGCCCAGGCCCCGGTCCGGGTGGCCGTCACCGGCCGCACCATCGGGCTGCCCCTCTTCGAGTCCCTGGAAATCCTGGGCAGGGAGCGGACGCTGGCGCGCGTGGACGCGGCCCTGGCGAAGCTGACGGCGTAGCCGTACGCCCGTGAGGTGCGGCACCCCCGGTGTGGGGTGCCGCACCTTCGTCGTTCCGCCGGACGGGTCGCGGATCTGCGCGTTACCGTCGGACCATGAGCATTCGGGCCGTGGTCTGGGACGTCGACGACACCCTTTTCGACTACACCACCGCCGACCGGGTCGGCATGAGCGGGCATCTCGCGGCTGAGGGCCTGCTCGACGGGTACGACAGTGTCGATCAGGCCGTCGCGCGGTGGCGGGAGATCACGGACCAGCAGTGGGCGCGCTTCTCGGCGGGGGAGGCGACCTTCCAGGGGCAGCGCCGGGACCGCGTACGGGGCTTCCTGGGCGACGGCACGGTGAGCGACGCCGACGCCGACGCGTGGTTCGAGCGGTACATCGGCCACTACGAGACCGCGTGGGCCCTCTTCCCGGACGTCCTGCCCGCCCTGGACGCGCTCGCCGCCAGCCACCGACACGCCGTGCTGTCCAACTCCAGCATCCACGTCCAGGACCGCAAGCTGCGCGCCCTCGGTGTGCACGACCGCTTCGAGGTCGTCCTGTGCGCGGCGGAACTCGGCGTCTCCAAGCCCGCGGCCGGCGCCTTCCTCGCCGCCTGCGACGCCCTGGAACTGGCCCCGCACCAAGTGGCGTACGTGGGCGACCATCCGGAGATCGACGGACGGGGTGCCGCCGACGCGGGACTGCTGTCGGTCTGGATCGATCGTGGGGGTGTGTACGCCACCGTCGCGCCGCCGGTCGGCCCGCGACGGATCGCCTCGCTCGCCGAACTCCCCGCGATCCTCGCGGCGGATACCCGTTTTGGAGCCCCGTCCGCCTTCGGGTAATGTTCTTCATGCGCCGCCGGGGTGCGGGCCGAAAGGTCCGGAGCCGGAGGCGCAAGCTAAACAAGATCCCTACAGGGGATTGCGTTTCAGTGGCCTATGGTGTAATTGGCAGCACGACGGTTTCTGGTTCCGTTAGTCTAGGTTCGAGTCCTGGTAGGCCAGCTCGCAGAGCTCATCTGCACCGCGGAGATCAACTCCGCAAAGCCCCCGTTGTGTAGCGGCCTAGCACGCTGCCCTCTCAAGGCAGTAGCGCCGGTTCGAATCCGGTCGGGGGTACAGATCCTTCCCGCGGGAACAATCCGGGTCGCACCCGTTGTACCTGATGCAGGATCGCTAGGGCCCCCGTTGTGTAGCGGCCTAGCACGCCGCCCTCTCAAGGCGGTAGCGCCGGTTCGAATCCGGTCGGGGGTACGAACTGGTCTGAACCACATTGGTCTATGGTGTAATTGGCAACACTACGGTTTCTGGTACCGTCATTCTAGGTTCGAGTCCTGGTAGACCAGCTCGGGTCTGCGGAAACGCAAGATCCTCGCCCCCGTTGTGTAGCGGCCTAGCACGCCGCCCTCTCAAGGCGGTAGCGCCGGTTCGAATCCGGTCGGGGGTACGCAAGACGAAGGCCCTCCACTTCGGTGGAGGGCCTTCGGCGTTCCCGCCTCAGGTCGCCTGGTGCGCCAACTGGGCGTAGGACAACGACAGTTCGGCCACCACGTGGGGGCGGGTCAGGAAACCGTTCGGGACGAGCTGCCGCGGCGTTGAGGCCGCCCGTTCCCCACGGTTCGGTGCGGTCGGTGGTTCAGCCCGTGCGGCGCAGGGCCTCGGAGAGGCGGGCCGCGGCGTCGATGACGGCCTGGGCGTGCATACGACCCGGGTGGCGGGTCAGGCGCTCGATGGGGCCGGAGACCGAGACGGCGGCCACCACACGGTTGGAGGGGCCGCGCACGGGAGCGGACACGGACGCGACGCCCGGCTCACGCTCGCCGATCGACTGGGCCCAGCCCCGGCGCCGCACGCCCGACAGGGCCGTGGCCGTGAAGCGGGCGCCCTGCAGACCCCGGTGCAGACGCTCCGGCTCCTCCCAGGCCATCAGGATCTGGGCGGAGGAGCCCGCCTTCATCGTGAGCGTCGAGCCGACCGGGACCGTGTCCCGAAGGCCGGACAGACGCTCCGCCGCGGCGACACAGATACGCATGTCGCCCTGGCGCCGGTAGAGCTGCGCGCTCTCGCCCGTGATGTCCCGGAGGTGGGTGAGCACCGGGCCCGCGGTGGCGAGGAGGCGGTCCTCGCCGGCGGCCGCGGCCAGCTCGGCCAGCCGGGGACCGAGAATGAACCGGCCCTGCATGTCGCGCGCCACCATGCGGTGGTGCTCCAGAGCCACGGCCAGCCGGTGGGCCGTGGGTCGTGCCAGCCCGGTCGCCGCGACCAGACCCGCGAGGGTGGCCGGACCGGACTCCAGGGCGCTCAGGACAAGGGCTGCCTTGTCCAGAACGCCGACGCCGCTACTGTTGTCCATGAAACGATACTCGCGTCTCACTCTGTGAAACGCAAGTTCAATTTTCGGTGGAACGCGCCACTCTGGAAGACACAGCGGCCCGTAGAACAAGGGCCCGGTGGCGGATGCCCGGAGACAGGGGCGCGGGCGCCGCTTCCTCAAGATCTCTAGTTGGGCCGGTTCACCACTTGCCGGCCGGAGGGAAAGCGATGGGTAGGACACTCGCGGAGAAGGTCTGGGACGACCACGTCGTCCGGCGCGCCGAGGGCGAGCCCGACCTCCTCTTCATCGATCTGCACCTGCTGCACGAGGTGACCAGCCCGCAGGCCTTCGACGGACTGCGCAAGAGCGGTCGCCAGGTGCGCCGGCTCGACCTGACCATCGCCACCGAGGACCACAACACCCCGACCCTCGACATCGACAAGCCCATCGCGGACCCGGTCTCCCGGATCCAGCTGGAGACGCTGCGCAAGAACGCCGCCGACTTCGGTGTCCGGCTGCATCCGCTCGGTGACGTCGAGCAGGGGGTCGTGCACGTCGTCGGCCCGCAGCTGGGTCTGACCCAGCCCGGCATGACCGTCGTCTGCGGCGACTCGCACACCTCCACGCACGGCGCCTTCGGCTGTCTGGCGTTCGGCATCGGCACCTCCCAGGTCGAGCACGTGCTGGCCACCCAGACGCTGCCGCTGGACCGGCCCAAGACCATGGCCATCACCGTCAACGGCGAACTGCCCGACGGCGTCACCGCCAAGGACCTGATCCTGGCGATCATCGCCCGGATCGGCACCGGCGGCGGCCAGGGCTACGTCCTGGAATACCGCGGCTCCGCCATCGAGAAGCTCTCGATGGAGGCCCGGATGACCATCTGCAACATGTCGATCGAGGCCGGCGCCCGCGCGGGCATGATCGCCCCCGACCAGACCACCTTCGACTACATCGAGGGCCGCCCGCACGCCCCCGAGGGCGAGGACTGGGACGCGGCCGTCGCGTACTGGAAGACGCTGCGGACGGACGAGGACGCCGAGTTCGACGCCGAGGTCGTCATCGAGGCCGCCGAACTGTCGCCGTTCGTCACCTGGGGCACCAACCCCGGTCAGGGCGCGCCGCTTTCGGCCGACGTCCCCGACCCCGCTTCGTACGAAGACGCTTCGGAGCGCGTCGCCGCCGAAAAGGCCCTGGAATACATGGGGTTGGAGGCCGGACAGCCGCTGCGCACCATCAAGGTGGACACCGTCTTCGTAGGTTCGTGCACCAACGGGCGCATCGAGGACCTGCGGGCCGCCGCCGAGATCGTGAAGGACCGCAAAGTCGCCGACGGCGTACGGATGCTGGTCGTCCCCGGCTCCGCGCGGGTCGGTCTGCAGGCCGTCTCCGAGGGTCTGGACGTCGTCTTCAAGGAGGCCGGCGCCGAGTGGCGGCACGCGGGCTGCTCGATGTGTCTGGGCATGAACCCGGACCAGCTGGCCCCGGGTGAGCGCTCGGCGTCCACCTCCAACCGCAACTTCGAGGGCCGGCAGGGCAAGGGCGGACGTACGCACCTGGTGTCGCCGCAGGTCGCGGCGGCCACCGCGGTCCTGGGCCACCTGGCCTCCCCGGCCGACCTGTCCGACGCCGAGCCCCGTACGCCCGCTGGAGTCTGAGAGTCATGGAAGCATTCACCACGCACACCGGCCGGGCCGTCCCGCTGCGCCGCTCCAACGTCGACACCGACCAGATCATCCCTGCTCACTGGCTCAAGAAGGTCACCAGGGATGGATTCGAGGACGGGCTGTTCGAGGCCTGGCGCAAGGACCCGCGGTTCGTCCTCAACCAGCCCGAGCGCAAGGGTGCGACCGTCCTGGTCGCCGGCCCCGACTTCGGCACCGGTTCCTCCCGTGAGCACGCCGTCTGGGCCCTGCAGAACTACGGCTTCAAGGCCGTCGTCTCGTCCCGCTTCGCCGACATCTTCCGCGGCAACTCGCTCAAGAACGGCCTGCTCACGGTGGTTCTGGAGCAGCAGGTCGTGGACGCGCTGCAGGACCTCGCGGAGAAGGACCCCCAGGCCGAGATCACGGTGGACCTGGAGACCCGCGAGGTGCGCGCCGAGGGCATCACCGCCGCCTTCGAACTCGACGAGAACGCCCGTTGGCGGCTGCTGAACGGGCTGGACGACATCTCCATCACGCTCCAGAACGAGCCCGACATCGCCGCGTACGAGGCCAAGCGCCCGTCGTACAAGCCGCGGACGCTCCAGACCTGACCGGAGTGGCCGGCACAACCAACTGAACAGGTCGAGTTTCGGCCACCGCGACACCCCCGCCGTACCCCCGATCAGCCCGATCGGGGGTACGGCCGTGTCTGCACCCGAACGGCCCTGCACGGGGTTGGGCGTTCTGCCAACTTCCCGCGTTAGAAGGGTTGTTGCCGGGGTACGCGCTATGTGGAGCCGCGGCTTCCCCATGTGCCCGGAAGGCCGTTTGAGGCGGCAGTTGCCCCCTGGGCGGGCGACAACTCGCCCCAGATGGCACAATCTGTGCATGGAACACGACGGCCAACTCCAGCTCTATGCGGCAGTCGCGGACCGACTCAAGGAAGCGCACGCAAGGGTGCGCGCACTGCAAGTCCCGGAGGGCGTACGGATGGCGCTGACCCGGAAGCTGCTGGTCATTACGGCCGCGGCCAAGCACGATCTCGCCGATGCGGCAAGGCGTCTGGAGGGGTTCGTGGCAGATCTCGACGCGGGTCGAATCCCCGAAGAGGAATGCTGAACAAGTCCAGAACAGCCGAGTTCGTTGCGGCGCACGGGTGATTAGCCCGTTTCGTGTTTGATTTGCGGTATATATCTGCCTAACGTGCGAAAACGCTTGAACACTTTCGTTCTGGCAATGTCTCCGAAGGGGAAGACGTGAACAAGGCGCAGCTCGTAGAAGCGATTGCCGACAAGGTGGGCGGCCGCCAGCAGGCCGCCGACGCCGTCGACGCGGTCCTGGACGCCATCGTCCGCGCGACCGTCGCGGGTGACCGGGTCTCGGTCACCGGGTTCGGTTCGTTCGAGAAGGTCGACCGTCCGGCCCGTTACGCCCGCAACCCCCAGACGGGCGAGCGGGTTCGGGTCAAGAAGACCTCCGTGCCGCGCTTCCGCGCCGGCCAGGGGTTCAAGGACCTCGTGAGCGGCTCGAAGAAGCTCCCGAAGAACGACGTCGCCGTCAAGAAGGCGCCCAAGGGCAGCCTGACCGGCGGGGCTTCCGCGACGGTCAAGAAGGCCGCGGCCAAGCGCGCCACGACCAAGACGGCCGCCGCGAAGAAGACGACCGCGAAGAAGACGACGGCCAAGAAGACCACGGCCACCGCGAAGAAGACGACGGCCAAGAAGGCGCCCGCCAAGAAGACCACGGCGACCGCCAAGTCCACCGCCGCGAAGAAGACGACCGCGAAGAAGGCGACGGCCAAGAAGGCCCCGGCGAAGAAGGCGACGGCCAAGAAGGCCCCCGCCAAGAAGTCGACGGCTCGCACGACCACCGCCAAGAAGGCCACCGCCCGCAAGAGGTAGGGGCACAGGGGCACTCACGCGCCGGGCCGGACTCCGCAGGGAGCCCGGCCCGCGGCGTGTCCAGGGGCACCCTCACAGGGCTTCGGAGGCTGTGGGGACGGAGGACGGCGTCCGAGGGCGTCGCGACGGTCCTCAGAACGTCTGCAGCGTCACGAGCGTGATCCGGCGGTCCGCGCCCTCGCCCTCCGTCTCGACGCGCACCCGCTGCCCGGGACGCAGCAGCCTCAGCCCGCCCGCGTCGAACGCCGGCCCGTCGAAGGGCACCGGGGTGCCGTCGTCGAGCAGTACCTGTCCGCTGCGGCTTTCGGGATCGTACGTATATGCGGTGGCCTGCATGGCGTCAGCCTACTGCCAGGGGATCAACAGCCGCGCCGCCTGAGTCGCCGTGCGGGGGCCGACTCCCAGGGTCAACGCGGCGCGCAGGTCGGCGCCGGTGTCCACGTCCTGCCGTACGGAATCCACCGCGTCGAGGACGAGTTCCGCCGCGCCCGACGCGCGATGGCGGGCCCGGGAATCCGTGCCGAAGGCGGGCTGCAATTCCGTGCCTTCGCGGGCGGCCAGCAGAGTGGTGCCGATTGCGGCGGCATCCGGGAGAAAGGCGCGGGGGAATTCCGCTGCCGCGTCCAGAACCCGGGCCAATTCCAGAGGGCGCAGTGCCGGCAGATCCGCGTTGAGGGCCGCCACGGCGCTTTCGGGGCGCTTGGCGCGTACGACGGCCGCCGCGTGCGCCAGAGCGGCGTTCAGGCCGCCGCGCGGCTCGTCGGAGACGATGTGGGCGCCCAAAGCGCCCAGCTCGCGGCCCGCCAGCGAGTCGTCCGTGACGACTGCCACATCCTTCACAGCCGGGCAGGCCAGCGCGGCCGCGACGGTGTCCTGGGCGAAGGCCAGGGCCAGCCCTGGACGCAGCCCGTCGGCGGCGGTGTCCGAGAGCCTGCTCTTGGCCCGCGCCAGGGGCTTCACGGGTATGACCAACGTCCACTGCACAAGCGTTCCGCCCTCTCTTGTAGCCGCCATTGTTACTCAGCCGTCACCGGTGCATCTGGCGGCAGCGGAGTCGGGGCGTACGGTGTTCTCGACAGACCGGCGGCCTGGGGCGACACTTGTGCGGCCCCCCAGGCACTAGAGGAAGGTGTCCGCGTGACCCGCCGCAGAATCGGGTTCTGGTACCGCTTCGCAGCGGTCCTCTGCAAACCGCCGCTGGTGGTTCTGATCAAGCGGGACTGGCGCGGAATGGAGCACATTCCAGCTGACGGTGGATTTATCACCGCCGTGAACCATAATTCGCACATCGATCCCTTCGCCTACGCGCACTTTCAGTACAACACGGGCCGCGTTCCGCGATTCCTGGCGAAGAGCGGCCTTTTCCGGAAGGGATTCGTGGGGGCCGCGATGCGCGGCACCGGGCAGATCCCCGTCTACCGCGAGAGCACGGACGCGCTCAGCGCCTTCCGGGCCGCCATCGACGCCGTGGAACGCGGTGAGTGCGTCGCGTTCTACCCCGAGGGCACCCTCACCCGCGACCCGGACGGCTGGCCCATGACCGCCAAGACCGGTGCCGCCCGGGTCGCCCTGCAGACCAAGTGCCCGGTGATTCCGGTGGCCCAGTGGGGCGCCAACGAGGTGCTGCCGCCGTACGCCAGGAAGCCGAATTTCCTGCCGCGCAAGACCCACCACGTGCTCGCCGGGCCCCCGGTGGACCTTCGGCCCTTCTACGACCGGGAGATGACCCCGGAGCTCCTGAAGGCGGCGACCGAGGTCATCATGGCCGCCGTCACCCGCCAGCTGGAGGAGATCCGCGGCGAGAAGGCGCCCGCCACGCCCTACGACCCGCGCCGCGAGCGGATCGAGCAGCGGCGTCGGACCCGGACGCAGACACCGCCACGGACGCAGCCGCCGGCGCAGCGCAAGATCGGACAGGAAGAGGAGCAGGGCACGTGAGCAAGCCGGTCAAGGCGGCCGTCTTCGGCAACGGATCATGGGGCACTGCCTTCGGTATGGTCCTCGCCGACGCGGGCTGCGAGGTGACCTTGTGGGGCCGGCGCGCCGAACTCGCGCAAGCGGTCAACTCCACGCGTACGAACCCCGACTACCTCCCCGGCGTCGAACTCCCCGAGAACCTGCGGGCGACGGCGGACGCCGCCGAGGCCGCGCGTGACGCCGACCTCACCGTGCTCGCCATCCCCTCCCAGACGCTGCGTGCCAACCTCGCCGAGTGGGCACCGCTGCTCGCGCCCGACACGGTCCTCGTGTCGTTGATGAAGGGCGTCGAACTCGGTTCCGCCATGCGGATGAGCGAGGTCGTCGAGGACGTCGCCAAGGTGGGCCCGAGCCGCGTCGCGGTGGTCACCGGGCCCAACCTGGCCCGGGAGATCGCCGCCCGGATGCCGGCCGCCGCCGTGGTCGCGTGCACCGACGAGGGCGTCGCCCAGCGGCTCCAGGCCGCCTGCCACACGCCGTACTTCCGCCCGTACACCAACACCGACGTGGTGGGCTGCGAACTCGGCGGTGCGGTCAAGAACGTCATCGGGCTGGCCGTCGGCATCGCGGACGGCATGGGACTCGGTGACAACGCCAAGGGCTCGCTGATCACGCGGGGACTCGCGGAGACGACCCGGCTGGGTCTGGCGATGGGCGCCGACCCGCTGACGTTCTCCGGGCTCGCCGGCCTCGGCGACCTGGTGGCGACCTGTTCCTCGCCGCTGTCGCGCAACCACACCTTCGGCACCAACCTCGGCAAGGGCATGACCCTCCAGGAGACCATCGCGGTCACCAGGCAGACCGCCGAGGGCGTCAAGTCCTGTGAGTCGGTGCTGGATCTGGCCCGCCGGCACGGAGTCGACATGCCCATCACCGAGACGGTCGTGGGAATCGTCCACGAGGCCAAGCCTCCCGTGGTCGCTCTCAAGGAGCTGATGTCGCGCAGCGCGAAGCCCGAACGACGCTGAGCGAACCCCCGGGGTGGACGCTGTCTCGGGGCCTTACCAACGGGTACCCTCAACGCGATATGAGCACCGAGAACCTCCCCCAGAACCCTGAGCAGTCGCCTCGCAAGCCGCGCGTGGCCGTCGTGTTCGGCGGGCGCAGCTCCGAACACGGGATCTCCATGGTCACGGCCGGAGCCGTCCTCAAGGCCATCGACCGGACGACGTACGACGTCCTGCCGATCGGCATCACCCGGGACGGCCGGTGGGCGCTCACCGCCGACGATCCGGAGCGGATGGCGATCACCGAGCGCCGTACGCCCGATGTCGAGGAACTCGCCGAGTCCGGCGAGGGCGGCGTGGTGCTGCCCGTCGACCCCACGAACCGCGAAGTCGTCTACGGCGAGCCCGGATCGGTGCCCAAGGTGCTCGGCGAGATCGACGTGGTCTTCCCGGTGCTGCACGGCCCGTACGGCGAGGACGGCACCCTCCAGGGCATGTTGGAGCTGTCCGGGGTGCCGTATGTGGGTTCTGGTGTGCTCGCCTCGGCGGTCGGCCAGGACAAGGAGTACATGAAGCGGGTGTTCACCTCCTTCGGGCTGCGGGTGGGCCCGTATGTGGTGATCCGCCCGCGCGAGTGGGAGCGGGACGAGTCCGCCGCCCGCAAGAAGATCATCGACTTCGCCGGGGAACACGGCTGGCCGTTGTTCGTGAAGCCCGCACGGGCGGGCTCGTCGATCGGCATCACCAAGGTCGACGACCTGTCGGGCCTCGACGAGGCGATCGCCGAGGCACAGCGGCACGACCCGAAGATCCTGGTGGAGGCGGCGCTGCGGGGTCGCGAGATCGAGTGCGGGGTGCTGGAGTTCGAGGACGGTCCGCGTGCCTCCGTCCCCGCGGAGATCCCGCCGCCGGACACGCACGCGTACTACGACTTCGAGGCGAAGTACATCGACTCGACGCCCGGCCTCGTTCCCGCGCCGCTGACGCCCGAGGAGACCGCCCGGGTGCAGCGGCTCGCGGTGGACGCCTTCGAGGCGGCCTCCTGCGAGGGCCTCGTCCGCGCGGACTTCTTCCTCACCGAGGACGGCGAGTTCGTGATCAACGAGATCAACACGATGCCCGGCTTCACGCCGATCTCGATGTACCCGAAGATGTGGCAGGCCAGTGGCATCGAATACGGCGAGCTGGTGGACCGCTTGATCCAGGCGGCGCTGCGTCGTTCGACGGGCCTGCGCTGACGCTGTCCGCGGCCGGTGGACCATCCGGGAGCGGCCAGGAGTCCTAGTCGGCGATCCCCTCGGGGATCGCCTTCTTGACTGCCGGGGCCAGATCGATCAGCGCCCCGGAGCTGTCCGTTCCCTTCGGCACCGTCACCTCGACGTACACGCTCCGGTTGGCCGTGGTGAAGCGGCTGCCCCCGCCGTCCTGCTTCTCCATCAGCCAGTCGACTCCGTTCACGCCACCGGCGACCGCGTCCGGGTCGGCTCCCTCCGCCACCTTGGGGTCGATCATCTTCGGAGGCTGCCCGACACCGCAGCGCAGTATGATCGCCGGGCCTCCCCAGCCCGCGGTCAGTGCGGAGGCCGGGTCGGGGTCGTGGCGGCTCTCACCGTCCACTTTCGACGGCAGTACCTTGTCCAGGTCCCGGCACAGCTTCGTGACCTTCGCACTCGGACTCGGAACCGCCGCCGAGGCGGTGTCGTCTGCTGAGGAACAGCCCGCGACCGTGATCAGCACGGCGATCGCGGGCGGCCCGATGACAATGCGGCGCCGGTGACGGAAGAGGTACACCGGTCAAGGGTAGACGGGGGCTACAGATGCACGACCGGACAGGTCAGGGTGCGGGTGATGCCGTCCACCTGCTGGACTTTCGCGACCACCATGCGGCCGAGATCGTCCACGGTGTCGGACTGGGCGCGCACGATGACGTCGTACGGTCCTGTCACGTCCTCGGCCTGGATGACTCCAGGGAGCTTGCTGATCGTCTCTGCGACGGTCGACGCTTTGCCGACCTCCGTCTGGATCAGGATGTACGCCTGTACCACGGAACCTCCAGGGCGGCCACGAGGATCATGTGGGGAAAAGGAACGCCACGGTATCGCGTCGCAGCTCGCCACGGGGAGACCCGCGGGGACCAGGACGCCCGCGCCGGGGCACGGGCACGACAGAAGTTGACGGTCACCTCGACCGTATCGAGGACACTGGTGACGCGCGAGCGGGCACGGACAGGTACAGAAGGGGCGTAAGGGCAATGAAGGGCACTGTTGGTGAGCTTGGGGAGTTCGGGCTCATCAGGGAGCTCACCTCCCGTCTGACCACCACTCCGGCGGTCCGGGTCGGCCCCGGCGACGACGCCGCGGTGGTCGCCGCGCCGGACCGACGGGTGGTGGCCAGCACCGACATCCTCCTGGAGGGGCGGCACTTCCGCCGTGACTGGTCCACCGCCTACGACGTGGGCCGCAAGGCGGCCGCGCAGAACCTCGCGGACATCGCCGCCATGGGCGCCGTACCGACCGCGCTGCTGCTCGGCCTGGTCGTCCCCGGCGAACTCCCGGTGACCTGGGCGAGCGAGCTGATGGACGGCCTGCGCGACGAGTGCCAGGTGGCAGGCGCCTCCGTGGTCGGCGGGGACGTCGTACGCGGTGACACGATCATGGTGTCGATCACCGCGCTCGGCGACCTGCGCAACAACGAGCCCGTCACGCGGGGCGGTGCCCAGCCCGGTGACCTCGTCGCGGTGACCGGATGGCTGGGCTGGTCCGCCGCCGGATACGCGGTGCTGTCCCGGGGGTTCCGTTCGCCGCGGGCCTTCGTGGAGGCGCACCGGCGGCCCGAGCCGCCGTACCACGCCGGTCCGGCCGCCGCCGGGCTCGGGGCGACCGCCATGTGCGACGTGAGCGACGGGCTGATCGCGGACCTCGGGCACATCGCCGAGGCCAGCAAGGTCCGTATCGACATCCGCTCCGGCGCGATCGACATCCCGTCCCAGATGCACGACATCGGGCAGGCCGTCGGCGTCGACGCCATGCAGTGGGTGCTGACCGGGGGAGAGGACCACGCGATCGTGGCGACCTTCCCACCGGACGTGAAGCTGCCGGCCCGCTGGAAGGTGATCGGCGAGGTGCTCAACCCGTCGGCGCTGCCCCAGGTGACGGTCGACGGGGCGCCGTGGACCAATAAGGGCGGCTGGGACCACTTCGGGGACATCGAGTCATGAGCGCGCCGCCGAGGGTGCTGACGGTCGCGGGTTCCGACTCCGGGGGTGGAGCCGGGATCCAGGCCGACCTGAAGACCATGCTCGCGCTCGGCGTGCACGGCATGAGTGTCGTCACCGCGGTCACCGCGCAGAACTCCCTCGGTGTGCAGGGGGCTTGGGAGCTGCCGGTGGAGGCGGTGCGGGCGCAGTACCGCAGCGTCGTGGACGACATCGGCGTCCAGGCGGTGAAGACGGGCATGCTCGCCTCCGCCGAACTCGTGGCGGCGGTGGCCGAGTTGATCGCGGGCACGGACGCGCCTGTCGTCGTCGACCCGGTCGGGGTCTCCAAGCACGGGGACCCGTTGCTGGCCGCGTCCGCGCTGGATTCCGTACGGACGAAGCTGCTGCCGGTGGCCACCGTGGCGACGCCGAACCTGGACGAGGTGACCCAACTCACGGGCGTGCGGGTCGAGTCGGAGGGCGGGATGCGGGAGGCCGCCGCGGCGCTGCTGGGGTACGGGCCCCGGTGGGCGCTCATCAAGGGCGGTCATCTGACCGGTGACGCCGTGGACCTGCTCACCGACGGCTCCGAGGAACACTGGCTGCGCGCCCCGCGCCACGACAACCGGCACACGCACGGCACCGGCTGCACCCTCGCGTCGGCGATCGCGTCACAGCTGGCGAAGGGGCGGAGCGTGCCGGAGGCGGTGGCGGCGGCCAAGGAGTACGTCACCGGGGCGATCGCGGCCGGGTACGCGCTCGGCGGGGGGATCGGGCCGGTGGACCACGGATGGACCTTCCGGTCTCCGGAAGGGTGAGCAATGCTAAAAGCCGGTCCACACCAGGTGGACCGGCTCAGAGCAGCGAACCAGCTGTGGCCGCGCGCGATGGGGTCCCCCCGCCTCGACCGAAGTCGAGAGGTGGGGGATGTACGTCAGCGCGAGACCTTGCCGGCCTTGATGCACGAGGTGCAAGCGTTCACGCGCTTCGGCGTCCCGCTCACCACGGTACGCACACGCTGGATGTTCGGGTTCCAGCGGCGGGACGTACGGCGGTGCGAGTGCGAGATGTTGTTGCCGAAGCCCGGCCCCTTGCCGCAGACGTCGCAGTTGGCAGCCACGGGTCACTCCAAAGACTTCAGATGCACTTACGGTGGATCCCGGCATGCCGGGATCGAGATCAAAGGATCAGAGATCTGAGTGGCGGTGCCAGGGAGGTGGCCCGATGTGATCGGGCAACCGGAGCAGCATACAACGACTGCGCCAGTGGAACGAAACTACCATGGCTGCTCAGGGCTCGGCTCCAGGCCCTCTTCCGGTGGACAGCACCCCGAGGTCTACGCTGCGTCCCACGTCCGGCAGCTCAAAGGAGGCGTAGGTGGCGCAGGAGCCGCAGACATTCTTCGATGCTCTCGCGGTGCGCACCTGGTGCTCTCTCGCGCTGGCCGCGCTCGGACGGGCGCGCGAGGAGATCGACGCGATCAACGTCTATCCCGTGGCGGACGGGGACACCGGCACGAACCTGTATCTGACGGTGGAGTCCGCCGTCGGGGCCGTGGAGGCGGTGTTCGCGGGACACGAGGCCGGTCCGCCGGCCGCCGGAGGGCCGACGCTCGCCGATGCCGTCGGGGCGATGGCGCACGGGGCGCTGATCGGCGCGCGGGGCAACTCGGGGACGATCCTCGCGCAGCTGCTGCGCGGCATGGCGCAGGTGCTCGCCGCCGACGGTGAGACCGCTCACACCGATGGACGGGGCCTTGGGCTCGCCCTGCGCCACGCGGCCGACTCCGCCCGACAGGCCGTGGCCCGCCCCGTCGAGGGAACGGTCCTCACGGTCGCCTCGGCCGCCGCCGACGCCGCGGCCGCGGCAGAGAGTGAGGGCGACTGCGCGACGGTGGCCCGGGTGGCCTACGAGGGAGCGCGCACCGCCCTCGCCGCGACCCCGGGGCAGCTGGCCGTCCTGGAGCGCGCCGGAGTGGTCGACGCGGGCGGACGGGGCCTGGTCGCGGTCCTCGGGGCCCTGGTGGAGACGTTCACGGGGCAGACGCCGGGCGGGGCTACGGGGCCGGCATCCGCTTCCGTGCCGCACGCCCGCGTGGGACACGGAGGCCCGGCGGCATCCGCGGACGCCGTGCCCGGGGCCGACGCGGTTCACGCACGCGTGGGACGCGGCGTGGAGCACGCCGAGCGGGCGCAGCCGGGCGATCGGGTCTCTGCCGCCCGCGGGCCCGCGGGTCCGTCGCCGTCTCCCGGCGACGAGGGAGAGTGCGGGGACGGGCCGCAGGCCCCCGGGCAGGGCGGCCCGGCCTTCGAGGTGACCTACCTCCTGGAGGCGCGGGACGAGGCGGTGGCGCGGCTGCGGAACCGACTGGACACGCTCGGGGACTCGCTCGTCGTGGTCGGCGGTGACGGGCTGTGGAACGTGCATGTGCACGTGGACGACGCGGGCGCCGCCGTGGAGGCGGGCGTCGAGGCCGGGCGGCCGTACCGGATCCGGATCACCCACTTCGGGCTCGGTGACGTGCACACCACGGGTGCCGAGCGGCCGCTCGGGGAGCGGGCCCAGCGCGCGGTCGTGGCGGTCGTGCCCGGCGAGGGTCTGGCCGGGCTGTATGCCGAGGCGGGCGCGACCACCGTCCTCGCGCGTCCCGGGGAGCCGCCGGCGAGCGGGGAGCTGGTGGACGCCGTACGGCGGGCCCACGCGCACGAGGTGGTGTTGCTTCCCAACGACGCGGATCTGCGGCACACCGCCGCGGCGGCGGCCGAGCAGGCCCGCACCGAGGGCGTCCGGGTGGCCCTGATCCCGACCCGATCCGCGGTCCAGGGCATCGCCGCGCTCGCCGTGCACGAGCCGGAGCGCCGCTTCGACGAGGACGTCGTGACGATGACCTCGGCGGCGGGAGCCACGCGGTACGCCGAGGTCGTCGTCGCGGAGCGGCAGTCCTGGACCATGGCCGGCATCTGCCAGGCCGGTGACATCCTCGGGCTCATCGACGGCGACGTCGCCGTGATCGGCGCGGACATCGGGGCGACCGCGGAGACGGTCCTCGACCGGATGCTCTCGGCCGGCGGCGAACTGGTCACCCTCGTCCTGGGCGACGAGGCCCCCGCCTCGGTCGCCGACCACCTCGAAACCCGCGTACGGGAGTCGTACCTCGCCGTCGACACGGTCGTGTACCGGGGCGGGCGACAGGGGGCTCTGCTGCTCATCGGGGTCGAGTAGCAGACGCCAGGGGGCGGTCGCCGGTGGCTGTGGCTGGTCGCCTGCCGCGAGCCGTCGGTCGCAGCCGCCGGCAAGCAGCGGAAGGCAGACGGTAGCGGGCAACCAGGCAGACGACAGCGAGCAGCCAGCCACGGCAGCCCGTCGGCCGCGCCCCCCACCGGCCCCTCGTCGCCTAGCCCGTCGTCTGTTCCTCCACCACGTCGAGCAGTTGCCGTGCCTCGGACCGGCGTGCCCGGACGGTGTCGTCCTCGGCCGCGGTGTCGGCGTACGCCGACAGCACCGCACGCGCGCGGGCCGCCGCGTCCGAGGGGCGGCCCAGGTCGGCCTCCAGCCAGCCCGCGGCGAGTTCGGCGGCGGTCCGGTCGGACAGGGCGTCGGCCCCGAGCGCGGCGAAGACGACGATCGCCTCCGCCACTTGGGACAGGGCCTCCTCCAACACCGCCCGGATCGAGTCGTCCTCGGCGTCCTCGGCCACCGAACGGGCCAGCAGGTCGCCGAACTGTCGGTGCGTGTGGCCGAGTTCACCCAGCAGCCGCTGCCGGGCCTCCTCGTCGTCCGCCGTCGCGCCCAGTGCCGTCTCGCACTCGCGGACCGAGACCGCCATCAACTCCCGCGCCGCCCCGGCCCCGTCCTCGGTGCGCAGCGCGAGCCAGGCACGGGCCCGCAGCGAGCGGACGAGGCCGTGGACGTTGCCGAGCGTGCGCCACAGCTCGCCGGCGCGCGCGTAGGCCAGGTCCGCCTCGGCGGGCAGCCCGGCGTGACCGAGGGACTCGGCGGCGAGGTGGGCGAGCGTCGCGTGGTCGTGCTGCTCCGGCCAGTGCCGGGCGATCTCGGCCGCCTGCAAGCGGCGTTCGGCGGCCTCGCGGTGTTCGCCGAGCTCGCTCAGACAGTCGCCGAGCCACCACTGCGTCTGCACGATCGCGCCGTCGCCGTGCGTCTCCGCGCCGAGGTCCGTCAGCGCGGACTCCAGCACCTCCGCGGCCTCCGCCCACCGCCCCTGCCGCAGCAGGAACCCGCCGAGCTGGTGCCGGGCCCAGGATCCCAACGTGGGCCCCTCGCCGGCCTCGTCGGCCCAGTGCGCCGCCTCCAGGGCGTGCTCGGCGGCCTCCTCGGACAGGCCGCGCCCGCCGACGACCTCGGCCAGCTGGAGGTGCAGCCGCGCCCGTCCCGTCGGCTCCAGGTGCGGTCCACCGTGCTCCAGGGCGCAGCGCAGCGCCCGCTCCGTCCCGGCAAGATCGCCGACGTGGTGCGCGAGCGCGGCGAGCCTGGCCTCGTACTCCACGGCGAACCACGGCAGCCCCGCGCCGACGAAGCCCTCCGCGGCCCGCGCGAACAGCTCCTGGGCCGCTGCCACGTCGCCGGTCTGCGCGGCCAGCTCCGCGAGCATCGCCCGTGCCTCGGCGGCCCGCGCGGCGAGCCGGACGTCGTCACCGGTGCGCCCCTCGACCAGGGCCAGCACCTCCCGGGCGGCTCCTTCCGCCTCGGCCAGCACCGAACCGGACGAGGAGTCACCGGACGTACCCACGCCGCCCCCGGCCCGGTCGGCTTCGGCGGGCCCCGCCGGGAGACCGGCGGTCGAGTCCGCGGCAGCCGACGGGCCGCCGGTGCCCGCGTCGGCCACCACCGCTTCCTCCAGCGGCTCGTCCGCCTCGTGCACCCGCCGCATCAGGATCCGCGCCCGCCCCATCAGCACCGACGCCGTCTGCCGTACGCCGGTACCGTCCTCGGCGTAGAGCGCGAGGACCTCGTCGTAGGGACCGGCCACCGCCGCGAGCGCCTCGGTCACCTCGCCGCTGAGGGCGCGCACGTAGGCCGCGCGGGCGCGGGCCGCCAGCGCCTCGCCCGGGTCGCCCGCCTGCCCGTACAGCTCGGCGGCACGTTCGAACAGGGCTATGCCGTCCGGGCCCAGATCCATCGCCTGGTGGTCGGCGAGCTCGGCCCGGTCGCGGGCCTCCAGCTCGACGCCCTCCGCGGCGCGCGCGACGGCCGCCCACGCCTCGATCGCGTGCGGCTGCAAGGTGTCCGAGAGCCGCCGGGCCTCGACCAGCAGCGCGGGCAGCTCGGACTGGCCGGGCAGGCCGGGCTCCTCCAGAGCGTTGGCCACCGGCGGCGGAGGTACCGCGGCCGTCCGCACCGAACGCACCCCCAGCGGTAGCCGCTCGACCAGCGGCCGCTGCGCCATCCGCGCGCGTGCCCGCTCACTGACGTGCCGGGTGCCGTTGCGGTCGTCGAAGCGGGCGGCCAGCGCGAGCGCCTCCCCGCGCGCGTGGGCCGCGAGGTCCCGCGCGGTCCACTCCCGGCCGGCCGGTCCCGGTACCGGCTGATCGCCGAGCCCCAGCTCGGTCAGCCGGTCCATGAGCAGGGCGACCACGGCCATGAACTCCAGGCCGCTGCGCGGATGCCCGCCGTCGGTGAAGTACGTCGGCCGCTGGGCGAGCAGTTCCAGGCCACGCGCCTCGTTCCCGGTGAGCGCGCAGAACTCGACGTGGTCCGCGTAGGCGCCGCGCATGCTCTCCATGGGCCGCACGAGCCGGAAGCCCCGCAGATGGTGGGCCCGGGCCTCATCGACGCGGCCCAGCCGCAGCAGGGGCGCCAGGGAGGACGCGAGGACCGTGTGCGGCTCGTGCGCGCAGGTGAACTCGCCCGCCAGGACCGGGCCCCACAACTCCAGCGCCTCGTCGTCCCGGCCCTGCTGCGCCTGCCACCAGCCCTGCCCGTGCAGCTCGCACGCGTGGCAGTCGGCCATGCCGTCCCGGTCGGCGGCCAGCCAGGCGGTGTACGCCCGCTCGGCCCGCGGCACGTCCCCGAGGTGCGCGGCCACACTGAACTCGGCGCTGCGCACGGCCCGTTCGGAGTGCCCGGCGAGCCGGTAGCGGTGCTCCATCTCGCCGAGCCACTTCTCGATGGACGCCAGCGGAATGTGCGGCTGGTCGAGCATGCCGGCCGACATCCACTTGAAGACCCAGTGCAGCGAGTGCGTCTCGTACTCGTCGAAGTCCTCGGGCCGCTCGTCCCACATGCGCAACAGGCGCGCGAAGGGGACGAACATCTTGTCCTTCTCGGAGCTGTAGTTGTAGACCTTCAGCTGGTGCCCGAGCGCCTCGATCACCGCGAGCGGGATGTTCAGCCGCTCCGCCTCGGCGAGCAACTGCTCCGCGCGCGCGTTGCGGGCCGGACCCTCCGGCTGCTCGGAGTTCTCCGCCATCGCCTGACGGAGGTCGTCGAAGTCCGTGATCCGGCTCATGGCTGACCGTCCTCGCTGTGCGTGGCCCACTCCAGGAGGCCGATGAACGCCCGGTTCAGCAGGGCCGAGTCCGCGGGCCTGAGCGGGCGCTGCGCCATCAGCAGCGCCTGCCCGTACAGAGACTCCGTGGCGGTGCCGATCAGTTCCGGGTCGCCTAGTGAACTGATCCGCCGGATCAGCGGGTTGAGATGGTTGAGCACCAGACGCGCGCGCGGCGCGCTGCCGCGCAACGAGCCGAGGATGCCCGCCCACAGGTCGTCGGCCTGCTCCGCCGCCTCCGCTCGCGCCTGCTCGTGCCGGGCCGCCCGGTCGTCCAGGTGCAGCGCGGGAACCGAGAGCGGGCGGAAGGACCGCAGGACGACATCGCAGCCCAGCGGGTCGAGCTTGGCCCGCGCGACCGCCAGGAAGCCGGACAGCGCCAGTTCCTCGGCCGCGTCGACCGCGTCCAGGTGCGCGGTCACGGTGTCGGCGTCCAGCTCCGCGACCACCGTCCCCGGCCGCACCGACGGCAGTGCCTCGATCAGCTCGCTGTCGTACGTGTAGCCACCGTTGATCACCCCGACGCCCTGCGCGGACGCGATCGGCGCGACCTGCCGGAACTCCTCGACGGTCCGGGTGAAGTGCACGACCGGGTGCCGCCGAGCGAACTCCTCCAGGGACAGCTGCCCGTCGGTCGTCTCGAACGGCAGCCACGGCAGCATCGTGCGCAGCATCTCGCTGTCGTGCCGCGCCAGCGACTTCACGCCCAGGTGGTGCACGGCCAGGAAGTCCGCCAGCCGCTGCGGATCGCCGGCCGCCAGCCCCGTCAGCCAGGACCGGATCCGCTCGCCCAGCGCCTCCCGTACCGCGGCCAGCGTCTCGTCCTCGTACAGCGACTCCCGCGAGGCCGTGGGCCGCAGGCTGTCGGTGTCCAGGACACAGCGCACGAAGAACGCCCAGTCGGGCAGCAGCTGTTCGCCCCGCTCGGTCAGCAGCATGCCCTTCAGGTGCACACGGTGACCCGCCCGCTGGGCCGGGCTGACCGCCGACGGCAGGACGTACGCCACCCCGCGGATCCCGGCGAGCGGCACCGCCAGGTCGATCGCGTCCAGCGGAGCGAACCCGAACACCTCGTGACAGTGCCGCGCCAGCGCCACCCGGCGGCCCGCGGGACTCGGGTACGGCCGGTCCCACGGCGCGGGCAGCTCGGTGACCGCCTCCTCGCCCACCCGCACGTCGTAGGGCAGCAGCGACCCGAAGTCCCGGGCCAGCGCCAGGACGCGTTCCTCGGTCAGCCACTCGCCGACGCCGGCCCGTGCCGTCAGGTGCACGGTGGTGCCCGGTTCGGGCCGGGCGGTGTCCGGCAGCGTCCGCACGGTGTACGAGCCGTCGTCGCTCGCCGTCCACTCCACGGGCGGCGCACTCGGGGTACGGGCGCTGCGGCTGACCACCCGGATCCGCTCGGCGACCACGAAGCAGGCGAGCAGTCCGATGCCGAACTGCCCGAGGAAGTCGGCGCGGACCTCCTGGAGCCCCTCGGCCCGTTTGGAGCTGCGCCCGATGGTCGCCAGCAGGGTGTGCACGTCCGACTCGCTGAGTCCCACGCCGGTGTCCTCGACCCGCAGGGACCCGTCCTCGGCGTGGATCCGTACCCGGGCGGGGGCGTCCGGTTCCTCGGCCCGCCGCGCGGTGATCGCGTCCACCGCGTTCTGCAGCAGCTCGCGCAGATAGACCTTGGGACTGGAGTAGAGGTGATGGGAGAGGAGGTCCACCAGGCCGCGCAGGTCGACCTGGAACGTGTGAGGCGACTGGGGTGCCTGGGATGACTGTGAAGTCTGGGAGTCCATCGTCACAGCGCCGGTGGGGGAGTTCTCGACGGCGCGGGGTCGGGCGGTCCCGTGTGGGGTGGTGACCGCGGGGAGGGATGGCCGGAGCGCGTCATCCTAGGGCCCGAACGAGCGTCCTGACCAGGGGTTTCGCGGTACGTATACGGCAATGTCAGTGGTGTGGTGTGCAATGGATCTCGTGCCCGCACTGGAAGAACCGCTCAAAAGGGTGCTCGGCCCCGCCACCGCGAAGGTGATGGCCGAGCACCTCGGCCTGCACACGGTCGGTGACCTCCTGCACCACTACCCGCGCAGATACGAGGAGCGCGGCCAGCTCACCCACCTCGCCGACCTCCCCATGGACGAGCACGTCACGGTGGTCGCCCAGGTCGCCGACGCCCGTCTGCACACCTTCGCCTCGGCCAAGGCCCCGCGGGGCAAGGGTCAGCGTCTCGAAGTCACGATCACGGACGGCAGCGGCCGGCTCCAACTGGTCTTCTTCGGCAACGGCGTTCACAAGCCCCACAAGGAGCTGCTGCCGGGCACCCGCGCGCTGTTCGCGGGCAAGGTCTCCGTCTTCAACCGCCGCCTCCAACTGGCGCATCCGGCATACGAGTTGCTGCGCGGTGCCGACGGTGAAGCGGCGGAGGCCGTCGACAGCTGGGCCGGCGCCCTCATCCCGCTCTACCCCGCCACCGCCAAGCTGGAGTCCTGGAAGATCGGCAAGGCGATCCAGACCGTCCTGCCGAGCGCCCAGGAAGCCCTCGACCCGCTCCCCGGCTCCCTGCGCGAGGGCCGCGGCCTGGTCTCCCTGCCGGAGGCCCTCCTCAAGATCCACCGCCCGCACACCAAGGCCGACATCGAGGACGCCCGGGCCCGCCTCAAGTGGGACGAGGCCTTCGTGCTCCAGGTCGCCCTCGCCCGCCGCCGCCACGCCGACGCCCAACTCCCGGCCGTGCCCCGCAAGCCGGCGCCCGACGGTCTCCTCACGGCCTTCGACGCCCGGCTGCCCTTCACCCTCACCGAGGGCCAGCGGAAGGTCTCCAAGGAGATCTTCGACGACCTGGCCACCGACCACCCGATGCACCGCCTCCTGCAAGGAGAGGTCGGTTCTGGCAAGACCCTGGTGGCGCTGCGCGCCATGCTCGCCGTCGTCGACACCGGAGGGCAGGCCGTCATGCTCGCGCCCACCGAGGTCCTCGCCCAGCAGCACCACCGCTCGGTCGTCGAGATGATGGGGGAACTGGCCGAGGGCGGCATGCTGGGCGGCGCCGACCAGGCCACCAAGGTGGTGCTGCTGACCGGCTCCATGGGGGCGGCGGCCCGACGGCAGGCACTGCTCGACCTCGTCACCGGCGAGGCCGGGATCGTGATCGGCACCCACGCGCTGATCGAGGACAAGGTGCAGTTCCACGACCTCGGGCTGGTCGTCGTCGACGAACAGCACCGCTTCGGCGTGGAACAGCGCGACGCCCTGCGCGGCAAGGGCAAACAGCCGCCCCACCTGCTCGTCATGACGGCCACGCCCATTCCGCGCACGGTCGCCATGACGGTCTTCGGCGACCTCGAGACCTCCGTCCTCGACCAGCTCCCGGCCGGCCGCTCCCCGATCGCCAGCCATGTCGTGCCGGCCGCCGACAAACCCCACTTCCTGGCCCGGGCCTGGGAGCGGGTGCGCGAGGAGGTCGACAACGGCCATCAGGGCTACGTCGTCTGCCCCCGCATCGGCGACGAGGAGGACGACCCCAGGAAGGCCCGCAAGAAGTCCCCCGAGGACGAGGCCGAGAAGCGCCCGCCGCTCGCCGTCCTCGAGATCGCCGACCAGCTGGCCACCGGCCCTCTCCAGGGCCTCAAGGTCGAGGTGCTGCACGGTCGCATGCCTCCCGACGACAAGGACGCGGTCATGCGCCGCTTCGCCGCCGGGGAGACCGACGTGCTGGTCGCCACCACCGTCATCGAGGTCGGCGTCAACGTCCCCAATGCCACCGCCATGGTGATCATGGACGCCGACCGCTTCGGCGTCTCCCAGCTGCACCAGCTGCGCGGCCGGGTGGGGCGAGGCTCGGCCGCCGGTCTGTGTCTGCTGGTGACCGAGATGCCCGAGGCGAGCCCGGCCCGCCAGCGGCTGAACGCCGTCGCCGCCACGCTCGACGGCTTCGAGCTCTCCCGCATCGACCTCGAACAGCGCCGGGAGGGCGACGTCCTCGGCCAGGCCCAGTCCGGCGCGCGCACCAGTCTCAGGATGCTCGCGGTCATCGAGGACGAGGAGATCATCACGGAGGCCAGGGAGGAGGCGGCGGCGCTGGTGGCGGCCGATCCCGAACTCCTGGCCCTCCCGGGCCTCCGTACGGCCCTGGACGCCCTGTTGGACGAGGAAAGAGAGCAGTACCTGGAAAAGGGGTGAAGCATGCCCCCAGGGGCGCGGGGAACCGCGCGACCAGCCACACTGAACCTACAGACGCCATCCATAGACGCCACCGACAGACGCCCACAACCAAGGACCCCAGATGACCCGCGTGATCGCCGGCACAGCCGGCGGACGTCGCCTGTCCGTCCCGCCAGGGACCGGCACCCGCCCCACCTCCGACCGCGCGCGCGAGGGTCTCTTCTCCACCTGGCAGTCCCTGCTCGGCGGCCCCCTGGACGGCGAGCGGGTCCTCGACCTGTACGCGGGTTCGGGCGCCGTCGGCCTGGAGGCCCTGTCCCGGGGCGCCGGTCACACCCTGCTGGTCGAGGCCGACGCCCGGGCCGCCCGCATCGTCCGGGAGAACGTGCGGAATCTGGGCCTGCCCGGCGCCGAGGTCAGGGCGGGCAAGGCCCACCAGGTCATCCAGGTGCCGCCGGAGCAGCCGTACGACCTCGCCTTCCTCGACCCGCCGTACGCCGTCTCGGACGGCGATCTTCGGGAGATCCTGCTCACACTCCTCTCCGGGGGCTGGCTCGCGCCCGAAGCCCTCGTCACCGTGGAGCGCAGCACCAGAGGCGGCGAATTCCACTGGCCGGACGGTTTCGAAGCGATCCGGGCCCGTCGCTACGGCGAGGGAACGTTTTGGTACGGTCGCGCCGCCTCTACGTGCGAAGACGCACGATGACCGGACCGGAGAGCGAGGGATCTCAAGTGCGCCGCGCCGTCTGTCCCGGGTCGTTCGACCCGATCACCAACGGACACCTCGACATCATTTCCCGCGCCTCGCGTCTGTACGACGAGGTCTATGTCGCGGTCATGATCAACAAGTCGAAGAGAGGCCTGTTCGAGATCGACGAGCGGATCGACCTGATCCGCCAGGTCACCGCCGAGTACGGGAACGTCCGGGTGGAGGCCTTCCACGGCCTCCTCGTCGACTTCTGCAAGCAGCGCGACATCCCGGCCATCGTCAAGGGCCTGCGCGCGGTCAGCGACTTCGACTACGAGCTGCAGATGGCCCAGATGAACAACGGCCTGTCGGGGGTGGAGACCCTGTTCGTGCCCACCAACCCGACCTACAGTTTCCTCTCCTCCTCCCTGGTCAAGGAGGTCGCGACCTGGGGCGGGGACGTCTCCCACCTGGTACCGCCACTGGTCCTCGAGGCCCTCGCCGAGCGGCTCCGGCAGGACTGACGAGCTGACGAACCGTCAGCCGGTGTCCGCCGGTCGCCTCATGGCCGTACAGTCGTCCCGTCCGTCTCCAACACAGCTGTAGAGAGTGGCGAGCACAGGTGGACGTGCAGAAGAAGCTCGACGAGATCGTGTCCGCGGTCTCCGGTGCCCGGTCGATGCCCATGTCGGCCTCGTGCGTGGTCAACCGCGCCGACCTGCTCGCGATGCTGGAAGAGGTGCGCGCGGCCCTGCCCGGCTCCCTGGCGCAGGCCCAGGAGCTGATCGGCGACCGTGAGCAGATGGTCGAGCAGGCCCGCCAGGAGGCAGAGCGGATCATCGGGCAGGCGCACGCCGAGCGTGGCTCCCTGATCTCCGACACGGAGGTGGCCCGCCGCTCCCAGGCCGAGGCCGACCGCATCCTCGCCGAGGCCCGCCAGGAGGCGGAGGAGGTCCGCGCGGAGGCCGACGACTACGTCGACTCCAAGCTCGCCAACTTCGAGGTCGTCCTCACCAAGACGCTCGGCTCGGTCGGCCGCGGCCGGGAGAAGCTCCTCGGTACTGGCCCGGGCACCGACGAACAGGGCTACCAGGACGAGGACGCCCCCGAGCGCAGCCACGACCCGGACACCCTGCGCCGCACCGCCGACGAGTACGTCGACGTCAAGCTCGGCGCCTTCGAGGCGGTCCTCGCCAAGACCCTGGAGGCCGTCGGCCGCGGCCGTCAGAAGCTGCACGGCCGGATCGCCAGCGACGACCTCGGGGCCCTCGCCGACGACCTCTCCACCGTCCAGCACTCCAGCGACGCCGACTACCTCGCCGACCTCGCCGCTCTCACGGCGCGGGAGACCATGGCCGCCCCGGTCGAGCAGCCCGTACCGCAGCAGTACGACCAGCAGGACATGCAGCCGGCCTACGGCTATCAGCAGCAGCCCGACACCTACGGCGGCGGCTACCAGCAGCAGTACCCGGGTCAGCAGGACCCGTACGGCTACCAGCAGGCCGACCCGTACTCCGCCGCCTCCGGCTACGCTCCGGCGGGAGGTGCCCCCGGCGCCCCCTTCCAGGGCTACGACGGCCATCAGGACGCCTACGACCCGCACCAGGCCCAGCAGGCCCAGCAGGCGCAGCCGGACCACCAGGCACAGCCGGAGCACCCGGGTTACATCCCGCAGCAGGCGCACGCCCTCGATGAGACCAGTCTCTTCGACACCAGCATGATCAGTGCGGAGCAGTTGCGGGCCTATGAGCAGGGGCGCGGAAACAGCTGAGCCGCCTCTCCGAGGAGGGGCGCCGACCGGGAGCGCACACCGGATTGGGCCGTGAGCGAAAGGTCCAGTATCCTGGCTCTTCGGTCGCGTGCACGTCCGCGATCAACGCTGCCCGGGAACACCGAAGGGCAGCGCCCCCGAGCTCAGCAGATCGAAAGTTGGAATGGCCCTGAACGCCCGCCTCGACCACCGCAACCCCCTCGTGTTCGACACACACGAGCTGGGTCGGCGGCCTGGTGCGCTGCAGCGCCTGACCCGCACGGTCGACGCTCCCAAGGATCTCGGTATCCAGGAGGTCATCGGAGTGCCGGAAGGCTCCCCGGTGAAGCTCGAACTCCGGCTCGAGTCGGTCATGGAAGGGGTGCTTGTCACAGGCACCGTCCGTGCGCAGGCCGAGGGGGAGTGCGTAAGGTGTCTGGAGCCGCTGGAGCTGAAGCTCGAAGCGGAGTTCCAGGAGATGTTCTCGTACCCTGACGCCGACGACCGGGGCCGCCCCAAGGCGGAGCCGGCCGACGACGCCGAGGACGACGAGGACATGCTCTTCATCGAGGACGGACTGTTCGACCTCGAGCCCGTGCTGCGTGATGCGGTGGTGCTCGCACTGCCGATGCAGCCGGTGTGCCAGGAAGACTGCCCAGGACTGTGCGCCCAGTGCGGAGCACGCCTTGCGGACGACCCGGGCCACCACCATGACGCCGTCGACATCCGTTGGGCGGCACTGCAGGGACTCGCCGGTTCACTCGAAGATGGCGAGAAGGACGACACCAGCGACGCCGAAGCGGGCGTCGACGAGAAGCAGGAGAAGTAGCCGTGGCTGTTCCGAAGCGGAAGATGTCGCGCAGCAACACGCGCCACCGCCGGTCGCAGTGGAAGGCTGCGGTCCCCACCCTGGTTGCGTGCGAGCGCTGCCACGAGCCCAAGCTGCAGCACATCGCGTGCCCGGCTTGCGGCACCTACAACAAGCGCCAGGTCCTCGAGGTCTGAGCGGCCGGTGAGAGGCACAGTGTCCACGCCCAAGAAGAACGGGTCCCGCGTGAGCGGGAGTGCCCCGGCGGACAACACGGCCTCGTCCCACACGCTGTTGGAAGGGCGGCTCGGGTACACACTCGAGTCCGCCCTTCTGGTGCGTGCGTTGACCCACCGTTCCTTCGCGTACGAGAACGGCGGTCTGCCGACCAACGAACGCCTGGAGTTCCTCGGGGACTCCGTGCTCGGCCTCGTGGTCACGGACACGCTGTACCGCATCCACCCCGACCTGCCGGAAGGCCAACTGGCCAAGCTGCGGGCCGCGGTGGTCAACTCGCGTGCGCTGGCGGAGGTCGGCCGCGGGCTCGACCTGGGTTCCTTCATCCGGCTCGGCCGCGGTGAAGAGGGCACGGGCGGCCGGGACAAGGCATCCATCCTCGCCGACACCCTGGAAGCGGTGATCGGTGCGGTCTATCTCGACCAGGGACTGGACTCGGCGGCGGAGTTGGTGCACCGCCTGTTCGACCCCCTGATCGAGAAGTCCTCGAACCTCGGAGCCGGCCTGGACTGGAAGACCAGTCTCCAGGAGCTCACCGCGACCGAAGGCCTCGGTGTCCCCGAGTACCTGGTCACGGAGACCGGCCCCGACCACGAGAAGACCTTCACTGCTGCCGCCCGCGTCGGAGGCGTCTCGTACGGCACCGGCACCGGCCGCAGCAAGAAGGAGGCGGAGCAGCAGGCCGCGGAATCCGCGTGGCGGTCCATCCGGGCCGCGGCGGACGAGCGCGCCAAGGTGGCGGCCCAGCAGACCGTCGCGGACGACGAAGGACCGTCGTCCGTCTCCGCCTGACCGAACAAGCACATCCGAGCGCCCGCCCCTGGGATTCTGTCCCGGGGTGGGCGCTCGCCTCATACACCGGTTCGTGACGGGGGAGCCCCATGCCCGAGTTGCCCGAGGTCGAGGTCGTCCGGCGCGGCCTGGCACGGTGGGTCGCCCACCGTACGGTCGCCGAGGTCGAGGTGCTGCATCCGCGTGCGGTACGACGTCACGTGGCCGGAGCGGACGACTTCGCGCACCGTCTCAAGGGCCACCGCATCGGCACCCCCAGCCGCCGCGGCAAGTATCTGTGGCTGCCCCTGGAGGACACCCACCAGGCGATCCTGGCCCACCTCGGCATGAGCGGTCAGCTCCTGGTCCAGCCGCACGCGGCGCCCGACGAGAAGCACCTGCGCATCCGGGTCCGGTTCGCGGACACGCTGACCTTCGCGGACACGCCGACGTCGGACGCTTCCGCGGAGGAGTCCACCGAACTCCGTTTCGTCGACCAACGCACCTTCGGCGGCCTGTCGTTGCACGAGACGAGCCCCGACGGTCTGCCCGACGTGATCGCGCACATCGCCCGCGACCCCCTCGACCCGCTCTTCGACGACGAGGCCTTCCACCAGGCCCTGCGCCGCAAGCGCAGCACCGTCAAACGGGCCCTGCTGGACCAGTCGTTGATCAGCGGCGTCGGCAACATCTATGCGGACGAGGCCCTTTGGCGCTCCCGCATCCACTACGAGCGCCCCACCGCGCACTTCACCCGTCCGCGCACCGCCGAACTCCTCGGCCACATCCGGGACGTGATGAACGAGGCCCTCGCCGTCGGCGGCACGAGCTTCGACAGCCTGTACGTCAATGTCAACGGCGAGTCGGGCTACTTCGACCGGTCGCTCGACGCGTACGGGCGGGCGGGCCTGCCCTGCAAACGCTGTGCCACCCCGATGCGCCGACGGCCGTGGATGAACCGGTCCAGCTACTTCTGCCCGCGCTGTCAGCGCGCCCCGCGGGTCTCGTCGTAACGCTCCCGGGCCACCAGGACCTCGTCCATCCTGCCCTCCACGAAGTGGATGAGGGCCAGCAGACGCTGGGCGACCTCGTGGCCGAGCGGGGTCAGTTCGTAGTCCACCCGGGGCGGGTTCGTCGGCTGGGCCTCCCGGTGCACCAGGCCGTCGCGCTCCAGCGCGTGCAGTGTCTGGGACAGCATCTTCTCGCTCACGCCGTCGACCCGGCGGCGCAGCTCGTTGAAGCGCAGCGAGCCCTCCTGCAGGGCGCCGAGCGTGAGCGCGCCCCAGCGTCCCGTGACGTGCTCCAGCGTGCCGCGCGAGGGACAGGCCTTGGCGAACACGTTGTACGGGAGGTCCTGCGCCTCCGCGCGCTCCTGGGTGATGTCCATCCCCCAAGCGTACGCGAACACAGCGCTAACCGACAGGTTGCACTAACTGGGAGTTAGTGCAACCGGTCTGGTGCTAGTACCCGAAGTCCTGCGTCCACCACGGACCGCCCGACCCGAAGTGCACGCCGACCCCCAACGTCTTGAAGTCGCAGTTGAGGATGTTGGCCTTGTGGCCGGGGCTGTTCATCCAGGCCTTCATCACCGCGGCCGCGGTGGCCTGCCCCCGCGCGATGTTCTCGCCGCCGAGATCGCTGATCCCGGCCTTCGCCGCACGGTCCCAGGGCGTCGCGCCGCTCGGATCGGTGTGGTCGAAGAACTTCTGCTTGGCCATGGCGTCGCTGAAGTCCTCGGCGAGGTCGGACAGCGCGCTGTTGGCGGACAGCGCGCTGCAGCCCACCTTCGCCCGCTCCTGGTTGACGAGCTTGAGCACCTGGGCCGCGGCCTGGTTCTCGGCGGACACGGCCACCGGGGCACTGGTGTGCTCCGGCGCCTTGGTGGCCGCACGCGAAGCCGGGGCCTGGGGCACCTTGCTTGGCGTGGTCTCCGGCTTCGTCGGCGGCGCCTTGGTGGGCGTCGGCGAGGCCGTAGCCGACGACGTGGAGGGGGAGGGTGTGGGGGAGAGGGAGCGGTCGGCGCCGCCGCGGCTGGTCG
This sequence comes from Streptomyces sp. NPDC005263, assembly GCF_042872365.1. Lineage (NCBI taxonomy): Bacteria > Bacillati > Actinomycetota > Actinomycetes > Kitasatosporales > Streptomycetaceae > Streptomyces > Streptomyces sp. NPDC005263. The sequence continues at coordinate 170,806 of NZ_JBIAKJ010000004.1, read as the reverse complement.
AGGTGGATTCCTCGCGGCTCTCGGCGCTGCCGGAGGTGCCGCCCTGCTCGACCGGGATGTTGGTCGGCGTTCCGGCGGCCTGCACGTTGCCGCCGCCGCTGTTGGTGTCGCCGCCGAGCCGGTAGTTGTCGAGGCCGGGCACCGCGCCCGTGGCGACCGCGACCGTCCCGAGCGCGACCGCCGCGGAGACCCCGAGCAGACCGGTCTTGACCGGCGTCGACGTCCTCCTCTTGCGGCGCCGCGACCGCCCGGACCGGGAACCTCCGTCAGGCGTGAAGCCACCGCCGCGAGGGGACGCGGGGTCGGGGCCGAAAACCGTGGCGTAGTCCTCCTCCGACGCGAAGAGGTAGGCGGCACTGCGTGCGGAGGTCTCGGTGTACGCCTCGAGGTCACGATAAGGAGCCGTGCCGCCTCCCGGGTGGCCGTCCGAGGCGTACGGATCCCGCGGGTCCTGGGGGTACGGGTACTGCGAGTCCTGAACAGAAGAATCCCGCGACCCGTAGTCAAAGCTGTACGAGTCCTGCGGGTCGTGGCTGCCCCGGTACGAGCCGTGCGATGGTGCGACCCCCGTGGCGCGGCTGGTGGCGGCGCGGCCGGCGGCGGAGCGTCGGTGGCGTCCCATGTCCTTGCCTTCCTCGTCCTGTGCGGTCGACGCGTCCCCCCGGTCAACCAAGGTCACAAAACTCACACGATGTGAGTTTCATATGAGATTCATTGGGTGGGGACGGTACCGCATGGCGCCGGAGGAGGAAGTGTCCGAGGGGACATTGCGCGGCTAGGTTGCACTCATGAGTGACGATGTACGGCTGGTTGCCTGGGTGCGGGGACGCGTCCAAGGTGTGGGTTTTCGCTGGTTCACGCGGGCCAAGGCGCTGGAGATCGGCGGCCTGAGTGGTTTTGCTCTCAATCTGGCCGACGGCCGGGTCCAGGTGGTCGCCGAGGGCCCGCCCGCCGGGTGTCAAGGTCTCCTCGACTGGCTCCAGGGAGACGACACGCCCGGGCACGTGGCTGGTGTCACCGAGATCTGGGACACACCGCGCGGGGGCTACGACGGGTTCGCCATCCGCTGACCCGTTCAGTCAAACAGCCCAGGCGGAAGCGGAGGGGCATGCCACTGGCACCTGCCCGGAGCAGAAAAAGCCTGGTGGTTGCCAAGAACCGCTTGCGGTGGCAGGCTCGCCGGGTAAGGATGATCGTCTCGCTCCGAGGGCCCCGTGGGAGCCGCAGCGCCGCCGTTCCAGGCCGCGCGGATCCGGGTTGCCGCCAATACGGGGTGTGATCGTGTTGACCGTCAAACTTTTTGGTGAGACGCTGAAAGCACCCCGCGCACCTCAGCTGTTTGGCATGGATGAACGGCAGCACAACTCAACAGTGCCAAGCACCGCGGGTGCGAATCCCTCACGACCCACACCGCTTCGGTCGGTCACTCAGTGTGGAGGCCCATCCATCATGGCAAAGGCGCTTCTCGGTTACGTCGGCGGCTCCGACCCTCGACTCCTCGCCGAGATGCGACGGCTCCAGCAGCGCGTCCAAGACCTGGAATCCGAGCTTGTACGGATCCAGGCCGAGAACGACGCGCTCGCGGCTGCCGCTTCTCACGACAGGATCATGGAGAGCATCGACGCACACCAGGCGGAGCCCGCGCTCACCTGATCACTGCATCGCTCCACGACAGCTCACGCAGTGGTTGGGCAGCCTGTATCAACCGCTAAGTTGTCAGAGTTGCAAGGGACGCTTCGGCGTCCCTTCTTTCTTTCCCCCGCCTTTTTTGCCCCCGCATTCTTTCACTCTCTTCAACGTCTGATGTGCCCTGCATGTTCATGGGTGAAACCGCGGGTTCATGGAGTGAGGCACCCCCGGAAGGTAGAGTCCAGCGGCGTGCACCTCAAGGCCCTGACCCTCCGGGGGTTCAAGTCGTTCGCCTCGGCGACCACACTCCGGTTCGAACCGGGGATCACGTGCGTCGTCGGACCGAACGGCTCGGGAAAGTCCAATGTGGTGGACGCGCTCAGCTGGGTCATGGGCGAGCAGGGCGCCAAGTCGCTGCGCGGCGGCAAGATGGAGGACGTCATCTTCGCCGGCACCACCGGCCGCCCCCCGCTGGGCCGCGCCGAGGTGTCCCTGACCATCGACAACTCCGACGGGGCGCTGCCCATCGAGTACGCCGAGGTCACCATCACGCGGATCATGTTCCGCAACGGCGGCAGCGAGTACCAGATCAACGGTGACACCTGCCGGCTCCTCGACATCCAGGAACTGCTGTCCGACTCCGGCATCGGCCGCGAGATGCACGTCATCGTCGGCCAGGGCCAGCTCGACTCCGTCCTGCACGCCGACCCCATGGGCCGCCGCGCCTTCATCGAGGAGGCCGCGGGCGTCCTCAAGCACCGCAAGCGCAAGGAGAAGGCGCTGCGGAAGCTGGACGCGATGAAGGCCAACCTCGCGCGCGTGCAGGACCTGACCGACGAACTGCGGCGCCAGCTCAAGCCCCTCGGCCGCCAGGCCGCGGTCGCCCGACGGGCCGCCGTCATCCAGGCCGACCTCCGCGACGCCCGCCTGCGTCTCCTCGCCGACGACCTCGTACGGCTGCACAACGCGCTGCGCGCCGAGGTCGCCGACGAGGCCGCGCTGAAGGAGCGCAAGGAGACCGCGGAGCTGGAGCTGAAACGGGCCCAGCAGCGCGAGGCACTCCTGGAGGACCAGGTGCGGCAGCTCTCGCCCCGTCTCCAGCGCGCCCAGCAGACCTGGTACGAGCTGTCACAGCTGGCCGAGCGGGTGCGCGGCACCATCTCGCTGGCCGAGGCGCGGGTGAAGAGCGCCACCTCCGCGCCTCCCGAGGAACGACGGGGACGCGACCCGGAGGACATGGAACGCGAGGCCGCCCGGATCCGTGAGCAGGAGGCCGAACTGGAGGCGGCCCTGGAGGCGGCCGAGCACGCCCTGGAGGACACGGTCGCGCACCGTTCCGAACTGGAGCGCGAACTCGCCCAGGAAGAACGGCGCCTCAAGGACGTGGCCCGGGCCATCGCGGACCGCCGTGAGGGACTGGCCCGGCTGAACGGCCAGGTCAACGCGGCCCGTTCGCGGGCGGGCTCCGCCCAGGCCGAGATCGACCGGCTGGCCGCCGCACGGGACGAGGCGCAGGAGCGGGCCGTCGCCGCGCAGGAGGAGTACGAGGCCCTCAAGGCCGAGGTCGACGGACTCGACGCCGGCGACGCCGAACTCGCCGAGCGGCACGAGGTGGCCAAGCGTGAACTCGCCGAGGCCGAGGCCGGGCTCACCGCGGCCCGGGAGTCGGTCACCGCGGCGGAACGCAGCCGGGCCGCGACCCAGGCCCGCCACGAGGCGCTGGCGCTGGGCCTGCGGCGCAAGGACGGCACCGGCGCGCTGCTCGCGGCGAAGGACCGCCTCGCCGGACTGCTCGGCCCGGCCGCCGAACTGCTCACCGTGACCCCGGGACACGAGGTCGCCCTGGCCGCGGCCCTCGGTGCCGCCGCCGACGCCCTCGCGGTGACCACCCCGTCGGCCGCGGCCGACGCCATCCGCCTGCTGCGCAAGCAGGACGCGGGGCGGGCGGCGCTGCTGCTGAGCGGCGCCGCCGACGACGTACCGCGGGAGGCCCGGACCGAGGGGCCGCCGTACGCGGCCGACCTCGTCCGCGCCCCCGCCGACCTGATGCCCGCCGTACGACGTCTGCTGCGCGGGATCGTCGTCGTGGGCACCCTCGAGGACGCCGAGGATCTGGTGTACGCGCGGCCCGACCTCACCGCGGTGACCGCCGAGGGCGACCTGCTGGGCGCGCACTTCGCACAGGGCGGGTCCGCCGGGGCGCCGAGCCTGCTCGAAGTGCAGGCATCCGTGGACGAGGCGGCCGCCGAGCTGGAAGAGCTGGCCGTGCGGTGTGAGGCGCTGACCGAGGCGCAGCACGCGGCGGTGGAGCGGCGTGGGGAGTGTGCCGCGCGGGTCGAGGAACTGGGGGAGCGGCGCCGGGCCGCCGACCGGGAGAAGTCGGCGGTGGCCCAGCAGTTGGGGCGGCTGTCCGGGCAGGCGCGTGGCGCCGCCGGCGAGGCCGAGCGGTCCGTCGCCGCCGCCGCTCGGGCGCAGGAGGCGCTCGACAAGGCCCTCCAGGACGTCGAGGAACTGGCCGAACGGCTCGCCGTCGCCGAGGAGATGCCGGTCGAGGAGGAACCCGACACATCGGTGCGCGACCGGCTCGCCGCCGACGGGGCCAACGCCCGGCAGACCGAGATGGAGGCCCGTCTCCAGGTCCGTACGCACGAGGAACGGGTCAAGGGGCTCGCCGGGCGGGCCGATTCACTCGACCGGGCCGCCCGCGCGGAACGCGAGGCGCGCGCCCGCGCTGAGCAGCGGCGGGCGCGCCTGAGACACGAGGCCGCCGTCGCGCAGGCCGTGGCCTCCGGCGCCCGGCAACTGCTCGCGCACGTCGAGGTCTCCCTGACGCGGGCCGGCGAGGAGCGCACCGCGGCCGAGGCCGCCAAGGCCCGACGGGAGCAGGAGCTGACCGCCGCGCGCACCGCGGGGCGCGATCTCAAGGCGGAGCTCGACAAGTTGACGGATTCAGTCCACCGGGGCGAGGTACTCGGCGCCGAGAAGCGGCTGCGGATCGAGCAGCTGGAGACCAAGGCGCTGGAGGAGTTCGGTGTGGAACCGGCGGGACTCACGGCCGAGTACGGCCCGCACCAGCTGGTGCCGCCCTCGCCCCCCGCCGAGGGCGAGGAGCTGCCGGAGGACCCCGAGCACCCGCGCAACCGGCCGAGGCAGTTCCACCGGGCGGAGCAGGAGAGGCGGCTGAAGGCGGCCGAGCGTGCGTACCAGCAGCTCGGCAAGGTCAACCCGCTCGCCCTGGAGGAGTTCGCCGCGCTGGAGGAACGCCACCAGTTCCTCAGCGAGCAGCTGGAGGACCTGAAGAAGACCCGCGCCGACCTGCTCCAGGTCGTCAAGGAGGTCGACGAGCGCGTTGAGCAGGTCTTCACCGAGGCCTACCGGGACACCGCCCGCGAGTTCGAGGGCGTGTTCGGCCGGCTGTTCCCGGGCGGTGACGGGCGCCTGATCCTGACCGACCCCGACAACATGCTCACCACGGGCGTGGACGTCGAGGCGCGTCCGCCGGGCAAGAAGGTCAAGCGGCTCTCGCTGCTCTCCGGCGGCGAGCGGTCACTGACCGCCGTGGCGCTGCTCGTGTCGATCTTCAAGGCCCGGCCCAGCCCGTTCTATGTGATGGACGAGGTCGAGGCGGCGCTCGACGACACCAACCTCCAGCGGCTGATCCGCATCATGCAGGAGTTGCAGGAAGCCTCCCAGCTGATCGTGATCACGCACCAGAAGCGGACGATGGAGGTCGCCGACGCGCTGTACGGCGTCTCCATGCAGGGCGACGGTGTGTCGAAGGTCATCTCGCAGCGCCTGCGGTAATTCCGTGCGCATTACAGCTATCGCCACCTGCGATTCTTGATGGCTTCACTTATTGAACACATAGCTGTCAGCCGGTGGTCTCATAACCCACACCAGACCCTCTCTTGACTTCGAAACTTGAAGGCATAGTCTCTGCAACGTTGCTTTTACCTTCAGGTGGTGGGCAGCCCATGCTGGGCGCCACCGGAGGGTCGTTCCCACGCCGGCAGCGTTGCCGGTGGCCCGAGGAGTACACGTGACCAGCACAGCGCAGGCATCCAGTTCAGGAGCCGCTTCGGCTCACCCCGATCATCTCGGGCACGTCATCTTCATCGCGGCGGCGGCCGCGATGGGCGGTTTCCTCTTCGGCTACGACAGCTCCGTGATCAACGGTGCCGTCGAGGCCATCCGGGGCCGCTACGACATCGGCTCGGCGGCCCTGGCACAGGTCATCGCCGTCGCCCTGATCGGCTGTGCCATCGGCGCCGCGACCGCCGGCCGCATAGCCGACCGCATCGGCCGCATCCGGTGCATGCAGATCTCCGCTGTGCTCTTCACGATCAGCGCCATCGGTTCGGCGCTGCCCTTCGCGCTCTACGACCTCGCCTTCTGGCGCGTCGTCGGCGGCTTCGCCATCGGCATGGCCTCCGTGATCGGCCCCGCCTACATCGCCGAGGTCGCCCCACCGGCCTACCGCGGCCGCCTCGGTTCCTTCCAGCAGGCCGCGATCGTCATCGGCATCGCCATCTCCCAGCTGGTCAACTGGGGCCTGCTGAACGCCGCCGACGGCGACCAGCGCGGCGAGCTGATGGGCCTGGAGGCCTGGCAGGTCATGCTGGGCGTCATGGTGATCCCGGCCGTCCTCTACGGTCTGCTCTCCTTCGCGATCCCCGAGTCCCCGCGCTTCCTGATCTCCGTCGGCAAGCACGAGCGGGCCCGCGAGATCCTCGAAGAGGTCGAGGGCGACAAGATCGACCTGGACGCGCGCGTCACCGAGATCGAGCACGCGATGAAGAGCGAGCACAAGTCGTCCTTCAAGGACCTGCTGGGCGGCGGCTTCTTCTTCAAGCCGATCGTCTGGATCGGTATCGGGCTCTCGGTCTTCCAGCAGTTCGTCGGCATCAACGTCGCGTTCTACTACTCCTCGACCCTGTGGCAGTCGGTCGGCGTCGACCCGACGGACTCGTTCTTCTACTCCTTCACGACGTCGATCATCAACATCCTCGGCACCGTGGTCGCGATGATCTTCGTGGACCGCGTCGGCCGCAAGCCGCTGGCCCTGATCGGCTCCGTCGGCATGGTGGTCGGACTCGGCCTGGAGGCGTGGGCGTTCTCCTTCGACCTGGTCGACGGCAAGCTGCCGGCCACCCAGGGCTGGATCGCCCTGATCGCCGCCCATGTGTTCGTGCTCTTCTTCGCCCTGTCCTGGGGTGTGGTCGTCTGGGTCTTCCTCGGCGAGATGTTCCCGAACCGGCTCCGCGCCGCCGCCCTGGGTGTGGCCGCCTCCGCGCAGTGGATCGCCAACTGGGCCATCACCGCGAGCTTCCCGTCGCTGGCCGACTGGAACCTCTCCCTGACCTACGTGATCTACACGGTCTTCGCCGCGCTCTCCATCCCGTTCGTCCTCAAGTACGTCAAGGAGACGAACGGCAAGACCCTGGAGGAGATGGGCTGACCCGCCCGTCGAGCCCCCGCGCACTCGGGGAGAAGGGCCAAGTCCCCGCTGCCCCTCTCCCCGTACCGTCCGCCGCCCCCTGTTCCGCCGCCGAGCGGGCAGGGGGCGGCGGTGTTCCCTGATCAGTCGTCCAGCGCCGGAAGGACCCGCTCCGCGAGCAGCCGCAGGCTGCGCCACCCCTCGTCCACCGGCATCCCGCCCGCCAGCGGATGCAGGACGAGGCTGTCCAGGCCCTGGGTCACGCACTCCTCGGGCGTCAGGATCCGGTAGACGCCTTCCGCCCGGAGTTCCTCCACCGTCGTGGCCGCGGATCGCACGGCCGAGCGAATGTCGCCGGACTGCCAGGAGGCGTACGTCCGCGCCTCGTGCAGGAAGTGCTCTCCGTACGCGGCCCACGCCCGGTCCGGATCCTCGGCGAGGTGCAGCAGGGGAGTCTCGGCGGCGGGCATCATCGTCCAGCCCTCGGTGCCGTACTCGACCAGCCGCTCCTTGTAGTACGCCTCGAGTTCCGGCAGATGCGCGCTGGGGAAGAAGGGCAGGCCGAGCCGGGCGGCCCGGCGGGCGGCGGCCTTCGAGGAACCGCCGACCAGGAGCAACGGGTGCGGGTCGGAGTACGGGCGCGGGGTGACCCGTACCGTACGGCCCCGGTACGTGAACTCCTCCCCGGTCCACGCCCGCAGCAGGGTCTCCAGGACCTCGTCCTGGATCCGGCCCCGGCGTTTCCAGTCCACGTCGAACAGGGCGTACTCCTCGGGCCGGTACCCGATCCCGGCCACGGTGACCAGCCGTCCGCCGCTCAGCAGATCCAGTACGGCGATGTCCTCGGCCAGGCGCAGCGGATCGTGCAGCGGGCCGATGATCGCGGAGACCGTCACCGCGATCCGGCGGGTGGCCCCGAACACCGCGCCCGCGAAGGCGAACGGTGAGGGCAGCCAGTTGTTGCCGACGCCGTGGTGTTCCTCGGTCTGCACGGTGGTGATCCCGTGTTCGTCGGCGTAGGCGGCCATCTCCAGTGCGGCCCGGTACCGGGCGCTGAGCGAGGCAGGGGTGGCGCCGGGCTCGACCAGGTTGAAGCGGACGACCGTGACGGGCATGGGGAGTCCCCCTTCACGCGGTGGACGGGAGTGGATGCGAGCGGATGCGAGTGCATGAAAGCCCATGGGGAGCGGACGAGAGGGGACGACGTTAGCTGACGACCCGTCAGACAACCAGAGGCGCGGGCATCCCGTCAGCGGCCGGTCGCGGGGCTGCTCCCTGACCGCTGAAGCCGAACCCTTCTCTTTGGAGGAAGACACAAGCTGGGCTCGATCGGACCCATGGCCGATACTGGGTGGGTTATGGAAATCGTCATCCTTGCTGTAGTCATCGCCGTGGTCGTGCTCGGTGCGCTCGGCGGGCTGGTCATCGGCAGCCGGCGCACGAAGTCGCTGCCACCGCCGCCGCCCTCCGCACCCGACATCACCGCCCCTCCGGCTGAGCCGCACGTCGGCGACGAGGCCGAGACACCGCGCGACGAACCGCGCCGGACCATAGAGGAGGTGGATCTCCCGGACGGCTCCGCTCCGACCGTCCTCGACGAACCCGTTGCCGCGCCCGCCCCCGAGATCGAGATCCCGGAGCCCACGGCCGGCCGTCTGGTCCGCCTGCGCGCCCGGCTCTCCCGCTCGCAGAACGCGCTCGGCCAGGGACTGCTCACCCTCCTGTCGCGCGAGCACCTCGACGAGGACACCTGGGAGGAGATGGAGGACATCCTCCTCACCGCCGACGTCGGCGTGCAGCCCACTCAGGAACTGGTCGAGGGGCTTCGGGAGCGGGTGAAGGTGCTCGGCACCCGCACCCCGTCCGAGCTGCGCGCCCTGCTGCGCGAGGAACTGCTCAAGCTGGTCGGGGCCGACCTCGACCGCACGGTCAAGACCGAGCCGGAGTCCAGCAAGCCCGGCATCGTGATGGTCGTCGGCGTCAACGGCACCGGCAAGACCACCACCACCGGCAAGCTCGCCCGGGTGCTGGTGGCCGACGGGCGCAGTGTCGTCCTCGGTGCCGCCGACACCTTCCGCGCGGCCGCCGCCGACCAGCTGCAGACCTGGGGCGAGCGGGTCGGCGCGCACACCGTGCGCGGACCCGAGGGCGGTGACCCCGCCTCCGTCGCGTTCGACGCGGTCAAGGAGGGCAAGGAGATGGGCGCGGACGTCGTGCTCATCGACACCGCGGGACGACTGCACACCAAGACCGGTCTCATGGACGAGCTCGGCAAGGTCAAGCGGGTCGTCGAGAAGCACGCCCCGCTGGACGAGGTGCTGCTCGTCCTCGACGCGACGACCGGCCAGAACGGGCTGATCCAGGCCCGGGTGTTCGCCGAGGTCGTCGACATCACCGGCATCGTGCTGACCAAGCTGGACGGCACGGCCAAGGGCGGCATCGTGGTCGCCGTGCAGCGCGAGCTGAAGGTGCCGGTGAAGCTGGTGGGTCTCGGCGAGGGCGCGGACGACCTGGCGCCCTTCGAGCCGGAGGCGTTCGTTGACGCCCTCATCGGAGAGTGAGCACGGCCCCTCGGAAGTTCCCTGTGTGCGCCAACCCGCGCACCCGTCAAGGCGCCCGCCCCGACCGCACCTCGGGGGCGGGCGCCGCGTCGTCCACGGCTGTGCCTCCGAGTACGGCTGTGGGTCTGAGGTACGGCCGGGAGTCTGACGTACGGCGGTGCCCTCGACGTTCGTGCGGCTACGCGGGCGACCGGTGGGCCACGTAGGCCAGCGTCCCCAGCAGCAGCCTGGCCGCCGGTGGCTTCGTCGCCGTGTCCAGGGCGGGCGGCCGCAGCCAGCGCACCGGGCCCAGGCCGCCGCGGTCGGACGGCGGGGCCGTGATGTACGTGCCGGGGCCGAGGCCGCGCAGGTCCAGGGAGGCCGGGTCGTCCCAGCCCATGCGGTAGAGAAGCTCGGTGAGGCAGGCGGCGGTGCCGGGGGCCACGAAGAAGTGGACGCGGCCCTCAGGGGTCGTGATCACCGGGCCGAGGGGCAGGCCCATGCGCTCCAGGCGGACCAGGGCGCGCCGCCCGGCGGACTCGGCCACCTCGATCACGTCGAACGCGCGGCCGACCGGCAGCATCACCGCGGCGCCGGGGAACTCCGACCAGGCCCGGGTCACCTCGTCGAGCGTGGCGCCGGCCCGGACCGGGGGAGCGAAACCGAGGGGGTGGGCGCCGGGGGCGAGGCAGTCGGCGCGACCGCATGAGCAGGCGCCCGCCGCGGCGCGCGCGCCCGGTACGACGTCCCAGCCCCAGAGTCCGGTGAACTCGGCGACGGAGGTGCACTCCGACGAGCGGCCGCGCCGACGCGAGCCGGTGCGGATCTCCCGGATGCCGCCGATCGTGAAGCCCATGCCTCCTCCAACGTGTCCGGCGCGCCGGTGGTTACGTGGCGAACGCGTTCTGTGACTCTCCGTCGCCACTTTCGAGTTCACGCGGCGTGCGGAGGTCTCCTGGGTGGTGCGCTCAGCCATGTGCGCCCCTGAACGCACCGCTCCGCCCACTCGCGCTGGTCATCTGTCAAGTGAACCGTGGGGACGTCACAGGGAGTTCATTCGAAGGGGTGGCGAATGGTGGCGTTTCCGGGATCGCCATGGCTGGACGCGTGATCGTGGGATTACGTTGAGTGCACGAGGCCTGAGGGCACATGCACTCTTGGGTATGCCGGAGGCAACCCGGTTTCCCGTTCGAAGGATGGCAACCGCCGGACGGGAAGCCGTATTTACCGGCATTCTGATAAGGCTTGGCGCACTCAGTGACAAGTGGTCTCAGGGATGGGGGCGTTCCAGTGAGCGGCAACGGCGGTAGCGAGACGGGCGCGACGACCGCGACGACGGGGACGAACACCGACAAGCGCCCCAACGAGCTGCTCACCTCGTGGTTCGTGCGCAGCGGCTGGTCCAAGGGCGAGCTGGCACGCCAAGTCAACCGGCGGGCCCGTCAGTTGGGCGCCAATCACATCTCCACCGACACCTCGCGCGTGCGCCGCTGGCTGGACGGCGAGAACCCCCGCGAACCCATTCCCCGCATCCTGTCCGAGCTGTTCTCCGAGCGGTTCGGCTGTGTCGTCTCCGTCGAGGACCTCGGACTGCGCTCCGCCCGGCAGTCACCCTCCGCGACCGGCGTCGACCTGCCCTGGACGGGCCCGCAGACCGTGGCCCTGCTCAGCGAGTTCTCGCGCAGCGACCTGATGCTGGCGCGGCGCGGCTTCCTCGGAACCTCGCTGGCCCTCTCCGCGGGCCCGTCCCTCATCGAACCCATGCAGCGCTGGCTGGTGCCCGCGCCCGCCGCCCCGCGCCCCGAGCCCGAACCGGCCTCGGCCTCGGCCCGCCGCGGTCGGCTGTCCAGGCCCGAACTGGAGTTACTGGAGTCGACCACGGTGATGTTCCGCCAGTGGGACGCCCAGTGCGGCGGCGGCCTGCGCCGCAAGGCGGTCGTCGGCCAGCTGCACGAGGTGACCGACCTCCTCCAGGAGCCCCAGCCCGAGGCCACCACCCGCAAGCTGTTCAAGGTGGCCGCCGAGCTCGCGGAACTGGCCGGCTGGATGTCGTACGACGTCGGACTGCAGCCCGCCGCGCAGAAGTACTTCGTCCTCGCCCTGCACGCCGCCAAGGAGGCGGGCGACAAACCGCTCGGCTCGTACGTGCTGTCCAGCATGAGCCGCCAGATGATCCACCTCGGGCGGCCCGAGGACGCCCTGGAGCTGATCCATCTCGCGCAGTACGGCAGCCGGGACTGCGCCGGCCCGCGCACCCAGTCCATGCTGTATGCGATGGAGGCCCGCGCCTACGCCAACATGGGGCAGCCCGGCAAGTGCAAGCGGGCGGTCCGGATGGCCGAGGACACCTTCGGTGACGTCGACGAGTGGGACGACCCGGACCCCGACTGGATCCGCTTCTTCTCCGAGGCCGAGCTGTACGGCGAGAACTCCCACTCCTACCGCGACCTCGCCTATGTCGCCGGCCGCAGCCCCACCTACGCCTCCCTCGCCGAGCCCCTGATGCGGAGGGCCGTCGAGCTCTTCGCCAAGGACGACGAGCACCAGCGGTCGTACGCACTGAACCTGATCGGAATGGCGACCGTGCACCTCCTCCAGCGGGAGCCCGAGCAGAGCACCGTGCCGGCCATGGAGGCCATGCAGATCGCCAAGAAGGTCCGCTCCGAGCGCGTGAACACTCGTATCCGAAAGACCGTCGACACGGCCGTACGCGATTTCGGCGACCTCGCCGAGGTCGTGGACCTCACCGACCAGCTGGCCGTGGAGCTGCCCGAGACCGCCGAGGCGGTCTGACGGGGCGGCGCCACCCCCTGAACCCCGGCCGCGGCCGGCCCTCCCGAACTGCCCGACTCGGCTCCCCCATGCCAGGTCATCGGAAGGCCGACCGCGGCCGGCCTGCTTCCTCCACCGAAGGTTGCGCCACGATAACGATCGACTCGGCCGAAATCCGCCAGTTCATCGACGCGTAACACACAGGGCGCCTTCGTCACGGCGGCGAAACAACGAGGGGCTTCCATCGAAATGGTGCTGCGCCAATCTCATGGCGCATAACCGGCCCACCCCTCATACCGCTCAGGCTTCGCCCGCACGGGGCCGTACCAATTGACGAGGAGACGCCGATGGCATCAGCCGCCATCACGCTTGCGGCGGAGGCACCCAAGTTGTCGTCCGCCAACACAGGCTTCATGCTTATCTGTTCCGCCCTGGTGCTGCTCATGACCCCGGGCCTGGCCTTCTTCTACGGAGGCATGGTCCGGGTCAAGAGCACCCTGAACATGCTGATGATGAGCTTCATCAGTATCGGGATCGTCACGATCCTGTGGGTCCTGTACGGATTCTCCCTTGCCTTCGGCGCGAGCAACGGCTTCATCGGCTTCAATTCCGACTGGCTGGGCCTCAGCAACATCGGCCTGACGGAGCTCTGGGACGGCTACACCATCCCGATCTTCGTGTTCATGATCTTCCAGATGATGTTCGCGGTCATCACACCGGCCCTGATCAGCGGTGCCATCGCGGACCGCGTCAAGTTCTCCGCCTGGGCGCTCTTCGTCGCCCTGTGGCTCACGATCGTCTACGTCCCGGTCGCCCACTGGGTGTGGGGTGCCGACGGCTGGGCCTACAAGCTCGGTGTGATCGACTTCGCCGGTGGTACCGCGGTCCACATCAACGCCGGTGCCGGCGCCCTCGGTGTGATCCTGGTGATCGGCAAGCGCGTCGGCTTCAAGAAGGACCCGATGCGTCCGCACAGCCTCCCGCTGGTCATGCTCGGCGCCGGTCTGCTGTGGTTCGGCTGGTTCGGCTTCAACGCCGGCTCGTGGCTGGGCAACGACGACGGCGTGGGCGCGCTGATGTTCGTCAACACGCAGGTCGCCACCGCCGCCGCGATGCTGGCCTGGCTCGCCTACGAGAAGATCCGCCACGGCGCGTTCACCACGCTGGGCGCCGCCTCCGGCGCGGTCGCCGGTCTGGTCGCCATCACCCCGTCCGGCGGTGCCATCTCCCCGCTCGGCGCGATCGCCGTCGGCGCCATCGCCGGTGTCGGCTGTGCCGCGGCCGTGGGCCTGAAGTACAAGTTCGGCTACGACGACTCCCTCGACGTGGTCGGTGTCCACATGGTCGGCGGTATCCTCGGCTCCCTGCTGATCGGCTTCTTCGCCACCGGCAAGGGCCAGTCCACCGCGACCGGCGTCTTCTACGGCGACCACTCCTTCACCCAGCTGTGGAAGCAGTTCGCCGGTGTCGGCGCGGTCCTCGCCTACTCCCTGATCGCCTCCGCGGTCCTCGCCTTCCTCCTCGACAAGACCATCGGTATGCGGGTCACCGAGGACGAGGAGATCTCCGGTATCGACCAGGCCGAGCACGCTGAGACCGCATACGACTTCAGCGGCGCCGGCGGCGGTGTCGTCGCGACCGCCGGTCCCGCCCTGGCCGCCGCGCAGAGCAAGAAGGTGGACGCATGAAGCTCATCACCGCTGTCGTCAAGCCCCACCGGCTCGACGAGATCAAGGAAGCCCTCCAGGCCTTCGGGGTCCACGGCCTGACGGTCACCGAGGCGAGCGGCTACGGTCGTCAGCGGGGCCACACCGAGGTCTACCGCGGTGCCGAGTACACCGTCGACCTGGTCCCCAAGATCCGCATCGAGGTGCTGGCCGAGGACGACGACGCCGAACAGCTGATCGACGTCATCGTCAAGGCGGCCCGCACCGGCAAGATCGGTGACGGCAAGGTCTGGTCCCTGCCGGTCGAGACGGCCGTACGGGTCCGGACCGGCGAGCGCGGCCCGGACGCGCTCTAACAGAGGAAACGACAGGAGTCGCTGGGTGACGAGTACGGGCGTGCGCATGGAAGCAGAGGACTCGGGACCCAGCGGCTACGCGGCGGCCCGGCTGCGCCTCCTCACCGAGGGGGCGCAGTCCGGGCCGCCGCGCCGTTCGGCGCTCTCCGAGCTGACGGACGACTGGCTGTCGGGGCTGTTCGGCGCCGGCGCCGAGGACCTGCGCGGGGCCTCTCTCGTCGCGGTCGGCGGATACGGCCGCGGGGAACTGTCCCCACGCAGCGACCTGGACCTTCTGCTGCTGCACGACGGCAGCGACTCCGGCGCCGTCGCCGCACTGGCCGACCGCATCTGGTACCCCGTCTGGGACCTGGGCCTGGCCCTCGACCACTCGGTCCGTACCCCCGCCGAGGCCCGCAAGACGGCCGCCGAGGACCTCAAGGTGCAGCTGGGGCTCCTTGACGCCCGCCACCTCGCCGGTGACCTGGGGCTGACCGCAGGTCTGCGGACCGCCGTCCTCGCCGACTGGCGCAACCAGGCACCGAAACGTCTCCCCGAGCTCCAGGAGCTGTGCGCGGAGCGCGCCGAACGGCAGGGGGAGCTGCAGTACCTGCTGGAGCCCGACCTGAAGGAGGCGCGAGGCGGACTGAGGGACGCCACGGCACTGCGCGCGGTCGCCGCCTCCTGGCTGGCCGACGCCCCGCGCGAGGGCCTCGACGACGCCCGGCGCCGACTCCTCGACGTGCGGGACGCCCTGCATCTGACCACGGGCCGCGCCACCGACCGGCTCGCGCTCCAGGAACAGGACCAGGTCGCCTCCGAGCTCGGCCTGCTCGACGCCGACACACTGCTGCGGCAGGTGTACGAGGCGGCGCGGGTCATCGCGTACGCCAGTGACGTCACCTGGCGCGAAGTGGGCCGCGTGCTCAGGTCCCGCGCGGTCCGGCCGCGCCTGCGCGCCATGCTGGGCGGCGGGAAACCGGTCTCCGAACGCTCACCCCTCGCGGAAGGGGTGGTGGAACAGGACGGCGAGGTGGTGCTCGCCCGCGCCGCGCGCCCCGAGCGCGATCCCGTCCTCCCGTTGCGTGCCGCGGCCGCCGCCGCGCAGGCCGGGCTCCCGCTCTCCCTGCACGCCGTGCGGCGCCTGGCCGCCGCCGTGCGCCCCCTGCCCACGCCCTGGCCCGCCGAGGCGCGCCAACAACTCGTGACCCTGCTCGGATCCGGCCCCTCCACCATCGACGTCTGGGAGGCGCTGGAGGCCGAAGGCCTGATCACCCGGCTGCTGCCCGACTGGGAGCGGGTGCGCTGCCGCCCGCAGCGCAACGCCGTGCACATCTGGACCGTCGACCGGCACCTCATCGAGACCGCCGTGCGCGCCTCCGAGTTCACCCGCCGCGTCCACCGCCCCGACCTCCTCCTGGTCGCCGCGCTGCTGCACGACATCGGCAAGGGCTGGCCCGGCGACCACTCCGTGGCCGGCGAGATCATCGCCAAGGACGTGGCCGCCCGCATCGGGTTCGACCGCGCGGACGTGAGCGTGCTCTCCACCCTGGTACGTCATCACCTGCTGCTCGTCGACACCGCCACCCGGCGTGACCTGGAGGACCCGGCCACCGTGCGCTCGGTCGCCGATGCGGTCGGCTCGCAGAGCACGCTGGAACTGCTGCACGCGCTCACCGAGGCGGACGCGCTGGCCACCGGCCCGGCCGCCTGGTCGTCCTGGCGGGGCTCGCTCGTCGCCGACCTGGTCCAGCGCGTCTCCGCGGTCCTGTCCGGCGACGCACCGGAGGACCCCGACTCCGCCGCGCCCACCGCCGAGCAGGAGCGGCTCGCCATCGAGGCGGTCGCGACCGGCGGCCCCGTCCTGTCGCTGCGCGCGCAGACCGAACCGCCGACGGGGGAGCAGCCGTCCGGCGATCCGGAACCTCTCGGCGTCGAACTCCTCATCGCCGTACCGGACCGCGGAGGCGTGCTGCCCGCGGTGGCCGGTGTGCTCGCCATGCACCGCCTCACCGTCCGCACCGCCGAACTGCGCGCCCTGGACCTGCCGGACGGCGTCGAGGACTCGGTGCTGCTGCTCAACTGGCGGGTCGCCGCCGAGTACGGCTCCCTGCCGCAGGCCGCGCGACTGCGCGCCGACCTGGTACGGGCCCTCGACGGGTCGCTGGACATCGCCGGCCGTCTCGCCGAACGGGACGCCGCGTATCCGCGCCGCCGGGGCGTCGTGGCTCCCCCCGCGCGGGTGTCGGTCGCCCCGGCCGCGTCCCGGCTGGCGACCGTGATCGAGGTCCGCGCCCATGACGCCCCCGGTCTGCTGCACCGGATCGGGCGGGCCCTGGACGAGGCGAAGGTCCGGGTGCGCAGCATGCACGTCTCGACGCTGGGTGCCAACGCCGTGGACGCCTTCTACGTGACCGGCCCCGAAGGGGCGCCGCTGCCCAGCGAAGAGGCGGCCCTGGTGGCGCGGCGACTGGAGGAGACACTCCGCGGCTGACCGGCCAGGACCCGGTCTTCGACCGACCGTGACCCGCTCCGGTGGAGGCGGGATACCCTGGAGGGCGATTCGAAGCCAGCCACCGACGACCCCGAGGACCGCGAGCGCCGTGTTCGATACTCTTTCCGATCGCCTCTCAGCGACCTTCAAGAACCTGCGCGGCAAAGGACGGCTCTCCGAAGCGGACATCGACGCCACCGCGCGCGACATCCGCATCGCGCTCCTCGAAGCGGATGTCGCCCTGCCGGTGGTGCGGACGTTCATCAAGAACGTCAAGGAGCGCGCCCTCGGCGCCGATGTCTCCAAGGCGCTGAACCCGGCCCAGCAGGTCCTGAAGATCGTCAACGAGGAACTCGTCACGATCCTCGGCGGCGAGACCAGGCGCCTGCGCTTCGCCAAGCAGCCGCCGACCGTGATCATGCTGGCGGGTCTGCAGGGTGCCGGTAAGACCACCCTCGCGGGCAAGCTCGGCCGCTGGCTGAAGGAGCAGGGCCACTCGCCCATCCTGGTCGCCGCCGACCTCCAGCGCCCGAACGCCGTGAACCAGCTCAGCGTGGTCGCCGAGCGCGCGGGCGTCGCCGTGTACGCCCCCGAGCCGGGCAACGGCGTGGGCGACCCGGTGAAGGTCGCCAAGGACTCCATCGACTTCGCCCGGTCCAAGGTCCACGACATCGTGATCGTGGACACCGCCGGCCGCCTCGGCATCGACGCCGAGATGATGCAGCAGGCCGCGGACATCCGGGACGCGGTCTCACCCGACGAGATCCTGTTCGTCGTGGACGCGATGATCGGTCAGGACGCGGTCAACACCGCCGAGGCCTTCCGGGACGGCGTCGGCTTCGACGGCGTGGTCCTCTCCAAGCTCGACGGTGACGCCCGCGGTGGTGCCGCCCTGTCGATCGCCTCGGTCACCGGCAAGCCGATCATGTTCGCGTCGAACGGCGAGAAGCTCGAGGACTTCGACGCGTTCCACCCGGACCGGATGGCCTCCCGCATCCTCGACATGGGTGACCTGCTCACCCTGATCGAGCAGGCGGAGAAGACGTTCAGCCAGGAAGAGGCCCAGAAAATGGCCTCCAAGCTGGCGTCCAAGAAGGGCCAGGAGTTCACCCTCGACGACTTCCTGGCGCAGATGGAGCAGGTCCGCAAGATGGGCTCCATCTCCAAGCTGCTCGGCATGCTCCCGGGCATGGGGCAGATCAAGGACCAGATCAACAACCTCGACGAGCGCGATGTCGACCGCACGGCCGCGATCATCAAGTCGATGACCCCGGCCGAGCGCCACGAGCCGACAATCATCAACGGCTCCCGCCGTGCCCGTATCGCCAAGGGTTCCGGTGTCGACGTCAGCGCCGTCAAGAACCTGGTCGAGCGGTTCTTCGAGGCGCGCAAGATGATGTCCCGCATGGCCCAGGGCGGCGGCATGCCCGGTATGCCGGGGGTTCCGGGCATGGGCGGCGGACCCGGCCGGTCCAAGAAGCAGCCGAAGAAGGCCAAGGGCAAGCAGCGCTCCGGCAACCCGATGAAGCGCAAGCAGCAGGAGCAGGAGGAGGCCGCGCGCCGCGCCGCCGCGGCCGAGGGCGGCGCCTTCGGCGTGCCGGGCCAGCAGGCCCCGCAGGACTTCGAACTGCCTGACGAGTTCAAGAAGTTCATGGGCTGACGCTGTTGTACGGGGCTCGTGACCGAGCCCGTCCGTACGTCGCCGGGGGTGCCCCTCCTCTCAGGGAGGCGCACCCCCGTGGCTTTCGGCCAATCTGCTCCTGAGAGCCACCGGCTCCGACGCCACGGTCCGCCGACGTCCGCCGCCGCGGTCTACGGCACCCGCGCGATCAGGTACCGGAACACGTTCGGCATCCACACCGTGCCGTCCCGGCGCTGATACGGATGCAGCGCCTCCGTCAACTCCTTGTCCACCTGCGCCTGGTCGGTCGCCGAGATCGCCGCGTCGAAGAGCCCCGTAGACAGCAGCCCCCGCAGGGCACTCGCGGTGTCGGCGTACCCGAACGGGCAGGCGACCCGGCCGGAACCGTCCGGCTTGAGGCCCGCCCGGTGGGCGACCTCCTCCAGGTCGTCGCGGAGGGCGGGACGCCAGCCGGCCGTGCCCCGCAGCCCATCCGCCAGTCCGGTGGCCACCCGCAGCACGGACGTCGTGGCACAGCGCTCCGGCGGACCCCAGCCGGCCAGCACCACGGGCGCCCCGCGCTCGGCCCGCGGCGTCGCCGAGGCGAGCAGCTCACGGAGCCCCTCCGAGTCACCCGCGAGACACCCGATGGGCTCGAAGGCGGTCACCAGGTTGTACGCGGGCGACCCCGCGTCGGCCGCGTCCTCGGGCGTTCCCGCCACGAGCCGGACCTCACCACGCGCCCGGCCACCCCGCGCCTCCGGCAACAGCCGCTCACGCGCGAGGGCGAGCCTTTCGGGGGAGGAGCCGTCGACACCGGTGACCGTGGCGCCTCTGGAGGCCGCCATCAGCAGGGCGAGCCCGGAACCGCAGCCGAGCCCCAACAGTCGCGTGCGCGGGCCCACGTCGAGTCGCTCGTGGACGGCCTCGTAGAGCGGTACCAGCATCCGCTCCTGGATCTCGGACCAGTCACGCGCGCGTGCACCGCGGTCCGGACGGAAGGCCTCTCCCGTGTCGGGCCGATGCTGCCGCACGAGCGTAGGTGTCATAGGTAAGCGCCCCAATCCGCCGAGAGTTTTCTCCTGTGCCCGTTTGCTGAGCCCCCGTGCAGTGCGCTCGCACATCCCCCGTATGCCAGGTAACTCCGCACTCGACCGTGCGTCCAGGGTTTGTCGAGTCCCGCTTGAGAGTGGACTGTGCCAGTGGCGAGATTTCACATTCCGGCAACCTGGACCCGTACCATCGCGCCATGGCAAAGGCACCCGTTCTCACCCCGCGGGCGGAAGACTTCCCGCGCTGGTACCAGGATCTGATCGCCAAGGCCGAGTTGGCCGACAACGGGCCGGTGCGCGGCACCATGGTGATCCGACCGTACGGGTACGGACTGTGGGAGCGGATGCAGGCCGAGATGGACGCCCGGATCAAGGCGACGGGCACGCAGAACGCGTACTTCCCGCTGCTGATCCCGCAGTCGTACCTCACCCGCGAGGCCGACCACGTCGAGGGCTTCGCGCCGGAACTCGCGGTCGTCACCCACGGCGGCGGCAACGAGCTGGAGGAGCCGGCGGTGGTCCGCCCCACCTCCGAGATGATCGTCAACGACTACTTCTCGAAGTGGGTGCAGAGCTACCGCGACCTGCCTCTCCTGATCAACCAGTGGGCGAACGTGGTCCGTTGGGAGCTGCGCCCCCGTCTGTTCCTGCGGACGACCGAGTTCCTGTGGCAGGAAGGCCACACCGCGCACGCCACCTACGAGGAGGCCCGCGACTTCGCCTCCCACATCCACCGCGAGGTCTACGAGGACTTCATGGTGAACGTCCTCGCGATGGACGTCGTCCCCGGCCGCAAGACCGTCAGGGAGCGGTTCGCCGGCGCCGTCAACACCCTCACCCTCGAAGGGATGATGGGCGACGGCAAGGCCCTGCAGATGGCCACCAGTCACGAGCTGGGCCAGAACTTCGCCCAGGCCTTCAACACCCGGTACCTGTCGAAGGAGGGCACGCAGGAACTGGTGTGGCAGACCTCCTGGGGATCCACCACCCGCATGATCGGCGCCCTGGTGATGATGCACGGCGACGACAACGGCCTGCGTGTCCCGCCGCGCCTCGCCCAGACCCAGGTAGTCGTCCTCGCCATCAAGGGCGACGAGACGGTTCTGGCCAAGGTCCGCGACATCGGCGATCAGTTGCGGGCGGCGGGGCTGCGCGTCCACGTCGACGACCGCACCGACACGCCGTTCGGGCGCCGGGCCGTCGACTGGGAGCTGAAGGGCGTGCCGGTGCGCGTCGAGGTCGGGCCCCGTGACCTGGAGAACGGCACCGCGATGCTGGCGCGGCGGATCCCGGGAGGCAAGGAGGCGGTGTCCCTGGACGCGCTCGCGGGACTGCTCCCCTCCGTCCTGGAGGAGGACCAGGCGCTGCTGCTGAGGCAGGCCCGCGAGCGCCGGGAGTCCCGCACCTCCGACGTGTCCACGATCGAGGAGGCCGTCGAGGTGGCAGGCGCGGGTGGCTGGGCGCGCGTCCCGTGGGCGGTGCTCGGCGAGGAAGGCGAGGCCAGGCTGGCAGAGCACGCCGTGACCGTACGGTGTCTGGTCGCCGAGGACGGGTCGGTGCCGGAGGCCGACGAGGCGCCCGGTAACGTCGCGATCGTCGCGCGCGCTTACTGAGGTAGCGCCTTCCGGCGGCAGAGCGACCGAAACGTCTCTTGCGCAACGGCTGACCACAGCTACCCCGGCGCGTGGACACGATCTACGCGCCGGGTCCTACGTCAGACTACGCACCAGCTTGGTATGAGCTGTGAGGCTTCTCCGCAGATCAGCGTACCCGCCCTCGTCAGGACGCATCAGTGGCAACTGACGGGTACGTGCAAATTATTTGGGATGCCCCGTAATAGGAACACAGCGGCACCCTGGCTCGTTGTCATTACGTGAGCACGACACAGACACCACCTGTTCTCGCCGCAGAGCTGGCACAGGCGTGGGCCGACATTCAGCGGTACCACCCCGAGCTGCCCGATCTTGCCGCGCCAGAGTCCCTGATCGGGGAGTCGTCGTCCGCGTGCGGTCACGAGCTCTCCTTCGAGCGACTGCTTCACGAGGCAGTCCATGGCATCGCCGCCTCGCGCGGCATCCGCGACACCTCCCGTGCGGGCCGCTACCACAACCGGAGATTCCTCGCGATCGCCGAGGAGATGGGCCTGGACCACCCCGAGGAACCGCACCCCAGCAGCGGTTTCTCGCTGGTCGCGCTCAACCCCGAGGCGAAGCGCCGTTACCGGCCGACCATCGAGCGCCTCCAGCGGGCTCTCAAGGCCCACACGGCCGCGACCGCCGCGGACACCGCCCGCTCCTTCCGCGGCCCGGCCGCCCGTCACGGTTCCTCCGGTGGCGGCGTCCGCGTCAAGGCCGTCTGCGACTGCGGCCGCAACGTCCGGGTCGTCCCGTCGGTCCTGGCCCAGGCCCCGATCGTGTGCGGCGGTTGCGGGAAGCCGTTCAGAATCCCGGAGGTCGTGGGCGCGGCGGCGAGCTGAGGCGATCGCGGGCGCGAACCGACGCCCCGCGCGAACGGGTACCGGCATCTCGTGGCTGCCGGACGAGCCCGGGGCGTGGGTGTGGGTGCCGCCGCACAGAAGCGGCGGCACCACGGCACCGGGCCGTGCGACCGCGCTGAGGCACCCGAAGGGCCGGGTGCCTCTCAGGGCTGCCCAGTCCCAGGCGGCCCCGGTCCGGAGCGACCCGCGGCGTGTGGCACAATGGCTAGCTGTACTCGACAGCCGCACAGGAACCCTCTCGCCTCCGGCTGACGCGTCCATCGGGCACTCGGGTACCGCAACCCCACGCGGCCTTCTCGCCGTGCCCAACCACGTCAAAATCAGGAGAACCCACTCCCGTGGCAGTCAAGATCAAGCTGAAGCGTCTGGGCAAGATCCGTTCGCCTCACTACCGCATCGTCGTCGCCGACTCCCGCACCCGTCGTGACGGTCGTGCGATCGAGGAGATCGGCCTGTACCACCCGGTGCAGAACCCCTCGCGCATGGAGGTCGACGCCGAGCGCGTGGCCTACTGGCTCTCCGTCGGCGCCCAGCCGACCGAGCCCGTGCTCGCCATCCTGAAGAAGACCGGCGACTGGCAGAAGTTCAAGGGCGAGCCCGCCCCGGCTCCGCTGCTGCAGCCGTCCGAGAAGGCCGCGCGTCCGCTGTTCGAGGCCCTCGGCGGCGACGACGAGGGCAAGGGTGAGGCGATCACCCAGAAGAAGAAGGCTGAGAAGAAGGACGAGGCTCCTGCCGAGTCCCAGTCCACCGAGGCCTGAGCAGCATGCTCGAAGAGGCGCTTGAGCACCTCGTGAAGGGCATCGTCGACAACCCTGACGACGTGCAGGTCGCCTCGCGCAACCTGCGTCGTGGGCGTGTCCTGGAAGTCCGGGTTCACCCGGACGACCTCGGCAAGGTGATCGGCCGCAACGGCCGCACAGCGCGCGCCCTGCGTACCGTCGTGGGCGCCATCGGCGGCCGCGGTGTCCGTGTCGACCTCGTCGACGTGGACCACGTCCGCTGACGCATCGCAGCACCGGCTCGGGCCGGGGAGGGCCACTGGGCCGTCCCCGGCCCGTCGTCGTAGATCAGGAGAAGCAAGCACAGTGCAGCTGGTAGTCGCTCGCATCGGCCGTGCCCACGGCATCAAGGGCGAGGTCACCGTAGAGGTCCGCACCGACGAGCCGGAACTGAGGCTCGGGCCCGGCGCCGTACTGCTCACGGACCCCGCCTCGACGGGCCCGCTCACCATCGAGACCGGTCGCGTCCACAGCGGCCGCCTCCTTCTGCGTTTCGAGGGCGTGAAGGACCGCACCGCCGCCGAGGCCCTGCGCAACACCCTCCTCATCGCGGAGGTGGATCCGGAGGTGCTCCCCGAGGAGGAGGACGAGTACTACGACCACCAGCTGATGGACCTGGACGTGGTGACCAAGGAAGGCGTCGAGGTCGGCCGGATCACCGAGATCTCGCACCTGCCCTCGCAGGACCTGTTCATCGTGGAGCGTCCGGACGGCAGCGAGGTGCTGATCCCGTTCGTCGAGGAGATCGTCACGGAGATCGACCTGGAGGAACAGAGGGCCGTCATCGACCCCCCTCCCGGCCTGATCGACGACCAGACCGACGACGACGAGGTCGCCGACGAGTCCGGCACTTCCTCGCGAGAAGAGTCCTGATGCGCCTCGACGTCGTCACGATCTTCCCCGAGTACCTGGAGCCGCTGAACGTCTCCCTCGTCGGCAAGGCGCGCACGCGTGGGCAGCTGAACGTGCACGTCCACGACCTGCGCGAGTGGACCTACGACCGCCACAACACGGTCGACGACACCCCGTACGGCGGCGGTCCGGGCATGGTCATGAAGACCGGCCCCTGGGGCGACGCGCTGGACTGTGTCCTGGCGGACGGCTATGAGTCGGGCTCGCACACGCCCGCCCTGATCGTCCCCACGCCCAGCGGCCGGCCCTTCACCCAGGAACTCGCCGTCGAACTGTCCGAGCGCCCCTGGCTCGTCTTCACGCCCGCCCGCTACGAGGGCATCGACCGCCGCGTGATCGACGAGTACGCGAGGCGGATGCCGGTGTACGAGGTCTCCATCGGCGACTACGTCCTGGCCGGCGGCGAGGCTGCCGTACTCGTCATCACGGAGGCCGTGGCGCGGCTGCTGCCCGGTGTTCTCGGCAACGCCGAGTCCCATCGCGACGACTCCTTCGCGCCCGGCGCCATGGCCAACCTCCTGGAGGGCCCCGTCTACACCAAGCCGCCCGAGTGGCGCGGGCGAGGGATACCCGACGTGCTGCTCAGCGGTCACCACGGCAAGATCGCCCGCTGGCGGCGCGACGAGGCACTCCGGCGTACGGCGGCCCACCGGCCCGACCTCATCGAGCGCTGCGACCCCAAGGCCTTCGACAAGAAGGACCGCGAGATGCTCTCCATCCTGGGCTGGGCACCCGACCCGGCGGGGGAGCCGTACGGCCGATTTTGGCGCAGGCCAGAAGGCATGGAACAATAGGTCGCTGTTGTGCGCCGTCCGGCGTGCGCCCCTGCCGCAGGGGGACACGACGCTCGCCCCGACGTGGACAGCATCCTTCCGAAACCTATGTGCCGTTGATGACCTGTGGCATCAGCGAAGAAAGCAGACGAAATGTCTCACCTGCTCGACATTGTCGACAACGCGTCGCTGCGCGACGACGTCCCGGCCTTCCGCCCGGGTGACACCGTCAACGTCCACGTGCGTGTCATCGAGGGCAACCGCTCCCGTGTGCAGCAGTTCAAGGGCGTCGTCATCCGTCGCCAGGGCGCCGGTGTCCGCGAGACCTTCACGGTCCGCAAGGTCTCCTTCTCCGTCGGCGTCGAGCGCACCTTCCCGGTGCACACCCCGATCGTCGAGAAGATCGAGCTCGTCACCCGCGGTGACGTGCGTCGCGCCAAGCTCTACTACCTGCGCGAGCTGCGCGGCAAGGCCGCGAAGATCAAGGAGAAGCGCGAGAGCTGATCTCGCGCGGGGGTCCACAGAGCGGCCGGATAGCATCTGGCCTCGATGGACACCGAAGCACAGCCGACGGAGCGCGACCGCTCCTCCCGCCTTTCCGATGCCGAGGAGATCTCGGACACCGGAGGGCGCGAGGACCGGTCGCGTTTCGCGTTGGTGCCGCGCATCGCCGCATGGCTGCCCGGCGGGCGGATCACCCTGACCCTGCTGCTCTGCCTGCTGTTCCTGCTGCTGCTCAGCAACTTCGTCGTACAGCCCTTCCAGATTCCCAGCGGATCCATGGAAAAGGGATTGAGGATCGGGGACCGCGTCCTCGTAAATAAGTTGGCGTACCGTTTCGGTGCCGAGCCGAGGCGCGGCGATGTCGTGGTGTTCGACGGAACCGGGTACTTCGGGGACGCCGACTACATCAAACGCGTTGTCGGTGTGGGGGGAGACCACGTGGTCTGCTGTGACAAGGAGGGGTGGATCGAGGTGAATGGTCGGTCCGTCGACGAATCGACGTTCCTTTACCCCGGTGACACCCCTTCCTCGGTGCCCTTCGACGTGGTGGTGCCCCCGAGCGCACTCTTCGTCCTGGGCGACCACCGCAGCCGCTCCAGCGACTCCCGCGACCACCTCGGCTCCCCGGGGGGCGGGATGATCCCCGTCGACGACGTCATCGGCCGGGCCGACTGGGTCCTGTGGCCCGCCGGCCACTTCATCCGACTGCACCGGCCCGCCTCCTATGCGCGCGTACCCGCCGCCGCCGAAGGGGCGAGTGAGCCGACCACCGCGGTGGGCGCCCATGGGTAACCGCGGCAAACCACGTGGCGTGCCGACGAGCGCGGTCGACAACCTGCTGCCCACCGGATCCCGGCGGTCGTCCGCCGGTGCCGCGGGCGGACGCAGCCGCGCCGAGCGGCGCAAGCTCCAACGCAAGGTCAAGCGGCGCCGCAGGCGCTCCGCCATCAAGGAGATACCGCTCCTCGTCGGTGTCGCCGTCCTGATAGCCCTCGTCCTGAAGACCTTCCTCGTCCAGGCGTTCGTGATCCCGTCGGGATCGATGGAGCAGACGATCCAGATCGGCGACCGGGTCCTGGTCGACAAGTTCACCCCGTGGTTCGGCTCCAAGCCCGAGCGCGGGGACGTCGTCGTCTTCAAGGATCCCGGCGGCTGGCTGAAGGACGAGCAGCCGACCACAAAGAAGGAAGATCCCATCGTCGTCAAGCAGGTCAAGGAGGGACTCACCTTCATCGGCCTGCTGCCGTCCGACAACGAGAAGGACCTGATCAAGCGGGTCGTCGGCGTGGGCGGCGACCGAGTCAAGTGCTGCGACGCGCAGGGACGGGTCACCGTCAACGGCGTTCCCCTGGCCGAGGACTACCTGTACCCCGGCAACGCCCCCTCCGCGACCCAGTTCGACATCACCGTCCCGCAGGGGCGGCTGTGGGTGATGGGCGACCACCGGGCCAACTCCGCCGACTCCCGCGCCCACCAGGACACCGACTACGGAGGCACGGTCTCCGAGGGCTCCGTGGTGGGGCGGGCCATGGTCATCGCCTGGCCGTTCGGTCACATGACCAAGCTCAAGGAGCCGAAAACCTACGCTTCCGTGTCCGACTCGACAGCGGGGTCGACCGCTGCCGGTCCGCCGTCGCTTAGGGTTGCACCCGACGATCCGAACGGATCGGTCCAACTCCCGAGCCCTGCGGAACTCCCGCTCGTTATGGGAGTGGTGGGCCTGCACCGTGTACGGGGCAGGCGGCGGCGGCACAGAGTAAGGAGTTGGCGTGGGGGATGTGGCGGTTGGCGCACGGTCCGGGCACGACGGCGAGGAGCACCGCGGACGCCCCGCGGAGACAGCCGTCCCGGCCGCGGACAGCGCCGTGACCTCCGGGAATGACTCCGGGGCAGCCGAGGACGGCATGGCCGGCGAACAGCCGGGGACGGACGGACGGGGGCCCGGTGACTCGGCTCCCGCGCCGAAGAAGCCGCGCTCCTTCTGGAAGGAGCTGCCCATCCTGATCGGTATCGCGCTCGTGCTCGCGCTGCTGATCAAGACCTTCCTGGTGCAGGCGTTCTCGATCCCGTCGGACTCGATGCAGAACACCCTCCAGCAGGGTGACCGTGTCCTGGTCGACAAGCTCACCCCGTGGTTCGGCTCCGAGCCCGAGCGCGGTGAGGTCGTGGTGTTCCACGACCCCGACAACTGGCTGGCGGGCGAGCCGACGACCGACCCCAACGCGGTGCAGACGTTCCTCAGCTG
The DNA here is from genome assembly GCF_042872365.1 of Streptomyces sp. NPDC005263. Classification (NCBI taxonomy): domain Bacteria; kingdom Bacillati; phylum Actinomycetota; class Actinomycetes; order Kitasatosporales; family Streptomycetaceae; genus Streptomyces; species Streptomyces sp. NPDC005263. The sequence continues at coordinate 143,549 of NZ_JBIAKJ010000004.1, read as the reverse complement.
GATCGGCCTGATGCCGTCCGCGGAGGAGAAGGACCTGATCAAGCGCGTCATCGGCGTCGGCGGCGACACCGTCTCCTGTAGTGGTTCCGGCCCGCTGACGGTCAACGGCAAGGCCTTGAACGAGGCGTCGTACGTCTACGCCGGCAACACACCGTGCAGCAACGATGACCAGGGCGGCCAGTTCACGGTGAAGGTGCCCAAGGGCTACATCTGGGTGATGGGCGACCACCGGCAGAATTCCCGCGACTCGCGCTACAACCAGAGCGACAGCCACAAGGGCATGGTGCCGGTGGACGACGTCGTCGGGCGGGCCGTCGTGAAGGCCTGGCCGATCAACCGCTGGGGCACCCTGCCGGTGCCGGACACCTTCGACCAGAGCGGCCTGAACGCCCAGTCGGCGGCCTCCACCGCCCTCACGGTCGCCCCGAACGGGATCGCCCTCGTCACCGTGGTACCCGTGGCCCTGTGGCGGCGCAGGAGCATCAAGGCCGCCGAGACCCGCTGAGGGTCGCCGCGGCGGCGGCGGATCCTGGACCGTACGACATGACTTTCCCCTCGTACGGTCAAGGCTCCTCAAACCCTCGGCCGTGATGACCTTGGTCGGGCCGCAAGGGCTGACCACGTCAGGTACCGCCGGGTAGGGTGCGGACCCATGGGTGGCGAGAGCACGACGCGTACGGCCCCGCGCAGCGGCGGCACAGCAACCGGCCCGGTGGGCAGCCGGACCGGACAGCGACTGTCCGGAGTGGCCGTCGCACTGGGCCTGGTGATGTTCCTGGCGGGATTCGGCTGGGGAGTGGTGGTCTACCGGCCGTACACCGTGCCCACCAGCTCGATGACGCCGACGATCAACGCCGGGAACCGGGTCCTGGCCCAGCGGATCGACGGTGGCGAGATACGCCGTGGCGACGTCGTCGTCTTCAAGGACACGTCCTGGGTGAGCAACGCCCTGGTGGTCAAGCGCGTGGTCGCCGTCGGCGGGGACACGGTGTCCTGCTGCACCGAGGGCAAGCTCACCGTCAACGGCAAGCAGATCGATGAACCGTATCTGCCGGCGGGCAGTGTCGCCGAGAGCACGAACTTCCCGGAGGTGACCGTGCCGAAGGGTCGGCTCTTCCTCCTCGGTGACGAGCGCGAGGGCTCCCTGGACTCCACGGCCCACCTCACGGACGCCGCCCGGGGCACGGTGTCGCAGAACGCCGTGACCGCCCGGGTGGACGCCGTCGTGTGGCCCATGGACGGCATGCTGGAGCGGCCCACCGGCTTCGAGACGCTCGGCGCGCTGTCCACGCCGGGGCCGCTTCGGACGATCCTCGTCCTGATCGTCGTCGGCGGGGTGCTCGTCCTCGGCGGTGGCGCGTACGGCCCGATCGCCAAACGGACGGGCGGCCGCTCGCGGACCCGGACGGAGCCGGCCGGTGCCCGCTGAGGCGGCGGGCGACGGTTTCCCCGAGGCGGCGCACGAAGGCTTCCCCGAGGCCGCGGAGGAGGGCGGGCTGCGCAAGGTGGCCCGGGTGGTGCTGCTCGACCCGAGCGACCGCATCCTGCTCCTGCACGGCCACGAGCCGGACGATCCGGCCGACGACTGGTGGTTCACGCCGGGCGGCGGTCTGGAGGGCGACGAGACTCGTGAGGAAGCCGCGCTCAGGGAACTCGTCGAGGAGACCGGCATCACCGAGGTCGAGCTCGGCCCGGTGCTGTGGCGGCGGATGTGCTCCTTCCCGTTCGCGGGCCGCCGCTGGGACCAGGACGAGTGGTACTACCTGGCCCGTACCACCCAGACGGTCACCCGGGCGACCGGCCTGACCGAGCTGGAGCGGCGCAGCGTCGCCGGAGCGCGCTGGTGGACGTGTGGGGAACTGAGCCAGGCACATGAGACGGTGTATCCGACCAGACTCGCCGAGCTGCTCCAGAGGCTGCTCGACGAAGGTCCCCCGGCCGGGCCCGTGACCCTGGACACCGAAATCGCCTAGGGGCTCGCGGGACTGGCGCACAATGGTGGGATCGCACGGCTGAAGGGGAACATGCCATGAGCGCCGAGGACCTCGAGAAGTACGAGACCGAGATGGAGCTCAAGCTCTACCGGGAGTACCGCGATGTCGTCGGTCTGTTCAAATACGTGATCGAGACCGAACGGCGCTTCTACCTCACCAACGACTACGAGATGCAGGTGCACTCGGTGCAGGGCGAGGTGTTCTTCGAGGTGTCCATGGCGGATGCCTGGGTGTGGGACATGTACCGGCCGGCCCGTTTCGTGAAGCAGGTCCGCGTCCTCACGTTCAAGGACGTGAACATCGAGGAGCTGAACAAGAGCGATCTGGAGCTGCCCGGCGGGTGATCGTCCCCCGTGGGGGTGGCGGAGTTTTCCACAACCGGTGAGTAGCCCACCAAGATCAACTCTTCCGGTGTGTGTGCGTGACGGTTGGTGCCGGAGGTGGTGCCGACATGAACACGCATCAGGCACGCGGCAACATGCATCAGGCAGGCGTCAAGACGCGCCAGGCGCGCGGCAGCACGCATCAGGCGCGCAGCGCACTCGGCAGGTACGGCGAGACGCTGGCCGCACGGCGGCTGGTGGAGGCCGGGATGACGGTCCTGCAGCGCAACTGGCGCTGCGGCAGGACCGGCGAGATCGACATCGTGGCCCGGGACGGCGACACCCTGGTCGTCTGTGAGGTCAAGACGCGGCGAGCGGGGCTCTTCGAGCATCCGATGTCCGCGGTGACCCCCGACAAGGCGGAGCGGCTGCGCCATCTCGCGGAGCGCTGGATCCACGCCCACGGCGGAGCGCCACCCGGAGGCGTCCGCATCGACCTGGTGGGCGTCGTCCTGCCCAGCCGTGGCGCACCCGTCGTCGAGCACGTCCGGGGGGTGGCCTGAGATGGGGTTCGCACGGACCTGCGCGGTGGCACTGGTGGGCGTCGAGGGCGTGGTGGTCGAGGTCCAGGCTGATCTCGAACCGGGGGTCGCGGCGTTCACCCTGGTGGGGCTGCCGGACAAGAGCCTGACCGAGAGCCGTGACCGGGTCAGGGCCGCGGTGGTGAATTCCGGCGGCGAATGGCCGCAGAAGAAACTGACGGTGGGGCTCAGTCCCGCATCGGTGCCGAAGGCGGGATCCGGGTTCGATCTCGCCGTGGCCTGCGCCGTTCTCGGCGCCGCCGAGCGGATCGATCCGCGCGTGCTCGCCGACATCGTGATGATCGGGGAGCTGGGCCTGGACGGACGGGTGCGGCCGGTCCGGGGCATCCTCCCGGCGGTGCTGGCCGCGGCCGACGCCGGCTACGAGCAGGTGGTCGTGCCCGAGTGCGCAGCCACCGAGGCGGCCCTGGTGCCGGGGGTGTCGGTGCTCGGGGTGCGCAGTCTGCGGCAGCTGATCGCGGTCCTCGCGGACGAGCCCGTGCCCGAGGAGGAACCGGACGAGACGGGCCGCCCGGACCCGCTGCTCGCCGGACTGCGGATGCCGGGCACCGGCGCGGCCACCGGGATGCACAGCATGGGGGCCGGCCAACTCGACCACGGCCACGACCTCGCCGACGTGGTGGGCCAGATGTCGGCGCGCACGGCGGTGGAGGTCGCCGCCGCGGGCGGACATCACCTCTTCCTGTCCGGCCCGCCCGGGGCCGGCAAGACGATGCTGGCGGAGCGGCTGCCCGCGATCCTGCCCCGGCTCAGCCGGGAGGAGTCCCTGGAGGTCACGGCGGTGCACTCGGTGGCGGGCTTGCTGCCGCCGGGCAAGCCCCTGGTCGATGTCGCCCCCTACTGCGCCCCGCATCACTCGGCCACGATGCAGGCCCTGGTCGGCGGCGGTCAGGGCGTCGCGCGCCCCGGAGCGGTCTCGCTCTCCCACCGCGGTGTCTTATTTCTTGATGAAACGCCCGAATTCAACAGCAGGGCTCTGGATGCCCTGCGGCAGCCCCTGGAGGCGGGGCACGTGGTGATCGCGCGCAGTGCGGGGGTGGTGCGCTTCCCGGCGAAGTTCCTGATGGTGCTCGCCGCCAATCCCTGCCCCTGCGGACGCTTCTCCCAGACGGACGACATGTGCGAGTGCCTGCCCTCGGCGATCCGGCGCTACCAGGCCCGGCTGTCGGGCCCGCTGCTCGACCGGGTCGACCTCCGGGTCGAGGTGGACCGTGTCACCCGCGCCGAGCTGACCGGGCGCGATGCCCGGGGGGAGTCCACGGCGACCGTGGCCGACCGGGTCCGGGGCGCCAGGGCGCGGGCGTTGGCCCGGCTGGCGGACACTCCCTGGCGCACCAACAGCGAGGTGCCCGGGCGGGAGCTGCGCGGCCGCTGGTATGCCAGGGCCGGTGCCATGGACGAGGCGGAGCGGAACCTGGAGCGGGGCGTACTGACCGCGCGCGGGCTCGACCGAGTCCTGCGGGTGGCCTGGACCGTCGCGGACCTGGTGGGACACGACCGACCCGACGCGACGGACGTCGCCCTGGCCCTGCAGCTGCGGACCGGCGTTCCACGCGGCGTGCCCATGGCCCTCGGGGCGCTGACATGAGCGTCGACGACGATCCGGGCGGCGGACGGGTCGACCGGGTGTTCCTCACCCGTGTCATCGAGCCGGGTGACGAGATCGCCGGACGGTGGGTGCGGGAGTTCGGGGCGGACGAGGTGGCGAGAAGGCTCAGGGAGGGCGGGGAGGCGCTGCCCGGGGTGAGCGGCAAGCGGTGGGCCGGGTTGCTGGCCAGGGCCGGGCGGGCCGAACCCCGGCAGGACCTCGCAGCGGCCCGGGAGCGTGGGGTGCGGTTCATCGGCCCGGGTGACGCCGAGTGGCCGGGGCAACTCGACGATCTCGGGGACGCGCGGCCCCTCGGGCTGTGGGTGCGCGGGCTGCCCAACCTCAGGATGTGGGCGCTCAGATCGGTGGCCGTGGTCGGCGCCCGTGCCTGCACCGAGTACGGCGCCCACATGTCGGCCACGCTCGCCGCCGGCCTCGCCGAGCGCGGCTGGGTCGTGGTGTCCGGTGGGGCCTACGGGGTCGACGGCGCCGCCCACCGGGGTGCCCTCGGCGCCGGCGGCGCCACCGTCGCCGTGCTGGCCTGCGGAGTCGACCGGCCCTACCCGCGCGGACACGCCCAGTTGATCACCAGGATCGCGGAACAGGGCCTGGTGGTGGGGGAGTTGCCGCCCGGGGAACATCCGACGCCGAGCAGGTTCGTGCTGCGGAACCGGGTGATCGCCGCGCTCACCCGGGGCACCGTGGTCGTCGAGGCCGCCTATCGGAGCGGTTCCCTGGTCACCGCGCGGGCGGCGCAGCGTCTGGGTCGGCACACCATGGGCGTGCCGGGACCGGTCACCAGCGGTCTGTCCGCAGGTGTGCACGAGCTCCTGCGCCAGGACGCGGTGCTGGTCACCGACGCGGCGGAAGTGGTCGAACTGGTCGGTGACATGGGGGAGCTGGCCCCGGACCGGCGCGGGCCCGTGCTGCCGCGTGATCTCCTCGACGCCGCCGCTCGCAGGGTCCTGGCTGCTCTGCCGGGGCGCGGCGCGGCGACGGCCGACGAGATCGCACGCGGCGCGCAGACCACCTCGGACGACGCGATCGCGAGACTGTACGAACTCCGAGCACTGGGTTACGTCGAACGACATGGCGACGGCTGGAAGTTGACACGCCAGTCGATGATCTCCGTACGCGGTGGTCGACATGGGTGCTGACCGAGTGTGTTCGGCCGCCCGGGGGAACCCTGAACCCCTTGCCGATTCCCGCAGTTGGCCCGCTGCCGCCTTCACGCAGAGCGATGGATACGACGCGGCGGAGTGTTCGCGGAACGTATCTGCGCATGGACCGGGCGATGTCCTTCGCGCACCGCGACACTTCAGTCACGCTACGCTCACCAGGATTCCGACGCAGACCGGCAACTCGGCATCAGACCGACAGCTCACCCAGGCAGCACCACTTCACGGCAGAACGGTACAAGGCGACGAATGCCCCAGCACACCTCCGGGTCCGACCGGGCGGCGATCCCCCCAGCCGCCCGCGAGGGTGGCAGCGTGCGGCCGCCCGCTCCCTCGACGCTCGACGAGCTGTGGCGGTCCTACAAGGCGACGGGCGACGAGCGCTTACGCGAGCAGCTGATCCTGCACTACTCGCCGCTCGTGAAGTACGTGGCGGGGCGGGTGAGCGTAGGCCTGCCGCCCAACGTGGAGCAGGCGGACTTCGTGTCCTCCGGGGTCTTCGGACTGATCGACGCGATCGAGAAGTTCGACATCGACCGGGAGATCAAGTTCGAGACGTACGCGATCACCCGGATCCGGGGCGCGATGATCGACGAGCTGCGGGCACTGGACTGGATCCCGCGGTCGGTGCGGCAGAAGGCGCGGAACGTCGAGCGGGCGTACGCGACGCTGGAGGCGCGGCTCAGACGGACGCCGAGCGAGAGCGAAGTGGCCGCCGAGATGGGGATCGCGGTGGACGATCTCCATGCCGTCTTCAGCCAGTTGTCGCTGGCGAACGTGGTGGCCCTGGAGGAGCTGCTGCATGTCGGCGGCGAGGGCGGCGACCGGCTGAGCCTCATGGACACGCTGGAGGACACGGCCGCCGACAACCCCGTCGAGGTGGCCGAGGACCGGGAGCTGCGGCGTTTCCTGGCGCGGGCGATCAACACCCTGCCCGAGCGGGAGAAGACCGTGGTGACGCTGTACTACTACGAGGGGCTCACGCTCGCGGAGATCGGGAACGTGCTGGGTGTGACCGAGAGCCGGGTCAGTCAGATTCACACCAAGTCGGTGCTTCAGTTGCGGGCGAAACTGGCCGGCTTCGGTCGTTGACGTGGGCGAACGCCGACCGGGCGGGGCGCGCACTCCCGTCGGGGGTGGTCCGTCCGTACAGTGGTTCACGTGCCAAGGATTCGAGCGGCCTCCGTGGCCGAGCACCGGTCGATGCAGCGAGCCGCCCTGCTGGACGCGGCTCGTTCCCTGTTGTCCGAGGGTGGGACGGAGGCGCTGACCTTCCCCGCTCTCGCCGAGAAAACCGGCCTCGCGAGGTCGTCCGTGTACGAGTACTTCCGTTCGCGGGCCGCCGTGGTCGAGGAACTGTGCGCGGTCGACTTTCCCGTCTGGGCGGCGGAGGTGTCGGCGGCGATGTCCGCGGCGGACAGCCCGGAGGCGAAGGTCGAGGCGTATGTGCGCCGGCAACTGGCGCTGGTCGGGGACCGGCGGCACCGCGCCGTGGTGGCGATCTCCGCGAGTGAGCTGGACGCGGGTGCCCGGGAGAAGATCCGGGCCGCTCACGGGGGGCTGGTCGCGCTGATCGTCGAGGCACTGGCGGAGATGGGGCACGCGCAGCCCCGGATGGCGGCGATGATGTTGCAGGGGATCGTGGACGCGGCCGTGCGGCGGATCGAGCTGGGGGTCGCGGAGGAACCCGCGGTGATCACGGAGGCCGCGGTGGACATGGCTCTGCGGGGGGTACAGGGCTGAATTCGGCGGCGAGCGCCCCACTCCCGTACGGCCATCACCCACTACGGCCATCACCCACTACGGCCTGCGGCCGTCGGTACGCCCCCGCCGACTACGACGGCACAGGTACGCCGATCACCGGCAGTAGTCGTGAGGGGCCATGGCTCAGGAGCCATGGTGGGAGCAGTGACAGGGGGTCCAGGTAGGTCTCGGCGCGTCGCAGGCCCCAGTGGACGCACGGGGTCGTGCAGTGGGAGCCCGTAGGCTCCACCGTGCCCAGGATCGCGCCCGCGGTCACCTCCTCACCCTTCTTCACCGACGCCCGGACCGGCTCGTACGTCGTCCGGAGCGGAGGATCGCCGGTCCCGGCCAGTTCCACCGAGACGACCCCCTTGCCCGCGACCCGCCCCGCGAAGGACACCCGGCCCGCGGCCACCGCCCGCACCGGAGCACCGGGCGGAGCGGACAGGTCGACGCCCCGGTGGCCGCGACCGTAGGTCGTCGCCGGGGGCTCCCAGGCACGCAGGACCGCAGGACGGTTGCCCACGGGCCAGACGCGGCCGAGAGACGGTACCGACGTGTCCGTGGCCGCCGGGGCGAGGGTGATCGGACGGTCGCCGGGCCCGGCCGAGGAGACCTGCAAGGTCGCCGTGAGCAGCGCCAGCGATCCCAGCAGTCCCAGAAACCTCAGCCATGTACCGCTCCACGTGTCCATCCACGTATCGGCCCACTTATCTGCCCATGTATCCGTCGATGTGCCCGCATTTCGTTTCGCTCGCATGCCTGAACCGTCTCGTATCCGCCCTGTCGGTGGCCTTGTCCTGTGGACCACTGAGCGGTTGTGGACAGAGGCGTCACCCGGGGGGTCGCGGGTCCCGTACACTTCTTGTGGCGATCCGGGTCACCGGGTCGACTTCGCACGCCCCGACATCAAGCCGGTTTCCGGCCGGTGTCAGCGCTACTCGGTCCTTTGCGGCACGGCGCACGCGGGCGTCAGGCGCGGGAGCTATCCGGCACCCGCGGCACAACCGAGAAACTCAAGGAGAACGGCCATGGCCGTCGTCACGATGCGGGAGCTGCTGGAAAGCGGCGTCCACTTCGGTCACCAGACCCGTCGTTGGAACCCGAAGATGAAGCGCTTCATCTTCACGGAGCGCAACGGCATCTACATCATCGACCTGCTCCAGTCGCTGTCGTACATCGACCGCGCCTACGAGTTCGTCAAGGAGACCGTCGCCCACGGCGGCACGGTCATGTTCGTCGGCACGAAGAAGCAGGCGCAGGAGGCCATCGCCGAGCAGGCGACCCGCGTCGGCATGCCCTTCGTCAACCAGCGCTGGCTGGGCGGCATGCTCACCAACTTCTCGACCGTCTACAAGCGTCTGCAGCGCCTCAAGGAGCTCGAGCAGATCGACTTCGACGACGTCGCCGCGTCGGGTCTCACCAAGAAGGAGCTTCTCGTGCTCTCGCGCGAGAAGGCCAAGCTGGAGAAGACCCTCGGTGGTATCCGCGAGATGCAGAAGGTGCCCAGCGCCGTCTGGATCGTGGACACCAAGAAGGAGCACATCGCGGTCGGCGAGGCCCGGAAGCTCAACATCCCGGTCGTCGCGATCCTCGACACCAACTGCGACCCCGACGAGGTCGACTACAAGATCCCGGGCAACGACGACGCGATCCGCTCCGTCACGCTGCTCACCCGGGTGATCGCGGACGCGGTCGCCGAGGGCCTCATCTCCCGCTCCGGTGTCGCCACCGAGGGCAAGGGCGACAAGGCCGCGGGCGAGCCGCTGGCCGCGTGGGAGCGCGACCTGCTCGAGGGCGAGAAGAAGGCCGACGAGGCTGAGGCTCCGGCCGCCGCCGAGGCCGAGAAGCCCGCCGAGGCCGAGAAGCCGGCCGAGGCTGCTGCTGAGGCTCCCGCTGCCGAGGCTCCGGCCGCCGAGGCCCCCGCCGCTGAGGCTCCCGCCGCGGACGCCGAGCAGGCCTGACCCCTCACCACCTTCGGGTTCTGGACGGCGGGGACCACAACGTCCCCGCCGTCCGGCCCGTAGATCTTCAGACTTCGAGAGAGATTCCAGAATCATGGCGAACTACACCGCCGCCGACGTCAAGAAGCTCCGTGAGCTCACCGGCGCCGGCATGATGGACTGCAAGAAGGCGCTGGACGAGGCCGAGGGCAGCGTCGACAAGGCCGTCGAGGCGCTCCGTATCAAGGGCCAGAAGGGCGTCGCCAAGCGCGAGGGCCGCTCCGCCGAGAACGGCGCCGTGGTCTCGATCATCGCCGACGACAACTCCTCCGGTGTCATCGTCGAGCTGAAGTGCGAGACGGACTTCGTCGCCAAGGGTGAGAAGTTCCAGGCCGTCGCCACCGCGATCGCCGAGCACGTCGCCAAGTCCTCCCCGGCCGACCTGGAGGCGCTGCTCGCCTCCGAGATCGAGGCCGGCAAGACCGTCCAGGCGTTCGTGGACGAGGCCAACGCCAACCTGGGCGAGAAGATCGTCCTGGACCGCTTCGCGCAGTTCGCTGACGGCTACGTGACGGCGTACATGCACCGCACGATGCCCGACCTGCCCCCGCAGATCGGTGTCCTGGTCGAGCTCGACAAGCCCAACGCCGAGATCGCCAAGGGTGTCGCCCAGCACATCGCCGCCTTCGCGCCGAAGTACCTCTCCAAGGAGGACGTGCCGGCCGAGGTCGTCGAGTCGGAGCGTCGTGTCGCCGAGGAGACCACCCGCGCCGAGGGCAAGCCCGAGGCCGCGCTGCCGAAGATCGTCGAGGGTCGCGTCAACGGCTTCTTCAAGGACGCCACGCTGCTCGGTCAGCCGTACGCGCTCGACAACAAGAAGTCCGTCCAGAAGGTCCTGGACGAGGCCGGTGTCACCCTGAAGCGCTTCACGCGCATCAAGGTCGGCATCTGAGTCCGTACCGCGATCGACGCGCGACCCCGATAAGGTCGTAGCAAGTCGTCCGCGTACGCTCCCACGCACGCGTGCGTGGGGGACGACAGCAGATCTGACGAGGAGGCCATTGCCGCGCATGGGATGCGAACGACACCCCACCGGCAATGGCCTTCTTCGCATGTGCACCACGTGAAAGAGGCGGGATCTCCATGACCACCAAGGCCCAGAAGAGCGACGACGGCAAAGTGAGCGGCCGGTTTCTGCTGAAGCTGTCCGGAGAGGCCTTCGCCGGCGGCGGCGGCCTGGGGGTCGACCCCGACGTGGTGCACAAGATCGCCCGAGAGATCGCGGCGGTGGTGCGGGACGGCGCCGAGATCGCGGTCGTGATCGGCGGCGGCAACTTCTTCCGCGGTGCCGAGCTCCAGCAGCGCGGCATGGACCGGGCCCGCTCCGACTACATGGGCATGCTCGGCACCGTCATGAACTGCCTCGCTCTCCAGGACTTCCTGGAGAAGGAGGGCATCCAGTCACGGGTACAGACCGCCATCACCATGGGGCAGGTCGCCGAGCCGTACATCCCGCTGCGTGCCGTGCGCCATCTGGAGAAGGGCCGCGTGGTCATCTTCGGCGCCGGCATGGGCATGCCGTACTTCTCCACCGACACCACCGCCGCCCAGCGCGCCCTGGAGATCGACGCCGAGGCGCTGCTGATGGGCAAGAACGGCGTGGACGGGGTCTACGACTCCGACCCGAAGACCAACCCCGACGCGGTCAAGTTCGACGCCCTCGGCTACGGCGAGGTCATCACCCGCGACCTCAAGGTCGCCGACGCCACCGCCGTCACACTGTGCCGCGACAACAAGCTCCCGATCCTGGTCTTCGAGCTTCTGGCGGAGGGCAATATCGCCCGCGCCGTCAAGGGTGAGAAGATCGGCACGCTTGTGGGTGACCAGGGCAGCCGGGACTGACGACCCGTTGACCCACCCCGTCCGGGGGACGGACGGGACGGACCCCAGCCGGGGGATGGACAATGTCCTGCCGGTCGGGAACCGTGCAGGAAGAAGACGCGACGCAGCCGGCCGCCGCCCTCACCAAGGAACCGCAGCCGGGCCTACTCAAGACACGCAGGAGCAAGTGGTGATCGAAGAGACCCTCCTCGAGGCCGAGGAGAAGATGGAGAAGGCCGTCGTGGTCGCCAAGGAGGACTTCGCCGCGATCCGCACCGGCCGTGCGCACCCGGCGATGTTCAACAAGATCGTGGCCGACTACTACGGCGCGCCGACGCCGATCAACCAGCTGGCTTCGTTCTCCGTGCCGGAGCCGCGCATGGCGGTCGTGACCCCGTTCGACAAGACCGCGCTGCGCAACATCGAGCAGGCGATCCGCGACTCCGACCTGGGCGTCAACCCGAGCAACGACGGCAACATCATCCGTGTGGTGTTCCCCGAGCTCACCGAGGAACGCCGCCGCGAGTACATCAAGGTCGCCAAGAGCAAGGGCGAGGACGCCAAGGTGTCCATCCGCTCCGTCCGCCGCAAGGCCAAGGACGCCATCGACAAGCTGATCAAGGACGGCGAGGTCGGCGAGGACGAGGGCCGTCGTGCGGAGAAGGAGCTCGACGACACCACCGCGAAGTACGTCGCCCAGGTGGACGAGCTCCTCAAGCACAAGGAAGCGGAGCTGCTCGAGGTCTGATGAACGACTCTTCCTGGGGAGCGCCGCCACACACCGGGTACTGGGGGCCCTCCGACCAGGGGCCTGCCCAGAGGGCTGCCCCGGCGGGTCCCACGTACGATGCGCATGACGCGCAGCACACTCGCCCCATGCCCATCGTGCCCGACCCACCGGCGTATGGCGGTGACCAGGACGACGACCGGGGGGCCGTTCGGTCGGGCGGCCCCCCGTTCCGCGACGACATGCCGCAGACGTCGCCCTACGGGGCGGCGCCGCAGAATCCGGAGCCCATGCCCGACGCCTCGCAGCCGGCGTCCGCGCCGCAGAAGAAGAGCGCGGGCCGTGACCTGGGTGCGGCCATAGGGGTCGGCGTCGGACTCGGTGTGGTGATCGTCGCCTCGCTTTTCGTCGTCAAGGCCGTGTTCGTCGGCGTGATAGCGGTCGCCGTCGTGGTGGGCCTGTGGGAGCTGACCAGTCGGCTGGAGGAACGCAAGGACATCAGGGCGCCCCTCGTGCCGCTGGCGGTCGGCGGCGCGGCCATGGTCGTCTCCGGTTACGTCCGCGGTGCCGAGGGCGCCTGGGTCGCCATGGCGCTCACCGCACTGGCCGTCCTGGTCTGGCGGATGACGGAACCGCCGGAGAACTACCTCAGGGACGTCACCGCGGGCGTCTTCGCGGCCTTCTACGTCCCGTTCCTGGCCACCTTCGTCGCCATGATGCTCACCGCCGACGACGGTCCGCTTCGTGTCCTGACGTTCCTGCTCCTGACCGTCGTCAGCGACACCGGCGCGTACGCCATCGGCTGGCGCTTCGGCAAGCACAAGCTCGCCCCGCGCATCAGCCCCGGCAAGACCCGCGAGGGCCTGCTGGGCGCGGTGTCGTTCGCGATGGTGGCAGGCGCGCTGTGCATGCAGTTCCTGATCGACGACGGCATCTGGTGGCAGGGGCTGCTGCTCGGCCTGTCTGTCGCGGCCAGCGCCACGCTCGGCGACCTCGGCGAGTCGATGATCAAGCGGGACCTGGGCATCAAGGACATGGGCACGCTGCTGCCGGGTCACGGCGGCATCATGGACCGGCTGGACTCACTGCTGCCGACGGCTCCGGTGGTGTGGCTGCTGCTGGTGATCTTCGTCGGGTCGGGCTGATGGCCGTAGGCGGTCGGCGTACGGCGGCGTAGTACGTCGTAGTACCTCGTAGTACCTGTTCGCCGCTGTACCTGTTCGTCGTACGGCGTTCTCGTGGGCCCCCGCTTCGGCGGGGGCCCTGCGCGTTGGGGGGAACCGGATTCGCGCGAGCGGCGAAGTACGGGTGAAAGCCCAAGTCTTCGCAGCGTGTGAATCGACGAAAGGAGCCCCGATGACCGTCGAACCAGGCGTCAGAGTGGGGCAAGACAGTGACGCCTCGGTGGTCGAACGGTCGTGGGACGAGCCCGAGGCATTCGCCGTGCTCTTCGACCGCCATGCCGACTCGGTACACCGATACGCGGTGCGCCGACTCGGTGCGGAGGCGGCCGAGGACGTGATGGCGGAGACGTTCACCACCGCGTTCCAGCAGCGCTTCCGGTACAACACGGAGCTGGCCGACGCCCGCCCGTGGCTGTTCGGAATCGCGACCAACCTCATAAGCCGCCACCGGCGCGCCGAGGCCCGGCGTCTGAAGGCGCTCGGACGCCTGCCCTCGGGAGCCCCCGGTGACCAGGCGGAGGAGACGGTCGCGGACCGGGTGGCGGCGCGGGTCAGCGCGCAGGCGGTACGCCGCGAACTCGCGGGCGCGCTGGCCCGGTTACCCGCCCGCCACCGGGACGTGCTGCTGCTGGTCGCCTGGGCCGACCTCGGCTACGAGGAGGTCGCACGCGCCCTCGGGGTGCCGGTGGGGACGGTCCGGTCACGGCTGCACAGGGCTCGCAGGAAGGTTCGTGAGGCATTGGGCGGATCCGACCCGACAGCTTTCCGAGAGGAATCCGACGATGAATGAACTCCAGCTCCTGAGGGAGTGGGACGAGGACGCGCCGCCTCTGGCGGACACCGCCCGCGCCCGCGCCCGCTTCCGCCTGTACCAGGCGATGCAGGCTCCCGCCGCCTCCCCGACCGTTCCCCGCCGTCCGCTGCTGCGGATCGCGGTGGCCGCCGTCGCCGCGGCGGCGGTGACCACGACCGTGGTGGTCGCCCAGCACACGGGGACCTCGCCTCGCAGCGAGACGGTGAGCGCGACCACCGTGCTGCGGGGGGCGGCGGCCGAGGAACGCCGGCTCGAAAAGCCGCTCGCACCGCGCGACGACCAGTTCGTCTACACCAAGGAGATCGTCAAGGAGACCCCGGTCGGAGGCGGCCGGAGCAGGACGTACGTCGATGAGAGCTGGAGCTCGGTCGACGGCTCCAAGCGGTCCTACGTCAGCGAACTCGAACACACCCAGTGGGTCCCGCCGTACCAGCCGGGTCAGGGCGACTGGCCGCCGCGCCGCTGGTCCCAGCTGAAGAAGCTGCCCACCGATCCGGCCAAGCTTCCGATCGCGCTGCGTGACGGGGGCGGGCGGGCGAACTACGACCGGCCGATGAGGGCAAACGAGTGGCCGCAGGTCCAGTTCCTCCTCTCAGGCCTGCTCCGCAACCCCGTCCTGCCCAAGGGGCTGCGCCCCGCGACGTTCGAGGCTCTCGCCACCGTCCCCGGGGTCAAGGTGCTGCCGGGCCACACGGACGCGGGCGGCCGCCCGGGCATCGGCATCCAGTACGTGGGCCCCGCCGGCACTCCGTGGGCGGACGGTGGACGGGTGCTGGTCTTCGACGCGAAGACGTACCAGTACCTGGGCGCGCGTGACCAGCGCAAAGCAGGGGCGGTGACCTACGAGCAGTGGTCCTACGTGGCCGCCCACGGCGTGGTGGACCGTGTGATGCAACGCCCCTGAACGGCCGTTCCCTCGGAAACCCGCCAGACGGCTCGGCGCCCCGGCAACCTCACCGGGGCGCCGAGCGGTCGCAACAACCCCGCAGCGACCAGGCACGACCCAGGTCAGCCCTTGACGATCGTCCGCTCGACGTCGGGAAATCCCTTGTCCCACCAGTGCCCGTAGCGCCGGTAGACGGCTGGATCGCGGTCGGCGAGCAGCACTGACAGCTTTTCCGCCTCCTCGGTCAGACCGCGCCACGCAGCCTTGCCGAGCTTGTGGAAGGCGGTCAGTTCCAATCCGTCGTCGGCTGCGCGCCACACTCCGACGACCTGTCCGTCGACGAGCAGGCAGGGAAGCACATCTCCGTTACGCCGTACGACCAGGGGACGGTACTCCGGGGGCATGAGCCGCCCGGGGACGGCGTGAGCCAGCAGCGTGCTGTCCCACATCGGCAGCAACCTCGGCGGGCACGGCAGCGTCTGCCAGGTCGAACAGAGCGGAGCGGCCCGGGCCTGGAACCCGGACCACCTGGTCGCCGAGTCCATGCAGGGCTTCGGTTATCGCGGTGCGTGTCAACAGGGTGAACCGGGCGAAGTCCTGGGCTGACGCGGGCCCGAACGCGTGCAGGTATCCGAGCAGCAGGTGCTGGACCCCGGCTGCGGCTTCCCGCGGCGCGGCCGAAGGGGCCGCTGGGGAGGCGTGGTAGGTGTTCGGTTGTGTGAACGACCACGGGCCGCCGCTCGGGGAATGATGCACGGGCGCGAACGTGCGCAGCGCCCACCACAAGCGGTGTGCGTGCTCGCCGTGCCTCCCCGTGACCTCGTCCTCCACCTGGGCGCCGGTGCGGGGCCGCTCCAGGAACCCGGCGAGCTCCGGGAGCAGCGCGTCGGCGTCGTCGGGGGTCAGCCCTGTCGCGGTGAAACGGCGGTCGTACAACCGCGACGCCCGCAGAGTGCTCAGCATGGCAGCGCGGTACGGCTCGTAGTCCTCGGCATGGACGACGTGCAGTGTGATCCGCATGAGGGTTGCCTTGACGATCCGGCCGTCTGTGAACGCCGCGTCGAGATCCTCGGGAGCGAAGTCCTGCACCCGGTTCCATAGCGCGAGGTACGGCGACGCTGGTGCCTGCGCCTGCAGAGCACAGACCCGGCGAATCGCCTCCGCCACATCGAGGCGTTGGCGTTCGAGCAGGAGCTGACGGTCCAGGGTGGCCAAGGTGAGCTGTCGCGCAGTGAGGCTCATCGCAGGATGATGCCACTTTCGGCTTCCGCACAAGGGCATCCGGGCCATGATCACTCGCCAAAGCAGCTCCAGCCCAAAGCCGCTCCGCCGACCTTCAGGTGAGCGAAAGCCCCCCACGGGGTGACCACCCCCACCCCTCTCCGGCCTGGGCTGCCCGAGATGATCTGCGACACTGGGAGGGTTATGCCTGCACCCGGAGAACTCACTTTCGTCGCCCCCCGCGGAGCCAAGAAGCCGCCGCGGCATCTCGCTGACCTCACGCCCGCCGAGCGTAAAGACGTGGTGGTCGCTGTGGGGGAGAAGCCGTTTCGTGCCAAGCAGCTGTCGCAGCACTACTTCGCGCGGTACGCGCACGACCCGCAGGAGTGGACGGACATCCCGGCCGGGTCCCGCGGGCGGCTGCAGGAGGCGCTGCTTCCGGAGTTGATGTCGGTCGTGCGGCATCTGTCGACCGACCAGGACACCACCCGCAAGACGCTGTGGCGGCTGTTCGACGGGACGCTCGTCGAGTCGGTGCTGATGCGCTACCCGGACCGGGTGACCATGTGCATCAGCTCGCAGGCGGGGTGCGGGATGAACTGCCCGTTCTGCGCGACCGGGCAGGCGGGGCTGGACCGGAACCTGTCCACCGCCGAGATCGTGCACCAGATCGTGGACGGCATGCGGGCGCTCAGGGACGGCGAGATCCCCGGGGGCCCGGCCCGGCTGAGCAACATCGTGTTCATGGGCATGGGTGAGCCGCTCGCCAACTACAACCGGGTCGTCGGTGCCATCCGGCGGCTCACCGACCCCGAGCCGGACGGGCTCGGGCTGTCGCAGCGGGGGATCACCGTCTCGACGGTCGGACTGGTGCCGGCGATCAACCGTTTCACCGACGAGGGCTTCAAGTGCCGTCTCGCCATCTCGCTGCACGCCCCCGACGACGAACTGCGCGACACCCTCGTCCCCGTGAACACACGGTGGAAGGTGCGTGAGGTGCTGGACGCCGGCTTCGCGTACACGGAGCGGTCCGGGCGCCGGTTGTCCATCGAGTACGCGCTGATCCGGGACATCAACGACCAGGCGTGGCGGGGCGACCGGCTCGGGCGGCTGCTCAGGGGCAAGCCCGTGCACGTCAACCTCATTCCGCTGAACCCGACGCCCGGGTCGAAGTGGACCGCCTCCCGCCCCGAGGACGAGAAGGCGTTCGTCGAGGCCATCGCCGCCCATGGTGTGCCGGTCACCGTGCGGGACACCCGTGGGCAGGAGATCGACGGGGCGTGTGGTCAGCTCGCCGCGACCGAGCGGTAGTGTGGCGATCGTAGGTACATCTTCATATTCCGACAGGGGAGCGCCACAGCGCTGAGAGTGCGGCACCGGCCGCAGACCCTCTGAACCTCGCCCAGGTCATTCTGGGTAGGAAGTTCGGTCACTACTCGAGCTGTTGCGCCCTGCCCGGGAATCCTCGGTCCGACCGAGGTCCCGGGCAGGGCCGCGTCTCTTCCTGGTAACCCAGGAGGAATCCAGTGAGCATCACCCAGAAGGCCACCGTCATGGTCGTCGGACTCGGTCTCGTCACGCTGTCCGCGTGCGGGTCGGGGTCGTCCGACGGCGGGGGCGGCGGCGACTCCAAGACCGTGACCCTCGTCAGCCACGATTCATGGGCCGTGTCGAAGAACGTCCTCGCGGACTTCGAGAAGCGCTCCGGCTACAAGGTCAGGGTCCTCAAGGACGGCGACGCCGGCCAGGCCGTCAACAAGGCGATCCTGACCAAGGACAACCCGCAGGGCGACGTCTTCTTCGGCGTCGACAACACCCTGTTGTCCCGGGCGCTCGACAACGGCCTCTTCCAGTCGTACGAGGCGAAGGGTTCCGACCTGATCCAGCCCCAGTACCGGGCCGACCAGGACAAGCACCGGGTCACCCCCATCGACACCGGCGACATCTGCGTCAACTACGACAAGGCGTACTTCAGCAAGCACAAGCTGGCCCCGCCGACCTCGTTCGACGACCTGACCAAGCCGGCGTACAAGAACCTCCTCGTCACCGAGAACGCCTCCACCTCCTCCCCGGGGCTGGCCTTCCTCCTCGGGTCCGCGGCGAAGTACGGCGATGGGGGCACCTCCCGCTCGAGCGAAGCCGAGAGTGGGGGATGGCCGGGCTACTGGAAGAAGCTCAAGGCCAACGGCGTGAAGGTGGTCGACGGCTGGGAGCAGGCCTACAACGAGGAGTTCTCCGGTTCCGCCGGCGGCAAGAAGGCCAAGGCCGACCGGCCCCTGGTCGTCTCCTACGCGTCCTCGCCGCCCGCCGAGGTGATCTACGCCGACCCGAAGCCGAAGACCGCGCCCACGGGCGTCGCCTCCGGCACCTGCTTCCGCCAGGTCGAGTACGCGGGCCTGCTGAGCAACGCGTCGAACACCAAGGGCGGCAAGGCGTTCCTCGACTTCCTGCTCACCAAGGAGTTCCAGGACGACATGCCGCTGAACATGTTCGTCTACCCGGTGCGCGAGGGCGCCCAGGTGCCGCCCGAGTTCACCGAGTACGGGCCGCAGGCCAAGGATCCCGAGACCATGGACCCGGCCCGGATCGCCGACAACCGTGACCAGTGGGTCAAGTCGTGGACCTCGCTCGTACTGAAGTGACCCGGCGTTCCAAGGGGAACGCGGCGCGGCTCGGGCCCATCGCCGTGCCCGTCGCGTTCTTCGCGGTGTTCTTCGCGTATCCGGTGGCCGCGATCGTCGCGCGGGGTCTGAAGGTCGACGGGGTGTGGCGGCTGGGGCGGATCGCCGACGTGCTCGGGCAGTCCGACATCCGGCACGTGCTGTGGTTCACCACCTGGCAGGCGCTCGCCTCCACCGCGCTCACCCTGCTGGTGGCGCTGCCCGGCGCGTATGTCTTCGCCCGCTTCGACTTCCCCGGCAAGCAGGTCCTGCGGGCGGTCGTGACGGTCCCCTTCGTGCTGCCGACGGTCGTGGTCGGTACGGCGTTCCTGGCGCTGGTGGGGCGCGGCGGGCTGCTGGACGAGCTGTGGGGCGTACGGCTGGACACCACCGTGTGGGCGATCCTGCTCGCGCATGTCTTCTTCAACTACGCGGTCGTCGTGCGGACCGTCGGCGGGCTCTGGGCGCAACTCGACCCGCGCCAGGAGGAGGCCGCGCGGATGCTCGGCGCGTCCCCGCTCGCGGCGTGGCGGCGGATCACCCTGCCCGCGCTCGCGCCCGCCGTGGCGGCGGCCGCGCTGATGGTCTTCCTGTTCACCTTCACCTCCTTCGGCGTGGTCCAGATCCTGGGCGGGCCGACCTTCTCGACCCTCGAAGTGGAGATCTACCGGCAGACCTCCGAGATCTTCGACCTGTCCACGGCCGCCGTGCTGACGATCATCCAGTTCGCCGCGGTGGGCGCGGTCCTCGCGCTGCACGCGTGGACCGTACGGCGGCGGGAGGCGACCCTGCGGCTGGTGGACGCGTCCGTCACCGCGCGCCGGCCGCGCGGGGCGGGGCAGTGGGCGCTGCTGGCCGGTGTCCTCGGTTCGATCGTCGTGCTGCTCCTGCTGCCGCTCGCGGTGCTGGTGCAGCGGTCCCTGGACGCGCCGGACTTCGGCTTCTACCGGGCGCTGACCCGTGACGACGGCGGGCTCTTCCTGGTCCCGCCGATCGAGGCGATCGGCAACTCGCTGCGGTACGCCGTCGCCGCGACCGTCATCGCGGTGCTGATCGGCGGGCTGGCCGCGGTCGCGCTGACCCGACGGGACACGGGTCGTTTCGTGCGGGGGTTCGACGCGCTGCTGATGCTGCCGCTCGGGGTGTCCGCGGTGACCGTCGGGTTCGGGTTCCTGATCGCGCTGGACGAGCCGCCGCTGGACCTGCGGTCCTCGTGGATCCTGGTGCCGCTCGCGCAGGCGCTGGTCGGGGTCCCGTTCGTGGTGCGGACCATGCTGCCCGTGCTGCGGGCGACGGACGCACGGCTGCGGGAGGCGGCTTCCGTGCTCGGGGCCTCACCGTGGCGGGTGTGGCGCGAGGTGGATCTGCCGATGGTGCGGCGGGCGTTGCTGATCGCCGCGGGGTTCGCCTTCGCGGTGTCGCTGGGGGAGTTCGGGGCGACGGTGTTCATCGCGCGGCCCGACAACCCGACGCTGCCGGTCGCCGTGGCCCGGCTGCTGGGCCGGGCCGGTGAGGTCAACTACGGGCAGGCGATGGCCCTTTCGACGATTCTGATGATCGTGTGCGCGGTGGCTCTGCTGGTCCTGGAACGGCTGCGCACCGACGACCGGACCGGGGAGTTCTAGATGCTGTTGAGCCTTGAGGACGCGACCGTGCGGTTCGGTGGGCGGGCCGTGCTGGACGGGGTCGGTCTTGGTGTCGCCGAGCACGAGATCGTGTGTGTGCTCGGGCCCAGTGGCAGCGGCAAGTCGACGCTGCTGCGGGCGGTGGCGGGGCTGCAACTCCTGGACGGTGGGCGGGTGTCGCTCGACGGCCGCGACCAGGCGGGGGTGCCCGCGCACAAGCGGGGCCTCGGGCTGATGTTCCAGGACCACCAGCTGTTCCCGCAGCGGGACGTGGGCCAGAACGTGGCGTTCGGACTGCGGATGCATGGCGTGGCGAAGGGTCAACAGGACGAGCGTGTACGGGAGTTGCTGGAGCTGGTCGGGCTGCCGGGGGCCGGGCGGCGGGCCGTCGCCTCGCTCTCCGGGGGCGAGCAGCAGCGGGTGGCGCTGGCCCGGGCGCTCGCCCCGCGTCCCCGGCTGCTGATGCTGGACGAGCCGCTCGGTCAGCTGGACCGGTCGCTGCGGGAGCGGCTGGTCGTCGAACTGCGGGAGCTGTTCGGGCGGTTGGGGACGACCGTGCTGGCGGTGACGCACGACCAGGGTGAGGCCTTCGCGCTCGCCGACCGGGTGGTGGTGATGCGGGACGGGCGGATCGCGCAGTCCGGTACGCCGCTGGAGGTGTGGGAGCGACCGGCCGACGAGTTCGTGGCGCGGTTCCTGGGCTTCGAGAACGTGGTCGAGGCCGTGGTGGGTGGTGAGGCCGCGGACACCCCGTGGGGGAAGGTGCCGGTGCCCGCGGGGGCCTCGCAGGGGGAGCGGCGGGTGCTGGTGCGGCCGGCCGGGGTGCGGCTCGTGGCCGCGGACACGGGGCTGCGGTGTGCGGTGGCCGCGCGCACCTTCAAGGGCACGCATGTCGCCGTTCGGTTGCGGCCTCAGGACGGCGGGCCCGATCTGGAGGCGGCGTGCGGGCTGCGGGGCGCGCCGGGCGTGGGGGACGTGGTGGGAGTGGAGTTCGACGTGGCCGAGGTCGTCGTGCTGGGTTGACCCTGCCCCGCGGTACGGCGTTGAGGGGGGCACAGGGCTGTGGCCCGCCCTCGTCGAAGGGCGGGCCACAGTGTGTCGGTACGACGCGGGCGACGTCAGCGGCCGCTGTTCGCCCCACGGCGACGGAAGCCGAAGAAGACGGCGCCGCCGCCGACGGCGACCAGGGCGACCGCGACACCGGCGATGATGCCGGTGTTGGAGTTCGCACCGGTCTCGGCGAGGTTGGAGTCACCGGCCGCGGGGGACGGAGCGTTGCTCACGGTGCCCGCCGGCTCGGTGCTCTCGGCCTGCGAGGGCGTCGGGCTCGGGGTCGGGCTGTCGGTGTCCTCGGCCGGGGTCGACGCGGAGTCCGACGGCGTCGGGGTGGGCGTCGGGGTGGACTCCGAGGGCGGGGTCGGGGTGTCCTCGGTCTTGCAAGCCGTGGCCGGGGTGGTCAGGTTGGGCTTGATGTCCTCGTCGACCTGGTTGCCGGCCTTGACGTGGACGCGGTAGACGGCGTTCGGCTGCCAGTCCTCCTCGAAGGTGATGGTGACACCCTCGCGCTTGCCCTTGACCTCCTGCTGGCCGACCTTCTTCGCGTCGGCGCCGTTCTCCTCCAGGAAGACGGAGACGACGGCCGGGACACCGGAGGGGTCCACGTCGGTGACGGTGATGACACCCTTCGTGCCGTCACATTTCGCCTCGGCGGAGAACTCGCTGATGTCGCAGGCCAGCGCGCTGCCGGCGGCACTGAGCGCCAGCGCGGCGGAGGCGGAGGCGACACCGAGGATGCGCGCGGCGCGTACGGCGGTACGACGGGATATGGACACTGCCACGTTTGTCCTTCACAGGATGCGTAAATGCGGGGGGTGGAGGGGGCGGTGAGGTGATGTCAGCATCACACCTCCACCCCCAGGGGACTCACAGGTCTATAAGCGCTGCATAAGTAGTGTCAACGCATACGGAGGATACAGGCGTTGGCTTTGCCGTCTTATTAACTGCCGAGACGTTTCAGCGCCGCCGGGGCTTCCTCGATCCGGTCGACCAGCGCGATGCGGTCCTCCATGGACCGGTCCCGCGCGAGCGCCCGCAACAGCGGCCACGTGGGAAGTCTCTCCGTCCAGTGGGCCCGGTCCACGAGGACCATCGGCGTGGGCTCGCCCCGCGACTCGTAGTAGTTGGGCGTCGCGTTGTCGAAGATCTCCTGTACGGTCCCGGCGGCGCCCGGCAGGAACACCACGCCCGCGGTGGAGCGGGCCAACAGGCCGTCCTCGCGGGTGGCGTTGGCGAAGTACTTGGCGATGTGACCGGCGAAGGCGTTCGGCGGCTCGTGGCCGTAGAACCAGGTCGGGATGCCGACGGAGGGGCCGCCCTCGGGCCAGCGGCCTCGCACCTCGAAGGCGGCCCTCGCCCAGTCGGTGATCGAGGGCGTGAAGCCGGGCGTCTTGCCGAGCGTGCGGAGCGAGTCGGTCAGCATCTCGTCGTCGTACGGGGCGGCGTACGCGCCGAGGTTCGCCGCCTCCATCGCGCCGGGGCCGCCGCCGGTGGCGACCGTGAACCCGGCGCGGGCCAGCTCCCGGCCGAGCCGCGCGGCACCGGCGTACTCCTGAGTCCCGCGCGCCATCGCGTGACCGCCCATCACACCCACCACCCGCGCCCCGCGCAGGAGTTCGTCGAGGGCGTCGGAGACGGCGTCGTCGTGGATCGCGCGCAGCATCGAGGCGAATATGTCGCCGTCGGTCTTGGTCTGCTGGAACCAGGCGTACGCGCGGGCGTCCGGTGTGGCCTCGTAGCCGTCCGCCAGGAAGGCGAAGAGTTCGTCGGGGGAGTAGACCAGGCCCCGGTACGGGTCGAAGGGCAGGTCGGGGACGGGCGGGAAGACCATGGCCCCGTCCGCGCGGACCTTGACCGCGGCCTCCTCGCGCATCCGGCAGCCGAGGAAGACCGCGCCCGACGTGTCCGTGCCGAGGAGTTCGCGTGTACGGTCCGTCAGATCGACGGCCTGGACGCGGAATCCGGCGAGCGTGCCGCGCGCCGAGACGGTGGCGTCGAACTCCTCGAGCGTCTCTATCTCACGGTCGTTGTGGTGGGCCGCATGGGCGGGCATCATCTGCACCCGCTCATGCTAGGGCCC
Source organism: Streptomyces sp. NPDC005263 (assembly GCF_042872365.1). NCBI lineage: Bacteria > Bacillati > Actinomycetota > Actinomycetes > Kitasatosporales > Streptomycetaceae > Streptomyces > Streptomyces sp. NPDC005263. The sequence continues at coordinate 120,044 of NZ_JBIAKJ010000004.1, read as the reverse complement.
AGGGTTCAGGGCGGCGGCGGGGTCTCAGCCCTGGACGGCGGCCGGGTCCATCCAGACGACCTCCCAGGTGTGGCCGTCCGGGTCGTCGAAGGAACGCCCGTACATGAAGCCGTGGTCCTGCGTCTCGCCCGCCGGGGAGCCGCCCGCCGCCAGCGCCTTCTCGACGAGTTCGTCGACCTTCTCGCGGCTCTCGGCGCTCAGCGCGATCAGCACCTCGCTGGTTCTGGTCGCGTCGGCGATCTCCTTCTTGGTGAAGGTCGCGTAGAACGACTTGGTGAGCAGCATGGCGACGATGTTGTCGCTGATCACGACGGAGACCGCGTTGTCGTCGCTGAACTGCGGGTTGATCGTGTAGCCCAGCTCGGTGAAGAACTTCTTCGAGGCGTCCAGGTCGTTGACCGGCAGGTTGACGAAAATCATCTGCTGGTAGCTCGAGGTCATCGGTCTCTCCCATCGGGTGCGTGCTGTTCGGTGGGTAGACGGCGCGTCCCACCGGAACTCATCGGCCGCCGGAGATTTTTTTCGTACGGATTCTCGTACGGATTCGCGTACGGGCTCAGCAGAGGGCTCGGAAGGGGGTCTCTTGTCGGTCTTCCTGCGGGTTTCGTGCGTCCTGCGTCAGCGGGCCAGGGGAAGCGCGGCGAGTTCGGCCACGACCAGGGTGAGCGGGCCGAACAGGGCCAGCAGCGCGGCGGCGCGCAGGGCGGCGGCGCTGCGCAGCGTGGTGCTGGGCGCGCCGAGCCGCAGCAGGGCGGCCGTGGTGTCGGCGCGGGCCTGCTTGGCCTCCACGGCGGCGGTCGCGAGGGTCGCCACGGTGCAGCCGGTCACCAGGAGCAGACCGAGGACGGTCAGCGGTCCGACGGAGGGATCCGCCGTGTCGTACAGCGCGGTCATGGCGTACGTCCCCGACATGACCGCGCAGACCACGCCGAGGGGGCGGCCGATGCGGGTGGCCTCCGCCATGAGGACGCGACCGGCGAGGAGGCGGAGGGCGCCCGGCCGGGCGGTCTGGAGGAGGCGGCCGCAGAGGTGGGTGAGGCCGGGGCCGGCCAGGGCCAGACCGAGGGCGGTGAGGACCCAGCCGACGAGGACCCCGGCGGGGCCCGCTGTGCTGAGGCCGCCGGGCATGGTGAGGGAGGAGGTGGGTGCTGAGGCGGGGGCGGCGCGGTTGGCGTAGGCCTCCACGGCCAGACCCGCGGCGAGGATCGCGATGCCCCAGGGGAGGCCCCGGGGGGCGTCCTGGGGGGACGAGGGGAGGCTCCCTCCGGGGATCAGGTCCGGCGTGTCGGTGTCAGGGGTGGCGGTGTCCGCGGTGTCGGTGTCCGGATCGGAGGTCACCGCGCTGCTCATGTCCGGGGTACCGGTGTCCGGGGCGGTGGCCACCGCGGTGGTGGGTCCCTTTGTCCGGCCCGGTGAGGTGGTGCCGCCGTGCCTCGGGTCGGGAGCCGCACCGGCGGTGGCCCGTGCCGCGGGGGCGCCGTACGTCCCGAGGCGGCCGAACGACCGGACCCCCGCGAGGGCCGCTGCCTGCCGCCGGCGCTCCCGTGGCCGCGACACCAGGCCCACCGCCAGCGACGCGGACACCGGGACCAGGGCCAGCAAGGTCAGAGCGGCCGGGAGCGGCAAGGGCTCGCCCGCCGCCAGGAAGTCCGCTGCCGCCCGGTCGAACGGCATGCCGGTCAGGTCGCCTCGGAGGTGGAGGAAGACCAGCAGGGCGAGCATGGAGCCCAGCATGCTGGAGAGGGCCGTCGTGGTGGCCGAGACGGCCATCAGCCGGACGGGGCCCAGACCGATCGCCGACAGGCCGGTGCGTGGCCTGGCGGCCGGGTCGGTGCGGGCCACGGCGAGAGCGAGGTACACCGTCGTGGCCAGGGGTGTCGCGCACCAGGCCAGCCGAAGCAGCGAGCCCGCCGGGTCGTCGGGGTGGCCGATCGCGTAACCGAGGGTGCAGAGCAGGAGGAAGCCCGTGCCGGCCGACGCCGTCGCCACCAGGAGGCGGCGGAGCTGGACGGCCGGGTGGGCGCCGCGGGTCAGACGGAGAGCGAGCACGTGGCCCGGCCTTCCGTCTCGGGGACCGGGGGCAGGTGCACGGTGTTCACGCGCCGTCCGTCCAGCAGCGACACCGTGCGGTCGGCGAGGGCGGCCGTCTGCGGGTCGTGCGTCGCGAGGACCACGGTGATGCCGTGCGAGCGGGCCGCCGTGGTGAGCGTGCGCAGGACGTGGGTGCGGTCCACGCTGTACAGCGGAGCCGTCGGCTCGTCGGCGAACAGCACCGTGGGGGCAGGCGCAAGGGCCCGCGCGACGCACACCCGCTGGCGCTCGGACTGGCACAGTTCGTGCGGGCGCTTGCGGGTGCTGTCGCCGACGTCCAGGCGCTCCAGCCACTCCAGCGCCGCCGTCTTGGCACGGCGCCGGCTGGTGCCGCGCAGCATCAGGGGAAGGGCCGCGTTCTCCCAGGCCGTGAGCTCGGGGACCAGTACCGGGGTGGGCTCGATCCAGCCGAAGCGGTCGCGCCGCAGCCGCTCGCGGGCCATCGGGCCCATGGTGTGGACGGGCGCGCTGTTGAACCAGACCTCGCCGCGCTGCGCCGGGACCAGCCCGGACAGGCACCCCAGCAGGGTCGTCTTGCCGCTGCCGCGCGGGCCGGTGACGGCGAGGATCTCGCTCTCGCGGACGCCCAGCGAGACACCGGCCAGCGCGGGGGAGCCGTCCTGGTGCGTGAAGTGCAGGGACCGTGCCCAGAGCACGTCGTTGTCCGGCGGGGCCTCCATGGGCGTACACCTCGTTCAGATCAGAAAAGCCGTGCGTGGTTCGCGAAATCCCCCGTGCGGGGGAACGAAGGCAGGGCCGATCGGTCACAGGCACGCTAGGCAGTTCCCGAGGTCGGCCCGCACAGCACGCGGCCCCGGGCGCCCGTTTCTCACTCGAACGGGCGGCACCGGGGCCGTATTTGATCTTCCTTAACGAAGATCCCTCCGGAAGATCAGAGCCAAGATCAGAGCCAAGTCCGGAGCGGAGACCGATACGAAGATCAGAACTTCGTCCACGCCTCCGTCAGCGTCGCGCGCAGGATCTGCTCGATCTCGTCGAACGTCCCCTGGTCGGAGATCAGCGGCGGGGCGAGCTGGATCACCGGGTCGCCGCGGTCGTCGGCCCGGCAGTACAGGCCGTTGTCGAAGAGGGCCTTGGAGAGGAAGCCGTACAGGACGCGCTCGGTCTCCTCCTCGTCGAACGACTCCTTGGTGTGCTTGTCCTTCACCAGTTCGATGCCGTAGAAGAACCCGTTGCCGCGGACGTCGCCGACGATCGGCAGGTCGTGCAGCTTCTCCAGGGTCGAGCGGAAGGCGCCCTCGTTGTCGAGCACGTGCTGGTTGAGGTTCTCGCGCTCGAACAGGTCCAGGTTGGCGATGCCCACGGCCGCGGAGACCGGGTGCCCGCCGAAGGTGTAGCCGTGCAGGAAGGTGTTGTCGCCCTGGTAGAACGGCTCGGCCAGGCGGTCGGAGATGACGCAGGCGCCGATCGGGGAGTAGCCCGAGGTCATGCCCTTGGCGCAGGTGATCATGTCCGGCACGTAGCCGAACTTGTCACAGGCGAACATCGTGCCCAGGCGGCCGAAGGCGCAGATGACCTCGTCCGACACGAGCAGCACGTCGTACTTGTCGCAGATCTCGCGCACCCGCTGGAAGTAGCCGGGCGGCGGCGGGAAGCAGCCGCCGGCGTTCTGCACCGGCTCCAGGAAGACCGCCGCGACCGTGTCCGGGCCCTCCATGAGGATCTGCTGCTCGATCTGGTCGGCGGCCCAGCGGCCGAAGGCCACGGGGTCGTCGCCGAAGAGCGGGGCGCGGTAGATGTTGGTGTTCGGGACCTTGTGCGCGCCCGGGACCAGCGGCTCGAAGGGGGCCTTCAGGGCCGGCAGGCCGGTGATGGACAGAGCGCCCTGCGGGGTGCCGTGGTACGCGACCGCGCGCGAGATGACCTTGTGCTTGGTGGGCTTGCCGGTCAGCTTGAAGTACTGCTTGGCGAGCTTCCAGGCGGTCTCGACGGCCTCGCCGCCGCCGGTGGTGAAGAAGACCTTGTTGAGGTCGCCCGGGGCGTGGTCCGCCAGACGCTCCGCGAGCTCCACGGCCTTGGGGTGGGCGTACGACCAGACCGGGAAGAACGCCAGCTCCTGTGCCTGCTTGAAGGCCGCCTCGGCGAGCTCCACGCGGCCGTGTCCGGCCTGGACCACGAACAGACCCGCGAGACCGTCGAGGTAGCGCTTGCCCTTGTCGTCGTAGATGTGGGTGCCCTCGCCCCGGACGATCGTCGGTACGGGGGAGTTCTCGTACGAGGACATGCGGGTGAAGTGCATCCACAGGTGGTCGTACGCGGTCCGGCTGAGGTCCTTGGGGCTGTCGGTGCTCACGGTTATCGGGTTCCCCACATGTAGGTCTGCTTCTTGAGCTTGAGGTAGACGAAGCTCTCGGTGGAGCGCACTCCGGGGATGGCTCGCATGTGCTTGTTGATGACCTCCAGCAGGTGGTCGTCGTCCTCGCAGACGATCTCCACCATCAGGTCGAAGGAGCCCGCGGTCATCACCACGTACTCGCATTCGGACATGGCGCTGAGGGCGTCGGCCACGGACTCCACGTCACCCTCGACGCGGACACCGACCATCGCCTGGCGGCGGAAGCCCACGGTGAGCGGGTCCGTGACGGCGACGATCTGCATCACCCCCTGGTCGAGCAGCTTCTGGACGCGCTGGCGCACGGCCGCCTCGGAGAGGCCGACGGCCTTGCCGATGGCGGCGTACGGCCGTCGGCCGTCCTCCTGGAGCTGTTCGATGATGCCGAGGGAGACGGCATCGAGGTGCGGGGTGCCGCTGTTCCTCGACTCGCGGGAGGACTCACTGTTCTCCCGGTTCTCCCGCGAGTCTCTGGGGTGTGCGTTTCGACTGGCCACGAGCTCACTGTGCACGACGTCTCGACAGTTCCGCAAGGCCGATGCGATGAAATTCGTTGTTCATGCGATCGATACCTGCGGATTTCGCAGCGATGGCGCGATCGGGGGTGTTGAAAACGTGGACCTGCGGATTAGGGTGGGTGTCTCAGTGAGTGGACAGTTCAACCTTGACAGGAGGCCGGCAGTGAGCACCGAGCTGCGTCGTCTGCGCAACCACATCGACGGAGAGTTCAAGGACGCCGCCGATGGACGGACCACCGAGGTGGTCAACCCCGTGACGGGCGAGGCGTACGCGACCGCGCCGCTGTCCGGACCGGCGGACGTGGACGCCGCGATGGCGGCCGCCGCCGCAGCCTTCCCTGGCTGGCGTGACACGACCCCCGCCGAGCGCCAGAAGGCACTCCTGAAGATCGCGGACGCGTTCGAGGAGCGGGCCGAGGAACTCATCGCGGCCGAGGTGGAGAACACGGGCAAGCCGATCGGGCTGACCCGCTCCGAGGAGATCCCGCCGATGGTCGACCAGATCCGCTTCTTCGCGGGCGCGGCCCGGATGCTGGAGGGACGCAGCGCCGGCGAGTACATGGAGGGGCTGACCTCGATCGTCCGCCGTGAGCCGGTCGGCGTCTGCGCGCAGGTCGCGCCGTGGAACTACCCGATGATGATGGCCGTGTGGAAGTTCGCGCCGGCGATCGCGGCGGGCAACACGGTCGTGCTCAAGCCGTCGGACACCACTCCGGCGTCCACGGTCCTGATCGCCGACATCATCGGCTCGATCCTGCCCAAGGGTGTCTTCAACGTCATCTGCGGCGACCGTGACACGGGCCGGCTGATGGTGGAGCACCCGACCCCGGCGATGGCCTCCATCACCGGGTCCGTGCGCGCGGGCATGTCGGTCGCCGAGTCGGCGTCCAAGGACCTCAAGCGCGTCCACCTGGAGCTGGGTGGCAAGGCGCCGGTCGTCGTCTTCGAGGACACCGACATCGCCAAGGCGGTCGAGGACATCTCGGTGGCCGGCTTCTTCAACGCCGGCCAGGACTGTACGGCCGCCACCCGCGTCCTCGTCCACGAGGGCGTGCACGACGAGTTCGTGGCCGAGCTGGCGAAGACGGCGGCGAAGACCAAGACCGGCCGTCCCGATGACGAGGACGTGCTGTTCGGTCCGCTCAACAACCCGAACCAGCTCAAGCAGGTCTCCGGCTTCATCGAGCGGCTGCCCGCGCACGCCAAGGTCGAGGCGGGCGGCCACCGGGTCGGCGACAAGGGCTACTTCTACGCCCCGACCGTCGTCTCGGGCCTCAGGCAGGACGACGAGATCATCCAGCAGGAGGTCTTCGGGCCGGTCATCACCGTCCAGTCCTTCTCCGACGAGGACCAGGCGGTGGAGTGGGCCAACGGCGTGGAGTACGCCCTCGCCTCCTCCGTGTGGACCAAGGACCACGGCCGCGCGATGCGGATGTCCAAGAAGCTCGACTTCGGCTGCGTGTGGATCAACACCCACATCGCGCTGGTCGCGGAGATGCCGCACGGCGGCTTCAAGAAGTCCGGCTACGGCAAGGACCTCTCCGGCTACGGCTTCGACGACTACACGCGGATCAAGCACGTGATGACGTCGCTGGAGGCGTAGGCGCTCCGCGGGGGCGAGGAAGAACGACGGCGCGGATGCGGGCGGTTGCCCGGTCCGCGCCGGTTCGTTGTGGCTGGTCGCCCGGCCCCCCGGCCCTTCTCCGCCCTACGCCCGACCGGGCTTTGCCATCTCTTTACAACCCACCCCGTCGCTCCGTCGTCTCTCCCGTCGATCTGCAACCCCGCCCACCGAGCCTTCGGGTGGGCGGACCGACGAGAGAGAGCGATTCATGCGCCGAACTGTCCTCAGTGTCATGGCACTTGCGTGCACCGCCGTACTCGCGGGCGTCGGGCCCGCGTTCGCCGACGGGCTGAGCGCGAGCCCGGTTCCGTCCGCCGCCGACGCGAGCACTGCCCCGAGCCCGGTCCCGTCCGCCCCCGCCAGCGAGCCCCGGGAGGCGAGCAAGGTTCCGAGCGCCGAACCGAGCAAGGCGCCGTCCCGGGACCAGGTCGCGGTCGTGCCGAGCGGAGCGCCCGACACCGGCGCCGCGCCCGAGTCGGGCCAGTCCTCGTCCACCGGCGGCCTGATCGGCGGGGGCGCCGCCGCGGCGGGCGTACTGGGCGGCGCGGCGTTCGTCGTCGTACGGCGTCGGCGGGCGACCGGGGCATGACCTCCCTCTCCAGGCGCGCGTTCGTCACCGCGGCGACGGCCTCGCTGCTCGTGAGCTGCGGTGGCGGCGGGGGCGGGAAGGACGGCGGGGGCAACCAGGACGGCGGGAGCGGGCGGAACGGGCAGGGCACGGCGGCCCGTTCAGGCTCCACGTCCTCGCCCTCCCGGTCCTCCACCGACCCGGTGCGGCCCCTCGGACGGTCCGTCCCGATCGGGCTGCGCATCCCGGCCATCGGGGTCGACACCCCGGTGATGCAGTTGGGTCTGGCCCCGGACGGCACCGTGCAGGTGCCCCCGATCACGGCGCACGACCGGGCCGGTTGGTACCGGCACTCGCCGACGCCCGGCCAGACCGGACCGTCCGTGATCCTCGGTCATGTCACGGTCGGGTCCTACGGGGACGGGGTCTTCCGCGACCTCGTGCGGCTGCGGCAGGGCGACCGGATCGAGGCGCGCCTGGAGAACGGCACGACCGCGGCGTTCGCGGTGGACTCCGTACGGACGGTCGCCAAGGCTCACTTCCCGGCGAAAGAGGTCTACGGAGACGTGAGCCGCCCGGAGTTGCGGCTGATCACGTGCGGCGGCGCCCGCAGCGGGGACGGCTACCTCGACAACGTCATCGTCTTCGCCACGATGAGCTCCGCCGGCCACTGACCCGCACGCGTCGCATCCCCGCACGCCACCTGCCCGCACGCCCCACGGAGAGCACGGAGAGCGTTGAAACGGTCCCGCGAGACGGCAGCGTCCGAGCTGTTCGCCGCCCTCTACCCGCGTCTGGCCGGCTGGTGCCGGCGGCTGGTCGACGACGACGAGACGGCCCACGAGATCGCCTCGGAGGCCTTCACCCGGCTCTGGGGTCGCTGGACCGCCGTGACGGAACCCCGCGGGTTCCTCTACGTCACGGCGGCCAACCTGGTCCGGGACCACTGGCGCAAACTGGAGCGGGAGCGCGGAGCCGTGCGCAGGGCGACCGTCGAGGCCGCCCTGCGCCCGCCGCCCCAGCAGGCCGACCCCTCGGTGCGCCTGCTCGTCCAGGCGTTACCGGAACGGCTGCGGGTGCCGATCCTGCTGCACTATTACGCCGACATGCCGATCCGGGAGGTGTCCGCGCTGACCGGGCGCAAGGAAGGGACCGTCAAGGCCGACCTGCACGCGGCCCGCGAACTGCTCCGTGCCCATCTGGGGAGAAGCCTTGATCACACGCCCTGACGACGGTCCCGAATTCGAGCCCGACGACCCCCTCGCCGTCATCCTGCGGCCCGCCTCCGACTACCTCGGCCCGCCCGCCGGCCGGTACGAGGCGATCCGCCGCCGCGCCGGCCGCCGCCGTCTGCTGCGCGCCGCCGCGGTCGGGGTCGGCGCGTCCTGCGCCGTCGCCGCCCTGGTCACGCTGCCGCTGCGCCTGACGGCCCACCAGGGCCCCGCGTCCCCGACGGTCCCGATGGCCCCGCCGCCCGCGCGCAGTCCCTCGACCGGGCCGTCCCCGTCGGAGACGCCCCCCGACAGTCCCCGGCCCAGCCCGGAGACCAGCACCAACCCGTCCGATCCGGGCGAGAGGCCCGCTCGTGATCCGTCGGCATCGACGAACGCACCCTCGAAGGTCGCGACGATCGAGCCCTCGGTCGAGCCGTCGCTCTCTTTGCCGGTCGAGTCCTCGGTCGCCCGGCCGACGGCCCGGACCCAGGATGCGCCCACGCCCGGCAGCGCCCGCCCCTCCGTTCCGTGACGCGGCCGGAAGTGCGGTGCCGCCGTCGGAAGCCGGGCTCGTCCCCGCTACTTGAGCGCGGCGCGCGCGATCCGCTCGGTCACCGGGTTCATGTCCTCGCTCTTCACGTCCGTGCCGCCGACGGAGACGACCAGTGTGCGTGACAGGTTCCGGGTCGCGGCGATCACCGTGCCGTAGCCGTACCGGGCGCCCGACTTGAGCCAGTAGACCCGGCCCTCGAACTCGAAGCGCTGCAGACCGGCGCTCATGTCGGCGCCCTTGATGCCCTTCGGGACCGTGAACATCTCCCTCAGCTGCGGCCGCGGCACCAGGTCGCCGCGGAACAGGCGGTTCAGCAGCCGCTCCAGGTCGGCGGTGGTGGAGATCATGTCCCCGGCCGCCCACCGGTCGGCCTGGTTCCAGTCGGTCACGTCGACGAGGTCCGTCGTGCCGTCGGCCCGCTTCACCGTCTGGTAGCCGCGGTTGTGCGGGCCGCGGATCGACGGGTCCGTGCCGGGGAAGTACGTGTCCCGCATCCCGGCGGGCAGCAGTACGCGCCTGGTGGCCTCGGATGCGTACGAGTGTCCCGTCACCTTCTCGATCAGCAGGCCGAGGATCGTGTAGTCGATGTTCAGGTAGTGCTGCTTCTTCCCCGGGCGGAACTCGGGGCCCTTGGCCACGGCCGACGCCACGACCTGCCGGGGTGTCAGCGTGTCGAAGCGGTGCGCGTACAGCTCCTCGAAGGTGTTCCCGAGGCCGTCGCCCGGCTGGATACCGCTCGTGTAGTTCAGCAGCTGCCGTACGGTGATCGGCTCGAACCTGCTGGACAGCAGGCCCGGAAGGTAGTGCTGCACAGGCGTGTTCAGGTGGATCTTCCCCTCCGCCGCGAGCTGCAGGACGACCGCGGCCGTCACCACCTTCGTCGTCGAACCGGCCCGGAACCGGGCGTCCGGGTCCGCCGCCGTGTCGCTCGCCAGGTCGTGCACGCCCGCGCTGCCGCGCCAGGTGCCGTCTCTGCCGCCGACCCGGACGAGTGCGAAGGTCGCGTCCTTGTCCGGGAGCCCTTCGAGCGCGGCGCGCAGGGCGGCGGTGTCCAGGTCGCCGGTCGTCGTGGCGTGCGCGGCGGCCGGGGCGGGCGCGGTCGCGGCGAAGGCGGGGGCCGCCAGCGGGGCCGCGCCGAGGGCGAGGACGAGGGACGCGGCGAGGAGGGTCGTGCGACGGGGGGCGCGCATGAGGCTGCTCCAGAGGTCTGCGGGTATGTGGTGATGCTCATCCTCCGGGCGCATCGCAGCCACCGGATCGTCGGTGAGGAGGGCGCCCGCCCCTGACGCGACCCCGATCAAGTTCCGTACAGGACAAGGGGGTTGTCAGGGGAGCCACCTAAGGGCAGCCGAAAACTGTTATCCCGGCCGCCTTCACGCCGTCTCCGCACTGTGATGCCGGACATACGACACTCGCGGCCCGCCTGAGAGGGTGCGTGCCAGAAGAAATCCGACCTCGGTCATCACACCGGTCACCGAAAGGGCATCGTGGACACGCGGCACTGGAGCTCCACCGTCGTGGCGGCGCAGGCCGGCGACCGGCAGGCGCTGGACGACCTGGTCGCGGGCTGGCTCCCGCTGGTCTACAACGTCGTCGGCCGGGCGCTGAACGGCCACGCCGACGTGGACGACGTCGTGCAGGAGACCATGCTGCGGGCCGTCGACAACCTCGGCTCGCTGCGCGACCCGGACAGCTTCCGCTCCTGGCTGGTGGCGATCGCCATGCGGCAGATCCGGGACCGGGCCCGCCGCACAACGCCCGCCCGACTGGACGAGACGGCACCGCAGGAGGCCGCCGACTTCGCCGAACTCACCGTACTGCGGCTCCAGTTGGAGGGGGAGCGGCGTGAGGTCGCGGAGGCGGTGCGCTGGCTCGACGACGAGGACCGGCAGCTGCTGTCCCTGTGGTGGCTGGAGGTCGCCGGTGAACTCACCCGGCGTGAGCTGGCTGACGCCGTCGGCGTCAGCCGCCAGCACGCCGCCGTGCGTGTCCAGCGGATGAAGGAGCGCCTGGAGGTGTCGCGGGGCATCGTCCGGGCCCTCGACGGCGCCTGCCCGGACCTGCGCGAACTGACCGCCCGCTGGCCGGGCCGCCCCGACTCCGTCTGGCGCAAGCGGCTGGCCCGGCACATCCGCGGCTGCGGGTACTGCGGTGACGCCCGCGCGTCCGTCGTACCGGCGGAGCGCCTGCTGGCCGGGATCGCGCTGGTCCCGCTCCCGGTCGGCTTCACGCTCTCCCTCGCCTTCGGCGGCAAGACGGCCGTGGCCGCCACGGCCGCCGGCACCTCCGTCGGCTGGTCCGCCAAGGTGCTGAGCGCGCTCGCCAAGCCGGCGGTCGCCGTGACCGCGGGCGCGACCCTCGCCGCGGGCGGCGCGTACGTCGTCACCCGGCCGCCGGACCCCGCACCGCCCGCGCGCGCCGCCGTCACCACCCCGAGCCGGACGGCCACCTCCGCCCCACCACCCCCGTCGGCCTCCCCGACGCCCACAGCCCACACGCCCACGCCCACGGCCCCGCCCACGGCCCCGCCGTCGTCGGCCCGGCCGAAGAGAGCCGACCTGTACGGCGCCGTCGTCGACGCCGTCGACCGGGCACCCGACCCCAACGCCGAGCCGGCCACCCTGCCGCACCGGCCCGAGCCCGGCATCACCAGCAGCGGCGGCGCGCACGCCACCATGAACCACCGCGGGGACAGCGTGACGCTCAGCGGTCGGGGCTATGTCCTCGTCCGCTGGCAGATCTCACCGCAGTACCGGGCCGGCGCCCTGGTCATGCCGGCCTGGACCGGGCTGCGGGGCGAGCTCTTCCATGTCGCCTCGGGCGGCGGCCGGCGCATGGACGACCCGGTCAGCGCCACCGACCCCTCCGCCACCGGCATGGGCGACTCGGCCACCGGCTACGCCGTCCTGCCGTCCGGCACCCAGCAGATGTGGCAGAACGAGTACTTCTACGTCGACGGCAGCGTCACCCTCACCGTGAACGAACGCGGCGCCGACTACGGCCTGAACGTCTTCCCGTCGAGCTGGGACGCGGTGGAGAAGGACGTCACGACGGGCCCCGACCAGGGCGCGAAGCGCTACGGCCTGGTCCGCGACACCGGCACGGACGACACACCGGTGCCGCAGTACGTCACCCGCGCCACCCCGGCCGATCCGGCGACCGTCCCTCAACGCTCGCGCGTCTAGCTCAAGCCCGCGGACCGCCCGCCCTCGCGCCGGTCGCCGTCGCCCAGCGCCCCGTCGCGCAGGGCGCACAGGATGTCGACGCGGTTGGTGGTGATCGAGTCGACGCCCATGCCGATCAGGCGGCGCATGGAGCGGCGGGTGTCCGGGGTCCACACGGAGAGCAGACAGCCGTCGGTGTGCACGCGCTCGGCCAGGGCGTGATCCACCAGCCCGAAGCGGTAGTTGAGCCAGCGCGGGCGCACCGCGTCCAGCAGCGCGGGCCGGGGCGGGGCCAGCGTGGTCCAGGTCAGCGCGATCTCGGCGGCCGGGTCGGCGGCGCGTACGGCGAGCATGGCCCGGGCGTCCGCGCAGTAGTACACCCTCTCCCGCGCCCCGCACTCCCGCACCACGTCCACGATCCGGCGGGCCGCCCGCACGTCCGGGGTGCCCGGCAGGTCGAGCAGCACCCGGCTGCCCTCGGTCGCGGCCAGCGCCTGGGCGAGCGTCGGCACCCCGCCGTCCGTGAGCCCGCGCACCTCGTCGGCCGACAGCGACAGCAGCGGCCGTTCGTGCTCCCACAACCGCTTCAGCGTGTCGTCGTGCAGCAGGACGGGCACGCCGTCCCGGGTGAGCCGTACGTCGATCTCGACCGCGTCCGCGCCCCGCCGGAGCGCGGAACGCAGCGAGTCGACGGTGTTCTCACGGACGCGGTAGGGGTCGCCGCGATGGGCCACGGCGGTCAGCTTCTGCATGCGCCCATTGTGCTGTGATCAGGGGGCGAGCCAACCGGCGGTGTACGTGTCGATCTCGTCCTTGATCCGGGTCTTGCCCGTCTCGTCGAGGAACGAGGCCTCGACCGCGTTCTTCGCCAGCTCGGCCAGACCCCGCTCGTCGAGGTCCAGCAGCCGGGCGGCGACGGCGTACTCGTTGTTGAGGTCGGTGCCGAACATCGGCGGGTCGTCGGAGTTGATGGTGACCAGCACGCCGGCCTTCACGAACTCCTTGAGGGGGTGCTCGTCGAGCGTGGGCACCGCCCGCGTGGCGATGTTGGAGGTCGGGCACACCTCCAGCGCGATCCGGTGCTCGGCGAGATGGGCGAGGAGCTTCTCGTCCCGCGCTGAGCTGGTGCCGTGTCCGATGCGCTCGGCGCGCAGGTGGGTGAGCGCGTCCCACACGGTCTGCGGGCCGGTCGTCTCACCGGCGTGCGGGACGGAGTGCAGACCCGCCGCGATCGCCTGGTCGAAGTGCGGCTTGAACTGTGGCCGGGGTACTCCCACTTCGGGCCCGCCGAGCCCGAACGACACCAGGCCCTCCGGCCGCAGACGGTCGTCGGTGGCCATCCGTACCGTCTCCTCGGCGGACATCAGCCCGGCCTCCCCCGGGATGTCGAAGCACCAGCGCAGAACCGTCCCGAACTCGGCCTCGGCCGCCTTGCGGGCGTCCTCGATCGCCTCCATGAAGGCGAGTTCGTCGATGCCGCGCCGGGTCGAGGAGAACGGCGTGATGGTCAGCTCGGCGTAGCGCACCTGCTGCCGGGCCAGGTCCCGGGCGATCTCGTACGTCAGCAGCCGTACGTCCTCCGGCGTGCGGATCAGGTCGACGACGGACAGGTACACGTCGATGAAGTGCGCGAAGTCCGTGAAGCTGAAGAAGTCGACCAGGGCCTCGGGGTCGGTGGGCACCTTGGAGTCCGGGTGGCGGGCGGCCAGCGTGGAGACGATGCGCGGGGAGGCGGAACCGACGTGGTGCACATGGAGCTCGGCCTTGGGCAGCGACGCGATGAAGGCATGCAGATCGCGTGGGGCTCGGGCGTCGACGAGATGCTCGGTCATGGGGGCCTCCCCGGGGCAGGGCGCCGGGCACCGGTCGCGGTGCGGCGCGGGTGATCGGCTGATCGAATGCCGTCACATCGTAGGCCGTGGGCGGCGGTGAACCCGGGGGCGGGCTGGGGCTGAACCGGCCGTGAGGCGTGGTGGGCGAGGCCGTAGCATGGCCGCACGATCGACTTAGGGGGACATGACGTGACGGACGCAACGCAGCCGAGCGGGGAGGCCGGAGGCGGCCGCGACCCCTGGGCGCCGCCGGAGAGCAGGCCGTCCCTGGACAAGAACCAGGCACCCGGCTCCGGTCAGGCCCCGGGCGCCGCCCAGCCGCCCGGGTCGCCGCCCCCGTCCGTTCACGACCAGGCCACGGTCACCTCGATGCCCGCCGACGGGTACGCCGCACCCGGCTACACCCAGCCCGATCACACCCAGCCCGGCTACCCGCCGCCCGGCACCGCCGCCCAGGGCGCCGGCGCTCCCGGCGCCGCGCTGCCGCCCCCGCCCGTCGCACCCAACGGCCCCGCGGCTCCCGGCGGTTACGGATACCCGTCCTACCCCGCCGGCTACGGCTGGCCCGGTATGCAGGCGCCCCCGCAGAACGGCATGGGCGTCGCCGCGATGGTCCTGGGCATCCTGTCCTGCTGTCTGTTCTGCCTCTACGGCGTCGTCTCGATCGTGCTCGGCATCCTCGCGGTGGTCTTCGGCATCAAGGGGAAGAAGCGGGCCGAGCGCGGCGAGGCCGACAACCACGGCCAGGCGCAGGCCGGCCTGATCACGGGCGTCATCGGCATCATCCTCGGCGTCGCGGTCATCGTCCTGATCGCCATAGGGATCACAGCCGCGATCAACATGGACGACGAGTACGGCGACTCCTACGGCGCCTTGCGGGCCGGGCCGGTGTCCGTGCTCGCGAACGACTGAGGCACCGGCCGGATCAGCGCCGATTCAGCCACCGAGGCAGCGACCGGAGCAACTGCCGGGCCCACCTGCCGAATTCACCGGACGAAAGGGCGCGCCCCGAGGTGAGCAGGGCCATTACGATGCCCTGGCAGTCAACGAGGGGAGAGCAGTTCATGTCCGACGCCAATCCCGGACCCGGTGGGTTCGGGCCACCGCCGTCGCAACCGCCGCAGCCGTCACAGCCGCCGGCCGGGGGGTACGCCTATCCGCAGTCCGGGTCCGCTCCGGGGTACGGCTACCCGGCCCAGGGGCAGTCCTACGCGAGCCCGGCCCCGTCCTACCCGGCCGCCGCTCCGGTGGGTGCCTACCCGCAGATGCCCGGCTACGGCATGACACCGCAGCCGAGCAACGGCATGGGCACGACCGGTCTGGTGCTGGGCATCATCGGCGTCGTGTGCAGCCTGACGTTCTTCCTGTGGTTCTTCGGGGTCATCCTCGGGATTCTCGGGATCATCTTCGGCGCGATCGGCCGCGGCAAGGCGGGCCGCGGTGAGGCGACCAACAAGGGCGCGGCGACCGCGGGACTCGTCTGCGGCATCGTGGCCACGGTGATCCTGCCGCTGCTGGGGCTCCTGCTCTTCGCGAGTTTCATGAGCGCCTTCTGAGCCGTGACGGGGGCGGGGCCGGCCCGACGGCCGGGCCCGCCCCCGTCCGCGAGACCCGTCCGGCCTCGCCTCAGCCCGTCTCGCCGGCCAGGCCGGTCCGCAGCCGCTCCCGCGCCTCCATCAGCGCGAACCCGAGCAGGTTCGGCCCGCGCCACCGCCGCGGATCCGCGGCCGCCTCGTCGTCGGCGGCGAGGCCGATGCCCCACACCCGGTCCACCGGGCTCGCCTCCACCAGCACCCTCTCGCTGCCCGTGGCCAGCAGGAAGTCCCGCAACTCCGGATGCGCGGCGAACTTGTGCACGCTGCCCTCGACCACGATCCGGAACCGCTCGCGCTCCCACACCGCCTCGTCGAAGCCGCGCACCAGCCGCCCCGCCTTCTTGGCCTCGGCCGGATGCCCCGCCGCCACCGCCCGCTCCTCGGCCTCCGCGTCGTCGAAGAGCCGTGCTTTGCGCGCCATCATCCAGTGCTCGGCAGTCGCGTAGGACACGCCCGCCACCGTGAACGGCGAGGGCCACCACTGGCTCAGACAGCTCGGCCCCACACCGCCGCCGCTGGGTGGCCGGTGTCCCCAGAAGTACAGGTACTTGATCCTGGAGCCGGCCTCCACCTCCCTGACCAGCGCGTCCCGCGAATCGATCCTCCCCGTGATCCCTTTCATGCACGAAAGTCTGGCAGGCACCACTGACATCCCGCCCTGCCTTTCCGTGACTGGCTCGACACCTGGTCGACAGATTTCGTCGCGTAACCAAAAGGCAACAACGGAATCACTTGTTGGACGCCCTCACCTCTGTCAGGATCGGCACTCAAATCGAGCTGGAGCTACGCCACCCGCCTCCTTGAACGCGGGGCGACGGCGGAGGAGAGCGACATGCACAATCCGGGCACTGTCACCCCGGACCGGTTCGCGGCCCGGGAGCGCTTCGCCGAGGGCGCCCAGTTCATCGGGGGCCGGCTGACCACGGGAACCTCCGGCCGTACGCACACGGTCGTCGACCCGTCGACCGGCGAGGAGGTGTACACGTACGAGCTGGCGGGCGCCGCCGACGTGGACGCGGCCGTGGCCGCCGCCCGCGCCGCCTTCCCCGGCTGGTCGTCGCTCACCCCGGGCGGGCGCTCCGACGCCCTGCACCGCTTCGCCGCCGTGCTCGCCGACCGTGCCGAGGACTTCGCCCGTGCCGAGTCCCTCCAGTGCGGCAAGCCGCTCAAGCTGACCCGTGAGTTCGACGTGCCGGGCACGATCGACAACACCGCCTTCTTCGCGGGCGCCGCCCGGCACCTCCAGGGCCAGTCCGCGGGCGAGTACTCCGGCGACCACACCTCCTACGTCCGCCGCGAGCCGATCGGCGTCGTCGGCTCCATCGCGCCCTGGAACTACCCCCTCCAGATGGCCGCCTGGAAGATCCTCCCGGCGATCGCCGCGGGCAACACGATCGTGCTGAAGCCCGCCGAGCTCACCCCGCTCACCTCGCTGCTGTTCGCGCAGGCCGCCACCCACGCCCAGATTCCCGACGGTGTGATCAACATCGTCAACGGCGCCGGCCGGGAGGCCGGTGAGCACCTCGTCGGCCACCCGGACGTGGCGATGACGTCGTTCACCGGCTCCACCACCGTCGGCAAGCGCGTCGCCGAGATCGCCACCGCCACCGTCAAACGCCTCCACCTGGAACTGGGCGGCAAGGCCCCCTTCGTCGTCTTCGACGACGCCGACCTGGAGGCGGCCGTCAACGGCGCGGTCGCGGGCGCGCTCATCAACACCGGGCAGGACTGCACGGCGGCCACCCGCGCGTACGTACAGCGTCCCCTCTACGAGGCCTTCGTCGAGCGGACGGCCGCCCTCATGGAGACCGTCCGCCTCGGCGACCCGTTCGCCCCCGGCACCGACCTCGGCCCGCTGATCTCGCACGTGCACCGCGACCGGGTCGCCGGGTTCGTCGACCGGGCGCGCGGTTACGCACGCGTGGTGACCGGCGGTGAGGCGCCGCAGGCGGACCTCAAGAGCGGTGCGTACTACCGGCCCACCCTGGTCGCCGACGCGGCCCAGGACAGCGAGATCGTCCAGTCCGAGATCTTCGGGCCGGTCCTGGTCGTGCTGCCCTTCGACACCGACGACGAGGGCCTTCGGCTGGCCAACGACACGCCGTACGGACTCGCCGCCTCCGCCTGGAGCCGGGACGTCTACCGGGCGAACCGCGCCACCCGGGAGCTCAGGGCGGGCTGCGTATGGATCAACGACCACATCCCGATCATCAGCGAGATGCCCCACGGCGGGTACCGGGCGTCCGGCTTCGGCAAGGACATGTCCGCGTACTCGTTCGAGGAGTACACGCAGATCAAGCACGTCATGTTCGACAACACGGCGGTGCCCCGCAAGGACTGGCACCGGACGGTCTTCGGGGGCCGATAGCGACAGCGGGCCGCCTGACCCCCGGCCGCGCTGCCGCACACAAGGATTCTTGTCACCAGGGCATCTCCCGAAAGGGCATCACGCGCATGGAGCAGTACGAGCCCGACCGCCTGTCCCCGGCCCAGGTGGCCGCCATGCGGCGCAGTCTCAGGAACGGCAGGGCCGCCATGACCCGGCGGTCCGTGCTGCGCGCCTCCGCGGGCGGCGCGTTCGCGATCGGCGGTCTCGGGGCGCTGAGCGCCTGCGGCATCCCCGCCGCCGGGACCACCGAGGGCGGCGTCTCCGCGGACGACCACTCGGCGAAGGAGAAGACCGTCAACTTCTCCAACTGGACCGAGTACATGGACGTGGACAAGAGCGAGAAGCACCACCCCACGCTCGACCAGTTCACCGCTCGGACCGGCATCAAGGTCACGTACACCGAGGACATCAACGACAACAACGAGTTCTTCGGCAAGATCAAGCCGCAGCTCGCCGCCGGTCAGGACACCGGCCGTGACCTCATCGTCCTCACCGACTGGCTGGCCGGCCGACTCATCCGCCTGGGCTGGGTCCAGAAACTCGACGCGTCCAACCTCCCGCACGCCTACGCCAACCTGTCGGCCCAGTTCCGCAGCCCCGACTGGGACCCCGGCCGCGCCTACTCGTACGTGTGGCAGGGCATCTCGACGGTCATCGCCTACAACAAGAAGGCACTCGACGGCGTGGAGGTGAAGTCCCTCTCCGATCTGCTCGACAACCCGAAGCTCAAGGGCCGGGTCGGCTTCCTGTCGGAGATGCGCGACAGCGTCGGGATGACCCTGCTCGACATGGGCAAGGACCCGGCGACCTTCACGGCCGACGACTACGACGCGGTGATCGCCCGCCTCCAGAAGGCCGTCGACAAGGGCCAGATCCGCCGCTTCACCGGCAACGACTACACCTCCGACCTGACCAGCGGCGACTTCGCGGCCTGTGTCGCCTGGGCCGGTGACGTGGTCCAGCTCAAGGCGGACAGCCCGGACATCGACTTCCTGATCCCGGACAGCGGCTACATGACGTCGACCGACAACCTGCTGATCCCCAACAAGGCCCGGCACAAGACGAACGCCGAACGGCTCATCGACTACTACTACGAGCCGAAACCGGCCGCCGAGCTCGCCGCGTACATCAACTACGTGTGTCCCGTCGACGGAGTGAAGCCCGAGCTGGCGAAACTCGACAAGGACGCGGCGAACAACCCGCTGATCATCCCGGACAAGGCCATGGCCGCGAAGTCCCACGCCTTCCGCTCACTGAGCTCGAAGGAAGACACCGAGTTCGAAGAGAAGTTCGCGAAGCTGACTGGGGCGTGATCACCGTGAAGAGCACCGACAAGACCGACCACGGCGGCGACGTCCGCCTCTCGGGCATCAGCAAGACCTACGGCTCCTTCACCGCCGTACACCCACTCGACCTGACCGTCCCGCACGGCTCCTTCTTCGCCCTGCTCGGCGCCTCCGGCTGCGGCAAGACCACCACCCTGCGCATGATCGCGGGCCTGGAGGAACCTTCCTCCGGCACGGTCTTCCTCGGCGACCAGGAAGTCACCGACCTGCCGCCGTACAAGCGGCCGGTGAACACCGTCTTCCAGTCCTACGCCCTCTTCCCGCACCTCGACATCTTCGAGAACGTCGCCTTCGGCCTGCGCCGGCGCGGCATCAGGTCGGTGAAGAAGCAGGTCGAGGAGATGCTCGACCTGGTCCAGCTCGGCGAGCAGGCACGCAAGAAGCCGCACCAGCTCTCCGGCGGCCAGCAGCAGCGCGTCGCGGTGGCCCGCGCACTGATCAACACCCCCAAGGTGCTGCTCCTCGACGAGCCCCTCGGCGCCCTGGACCTCAAGCTGCGCCGCCAGATGCAGCTGGAGCTCAAGCGCATCCAGACCGAGGTCGGCATCACCTTCATCCACGTCACCCACGACCAGGAGGAGGCCATGACCATGGCCGACACGGTCGCCGTGATGAACGCGGGCCGCGTCGAACAGCTCGGCTCGCCCACCGACCTCTACGAGAACCCGAACACCACGTTCGTCGCCAACTTCCTCGGCACCTCCAACCTGATCGAGGCCGAGGTCGACTCCAGCAGCGGCGACGACATCGTCCTCAAGGCGGGCGGCGGCAAGCTGGTCCTGCCTCAGGCGCGTTGCGGCGCACCGACGACGACCGGCGGCAGGGTGCTGGTCGGGATCCGCCCGGAGAAGATCTCCCTCACCCACGCCGACCAGGCGGGCGAGATCCCCGAGGGCCGCAACCGGATCACCGGCAGGATCGCCGACTCCAGCTTCATCGGCGTGTCCACGCAGTACGTCATCGACTCGCCCGTCTGCCCCGAGTTCGAGGTGTACGCGCAGAACATCGACCGCGACGCCCGGCTGGTGCCCGGCGCCGAGGTCGTCCTGCACTGGAACCCCGCGCACACCTTCGGGCTCGACGCGGCCCAGGACATCGACGCCGGCATCGACGCCGGCATCGACACGGCGGAAGAGGCGGCCTGATGGCGACGCTCACCGAGACGCCTCCCCTGGCGCCCGCCCCGCAGCACAAGCCCCCGCGTAAACGCGGGCGCCTCGTGCCGTACTGGCTCCTGCTGCCCGGCATCCTGTGGCTGCTGGTCTTCTTCGCGCTGCCGATGATCTACCAGGCCTCCACGTCCGTGCAGACGGGCTCCCTGGAGGAGGGCTACAAGGTCACCTGGCACCTCGCGACCTACTGGGACGCGCTGAGCGAGTACTGGCCGCAGTTCCTGCGCTCGGTCCTGTACGCCGGAGCCGCCACGATCCTGTGCCTGGCCCTCGGCTACCCGCTGGCCTATCTGATCGCCTTCCGCGCGGGCCGCTGGCGGAACCTGATCATGATCCTGGTGATCGCGCCGTTCTTCACCAGCTTCCTGATCCGCACGCTCGCCTGGAAGACGATCCTCGCGGACGGCGGCCCGGTCGTCGGGGCGCTCAACACGCTGCACGTCCTGGACGTCACCAACTGGCTCGGCTGGACCTCCGGCGACCGCGTGCTGGCCACGCCACTTGCCGTCGTCTGCGGTCTGACGTACAACTTCCTGCCGTTCATGATCCTGCCGCTGTACAGCTCGCTGGAGCGCATCGACGGGCGCCTGCACGAGGCGGCGGGCGACCTGTACGCCAAGCCGTGGACCACCTTCCGCAAGGTGACCTTCCCGCTGTCGATGCCGGGGGTCGTCTCCGGCACGCTGCTGACCTTCATCCCGGCGGCCGGTGACTACGTCAACGCCGAACTGCTGGGCTCGACCGACACCCGCATGATCGGAAACGTCATCCAGACGCAGTTCCTGCGGATCCTGGACTATCCGACGGCCGCGGCCCTCTCGTTCATCCTCATGGCCGGAATCCTTCTCATGGTCACGTTCTACATCCGCAGGTCCGGGACGGAGGATCTGGTCTAAATGCCCTTCGTCAACTGGCTCAAGCGCCATCTGGTCGTCATCGCCGGACTGGTCACACTCGGATATCTCCTGCTGCCCAACGTCGTCGTCACGGTGTTCTCCTTCAACAAACCGAAGGGGCGCTTCAACTACGCGTGGCAGCAGTTCTCCACGGACGCGTGGAAGGACCCCTGCGGGGTCGCCGGCATGTGCGGTTCGCTGTCGATCAGTCTGCAGATCGCCTTCTGGGCGACCATCGGCGCCACCGTCCTCGGCACCATGATCGCCTTCGCGCTGGTCCGCTACCGGTTCCGTGCCCGGGGCACCGTCAACTCGCTGATCTTCCTGCCCATGGCCATGCCCGAGGTCGTCATGGCGGCCTCGCTGCTGACCCTGTTCCTCAACCTGGGCGCGCAACTGGGCTTCTGGACGATCCTGATCGCGCACATCATGTTCTGCCTCAGCTTCGTCGTCGTCGCCGTGAAGGCGCGCGTGATGTCGATGGACCCGCGCCTGGAGGAAGCCGCCCGGGACCTGTACGCCGGTCCCGCCCAGACCTTCCTGCGGGTCACCCTGCCCATCGCGGCGCCCGGAATCGCGGCGGGCGCGCTGCTGTCCTTCGCGCTCTCCTTCGACGATTTCATCATCACGAACTTCAACGCGGGCTCGACCGTCACCTTCCCCATGTTCGTCTGGGGCTCGGCACAGCGCGGCACGCCCGTCCAGATCAATGTCATCGGTACGGCCATGTTCCTCGTCGCCGTGCTGCTCGTCCTGGCCTCGATGGTCGTCGGCAATCGCCGCAACAGGCAGAAGGCATAGGGCCCCCTGAGACCCCGTAGGGAGTTGGAATCATGGCCGCAGGAGCCATGAGCCGTTGGACCACGTCACTTTCCGATGCCCAGCCCGTCCCGTACTGGCTGGACGACCCCGGCAAACCGCGCCCCGAGCCCGCGCTCACCGGCGTCGAGACCTGCGACCTGCTGGTCGTCGGCGGCGGCTACAGCGGACTGTGGACCGCGCTCCTCGCCAAGGAACGCGACCCCGGGAGGAACGTGGTCCTCCTGGAGGGCCGTGAGGTGGGCTGGGCCGCCTCCGGCCGCAACGGAGGCTTCTGCGCCGCCTCCCTCACCCACGGCCTGCCCAACGGTCTGGCCCGCTGGCCGGGCGAGATCCACAAACTCCAGGAGCTGGGCGCCCGCAACCTCGACGAGATCGAGGAGTCGGTCGCCCGGCACGACCTGGACTGCGACTTCGAGCGCACCGGCGAGATCGACGTGGCGACCGAGACGTACCAGGCGTGCGAACTGCGCGACTGGTACCAGCGGATGCGGCGCGAGGGCCTCGCCGAGGGCGTGGAGTTCCTGGACGCCGAGGCGGTACGGGACCAGGTGGCCTCCCCGACCTTCCAGGCGGGCCTCCACGACCGCCGGGGCGTGGCCATGCTCCACCCGGCGAAACTCGCCTGGAACCTGAAGCGGGCGTGTGTCCGGCTCGGCGTCCGCGTCCACGAGCACACCCCCGCCCTCACCCTGAAGCCGTACGGCGCCGGGATGGCCGTACAGACTCCGTACGGCGAGGTCCGTGCCCGCGAGGTCGCGCTCGGCACGAACATCTTCCCCAGCCTGGTCAGGCGGGTGCGGGCGTACACGGTCCCGGTCTACGACTACGCGCTGATGACCGAGCCGCTGACCGCCGGCCAGCTCGCCTCGATCGGCTGGAAGAACAGGCAGGGGCTGGGGGACAGCGCCAACCAGTTCCACTACTTCAGGCTTTCGGCGGACAACCGCGTCCTGTGGGGCGGCTACGACGCGATCTACCCGTACGGCGGCCGGGTGCGCGCCGAGTTCGACGACCGCCCGCAGACCTACGCCAAGCTCGCCGGGCACTTCTTCACCTGCTTCCCGCAACTGGAGGACGTCCGCTTCACCCACGCGTGGGGCGGCGCGATCGACACCTGCTCGCGCTTCTCGGCGTTCTACGGCACGGCCCACCACGGAAAGGTGGCGTACGCGGCGGGCTACACCGGCCTCGGGGTCGGGGCCACCCGGTTCGGCGCCCAGGTGATGCTGGACCTGCTGGCGGGGGAGTCCACGGAGCGCACCTCGCTCGAAATGGTCCGCAAGAAACCGCTGCCGTTCCCGCCCGAGCCCTTCGCCTGGACGGGCATCGCCCTCACCAAGTGGTCGCTGGCCCGGGCGGACGCGCACGGCGGCCGGCGCAATCTGTGGCTGCGGACGATGGACCGCCTGGGCCTGGGCTTCGACAGCTGAGCCGAAGGACGGGGTGGGCGATCGGCGATCCGGTTCACTCCAAGGTGGCGCCGGAACCGGCGTAATGCATGCCGGGGGCCGCCCTCTCTCTCGTGACGCGAACCGCGTCCACGGAGAACAGGGAGGTCCCTCATGACTGCGGCGAAGACGGCGGTGGACTGGCTCGCATCCGCCGCGCCCGACCCCGAGGTGTGCCGCTGGGAGTGGGAGCGCAGCCCTCTCGGGGTCGCCCTCCTGCCCGCCGGCCGGGCCTGGGACGTGCTGATCCTGCCGGGCGAACTCGGCTGTCCCACCCTCGACGTCGTCACCCGCGTCCTCGGCCGGCCGGGCCCGGTGCTCGTCGACTCCGGCGACGCCCGGACGGGCTTCCTGGTCCCGCCGGGCACCGCGGACCACTGGCTCGGCACGGGCATCCGTACGGCGGGCGCCGGGACCTGGATCGTCGTGCCGTACCCGGGGCGCTCGACCGGCAGGGTCCGCTGGCTGATCACCCCCGACGGCTCCGGCACCCTCACCGACCCGGCTCTCCTCGAACTGGCCATGCACGAGGCGGCGGCGGGCCTGGCGAGGGTGGGGAGTGGTGACTAGGGGGTGTCCGGGACGCGGCGGTCCGTGCGTCGGCCTGCGGGCGTTCTCCGCCCGAGGAACAGCCACAGCGACGAGAGCAGCACCGTGCACAGGCACCAGCTGGCCACGACGTCCAGTGGCCAGTGGTAGCCGTGGCGGACCAGGCCGAAGGAGACGCCCAGGACGAGCAGCGCGCAGGTGGCGAGGAGGACACGACGGGCGGGGGCGCGCAGCCGGGGCAGCAGGAGCAGGGTCGCGGAGCCGTAGGCGAGGGCGGCCGTGGCGGTGTGACCGGAGGGGAAGTAGCCGGTGGCGGGGGGTACGGCCGGGGTGCCCGGACGGGCGACGAGTTCCTTCAGCGGGACGATCAGGGCCGGGGCCAGGGCCATCAGGAGGGCGGCGGCGGTGGCCGGCACCCACCAGCGGTCTGTACCAGCTCGGCGGGAGCGCCAGGCGATCTGGACCAGGACGACGACCAGGACCGGGACCGCCACCTGGACATTGCCCAGGTCGGAGAGGAACTGGGAGAAGCGGTCCGGGTGGACCAGGGCACGGCTGACGCGCTCGTCCACCCGCACCAGGGGGCCGTCGACGACGACCTGCCAGGTGATCAACGCGAAGAGGAGGGCCGGAAGGCCGAGAATCCCGAGAAGGAGGAAGGAGGCCGGCCGCCCCGGAACAGGGGGGGTGGTTCCGGGGCGGCCGATCGGATCGGATGGTCGCGCGCCCCGGGGGGTTTGGGGCGAGCGACTGTCCGATCGGTGAGGAGATCCGGAGCCAGAGGCCCCGTTTGTGTGCGCGAGGGCACGACCAGGTCGAAGCTGGGGAGGCCTCAACCTGAACTCGCCCGCAGTTCCCTGCGGACGGGGTGTATCTCTCATCTGGGTAGAACCTACGGCAGGGGGTGGGCGGAGGACAGGCCGAATCGAGCCCTGTCATCTACCTCGCACACTCTCTTCACACCGTCTGCCGTTGGTGCGATCAGGTGTGCGAGGCGACCGTCAGATGCGCGCGAAAGCCTGCTCGATGATGTCCAGGCCCTCGTTCAGCAGATCCTCGCCGATGACCAGCGGCGGCAGGAAGCGCAACACGTTGCCGTAGGTGCCACAGGTCAGGACCAGCAGGCCCTCCTGGTGGCAGGCCTTGGCCAGCGCGGCCGTCGCCGACGGGTTCGGCTCCTTCGTCGTACGGTCCTCGACCAGCTCGATGGCGATCATCGCGCCGCGGCCGCGGATGTCGCCGATGATGTCGAACTTCTCGGCCATGGCACCCAGACGGGCCTTCATCGTCGCCTCGATCGCCTTCGCCCGGGCGTTGAGGTCGAGCTCCTTCATCGTCTCGATCGAGCCCAGCGCGCCCGCGCAGGCGACCGGGTTGCCGCCGTAGGTGCCGCCCAGGCCGCCCGCGTGTGCGGCGTCCATGATCTCGGCGCGGCCGGTCACCGCGGCCAGCGGCAGGCCGCCGGCGATGCCCTTCGCCGTGGTGATCAGGTCCGGGACGATCCCCTCGTCCTCGCAGGCGAACCACTGGCCGGTGCGGCAGAACCCGGACTGGATCTCGTCGGCGACGAAGACGATGCCGTTGTCGGCGGCGAACTGCCTGAGGGCGGGCAGGAAGCCGGTCGCCGGCTCGATGAAGCCGCCCTCGCCGAGCACCGGCTCGATGATGATCGCGGCCACGTTGTCCGGGCCGACCTGCTTGGTGATCTGGTCGATGGCCTGCGCGGCGGCCTCCGGACCCGCGTTCTCCGGACCGGTCGGCCAGCGGTAGCCGTAGGCCATCGGCATCCGGTAGACCTCGGGCGCGAACGGGCCGAAGCCGTGCTTGTACGGCATGTTCTTCGCGGTCAGCGCCATGGTGAGGTTGGTGCGGCCGTGATAGCCGTGGTCGAAGACGACGACCGCCTGGCGCTTGGTGTACGCGCGGGCGATCTTGACGGCGTTCTCGACGGCCTCGGCGCCACTGTTGAACAGGGCGCTCTTCTTGGCGTGGTCACCCGGCGTGAGCTCGGCGAGGGCCTCGGCGACCTCCACGTAGCCCTCGTACGGGGTGACCATGAAACAGGTGTGGGTGAAGTCGGCGAGCTGGGCGGAGGCCCGGCGTACGACGGCTTCGGCGGAGGCGCCGACGGACGTGACCGCGATGCCGGAGCCGAAGTCGATCAGGCGGTTGCCGTCCACGTCCTCGATGATCCCGCCGCCCGCGCGGGCGGTGAACACGGGCAGCACGGAGCCCACACCGGCCGCGACCGTGGCAATACGGCGGGCCTGCAACTCCTGCGACTTCGGGCCGGGGATGGCGGTGACGACGCGGCGCTCCTGCGGAAGTGCGGTCATGAGAGCTCCCTGAAGATCTTGCTGGCCGGAGATTCCGGATGGGCGTCTTTCGGACGCTTGAGGTCTGTTCTCGAGGTCTTTTCTCGCAGGCTAGGACGGGGGGTGAGCGTCGGGCATGCTCCATGTGGGCGGTTTCGACGATGCCCATTGTCCGCCGTGGACATAGCGAGGGACATCGCGAGGGACATCGTGCTGGACACGGCGCTGGACGGGCGGTGGACGAGGTGGTGGATCCGGCGGCAGAACCGCCGAGCATCGGTCACCCGGCCGGGTAACCGTGAACTCCCCTTCCAGGGGCGTTAGATTGACTCGCTGATGGTGGACGGAACGGCTGGTCAAGGGGCGAGGGCGATGGACAGCGACGGGACGCACGACGCGCGGGGTACGCATGCGAACCCGGTGCCACGTCCCGCGGGGCCACCGGAGGTGCCCGCGATGCCCCCGCGGCCTCCCGCGGGACCGGGCGTGCCGCCGATGCCGGACGGGTCGGCCTTCCTCACCTGGCTGCGGACACCCCGCCCGGAGGCGGCGCCGGGCATGTGGCGGTTCGGGCACCGGCCCCGCCCCGAGGAGGAACCCGAGCAGATCCCGACGCGGCAGCTGCTCAGCGGCGCGTTGATCGCGTTCCTGGTGGGCTGGCTGGTCTGGTCCCTGCTGTGGAACGGCTACCTCGGCGGCTGGTGGGTGGTGCCCCTGGAACTGTTCACCCCGGACTCCTGGCGGCACAGTGACGACCGGGTCGGCAACGCGATCCTCTGGTACGGCTACTACGTCCTGATCGCCCTCACGATCATGCTCGTGGTCGGCCGTCTCGGCCGCTGGGGCGAGATCTG
This sequence comes from Streptomyces sp. NPDC005263, assembly GCF_042872365.1. Lineage (NCBI taxonomy): Bacteria > Bacillati > Actinomycetota > Actinomycetes > Kitasatosporales > Streptomycetaceae > Streptomyces > Streptomyces sp. NPDC005263. The sequence continues at coordinate 92,741 of NZ_JBIAKJ010000004.1, read as the reverse complement.
GCGCCGCTTCGGCCCGCCCGCCTGGAGCCCGGCCGTCCCGACGACCGAACGCGTCCCCACCCCCGAGCAGGACCCCGCCGAGTGGCCCCAGCTGCGGGCCGCCGGCGCCGCGGACGCCGCCGAACGGCTCGCCGCCGAGGCCCGCGCCGGGCTGATGCGGGATGTCGACCACGCCCGGATCACCCGCGCCTGGCAGGGCGTACGCAGCGGCCGGCACAGCCTCGCCACCTTCACCGGCGCCGTCCTCCAGGAGGGGGCCCGCGCCTGCCCGCACCCCTCCGGCGAACGCGACCTGCCGACCCGGCTGGCCCGCCACGACCTGGTCACCGGCCAGGTACGCCTGGGCACCACGGCCGACGACGCCCGCAACCCGTACGCCTACCGCGGCACCGGCCTCGGCCTGGGGCCCGACCTGCTCGGCACCTCGCTGCTCGCCGTCGGACCGGCCGGCTCCGGCAAGACCGGGACCGTCGTGCGTCCGCTCACCGAGTCCCTGTGCCTGCACGCGCTCGCCGGCCGGGCGGCCGTCGTCGTGGTCGGCGCCGCGGGCGCGGGGCTCGGCCCGGCCGACTCCTACGACGTCGTCGTCCAGATCGGGAACCCGGACTCCGTCTACGACCTCGACCTGTACGGCGGGACCAGCGACCCGGACGAGGCCGCGGCCGTGCTCGCCGAGGCGCTCGTCGGCGACCTCGCCGAACCCCACCAGGGCGGGGACACCCGCCGGTCCACCACCGTCCTGGCCCAGCTCCTCGGACCGTTCCGGGCGGTCCACGGACGCTTCCCGTCCGTACCGGAGCTGCGGCAGCTCCTCGACGGCGCCGCGGCGCCCCTGGCCGCGCTGCGCCAGGGGCTCCAGGACGCCGGGCAGGAGTCACTGCTGCGTGAACTGGACGCGCGGGAGCGGCAGATGAACCACCCGGGGGACGTCGGCGGGATCCTCGCCGACCGGGTCGCGCTGCTCGACCGGCCGGCCTTCGCCGGGTTCTTCGACACCTCAGGACAGTCCCGGCCCTTCTCGCTGAAGGCGGTGGACCACCCGGTGCGGGTGCGCGTCGACCTGCCCCAGCGTGGGCACGCCGACGCCTCGAAGATGCTGGCGCGGCTGGTCCTGGCACAGTTCACGGCGAGCGTCGCGGTACGGGAGGACCGGTCCCTGTTCGCCTGCCTGGTGCTCGACGACGCGACCGGCGTGGTGACACCCGAGGCGGTGCGGGGCATCCAGCGGCTGCGGTCGGGCAACGCCGGGGTCGTGCTGACCCTGCGCACCCTGGACGACGTGCCGAGGCCGCTGCGCGGGCCGCTGCTCGGGGCCACCGGCTGCCGGATGGCGCTGTCCGGGCTCACCCCGTGGGACGGGCAGGACTTCGCCGAGGTGTGGGGCAAGGAGTGGATCGACGCCACCGACGTCACGGACCGGCAGATCATCGCCGAGACCCCGGCCGGCAAGGCGCTCCACATGGTCCGACGGGTGATCACCGGCAAGGCGCCGACCGCGCGGGCCGTGACCGTGCGGCAGGTCGAGCGGGAGCGGTGGTCCGCGTCCGAACTGGCGCACGGGGTCCCGCCGGGGCACGCGGTGCTGTCGCTGACGAACGTGAAGGGGGAGCACGCGCCGCCGCTGCTGGTCGATCTGCGGGGCTGAGGTGACGCACCGACCGTACAGTGAGGCAGAATCACCATAGGTCGTTCATACATGGCGGCCAAAAGATCATAAAGATCACAACGGTCACACATACCTGAAGGCCTCATGCCCCCGACGCTCGCCTCGCTCGTCCATCACTCCGCGCTCAAGCTCACCGTGCGCGCGGGCGGCGATCGCCTGGACGTCCCGGTCCGCTGGGCACACCCCAGCGAACTCGCCGACCCCGTGCCCTACATGGAGGGCGGGGAACTGCTGCTGATCACCGCGCTGAAGCTGGACGCCGAGGACCCCGAGACCATGCGGAGTTATGTGCGGCGGCTGGTCGGGGCGGGCGTCGCCGGACTCGGGTTCGCGGTCGGGGTCAACTACGAGGACATTCCCAAGGCACTGGTCGAGGCCGCCGAGCAGGAGGGGCTGCCGCTGCTGGAAGTGCCGCGGCGCACCCCGTTCCTCGCCATCAGCAAGGCCGTCTCGGCGGCGATCGCGGCCGACCAGTACCGGGCGGTGACCGCGGGCTTCGCCGCACAGCGCGAGCTGACCCGGCAGACCCTCACCGACGGCCCGGAGGGACTGCTCGCCGCGCTCGCCTCCCAGGTGGACGGATGGGCGGCGCTCTACGACGCCTCGGGCGCCGTCGTCGCCACCGCGCCGGAGTGGGCGGGCCGTCGCGCCGCCAAGCTGACCGCGGACGTCGAGCGGCTGCGGGAGCGGCCCGCGCCCGCCTCGTCGGTGGTGGGCGGCCCCCAGCACGAGGACCGGATCGAACTGCACTCGCTGGGCACCGGCCGTCGGCCGCGGGCCGCGCTGGCCGTGGGCACCGCCGCCGCGCTCGGTACGGCCGAGCGGTACGCCCTGCACTCGGCCATCGCCCTGCTGACGCTCACCACGGAACGCTCACGGTCCTTGCACGCGGCCGAGCAGCGGGTCGGGGCGGCGGTGCTGCGCATGCTGCTCGCCGGTGAGCCCGACCACGCGCGGGCGGTCGCCGGGGACCTGTACGGGGAGTTGCTCGACGCACCGTTCCGGATGATCGTCGCCGAGTCGGCCTCCGCCGCGTCGGCCGCGCGGGTGCAGGCCGACAGCCACGCGCGCGTGCCGCTCACCAAGTCGACCGCGGCGACGCTGGCCGCCGCCGACGCCCAGGGCGATCCGCTGGGCTCGCTCACCGAGGTCCTGGAGTCGGCGGCCGCGCGGTCCGGGGAGACGGTGCTGGTCGTGCCCCAGGGGGACGGCGAGGGGAAGCGGCTGGTGGCGCTGGCCGCGGACCGGGGCGCGGCGGTGGCCGCGTGCGCGGAGTACGCGACCGCGCTGGAGGCCGCGCGGGAGGGGAGCGACGCGGCGGCGGAGCAGACGGCCGACGCGGGACCCGGTTCCGGATCCGGAGCGGGGACCGTCGGGTACGAGGACGAGCTGGTCGTGGGGATGTCGGCGCCGGCCGGGCCGATCGCGGCCGCCGCCGCGTACAAGCAGGCCGAGCAGGCGTTGTCGGTGGCCCGGCGGCGGGGCTGGGTGTGTGTCGAGCACGAGCAGATGGCGGCGGGGTCGGTGGTGCCGTTGCTCGCGGACGACGCGGTGCGGGCCTTCGCGGACGGCTTGCTGCGGGCCCTGCACGACCATGACGCCCGGGGCCGGGGGGACCTGGTGGCCTCCCTGCGGGCGTGGCTGTCGCGGCACGGCCAGTGGGACGCGGCGGCCGCGGACCTGAAGGTCCACCGGCACACCTTGCGGTACCGGATGCGGCGGGTGGAGGAGATCCTGGGGCGGTCGCTGGACGACCCGGACGTGCGGATGGAGCTGTGGCTGGCACTGAAGGCGACGTCGTCGGAGTAGGAGGCGGCGGGAGGCCGGAGGGCGACGGGGCGGCGGGAAGCCGGAGGGCGACGGGGCGGCGGGAAGCCGGAGTGTGAAGTGGCGGCGGGAGGCCGGAGTGTGAGGCGGCGAAGGCCGGAGTGTGAAGACCCCACCCTGCCAATCTGGCGCACTGTCGGACCCTGTCACTCCACCCCGGCCAACCACCGTCCGCCCGCCCCCGTCCTACCGTGGAACCCACGCACCACCCACCCCCAACGCGGAAGGGCCGGGACTCGCACATGCCCAACGACACTGTGGTGGCCACCCACGCCTTCTGGCTCGCCGGCCGTCAGACCACCGGCGAGGACACCTTCGCCGTCACCTCCCCCTGGGACGGCCGTCTCGTCGGCGAGGTCGCCCTGCCGACCGACGCCCAGATCGAAGAGGCCGTGGCCGCCGCGTACGCCGTCCGCGAGGACTTCGCCGCCACCCCGGCCCACGTACGCGCCGCCGCCCTCGACCACGTCAGCAGGCGCCTCGTCGAGCGCACCGAGGAGATCGCCGGGCTGATCTCCGCCGAGAACGGCAAGCCGGTCAAGTGGGCGCGCGGCGAGGTCGGACGGGCCGTCTCCGTCTTCCGGTTCGCGGCCGAGGAGGCCCGGCGCTTCAACGGCGGCGAGGCCCAGCGGCTGGACACCGACGCCGGCGGCCAAGGGCGCCTCGCCCTCACCCGCCGCTTCCCGAAGGGTGTCGTGCTCGGCATCGCGCCCTTCAACTTCCCGCTCAACCTGTGCGCCCACAAGATCGCCCCGGCGATCGCGGCCGGCGCGCCGATCATCCTGAAGCCGGCGCCCGCCACCCCGCTCTCCGGTCTGGTCATCGGCGAGCTGCTGGCCGAGACCGACCTCCCGGCCGGCTCCTGGAGCGTCCTGCCCGTCCCGAACGACCGGATGCAGGACCTCGTCCAGGACGAGCGGCTCCCCGTGATCTCCTTCACCGGCTCCGAGAAGGTCGGCTACGCGATCATGGACTCGGTGCCCCGCAAGCACTGCACCCTGGAACTCGGCGGCAACGGGGCCGCCGTCGTCCTCGGCGACTACGCCTCCGACGCCGACCTCGACTGGGCCGCCACCCGTATCGCCACCTTCTCCAACTACCAGGGCGGCCAGTCCTGCATCTCCGTGCAGCGGGTGATCGCGGACGCCGCCGTGTACGACCGTCTCCTGCCGCGGGTCGTCGCCGCCGTCGAGGCCCAGGTCACCGGTGACCCGAGCGACGACAAGACCGACGTCGGGCCGCTGGTCAGCGAGGACGCGGCGAAGCGGGTCGAGGCGTGGGTGCGGGAGGCCGTCGAGGCCGGGGCCCGGCTCCTGACCGGCGGCGAGCGGGACGGCGCCTCGTACGCGCCGACCGTCCTGACCGACGTACCGGCCGACACGACCATCTCCTGCGAGGAGGTCTTCGGGCCCGTCCTCACGATGCGGAAGGTGGACGGGGAGGCGGAGGCCTTCGCCGCCGTCAACGACTCCAAGTACGGCCTCCAGGCGGGTGTGTTCACCCACGACCTCCAGGCAGCCTTCCGCGCCCACCGCGCGCTGGAGGTCGGCGGTGTCGTCATCGGCGACGTGCCGTCCTACCGCGCCGACCAGATGCCGTACGGCGGCGCCAAGCAGTCCGGAGTGGGCCGCGAGGGCGTGAAGTTCGCGATGGACGACTACACCTACGAGCGCGTCCTGGTGCTGACGGGCCTCGCCCTCTGAGCAGCGGGATCTCCTGGTAGATCCCCGAAGGGGCCCGGCACCGATGCCTTCCGGTGCCGGGCCCCTTCTCTGTGCCGGCGTCCTCCGGACCCTCAACCGGAGAAGCCGACGTGCGCGAGCCGCAGAGCGCCGCGCAGTCTGAGGTGGACGTCCCGCACGCCCTCGGCGGTCATCGCGGCGCCGAGGGTGGTGTAGTCGTAGGGTCCGCTCCCGGGCGCGTCCGCCGTGAGGACGGCCCCCGAAGGGCCGCCGTCGAGGGAGATCTCCACCGTGCCCTGGCCCGCCACCGACACGGTCACCGCGCTCGCTCCGGCACCGAAGTCGCAGGAACGGTAGACCAGTTCACCGGTGCGGCCCGGCGCCGCCGTCACCGCGTCGCCGCGGGCCTTCGAGCGGTCCACGATGTCCACGCCGCTCTGCTCGTCGAAGTCGGCCGCGTCCAGGCCCCGTTCGAGCACGGCACGCGGGGCGGCGGGCTCGCCGTCGAGACGCACCGTCGTACGCAGTCGGACGTCCTCGCTGGAAGCGCCGGCCATGAGCTCGTAGTCCCCCGGCTCCAGCCGCGGGCGGCCCTGTGCCACGTCCCAGAACTCCAGCGCGGACAGCGGGACTTCGAAGGAGAGGTCCGTTCGCTCGCCGGGTGCGAGCGTCACCCGGCGGTGCGCCACCAGCTCGCGGCGCGGGCGGGGGACGGACGCGTCCACGGCGCGGGTGTAGAGCTGGGCCACCTCGTCGGCCGTCACCTCACCGGAGTTGGTGACCGTGAAGGAGACATGCAGGGCGTCGGCGGCGACCCGCACCGCCAGATCGCCGTACGCGAAGGACGCGTACGACAGTCCGTGGCCGAACGGGAACAGCGGTGTGCCCTCGAAGTAGAGGTACGTCTGGCGGGCGCCGATCACGTCGTAGTCGAGCAGACCGGGCAGGTCGGCGTCGTCGGCGTACCAGGTCTGCGGGAGCCGGCCCGCGGGCGAGACGTCGCCGGCCAGTACCCGGGCCAGCGCGGTGCCGGCCGCCTGGCCGCCGTGCGCCGTCCACAGCACGGCGGGCAGGGCCGCGGTGTCGACCGCGTACGGGTAGGCGGAGGTCAGCGCGAGCACGGTGTCCGGGTTCGCCGCGCGGGCGGCGCGCAGCAGCCGCTCCTGCTGGGCGGGCAGCCGCAGGGTCGTGCGGTCCTCGGTCTCGCGGCCGTTGATGTGCGGGTCGTTGCCCGCGACCACCACCACCACGTCCGCCGCCGCCGCGACCCGGGTCACCGCGTCCTCGGCGCTTTCGACGACGACGACCTCGAACGTTTCCGGGTTCTCGTCGGCAACCCTTGCTCCGTCGGCGGCGACCGACACAGGGCGACCCGTACCGAGGTGCCTGAGGAGGTGTCCCATCCCGTGGGGTTCACGTGGTTCCAGCCGGAACGTCTCCTGGACGACCCAGCCTCCCGGCTGGTCGGCGGAGGCGCGCAGCCGGCCGTCCTCGGCGACCGAGATGTAGCGGCCGTCGGGTGCGCGCAGGGTCAGCACGCCCTCGCCCCAGTCGACGAGGGCGAGCTCGGTGCCGGCCGCGTCGGTGGTGAGCGCGGGCAGGTCCGTGCGGCCCGCGAGCAGCGCCGGGTCCAGGGCGCCCTCAGCGCCGCGCACCTCGTCGGAGACGCCCTCGGCCTCGGGCACGTGCAGAAACCTACCGGCGGAGGTCTTCAGCAGGACCCGGTCCACGCCCTCCGCGAACTGGACGCGCTCGGCGCCGAACCGCTCGTACAGGCCCTCCAGCGGGGTCGAGCGGTGGATGAGGGTGCCGCTGTACCAGTCGAGCTTGCACTCGTCGGCGAGCAGACCGACCACCGCGATCCGGGTGCCCGGGGCCAGCGGCAGCACGCCGTCGTTCTTCAGCAGCACGACCGCCTGCTCGGCGGCCTCCTGGGCGAGCGCGCGATGCTGGGGGGTGTCGAAGTCGCGGACGTCCGCGTACGGGTCGTCCTGCGGGTCGAACTCGCCGAGCCTGAAGCGGACGGAGAGCTGGCGGCGCACCGCCGCGTCGATGTCGGACTCGGTCAACAGGCCCTGCTCCAGAGCGCCTTGGACCCGCCGGACGATCTGCGAACTGTCCGTGCCGTGATCGGTGAAGCTGTCCACCCCGGCCAGCAGCGCGGCCGCGGTGGCCTCCTCGTGGGTGTCGAAGTAGTGCTCCGAGTCGACCAGGTTGGTGGGCGCGCCCGCGTCCGAGCAGACCAGCAGCTCCTCGTCGGTCCAGGTGCGCAGGTGCTCGCGCAGATGGGGCGAGACATGGTTCGGGCGGCCGTTGACCAGGTTGTACGCCGGCATCACCCCGGCCGTGGCGCCCGCCTCGACCGTCTCGCGGAACGCCCGCAGGTCGTACTCGTGCAGGACCCGCGGGCGAACCGAACTCGACGTGGTGGCGCGGTCCGTCTCGTTGTTGTGCGCGAGCCAGTGCTTGAGCACCGGCGCGGTGAGCCAGTACGTCGGATGGTCGCCGCGCAGACCACGCGTGTACGCGGTGGCGATGGCGGAGGTGAGTTTCGGGTCCTCCGAGTAGCCCTCCTCGTTACGGCCCCACAGCGGATGCCGGAGCAGGTTCACCGTCGGCGCCCAGACGTTGAGGCCGACCCGGTCGTCGCGGGCGCGCATCGCGCGGGTCTCCTTGGCCACGGCCTCGCCGACCCGTCGTACGAGATCGGTGTTCCAGGTCGCGCCGAGGCCCACGGCCTGCGGGAACACCGTCGCCGGGCCCATCCACGCCACGCCGTGCAGGGCCTCCTGGCCGGTGCGGAAGGCGGCGATGCCGAGCCGCTCGACGGCCGGGGTGAACTGGTGCAGGAAGCTCACCTTCTCGTCGAGGGTCAGCCGCGACAGCAGGTCGTCGATGCGCTTCGCGAACGGCAGGGCCGGATCGCGGAAAGGCGGCGTAGGCGGCGTTTGTGCGGTCACGTGGGGTTCCCCTTGCGATGGAGCGGCGGGCGCTTTCGAAGCGCTTCGATGCTCATTCGGCACGGGGGTGGGTGTCAAGACATCCCGGGGCGGCAAGTCCGGACTGCCGCCGACATTTCAAGTCACGTAAGACCTCGGTTGTTTACTCCACGCCAGGCAGGAATCTTGGGGACGACTCTTGTGCACCCCTGGGTGTTCACTTAATCTCGCAGCAACATCGAAGCGCTTCGACTACGTCGATCACGAGGACTGCCCGCCGGACGGCGCGCAGCCCACCGGGGATCAGAGAACCGCTTCGGCTCAGCCAGTTCCACTCAAGACACCGCAGCCGACGGCTCCACCGCCGGGTGTCCTGGTGCGCCATGAAGGGTTGACGCAATGACGCCGAACGCCGCCTCCGAGTCCTCCGCGCCCAGCCGGAGAAGCTTCCTCGCCTCCACGGCGGTCGCCGCCGCCGCGGTGGCGGGCGGGATGCCGCTGCTGTCCGCCTGCGGCGGTTCGGACGGCGGGTCGCGCGACGGCACGACCTCGGGGAAGGACGCCAGGAAGATCCTGCCGACGTACGTGGCCAGCAACGTGGTGAAGCCGGACATCCCGTCCAAGAACGGTTCGTCGATGGGCTTCACCACCAAGCTCGACGTGGACACCCTCAAGACCTCGGTGGCGAAGAAGCTCGGCAAGGGCGGCGACGTCACCATCATGTCGCCGTTCTGGGGCTCGCCGCCGAAGCAGAACAACCCCTACTACACGTCGATGAACGACCTGATCGGCGTCGACGTCCGGTGGCGGAACCAGGACGGCAACACCTATGACCAGAAGCTGGGCGCGGTCCTCGCCTCCAGCGACGTCCCGGACGTGGTCGTGGTCCCCAGCTGGAACATGATGGGCAAGATACCCAGCGCCATCATCGGCAAGTTCGCCGACCTGGGCCCGTACCTGTCCGGCGACAAGGTCAAGGAGTACCCGAACCTCGCGGCGATCCCCAGCGACGCCTGGCAGCGCTCCATCTTCGGCGGGAAGCTGATGGGCCTGCCCCAGCCCGCCCCGTCCGTCCCGACCATCGTGCCCCTCTACCGCCAGGACGTCTTCGACAAGGAGGGCTACGAAGTCCCCACGTCCGCCGACGAGTTCATGGCCCTGTGCAAGGACATCACCAACGCCAGGGCCAAGCGGTGGGCCTGCGGTGACATGAAGTGGACCGCGATGAACACCTTCGGCGTGCTCGGGGGAGGGGAGAAGCCGCTCTGGTGGAACCTGGTCGACGGGAAGCTGATCAACCGCATCGAGACCCCGCAGTACCTGGAAGCCATCGAGTGGACGCGCAAGCTGTTCGCCGCCGGAGTCGTCCACCCCGACTTCAAGCTGGGCAAGAGCCAGGCCACCGACCCCGCCCCCAAGTTCGCCGCCGGCGAGTTCCTGATCTGGAACAACAACATCGTCAACTGGTACGGCCAGCAGGCCTCCCAGGCCACCCAGAACCCCGGCTTCAAGATCTGGGGCATGAACATCTGGAACCACGACGGCGGTGACCCGACGCTGTACGCCCAGAACCCGGCCGGCATCTTCGCCTTCGTCAACAAGAAGGCCTCCGAGTCCGTCATCCACGACGTCCTGGCGGTCGCCAACGTCACCGCGGCGCCGTACGGCACCAAGGAGTGGATGATGACCAACTACGGCGTCGAGGGCACCCACTACACGATCAAGGACGGCATCCCGGTCAAGAACGACAAGGGCAACAACGAGGTTCTCAACGCCTTCGTCATGGTGGCGAGCCCCGCCGCGACCACCGCCCACCCCGACCTCCCGGACTACACCAAGGCCATGGTCGAGTGGGAGCAGCGGATGGGTGCCTTCACCAAGAAGTCGTCCTTCTGGGGCCTGCAGATCACCGAGCCCTCCCGCTACACCAACCTCGCCAACGACTTCGAGCAGCTCGAGGACGACATCATCCGGGGGCACAAGAAGGTCAGCGACATGCAGCAGGCCGTCTCCGACTGGAAGAGCAAGGGCGGCGACAAGCTGCGCGACTGGTACAAGAAGCTCCTCGACGAGAACGGCACGGCGGCGAGCTGACCAGGCTCTGAGGCAAGGAGAACAGCCGTGTCCCACAGCACGGTGCCTCGCAGCAGTGCCGAGGCCAGCACACCCGTGAAGACCCCGGTGGCGTCCGACGACGCCACCGCCGGCCGGGAGGAACGAGGCTCGGGCAAGCTGAGCCTGAGACTCAGGTTCCGACGCGACCGGGTCCTGATCCTCATGACGCTCCCGGCCGTCCTGCTGGTCCTGGTCTTCAACTACCTGCCGATCCTCGGCAACGTCGTCGCCTTCCAGGACTACGACCCCTACATCAGCGACAACGGCATCGTCTCCATCCTGCACAGCCCCTTCGTGGGCCTGGAGAACTTCCAGCGGATCTTCGAGGACTCGGCCTTCTGGAACGCCGTGCAGAACACGCTGGTCCTGTTCTTCGTCCAGCTCGTGCTGTTCTTCCCGATCCCGGTCCTGCTCGCGCTGCTCATCAACAGCGTGATCCGGCCCCGGGTCCGGGCCGTCGCGCAGGCGGTTCTCTACCTGCCGCACTTCTTCTCCTGGGTGCTGGTCATCGCCGTCTTCCAGCAGATGTTCGGCGGCGCGGGGATGCTCTCCCAGCTGCTGCGGCAGAACGGCTACGACGGCCTCGACATCATGACCAACCCGGACACCTTCGCCTTCCTGATCACCGCGCAGAGCGTGTGGAAGGACGCCGGGTGGGGGATCATCGTCTTCCTCGCCGCGCTGGCCTCGGTGCCGACCGACCACTACGAGGCCGCCGCGATGGACGGCGCCGGACGCTGGCGCCGCATGTGGCACGTCACGCTCCCCGCCCTGCGTCCGGTGATCGCCCTCCTGCTCGTGCTGCGCGTCGGCGACGCCCTGACCGTCGGCTTCGAACAGATCCTGCTGCAACGCGACGGCGTCGGAACCAGCGCGGGAGAGGTCCTCGACACCTTCGTGTGGTGGAACGGCGTACGCAACCAGGACTTCGGCTACGCGGCCGCCGCCGGCCTGATCAAGGGCGTGGTCAGCATCGGTCTGGTCCTCGCCGCGAACAAGATCGCCCACCTCATGGGCGAGCAGGGGGTGTACGAGAAGTGACGTCCGTGATGTGGGAGCAGCGCCAGGACACCGAGCCGCCCCAGCGGAAGGCGCCCCGCTGGTGGGCGGCGCCCGAACGCCCCGCCTGGGAGGAAGAACCCTCGAAGGCCGGCCTCGCGGGCAAGGGCATCGCCCTGACGATCGCCTGCCTCGCGGTCGTCTTCCCGCTGTGGATCGTGATCGTCACCAGCCTCTCCTCACGCAAGACCATCGACGAGGCGGGCGGTCTCGTGATGGTGCCCAAGGGCATCACCTTCATCGCCTACCGGGAACTGCTGAGCGGCGGCCAGGTCACCCGCGCCACGATCGTCAGCCTCCTGGTCACCCTGTTCGGCACGCTGTTCTCGATGGCGGTGTCCGTCCTGTGCGCCTACGGCCTGTCCCGCAGGGGATCCCTCGCCCACCGCTGGATCCTGATGACGATGCTGGCGACCATGTTCTTCAGCGCCGGCCTCATCCCCACCTACCTGCTGGTGCAGTCCCTCGGCCTGACCGACAGCTATCTCGCGCTGATCCTGCCGAGCGCGCTGAGCGTCTTCAACATCCTGGTGCTGCGCAGCTTCTTCATGGGGATCTCGCAGGAACTCATCGACGCCGCGCGCATCGACGGCGCCGGGGACTTCCGGGTCCTGTGGCAGATCGTCATGCCGCTGTCCCGGGCGGTCCTCGCGGTGATCACGCTGTTCTACGCCGTCGGGTACTGGAGCGCCTGGTTCAACGCGTCGCTCTATCTGAACGACCAGGACATGATGCCGTTGCAGAACGTCATGATCCAGCTGGTGCAGAAACAGGAGCCGCCGGTGGGGCTCGGCCAGGCCATCAAGACCGGGCAGCTCTCGGGGCTGGCCATCCAGATGGCGGTCATGGTGATGGCGCTGCTCCCGGTCGCCGTGCTGTCTCCCTTCGTCCAGCGGCATTTCAAGAAGGGAATGCTCACAGGCGCGGTGAAGGGCTGACCGTTCGCCATCCCGAAGGGGTGGTTCCGACGGACGGCGGCTGCGGGTTTGTTTGTGGCTGGGCGCGCAGTTCCCCGCGCCCCCCAGGTAGGCATCTCCCCCTTTCTCGATCAGCGAGGTATGTGTCATGTGCGCGTCCGGGCCAGGCCGTCGTGCCGTTCTTGGTGGAGCCGCGGCCGCTGCCGCGTTCACCGTCGTTCCGTCCTTCCACGAGCGTGCGGAGGCCGCCGCCCCGGCCGCCGCCCCCGCCTACCGCTGGCGCACCGCCGTCATCGGCGGCACCGGATTCGTCACCGGCGTCCTCTTCCATCCCTCCGTACGCGGTCTCGCCTACGCCCGTACCGACATCGGCGGTGCCTACCGCTGGGACGACCGGGCCGCACGCTGGACCCCGCTGACCGATCACCTCGGCTGGGACGACTGGAACCTCCTCGGCGTCGAGGCCATCGCCGTCGACCCCGCCCACCCCGACCGTCTCTACCTCGCCCTCGGCACCTACGCCCAGTCCTGGGCCGGCAACGGGGCGGTGCTGCGTTCCGAGGACCGCGGTGCCACGTGGACCCGTACCGACCTCACCGTGAAGCTCGGCGGCAACGAGGACGGCCGGGGCGCGGGGGAGCGGCTGCTCGTCGACCCGCGGGACAGCGACACCCTGTGGCTGGGCACCCGCCACGACGGACTCCTCAAGTCCACCGACCGGGGCGCGACCTGGGCAGCCGTGAGCGGCTTCCCGGGCACGCCGAGCGCGAGCGGCCAGGGCGTCACCCTCCTCGTCGCCGCCGGTCGCACCGTCTACGCCGGCTGGGGCGACTCCGACGGCACCGCAGGCTCCCCGAACCTCTACCGGACCGCGGACGGCAGCACCTGGGAGGCCGTGCCCGGACAGCCCTCCGGTGCCTCCGCCAAGGTGCCGATCCGCGCCGCCCACGACCGCCACACCCGCGAGCTGTACGTGACGTACGCCGACGCCCCCGGCCCCAACGGGCAGTCGGGCGGCAGCGTGCACAAGCTGGCCGCGGCGAGCGGCAAGTGGACCGACGTCACACCGGTGAAGCCGGGAGGAACCACCAGCGACGGGTCCTCGGACACCTTCGCCTACGGCGGAGTCGCCGTCGACGCCCGCCGCCCCGGCACGCTCGTCGTCTCCACCAACAACCGCTGGGCCGCGGTCGACACCCTGTACCGGACCACGAACGGCGGCCGCACCTGGACGTCCCTGAAGGACTCGGCGGTCCTCGACGTCTCCGAGACCCCGTTCCTCACCTTCGGCGCCGACCGGCCCAAGTTCGGCTGGTGGATCCAGGCCGTCGCCGTCGACCCGTACGACTCCCAGCACGTCGTCTACGGCACCGGCGCCACCCTCTACGGCACCCGGGACCTGAAGCACTGGGCACCGCGGATCCGCGGTCTGGAGGAGACCTCCGTACGTCAGCTGATCTCGCCACCGACCGGACAGGCGCACCTGCTCAGCGGCCTCGGGGACGTCGGTGTGATGTACCACGAGCGGCTCACGGCGTCGCCGTCACGGGGCATGGCGAGCAACCCCGTGTTCGGGTCGGCGACGGGACTCGCGCAGGCCGCGGCCAGACCGTCGTACGTCGTCCGCACGGGCTTCGGCGACCACGGCAACGGTGCCCGCTCGAACGACGGCGGCAAGTCCTGGACAGCCTTCGCGACCCAGCCCGCCCTCGCCAAGGACGCACCCGGGCCGATCGCCACCAACACCGACGGCAGCGTGCTGCTGTGGACCTTCGTGCACTGGGACGGCACCACCTACCCCGCCCAGCGCTCCACGGACGACGGAGCGACCTGGTCCGAGGTCTCCACCTACCCCAAGGGCGCCACCCCGCTCGCCGACCCGGCCGACCCGACGCGCTTCTACGCGTACGACACCGACACCGGAACCCTGTTCGCCAGCACGGACAGCGGCCTCACCTTCACCGCGCGCGCGAGTGGACTGCCCTTTGGCGACAGCCAGTTCCAGCTGGCCGCGGCCCCGGGGCGCTCCGGCGACCTGTGGCTGAGCACCAAGGGGAACGGCCTCTACCGGTCGACCGACGGCGGAGCGACCTTCACCAAGCTCACCAGCTGCTGGGCCTCGTACACCCTCGCCTTCGGCAAGGCCGCCGACGGCGCCGACTACCCGGCGGTCTACCAGGTCGGCTCCACGGAGGCGATCACCGCCGTGTACCGCTCCGACGACGGCGCGAAGAGCTGGGTGCGCGTCAACGACGACCAGCACCAATGGGGCTGGATCGGCGCGACCATCGCCGCCGACCCGCGACTGTACGGCCGCGTCTACGTCGCCACCAACGGCCGGGGCATCCAGTACGGGGAGCCCGTCTGATGCCGAACCTGGGCGACGCCACCCGCGGCCGCATCCTCTACGGCGGCGACTACAACCCCGAGCAGTGGCCCGAGGAGACCTGGCAGGAGGACGTCCGCCTCATGAAGGCGGCCGGCGTCAACTCCGTCACCCTCGGCGTCTTCTCCTGGGCGAAGCTCGAACCCCGCCCCGGGGAGCGGGACTTCGGCTGGCTGGACCGGCTGATGGACCTGACGCACGACCACGGCATCGGGGTCGTCCTGGCCACCCCCACCGCCTCCCCGCCGCCCTGGATGGGCCATCTGCACCCCGACACCCTGCCCGTCGACCAGGACGGCCGCACCGAGTGGTGGGGCGGACGCCAGCACTTCTCGCACTCCAGCGCCACCTACCGCCGCTACGCCGCCGCCATCACCGAGGACCTCGCCGCCCGCTACGGCGCCCACCCGGCCCTCACGATGTGGCACATCAACAACGAGTACTGCACCTACGACTGGAGCGACCAGGCCGCCACCCGCTTCCGGAGCTGGCTCCGGGACAGGTACGGCACCCTCGACGCCCTCAACGAGGCCTGGGGCACCGCGTTCTGGAGCCAGGGCTACGGCGACTGGGCCGAGATCCACACGCCGCGCCACGCCCACTACATGAAGAACCCGAGCCAGGTGCTGGACTTCCGGCGGTTCACGTCCGACATGCTCCTGGAGTGTTACGCGGCCGAACGCGACATCGTCCGCCGGGCCACCCCGCACCTCCCGGTCACCAGCAACTTCATGCCGCTGTGGATGGGCCAGGACGCGTGGCGCTGGGCCGAGGAGGAGGACGTCGTCTCGGTCGACCTCTATCCCGACCCGCGTGACCCGCTCGGCGCGCAGCACGGCGCCCTCATCCAGGACCTGACCCGTTCGCAGGCCCGCGGCCCCTGGATGCTGATGGAACAGGCGGCCGGCCCGGTCAACTGGCGGGGCGTCAACCACCCCAAGCCGCACGGCCTCAACCGGCTCTGGTCGCTCCAGGCCGTGGCCCGGGGCGCGGACGCCGTCTGCTACTTCCAGTGGCGGCAGTCCCGGCAGGGCGCGGAGAAGTTCCACTCCGGGATGGTCAGCCACGCGGGGGAGGAGGGCCGGACCTACCAGGAGGTGAAGCGGCTCGGCGCCGAACTCGCCACCATCAGCGCGGACGTGACGGGCACGCACACCCCGAACGACATCGCGGTCCTGCACGACTGGCACGCCTGGTGGGCCGCCGCCCAGGACGGCAGGCTCTCCGACCAGGTCGACCACCCCGACCTCCTCAGGGCCTGGCACCGCGCCCTCTGGGAGGCCCACCTCACCACGGACTTCGCGCACCCCGAGCACGACCTGAGCGGGTACCGGCTCGTGGTCGTCCCGCAGCTGTACGCGCTCACGGACGCGGCGATCGACAACCTCCTCGGGTACGTCCGGGACGGCGGCACCCTCGTCTCCGGCTTCCTCACCGGCGTCGCCGATCAGGACGACCGGGTCCGGCCCGGCGGCATGGACGCCCGCCTGCGCGACCTGTTCGGCATCCGCACGCTGCACGAGTGGTGGCCGCTGGACGCCGGCGAACAGGTCCAGTGCGACGGCTTCCGCGGCACCCTGTGGTCGGAGGAGATCGAGAAGACCGAGGACGCCGAGACGGAGGCGGCGTACCGGGAGGGCGAACTCGACCAACTGCCCGCCGTGCTCCGCAAGGGCCGCGCCTGGTACCTCTCGACGCTCCCCGAGCCGACGGCGCTGCGCGACCTGGTCGCCCGGATCGCCGGTGACGCCGGTGCCCGCCCCGCGCTCGACGCACTGCCCCCCGAGGTCGAGGCGGTCCGCCGCGGTGACCTGCTGTTCCTCCTGCACCACGGGCGCGACCCGGTGACCGTCGAGGTGCCGGGCACCCACCGGGACCTGCTGACCGGCGCGACCGTGACGGACGAGATCACCCTCGGCCGCCATGGAGTGGCGGTGCTGAAGCCATGACGGAGAACGGCATGGGCGAGGAAGGGGTGACCTCCGGCCCCGTCCACGGCACCTGGGAGCCCCGGCCCGCCGCCCGCTGGGAGGACGCCTTCCTGAGCGGCAACGGCCGCCACGGAGCCCTGGTGTTCGGCGATCCGAACGACGAGCGCGTCATCGTCACCCATCACAGTCTGGTCCGCCCCAACGGGAGCGAACACGCCCGCCCGCCGGAACTCGCCGCCGAACTCCCGGCACTCCAGGACAGGTTGCTCGCCGGGGACCTGACCGCCGCCGAGGCCTTCACCGACGGCCGGGACCTCCAGTGGGTCCAGCCCTTCCACCCCGCCTTCCAGATACGGCTGCGCAGGACGAAGCCGGCCGAGCCGGGCGCGTACCGCCGCCACCTCGACTTCACCACCGGCGAGGCGACGACGGAGGGCGCGAGCCTGCGCAGCCGGGTCTTCGTCTCCCGCGCCGACGACGTCGTCGTCCAGCGGATCGACGCGCCCGACCTGGACATCTCCCTCGACCACCGGCTCCCCGGCGCCCCCCAAGACCTCGCCGTCGGCCAGGGCGCCGTCCTCACCCCCGAGGGCGCCCTGCTCACCCTGCGCGCCCGCTATCCCGGCAGCGACCGCGGGTACACCGGCGTGACGCTGGTCGTGGTCTCCGGTGGCCGTACCGCCCTCACACCCCCCGGCCTGCGGATCACCGGCGCCGCCTCCGTGCTGCTGCTCACCCGGGTCCTGCGCCACCCGGACCGGAGGGACGCCCCGGTCACCCCGAACGGCGACGAGACCACCCCGAAGGCCGATGAGACCACCCCGAACGGCCTGACCGCCCTGACCGGCTTGATCGAGCCGTCCGACCCGTCCGACCCCGACGCCCAGGCCCAGGCCCGCGCCCTCGGCGACCTGCTCCCGGCCGACGAGGACCCGTACACCGGCCTCCTGGCCCGCCACACCGCCCCACACCGCACGGCGTACCAGCGGGTGACTCTCGACCTCGACGCGGACCCCGCCGAACGCGAGCTGCCCGGCTCGGAGTTGCTCGCCCGCCCCGACAGTCCCGCCCTTCTGGAACGCCTCTTCGCCGCCGGCCGCCACCACCTGCTCTCCGCCAGCGGCATGCTCCCGCCCCGCCTGGTGGGCCTGTGGACCGGCGACTGGAACACGGCGTGGTCCGGCGCCTTCACCACCAATGCCAACCTCAACCTCCAGACGGCGTCAGCGGCCGCGACCGCCCTCCCCGAAGTCACCGAGGCGCACGCCGCTCTGATCCACCGCCAGCTGGACGACTGGGCCGAGAACGCTCGCGCGATCTTCGGCGCCCGGGGTGTCGTGGCGCCCACGCACACCGACGGCGAGTCGGGACTGACGTACCACTTCGCCCGCGAGTACCCGCACCAGCTGTGGACCGCGGGCGCCGACTGGCTGCTCAAGCCGCTCGTCGACCACGACGAGACCCGCGGCGAGCGAGACCCGCGCACCGCCCACGCACTCGCCCAAGTAGCCCTGTTCTACGAGGACTTCCTCACCCGCACGGACCCCGACGGGCACCTGGTCGTGGTCCCCTCCTACTCACCGGAGAACCGGCCGGCGAACGCGAGCTGGGGCGCGGTCAACGCGGCCATGGACCTGTCCGCCGCCCGGCACGCCCTGCTCACCGCCGCCGCCTACCACCCCGACCAGCCGGAACAGGCCGACCGCTGGCGCGCGCTCGCCGACCGCCTCCCGCCCCACCGGACCAACGCCGACGGCGCCCTCGCCGAGTGGGCCACGCCTGGCCTCGACGACACCTACGACCACCGTCATCTCAGCCACCTCTACGGCGTCTGGCCGCTGGACGAGATCACCCCGTACGACACCCCGGACCTCGCCGCGGCCGCGCACCGGGCGCTCGAACTGCGGGGCTCCGAGAACGACTCGGCGCACGGCCACCTCCACCACGCCCTCGTCGCCGCCCGGCTGCGCGACGGCGAACGAGTCGCGCACGCCCTCCGTCAGGTGCTCGAGGGCGACTTCTTCCACGACTCGCTGATGAGCGCCCACTACCCGGACCGGGACGTCTACAACGCGGACGCCGCGCACACCCTGCCCGCTGTGCTCGTCGAGATGCTCGTCCACTCGACGCCGGACCGGCTGATCCTGCTGCCCGCGCTTCCGGCGGCGTACCCGACGGGCCGGCTGCGGGGCGTCCGGACCCGGTTCGGGGCCGAGCTCGACCTGACCTGGAGCCCACAAGAAGCACACGCGGTGCTACGCCCCACCCGTAGCCACCGTGTCGAACTCAGGACTTCCTCCGGCGCGCGGCCGCTCGACCTCGTCGCCGGAGAAGACCACGTCATCACCCTGAGGACGTGGTAACTCCCCCCGCGATTCCCCCCCACCCATGGAAAGGCACACCATGGCAATGAGCACACTGCGCAAGGTCACCATGGCCGTACTGGCCCCGGCGATGGCCATCGGCGCCACCGTCTCCCTGGCCTCCGCCCCCGCCTCGGCGGCCGTCTGGAGCTCCTGCGACCAGTGGGGCAACACCAGCCTCAACGGCTACACGCTCTACAACAACATCTGGGGCTCCGGCGCCGGCAGCCAGTGCATCTGGGCCAACTCCGGCACCAACTGGGGCGTCAACGCCAACCACCCCGACACCGGCGGCATCAAGTCCTACCCGAACGCCAAGAAGGTGATCAACAAGTCGATCACCTCGCTGGGTTCGCTCTCCAGCACCTACAACGTCACGGTCCCGTCGTCCGGCGCGTACAACACGTCGTACGACATCTGGGACACCGACTACGACTACGAGATCATGCTCTGGGTCAACAAGACCGGAGCCGTCGGCCCGCTCGGCACCTCGCAGGGCAACGTGACCCTCGGCGGCCACACCTGGACCGTCTACAAGGGCACCAACGGGGCCAACCAGGTCTTCTCGTTCGTCCGCACCTCGAACTCGACCTCCGGCACCGTGAACATCCTGCCGATCCTCAAGTGGATCAAGGACACCAAGGGCTGGTTCGGCAACGAGACCATCGGTGACGTCCAGTTCGGCTTCGAGATCACCTCGTCGTCCGGCGGCAAGGACTTCGTCGCCAACAACCTGACGGTCAGCAGCAGCTGACCGGCCGCCCGGGCCGGGGCCGGCCATGCCGTCAGGCGTGGTCGACCTCGGCCCGCAGGGTGTTGTAGTCGGCGAACGCCGACTCGACCTCGGCCCGCGTCAGACCGTAGTGGCCCAGGTCGTAGCGGTGCGGGCGGCTGCCCCTGAGGTGGGTCGCGACCTCGGGCAGCCGCGCGGCGTCGGCGTCGGTCCACCGGGCGCCGACGGCCTCGTAGAGCTTCGGGGCGCCGGCCGCCGGGTCGGAGCCGAGCCAGGAATACGGCACGTCCACCAGTGCCCCGCGGGGCACGTCCGCCCTGGCCGCGAGTCCGCGCCGGACCGAGCGGCTCAGCAGGTCGAGCCAGGTGGCTCCCAGAGCGTGCGGGTCGACCCGGCGACGGGACAGGGCCATACCGCACTCGACCAGACTGCAGAACGAGGCGACCGCGGTCACCGGGTCGCGGTGGGTCCACACGAGAGTGGCGTCCGGGAACACAGTGAGCAGGGCGTCGAGATTCCCGGTGTGCATGGGGGACTTCAGGATCCAGCGGCGGCGCGGCCGACCGTACTGGAGCACCTGCAAGCACTCCTTGAGGTGCCGGTAGTCGGGGACGAAGTCCCGCTCGAACTGCCGGGCGTGGTACTCCGGCAGCTGGGCCTGGGACAGGGGCACCAGGGCGTGCGGCAGGAGGAAGGTGCACTCCTCGGGGCCCTCGGCGGTCATCGGATGGATGTCGCGGAAGCGCGGGGTGAGCAGATACGTTCCGTCCAGCATCCGGCGCGCGGACGTGATCGCCTTCTGCCGCTCCTGGGGCGAGGGCGCGAGGCCGGGGGCGAGCAGCTCCCACAGCCGGGGACAGCGGTGCTCGTCGGAGAGGGACAGCACGCCGTGGGTGAGTGTGGTGGCGGTGCGCGGCAGACCGACCACGAACACCGGCTTCTCGACGGGTTCCCGCGCGATCGCCGGGTGCTCGGCGAGCAGCCGCCCGATCCGGGCCCGGTTGGTGAGATGCCTGCGGACGTGGGACAGCGCGGACTGCCAGCCGACCGGTGACAGGCCCTCGTCGGCCGCCCACTCACGCAACAGCAGTCTGAAGTCTTCGGTGAACCACTCGTCCCCGTCCCGTAGCCCGGCCTTGCCGGCGATCCGGTCGAAGACCCGGTCCGGGTCGCGCCGGGAGGCCAGCGCGGGCCGCAGTAACTGATTGGCCAGCGTCAGAGGGAATGGGGTGGAAGACACGAGGCGAGTTCCTTCTTTCGGGGGCGGGTGGCTCGGCAACAAGTGTGCTGAACAAGCACGTTGACGAAACCACCGCCCCCCGGGATGCGGTTACTCGGCGACCGGAAGGCTCGCCCCGTCCCGCAGGAACAGCGGGATGCGGTCCAGCGGGGCGTCGACCGTCACGGCCCGACCGCCCTCGTACGTCTCCCCGGTCCACGCGTCCGTCCAGGTCGCGCCGGACGGAAGATAGGTGGTGCGGCTGGTGGCGCCCGCCGTGAGCACCGGGGCGACCAGCACGTCCGGCCCGAACAGGTAGGCGTCGTCGACCGACCAGGCCGCCCGGTCCTCGGGAAACTCCAGGAACAGCGGGCGCATGACCGGCAGGCCCTCCTCGTGGGCCTCGCGCATGACCTTCAGGACGTACGGCTTCAGTCGCTCACGCAGCCGCAGATACCGCTCCATGATCGCCCCGGCCTCCTCGCCGTACGACCACACCTCGTTGGGGCCGCCGGTCATCTCGGGGCCCAGCGGCATCGCCGGGTCGCGGAAGCCGTGCAGACGCATCAGCGGGGACAGCGCGCCGAACTGGAACCAGCGGACCATCACCTCGCGGTACGCCGGGTCGTCCGGGTCGCCGCCGTGGAAGCCGCCGATGTCGGTGTTCCACCAGGGGATACCGGACAGCGCGGTGTTGAGACCGGCCGCGATCTGGCGGCGCAGGGTCGGGAAGTCGGTGCCGATGTCACCGGACCACAGGGCGGCGCCGTAGCGCTGACTGCCCGCCCACGCCGAGCGGTTGAGGGTGATCACCTCGTCCTCGCCGGACGCGACCAGGCCCTCGTGGAAGGTGCGGGCGTTCTCGGCCGGGTACAGGTTGCCGACCTCCAGACCCGGGCCCGCCCAGTAGCGCAGGTTCTCCTGGAAGCCCGGCTTCAGCTCCGGCTCGCAGGCGTCAAGCCAGAAGGCCGTGATGCCGTACCGCTCCAGGTAGTTGCGCCGCACCCGCGACCACACGAAGTCGCGGGCCTCGGGGTTGGTGGCGTCGTAGAAGGCGACCTGGACGGTGGAGGCGACCTCCTTGTCCGGCCAGTCGGCGTGCGCCATCGGGCCGTACTGGGTGCCGATGAAGTACCCGCGCTGATCCATGACGGGGTGGTTCTCGCTCAGCGGCGACACCGACGGCCACACGCTCACCACCAACTTGACGCCCATCTCGTCGAGTTCGCGGACCATCGCCGCCGGGTCCGGCCACTCCTTCGGGTCGAACTTCCAGTCGCCCAGGTGTGTCCAGTGGAAGAAGTCGCACACGATGGCGGCCAGGGGCAGCCCGCGCCGCTTGTACTCCCGGGCCACGGCGAGGAGTTCGTCCTGGGTGCGGTAGCGCAGCTTGCACTGCCAGAAGCCCGCCGCCCATTCCGGCATCATCGGCGTACGGCCGGTCACCGCGCTGTAGCGGCGCTGGCCGTCGGCCGGGTCGCCCGCGGTGATCCAGTAGTCGATCTGACGGGCCGAGTCCGCCACCCAGCGGGTGCCGTTGCCGGCCAGTTCCACGCGCCCGATCGCCGGGTTGTTCCACAGCAGGGTGTAGCCGCGGCTGGAGGCGAGGACCGGAATGCCGACCTCGGCGTTGCGCTGGACCAGGTCCAGGACCAGGCCCTTCTGGTCCAGCCGGCCGTGCTGGTGCTGACCGAGGCCGAACAGCTTCTCGTCGTCGTAGGCGGCGAAGCGCTGCTCCAGGCGGTGGTGGCCGTTGCCGACGGCGGTGTAGAGGCGCGAGCCGGGCCACCAGAAGTGGGCGCGGTCCTCCGCGAGGATCTCCGTGCCGTCGGCCGTGCGCAGGAAGCGGATCAGGCCCTCGGCGTCGACCTCGACGGTCAGTGCGCCGACGGTCAGCGACCCCAGGCCGTCCTCGATCTTGACGGTGGACTCGGTGAGGGGCGGCTCGTCGAGCAGCGCGCCCGGCAGCCCCTGAAGGATCGGCCCACCGAGCCGGGCCCGGATCCGGACCGCGTCCGGGCCCCAGGGCTCGACGCGCACGGTCTCCTGGCGGCCGCTCCACTCCAGCGCGCCGTCCCGCTCCCGGAAGGTGCCGACGGTGGGTGACGACTGCGCGAGGCTGACCTGGGGCTGGTCCCCGGCCAGGTGCTGGGTTTCGGCGGACTGAGTCACTGAGTGCTCCTTGAAGGAGGGCAGAAGCAGGGCAGGCAGACAGGGGCCCCTGGCGGGGCAGGGCGGTGCCCGGGCGGGCACGGCGGGAGTGGCGGGAGTGGCTGGGAAGACGGGCGGGACGGAGCTACGGGCAGAAGAGGCGCGCGGGGAGGGGGTGTGGAGGGGGCGGGGGCGGAGGGGTCAGGAAAGCGTGGACGGAGCCGGTCCCGTGCTTGCCCGGACCGTCAACTCGGGCGCGATCAGCACGACTTCGTCGCTGCCGCTGCCGACGAGCTTGGCGATCAGACGCTCCACCGCGTGCCGGCCCATCTCCTGGGCGGGGATGGCGACGGACGTCAGCCGCACCGAGGCCTGTACGGCGACCTGGTCCGGGCAGATCGCGACCACCGACACGTCCTCGGGGACGGCCCGGCCCTGCTGGCGCAACAGGGCGAGCAGCGGCTCGACCGCCGACTCGTTCTGCACGACGAAGCCGGTGGTGCCGGGGCGTTCGTCGAGCACCCGGGCGAGGGTCACGGCCATCGCGTCGTACCCGCCCCCGCACGGCCGGTGCAGCAGCCGCACGCCCAACTCCTGGGCGCGCGAACGCAGTCCGTCGAGGGTGCGCTCGGCGAAGCCGGTGTGCCGTTCGTAGACGGCCGGGGCCTCGCCTATGACAGCGATGTCGCGGTGTCCGAGCTTCGCGAGGTGCTCGACGCACAGCGCCCCCGTCGCCCGGAAGTCAAGATCCACGCAGGTCAGGCCGGTGGTGTCGGCCGGCAGTCCGATGAGCACGGACGGCTGGTGGGTGCCGCGCAGCAACGGCAGCCGCTCGTCGTCGAGTTCGACGTCCATCAGGATCATCGCGTCGGCGAGCCCGCTGCCGGTGACCCGGCGTACGGCGTCGGGCCCCTCCTCGCCGGTGAGCAGCAGGATGTCGTATCCGTGGGCGCGGGCCGCGGTGGCCACCGCGATGGCGATCTCCATCATCACCGGCACATAGATGTCGGTGCGAAGCGGGATCATCAGCGCGATGATGTTCGACTTGCTGCTGGCCAGGGCGCGGGCGCCCGCGTTCGGGTGGTAGCCCAGTTCGCGGATGCTCTGCTCGACCCGCTGCCGGGTGGTGGTGGAGATGGACCGCTTGCCACTGAGGACATAGCTCACCGTGCTCGCCGAGACTCCGGCGTGCTGGGCGACCTCGGCGAGGGTGACCATCCAGCTCTCCAAGCTTTGTGAAGCGCTTCGACAGTGCGCCATATGAACAGGGGCGGGTGAGAGTGGTTCGACAGTAGCTTCAGCGGGGGTGGGTGTCCATAGGTTGTCGAAGCGCTTCGACAGAGACTTCCCGAGGTTTCGACACAGACGTCCCGGTGCGGGGCCGCGTCGCGGTTTCCTGCGTATCACGACCGGCCGTCCCGGGCCATGGATCGGGGTGGGGGAGCGCGGGTCCACCGGTCCGGAGGCGCTCATGGCGTCCGGTGGCCCGAGCCGAGGCCGACGTGCTGGACACGACCGACGGTGACCGCATCGGCTGAACGGACGCGCCAGGGGTGGTGGGGTCGGGATGGATCGGGTACATACGAACGGGTAGCACCCGTCAGTAACCAAACGGCCCCAAGGTCCCGATTCGCGGCGAGGTGAGCCTCAATGTCCGCACCACCCACCCAACCCACCGTCACCGAGCGTGAAGCACGCCAGGTGGCGGAGGCCGCCCGGGAGCAGGACTGGCGTAAGCCCAGCTTCGCCAAGGAACTGTTCCTCGGCCGCTTCCGGCTCGACCTCATCCACCCCCACCCGATGCCGCCCGACGAGGCCGCCCAGCGCGGCGAGGAGTTCCTCGCCAAACTGCGCGACTTCTGCGAGACGAAGATCGACTCGGCCCGGATCGAACGCGACGCGCTGATCCCCGACGAGACGATCAACGGGCTCAAGGAGCTCGGTGCCCTCGGCATGAAGATCGACACCAAGTACGGCGGCCTGGGCCTCACGCAGGTCTACTACAACAAGGCCCTCGCCCTGGTCGGCACCGCGAACCCGGCGCTCGGCGCGCTGCTGTCCGCCCACCAGTCGATCGGCGTTCCCCAGCCGCTGAAGATCTTCGGCACCCAGGAGCAGAAGGAAACCTTCCTGCCGCGCCTGGCCCGCACGGACATCTCGGCGTTCCTGCTGACCGAGCCGGACGTCGGATCCGACCCCGCCCGCCTGGCCACCACCGCCGTCCCGGACGGCGACGACTACGTACTCGACGGGGTCAAGCTGTGGACCACCAACGGCGTGGTCGCCGACCTGCTGGTGGTGATGGCCCGGGTGCCGAAGTCCGAGGGGCACAAGGGCGGCATCACCGCGTTCGTCGTGGAGGCCGCCTCCGAGGGCATCACGGTCGAGCACCGCAACGCCTTCATGGGCCTGCGCGGCCTGGAGAACGGCGTCACCCGCTTCCACCAGGTCCGCGTTCCCGCCGCGAACCGCATCGGAGCCGAGGGCGCGGGCCTGAAGATCGCGCTCACCACCCTCAACACCGGCCGGCTGTCGCTGCCCGCGATGTGCGTGGGCGCCGGCAAGTGGTGTCTGAAGATCGCCCGCGAGTGGTCGGCGGCCCGGGAGCAGTGGGGCAAGCCGGTCGCGTTCCACGAGGCGGTCGGCTCGAAGATCAGCTTCATCGCGGCGACCACCTTCGCCCTGGAGGCCGTGGTCGATCTCGCCAGCCAGATGGCGGACGAGGACCGCAACGACATCCGCATCGAGGCCGCCCTCGCCAAGCTGTACGGCTCCGAGATGGCCTGCCTGATGGCCGACGAACTGGTCCAGATCCGCGGCGGCCGCGGCTTCGAGACGGCTGCGTCCCTGGCCGCCCGCGGGGAACGCGCGGTACCCGCCGAACAGATCCTGCGCGACCTGCGCATCAACCGCATCTTCGAGGGCTCCACCGAGATCATGCACCTGCTGATCGCCCGCGAGGCGGTCGACGCCCACCTGTCGGTGGCCGGCGACCTGATCGACCCCGACAAGTCCCTGTCGGACAAGGCGAGGGCGGGCGCCAATGCGGGCGTCTTCTACGCCAAGTGGCTGCCGAAACTGATCGCCGGACCAGGGCAACTCCCGCGTTCCTACAGTGAGTTCAACCATGAGGTGGACCTCTCCGGACACCTGCGCTACGTCGAGCGCACCGCCCGCAAGCTCGCCCGCTCCACCTTCTACGCAATGTCCCGCTGGCAGGGCCGGATGGAGACCAAGCAGGGCTTCCTGGGCCGGATCGTCGACATCGGCGCGGAACTGTTCGCGATGAGCGCGGCCTGCGTACGCGCGGAACTCCTGCGCGCCACCGACGACCACGGCCGGGAGGCCTACCAGCTCGCCGACGTCTTCTGCCGGCAGTCCCGCATCCGGGTCGAGGAACTCTTCGGCCGCCTGTGGACCAACACCGACGACCTCGACCACAAGGTCGTCAAGGGCGTGCTCTCGGGCACCTACGAGTGGCTGGAGGAGGGCATCGTCGACCCGTCGGGCGACGGTCCGTGGATCGCGGACGCGACACCGGGGCCGAGCGAGCGCGCCAACGCCCGCCGCCCGATCCGCTGACCGACCCATGACAGAACGCGTTCCCCTTCGGCCCCCCGTGCGGGGGACGAGGGGGGCGCGCTGTCCTCACACACCGTCCTTACGGCAACAATGGGGGGATGAGCGACAGTCCAGCCCCCTCAGGGCACGGGTCGGAGACCCCGTCCACCCCGCGACGCCACGCACTCACCCTCGCCGCACCGGGCCCCGACCCGAGCACGCCCGGTACGGGGCCCGCGACTCGCGCCCTGGCCGACCCGCACCGCGTGTACGACCCGGTCGTCGGCGACGGGCCCAAGGACGTGGTGATCCTCGGCTCGACCGGCTCGATCGGCACCCAGGCCATCGACCTCGTGCTGCGCAACCCGGACCGGTTCCGGGTCACCGGCCTGTCCGCGAACGGCGGCCGCGTCGCCCTCCTCGCCGAGCAGGCGCACCGGCTCAGGGCGAGCACCGTGGCCGTGGCCCGCGAGGACGTCGTACCCGCCCTGCGCGAGGCCCTGAGCGCCCGGTACGGCACCGAGCCGCTCCCCGAGATCCTCGCCGGACCGGACGCGGCCACCCAGCTCGCCGCGTCCGACTGCCACACCGTCCTGAACGGCATCACCGGCTCCATCGGTCTGGCCCCGACCCTCGCCGCGCTGGAGGCGGGCCGCACCCTCGCGCTCGCCAACAAGGAGTCGCTCATCGTGGGCGGCCCGCTGGTCAGGGACCTCGCCGAACCGGGCCAGATCATCCCGGTCGACTCCGAGCACGCGGCCCTCTTCCAGGCGCTGGCCTCGGGCAACCGGGCCGACATACGCAAACTCGTCGTCACCGCGTCCGGCGGTCCCTTCCGGGGCCGTACCAAGGCACAGCTGGCGAACGTCACGGTCGAGGACGCCCTCGCCCACCCCACCTGGGCCATGGGCCCGGTGATCACGATCAACTCCGCGACCCTCGTCAACAAGGGCCTGGAGGTCATCGAGGCGCACCTCCTGTACGACATTCCCTTCGATCGGATTGAGGTGGTCGTGCACCCGCAGTCGTATGTCCACTCGATGGTTGAGTTCACGGACGGATCCACAATCGCCCAGGCGACGCCCCCCGACATGCGGGGGCCGATCGCCGTGGGCCTCGGCTGGCCCGAACGCGTGCCCGACGCGGCGCCCGCCTTCGACTGGAGCAAGGCGTCGACGTGGGAGTTCTTCCCGCTCGACAACGACGCCTTCCCGTCGGTGAACCTGGCGCGACACGTGGGGCAGCTCGCGGGCACCGCACCGGCGGTGTTCAACGCCGCCAACGAGGAGTGCGTGGAGGCCTTCCGGGCCGGCGCGCTGCCGTTCGACGGCATCATGGACACCGTGACCCGGGTGGTGGACGAGCACGGCACCCCGGCCAGGGGAACCTCGCTCACCGTCGCGGACGTCCTCGAAGCGGAGACCTGGGCGCGGACCCGGGCCCGGCAACTGGCGGCACAGACGGCGGAGGCCCGTGCATGACGACCCTGATGTTCATCCTCGGCATAGTGATCTTCGCCGTCGGCCTGCTGGTGTCGATCGCGTGGCACGAGCTGGGGCACCTGTCCACCGCCAAGCTCTTCGGCATCCGCGTGCCGCAGTACATGGTCGGCTTCGGACCGACGATCTTCTCGCGCCAGAAGGGCGACACCGAGTACGGCGTCAAGGCCATCCCGTTCGGCGGCTACATCCGCATGATCGGCATGTTCCCGCCGGGCCCGGACGGCCGCCTGGAGGCCCGGTCCACCTCGCCCTGGCGCGGCATGATCGAGGACGCCCGCTCGGCCGCGTTCGAAGAGCTCCGGCCCGGTGACGAGAACCGCCTCTTCTACACACGCAAACCCTGGAAACGGGTCATCGTGATGTTCGCGGGCCCCTTCATGAACCTGGTCCTGGCGGTGGCGCTGTTCCTGACCATCCTCATGGGCTTCGGCATCTCCCAGCAGACCAACACCGTCAGTTCGGTCTCCAAGTGCGTCATCGCACAGAGCCAGAACCGCGACGACTGCAAGAAGTCCGACCCGGCCTCCCCGGCCGCGGCCGCCGGTCTCAAGGCAGGCGACAAGATCATCTCTTTCGCCGGCGTGAAGACCGACGACTGGAACCGGCTCTCCGACCTCATCCGCGCCAACCCCGACAAGGAGGTGGCGATCGTCGTCGACCGCAAGGGCGAGCAACTCACCCTGCACGCGAAGATCGCCTCCAACCAGGTCGCCAAGAAGGACTCCAGCGGCCAGTACGTCCAGGGCGAGTACGTCACCGCCGGCTTCCTCGGCTTCAGCGCCGCCACCGGCATCGTGAAGCAGGACTTCGGCGACTCCGTGACCTGGATGGGCGACCGGGTGGGCGACGCCGTCGACTCCCTCGCGGCGCTGCCCGGCAAGATCCCGGCCCTGTGGGACGCGGCCTTCGGCGACGGCCCGCGCGAACCGGACTCCCCGATGGGCGTGGTCGGCGCGGCCCGCGTGGGCGGCGAGATCTTCACCCTGGACATCCCGCCGACCCAGCAACTGGCGATGGCGTTGATGCTGGTCGCGGGCTTCAACCTGTCCCTCTTCCTCTTCAACATGCTTCCGCTGCTGCCGCTCGACGGTGGCCACATCGCGGGCGCCCTGTGGGAGGCGCTGCGGCGCAACGTGGCGAGGGTGCTGAAGCGGCCCGACCCCGGCCCGTTCGACGTGGCGAAGCTGATGCCGGTCGCCTATGTGGTGGCGGGAATCTTCATCTGCTTCACGCTGCTCGTCCTGGTCGCGGACGTCGTCAACCCCGTGAAGATCAGCTGACAAACGGTCGCCGTCCCCCGGCGACGACCGCCCGCAACGGCACCCTCCCCTCGCACGATCCGTACGAGGGGAGGGTGCCGTTCGGCTGTCGGCCAGCACGCCGACCTCCGAGCCCGGGACGGGCCGGGCAGAGTGAACAGCCAAGGAGCATGTCCCCCCGGAACGAGGGCCATGCCCGCTCGGCCGAGAGGGGAGCCCAACGGGCGAACCGAGGGGACGCCGTGCGCCCGCGTTCACGCTCGTGCCGTAATCTCGAAGCTCGGAGCCCGCTGCTGACGGGACCGAACCTTGATCCACGACTTGGGGTTGCACAGCAGATGACTGCGATTTCTCTCGGCATGCCGTCCGTTCCGACCAAGCTCGCCGAGCGCCGCAAGAGCCGGCAGATCCAGGTCGGGTCTGTGGCGGTCGGTGGAGACGCCCCGGTGTCCGTGCAGTCGATGACCACGACCCGTACGTCCGACATCGGCGCCACCCTCCAGCAGATCGCCGAGCTCACCGCCTCCGGCTGCCAGATCGTCCGGGTGGCCTGCCCCACCCAGGACGACGCCGACGCCCTCGCGACGATCGCGCGCAAGTCGCAGCTCCCGGTCATCGCGGACATCCACTTCCAGCCGAAGTACGTCTTCGCGGCCATCGAGGCCGGCTGCGCCGCGGTCCGGGTGAACCCCGGCAACATCAAGCAGTTCGACGACAAGGTCAAGGAGATCGCGCGGGCCGCGAAGGACCACGGCACCCCGATCCGCATCGGTGTGAACGCGGGTTCCCTGGACCAGCGCCTGCTCCAGAAGTACGGCAAGGCCACCCCCGAGGCGCTGGTCGAGTCGGCCCTGTGGGAGGCGTCCCTCTTCGAGGAGCACGACTTCCGGGACATCAAGATCTCCGTGAAGCACAACGACCCGGTCGTGATGATCGAGGCGTACCGCCAGCTCGCCGCCGCCTGCGACTACCCCCTGCACCTCGGTGTGACCGAGGCGGGCCCGGCGTTCCAGGGCACGATCAAGTCGGCGGTCGCCTTCGGCGCGCTCCTGAGCGAGGGCATCGGCGACACCATCCGCGTCTCCCTCTCCGCGCCCCCCGTGGAGGAGGTCAAGGTCGGCAACCAGATCCTGGAGTCGCTCAACCTCAAGCAGCGCGGACTGGAGATCGTCTCCTGCCCGTCCTGCGGCCGCGCCCAGGTCGACGTGTACAAGCTGGCCGAAGAGGTCACCGCGGGCCTGACCGGCATGGAGGTTCCGCTGCGCGTCGCCGTCATGGGCTGCGTCGTCAACGGCCCCGGCGAGGCCCGGGAGGCCGACCTCGGTGTCGCCTCCGGCAACGGGAAGGGCCAGATCTTCGTCAAGGGCGAGGTCATCAAGACCGTCCCCGAGTCGAAGATCGTGGAGACCCTCATCGAGGAGGCCATGAAGCTGGCCGAGCAGATGGAGGCGGACGGCGTGCTCTCGGGCGAGCCGTCGGTGTCTGTGGCGGGCTGACGGCGTCGGTGGCGGGCTGACGGTTTCGGTCGAGTACCGACCGACGGGTTCGGTCGAGGACCGGCGGGTTCGGGCGAGGGCCGGTGTGACTTTTCAAGCTCCGGTCCGGGCACCGAAGCCGCCCGGCGTTCGAGGACGAGGCCCGTTCCGGGCCGAAGCGGGTCCGGGGGCGCCGTCCCTTGAGACGGGACGGCAGCCCGGCGCCGAGACGGCGGCAGACGGTTACGTTACGGACAAGAGGGCGGAAACACAGGGCGGCGCGGCTCAGCTTCCGCGGGTACAGTGCGGGGACCAGCAGACCCGAGTGTGAGGCCCCCGCCCGTGTTGACCCAGACGACCTCCCGGGTCCTCGAACCGAGCGACCTGGATGCCGCGCTCGCCGTCCTCGACCGCGAGCCAGTCGCGAACGCTTTCGTGACATCCCGGATCCAGGTGGCGGGCCTCGACCCGTGGCGGCTCGGCGGCGAGATGTGGGGCTGGTACGAGGACGGCATGCTGACGTCCCTGTGCTACGCGGGCGCCAACCTGGTCCCGATCTGCGCCACCCCGAGGGCCGTCCGGGCCTTCGCCGACCGGGCCCGCCGGGCCGGCCGCCGCTGCTCCTCCATCGTCGGCCCCGCCGAACCCACCGCCCAGCTCTGGCGGTTGCTCGAACCCAGCTGGGGCCCGGCCCGCGAGGTCCGCCGCCAGCAGCCCCTCATGGTCACCGACCGACTGCCGGCCGACACCGCACCCGATCCCTACGTCCGTCGCATCCGCAAGGACGAGATGGAAACGATCATGCCGGCCTGTGTGGCGATGTTCACCGAGGAGGTCGGGGTCTCCCCGATGGCCGGTGACGGAGGGCTGCTGTACCAGGCCCGCGTCGCCGAACTCGTCGGCGCCGGCCGCTCGTTCGCCCGCCTCGACCAGCACGGCAAGGTCGCGTTCAAGGCGGAGATCGGCGCCGCGACCGACCGCGCCTGCCAGATCCAGGGCGTCTGGGTGGCCCCGGAGTACCGGGGCCAGGGCCTCGCCGCTCCCGGCATGGCGGCGGTACTCCGCTTCGCCCTGGCCGACGTGGCCCCCGTCGTCAGCCTCTACGTGAACGACTTCAACACAGCGGCGAGGCGCACCTATCGGAGGGTGGGCTTCAGGGAAGTCGGCGCGTTCATGAGCGTGTTGTTCTAGGCGGACGGCGACCACCACCGCCGGATCGATCCGCCTTGTCCGCGGCGCGGACAGCCACTGATCACCCGCACCCGACAGGACGCACGCGCGCCCCTGTACGCTCCCCGCATGGACCTCGTCATCGGCCCCCTGGATCTCTCCGCCCACGTCGACGAGGCCCTGGCAGTCCAAGCCGTCGCCTTCGGACTCGGTCCCGACGAGGTCGCCGTACGCCGTCAGATCGTCCTGCGCCACATGACCCACCCCGGAGCGAGGGCCCTCGGCGCGACCGCCGGAGGCAACCTGGTGGGATTCGTCTACGGCATGCCCAACAACCGCACCCACTGGTGGTCCACCGTTGTGGAGCCGTATCTCCGGGCGCGCCACTGCGACGACTGGCTCGACAACTCCTTCGTGATCACCGAGCTGCACGTCCACCCCCGCTACCAGAACCGCGGCATCGGCCGGTCGCTGATCACCACGATCACCGACGGCGCCGCCGAACCCCGCTCGATCCTCTCCGCGATCGACATCGACAGCCCGGCCCGCGGCCTCTACCACTCCCTCGGCTACCAGGACCTCGCCCGCCAGGTCCTGTTCCCGAGCGCCCCGAAGCCGTACGCGGTGATGGGGGCCCCGCTGCCGCTGCGCAGGCGATAGCGCGGCGACAATCGATTTCCGACGGGACGGACCCCCCGGCTAACCTCCTGCCATCACCCTTTATCAGCAGGAGTACGAGAGCCATGGCGAAAGCACCGGTCCAGCGCATGTCCCAGTTGATGGCGAAGACGCTGCGCGACGACCCGGCGGACGCCGAGGTCCTCAGTCACAAACTGCTCGTCCGGGCCGGCTACGTCCGCCGTACCGCCGCCGGTCTGTGGAGCTGGCTGCCGCTCGGCAAGAAGGTCCTCGCCAACGTGGAGCGGATCGTCCGCGAGGAGATGGACGCGATCGGCGCCCAGGAGGTGCTGCTTCCCGCGCTGCTGCCGCGCGAGCCCTACGAGGCGACCGGCCGCTGGGCGGAGTACGGCCCCGAACTCTTCCGCCTCCAGGACCGCAAGGGCGGTGACTACCTCCTCGGTCCCACCCACGAGGAGATCTTCACGCTGCTGGTGAAGGACCAGGCGTCCTCCTACAAGGACCTGCCGGTCATCCTCTACCAGATCCAGCACAAGTACCGCGACGAGGCCCGCCCGCGGGCCGGCATCCTGCGCGGCCGTGAGTTCCTGATGAAGGACTCCTACTCCTTCGACACCGAGGACGAGGGCCTCGCCCAGTCCTACGCGCTGCACCGCCAGGCGTACCAGAAGGTGTTCGCGCGTCTCGGCCTCGACTACCGCATCTGCGCCGCCACCGCGGGCGCCATGGGCGGCTCGAAGTCGGAGGAGTTCCTGGCCCCGGCGGGCGCCGGCGAGGACACCTTCGCCGACTGCCCGAACTGCGACTTCGCGGCCAACACCGAGGCGATCACCTACGAGCTGACGACGGCGGACGCCGACGGCGTGGCCGCGCTCGAAGAGATCCCGACCCCCGACACCCCCACCATCGAGACCCTCGCCGCGCACCTCGGCGTCCCGGCCTCCGCGACCCTCAAGAACCTTCTCGTGAAGGTCGACGGCGAGATCGTCGCCGTCGGCGTGCCCGGTGACCGCGAGGTCGACCTGGACAAGGTGGAGGCGCACTTCGCGCCGGCCGCGGTCGAGCTGGTCACCGCCGAGGACTTCGTGGGCCGCCCCGAGCTGGTCCGCGGCTATGTCGGCCCGCAGGGCCTGGAGAAGGTCAGGTACATCGCCGACCCGAGGGTGGCGCCGGGCACCTCCTGGATCACGGGCGCCAACAAGGAGCACACACACGCCAGGAACGTGGTCGCGGGCCGTGACTTCGAGGTCGACGCGTACGTCGACGTGGTGGTCGTCCAGGAGGGCGACCCGTGCCCGAAGTGCGGCACCGGCCTCAAGCTGGACCGCGCCATCGAGATCGGCCACATCTTCCAGCTGGGCCGCAAGTACGCCGACGCCCTCAAGCTCGACGTCCTCGGTCAGCACGGCAAGCCGGTCCGGGTCACCATGGGCTCCTACGGCATCGGCGTCTCCCGCGCGGTCGCCGCCCTCGCCGAGCAGACCGCCGACGACAAGGGCCTGTGCTGGCCCGCCGAGGTCGCCCCGGCCGATGTGCACGTCGTCGCCGCGGGCAAGGCCCTCCAGACCGAACTCGCCCTCGACGTCTCCGACAAGCTGGCGGCGGCCGGACTGCGCGTCCTGGTCGACGACCGGGCCGGTGTCTCCCCGGGCGTGAAGTTCACCGACTCGGAGCTGATGGGCGTACCGCGGATCCTGGTGGCCGGACGACGCGCCGCCGAGGGCGTGCTGGAGCTGAAGGACCGCCGGTCCGGTGAGCGCGAGGAGCTGACGGTGGACGAGGCGATCGAGCGCCTCACGACCGCCTGATACGGCACGTCTGACTGACCGTCCGCTACGGCGCGCCGGTGGGTTCCGCTCCGGTGGAATCCACCGCGCCCCGAACCCGTCCGAGCGGCTTCAGGAGGGTGCTAGAGCCACCCGGCGAGCTCCAGCAACATCTCCGCGTCCTTCGGCCGCCCCACCCGGCGGGCCCGCACCCCGGACTCCACAGCCCGGAACAGCGTCCAGCCGCGGAGCCGGTCCTGATCCACGTCCAGTGACTCCGCGAGTCGCTTCACCCGCCGCCTGGTCGTTGCCGGACCCGACGGTGAGGCGATCAGGTCCTCCACCCGGTCCCGCACCAGCCGCGCCAGATCGAAGGCGCACTCGCCGACCACCGGGTCGGGTCCCACGGCCAGCCACGGCATCCGCTCCCCGGCGAGCACCTTGCTCTGCCTGAACGTCCCGTGCAGCAACCGCCGCTCGGGGGGCGCGGCCAGCAGATCCGCGCGGACGGAGAGCGCCGCGTCCACCAGCTCAGCCACCTCCGCGTCGGCGGCCGCGCTCGCCCGCATCGCCTCGGCCTGCCGCCCGGTCCGCTCGGCCACCGTCTCGAAGGCATGGTCCCCCGGCTCCACCCACAGCCGCCGCAGGGCGCCCGCCGCCTCCAGCAGCGCCTTCGCCTCGGGCAGCGAGCGCACCGACACATCCGGACGCAGCCGCTCCAGGAGCAGCACACCCTCCGCCGTGCAGGGTTCGAGCAGCTGTACGGCACCCCGACCGGCCCACCGGACGAGCGCGGCCCGCTCGCTCTCCGGACGTGCCCGGGGCGGGGCCAGCTTCAGCACCGCCGGCGTCCCGTCCGCCCGCCGTACCAGCACCACCAGGCTGCTGCGCCCGCCGGGCACCTGCACCCGCTCCACGGTCGCCTCGCCCAGCGCGACGGCCTCCCTGGCCGCCTCGGGCAGCTTCTCCAACCAGCCGTCACCGTCCGGTGCCGTCTCACCGAGCGCCCTCACCAGACGCGGCGGTGGTTCGAAAGCCATACGCGAGCCGTTCCCTTCCCGCACGAATCGAGCCGTACGCGTTACGCGTTACCCAGTGGGCGTCGCCGACGCCGAAGCGTCCTGGGCCCGCTCGGCGAGCCCAGGGAAGGCTACGCTCTCGCCCCGCCACCGCACCGCCCGCACCGCCGCCTCGCGCAGCGCCCCGGCCGCCGCACCCCGCCGCTCACCCGTCGCCGCCCGCACCAGATCGGAGTACACCCCGGCCACCCTGTCCTCCAGCTCGGCCGCCAGCCGCACCGCCGAGGCCGGGTCCGGCACCGGGAAGGGCAGCGCGTACCCCGGCGCCGCGGACACCGGCGTACCGCCCAGGTCCCGCACCTGACGGACCAACGCGTCCCGCCGGGCGCGATGCGCGTCGTAGGCGGCCCGCGCCTCGGCGCGCCGGTTCCTCGGCACCCGGCCGCCGACGACCCCGTAGCCGTACACCGCCGCGTGCTCGGCGGCCAGCGCCGCCTGCACGGCCCTCAGTTCTCGTGCCCTCGCCGGTCCCGTCACTTCGTGCCCTCCGTCAGCAGGTACGCGTGCGCCGCCCCGGCCGCCGCGACCGAGGCCAGCAGCCGTGCCAGCTCGCCCGGCACGTCGAGCAGCGCCTTCGCGCGCCGGTCGGCCAGGGCCCGCTCGGCGGCGGCCAGCTCCGCGAGGGCGTCCCGCTCGGTCCCTGGTACGGCGGGCGAAGGGGAAGCGGAGCTTGGCAGCGAGGGTGAGGCCCCGGACGCCTTGGCGGGAGCCCCCTGGGCGGCGTCCTCGGGCGCCCTGCCGCCGAACGCCTCCGTGTGCCCCGCGACCGCCGCCCGCAACGGCCCCAGCCGGTCCGCCAGCGCGGGATACGCGGCGAGGACGGCGTCGTACCGCTCGGCCAGGCCCTGGCTGTCCCGGGCGGCACGCGCGCGTGCCCGCGCCGCGACCGACGGACTGCCACCCGTCGTCCCCCCGGACCCGTCGGAACCGGCGGAGCAGCCCGCCGACAGGGCGGCCCCGGCCGCCGAGACGAACAGCGCTCTTCTGCGCGGCCCCGAGGGGGTGCGCGGCGGTGGGGAAAACGGCACGGCAGACGTCCTCGGGAGCTCGTACGAACACACGGGCGGGAAGGGCGGCCCCGCAGGTGATCACGGTACCCGCGTACCGGCCCGCCGCCGATCATCGGCGCCGCCGAAGCCCGCGCCGGGTGCCCCGGGCACACGGTGGACGGCAACACACCCTGGGACCGGATACCCTTTGACCAGACACGCGACGTTCCCCACAACAGCACACGCGGCCGAGGAGTCACCCGGATGAGCACCACCCAGAGCGAGAGGCTGCGAGAACTTCTGGAGCCGCTCGTCGGCTCCCAGGGCCTCGATCTCGAGGAGATCGCGGTGGACTCGGTCGGACGCAAGCGTGTGCTGCGCGTCGTCGTCGACTCCGACACCGGTGCGGACCTCGACCAGATCGCCGATGTGAGCCGCGCGCTCTCGGCGAAGCTCGACGAGACGGACGCGATGGGGGAGGGCGAGTACACCCTCGAAGTCGGCACCCCCGGCGCGGAGCGCCTCCTCAAGGAGCACCGGCACTACGTACGCGCCGTCGACCGGCTGGTGAAGTTCCAGCTGCACGAGGGCGACGAGCTGGTCGCGCGGATCCTCCAGGTCGCGGACGAGGGTCTCGACGTGGAAGTGCCCGGCGTCAAGGGCCGCAAGGCCACCACCCGCACACTCGCCTTCGCGGACATCGACAAGGCCCGCGTGCAGGTGGAGTTCAACCGCAAGGACAACAAGGACATGACGGAAGAAGAGGAGGCGTAGCCGTGGACATCGACATGAGCGCCCTGCGGGGCTTGGTTCGGGAGAAGGAGATCTCCTTCGACCTGCTGGTCGAGGCGATCGAGTCGGCCCTCCTCATCGCCTACCACCGCACCGAGGGAAGCCGCCGTCACGCGCGCGTGGAGCTCAACCGGGAGACCGGGCATGTGACCGTGTGGGCGAAGGAGGACCCGGACGACCTCGAAGAGGGCCAGGAGGCCCGCGAGTTCGACGACACCCCGTCCGGCTTCGGCCGTATCGCCGCCACCACCGCCAAGCAGATCATCCTGCAGCGGCTGCGCGACGCCGAGGACGACGCGACGCTGGGCGAGTACGCGGGCCGTGAGGGCGACATCGTCACCGGCGTGGTCCAGCAGGGCCGCGACCCGAAGAACGTGCTGGTGGACATCGGCAAGCTGGAGGCCATCCTGCCGGTGCAGGAGCAGGTGCCGGGCGAGACGTACCAGCACGGCATGCGCCTTCGGTCGTACGTCGTACGCGTGGCGAAGGGGGTGCGCGGTCCGTCCGTGACCCTCTCCCGTACACACCCCAATCTGGTGAAGAAGCTCTTCGCCCTCGAGGTGCCGGAGATCGCCGACGGTTCCGTCGAGATCGCGGCCATCGCCCGTGAGGCCGGTCACCGCACGAAGATCGCCGTCCGGTCCACCCGTTCGGGTCTGAACGCCAAGGGCGCCTGCATCGGCCCCATGGGCGGACGCGTGCGCAATGTCATGGGCGAGCTCAACGGTGAGAAGATCGACATCGTCGACTGGTCGGACGACCCGGCCGAGATGGTGGCGAACGCGCTGTCCCCGGCCCGCGTCTCCAAGGTGGAGGTCGTGGACATGGCGGCCCGGTCGGCGCGGGTGACCGTGCCGGACTACCAGCTGTCGCTGGCGATCGGCAAGGAAGGGCAGAACGCCCGGCTCGCGGCCCGTCTCACCGGCTGGCGGATCGACATCCGTCCGGACACCGAGCAGCCCGGGGAATAGATCCAAGCCGCAGGTCGCTCAGATCACGACAGTTTGGTGTGCGGCAACTGTTCGATGCTTGCCCCGAAGGGGTGAGGTCGTTGCGGGGAGGTAGACTTAAGAGTGTCTGGCCGGACGCGAGCCCGCGCATGCCCTGAGCGCACCTGTGTGGGGTGCCGGGAGCGAGCGGCCAAGAAGGACTTGCTGCGGACCGTGGCGATCGAGGGCGAATGCGTCCCCGATGATCGCGGTACGCTGCCCGGCCGGGGTGCGTATGTGCACCTCGCCCTGGTCTGTCTCGATCTGGCGATACGCCGTCGGGCGTTCCCAAGGGCGTTGCGCGCCCCGGGACCGCTCGACACCGAGGCGTTGCGCCGCTACGTCGAGCAGGCAACACCGTAAGAAGTGTCGCGCGGAACCCCGTGCGGCCCTGGTACCCCGCGAGTTGGAAGTAGGTCGAGATTGCGATGAGCACTCGATGAGCACGCGATGAGTACGCCCATGAAGTAGCGACGGTCCGGACGCAACCCGGACCTAAAAGGAGCGAAGTGGCTAAGGTCCGGGTATACGAACTCGCCAAGGAGTTCGGGGTGGAGAGCAAGGTCGTCATGGCCAAGCTCCAAGAACTCGGTGAATTTGTCCGTTCGGCGTCCTCGACGATCGAGGCGCCCGTTGTACGCAAGCTGACCGATGCCCTCCAGCAGGGCAACGGAGGCGGCAAGCCCGCCGCACGCAAGGCTGCCCCGGCCAAGCCGGGCGCCCCCTCTCCCGCGCAGGGAGCCCGTCCGGCTCCTCCGCGCCCGGCGGCCCCCAAGCCGGCCGCCGCCGAGAAGCCCGCGGCTCCCGCCGCGCCGGCCGCTCCCGGCCCCCGTCCCACTCCGGGCCCGAAGCCCGCGCCGCGGCCCGCCCCGGCGTCTCCGGCTCCGACCACGCCCGAGTTCACGGCCCCCCCGGCGGCTCCCGCCGCACCGGCTGCCTCCTCTGGCTCCTCCGGCTCCGGCCCGCGTCCGGGCGCTCCGCGTCCGGCCGGCCAGGGTCAGGGCGGCCAGGGCGCGCGTCCGGGTGCCCGTCCGTCCGGCCCCGGCCAGGGCGGCCAGGGCCGTGGTGACCGCGGCGACCGTCCCGGTGGCGACCGTCCCGGTGGTCAGCGTCCCGGTGGCCAGGCGCCGCGTCCCGGTGCCCGTCCGGCCGGTCCGCGTCCCGGCAACAACCCGTTCACCTCTGGTGGCTCCACCGGCATGGCGCGCCCGCAGGCGCCCCGTCCGGGCGGTGCCCCGCGTCCCGGCGGTCAGTCAGGCCCCGGCGGCGCTCCGCGTCCGCAGGGCTCCGGCCAGGGCGGTCCCCGTCCCCAGGGCGCGTCGGGCGGTCCCCGTCCGCAGGCTCCGGGCGGCGCTCGTCCCAGCCCGGGCGGCATGCCCCGCCCGCAGGGCGGCGGTCCGCGTCCCGGCGGCGGCCCCGGCGGCGCCCGTCCCAACCCCGGCATGATGCCGCAGCGTCCGGCTGCCGGCCCCCGTCCCGGTGGCGGCGGCCCCGGCGGTCGTGGTCCCGGCGGCGGCGGTCGTCCCGGCGGCGGCGGTCGTCCGGGTGGCGGCGGCTTCGCCGGTCGTCCGGCCGGTCCCGGTGGTGGCGGCGGCGGCTTCGCCGGTCGTCCCGGCGGTCCCGGTGGCGGTGGCGGCGGTTTCGCCGGTCGTCCCGGTGGTCCC
Source organism: Streptomyces sp. NPDC005263 (assembly GCF_042872365.1). Classification (NCBI taxonomy): domain Bacteria; kingdom Bacillati; phylum Actinomycetota; class Actinomycetes; order Kitasatosporales; family Streptomycetaceae; genus Streptomyces; species Streptomyces sp. NPDC005263. Next base: position 52,868 of record NZ_JBIAKJ010000004.1, on the reverse strand, counting down.
GGTGGCGGTGGCGGTCGTCCCGGCTTCGGTGGTCGTCCCGGTGGTCCGGGCGGTCGTGGTGGCACGCAGGGCGCCTTCGGTCGTCCCGGCGGTCCCGCGCGTCGAGGTCGCAAGTCGAAGCGGCAGAGGCGCCAGGAGTACGAGGCCATGCAGGCCCCGTCGGTCGGCGGTGTGATGCTGCCTCGCGGCAACGGACAGTCCGTCCGCCTGTCGCGCGGTGCGTCCCTCACCGACTTCGCGGAGAAGATCAACGCCAACCCGGCGTCGCTCGTCGCCGTGATGATGAACCTCGGCGAGATGGTCACCGCCACGCAGTCCGTCTCCGACGAGACGCTGAAGCTCCTCGCGGATGAGATGAACTACATCCTCGAGATCGTCAGCCCGGAGGAGGAGGACCGCGAGCTGCTCGAGTCCTTCGACATCGAGTTCGGCGAGGACGAGGGCGGCGAGGAATTCCTCATGCCGCGTCCGCCGGTCGTGACCGTCATGGGTCACGTCGACCACGGTAAGACCCGCCTCCTTGACACCATCCGCAAGACGAACGTCGTCGCGGGCGAGGCCGGCGGTATCACGCAGCACATCGGTGCGTACCAGGTCGCCACCCAGGTCAACGACGAAGAGCGCAGGATCACCTTCATCGACACCCCGGGTCACGAGGCGTTCACCGCCATGCGTGCCCGTGGTGCGAAGTCGACCGACATCGCGATCCTGGTCGTCGCGGCCAACGACGGCGTCATGCCGCAGACGGTCGAGGCGCTCAACCACGCGAAGGCGGCCGACGTCCCGATCGTCGTCGCGGTCAACAAGATCGACGTCGAGGGCGCCGACCCGACCAAGGTGCGCGGTCAGCTGACCGAGTACGGGCTGGTGGCCGAGGAGTACGGCGGCGACACGATGTTCGTCGACATCTCCGCGAAGCAGGGCCTCAACATCGAGAGCCTGCTGGAGGCCGTGGTCCTCACCGCGGACGCCTCGCTCGACCTGCGGGCCAACCCGGAGCAGGACGCGCAGGGCATCGCGATCGAGTCCCACCTCGACCGTGGCCGCGGTGCCGTCGCGACCGTCCTGGTGCAGCGAGGCACCCTGCGGGTCGGCGACACCATGGTGGTCGGCGACGCGTACGGCCGTGTCCGCGCGATGCTCGACGACAAGGGCGAGAACGTGGAAGAGGCGGGTCCCTCGACCCCGGTCCTCGTCCTCGGTCTCACCAACGTCCCGGGCGCCGGCGACAACTTCCTGGTCGTCGACGAGGACCGCACGGCGCGTCAGATCGCCGAGAAGCGTGCCGCCCGTGAGCGGAACGCCAACTTCGCCCGCCGGGGTGTCCGGTTCTCCCTGGAGAACCTGGACGAGGCCCTCAAGGCCGGTCTGGTGCAGGAACTCAACCTCATCATCAAGGGCGACGCGTCCGGTTCGGTGGAGGCTCTCGAGTCCTCGCTGCTCCAGCTCGACGTCGGCGAAGAGGTCGACATCCGCGTCCTGCACCGCGGCGTGGGTGCGGTCACCGAGTCGGACATCGACCTGGCGACCGGCTCCGACGCCATCGTCATCGGCTTCAACGTCCGCGCTGCGGGCCGCGCGGCGCAGATGGCGGACCGCGAGGGCGTCGACGTCCGGTACTACTCGGTGATCTACCAGGCCATCGAGGAGATCGAGGCGGCCCTCAAGGGCATGCTCAAGCCGGAGTACGAGGAGGTCGAGCTCGGCACGGCGGAGATCCGCGAGGTCTTCAAGTCGTCCAAGCTGGGCAACATCGCCGGTGTCCTGGTCCGCTCGGGCGAGGTCAAGCGCAACACCAAGGCGCGCCTGGTCCGCGACGGCAAGGTCATCGCGGAGAACCTCACCATCTCCGGGCTGCGTCGCTTCAAGGACGACGTCACCGAGATCCGCGAAGGCTTCGAGGGCGGTATCAACCTCGGAAACTTCAACGACATCAAGATCGACGACGTCATCGCGACGTACGAGATGCGGGAGAAGCCGCGCGCGTAAGCGCTCGGACTTCCGAGACGGTCCGGTCCGGGGCCGGTCGACGGAGATTATTTCCGTCGATCGGCCCCGGCCGTTCGTTGTACGGTTCTGATGTCCCTGCCACATGGATGGCGGGGCCATCGATCCCGGACCGGCGGGTGAACCGGTTACACACATGTATGTGGGGACTCTGTCCTTCGACCTTCTCCTCGGCGACGTACGGTCGTTGAAGGAGAAGCGCTCCGTGGTCCGCCCGATCGTCGCCGAGCTCCAGCGGAAGTACGCGGTGAGCGCGGCCGAGGTGGAACACCTGGACCTGCACCGGCGGGCGGGCATCGGCCTCGCGACGGTGTCCGCCGACGTGGGGCACGTGACCGACGTACTGGACCGGTGTGAGCGGCTGGTCGCCGGACACCCCGAAGTGGAGCTGCTGTCGGTGAGACGGCGCCTGCACGGCGACGACGACTAGAGGCCCTTCGGGCGACCAGATTCTATGAACGTGAAACAGGAAGAACGGGAGACGACCAGTGGCCGACAACGCGCGGGCTAAGAGGCTGGCGGACCTCATCCGAGAGGTGGTGGCCCAGAAGCTGCTGCGCGGGATCAAGGACCCGCGGCTCGGCTCGAACGTCACCATCACGGACACCCGGGTCACGGGTGACCTGCGGGAGGCGACCGTCTTCTACACGGTGTACGGGGACGACGAGGAGCGGGCGGCCGCGGCCGCCGGGCTGGAGAGCGCCAAGGGCGTGCTCCGCTCCGCCGTCGGCGCGGCGGCGGGCGTGAAGTTCACGCCGACCCTGACCTTCGTCGCGGACGCGCTGCCCGACAACGCCAAGACCATCGACGACCTCCTCGACAAGGCACGCCAGTCCGACGAGAAGGTGCGCGAGGTCTCCGCCGGCGCCCGCTACGCCGGTGAGGCGGACCCGTACAAGAAGCCCGGTGAAGACGAGGACGACGCCGCCGAATGACCCAGAAGAACCAGACGCCCGACGGCCTTGTCATCGTCGACAAGCCGTCGGGCTTCACTTCGCACGACGTCGTCGCCAAGATGCGCGGGATCGCCAGGACCCGGCGCGTCGGGCATGCCGGCACGCTCGACCCGATGGCGACCGGAGTGCTCGTGCTCGGCGTCGAGAAGGCGACCAAGCTCCTCGGGCACCTCGCGCTCACCGAGAAGGAGTACCTGGGCACGATCCGCCTGGGGCAGACCACCCTCACCGACGACGCCGAGGGCGAGATCACGGGGTCGGTCGACGCCTCGAAGGTCACCCGCGACGCCGTCGACGCGGGGATCGCCAAGCTGAGCGGCGACATCATGCAGGTGCCGTCGAAGGTCAGCGCCATCAAGATCGACGGCGTCCGCTCCTACAAGCGGGCGCGTGAGGGCGAGGAGTTCGAGATCCCCGCCCGGCCGGTCACCGTCTCGTCCTTCGCGGTGTACGACCTCCGGGACGCCGTCGCCGAGGACGGCACCCCGGTCCTCGACCTGGTGGTGTCGGTGGTCTGCTCGTCCGGCACGTACATCCGGGCCCTCGCCCGCGATCTCGGCGCCGACCTCGGCGTCGGCGGTCACCTCACGGCGCTGCGCCGGACCCGCGTGGGTCCGTACAAGCTCGACTCCGCCCGGACCCTCGACCAGCTCCAGCAGGAGCTCACGGTGATGCCCGTCGCCGACGCGGCCGCGGCCGCGTTCCCGCGCTGGGACGTGGACGCCCGGCGTGCCCGGCTGCTGACGAACGGCGTGCGGCTCGACATGCCCGAGGAGTACGCGGGCCGGGGCGCCGTGGCCGTCTTCGACCCCGAGGGCGTCTTCCTCGCCCTCGTCGAGGAGCAGAAGGGCAAGGCCAAGAGCCTGGCCGTCTTCGGCTGAGGACGCACGCGGTGTCCTTCGCCCGTGGAGCGGCGATCACGGGGTCGTCACTGACGCCGCTCCACGGTCCCCCTCGGTTCCCCCACCCCTAGGGTTATCCAGCCACCCCCGCCCATTCACCCGTCCGGGCAGGCGCTCGGAGTGAAGCGGGGGAGCGGGAGGGGGCGCGTTCGTCCCGGGACCTGTGCGGCTGATCATCTCGGGCCTACCGTCGAAAACAGGCACGTGCGTGCGTACGGAGGACACGCACACGCGTACGGCGGGGAGGTTCGACCATGGCGGGACGGAGCGTGCGGGGCGGGGACGCCGACCACACCGTGCGCCTGCTCCAGGCCGGCGACTTCGCGCGGCCGCCCCGGACCGATGACATCGCAGGCCCGCCCGGGACCGACGGCCCCGCGCGGCCGACCCGGGCGGCGGGCCCCTCCCGGTACCCGCGCGGCGGGTGCGACGAGGCGCTCGTGCGCATCCACGACCTCGCCGGGCGCCCCCGCGGCACCGGCTTCCTGGCCGACCACCACGGCACGGTCGTCACCAGCCACGAGACCATCGACGGCCTGCCCCGACTCGCGCTGTACGGCACCGAGGACCGTGGTTGCGTCGTGACCGCCGACGCGGTGATCCCGTTGCCCGAGCTGGGCCTGGCTCTCGTACGCACCGAGGGGCTCGGCGTGGACCCGCTCCCCGTGACCGTGCGGGGCCGGGTCGACAGCGGCGCGTATGTGCGGCTCCCGGCCGGGTGCTGGCGCGAGGCGCGGGTTCTGGGAGTGGCCGGTGCGACGTACGCGGCCACGGACCGCTCGCATCTCCTCGACGGTGTACTGGAGTTGGCGATCGGCACGGCGGGGCGGGACGCGTTGCGCCCGGGCGGTGGGGCGGCGGGTGGCCCGGTGCTCGACACGGGGACCGGCGCGGTGATCGGTGTCCTCTGCACCGCCCTGCACAGCGGCCACCGGGACGCCGCCTTCGCGGTCCCGCTGCGCCCGGCTCCCGACGGCCCCCTCGCCGCCCTGCTCACCGAGAACGCCACCACCGTCCCCGCCTACGGCGCCGACCTCAACCTCGCGGGCGTACGGGAACTGACGGTCACCTCGGTGGCGCAGGACGGGCCGCCGCGGCTGGCGGAGGTCATCGAACGGGCCGCCACGGCCGCGGAGTTCGGCGCCTTCGTCCAGGGTTCGACCGCCGTCCTCGGTCTCGTCGGGGATCCCGGGAGCGGGCGTACGACCCAACTCGCGGCCCTGGCCGCCCGGCGCCACGGGGGTGCGCAGCCGGCCCCCACGCTGTGGCTGCGCGGGGCCGACCTGGAGGACGGGGACCTGTCGGTCGAGGACGCCGTGAGCCGGGCGCTGACCCGGGCCGCCCGGACCCTCGCGGCATCGCGGTCCGCCCTCGCCGGCGACCTCGGTGACCTCACCCCGGACCGTCTCGCCCGCCTCTCGCACGCCGCGGGCTGCCCCCTCCTGCTCCTCCTCGACGGCCCCGAGGACATGCCGCGGGCCCTGGCCCAGCGCCTTTCCGAGTGGACCGCGGGGACGGCGGCATGGCTGCGGGAGACGGGCGCACGGCTGGTGGTGGCGTGCCGGGCGGAGTTCTGGGAGGAAGCGGGAGCCGGATTCCCGGCAGGGACGCTGTACGACCCCAGGGACCGCACCGGGCGGGGCGACGGACGCGAGACCGGTGATGCGGGTGCGGCTGTTGATGTGGGTGAGGAGGGTGAGGCGGGGGAGGCCATACTGGGGTTCCTCCCTCCCCATGTGCGCCTCGGAGACCTGCGCGAGGACGAGGCCCGCCGAGCACGCGCGCGCTACCGCATCCCCGACGACGCCCTCGCCGAACCCGACGCCCGCCATCCCCTCACCCTCCGGCTCCTCTCCGAGGTCCACGCGGCCCTCCCCGGCTCACCCCAGGCGCAGGTCCACTCCCACACCCGCGTCGACAGAGAGGACGTGTTCTCGGCGTACCTCGACCTGATGTGCCTCCGCGTCGCCCTCCGCCTGGCCGCCGGACAGGGACTGCGCGGCCCCGCCGTGCGCCGGCTCGCCGCCAAGGTCTCCGGACAGGTCCACGAGGCCGCCCGCCGGTCCCTCGGCTCCGGACGGGGCGAACTGGACCGGGAGTCCTTCGAGGAGGTGTTCCCGTGGGGCCGGGCCCCCGCGCGGCTCGGCGGCGGCACCGGCTGGGCGTCCGCCGTCCTCACCGAGGGCCTCCTGGTCCCCGCCGGCACCGGCTACCGCTTCGCCCACGAGGAACTCGCCGACTGGCTCCAGGGCACGCACCTCGACCTGGACCAGGCCCTGCTCGCCCTGATCCACCACCGCCCCGACCCGCCCGGCAGCGCGCCCACCGTGCCCGTACCGCACCACCGCATCGGACCCGTCATCCAGGCCCTGCTGCTCCTCGCCCGCCAGCACGGAACGCCCCAACTCTTCCTCCGCCTGGAGGAGTTGACCGACGCGCTCGACACCGACCCCTCCCCTTGGTGGGCCGCCCGCCTCCTCGCCGAGGTCCTGCGACGTGTCCCGGACGCCACCCCGTACACGCCCGTCCTGCGCCTGCTCACCGACCGGATCGTGCGCCGACGGCAACAGGAGCCGACGCTGCCGCCGCCCGCGGAACTCGGGCCCGACTTCTGGACCGCCCTGCCGCTCCCGCCGGGCACCCGGCTGGACCTCCTGCGCCGCCTCGTCCTGGCCGACGGCGCTCCGCATCAGGCCGGACCACGGTTCCTGGACGCCGTCGCCGGACTGCTCACCGCGGACCCCACCGCCGTACAGACGCACCTCGTCGACTGGTTCGACGACGAACGGCCACTGCCCGCCACCCCGCACGCGACCGTCGCACAGGCCGCGCAGGCCCTGCTGCACACCCACCGGCACCGTGCGCTCGACGACCTCACGGAGCTCCTGGTGACCTGCGCGCACCAGCGGGCCGAGGAACTGCTCGCCGTACTGGCGCAGGACGAGCCGTCCGCGATCTGCCGGGCCGTCGACCGGTGGGCCCGCGACGAGCGGCCCGCACGCCGGGGCGCGGCGGTGGCGTACGGGCTGCGGGCCGCCCCGCACGTACGTACCGAGGCGGACCGCGCACTGCTGCGCCGCACCGCCCTCGCCCTGCTCGACCACCCCGACGACCGCACGGTGGACGGCGGTGCGCTCGCCCTGCTGGCGCACGATCCACGCACCCGCGCCCGCCATCTCCCGCAGGCGCTCGCACACTTCGTCGCCGGCGACCCGCGGCTCCCGCCGAGCACCCTCGTTCCCGCCCTCGCGACCCACCCCGAGCCGGTCTTGGACGCCTTCCACGCGCGGCTGGCGCGGTGACCGGAAGGTGCGCCGGCACGCGTTCCCCGCGCTGACTGCGGCTGCCTCCCGCGACGACGTCCGCGACGGCCGCCCGCGGCGGCCGGTGCGGGTGTGCCCGTGTGGCTGTGTGCGTGCGCTGGGTCACAGCCCCCATGCCGATGCCGATGCCGGGCAAGGGCACGCGGCATGGCACCCTTAGACCTGCGTAAGAGGCGGAGCGACGGACACAGGTTCGGCGAGGATGCGACGAGGAGCGGTCACAGTGCAGCGCTGGCGTGGCTTGGAGGACATCCCCCAGGACTGGGGGCGCAGCGTCGTCACCATCGGGTCCTACGACGGAGTTCACCGCGGACACCAGCTGATCATCCGGCATGCCGTGGAACGCGCCCGCGAGCTGGGCGTTCCCGCCGTCGTCGTCACCTTCGACCCGCACCCCAGCGAGGTGGTCCGCCCCGGCACCCACCCGCCGTTGCTGGCCCCGCACCACCGCCGCGCCGAACTCATGGCCGACCTCGGCGTGGACGCCCTTCTGATCCTCCCGTTCACGACGGAGTTCTCGAAACTCTCGCCCGCCGAGTTCGTCGTCAAGGTCCTGGTCGACAAGCTGCGCGCGAAGGCGGTCGTCGAGGGCCCGAACTTCCGCTTCGGCCACAAGGCCGCGGGGAACGTCGAGTTCCTCGCCGGGCAGGGCAAGATCTACGACTTCGAGGTCGAGATCGTCGACCTGTACGTACGCGGTGAGGCGGGCGGCGGCGAGCCGTTCTCCTCGACCCTGACCCGGCGCCTGGTCGCCGAGGGCGACGTCGAGGGCGCCGCGGAGATCCTGGGCCGTCCGCACCGGGTGGAGGGCGTGGTCGTCCGGGGCGCCCAGCGTGGCCGCGAACTCGGTTTCCCGACCGCGAACGTCGAGACCCTCCCGCACACCGCGATCCCCGCCGACGGCGTCTACGCGGGCTGGCTGCACGTGAACGGCGAGGCCATGCCGGCGGCGATCTCCGTCGGCACGAACCCGCAGTTCGACGGCACCGAGCGCACGGTGGAGGCGTACGCCATCGACCGCGTGGGCCTCGACCTGTACGGGCTGCACGTCGCCGTCGACTTCCTGGCCTTCGTGCGCGGGCAGGCCAAGTTCGACACGCTGGACGCGCTGCTGGAGCAGATGGCCGAGGACGTCAAGCGCTGCCGGGACCTGGTGGCGGGGGCGGCGACCGAGTAGGAGGCCTTCGCCGCTCTCCGCGTCTGCCTCTGTCTGTCTCTTTCTCTTCTCTTCATGACGTCGAAGGGCGGCCGGTGCCTCGGGCACCGGCCGCCCTTCGATCATGTCGTGCCGCCTACTGCTGGGGCGGCGGGGGAGGGGGCGGGGTCTGTCCGTCCGGCTGCGGGTGGCCGGGGTACGGCTGACCGGGCTGTCCCTGCTGCGGCGGGTAGGGCTGCGGACCGGACTGCGGGTACGGACCCGGCTGGCCGGGCTGCCCCGGGTGGGCGGGCGGCTGTCCCGGGTGACCTGGCTGGCCCGGCTGAGGGTAGGGCTGGCCGGGCGCGAACTGTCCCGGTCCCGGTTGCCCCGGCTGCGGCTGCTGAGGGTACGGACCCGGCTGACCGGGGACCTGCTGGCCCGGAACGGGCTGACCGCCGTACAGCTGCTGGCCCTGGTGCCCCGGCATCGGCGGCGCGGCCACCGGCGGCGGGTTGCCGTCGTTCGTCCACAGGCCGTGCGCCTGCTGATGCCGTACCAGGTCCTCCGCGACCAACGCGGCGAGGTTGAAGTACGCCTCCCGCACCTTCGGCCGCATCATGTCCAGGTCGACCTCGGCACCGGCGGCGAGGTGCTCGTCGAACGGCACCACGACCACACCCCGGCACCGCGTCTCGAAGTGCGCCACGATGTCCTCGACCTTGATCATCTTGCCGGTCTCGCGGACACCGGAGATGACGGTGAGGGACCGGGAGACCAGGTCGGCGTACCCGTGCGCGGAGAGCCAGTCCAGCGTCGTACTCGCACTGCTCGCACCGTCCACGGACGGCGTCGAGATGATGATCAGCTGGTCGGCGAGGTCCAGCACACCGCGCATGGCGCTGTACAGCAGACCGGTGCCGGAGTCGGTCAGGATGACCGGGTACTGCTTGCCCAGCACGTCGATCGCGCGCCGGTAGTCCTCGTCGTTGAACGTGGTCGACACCGCCGGGTCGACGTCGTTGGCGATGATCTCCAGGCCGGAGGGCGACTGGGAGGTGAACCGCCGGATGTCCATGTACGAGTTGAGGTACGGGATCGCCTGGACGAGGTCACGGATGGTGGCCCCGGTCTCCCGGCGCACGCGGCGGCCGAGCGTACCGGCGTCCGGGTTGGCGTCGATCGCGAGGATCTTGTCCTGCCGCTCGGTCGCGAGGGTGGAGCCCAGGGCGGTGGTGGTCGTGGTCTTGCCGACGCCGCCCTTGAGGCTGATCACGGCGATCCGGTAGCAGGACAGCACCGGGGTGCGGATGAGGTCCAACTTCCGCTGCCGCTCGGCCTCTTCCTTCTTTCCGCCCAGCTTGAACCGGCCGCCGGCGGCCGCCGGACGGCTGCTCTTCGCCTTCTGCCGCTTGCTGTTGAGCAGCCGGTCCGAGGACAGCTCCACCGCCGCGGTGTAACCGAGCGGCGCGGCACCGGAATGCGTCGCCTGCCGCTGGTCGTGCTGCATCGGCTGCGGCCAGGCGGCACCGGTACGGGGGTCGACCGGCGGGTGGGGCTGCTGACCCTGGGGGTGCTGACCCTGGGGGCCGGGCTGGGGCTGAGGCGGCTGACCCGGCTGTGGCTGGCCCGGCTGGCCCTGCTGTGCGGGCGGCGGCGGGAAGCCGTATCCGCCTGCCTGGGCAGGGGAGTCGGGCGAGTTCGGCGCGGGCGGGGCGGGAGGGGCGGGGGGCTGGGGGAAGCCGTACCCCGACTGCTGCGGGCCGGTCTGCGGTTGCGCATGGGGGTGCGGGAAGCCGTAGCCGCCCTGCGGGTCGGGCATCGGGGCTGGGGGCTGCTGCGGGAAGCCGTAGCCGCCCTGGGGGTTCGGCGCCGGGGCAGGGGGCTGTGGGGGGAAGCCGTAGCCGCTCTGCGGGGGAGCCGGAGGGGTGGGCTGGGGCGCCGCGGGCGCCGGGGCGTTGTGGCTGCCGGGCTGCGGGAAGCCGTAGCCGGGTGGAGCCTGCGGGGCGGGCTGTGCCGCGGGGGCGTTCCAGGAGGCCGGCGCGGGCTGCGGGGCCTGCGGCTGGAACGGCTGCTGCTCCGGCTGCTGCGGGGACGGCTGCTGTTGAGGCGGCGGGGGGAAGCCGTAACCGCCGGGCTGAGCCTGGGCCGGGTCCGGCTGCGGGACGGACGGAGCCTCCGGCTGGGACTGCGCGGGCCACTGCGCCGCCGGGGCCGGTGCCGCGGGCTGGTAGGACGGCGGCAGCGGCGGGACGCCGCTTTGCGGTGCCGGCGGGGGAGGAGTCCAGGCGGCCGGGGCGTCCGGCGCGGGAGCGGCGGGGCCTACGGGCTGCGCGGGGCTCTGTCCGGCGTCGGGACCGGCGGGCGCCTCGGCGCCGTGGGCGCCGTCGTCGTCCGGGGCACCCTCCGGTGCGGGGGAGTCCGGCGCCCCGGCGGACGAACCGGCCGGGTCGGGCGTACCCGATGTGGCGGAGGTGCCGGGTGTGCCGCCGGAGGGCTGGGCGCTCTGGGTTTCCTGATCGGTGCTCTCGGGCTCCTCCGGTGTGCCGGTCGGGTCCGTGAAGGAGGGCGCGCCCCCGTCACCGGCTCCCTGCCGGCCGTCGGCGGTGGGCTCCTCCGCGGCAGCCGTGAGGTCGCCCGCGGGAGCCGCCGTACCGTCCGCACCGCCCTCTCCCGTGACCCGCTCGGCACCGGTCTCGGCGTCACCGGCGCCGTTCTGCGGCGCGGCCTCGCCGTCCGCCGCAGGGGGCATGGGAGCGCCGGTCGAGAACGCGGCCGGCGTCCCCGTGCCGGACTCGGGCTCTTCGGCAGCGGAGTGCGCACCCGCCGGGAACCCCCCGGCCTGGGCGTCGGCCCCGGCCGCGGGCATGGCGGTGCCGTCGCCGGAAGGGGCGTCGGTGTTCGCTGCCGCGTCGCGCTCCGCGATCTCACGCTTCAGTGAGGAGGACGAGATCCGCATCGTCGCGCCGCTGACGAGGTCGCCGTCCGCGGCTTCCTCCTCGGGTGCCACGGGCGCGGGCGGTGGCGTGGGCGTCCAGGCGGGCTGGTAAGCGCCGCCGGGCGGCAGGTCGGGTACGGCCACGGGGGGCCCGAGCGGCGGCGGAGGCGCGGTGGGACCGGTCGCCGGGGCCGGCGGGGGCGTCGGAGCCTGGGGAGCCGTGTTCGACGCACCCGAGGCGTTCTGCGTGTACCAGGCCGGTGGGGCGTAGTCGATGGTGAACTCGCCCGTCATCTCGATGGCGGACTCCGCGTCGGTCTGGTCGTCGTCGGGTGTGTCCCAGCCCCCGCGGATCCCGTCCCGATCGCTGTTCACAGTTCCTCCTGATGTGGTCGAGCACCCTCATGCCGTGCTGGGGCGACCGTTACTGTCGTCCGATTCGCCGGGCCGCCCCCTACGGGCCCCGGGCCTGTCGTCGCAGAGCCCGCATCGCCCGCTCGCGAGTACTCGCGACGTGCTCTACCCCAGCCTAATCATCAAAACAGCGAGCCCGGCAGGCCCGCCCACCCGACGGGCTTCCCCAAAGCAACCCAATGCCCGCGAGAACGCGACAAGTTGGACATGACAGTCAGGGTGAATGTGTACGCGTGAGACGTCACGGCCCGGCCCGGCACGCATCCCTGGACAGCGCGCCCCGCCCGAAAAGCGTGGCGGGCCACCGGAGATGCGCGGTGGGCGCCGGGGATGCGCGGCGACCCTCGGAGTAGCCGCCCGCCCGACATCCCGTGCCGATGCCGACGCGTCCTGAGAAGTCGGTCAGCCGACGTCCCGACAGGCTGCCCCGAAGAGCCGCTCCATCAGCTCGGCCCGTGCGGCCCGTTCGACCCGTGCGGCCCGTGCGGCCCGTTCGACCCGTGCGGCCCGTTCGACCCGTGCGGCCCGTGCGGCCCGTTCGACCCGTGCGGCCCGTGCGGCCCACGGGGCAGTGCGCCGCCTCAGTCCATGCGGCGGGCCACGCCCAGCAGCCCGGTCTCGGCATCCGTCGCCTGCGTCAGCACGTACTGCCGGTCCCGCTCCGTGCACCACAGGGTGAGACCGTCCTGCAAGGTGGGCAACGACTCGATCTCGGGGCGCGGCAGCCCTATCACCCGCCCGATCTCCGCGGCCTCGTCCGGCGACACCCGCTGCACGCCGACCAGCCGCGCCTGGCGCAGCAGGCGCGGCGCGACCGGGCTCAGATACGGCAGCAGGGTGAGCACGGCCTGCCAGGGCGCCGACACCACGCGTCCGCGCGGCGGCCGCATACCGCAGTCCCGCACCACCAGTACGGGCGTACCGGCCGACGCGCCCTGCGGGGGTACCCGGCCGACGTCGTACACGGCCAGGCCGTTCTGCCCGCCGCCCATGGCGTGCACCATCGGCATCCAGGCCTGCGGACGACCCGTCTCCACGGCCACCCGGGCGCCCGTCGCCGCCGCACGCAGCGCCAGCACCTGGGCCGTCCACAGACCGCCGATGAGGAGGATGTCGTACGGCGTGGGCCGGTTGACGCCGAGCACCGCGGGCTGACCCTCGGCGTTGACGCCCGCCACCACACCGTCGTCCCCGAGGGGCAGGGACAGCGCGCCCATCTGCTCCACGGGCAACGTGTGCCGCGGATGCCGCGGGCCGATCAGCCCGAACCCGGTACGCAGCCGCTCCCTGAACGCCGCCCCGCCCTCGGACGAGGACGACTGCGTCGACGTCGTCATGGCCATCAGCGGGCACCTCCGAGCGGCAGGGTGGCGAGAACGCCGGGGAGTTGTTCACGATCCAGCCGGGCGAGCCCGGTACGCACCTGCCGCGCCGCCTGCTCCAGATCGCGTCGCGCGTTCGTCAGCTCCTGGTTGCTGCGCCCGGTGATACGGAGGTGACCGGCGACGGACACGTCCTTGCGGTCCCCCCGCGCGAGAGTCAGGCTGAAGGTCGTCGCCAGCGCGGGAACGGCGGTGAGCTGCGCCACCAACTGCGCCAACGACGTACCAGAATCGCCCAGTTGAGGCCAGCGCCGCACCCAGTACGTGGTGTGCCGCCGGTTGTCGCAGCGCCAGCTGCGGCTGGTCTCCTCGGTCCGCCGCTGCGGCACCTCACCCCGCCCCGCCTGGGCGGCCTGCGCGGTCACCATCGGGTTGGCGCACGCGGAGGTGGCGATCGCGGCCGTCAACTCCTCCTCGGTGAGGATGTTGGCGAGGAACCCGGCACCGGTCAGCCGGCTCGCCAGATGCTCCGCCGACCGCACCAGACACTTCTGCGCGCCCAGCAGTCCACCCCCGCGCGCGGCCACCGCCTCCGGGCACAGCTCGGGGTCCAGCTTCAGCGCGATCCACGTGATGCGCACCGAGGGAGACCCCGTCTGCGCCTGCAGCGGGGCGTAGTTGCTCACCACGACGGACTGCTGAGGCAGATGCAGCGCGGGCGCCGGCTGGGTGTGCACCACGATCTGCGCCGACTCCAGGAGGATCCCGTCGACGTCGAGGGCGTCCTGGACGAGCCCGACGGGCAGCGGCCGACGACTGCGCTCCGCGCGCAGCGCACCGGCGTCCGACTCCACCTGGAGCAGCGCGGTGAGGAAGCCACCGTCGCCCACCATGCCCACCGGCCGCCGCTGATCGCGGTCGTCGCCGCGGCTGTGGCTGTACGTCCGCAGGTTCGGGTCGCACTCCACGGCGGGCGCCAGACCGGAGTCGGTGCCTGGCGGCAGCGGAGTGTTCGCGGCCTTGCGGGTGCGGGCCCGCAGCGCCAGCAGGGCGCCCAGCCACTCGGGCAGGGACAGCCCGCGGCGGCGCACCAGAGCGAGCACCACGAGGACCGCGGCGACCACGCCGGCCGGTACCAGCGCGACCGGGCCGATGAGCCACCCGACAGCGACCAGCGCCGCCGCCAGCTCCAGCATGACCAGCCGCTGCACCGTGAACGAACCCCCGCGCCCGGAGCGCGACTTGAGGTGCGGCGTGACGGAGCCGTGGTGCGAGACGGAGGCGGCGTGAGCCGCGCCCGACTGTGCCGTGGGGGGCTGGGGCGAGGACGGGCCGGGGGAACCCGACCGGCGCGCGCGACTCGATCTCGACCCCGATTGCGATCGCGACCGGGCCCGCGTTGCGGAAGCCATCACTCCAAAACCCCCGAACTCTTCCTAAAACCCTTGCCCTTCGGCCCCTTCCAGGCCTGAGCACCCTACCCGTGCCACCAGCACGGTCACGCAACAGGCATAGTAGGGGGCGGCTCTGACAGCCCAGGCATCAGAGGCAACAGAGAACGGGGTAGAACCTTCACAGGTCCCCCACGGCTCCGCACGGGGAGAGAGCGGACACAGATGGCATCACGGCGGGACGAACTCAACGCCTACACCTTCGCGAAGCGCCGCACGCTCGCATCCTTCTTGCAGCCCTCTCCGACGGGCTCGGAGGAAGGCGCGCCCAAGCCGCTGAAGGCACTGTTGCCGGGCACCATCGTCGGGGTGGTGATCCTCGCGGTGTTCGGCGGCATCGGCATGTTCAGCCCGACCGCGCCCAAGGGCTGGAACACCCCCGAAGAGCACGTCATCGTCGCCAGCGACTCGACCACCCGGTACGTGGTCCTGAAGACGGGCAAGCAGACACAGCTGCACCCGGTCCTCAACATGGCCTCGGCCAAGCTCCTGCTGGACCCCGGCAAGGCCGACGTCATCACCGTCGACGAGAAGATCCTGGACAGTGGCAAGCCGCCGCACGGCGCCACCATCGGCATCCCGTACGCCCCCGACCGCCTGCCCTCGGCCGACGAGGCCGAGACCGCCAAGCGCTGGGCGGTCTGCGAGCGTCCCGGCGAGGGTGGCCGCGCCATCCAGAAGGCCGCGTTCGTCTTCGCCAAGAAGGAGTTCGGCAAGACGGAGGGGCCGAACAAGCTCACCGGCGGCGACCTGATGTACGTCGTCGGCCCGGACGAGAAGACCCAGTACGTGGTCGACGCCCGGGGCACGGCGTACCAGATCGAGAACACCGCCGACACCGAGCTGCTCAAGGCCCTCGACACCCAGGGCCGCGACCCGCAGCGGGTGTCCCAGGAGTGGCTCGACACTCTGCGCAAGGGCGACCCGATCTCCATTCCGTCGATCGGGAACACCCCCGGCGCGAAGGCGAACGTCTCCGGCCTCCCCGAGCAGTACGACAAGGTCGGCGAGGTGATCAAGGCCTTCAACGGCTCGAAGATGCAGTACTACGTGGTGCTGCCCGGCAGGGTGGCCGAGATCTCCGAGTTCGTCGCCACCCTGCTGCTCAACAGCGGTGACCTCGTCGCCGTCGGGCAGGCGGGCGAGGCGCAGCAGGTGAGCCCCGGCGCGGTGGTCCAGAGCACGCCCTTCGAGACCGCGAAGAACACCTGGCCGACGTTCAAGCCCCGGACCGTGAACGACGGCACCAGCGCCACCTCCGGCCGCAACACCGTCTGCAACGTCCTGCTCTCGGTCGGCGCCAAGGGCAGGACGACCCTGTCCACCTGGGCGGGCACGGACTTCCCCGCCCAACTGCCCACCGGTTCCTCCAGCGGCTACGTCACCGCCGGCTCCGGCCAGCTCTACCGCCAGTTCCAGGGCACGGAGACCGGCGCGGGCGGCGTCTTCCTGGTCACCGACACGGGCCTGCGCTACGCCCTGCAGTCCAACAGCGACAGCGCCACCGACGACGAGGGCATCGGCACCTCCGCCAAGAAGCGCCAGGAGGAGCTCCAGGAAGCCAAGATCGCCCAGACCCGGCTCGGCTACGAGAAGGTGACGCCCACGCCCGTCCCCGCGGTGTGGTCGACGTTCCTGCCGACGGGCCCGCGCCTGTCGGAGGCGGCGGCACGGCTGCCGCAGGGCTCCTAGCGGCGCGGCGGAGGAGAACGAAGCGATGCTGAACGCAAGGACGTCGGCGATCCGGGAACAGGGCAGGAGAGCGGCCGCGCTGGCCGCCGCCACCACGATCGTGGCAAGTGTCTCGGTGGTCGCCCTGCCCGCGACCGCCGCCCACGCGGACGAACAGTGCACGTTCCCGTCGAAGCCGTACACGGGCCGCCCCTGGGCCCTGCAACGCGTCAACCTCGACGAACTCTGGGCGCAGTCCAGGGGCAAGAACGTCCAGGTGGCCGTGATCGACACCGGCGTGGACGTCAAGAACCGCCAGCTCACGAAGGCCGTCGAGGCGTCCAAGGGCGCGAACCTCCTGCCCCCGAAGAACGCCAAGGGCGAGAAGATCGACCGCGGCAACAGCCAGGGCACCACCGACACGGTCGGGCACGGCACACGCGTGGCCGGCATCATCGCGGCCCGCCCGATGAAGGGGACCGGCTTCGTGGGCCTCGCGCCCGACGCCGAGATCATCCCCATCAAGCAGAACAACGCGGAGGGCGACGGAACGGCCAGCACCCTGGCGGAGGCGATCAAGCACGCGGTCGCCGAAGGTGCCGACGTCATCAACATCTCCCAGGACACGGCCAACGCCGTGAAGCCCGACTCGCGCCTGGAGGACGCCGTCGACTACGCCCTCGGCCAGAAGGTCGTGGTCGTCGCCTCCGCCGGCAACGACGGCCTGGGCGGCAAGGTCCAGATCACCTACCCGGCGTCGTACAAGGGCGTCCTCGCGGTCGCGGCCTCCGACCGCAACAACGAGCGGGCCGCCTTCTCCCAGTCGGGAGATTTCGTGGGAGTCGCCGCCCCCGGCGTCGACATGATCTCCACAGTTCCCGGCGGCGGTCACTGCTCCGACAACGGTACGAGTTTCTCGGCGCCGTACGTGGCGGGAGTGGCCGCGCTCCTCAAGTCCAAGTACCCCACCTGGACGGCCCAGGAGGTCGTCGCCCAGATCGAACAGACGGCGGAACGCTCGATCCCCGGCAAGGACCGCAACGTCGGCTGGGGCGTCGTCGACCCCGTCAAGGCCCTGACGGACGTGGACCCGGAACACCCCGTCCAGTCCCCCAAGCCGGAGGACGGCGTCTCCCGGGCCGAGGCACCGTCCATCACCCCCCTGCACTTCGGCGAGACAGCCGAGGAACGCAACACCCGTCTGGCGACGTACGTCGTCGTGGGCGGGCTCGTCGTGGTGGCCGGGCTGGGCGGCACGGCGGTGGCGGTCCGGGACGCGCGTCGGCGGCGGGGGCGGCTCGGGGGTCAGGTGTGACGGTGATGGGCACGGCTGAGCGCCAGCCGTGACGGTGGCGTGCGCGGCTCAGGGCGAGCTATGACGCCGGTGGTGCCGCGCGACCGGCGAACCCGGACCAACTCGCATCAGCAATGCCGCTGCTGAGATCCCCGCGGTAAGGCTTGATGAGATCGAGATCGAGGTCGAGATCAAGGGAAACAGTTCGATAACTTCAGGACTCGGTATTTCCGATCTGCACCCTCATTGGTGAAGATTATTTGCGGGTACGGCGAAGTGCTCATGGAACGCCGTTCGTCACTCGCTTCGAGCTGTAATCCTTATTGCTCCTATCCAGTTCTGTGAGCCTCTGGGGCGACATTCCGCAGCTGCGTCGCCACGTATGCTTTCGGTGTCTTCTTACCTTGATAAGACCCGGAAGGAATCCCCCCACCATGACCAAGCCCCGCTTGTCCGCAGTAACTTGGAGCCTGTCGACCGTAGTGGTCGGCGTGCTGATGGCGGGCTGCTCGGCGTCGGCCGACACCGGAAGCTCCGAGCCGAAACTGTCCTCGGACAAGCTGGCCGCCACGGTGGCCGAAAAGCTCGCCGCCACAACGGGCCAACCGAAGCCGGACATCACCTGCCCCGAGGACCTCGCCGGGAAGGTCGGCAACACCACCCGTTGCAAGCTCACGGCGTCCGACGGCAGCACCTTGGGCGTGACGGTCAAGGTCTCCTCTGTCGACGGAGACAACATCAACTTCGACATCAAGGCCGACAACGCGCCTTCTCCGGCCGCGAGCTGACTGGCCATCGGCCCACACGGAGCATGTGCGTCCCCGTCGGCGGCGGCCTCCCGCTGCTTCCGCACGGATGCCGGTGGGTGACGACTCTTTGAAGGGGACGGCGCCCCGTAACGGCTGACCTCCGCCCACGACCTGTGCCCACGGTGCGTTGACCCGCTGGCCCGTTCGCGAGGCGACGAGACCCCCTCCTCGTAACTGCGGCCGCACTGCCGCGGGTTGGGCCAGTCCGGGCCAGACGACGCCTGCGAAGCCCCTCCGATGAGACGGAGACGCGGTGTCGGCCACGAGGAATCGACACCCGGAGATCCCTTGCTCGCAGGAGGGCGCCGAGGGGCCCTGCGTGGCTGCTTTGCCGGTGTCGTGAAGAGCCGGTGAGCGCGCGTTTTCGGACACATCAGCGGTGATAGCGTTCACGCGCTCAGCGCCATGTGTGCGCGATACAAACGGAGTTGAAAGACGGGGGTATGCCGTGGCCGGCGATCTCGGAGTGGGTCCCGACGTCCTCAAGCAGGGCGGAAAAGACATTCTGGAAGTGCTCAAGCCGGTCAAGGAAGTGGACCTGGGCGACGAGGCCAAGCAGGCCTCTGAGATCGGTGACGACGACGCCGCCGCGGCAATGGTGACGTTCTGCGCGACGTGGGAGGGGGGCGCCGCGTTCCTCGCCGACTGTGCGGCCACCTTGGCGGAAGGGCTGAACAAGGCCAACGGCGACTTCGATGACACGGACCAGGCCATTCGCGATTCGGTGAACTCCGTCAAGAAGGTATTGGTCTAGCAACAGAAACGGGGGAATCCGCAGTAATGGCAGCTTCGCTCGGGTCCACGAGTGACCCGAAGGACCTCATCCCGGGAGACGCCGGCAAGCTCGGCAGCCTCGAGACCTCACTCAAGAAGTGGTCGACCACGTTCGACGGAATAGGCGACGGCCTGCGTGACGTGCGCGTCAAGGACTGGGTCGGTCAGGCCAGTGACGCCTTCTGGCCCACGTTGGCCAAGGAGAAGACCAACTGGTACTTCGCCAGCGACACGATGTCCGGGGCCGCCAAGGCGGTCCACTCGTACGCCTCCACCCTGACCTGGGCGCAGGGACAGGCCGGGACGGCGATCGACAAGTGGAAGGCCGGCGACCACGAGGCCGCGGAACATCTGCTGAGCACTGCGCGCAAGCAGCTCAAGGAGCAGGCCGACACGCTGACCAAGAAGCTCAACGACCTCGCGGGCAGCGCGTCCGACAGCCCCGACTGGCTCGTTGCGGTCAGGAGCGGCGTGGATGCCAAGAAGTGGGCTGAAGAGCACGGCGTCGGCAAGAGCGCCATCTCTCCCACGGCGTGGGCCAAGGAGACCAAGAGGTGGAAGACCGACGAGGCCAGCCACTGGCGCCGCAGGGAGAAGGAGTGGGGCAAGGACGCCGACGGCAACTACTACCTGCGGAACAAGCCCGGCACGGCCGAGGACGGCGACCCAACCACTCCCGGGCCGAAGGCCGACTGGAACATCAAGCTCGCCGAGTGGTCGGATAAGGCCAGCGTTTGGTCGGATGGTGTTGCGGGAGAGAAGAAGGCGGGCGGCTTCACGGGGAAGTACGCGGCCGACGTAGCGGCGCTCGGCGTGGACGGCTCGGTCGGCGCGAGTGTCGCGAACGGGCAGCTACAGGCCGGTGCTTCGGGGACCGCGTACCTCGCTCAGGCATCGGCGAACGGCAGCGTGGAGTACGGCGTGGCCGCCATCCAGGGCGAGGCCAAGGCCTTCGCGGGCGCGGACGCCTCGGCGAAGGTGGGCGTCGGCAAGGACGGGGTGCACACCGGCGCGGAGGCGTTCGCCGGAGCCAAGGCCACCGGGTCGCTCTCGGCCGACGTCGCCGGTGTGGGCGCCGGTGCGACCGGTGAGGCGTGGGCCGGCGTGGGCGCCGAGGCCAACGCCGACCTGGGCATGAAGGACGGCAAGTTCACCATCGGTGGAGAGCTCGGGGCCGGTCTGGGCGTCGGCGGCAAAGTCGGTGTCAACATCACCGTCGATCCCGGCAAGATGGTCGACTCGATCGGGTCCGCGGCAGACGACGCCTGGGACCACACAGTCGGCAGTTGGTTCTAGCCCCAGTCGACGATCACTGAAGGATGGGATCCACCATGACGACCA
This sequence comes from Streptomyces sp. NPDC005263, assembly GCF_042872365.1. Taxonomy (NCBI): domain Bacteria; kingdom Bacillati; phylum Actinomycetota; class Actinomycetes; order Kitasatosporales; family Streptomycetaceae; genus Streptomyces; species Streptomyces sp. NPDC005263. Next base: position 32,531 of record NZ_JBIAKJ010000004.1, on the reverse strand, counting down.
CGCTGCCGGTCAAGATTTCCTTTTCGCTGCCGGACGGCTGGCAAGCGGCGCCGCCGGACGAGGTGGGAGCGCCTGGCGCCGCCTTCGTTGCGCTGCATCCCGCCTCCATCGACGGCGGGTTCACGGCGAACATCACCATCTCCGGTGAGATGCGCAACGACGGCGCCACGCTGTCGGAGATCGCCGACGAGTCGGTGCCCAGGCTGGAGCAGGCAGGGACCGTACGGATCATCAAAAAGGTTGATGCGGGTACTCCGGACATCCCGGGCCTGACGGATCCTCCGGGGATTCTCCAGAACCTCGTCCTCTCCACCACCCTGCGAGGGGAACCCGTGGAGCTGTGCCAGAGTCAGCTGTACCTCGGCATGGAGGATGTCCACTCTCCGGCGAAGCGCGCGGTGCTCGAGTTCGTCCTCACGGCGAAGCAGAACCAACTCGACGAAGTCATCGATGACTTCCGGCAGTTCCTCAGGACGGTACGCCCGGCCGACGACACCGAGGCCTAGCGAGCTCAGGAACATCGGACACACATCCGAGTGCCCCTTGCCCCGGCGAATCATCGCCTCGGGTCAAGGGGCACTCGGCGTTGCTCAGGCCGCCGTCCATGCCTGTGCGGGAATCTGGTCGAGCACGTCACACAAGTAGTTCAGCTTCTCTTCCAGGTCCTGCGGAGACAGCGTGCCCGTGTACCACGTGAACAGTTCGTCGTCGCGCAACTGAAGAGGAGACTGCCTGCCCCGTGGGTCCGTGACCAGGAAAGATGCCACGGAGTCGCTCAGGATGCTGCGGGCGAAATCCTCGTCCTGGGTGACGACCCGGAATGTGTCATCGAATTCGGTCATGCCGAGCCGCATCCGCTGCCTCCGGTCGAGCAGCGCGTCCGTCTTGCTCGGTCGCAGAATCTCCACCGGCTGCCCATGTCCAGGGGCCTGGACTACAAAAATTGCTTCGATGGTCGGTCGTTTGCGTTCGCCGGCATTGCCGGACATGGGGTTGTTGTAGCGGTGCTCGAAGCACTTGAAGGAGCGGCCACGGAACTCGCCGGTGATGTAGTGCCAGGCACTCAGATTCGAGCCGCTGCCAGGCATGGGGCCCACACCGCAGTACTCAGTGGCCTGCCCACGCGCCCGTTGTTCATACGTCCAGCCGCGCGCCCCGGCGACCCGCGGGAGCTCCGCCCAGTCGCGTCTGATCCGCTTGTCCTCCTTGTTGCTACGCACGAACACCCAGATGACAAGAGTGAACATTCCGACAATAAAAGCGAAGAAGACCACCTTCGCCAAGATCCCTAGCAGCTGCTCCATGACCCGAGATTATTGCGGACTCCATGTGCTCCCGTGAACGGAGGCTTCCTCGATGTCCGGGGCAGCCAACCCCCGTCAGCGCGGGTCCTTCGCGCACCGCACAAATGGTGAAGATCATCTGCATGCACGGCAAACTTACCGAAACCGGATAACGAGACTCGGTGGAGGTCAGGGGAGTCGCGTGTGCTTGCGAGGTGCGCCGCTTTCGATCAGACGCTGACTGCTGAGGCCCGCTGTTCGAGCTGGTGGGCCCGGCGTTCACTGAAGCCTGCCGCCTCGCGCGACTTACTCGCACGCACTGCACCAGGTTGCCAATCGTGAAGGTTCGCAGGAGATTCTTACCTGTGGTGGGCGATCCCTCTGGAACGTAGCGTCGAGCGGCGTACTGATCTCAGGACCCTGATGACAGGCTTCTGCTCCTTCAGGGCTGCCATATGGCCGGAGATCAAGTCTTCGTCGGCGGTGTCCCCCGCACCTGACCGAACGCTCAACTCCCGCCTCGGACACGGAAGCCAGGACTGATCCACCTCAGGTGTTAGCCGTTGTAAGGTCGCCCATAATTCTGGAAGGCGCCTAGATTTCACTCGAGGTTGACGAGCAGGTTTTCTTTCCAGGAGGCGTGACTTTACGCTACTGGCACTCGTCGGAATTCTCGACAGCGCGAGTGTATGCTCGCATCAACTTCTTTACGGCGTCCGCGTTATTCACGCTCTTGCCGTAGGTTTGAATTGCAGTGAAAAGAGTGTGCTTGGTGTGATCCCTGTTGACACAAGAATTCACCCGCTCCACTCCACCCGTGCCGGAATATAGATACGTGTCGTTAACGCCTGGCTGCGCCGACTCCAGCTGCGGGTGCGCATCGGCGACGTCGTTAATACTGTCTCCTTTCTCCCACCATTCTCGGCTCGCTATGAGTGCCGCTTTGCCGTCAATGTTGATCTGGCAGCGCTTCCTGCTGGGGACCGGATTTTTCTCTCGAACCTCGACCGTCTTTCCCGGGGGTAGGAGTTTCGAGATCAACTTCGGGTCCACAGGCGCGCCACAAAGGTTCTTGGGGACGTCATACTCCCGCGCTTCATTCGACCCGGAGCAGCCGACGAGCGTGCCCAGTGTGACGAGCAACAATGAGGCAGCCATAACTCGTACGTTATTCAACTGGAAAACCTCTCATTCTGCTTGAGGTACTCGGTTCTAGATGTCTGTCACAAGCTCCGGCGCCACCCGGTCCATGTAGGAGCCTGCGTCCAGGAACCCCTTGGATGACTCATCTTCAGCCCAAGTAGCTACATCGCCTGAAAGGTGATAGGACCTTGCAGCTTCCGACGCGGCGCTTCGGGTGTACTTCATGTTGCTGTCCTGGCCGTTCTCCCAGCTCTCACCCATTTTGGGGCCGGCCTCGTCCTTCGCGCTTCCCTCTGCGTCTTTGAACAACTGCTCCAAGACAACGCTGGTTGCGGTTCCGGCAGCACCACCGACACCAGCGCCAACTACAGGAGAAGCGATGAATGACGTACCGATGCCGACGCCGGTGCCCACAGTTCCAGAGATGACGTTCTTCCACTGAGACACCGCGTGGTCGTAGTCGTCGTCTGCCAGGGCGCCGGGTGCTGCGATAGCCTCATTACGGCCCATTGCCAGGGTTCCAGAAACCTCACCTGAATGGCGTGCAATGGAGCGAACCGTGAGCTGGAGATCACCATCAGGACGCTGGCTTTGCGGCAGATCGGGGTTCAGGTGGTACTCCATCAGTTCTGCCATGTAGGCCTTCTGGCCCACCTCGACCGCGGCATAGCCTTCTGGGTTCTGACCGATGGCAAACAGGAACCGCGATACGTCGCGGTGGTTCATCTCGGCCGCGGATCCATCTACGGGGTAGAGTTTCTGGACGCGATCCCACGCATCCAGACCGTCCCTGTCGCCCTTGTCCGGGTTTGGATCGACATCTGTTGCGGCCCGGTCGATGTCCGGCAGGTACTCAGAAGCGATCTGCCCGATGCTGTCCGACATATAACTGCTGTCGGTTAGACGCCCATTATCGTCTGAGATCGAAGCCACGATGCTCTCGAAGAGCTTGGTCTGGCCCTCATTGTGGGCGGGTGTGTCCATTGTTGGCTGCTCGCCAGCAGGATGCCCGGTGGTGGCAGCCTCCAGGGCCAGAGCCAGGTTGTTCTTCCCCGTGTGGAGGTCGTCGCCCTTCGCGTCCGTCTCCTCAGGCCAGTCCCGCTCCTCAAAGAGGTACTGGAAGTTGGACAGTTCCTTCTTGCCCTTGTAGTCGTCCTCGTCGTCTGAGTCCCACTCGAAGGGGTTGTCCGGATCGTCCTTCGAGACGTACTGCTGGTTGAAGAAATCGGTAGCCGCGTCGGGGCTGTTGGACAGGCCCTTCAGGTAACCCGTGAGGGGATCGGAGCCGCTGTCGTCCCCGATCCGGTTGAGCCATGGGTCCATCCCCATGCGCTGCCACGCCATGTTGTCGTGCTCACCATTGCCGGTGAGCCTGCGCTCAGTGACCATGAGCTTGGTCCCGTAATCCTTGAGAAACTGGTCGTCGTAATCGCCTGTTCGCATCAGGTTGCTCATGACCTGGAAGCCCATCGGGCCACCGTTGTTGCCATAGATCGGTTTGTCGCCGATGTCGATCATCGAGCGCTTCCACTCAGTCATCGCGACTGAGTCGCTCTGCGTCGCGTTCGACAGAGTCATCCCCAGATTGCGCTGCAGGTCGTCGAACTGGTCGAGGCGCTTTTGCCCGAGTTCGTAATTGCCCCGGTGAGGATCGTTGACCCCGGTCCAGAACTCCAATGTCTTCTGTGGCCCGAGAGTTGTGGCGAACGTCTCGGCGAACAGGCTGTCGTTGGCGTACTGCTTGAGCCCGGCGTTGAGCCGGTCGAACTCCCCGACAGTCAGGTCTTCAGGGTTCTTCCTCGCCAGTTTGGCCAGGTCTTCAGCCTGCTTGATGGCCTTTTCCGCAGAGTCTCGGTTTGTGTAGTTGGCGTCTGAGAAGCCGAGTTGGCTCTGGTCGGCGATGGTCTGAAGAACCTTCTTCGCGGAACTATCGCTCTCAGTCGCCTTGTCCAGAATCTTCTGAATCTCGTCCCTCAGCGCAGTGATGTCACCCTTGTTGTCCTGGTCCTCCTGGGCCCGGCCCTCCGGAGGCACATTTGTGGTGACCGTGAAACCGCCCTCGTAGGCGATGACCGTGAGCTTTTTCTTCCGACCGCCCTCGATGGCGTCGACAAGCTGCTGGTGGTAACCCTTCAGCTCATTGCGGGTGTCTCTGATGATGCTGTGAATGGTCTTGGCCTGCGTGTGTGCGTCACTGAACTCGTCGGCCGTCTTACCGATGAACTCCTTGGTGACCGTGGCGTTCACACCTGCCCAGTCAGCCTTGTTGGCGGCCTGGTGAAGTTCGTTTTCGGCGTCCTTCTTCAACTGCTCAAGGTGTTTGACGAGCGTCGACCAGTCCGTGACAGCTTCGTCAAGCAGATTGAAGTTGGCGTGGTGGAGAGCGTCGAGGTCCATGGAAGTTCGTCCCTAGGGCTGGCGGGCGGAGATGAAGGCTTGTCTTCTGTGGGTGAAACCCAACTGCGCATCGGAAGACGCGGCGTCGACACTCGACCGCCACTACTCCTTCTTCTCGTCCTTCTTCCCATAGAGGGGGTTCTTTTCGCCGGGCTGCCCGACCCTCTCGTCGAAGCCGGCATCCAACAGGTCGATGCTGCTCATCTGACGCTCGATGAAGTTCTCGTCGCCGGAGTGCAGCTTCTTGGTGACCTGAAGGTGATTCGAGATCTGAGCGCAGGCGTCCATCAGGGACTTGAGTTGTTCGTCCCACCGATTCGACACGTGCTGCAAGCCCGCCCCGAGCTCGAATCCCTGCTTAGACAGGTCGGAAGCGGCGCTGTCACTCGGAGCGACAGCTACGCGGGCCTTGTCCCACAACTGGTTGTAGAGGTCGTGCGCGGACTTACTGATCTTGGTGAGACTCTCGTTCTTGACCTTCAGATCGCCGTACCCGCTCGGCCGCACGTAGCGTCCGCCATCCCCAGGGTCGAGTTGGTTCAACTGCATGTGGGCCGACTGCCGCTCCGCCGCCTGGGCTTTGAGCTGATCCCACTCTTCCCACGCCATGCGTGATCTCTCCCCCGTGTGCTCGGCTGCCGGTCCTCGCGGCCCGCGCGGACGGACCCTGCCTCTCGATGGTTTCGTGGCCATCAAGTTAGCAACCCAGACCACGGAAAATTTTGGTCATGTCCGCTGCGCGTAGATTGTCGTTCGTGGAGGTCCGCAGAGGGTGCACACCGGATGACACGCACCAGCAGCCGACAGGGCAGCCCACTGTTCCAGCCGAACCACGGCCGGCTGGAACAGTGGGCTGCCTCGGCTGAGGTGCCTCGGCCGCGTCCGGGCACGCGCGTCACGATCACCCGGATGGGTCGCCGATGCGCTCACCTCTTGAGGTACGCCCCGGCCTCTTCGTAGCGCTACTGAACTCCCCGTCCGAAACCACGTGAATCCAGGGCCAGACACGCGAACCCATGGGTGCGGTCAACCTTCGTACCCAGGCCAATTCACCTTGCTGATCGAAGGAACCGAACTAGGGAGGTTGGTGTCGTTCTTGCAGCCCCCCTGTTTGGCAACGTCCCGCGCCAGCTGGAGCATGATGTCCACGCCGACCTTGCGGGCCTCGGCTGCGGACAGGCCGCTCCCCTTCATCGGCCGTGCCAGGACATCGACCTTGATGTACTTGTCCCGTTTCCTGTACGCGGGTGCGTCGTCCGGGAGATCGGGGTTGCACTCGAAGAACACCACCTGCGAGGCCCTGAGGTAGTACGCGAGGACGCCCATGTCCATCTGAGTGCGAGCTTCGTCCCCCCTTGCGTCGGCCGTGGGGAGCTTGTCGGCTGGAGGAGTGTCGTCGTTCCATGCGATGTCGACGTCCAGAACGGTGTCCAGAGAGCCGTCGCTCTGTGCTTCGTATTCGCAATGGCTCGGAAAGTGCTCCGAGACGACCCGGAAATCATCCTGTTGATGCAGGAGCTTGCTGCCCGGGGCGAGAAGCTTCTGCAGGGTGGCCTGGTTCGGTGTCCCGTTCCAACACGGTTTGGAAGGGGCCTTGAGCGCGTCGGCTTTTCCCTCGTCAGAGCGGGCCGACCAGAAGTAGACGCCCGCTCCGAGTGCGGCCAGTACGACAACGACACAGAGCGCTTTCGCTCTGCCGGACATTCTTCCGACGCTCATGTCATCCCTGCTTGGTCGCTTGCTCTACGAAATTTCGTCAACTACTACTGAACCAAGGTCATTTCGGAGGATTGCGCTTGTAGTGGTCCTTGGCCTCCCGCTGAAGCTCCTTGCCATGGTCGAAGCCCTCACCTGTCTGCTGTGTCACGTCTCGACGCATGTCCGTCGGATCCACGCCAGCAGGGGTGCCGGCGACCTGAAGTCCGTTCGACGCCTGGTCAAGAGCGTTCTGGCGGGCGTTGAAAGAGGACTCTCCCGCCTGGTGAGCGGTCTCGGCAGAGGTGTTCCGTTCTGCTCCTTCGACAACCTCGCCGACGACTACCTCGGTGACGCCGTTGATGACCTCTCCGGCGATGGGCACCCGCTCGGTGGCCAGACCGACAGTGGAACCGAAGGCGGTGTTGAACATGTCCGCCCGCTTCTGCAGCGCATCGTTGTAGTCCTGGTCGCTCTGCTGGCCCCCGGTGACGATCTGGTCGTGTCGAGCCCCGGAGAGGAGGCCTTCCACCGTTCCGGTGTTGTAGGCGATGTGCTTCAGGTTCTCGGCAGGCGTTCCCGCATATTTCTCCGGGTGCGCGTTGGCGTCCTGCATCACCCCGGCCGAGTAGTTCTCCGCTCCCAGAGTGGCCTCGGCATAGCCGTCCGGATTCCTGCCGACGGTGTCAAGGAACTCCGCGGTGGCAAGCGCGTCGGTGAACTTGGTCGGACTGCCGTAGAGATCGTCGAATTCGTCGGACTGGCTCAACGTGGAATTGACCTCGGGCATGTACTCGCCAGCCATCCGTCCGAGGCTGTCGCCCATCGTGTCGTCGGCCAACTTGGGATCAGCGGCCACCGCGTTGATGACCTGGTTCATGATGTCCTGGCGCGCTTGGCTGTGTTCGGGGTGGGCACCGACGTCACCATGGTCGTACGGAAGTCCCGACACCGCCGCCTCAAGAGCGTGACCGAGAGCGTCCTTCCCGTAGATCACCGGGTCCTTGGCCGCCATGGGAGAGGTCATGTCAGGAATCCACTGCCGGGCGCCGTCGCCCTTGCCGTCCGCACCCATGCCCATCAGGTAGTCCAGATTGCTCATCTGCTTGCCCGGGCCCGCGACGTCGGCGTTGAAGAAACTCGTGGCCGCGTCCGGATTGTGCCCGTAAGCCTCCAGAAGACCCGTGACCGGATCCCACCCGCGGCCGCCTTCTGTGTCGGCGTTCAGGCCGAAGTTCTTCATGCCCCCGTAGTTTCCGTCGGGGCGCCCCCACGATCCGCCTTCCCGCTCGTACGCGATCATGTCCTTGCCGACCTTGTCGAGGAAGCCCTTCGGGTACTCCCCGTGCCGCAGCAGCGTGCCAAGCACCTGGTACCCCTTGGGTACCACCTGGTTGCCCTGCATCTGCAGATCAAGATCACTGCGTCCGACGCGCATGAGTTCGTCGGTCCACTTGTCGCCGAGACCGGGAGTCGCGGTGGCGAGCGCCGTGCCCATGCTGTCCTGGATGCTCCTGGCGAGACGCAGTTGCTCCCCGCCTTCCGCTGTGCCGTCGAGTGAGAGCTGGGCCTGGAACCGCAGCGCCCCCTCCTGGCCGAGGCCTCGGTACAGATCGGTCGCGAACTCCTTGTCTTCCGCGTTGTACTTGATGAGGGTCTGAAGTTCCCGCAACTCCTCGGTGGAGAGCTCCTTGCCCTCCTTGTAGAGCGCCAGGCTCTTCTTCGCCAACTCCTCGGCCCGTTGCTCCTGGGCGTCGTCGAGTGATGTGTAGTTCTCGTGACCGAAGTTGAACTCGTCGCTGCCGTGGCTCTTGCGCAGCGCCCGACTCACGGAGTCGTCGATCTCTCGTGCCTGCGAGATGATCTCGGCGATGCGATCGGCGAGCTCCTGAGCCGTGTTGAGTTCAGCTTCTGTGTGCGTGTCGTCGGTGGTGCGATCGTGCGGGTAGAAGACGTGTACTTTTCCGTCGCCTACGTCATTTACTCGCAGTCCCAGCCCAGGCGCCTCGGTGTGAACGGCCGAGTTCAACTTCTTCTGGAGTGCGACGAGTTCGGTGCAGGCGTCGTCGAGGACCTGGTAGATGCTTGAGGCCTCGGCGTGGGCGTCTGTGAACTCCTTGGCTGTCTTCTTCACGAACTCCCGCGTCACGTCGGAGTTCACGCCGGCCCATCGGGCGCCCTCCGATTTTGCAAGCAGGCCTTTCTCGGCCCTGTCGGCGAGCTTCTTGAGATTGTCGACGATCTTCTTCCAGTCGGCGACAGAAGCTGTCAGCTTCCCGAGATTGACCTCGGACAAGTTCGTCATGGTGATGCCGGACACAACAGCCCCCGCTACTTGAAGTACTTGCTGAGCTCCGATACCGACCTGCCGGAACCGTCCCTGCCTTTGACCGCCGCCGCGATCTCCGCATCGTCGTTCGCATGCAACTTCTTCGAGAAGTCGAGATGGTTCGATATGAGAGCGCAGGCATCGAGCAGCGATTTCACCTGGCTCGTCCAGATCTCGACGGTCAGCGAGAGGCTGTCGCCCAAGGCGAAGTTCGAGTTGGACAGCTCGGTTGCCGCCTGCATCGTGCTGCCGGAACCGTGCTTGTCCACCCCCATGCCGACCACGTCGGCCTGACCGTGCAGGTCACCATGCAGCCCATGAGCCTCATGGCCGACGGCGCCGAGGTCATCCTGGTTCACTACCAGGTCACCGCCGCCTCCGCCGCCGTCCGGCGCGAGCTGGTTCAGACGCATGTTTGTCGAACCTCGTTCGGCAGCCTGTGACTTGAGCTGATCCCACTCGTCCCATGCCATGTGCGGCACCCTTCCCCGTGACCGTGCTCTTCCCCGTGGTCATGCTGAACTCTTGTGGCTCCTGTGTGACTCCTGCCTGCTTCTGGTGATCGCGCGGAGTGTGCAGCACGCTAGCAAGCCTGTTCGTGTTATTGGGAGGTTGCTGCGAGGTCGCGATCGCCCACCTGTAGAAGTTTGATGAAGATCGCGAACGGGGCTCTTTGGCGGCGGCGACAGAGGTCACGATTGGTCAGCGCCTTGGGATCCGCACCGTGAGGGGTTCGCGCAACCAGCTGACGTGAACGCGCAAAACGGGCAAAGGCTCGCGCCTGCCGCGGTCTCGTAACGGACTTAACACACACCGCTGTTGGTCCCGTTGTGCAGGTTGACTACAGTGGTAAAGGCGTTGTCAGGCGTGGCTCGCTTTGCGATCGTACGGCGAGTGGTTGGTCGGTCCCGGCTTGGTGAGGGCCGATGGAAGTACGGGGAAACGGGGGAGGAGCGTCGTGGGGCTGCCGGACAGTTCGGGGGGCGCGTCGGCGAGCAGGGCGGCGGACCTGGAGGTCAGTGGCGAACTGCTGACTCAGTTCGTGAATCGGGTGGACGCGGTACTCCGGAAGCTTCAGGCGTCCGCGGGTAACCCGACCAAGGTGAGCGCTCAGGGGATCAGGAAGACATCTCTGGGCAATGTGCCGGACACCTCGACCTTCCCTGAGGCGCATCGTCTGTACGAGCAGTACGACCGAGTGCACCAAGAGCTCACATCCCTGTCCAAGACCCTGCACCTACAGATCGAGGCAACCGGTATCGCGGTGCAAGGTGCCGCTCATGGCTTCGACAATCTCGAAGAGGAGCAGCGCCAGCGCTTCTGGGCGATCCAAACGGAGATCCGTGACATCCAGCAAGCGCAGGGTAACAGGCTGCACACCCACGACTCGAAGACCACGAGGTTGTGACGATGACCGATAAGCATGAGGCGGACCTTAAGCGGGTCAATGCCGAGAACGCCTACACGGACATCACCAGGACTGGCGAGCACCTGCCGCAGGGTGGCGGGCTGTTCACCACGATGGTCAACGGCATCGTGCGCACGGTTGCCGAGACCAACCCGAACAAGAAGGCAGTTTGGGGGAGCACGGACTTCGACGGTAAGGATCTCGCTCTCAACCAGATGCTCGACCTCGTTGAGGGAACCGACCCGGAGGATCTGGAATCCTCAGGCAAGGCCCTGTGGGATGCGCGGGACGCCATCAAGGAAGCGGCTGATGAGCTCAACGGGCACATCGACAAGGTCCGTTGGGTCGGAAAGTCGGGTAGTGACTTCCGTACGTGGGGCACGCATCTCGTTGCGAGCACGACGGAGCTGAGCAAGTTCGCCGGAGACGCCGGCGATCAACTCGCTACTGCGGCCGTAGGCCTGGCGTCTGTGCGTGGCTCCATGCCGTCTCGTGACACAGAGGCGAACCGGAAGCGGCCCGAGCACTTCACAGAGGCCGAGAAGACGGCGAACAAAGACGAGTACGCCGCTGCCGTGCGGGTGGAAAAGGATCGCCAAGAGGCGATCAACCAGATGAACCGCTTGGCGTCGTACTACGCGGTCTCGGGCCAAGAACTCGAGGGCCTGCAGGCGCCGACGTTCAAGAGTATGCCCAGTGTGGGAGTGCCTCGCCCTGAACAGCAGCACTGGAACCCTTCAGGTGGTTCTGAAGGTACCGGAACAACTACCCCGGCGATTCATCACTCGGTCGCGCCAACGGGCCGTACGGGCACTCACGACGTAAGCGACACTGCGACGCCCTCGAAGGACATCACGGGCAGTGTTACGCGTCCGGATGAATTTGTCGGTACGAATATCGACAGCGTCGGTACATTGCCGCCGTCTACGACAGCGCCTGTGACCGGCCATGCGCCGCCAGTCACAGGGACCCCTCCCATGGGCGGCGGCCAGCCCCCCATGGGTGAGGGCCTCGGGAATCCGATTCCCAACGGCATGCTGGGCCGGAACCTGAACGGAACAGGAGGCCTCCGGACCCCTGCGTCCGCTCAGGGGCGGTCGGGGGCGCCCGGCCTGACTAATTCGGGCTCCGGACGTACCGCGGGGCAGGGGGCCGCCAATCAGATGGGGCGCGCCACGTCGACCGGTCAGGCTGCTGCCAAGGGACTTACCGCCGGATCGAATTCGTCCCAGATGGGCCGAGGGATCAGTGGCGGTACGCCGCGTGCCGGCGGCACGGCGACGCCACGGGCTGGCAGCGGGCCGGCGACCGGTGCCGGGCGGGCCAACGGAGTCGTCGGGGGACGTCCTGCCGCTGGTGATGCCTCAGCGAAGGGTGGGTCGAGGATTCCTCGCGGCACGGTTGTTGGTGGCGAGGGAGCGGCCAACTCCCGGTCCACTACCGGTCGGCCGGGGCAGCGCGGTGTTTTCGGGGCAGGACCTGAGTCCACGGCGAGGCCTGGGTCCAGGGCGTCGTCCGCTCCACGGGGCAGTGCGGGTACGGCCGATGCGGTCACGGGTAGGGCGGCCGCACGTAACTCCGCTGCCGGAGCCGAGCGCAACGGTATGACGCGCGGCGGGGCCGGTCTCGTACGCGGGCCGGCTCAGAACGGGAAGCCCGGTGAAGAGCGGAACGCGCAGGGGACGACGCGTCCCGACTACCTGGTCGAAGACGAAGAGACCCACTTGCCCGACAAGCCCCGGCGCGATGTGCCGCCGGTCGTCAACTGAGCGCGAGCGAGGACACGGAACACGATGAAGTCTGGGACCAGCCGACGAGACGAGCGGGCTACGTTCCGCAGGACGCGCCGAGGTAGACGAGTGCGTGCTGTGGGCGCGGTCGTCGGCGCCTTGGCGGCTACTACTGTCGGGTTCGCGCCCGATGCCGCTGCGTACGACGCGAAGTCGAAGCAGTGGTACTTGGCTCCGATGGAGGCCGAGCAGATGTGGAAGGTCAGTACGGGGAAGGGTGTGAAGGTTGCTGTCATCGACAGTGGCGTGAACGCAAATACCCCGTCACTGAAGGGACAGGTCCTGACCGGTGAGGTCCCCAAGTCGGTCTCCTATCGTGCAACGGACGACTACACCGGCCATGGCACGACCATGGCCGAGTTGATCGCAGGCACTGGAGCAGACGGTGGCCTGCAGGGGTTGGCGCCGGGGGCGAAGATTGTTCCGATTCGGCTCGCACTCGAGGGTCTGAAGGGCGGGGCAGAAGAGAAGCAGAAGATGCCCGATTCCGTGGACGCAATCAAAGCGGCCGCTGATACCGATGTAAAGATCATTAACATGGCCTTCGGTGCAGAGGGGCCGGACCCCGACGAAGAGGCGGCTATCGACTACGCGGCTTCGAAGGGCAAGTTGTTGATCGCAGCAGTCGGTAACAATGGCAAGTCCGGGGGGCCCATCAGTTATCCTGCCGCTTCACCGTACGTGGTTGGTGTGTCGGCCATTGGCAAATCTGGCACGGTGTCCAAGTTCTCGTCGAGCGGAGGTTATGTGGACCTCACGGCGCCAGGACAAGGCTTCCCGGGGTGGTGCGATGCGAACTTCCGCTCGTACTGCGATGGCAGGGACGGTACGAGTGGGGCAGCCGCGATCGCCTCGGCCTCTGCAGCCCTGATCTGGTCAGCCCACCCCGACTGGACAGTGAACCAGGTCACCCGTTCCTTGATCGATACGGCAGGGCGGGACTGGCCGAAGGACGAGCCGAGCACCTACCTCGGATATGGATCTGTTCGCCCCCGCGTGGTACTGGCAGAATCCAAATACAACCCCGGACCTGCGAACGTCGATCCGCTCGCCAAGGAAAACGGTGGCGATCTGCTGGCAAAGTCCGCATTGTCCTCCTCATCTTCCGCTTCGTCCGCGCCCTCCGCCTCTGCTTCAGGAGCGTCACAAGCCCCGGAAAAGGGTTCAACCGGCGGAACCTCCGCGGCAGGATCAACCACAGAAGCGTCCAGCGACAGCAACACCCTCTGGATCGCACTCGGTGCAGCCGCCGCGGTCATCGTGATCGGCGGTGCCGGCGTGGCCATCATGCGGGCGCGCCGCGCCAGGTAACAGCCCTCAACCGTTCATCGTCCTGTGCCCTTCGGATGGGGCGTGCAGAACGTGCTCACGTTGCGGTGTCACAAGCGCAGAGTGAGCCGAAACAATCAGATCAGCAACAGCCTCAGAAAGGGTGATCATGGCCGGCGGAAAGCAGAAGCTCGAAGATGCCGCAGTAGTCCAACTCCAGAAGCAGATGCTGGAGAAGTACGAGGGCATCACGAAGCGCGTGCACGGCCTTCAGGGTGTGATCGACGGCCTCGAGGGCCAGTGGCAGGGAATCGGTCGCGCCGCGTTCGACAAGAAGCAGTACGAGATCAACGAGTCGCTGCAGAACATCGGCAAGATCCTCGGTGACGTCATCGAGGCGATGACCTCGACGCGCAACATCAAGGACAGCAAGGAAGACGAGGTGCGCGCGGCCGTCAGCAAGATCGACGTCCAGGATGGCGCTCCGACGGTCCAGTCGTCCTCCCTCAGCTCTTACTGAGCCGAGCGGCGTTCAGATATTCGCCGGGCACCCGGCAGCCAGCAAGCACACCCAGCGAGACGAGGTAAACAGGCATGGCCAACAACGCCGATGGGCTGCAAGTCACTTATGACGGACTCGACGTCGCCGCCACCAAGATCGGTAATGAGGCGAGCCAGCTCGAGCAGGACCTGCAGGAGCTCAAGAAGCTCGTTGTGAGCAGCCTTCAGTACTGGGAAGGTGAGGCTCAGAACACCTTCAACGAGAAGCTGCACCGGTGGGACAAGGAAGCCAACGACATCCACCAGGCGCTCACCGGCATCGGCCACGTCGTCGCGACGTCGGGCGGTACCTACATGCAGGGCGACAAGAAGGCGGCCAGCTACTTCCAGTAGGAAGACGGCTGTAGCGGAATTCCGGGGTGGGCGCGCGCGGGAGGCGCCCACCCCATTTCTCTGCTCGCATGAAGATGAAGGCGAACATGCGCGCTGCAGCTCGCTGACCGAGATGCACCCGCCCCCTGCGACGGCTGTGCCGCCGGTCGCGCCGGTCGTCAACTGAGCGCGAGCGAGGACACCGAACCCCGTGAAGTCCTTCCCGGGGTGGTGCGATGCGAACTTCCGTTCGTACTGCGATGGCAGGGACGGTACGAGTGGGGCAGCCGCGATCGCCTCGGCCTCTGCCGCCCTGATCTGGTCCGCCCACCCCGACTGGACCGTTACCAGGTCACCCGTTCTCTGATCGACACGGCGGGCCGTGACCGGCCGGAGGACGAACCGAGCACCTACCTCGGATACGGAACTGTTCGCCCCCGCGCGGTGCTGGCGAAATCCACGTACAACGCCGGACCTGCGAACGTCGATCCGCTTGCCAAGGAGAACGGTGGCCATCTGCTGGCAAAGTCCGCATCGTTGTTCTCGTCCTCCACTCCGTCCGCGCCCTCCGCGACTGCCCCAGGCGTGTCACAAGCCCCGGAAGAGGGTTCTACCGGCGGAACCTCCGCGGCAGGATCAACCACAGAAGCGTCCAGCGACAGCAACACCCTCTGGATCGCACTCGGCGCAGCCGCCGCGGTCATCGTGATCGGCGGTGCCGGCGTGGTCATCATGCGGGCGCGCCGGGCCAGGTAACAGCCGTCAACCAGCGCCCCCCGGCCGGCATACGACCTCCAGCCCACGCCCCATCGCCCGAACGCCACCGGGGCCGCGACCGCCGAAGCGCCCGCGACCCCAGTCGCATCAATCCGTACCCCGGTCGACCGACCGCAGGTCAGCCCACGCTCATCCGTTGCCGTCTCCCACCAGGCCCACCTGGACCAGCGGCTTCCCCCGCTTGCGGGACACGAACACGCCCCGCCCCGCAGGCATCGGGCGCGGGCGTACGTTCCCCAGCACGTCGCCCTCCGCCGGGTCACCCGCGAGGACGACGCCCTGTGCGCCGAGCTCCTTGATGCGCTGCATGAAGGTCTCGTAGCCCGCGCGGCCCGCGCCCGCCGTGGAGCGGGCGATGATGAAGCGGACGCCGACGTCACGGGCGAACGGGAGCAGGTCCGTCAGGCCCGCCAGCGGGTTGCCGCTCGACGTGGACACCAGGTCGTAGTCGTCGACGATGACGTACACCGTGGGGCCACGCCACCAGCTGCGGTCCCGCAGCTGCTCCGCCGTGACGTCCGCGGTGGGCGTGCGGCGCTGCATCAGGTCGGCCAGCGCGTCCATGTGGTGCTGCATCTGGTTCGACATGGGGATGTACTCCGCCAGGTGGGAAGGCGGGGTGACACCCAGCAGCGAACGGCGGTTGTCGACCACGAACAGCTTGCAGTTGTTGCCGTCGTACCGCTCGGTGAGGCGCTTGATGAGCAGCTTCAGCAGGTTCGACTTACCGGACTCGCTCTCGCCGAAGATGAGGAAGAACGGGTCCTGGTCGAAGTCCACGAACACCGGCTCGAGGTTGTCCTCGTCGAGACCGAAGGAGACGCCACGGTTCGGGAAACGGTCGCCCGGGGGCAGCTGGGCCGCCGGGAACTCCCTGGGCAGAAGGCGTACTTCGGGTGCGCCGGGCTGCTGCCAGTGCCGCGTGACCTCGGCCGCCAGGGCCCCAGTCGCCTCCGCCAGGTCCGTGTCGGAGGACAGACCGTCGATGCGCGGGACGGCCGCCATGAAGTGCTGCTTCTGCGGAGTCTGACCGCGTCCCGGCACACCCGTGGGCACGTTGGCCGCGACCTTGCGGTCGAACTCGGAGTCCATCGCGTCGCCGAGCCGCAGCTCCAGGCGGTTCATCAGGTGGTCCTTGAGGTTCGCGCGGACCTCCATGGAGCGCGAGGCGGTGAGAATCAGGTGGATGCCGTAACCGAGGCCGCGCGCCGCGATGTCCAGGACCAGCGGCTCCAACGCCTCATAGTCCTGACGGAAGTTGCCCCAGCCGTCGATGGCCAGGAAGACATCGCCCCAGGGCTGGTCGGTCACCGAGATGTCGCCCCGCGCGCGGCGGGTGCGGAACTCGGCGATCGAGGAGATACCCGCCGAGCGGAAGTACTCCTCGCGGCGCGTCAGGATGCCGTACACCTCGGCCGCCGTACGCCGTACCTTCTCGGGGTCCAGACGCGAGGCCACACCGCCCACGTGCGGCAGGCCGGCCACCGACGACAGACCGCCACCACCGAAGTCCAGTCCGTAGAACTGCACTTCGTGCGGGGTGTGGGTGAGCGCGAACGACGCGATGATCGAGCGCAGCAGGGTCGACTTGCCGGACTGCGGACCACCGAGGAGCTGCATGTGACCGGCCGCGCCGCCGAAGTCGGCCCACAGCGGGTCGCGCCGCTGCTCGTACGGCTTGTCGACGAGGCCGACCGGGATGACGAGCCGGCCCGCGCCCTCGTAACCGGGCTGGGTCATGCCACGGCCCTGCACCGGAGCGAGTCCGGGCAGCAGCGAGTCCAGCGACGGCGGACTGTCCAGCGGAGGCAGCCACACCTGGTGGGCGGACGGGCCCTGGGCCTCCAGGCGCCGCACGATGACATCCAGCACGGTGTCGGCGAGCGCGTCGTCCTGCTTCGCTTCCGGCTCCTCCTGGCGCTGCTGCGGGATCGGCGAGTACTGCACCGGGACCTCGGCCGCGGTGAAGAGGACCGGCCGGCGGTCGACCGGGAGCGGCCCGCCGGGTGCGGCGGACTGCTGCGAACTCGTGCGGTAGACGCCGGAGACGTACGCCGCCTTGAAGCGCACCATCTCCTCCGTGCCGAACTTGAGCAGGCCGGAGCCCGGGACGTTGGGCAGCTCGTAGGCGTCCGGTACGCCGATCGCGGCGCGGGACTCGGCCGCGGAGAACGTCCGCAGACCGATCCGGTACGACAGATAGGTCTCAAGACCCCGCAGACGGCCCTCCTCCAGGCGCTGCGAGGCCAGCAGGAGGTGCACGCCCAGCGAACGGCCGATCCGGCCGATCTGCACGAACATCTCGATGAAGTCCGGCTTCGCGGTGAGCAGTTCGCTGAACTCGTCGATGACGAGGACGAGGGAGGGGATCGGCTGCAGGGGGGCGCCCGCCGCGCGGGCCTTCTCGTAGTCGTGGATGTTGGCGTAGTTGCCCGCGTCGCGGAGCATCTCCTGGCGGCGGTTCAGCTCGCCGCGGATGGAGTCACCCATGCGGTCGACGAGGGTGAGGTCGTCCGCGAGGTTCGTGATCACGGCCGCCACGTGCGGCATCTGCGCCATACCGGCGAAGGTCGCACCACCCTTGAAGTCCGCGAGGACGAAGTTCAGCGTCTCGGAGGAGTGGGTCACGGCCAGACCGAGCACCAGCGTGCGCAGCAGCTCCGACTTTCCGGAACCGGTCGCGCCGACGCACAGACCGTGCGGGCCCATGCCCTCCTGCGCCGCCTCCTTGAGGTCGAGCATCACGGGCCGGCCGTCCTCACCGAGGCCGATCGGCACCCGCAGCCGCTCCGACTGCGACCGCGGCCGCCAGGTGCGCCGCGGGTCCACCGAGGCCGCGTCACCCAGGTTCAGCAGGTCCGTGAACTCCAGGTTGGCGAGCAGCGGTTCGCCGTCGTCGCCGCCCGTGCCCATGCGCAGCGGCGCCAGCTGCCGGGCGAGCGCCTCGGCGGCCTCGTAGGACAGGAGGTCCGGAGTGCCCTCGTAGACCATGCCGTGCGACGACTCCAGGCGCAGTTCCTTCGGGTGCACGATGACCGCGAGGTCCCCGCGCCCGAAGCTGAGGTCACCCGGCACGACCTCCACGACGGTCACGCCCTGCAGGCCCTCGGGACTGGCCAGCAGGGAGGTGGGCGGCAGGGAGACACCGTCGAGCACGACCACCAGGTGCGGCTGCTCGGGCACCGGCGGAGCGGCGGGGTGGAAGCGGGGGCGGCCCTGCAGGAGGGTGTCCAGCCGCTCCTCCAGCTCCAGCGGGTCGGTCGTGATCAGGCGCATGCTGCCCGCGCCGTCCGTGGCATCCCCGGTCTGCAGGTGCGGCAGCCACTTCGCCCATTCCCACTCGGGCGCCGACTCCCGCCCGGCGGCGACCGCGATGACCATGTCCTCGGGGGAGTGCAGCGCGGCGAGGCAGGCGGCCACGGCACGGGCGGTGCCACGCACCGTGCGGGGTTCGCCGGAGATCGTCACGTGGTAGAAGGCCCGCAGCGAGACCGCCATCGGCAGGTCCTCGAGGGTGCTGTGGGTGGCGAGGAAACGCTGCATGGCGCCGGTGGTCAGCGGCTCCAACTCGTCGACCGGCGCCGTCTGCGGAGGAACCAGGGGAGTGGCCAGGGCCTGCGGGCCGAGGCCCACCCGCACCTGTCCGAAGTCCTCGTCACCGGTGCGCCGCTCCCACACCCGGCTGCCCTCGGCGACCAGAGCCCACAGTTGCTCCGGCGAAGGGTGCAGGTAGTACTGGGCGTCGCGCTGGACCTGGGCGGTGCCCAGGGCCTGGCGCCGGGTCTGGGACAGATAGCGGAGGTAGTCGCGGCGCATGTCCGCCAACTGCCCCTGGTTGCCGCGGCGGTAGCGGACCAGCATCGCGATGCCCATGGCGACGGTGGAGGCCACCATCACCATGCCCATGATCTTCATGAAGGGCTGGGCCTGCGGGTTGAAGAAGAACACCACCGAACCGCCCATGCCGAGCATGGGCAGGAGCTGCATCAGCGCGCCCTCCTGCTGCCCGCGCGGAAGCTCCGGCGGCGCCTGGAGCATCACCTCGTCCGTGGGCACTTCCTTCGGCAGTGCCCGCGGCGGGCGCTTGACGACGATGTGGCTCACTACGCACCAATTCCCTTGCCGGACCGAGTTGTTTCGTCCGCCGCCCCGTCTCGGGCGGACGTCGATCGCGAAGCGTGATCCTACTGACAACCACTGACACCGGCGGGCGGTAGGGTGCCGGAGAGACGCGTGAGCAGTTGCGAATCGCCCTGGAGAAAACGGGCAATCCGCAACGGTTCGAACCATGCGCCTGCCCGTAATTCCCGGGTGCGACGGCCTCGTTGCCCGGCTGCGCGGGTGGCGCGACGCAACCTACACAGGATCTTTACGGGCGGAAGTGGGCGCGGCGATACCGCGAGCCGCCCCATCACCGACGAGGGGGAACAGCAGGTGAGCATGACGGCCTCCGCGCCGGCCGGCGCGACCGGCGGACCGGGCACCCAGGCCCCTTCCGGGGCGGGCACCGGACTCGGCTTCAGCCGGGTCACCATCGTGGCGCCCGACAGCCGCATCGACGTGGCACTGCCGGACGACGTACCGGTCGCCGACCTGTACCCGGAGATCCTGCGGCTGTCCCAGCAGGGTCCCGAGGAGGGTGCCCCCGTCGGGTACCACCTGGTACGCCGTGACGGCACCGTCCTCGACGGCTCGCGGTCCTTCTCGGCCCAGCGCATCCTCGACGGCGAACTGCTCACCCTGCGCCCGTTCGCGGAGTCGCTGCCGCCGGCCGTCATCGACGACGTCTCCGAGGCGGTGGCCGCCGCCGTCACCCGCGACCGCACCCTGTGGAACGGCGAGTTGACCCGGGTCGGCGGCCTCGTCGCCGGCGGCATCCTGCCCGCGCTGCTGGCGTTCGTGGCCTGGAGCTCCCAGATCCGCCACGACATGCACAGCCTGCAGGGCGTCGTCGCCGCCGTCGCCGGAGTCCTGCTGATCACCATCGCCTGCGTACGGGCCCGGGTGTACGACGACCGGGGCTCCGCGATCGCCCTCGGTCTGGGCGCGTTGCCGAACGTCGCCGTGGCCGGTTCCGGGCTGCTTGCGCTCTCCGCCGGCGAGGGCATCGGGCGGCTGCAGTTCCTGCTCGCCTGCACGGGGGTCCTGGTCGCCTCCCTGGTGCTCACGCTCGTGTCACCCGGTGGCGACGGCCCGTTCGTCGCCTTCGTCTTCGCCTCCGTGATCGGGCTGATCACCTCCTTCATCGCGATCCTCACGGAGCTGCGGCCGATCGAGACGGCGGCCATCTGCGCCCCGCTGTCCGTCGTCGCGCTCGCCTTCCTGCCGGGCCTGTCGATGCGTTTCGCGCGACTGCCCATCGGCTTCGAGCCGCCCAACCCGTCCCGCGGCGGCTACGACGCAGGCGAGCCGGCGGCGCAGGAGCCCGTCGATGTCGAGCGCGTCGCGGCCCAGGCCCGCCGCGGTCACGAACTCCTCGTCGGCCTGGTCGGCGGTTGCGCGCTGGTCTCCGTGGGCGCGTCGATCGTCCTCGGCTTCTCCGACAACGTGTGGGCGGAACTGCTCGCCCTCGCCACCGGGGTGGCGATGCTGATGCGTGCCCACCTCTTCCGCTACACCGCGCAGGTCGGCGCCACCTTGGCCGCGGGCCTCGCCGCCCTCGTCTTCCTCGGCCTCGGGCTCGCCCTGAACCCGCCCCGGGACTTCCTGCGCGACGCGGTCCTCGGTGACACCACCGCCCTCGACATCCGCAGCGTCTGGCTCGCCGCGGCCATCGCCGCCGCCGCGGCCCTGGTCACCGCGATCGGCCTGATCACCCCGCGGCGCGGGGTCACCCCCTTCTGGGGACGCTTCCTGGAGATCGCAGAGAGCTTCGTCCTGCTGACGCTGATCCCGCTGGCCCTGGCCGTCTTCGACGTGTACGCACGAGCCCGGGCCATGACCAGTTAGTCGGAGAGCTTCCCGTACGAGCGGAGCCGTGTCCCTTCCCTGGGACACGGCTCCGCTCGTACCGGGCCTGACTCTTACGCCGGCAGGCTCCCGTCGTCCGGCGCAGGCTCCAGGTCGAACTCCCCGTCCCGCGCGCCGAGCACGAACGCCCGCCACTCCGCCTCGGTGTACCGCAGCACGGTGTCCGGGTCGAGCGAGGACCGCATCGCCACCGCCCCGCCGGGCAGATAGGCGATCTCGACCCGCTCCTCGTGCTCCTCGGTCCCCGGCGCGCTCTGCCACTCCACACCGGAGATGTCGAGGGCGTACAGCTCGTCCCTCTCCCGCTCCTTGCGCGCCTTGGTCTCCTCTGCCGTCTCCGCCATGCCGCAGCGACCCCTTCCCGACGTACCTGCCAACGATTCGACGGCTCACCCTAGTGGCGCGCATCGCCCCGGCCACGGGCTTCTCGTACCCGGGCGAAGGCGCCCATCAGTGGCTGGTACCCTGAGTGACGGCCGTTTGTGTACGCACCCCCGGAGCCCCGCTCCGGAGGCCGCGCCCAACGGATCCCCGCCTCCCGAGTAACGGAAGCTCCCCCGAGACACAGACCGGGGGCACTCGGTGGCCCTTTACAGACTACGAGGAGTACGCGTGCCGCTCGACGCCGCTACGAAGAAGCAGATCATCACCGAGTTCGGCCAGAAGGAGGGCGACACCGGCTCCCCCGAGGTCCAGGTCGCGATGCTCTCGCGCCGTATCTCGGACCTGACCGAGCACCTCAAGACCCACAAGCACGACCACCACTCCCGTCGTGGTCTGCTCATCCTGGTCGGTCAGCGCCGCCGGCTGCTGCAGTACCTCGCCAAGAAGGACATCCAGCGCTTCCGTGCGCTGGTCGACCGCCTCGGCATCCGCCGCGGTGCGGCCGGCGCCAAGTAAGTCGCCGTGAGGGGAGCGGTTCCCGAAGATCGGGGGACCGCTCCCTTTTGCTGTACAAGGATTCCTGCCGTGCGGAGTGTCACCGGCGCTTTGTAGTGTGGTAGGCACAACGCAATACGTACGACACAGCGTGATGGCCCGTGCCCGTAGCGGCAGGGTGGCATCGCACACGAGGAGAAGCGCGCCTCGCCGCCGCCGGTCCTCGGTAGTGGCCCCCGGGGGAAGTGAGCCCGGGTGCTTCGATCGAAGACCGGCCCGCACCAGACGGAGCGCTTCTCCACGACGGTCCCCCTGCCATACGGGCAGTGAGGGACAAAAGACGACAAGTAACGGAGAAAACGCTAGTGGAGAACGAGACCCACTACGCCGAGGCCGTCATTGACAACGGTTCCTTCGGCACCCGCACCATCCGCTTCGAGACGGGCCGCCTGGCCAAGCAGGCCGCCGGCTCCGCCGTGGCGTACCTGGACGACGACACCATGGTGCTGTCGGCCACCACCGCCTCCAAGAACCCCAAGGACCAGCTCGACTTCTTCCCCCTGACGGTGGACGTCGAGGAGCGGATGTACGCCGCCGGCAAGATCCCCGGCAGCTTCTTCCGCCGTGAGGGCCGCCCCTCCGAGGACGCGATCCTCACCTGCCGCCTGATCGACCGCCCGCTGCGCCCGTCCTTCAAGAAGGGCCTGCGCAACGAGATCCAGGTCGTCGCCACGATCATGGCGCTCAACCCCGACCACCTGTACGACGTCGTGGCGATCAACGCCGCCTCCGCGTCCACGCAGCTGGCCGGTCTGCCCTTCTCCGGCCCGATCGGCGGCGTCCGCGTCGCGCTGATCAACGGCCAGTGGGTCGCGTTCCCGACGCACACCGAGCTCGAGGACGCCGTCTTCGACATGGTCGTCGCGGGCCGCACCCTGGAGGACGGCGACGTCGCGATCATGATGGTCGAGGCCGAGGCCACCGAGAAGACCATCCAGCTGGTCAAGGGCGGCGCCGAGGCGCCGACCGAGGATGTCGTCGCCTCCGGCCTGGACGCCGCGAAGCCCTTCATCAAGGTGCTCTGCAAGGCCCAGGCCGACCTCGCCGCGAAGGCCGCCAAGCCGACCGGTGAGTTCCCGGTCTTCCTCGACTACCAGGACGACGTCCTGGAGGCGCTGACCGCCGCCGTCCGCCCGGAGCTCGCCTCCGCGCTGACCATCGCGGGCAAGCAGGAGCGCGAGGCCGAGCTGGACCGCGTCAAGGGTCTGGCCGCCGAGAAGCTCCTGCCGGAGTTCGAGGGCCGCGAGAAGGAGATCTCCGCCGCGTACCGCGCGCTGACCAAGTCCCTGGTCCGCGAGCGCGTCATCAAGGAGAAGACCCGCATCGACGGCCGCGGCCTGACGGACATCCGTACGCTCGCCGCCGAGGTCGAGGCGATCCCGCGGGTGCACGGTTCGGCGCTGTTCGAGCGTGGCGAGACCCAGATCCTGGGCGTCACCACCCTGAACATGCTCCGCATGGAGCAGCAGCTGGACACCCTCTCCCCGGTGACCCGCAAGCGCTACATGCACAACTACAACTTCCCGCCGTACTCCGTCGGTGAGACCGGCCGCGTCGGCTCCCCCAAGCGCCGCGAGATCGGCCACGGCGCCCTCGCCGAGCGCGCCATCGTGCCGGTCCTGCCGACGCGCGAGGAGTTCCCCTACGCGATCCGTCAGGTGTCCGAGGCTCTCGGCTCCAACGGCTCGACGTCCATGGGCTCGGTCTGCGCCTCCACCATGTCGCTGCTGAACGCCGGTGTGCCCCTCAAGGCCCCCGTCGCCGGTATCGCCATGGGCCTGATCTCCCAGGAGATCAACGGCGAGACCCACTACGTCGCCCTCACCGACATCCTCGGTGCGGAGGACGCCTTCGGCGACATGGACTTCAAGGTCGCCGGCACCAAGGAGTTCGTGACCGCCCTCCAGCTGGACACCAAGCTGGACGGCATCCCCGCCTCCGTCCTGGCCGCCGCCCTCAAGCAGGCCCGTGACGCCCGCCTCCACATCCTCGACGTGATGATGGAAGCGATCGACACGCCGGACGAGATGTCCCCCAACGCTCCGCGGATCATCACGGTCAAGATCCCGGTCGACAAGATCGGTGAGGTCATCGGCCCCAAGGGCAAGATGATCAACCAGATCCAGGAGGACACCGGCGCCGACATCACGATCGAGGACGACGGCACCATCTACATCGGTGCCGCCCAGGGCTCGCAGGCCGAGGCCGCCCGCGCCACGATCAACGGCATCGCCAACCCGACCATGCCGGAGGTCGGCGAGCGCTACCTGGGTACGGTCGTGAAGACGACCACCTTCGGCGCGTTCGTGTCCCTGCTCCCGGGCAAGGACGGCCTGCTGCACATCTCGCAGATCCGCAAGCTCGCCGGCGGCAAGCGCGTGGAGAACGTCGAGGACGTGGTCGGCGTGGGCTCCAAGGTCCAGGTCGAGATCGCCGAGATCGACTCCCGCGGCAAGCTGTCCCTGATCCCGGTCATCGAGGGTGAGGGCGACGACGAGAAGAAGGACGCCGCGACCGACGGTGGCTCCGCTGCGGGCGACAAGTGACATCGAGTAACCCCACGGCGACGGCCCGCACCTCCTCGGAGGCGCGGGCCGTCGCCCGTACGCAAACCCTGATCAAGGGGACCAGCGGCATCGGCACCGTCCGCAAGACCACCCTGCCGGGCGGCCTGCGCATCGTCACCGAGACCCTGCCCTCCGTCCGCTCGGCGACCTTCGGGATCTGGGCCCACGTCGGCTCCCGTGACGAGACGCCGGCCCTGAACGGCGCCACCCACTACCTGGAGCACCTGCTCTTCAAGGGCACCTCCCGGCGCAGCGCCCTGGACATCTCCTCCGCCATCGACGCCGTCGGCGGCGAGATGAACGCGTTCACGGCGAAGGAGTACACGTGCTACTACGCACGCGTGCTCGACACCGACCTGCCGCTGGCCATCGACGTCGTCTGCGACATGCTGACCGGCTCACTGATCGTCGAGGAGGACGTCAACGTCGAGCGCGGCGCCATCCTCGAAGAGATCGCCATGACCGAGGACGACCCAGGCGACTGCGTGCACGACCTGTTCGCGCACACCATGTTCGGCGACAACCCCCTCGGCCGCCCGGTCCTCGGCACCGTCGACACCGTCAACGCCCTCACCGCCGACCGCATCCGCCGCTTCTACAAGAAGCACTACGACCCGACCCACCTCGTGGTCGCGTGCGCCGGCAACGTCGACCACAACACGGTCGTACGACAGGTCCGAGCCGCCTTCGACAAGGCGGGCGCCCTCAAGAACCCGGACGCCACACCCCTCGCGCCCCGGGACGGCCGCCGCGCCCTGCGCACCGCGGGACGCGTCGAGCTGGTCGGCCGCAAGACCGAGCAGGCCCACGTGATCCTCGGCATGCCGGGCCTGGCCCGCACCGACGAGCGCCGCTGGGCGCTGGGGGTGCTCAACACGGCCCTCGGCGGCGGCATGTCGTCCCGCCTCTTCCAGGAGGTCCGCGAGAAGCGCGGCCTGGCCTACAGCGTGTACTCGTACACCTCCGGCTTCGCCGACTGCGGCCTGTTCGGCGTGTACGCGGGCTGCCGCCCGAGCCAGGTGCACGACGTGCTGAAGATCTGCCGCGACGAGCTCGACCACGTCGCCGAGCACGGCCTCTCGGACGACGAGATCGGCCGCGCCATCGGGCAGCTCCAGGGCTCAACCGTCCTGGGCCTGGAGGACACCGGAGCGCTGATGAACCGTATCGGCAAGAGCGAACTGTGCTGGGGCGAGCAGATGTCGGTCGACGACCTGCTGGCCAACATAGCGTCGGTCACCCCCGACGACGTCCGCTCGGTCGCCCGCGAGATCCTGGGGCGGCGGCCCTCGCTGTCGGTCATCGGCCCGCTGAAGGACAAGCAGGCGTCCCGTCTGCACGAGGCCGTCGCCTGATCACCTCCACCCTCCGAACTCCGACCCTCCGGAAACCCGGTAAGGAAGCAAGAAGATGAGCAAGCTGCGTGTGGCGGTCCTCGGTGCCAAGGGCCGGATCGGTTCCGAGGCGGTACGGGCGGTCGAGGCCGCCGAGGACATGGAGCTGGTCGCCGCCCTCGGCCGGGGCGACCGGCTGGAGACGCTCGCCGAGAGCGGCGCCCAGGTCGCCGTGGAGCTGACCACGCCGGCCACGGTCATGGACAACCTCGACTTCTGCGTCCGGCACGGCATCCACGCGGTCGTCGGTACGACGGGCTGGACCGACGAGCGCCTGGCGCAGCTGAACGGCTGGCTCGCCCAGTCCCCGGAGACGGGCGTGCTGATCGCGCCGAACTTCTCCATCGGGGCGGTCCTGACCATGAAGTTCGCGCAGATCGCCGCGCCGTACTTCGAGTCCGTCGAGGTCGTCGAGCTCCACCACCCGAACAAGGTCGACGCCCCGTCCGGTACCGCCACGCGCACCGCCCAGCTCATCGCCGAGGCCCGCCGCGCGGCCGGCTCCGCCCCGGCGCCGGACGCCACGGTCACGGCCCTGGACGGGGCGCGCGGCGCGAACGTCGACGGTGTCCCGGTGCACGCGATCCGCCTGCGCGGCCTGCTGGCCCACCAGGAGGTCCTGCTGGGCGCCGAGGGCGAGACACTGACCGTCCGCCACGACTCGCTGCACCACAGCAGCTTCATGCCGGGCATCCTGCTGGGCGCCCGCCGTGTGGTGACCAGCCCGGGCCTCACCTTCGGCCTGGAAAACTTCCTGGACCTGAACTGAGCCCCTGAAGTCATGCGCGCGAAGCTCTCCTACGCCGTCACGGCCGCCGTCCTGGTCTTCTACTTCGTCCTGGTCGGCAGCCGAGGCGTCATGCTCATCCAGTCCGGCACGCTCCTCACCGTGACCTTCGGGGTCGCGGTGCTTATCCTGCCGGTCATCGGTCTGTGGTTCCTGTGGAAGAACACCCAGTTCGTCCGCAAGGCCAACCGGCTCGCCGCCGAACTCGACAGCGAGGGCGGCCTGCCCGTCGACGAGCTCAAGCGCACCCCCGGCGGCCGCATCGACCGCGACGCGGCCGACGAGGTCTTCGCCCGGCGCAAGGCCGAGACGGAGGCGGCCCCCGACGACTGGCGCAGCTGGTTCCGCCTGGCCATCGCCTACCACGACGCCCGCGACACCCCCCGCGCCCGCAAGGCGATGCAGCGGGCGATCGCCCTGCACGAGGGCAGGCCGGTCCAGGCCTGACCCGGCACGTCGAAAGGGCCGGTCCGCGACGCGCGCGGACCGGCCCTTTCGTGTCGCCCGGAGGGCATCGGGGACGGTCAGCTCCTGCGGTGCTCGGCCGCCCATGCCTCCACCGCGTCCGCGGCCCGGTCGAATGCGCCGTGGCGCGCCAGGAAGTCCGCGTTGTGCGTGGTGAGCAACACCGGACTGTCCGCCGCCCCGCGATCCCGCTGTACGAGGGTCAGCGCCTGCCCCTGCACGGTGCGGGGCAACCCGAGCCAGCGCACCGGCTGCTGCACCGTCCGTACGGCGACAACTCGCTCCCACCGCACCGTGCGGGTGCGGAGGAAGCCCACCTGCCGCAGGCCCCGGGCGCTCACCCACACACCCACCCGCAGCAGCCGCAGCGCACCGGCGATGACGAGCACCGCGATGCCGAGAACCACTCCGGCCTCGGGCACCGAGCCGGCCAGGGCGATGATGACCGCCGCGAACAGCACGTACGAGGCGAGCAGCAACGACATCGCGGCCACGCCCACGCGCCACGGGCCGGGGCGGTACGGCCGCCGCCAGCGGTCGCGGTCGTCGAAGGGCAGAGCGATGTCCTCCGCCGCCTCGAACGTGCGGTCGGCCGTCAGGAAGGGCAGGGGCACGACAGGTCCTCACTCAATCCATGCTTGGGCTGTGCCCGGTGAGATTATCGACCTGCGTACCCACTCACCACCTCTGGGGGGCCGGATGGGGTCAGACCGGCTCAGTGCCCCTCGGACGCCTGGGACTGCTGCGTCTGTGCGGGTGCGTGGTTCTGCGACACCGCCGGCATCCCGATGACCAGGGAGCCTCCGAGGCCGGCGACGATGGTGAGGCCCAGGAGCCAGCGCCCGGCCATCTGGCCCAGGGACGCCCGCGCACGGGGCGGGGGAGTGACATTGCTGCGGAACTTGTCGGCTTCAGCGAGGAAGGCGAACGGTACGGGTTCGCGCCGACGGAACATCGGACTCGCTTCTCCCTTCAGGGGTCGAATGAATCTCTGCTGTTGATACAGACGAGCGGGTGCCACACATGGTGCCCTCATGCACCGAATTCACAGAAGTTGTCGCGGACCGGCACCTAACGGCCCGATGTCAGTGCCGGGCCGTAGAGTGGGCGCCGCCCGAAGAAGTGATGGAAGGACCCGCCGAGCCGTGACCGACACCCCAGCCGACGACCCCAAGCCCAGCTTCCGGAGCGACGTCAGCGTCGAGCTGGTCAAGCACACCGCGTCCGACGCCGACGTGCTCTTCGCCGCCCGTGTCTCGACCGCGGGAGAGCAGTCCCTGGACGAGCTGGGCAAGGACCCGGAGCGCTCCAAGGGCCTGATCAACTACCTGATGCGGGACCGGCACGGCAGCCCCTTCGAGCACAACTCGATGACCTTCCTCATCAGCGCCCCGATCTTCGTCTTCCGCGAGTTCATGCGGCACCGCGTGGGATGGTCGTACAACGAGGAATCCGGCCGCTACCGGGAGCTCCAGCCCGTCTTCTACGTGCCCGACGCGTCCCGCAAGCTCGTCCAGCAGGGCCGCCCGGGCAAGTACGTCTTCGTCGAGGGCAGTGAGGCCCAGCAGGAGCTGGTCACCCGCACCATGGAGAACTCCTACCAGGAGGCGTACGAGGCCTACCAGGAGATGCTCGCCGCCGGTGTCGCCCGCGAGGTCGCCCGCGCGGTCCTCCCGGTCGGCCTGTTCTCCTCGATGTACGCCACCTGCAACGCCCGCTCGCTGATGCACTTCCTCGGCCTGCGGACCCAGCACGAACTGGCCAAGGTCCCGTCCTTCCCGCAGCGGGAGATCGAGATGGTCGGCGAGAAGATGGAGGCGGAGTGGGCGAAGCTCATGCCGCTGACGTACGCCGCCTTCAATGCGAACGGCCGGGTTGCGCCGTAACGCACCCGCGTCCTGCTCCCCGGGCACAGATGTGCGGGCCAGCCTCGCGAAGTGTCCGTATTGCGGCATTTGGAGAAGTGCATCTAGCCTGATCGAACGGACCCGGCACTGCTTGAACCCCCGAGCAGGCAGTGCCGGGCTCCGCATTTGTCACCACTTGTCGCCAGCCCCGAGGGCAGACCCCACCTTGAGCAACGAGTAGCGTGTTACCCATGGCTCCGACCTCCACTCCGCAGACCCCCTTCGGGCGGGTCCTCACCGCCATGGTCACGCCCTTCACGGCGGACGG
Source organism: Streptomyces sp. NPDC005263 (assembly GCF_042872365.1). Lineage (NCBI taxonomy): Bacteria > Bacillati > Actinomycetota > Actinomycetes > Kitasatosporales > Streptomycetaceae > Streptomyces > Streptomyces sp. NPDC005263. The sequence continues at coordinate 3,270 of NZ_JBIAKJ010000004.1, read as the reverse complement.
CGCACTCGACCTCGACGGCGCTCAGCGGCTCGCCACCCACCTGGTGGACGCAGGCAACGACGGCCTGATCATCAACGGCACCACCGGCGAGTCACCCACCACCAGCAACGCGGAGAAATCGGACCTGGTACGGGCTGTCCTGGAGGCCGTCGGCGACCGCGCGCACATCGTCGCCGGAGTCGGCACCAACGACACCCGCCACAGCATCGAGCTCGCCCGGATGGCCGAGCAGGTGGGCGCACACGGCCTCCTGCTCGTCACGCCGTACTACAACAAGCCCCCTCAGGAGGGCCTGTTCCGCCACTTCACGGCCATCACCGACGCCGCCGAGCTGCCGGTGATGCTGTACGACATCCCGGGCCGCAGCGGTGTCCCCATCAACACCGAGACACTGGTCCGCCTCGCCGAGCACCCGCGGATCGTCGCCAACAAGGACGCCAAGGGCGACCTCGGCCGCGCCAGCTGGGCCATCGCGCGATCGGGGCTCGCCTGGTACTCCGGCGACGACATGCTGAACCTGCCGCTGCTCTCCGTGGGCGCGGTCGGCTTCGTCTCGGTCGTGGGCCACGTGGTCACCCCGGAGCTGCGCGCCCTGGTCGACGCGTACACGGCCGGCGACGTCCAGAAGGCCACCGAGATCCACCAGAAACTGCTCCCGGTCTACACGGGCATGTTCCGCACCCAGGGCGTCATGACGACGAAGGCCGCGCTCGCCCTGCAGGGCCTGCCCGCCGGGCCGCTGCGCGCCCCCATGGTCGAGCTCATGCCCGAAGAGATCGAGCAGCTCAAGATCGATCTTGCCGCGGGCGGGGTACAGCTCTAGCACCAGACTTCGCGCGTCCGCTCGCGCAATCAGACTTCACAACTGAATAAGCAGGCCACCGGTGCCTGCGTCCACAACGACAACTGCTTCTGCACGAACGTCATGCGCGCCACGTGCCCACCGGTACGTGGCGTGTGTGGTGAGGAGAGTCTTTTGAGTCATCCGCATCCTGAACTCGGCCCGCCCCCGCCGCTCCCCGCGAGCGGTCTGCGCGTCACCCCGCTCGGCGGTCTCGGCGAGATCGGCCGAAACATGACGGTCTTCGAGTACGGCGGCCGCCTGTTGATCGTCGACTGCGGAGTGCTCTTCCCCGAGGAGGAGCAGCCCGGAATCGACCTGATCCTGCCGGACTTCTCGTCCATCCGGGACCGCCTCGACGACATCGAGGGCATCGTCCTCACGCATGGCCACGAGGACCACATCGGCGGTGTCCCCTACCTCCTGCGCGAGAAGCCGGACATCCCGCTGATCGGCTCCAAGCTGACCCTCGCCCTGATCGAGGCGAAGCTCCAGGAGCACCGCATCCGTCCGTACACCCTGGAGGTGGCGGAGGGGCACCGCGAACGCATCGGCCCCTTCGACTGCGAGTTCGTCGCGGTCAACCACTCGATCCCGGACGCCCTGGCGGTCGCCATCCGCACCCCGGCCGGCATGGTGGTCCACACCGGCGACTTCAAGATGGACCAGCTCCCGCTGGACAGCCGCCTCACGGACCTCCATGCGTTCGCACGCCTCAGCGAGGAGGGCATCGACCTGCTCCTCGCCGACTCGACGAACGCCGAGGTCCCGGGTTTCGTCCCGCCCGAGCGGGAGATCTCCAACGTCCTGCGGCAGGTCTTCGGCAACGCGCAGAAGCGCATCATCGTGGCGAGCTTCGCCAGCCATGTCCACCGCATCCAGCAGATCCTGGACGCCGCTCACGAGTACGGCCGCCGGGTCGCCTTCGTCGGCCGCTCGATGGTCCGCAACATGGGCATCGCGCGGGACCTGGGCTATCTGAAGGTCCCGCCGGGCCTGGTGGTCGACGTCAAGACGCTCGACGACCTCCCGGACCACGAGATCGTCCTGGTCTGCACGGGCTCCCAGGGCGAACCGATGGCGGCCCTGTCGCGCATGGCCAACCGGGACCACCAGATTCGTATCGTCCCCGGCGACACCGTGATCCTGGCGTCGTCACTGATCCCCGGCAACGAGAACGCGGTCTACCGCGTGATCAACGGTCTGACCCGCTGGGGCGCCAACGTCGTCCACAAGGGCAATGCCAAGGTCCACGTCTCGGGCCACGCGTCGGCCGGTGAGCTGCTGTACTTCTACAACATCTGCCGGCCGAAGAACCTGATGCCGGTCCACGGCGAGTGGCGCCACCTGCGGGCCAACGCCGAGCTGGGCGCCCTGACCGGCGTCCCGCACGACCGGATCGTCATCGCCGAGGACGGAGTGGTCGTCGACCTCGTCGAAGGCAAGGCGAAGATCTCCGGCAAGGTCCAGGCGGGCTATGTCTACGTCGACGGACTCTCCGTCGGCGACGTGGGCGAGCCGGCCCTGAAGGACCGCAAGATCCTCGGCGACGAGGGCATCATCTCGGTCTTCATGGTCATCGACTCGTCGACCGGGAAGATCACGGGCGGCCCGCATGTCCAGGCACGCGGTTCGGGTATCGACGACGCGGCCTTCGCCGACGTGATCCCGAGGATCACGGAGGTCCTCGAGCGCTCGGCCCAGGACGGTGTGGTCGAGCCCCATCAGCTCCAGCAGCTGGTGCGGCGGACCCTGGGCAAGTGGGTCTCCGACACGTATCGACGCAGGCCGATGATCCTCCCTGTCGTAGTGGAGGTCTGACGGCCCGTCGGACACTGGTCTGCGTGAACCCGGAGCGAGGCGCCCCGATTTGCATCGGGGCGCCTCGCTCCAGTAGGTTTACGGCTCCGCCCGAGGGGGAACCCGGCAGCTTCATGAGCCGGAACCAGTCTCCTGAGGGGGCGGGAATTCCGACTCAGAACTTCTGATAAAGTCGGAGTCGCCGGAAAGGGAAACGCGGAAGCGAGAACCTGGAAAGCACCGAGGAAATCGGGTCGAGAAAAGATCTGATAGAGTCGGAAACGCAAGACCGAAGGGAAGCGCCCGGAGGAAAGCCACGAGAGAGTCTCTCGGGTGAGTACAAAGGAAGCGTCCGTTCCTTGAGAACTCAACAGCGTGCCAAAAGTCAACGCCAGATATGTTGATACCCCGTCTCCGGCCATCACGGTCGGGACGAGGTTCCTTTGAAGAAAAACACAGCGAGGACGCTGTGAACGGTCGGGCTTATTCCGCCTGACTGTTCCGCTCTCGTGGTGTCGTCCCGATTACGGGAAAACATTCACGGAGAGTTTGATCCTGGCTCAGGACGAACGCTGGCGGCGTGCTTAACACATGCAAGTCGAACGATGAACCACTTCGGTGGGGATTAG
>NZ_JBIAKJ010000003.1:767556-1077870 GCF_042872365.1 Streptomyces sp. NPDC005263 | reverse complement strand
CCCCTCCCCCCACCCCGCCGCGTGGCGGTTGGTGGGGGCGTGTCGAATTCCCCGGGCCTGGTTTTCCAGGGGTTTCCGCACAACTCCCGGCCCCCCCCCCCCCCCCCCCCCCACACACACAGGCATTCAGGGAGCCCCCATGCTGCGTGGCATCGACGTCAGCGCCTACCAGTCCTCGTCCTACGGCACGGACGGCCTCTCCTTCGTCTTCATCAAGGCGACGGAGGGCCGTTCGTACGTCAACCCGAAACTCGCCGCACAGGCGAAGCACGGTCGTGACGCCGGTCTGGTCGTCGGCTTCTACCACTTCCTCTGGCCGGGCAACCTCACCGCCCAGGCGGAGTACTTCGTCTCGCACGCCCCCGAGAAGGCGGGCGACATCCTCGCCGTCGACTGGGAGACGACCGGCGAGGGCACGCACGCGAGCAACGCGGAGAAGGACAGCTTCATCCGGAAGGTCAGGGCACTGCGGCCGAACAACCGGGTCATCCTGTACTGCAACCGCAGCTACTGGCTCAATGTGGACGACACGTCGTACGCCGGTGACGGCCTGTGGATCGCCGACTACGTCACGGCCGGCAAGCCCCGCATCAAGGCGAACTGGCGCTTCCACCAGTACACCGACGATCCGCTGGACAAGAACGTGGCGAACTTCGCGAGCAAGGCCGCCCTGCGGGAGTGGGCCCACAAAGCCTGAGGCGATCCGGACCGGCGGACTTCGCGCGAGGGGCGCCCGTCCTGTCGCGGACGGGCGCCCCTTGTCCTTCGCGTTCTTCTCGCGTCACTTGTTCAGGTACGACCAGAACTCGTCGAAGGAGAGGACCTTGTCGCCGTTGAGGTCGCGGCTCTTGATGATCGCCTCGGCCACCGGCTCCGTGACGTTCCAGTCGCCCTGCTGAGCGAGAGCGGTCTTGAACTCGGCAGCGGTGATCAAGCCGTCGCCGTCCGTGTCGATCCGCTCGAAGTGCTTGCGTGCCTCGTCGATGTCCGCCACCGATCCGCCCCTTTTTCTCGTGTTTCTCGTGCCGCTCATGACGTGCGGGCCATGAGCGCTGCGCACGACGTGCTGCCGTACTGACGCAGGTCAGGTTAACCGCCCGCCCGGACTCGCAGTGCGGCGACCACCCAGGAGAACTCCTCGGCGTACGCCGACTGCGGTTCGAGTCCCCGCACGGCGGCCGCCAGTTCGCGGTAGCGGGCGAGCTGCCTGGTCGAGGCCGCCTCCACGCGCTCCAGTACGGCGTCCAGGTCGGCGTCGCCAAGGATCGAGCGCAGCACCTCGTCCGCTTCCGGCGCCCCGGGGGCGATGCCCGCGCGCAACGCCTCGCCGGCCAGCACTTTGTGTACGTCGTCCCGGCGAGGACGCCCTACACCTGCACCCTGAAGGGTGGAGCACTGGGCAGGTGTCCGATAGCGGATGGTGCGCACCGTCAGCCCGGTGGCCTGAGCCAGCTCGCCGATGGTGAAAAGTCCGGTGCCGTCGTCGATCATGTCTGCGAGTGTGGGCCTTCCAGCGGGTGGAGACTCAAGGAGCTGCGGTGGAAAGCCTTCGGGACATTCTCGACTCGGCCGCTCACGGAGTATTCCCGCCGGCGGACGGCTCCACGACCGTGGTCCCGCAGCCGTCCGACCGGGACGCCGGGGTGCTCGCGTTCACCGCGCACTCCGTGGTCTTCACGGACGAGGACCCGCGGTGGGTCCACGAGGCGGTGCGGGCCGTCGACTGCGACGGGCTGGCCGCGACCATGAACGCGCGCTTCCTCTCCGCCTTCATGGAGCGGACCGGACGCACCAGCGACACCATCGACGTGCTGACGGTGGGCCTGCCGCTGTCCGGTGAACCACCGCTCACGCTGCGGGAGATCGAGGACCCCGGCCACCCGCGCGTCGTCAGCTCCCGCAGACGGCGCGACGATGTGCGGGTGTGGGCCGCGGACGGTGGCCTGCTCCTCCTGGGACGCGGGGTCGCCGGACGGCTGGAGGTCGCGGTCGAGGTGCAGGAGGACGTACGGCACCGGGGGCTGGGGCGTGCGCTGGTCGGCGCGGCACGACAGCTCAGCGGGGGCGAACCGGTGTGGGCCCAGGTCTCGGCGGGGAACGCCCGTAGCCTGCGGGCGTTCCAGGCGGCCGGTTACCTGCCGGTGGGGTCCGAGGTGCTGCTCAGTGCCAGGGCTCGGCGGGTCAGCTGACCGTGTCTCAGCGGAAGATGCCCGTGTGCCCCAGCGAGTAGCGGCCCGGCTGCGGGTACACCGCGAGGCCGTGCGGGCCGCTGCCGACGGGGATGCGGGCGAGCTGGGCGCCGGTGCGGGTGTCGATGGCGTACACCTCGGCGTTGTAACGCCCGGACAGCCACAGGACCTTGCCGTCCGCGGAGACGCCGCCCATGTCCGGGCTGCCGCCGCCGGGCAACTGCCACTTCTTGGTGAGCTTGTTCTTGGTGAAGTCGAAGATCGAGATGGTGCCTTCGCCGCGGTTGGTCACGTACATCTCGCGTGAGTCGCGGCTGATGTAGAGGCCGTGGGTGCCCTTCCCGGTGTGCAGGAGGGTCGGCTCGGTGAACTTGTCGCCGTCCAGGACCCACACGCCGTCGGCCATCATGTCGGCGATGTAGAACCGCTTGCCGTCCGGGGAGATCTTCACGTCCTGCGGCATCGCGCCGTCGAACGGCAGCTTCTGCTGCGCGACGACCTTCATCTTCTCCGTGTCGACCTTGAGCAGTTCGCCGCTGAACTCGCAGGAGACGATGAAGTACCGGCCGTCCGTGGAGAAGTCGGCGTGGTTGACGCCGTAGCAGCTGACGGGTTCGGTCTTGATCGCCTTCATGGTGTGCGGGTCGCGGAAGACGAGTTCGCGGTCGAGGGAGGCCATCACGACGGCGTACCTGCCGTTGGGCGTGAAGTAGAGGTTGTACGGGTCATGCACCGCCACCTCCTTGCCCGCCTTGCCGGTCTTCGGGTCGATGGGGGTCAGGGTGTGACCGCGGTCGTTGTTGACCCAGAGGGTCTTCAGGTCCCAGGAGGGCACGACGTGCTGGGGCTGGCGTCCGACCGGGATGGTCCGGACGACCTTGTACGTCGTGGGGTCGATGACCGAGACGGTGTCGGACTCGGAGTTGGGGACGTAGATCCGGGACGGGAAGTCCTTCACCACCGGGGAGAGCCGGTTCGGGCGGTCCGCCGCGTAGACGTCCCGGGGATCGAGGACCGGCGGCATGCCGGGCAGCTGCCCGTCGGTCTTCTTCTTCATCGGCGCGGGGACGGCGGCCCTGGAGACGGGGGTCTCGGTGGCGCGGTCCTCGGTCCCGCCCCCGCAAGCGGCGAGCGCGCCGAGGGCGGCACCGAGGATCAGGGCGTGCGTGAAGAGGGTGCGGTGCGTCATCAGCTGAGAAGCTCCGTGGTGGTCACCGCGCGAAGGCCGCGGCGGTCGAGTTCTTCCAGTACGGCGGGGAGCGCGGCGACCGTGTCCGGGAACCCGAAGTGCAGGCTCACCACGGATCCGTTGCGGATCTCGCCGAGGACCTGACGGGTGACGGCTGCGGCGCCGGGCGAGGTGTGGTCGAGGGAGTCGAGGTCGTAGGACAGGACGTGCGGGTAGCCCGCACGATTGGCCAGGCGTTCGACGAGGGGGGAGGCCCGGATGGCGCGGGAGGGGCGGAACCAGGTGCCGATGGAGCCGGTGAGGCGCCTGAGGCGGTCGGCGCAGCCGGTGATCTCGGCCTGGGCGTCGGCCTCGGACATGCCGTTGATGTCGAGGTGGTGGAGGGTGTGGTTGCCGAGGTCGTGGCCGCCGTCGAGGACGCGTCGGGCCATGTCGGGGTGGTCGTCGAGCCAGGTGCCGACGGCCAGCACGGTGACGTGGGCGCCCGCGCGTTCGGCTTCGCCGAGCAGAGAGCGGGCGATGCCGGGATCGCCCTGGCCGTGGAAGGTGAGGGCGACCCGGGGGCGGGTGCGGGGTCCGTGGGTGAGCTGGACGGGCTGGGCGGGGAAGCGGCGCGGGACGGGCGCGGGCAGCTGGGTGGCGGGGGCCGGGTGAGCGGCGGGGGCCGGGTGGGTGCTGGGGGTCGGAGGGGCGGCGGCTCCGTGGGGGGTGCAGTCGGCGGTCAGTGCGCCTGCCGCGACTAGGGCGACGCCTGTGCGGAGCGCCGTCCGGCGGTCGGTCGTGGTCACCCGCACCATTTAAAGGGGCACATGTGGAGAAACGGGCGATTGGCCCGATTGGCGGCCCGTCAGACGGAGGGGACCTCGGCCCCGTCACGTGCGCGGCACCCCGCACCGCCGGCCTCCCGTCCGACCGTGGCGGTGCCCGTCAGCGGTCCGCCACCCTCATCTCGAACCAGGTCGTCTTGCCGCGCGGCAGCAGATCCACGCCCCAGCGGTCGGACAGCTTGTCGACGAGGAACAGACCCCGGCCGCTGATGTCCAGCTCCTGGACCGGCATCAGACAGGGGAGGCCGCGGGAGGGGTCGCGGACCTCGATGCGGATCCAGCCGCGGCGGCGGCGCATGCGCAGGCCGAAGACGCGGGCGCCGGTGTGGCGGACGGCGTTGCCGACCAGTTCGGAGACGAGCAGGACGGCGTCCTCGGTCATCCTGGGCGTCAGACCCCACTCACGCAGGACCACCACCTGCGCCAGTCGGCGCGCCGTGGCCGCGGATTCGGGGCGGGACGGCAGCACGACCTCCGCCTCCGTGGGGTTGCCGAACAGTTCGAGTGCCTTGAGTGCGCGTTCGTCCTCGACCGCCGGAGACCATCGTGCCGCGGTCTCACGGCTCTCTCCCCGCGGCTGTTCGACATCCTCCAGCCCCGCCATGCCCCCATCATGGCCGCCCGGTGCATCCTCCGGGGCTGTTCCTGCGGAATACACTCTCCGGAATTCGTTATTCCGCAGAAGCCGATCGGCATATGTCAAGGGCACCCAGAAGCGCTGAACATCCCTGCTGACCTGTGACCGGACTCGGCCGGAGGCAATCGACGAACTCCCTCGACACGGCAGTTCACGGGGGCCTCATGACTCCGATAAACCGCCCCATCGAGGGGCCCGGTCAGACATCACATCAATTGCAAGCGGTTCAAAGGAATTTCGCCTTACCGGGTCCCTCCTCGACGAAGCTGCGCATTCCGCGCTCCCGGTCCTCCGTGGCGAACAGGCCCGCGAACCAGTTCCGTTCCACCGCCAGGCCCGTGTCGATGTCCGTCTCCAGGCCCGTGTCGATGGACTCCTTGGCGGCGCGCAGCGCGAGCGCCGGCCCCTGGGCCAGCTTCGCCGCCCAGGCGTGCGCCTCGGTGTACACGTCGGCGGCGGGGACGACCCGGTCCACCAGGCCGAGCGTCAGCGCCTCGTCCGCCTTCACCATCCGGCCGGTGAAGATCAGGTCCTTCGCCTTGGACGGGCCGATCAGCCGGGACAGCCGCTGGGTGCCGCCGGCGCCCGGGATCAGACCGAGCAGGATCTCGGGCTGGCCCAGCTTGGCGTCGTCCGCGGCGATACGGAAGTCCGCGCAGAGCGCGAGTTCGCAGCCGCCGCCCAGGGCGTACCCCGTGACGGCCGCCACCACCGGCTTGGGGATGCGGGCCACGGCGGTGAACGCGTCCTGAAGGTCGCGGGAGCGCAGGACCATCGCGGCGTGGTCCATCACCTGCATCTCCTTGATGTCCGCGCCGGCCGCGAACACCTTCTCCCCGCCGTACACCACCACGGCACGCACGTCCGCGCGCCGCGTGGCCTCCTCGGCGAGCTCCTTGAGCCGGTCCTGGGTGGCCACGTCCAGCGCGTTCATCGGCGGGCGGTCGAGGCGGATCGTGCCGACGCCTTCGGCGACTTCGAGATTCACGGTCATGCAGGTCAGGTTAAGGGGGACCGACGGCGACGGGCTGGGTGCGGTCGGTCACACCCGGCCCGTGACGCCGGCCTCACCCGCCGCGCCTCACGCCGTCCACTTCTCCCACGACATGTTCCAGCCGTTGAGCCCGTTGTCCGGGGCGACCGTCGCGTCGTCGGAGTTCTTCACGACCACCACGTCGCCGATCATGGAGTGGTTGAAGAACCAGGCGGCCGGTGCGCCGCTGTCGTAGCCGCCCTTGACGTCCCGCAGGCCGATGCAGCCGTGGCTGGCGTTGTAGTTGCCGAAGGCGTCGCCGCCCCAGTAGTTGCCGTGGATGAAGGTGCCGGAGGTGGTCAGGCGGGCGGCGTGCGGTACGTCCTTGATGTCGTACTCGCCGCCGTAGCCGACCGTGTCGCCGTTCATCCGGGTCACGGCGAGCTTCTCGCTGATGACCATCTGGCCGTTCCAGCTGTCGTAGCCGGACTTGCCGGTGGTGACGGGGATGGTGTTGACGACCTTGCCCTCCTGCATGACCTTCATCGTGAGCTTGTCGGCGTCGACGACGGAGACCTGGTTGCGGCCGATGGTGAAGGAGACGGTCTTGTCCTGCTTGCCGTAGACGCCGTCACGGCCCTGGACGCCGTCGAGGTTCAGCTTCACCGTCACCTTGGTGCCGGCCTTCCAGTACTTCTCGGGACGGAAGTCGAGGCGGTCGTTGCCGAACCAGTGGCCCGCGACCTCGACGGCCGGCTCGGTCTTGACGCTGATCGCCTTCTCGATGTCCTCGGGGTGGGTGATACCCCGGGTGAAGCGGATCGAGAACGGCATGCCCACGCCGACCTTGGAGCCGTCCTCGGGCGTGAAGCTGCCGACGAACGTGTTCTTCGGCGTGAGAGTGGTGAAGCTGGAGTCCTTGGCGTTGGTCCGGCCCTCGGAGTCCTTGGCGACCGCGTGCACGCTGTACTTGGTGCCCGAGGCCAGGTGCGCGGACGGCGTCCAGGAGGCGCCGCCGCCGGTTATCTTCCCGGATATCGCGGCGCCCTTGGTGTCCTTGACCTGAACCTCGATCAGTTTGCCCTGGGCGGCGCCGATCTCCAGGGCGCCGCTGGTGTCGACGGACTTCGCGCCGTCCTCGGGGGCGATGGTGACGACGGCCCGCGACTGCTCGGCCGCCCCGGCGCCCCCGCCCTTGCCCTCACCCGACCCCGGGCCGGAGTCGTCACCTCCGCCGCACGCCGTGACCGCCAGCAGCAGGACACCGAGCACCAGCGCCAACGGCCCCCTGCCACCTCGGTCCCGCGCGTCAACCGACGCCCCCGATATCGGTCGCACGTTCAAGTCTGCTCCCCTCGACGGGCCTGGTCAGGCCCGCGCCCCATGTGCGCTGCACGCGCATCGGCGCATATTAACCGGAGGGTTTTGAGCTTCGTGTGAGCCAAAGGTCACCGTTCCGTCCCAACATCAACGGAAACTCCGACCACCTTTCCCCCCTGGGGGATTACTTCTCCCTTTCCCCCTGGGGTCTACTTCTCCGCACTGCCCGCCTTCCATGCTTTCCAGCCCATGTTCCAGCCGCCGAGCCCGTTGTCGGGAGCGACCTCCTTGTCATTGCTGTGGACGACCTCGATGACGTCCCCGATCAGGCTGCGGTCGAAGAACCAGCCCGCGGGTGTGTCCGAACCACCGCCCTTCACGTCCCTGAGGCCCACACAGCCGTGGCTGACGTTGACCTGGCCGAAGGCGTCCGGCGCCCAGTAGTTGCCGTGCAGGAAGGTGCCGGAGTCGGTCAGGCGCATGGCGTGCGGGACGTCCGGGATGTCGTACTCGCCGCCGAAGCCGACCGTGCGGCTGTTCATCCGGGTCACTTCCAGCATCTCGGTGACGACCATCCTGCCGTTGTACGTGGTGGTCCGCGGGGCGCCGGCGGTGATCGGCACGGTGGCGACGAGGGCGCCGTCCCGCCGGACCTCCATGGTGTGCCGGGCCGCGTCCACCAGGGAGACCTGGCTGCGGCCGACGGTGAAGGAGAACGTCTTGAACTGGAGGCCGTAGACCCCCGGCGCCCCCTCGACGTCCCGCAGCCGCAGGGAGACCGTGACGTGGGTGCCGGGTTTCCAGTACCGCTTGGGGCGGAAGTCGAGGCGGCCCTTGCCGAACCAGTGCGGGCGGATCTCCACGGGCGGGCGCGCGGTGACGCTGACGGCCCGTTCGACGGCGGCGCGGTGCTCGATCTCCCGGTTGAACTCCACCGAGACGATCATTCCGGTGCCGACGGTGGAGCGGTTCTCGGGAGTGACGTACCCGATGAAGCGCTCCTCGGGGACCTTCGTGGTGAAGGTGGTGTGCCGGGCGGAGCGGCGGCCGTGGCCGTCCAGGGCGACCGCGTCGACGGTGTACTCGGCGGCGAGACCGAGCTTCTCCTCGTCGGGGTGCCAGCTGAGCCGGTCGCCGGAGAGGTGCCCGGGGACCGGTGACTCCTGCGCGTCCTGCACCTTGACGACCTTGACCGACTCCAGACGCCCGCTGGGCACCCGTACCCACAGCCTCTCCCCGGGCATCACGTCCCGGGTGCCGTCGTCCGGGAAGACGCGGATGACGTGCTCGGGTGCCGGAGGCTTGCCGAGCTCCCCGACGCCGACGCGGCCGGTGCCGTCCGCGGTACAGCCGGCGACTCCGGCGAGCAGTGCTGCCCCTGTCAGTACGGCGGCCAGTGCGACCCCCACGCGCCCTGCGCGCCCAGTTACGTGCCTCACGACGACCCCAACGATCGGGCATGCTCCTGGGAAACGTGAGTGCGAGCCAAGCGTTGGGCAGAACAGTGGGGAGAACGACACGAGAGGGTGTCACGACCGGGACGCCGTACGCCCTATTCCCTGTCGTTCCACGAGCCGTGGGAGGCTGAACGGTGTCCAGCGCAGCCGAGCAGGAGGCGGTGGCCGAAGACGGCGCCGCCGAGGACGGGCGCCCCGCCGTCGTGAACGGCACGCACCGGCGCGGCGCGCCCGGTGCCCCCGTGTGGCCGGGCGCCCCGATGCCGCTGGGCGCCCGTTTCCGGGTGGGCCCGGACGGGGTGGCGGGGACCAACTTCGCGTTGTGGGCGGGCGGGGCGGAGGCGGTCGACCTGTGCCTCTTCGACGAGCGGGGCAGGGAGACCCGCGCCCGGCTGACCGAGCTCACCCACGAGATCTGGCACGGCTTCGTCCCCGGCGTGATGCCGGGCCAGCGCTACGGCTACCGGGTGCACGGCCGCTGGGATCCGTGGACCGGCGGCCGGTGGAACCCGGCGAAACTGCTCCTCGACCCGTACGCGCGCGCGGTCGACGGCGACTTCGGTCTGCCGCCGGAGGTGTACGGACACGTCCGCGACTGGCCGCAGCAGCAGATCGCGGACACCGTGCGCGACGAGCGGGACTCGGCGCCGTACGTCCCCAAGGGCGTGGTCGTCCACGACGACGCCCTCGACGACGAGTGGATGGACGACCGGCGGCCGAAGACACCGTGGGCGGACTCGGTGATCTACGAGCTGCATGTGCGGGGCTTCACCCGCCTGCACCCCGAGATCCCGGAGGAGCTGCGCGGGACGTACGCGGGGCTGGCCCACCCGGCGGCCGTCGAGCATCTGGTCAGGCTGGGCGTGACGGCCGTCGAGCTGCTCCCGGTCCACCAGTTCGCGCACGAGGACCACCTGCTGCGCAAGGGCCTGAAGAACTACTGGGGCTACAACTCGATCGGCTACTTCGCGCCGCACGCGGGCTACGCCGCCTCCGGTACGACGGGTCAGCAGGTCGGCGAGTTCAGGCGGATGGTGCGGGCCCTGCACGCCGCCGGGATCGAGGTCATCCTCGACGTGGTCTACAACCACACGGCGGAGGCGGGCGAGCTGGGCCCGACGCTGTCCCTGAAGGGCATCGACAACCGGGGCTACTACCGGCTCCAGCCGGACGCCCGCCGGTACGCCGACTACACGGGCTGCGGCAACACCCTGCACGTCGTCCAGCCGCACGTGCTCCGGCTGATCACCGACTCGCTGCGGTACTGGGTGACGGAGATGGGCGTGGACGGCTTCCGTTTCGACCTGGCGGCGGCGCTGGCCCGCTCCATGCACGACGTCGACATGCTGTCCCCGTTCCTGGCCGTCATCGCGCAGGACCCGGTGCTGCGGCGGGTGAAGCTGATCGCCGAACCGTGGGACGTGGGGTCGGGCGGGTACCAGGTCGGGGCGTTCCCTCCGCTGTGGACGGAGTGGAACGACCGCTACCGCAACGCGGTCCGGGACTTCTGGCGTGGCGCGCTGCCCGACGTACGCGACCTCGGCTACCGGCTGTCGGGGTCGAGCGACCTGTACGCCTGGGGCGGCCGGCGCCCCTACGCCTCGGTCAACTTCGTCACCGCCCACGACGGTTTCACCCTGCGCGACCTCGTGTCGTACGAGCGCAAGCACAACGAGGCCAACGGCGAGGGCAACCGGGACGGCACCGACGACAACCGGTCGTGGAACTGCGGGACGGAAGGGGCCACGGACGACGAGGGAATACAGGCGCTCAGGCGCCGCCAACTGCGGAACCTCCTGACGACGCTGCTGCTGTCGACGGGGGTGCCGATGCTGGTCGCGGGCGACGAGCTGGGGCGCACCCAGCGCGGCAACAACAACGCCTACTGCCAGGACAACGAGATCAGCTGGGTCGACTGGGCGCTGCTGGAGGATCCCGCCTGGAAGGCCCTGTTCGACCTGACCGCCCGACTGATCGACCTGCGCCACCGCCACCCGGTCCTGCGCCGCCGCGCCTTCTTCTCGGGGCGGGCCCACTCGGCGGACGGCCTGCGGGACCTGGCGTGGTTCACCTCGCGCGGCGCCGAGATGACCGAACGGGACTGGTACGCGCCGGCCGCCACCCTCGGCATGTACCTCTCCGGCCGGGACATTCCCGGCCGCGACGAACGCGGCGCCGCGATCGTCGACGACAGTTTCCTCGCCGTCCTGCACGCGGGTGAGGACCCGCAGTCCTTCGTCCTGCCGGGGCCGCCGTGGGCGGAGCGCTACGAGGTGGTCGTCGACACGTCGAGGGAGGAACAGGGCGAGGCTCCCGGGGTCGTCCATCGGGCGGGAGAGGCGATCACGGTTCCGGCGCGGGCGGTGCTGTTGCTGCGGGTGGCCTCCTGACAGCGGCCGGCGACGGGCAACGTCCCCCGCCTCCTCCTGGTCAGCCCAGGATCCCGCGGTCGTACGCCGTGGCCACCGCCGCCGCCCGGTCCTTGACGCCCAACTTGGCGTACAGGTGGGTGAGATGGGTCTTCACGGTGGCCTCGCTGATGAACAGCTCGCGGGCGATCTCGCGGTTCGAGGTGCCCTTGGCGACCAGGGCCAGCACCTCGCGCTCGCGGGCGGACAGGGGCTCGTTGCCGGGGGCGCGGGGCGTACGGACCGCGGAGACCAGGCGGGAGGCGACGGCCGGGGACAGGACGGTACGGCCCTGTGCCGCCGCGCGGACGGCGGTGAAGAGCTCGTCGCGCGGGGCGTCCTTCAGGAGGTAACCCGTCGCGCCCGCCTCGATCGCGGGCAGCGTGTCGGAGTCGGTGTCGTACGTGGTCAGGACGAGGACCTTGGCGCGGGCACCCCGCCCGGTCAGCTCGGCGATCGCCTCGACCCCGCCGCCGCCCGGCATCCGCAGGTCCATGAGGATCACGTCGGGGTCCAGGGCGGTGGCCCGCTCCAACGCCTCGACGCCGTTCGCCGCCTCGCCGAGGACCGTGAATCCGGGCGCCGACTCGAACATGCCGCGCAGGCCGTCCCGGACGACCGGATGGTCGTCGACGATCAGCAGGGAGATCAACACCGGGTCACTCATGGCGGACCAACGGTACGCGAGCCGACAGCGCCGTGCCGTTGCCCGGCTCCGACTCGACGGTGAGGGAGCCGGCGACGCGGGCGGCGCGGGCCCGCATGCCGTCGAGACCGAAGCCGCCGGTCCCGGTGCGCGGCAAGGTGGCGAGCGGGTCGAAGCCCTGGCCGTCGTCGCGGATGTCGAGGATCACCTCGTCTCCCAGATAGCTGAGGGTCACCCCGACCCGGGTGGCGGCCGCGTGCCGGGCGGCGTTGGAGAGGGCCTCCTGCACGATGCGCAGGAGGGTCGCCGAGACCTCCGCGTGCAGCTGTTCCACCGTGCCGGTGACGGTGAACTCGGCCCGCACGCCGACCCGTTCGCCCCATTCGGCGACCGTCTTCTTGAGCGCCTCCGGCAGCCCGTCGTGCTCCAGGGCCACCGGAGTGAGGTTGTGGACGGAGCGGCGGGCCTCGCCCAGGCTGTGGCGGGCGAGATCGGAGGCGCGCTCCAGGTGGGTGCGGGCGATGTCCAGGTCGGGGGCGTTCGCCACGACCTGGAGCTGGGCGATGATGCCGGTCAGGCCCTGGGCGAGGGTGTCGTGGATCTCGGCGGCGAGGCGGCGGCGCTCGTCGGCGACCCCGGCTTCCCTTGCCTGGACGAGGAGTTGGGCGTGCAGGGAGGCGTTCTCGTCAAGTGCCTGCTGCAATGCCGTGTTGGTGCGTTCGAGTTCGGCGATGGTGGCGGCCTGGACGCGGGCGCGTTCGTCCTCCGTGGCGAACACGCGGTCGGAGACGGCGACCAGGGCAAGGGTGACCGCGAGGACCGCCCCGAACAGCAGCCACTGGGCCCGCCCGCTCGGTGGCAGCCCGCCGGACTGCGCGCCGGACATGGTGACGGCGGTGGCGAACAGCCCGGCGCTGCGCAGCCGCCGCGGCAGCAGTCGGCGGGCGCCGAAGTAGCCGGTGAAGGCGTAGAACGAGAAGAGCGGGTTGATCCAGGTGAGGGCGAAGGCGATGACCCAGCGGACGGAGTAGTAGCAGATGCTCGTGCCGGACGGCCCGATCGGCGTGTCGGCGACGGTCCCCCACCACACCTGGAGCGCCAGTCCGGCGGCGACCAGGCCGCCGACCGCGTACCAGTCGCCCCGCCCCATGCCGACCATGCCCGCGGTCGGCACCGCGAGGACCGCGCCGACCAGCAACAGCACATAGGGACCCCGGCGGTTGACCACCGCCCACCGCTGCTCCACCCCCGCCACGTCCTGGTCCATGGGCCCAGTGTCGGGCACGCGCACGCTCACTCCCAGCGGAACCAGCGGCTCGCGGCGCCGGTGAGCAGCAGCGTCCACATCGCCAGCACGCCCAGGTGCCCCCACCCCGGCCAGTGGCCGGCCGCCGCCTGGTTCAGGGCCTCGGCCGCGGCGCCGAACGGGGTGTATCCGACGCACCGGGCCAGCGCGTCCGGCATGGTCTGCACCGGAGCCCACACGCCCGCGCAGAACATCGCCGGGAAGAACACCGCGGAGCCGATCGCGCCCGCGATCTTCGTGGTCCTGGACAGCGCGGAGACGACCGCGCCGAGCGCGAGGGCGGCCAGGATCGCCAGGACCAGGGCGACGACGTATCCGAAGGGCTGCTTCGGCAGTCGTACGTCGAAGGCGAACCGCCCGACCGCGAGGGCGAGCAGCGCCGACGTCAGGGCGGCACCGCCGTACACCAGCATCTGCGCCGACAGCAGGGCGGCGGGCCGGACCGGTGTGGTGGACATCCGGCGCAGGATGCCGCGCTCGCGGTAGCCGGTGAGGGTCTGCGGCATGGCCTGGAGACCGCCGACGATCATCCCGAGCAACACGGCCACCGGGACGTAGATGTCGATCGTCCGCAGCCCGCCGAGGGACGGCTCGGGGTCCCGGAAGGACGGGACGGAACCGAGGATCACCAGCAGGAGGGTCGGGAACCCCAGGATCCAGAAGAGCGCGCCGGGTTCACGGCGGAAGAGACGGATCTCGGTTCTCAGTACGGCGGTGTCGACTACGGCCGCGGTCATGCCGCCGCCTCCTTCGTGAGGTCGAGGAACGCGTCGTCGAGGGTGGCGTCGGTGACGCGGAGCTGGTGGGCGGTGATGTGGGTGCGGGCCAGGAGGGTGATGACGGCGTTGACGGTCTCGTCGGTGCCGGACAGCGTGATCCGGCCGTCCAGCTGCTCGACCGAGGCGAGCGCGGGCAGCGCGTTCAGGTCACGGTCGTCCAGGGGCGCGGACGGGGTGAAGCTGACGACGGTGGCGCCGGCCGAGCTCCGGATCAGGCCGGACGGGCTGTCCAGCGCGACCACCCGCCCCTTGTCGATCACGGCGATCCGGTCGCACAGCCGCTGCGCCTCCTCCATGAAGTGGGTGACCAGCAGGACGGTCACCCCACGCTCGCGGATGTCCTCGATCAGCTCCCAGGTGTCCCGGCGGGCACGGGGGTCGAGGCCGGTGGTCAGCTCGTCCAGGACGACGATTCGCGGATCGCCGATGAGGGCGAGCGCGATGAACAGGCGCTGCTTCTGGCCACCGGAGAGCTTGCCGAACCGGGTGGTGAGCTTGGCGGTCAGGCCGAGGCGTTCGGCGAGCGGCCGCCAGTCGAGCGGGCGCGGATAGAAGGCGGCGTACAGCTCCAGTGCCTCGCGGACGGTCAGCTTGGCCTGCAACTCGCTCTGCTGGAGCTGGGCGCCCAGGACCTCGCGGGTGGCCCGGTGCTCGGCGACGGGGTCGAGGCCCGTCACCCGGACCCGGCCCGCGTCGGGGACCCGCAGGCCCTCGACGCACTCGACGGTGGTGGTCTTGCCGGCGCCGTTCGGGCCGAGGACGCCGAAGACCTCGCCCTCCTCGACGGTGAAGGAGACGCCGTCGACGACGGCCCGGTCGCCGTAGGACTTGCGCAGATCGGTGACTTCGATGACGGACATGGCACCAGCGTCCCGGCGAGCGGCCCGCCCGCACATCGGCCGTCGCGCTCGAAGCGGCATCAGCCGATCGGCTGATGCCGCGCTACGACCCGCGCCACGACCCGCGCCACGACGCCTCGAACACGCAGGTCGTAGGACCAGCGGCCGATCCCGGTCCGGCCAAAACTCGGTGGGCGATGTCAGTGCCGGTCCGTAGGCTCCCTGTTGATGGCCACGACACCTGTGACGACACCCGCAACCGCCAAGGACCGCTCCGCCGTAAGAACCCTGCTGCGGCTGTGGCCGTACGTCCGGCCCGTGCGGGCGCGGCTGCTGACCGCCGCGTTCGTCGCGGTGCTCGCCTCCTGCACGGGGCTGGTGATCCCGCTCGTCCTGAAGTGGATGGTGGACGGGCCGGTCGCCGACCGGGACGGGGCGGGGGTGTGGCTCGGCGCGCTGTACCTGCTGCTGCTCGGGCTCGCGGAGGCGCTGCTGTTCGGGCTGCGGCGATGGCTGGTGGCGCGGCCGTTGTCCCATGTCGAGGCGGAGATGCGGGCGGACCTCTACCGGCGTCTGCAACGGCTGCCGGTCGCCTTCCACGACCGGTGGGCGTCCGGGCAGTTGCTGTCCCGGGGCACCACCGATCTGATGCTGCTGCGGATGTTCCTCGCCTTTCCGCTGACGTTCCTGCTGGTCAACGCCGTGACGATCGTCGTCGGTGTGGTGATCATGCTGGTGCAGGACTGGTCGCTGGGCCTGGTCATCCTGATTCCGGCCATCCCCGTGATGGTGACGTGCGTGGTCTTCGAGAAGCGGTACGCCCTGGTGGCGCGGCGCGCGCAGGACCAGGTGGGCGACCTGACGACGGTCGTCGAGGAGAGCGTGCTCGGCATCCGCATCATCAAGGGGTTCGGGCGGCACCGCAGCCAGGCACGGGCGTTCCGTGAACTGTCCCGGACCCTGCGCGGGACCGAGCTGCGCAAGGCGGGTCTCCTTGCGACCATCTGGGGCGTCATCGTGACGCTGCCGGAGCTGGCCATCGGGGCGGCGCTGGTGCTGGGCGCCGTGCAGGTGGCGGACGGGGAGCTGTCGGCGGGGACGCTGGTCGCCTTCCTGTCCACGGCCCTCGCGCTGCGCTGGCCGGTGGACTCGATCGGGTTCCTGCTGGCGATGAGTCAGGAGGCGGCGACGGCGACCGAGCGGTACTTCGAGGTGATGGACGAGGAGCCGGAGTCGAAGGGCGGTACCGGGGACGCGACGCGCACCGAGGACAGCGGCCTGCGCTTCCACCACGTCCGTTTCCGCTACCCCGACGCCCCCGAGGACTCCCCACCGCTCCTCGACCGCATCGACCTGCACATCCGTCCCGGCGAGTCCATGGCCCTGGTGGGCGCGACCGGAAGCGGCAAGACCACCCTCACCGCCCTGGTCCCCCGCCTCCACGAGGTGACATCGGGCCGGATCACCCTGGACGGCCAGGACATCACCGCCATGTCCCGGCAGGAGCTCCGCTCCCGGGTCGCGGTGGCCTTCGAGGAACCCACCCTCTTCTCCGCCGCGGTGAGCGAGAACGTCCTCATGGGCGCCGGAACCGGCGCGGGAACGGTCGAGCTGGAGCGCGCCCTCGCCGTGGCGCAGGCCGACTTCGTGCACGGCCTCCCGCAGGGCACCGACACCCAGGTCGGCGAGCAGGGCCACAGCCTCTCCGGCGGCCAGCGGCAGCGCCTCGCACTGGCCCGGGCGGTCGTGGGGCGGCCCGACTTCCTGGTGCTGGACGACCCGCTGTCCGCCCTCGACGTCCACACCGAGGCGGCGGTGGAGGCCGCCCTGCGGGACGTCCTCGCGGACACCACCGCCCTCATCGTGGCGCACCGCCCGTCGACCGTCCTGCTCGCCGACCGCGTCGCGCTGCTGTCCGGCGGCCGGATCGCCGCCGTCGGCACCCACCACGAACTGCTGCGCGGCAACGCCGAGTACGCCCACCTGATGGCCGGCACCGACGAGGAGGACGGCCGATGACGGCGACCACGACCACCGCACCGGACAAGAGGCAACCGGCCGGCGAACCCCATGATCCGGGCGACGTCTTCGACCGTGACGTACTGCCCGCTCCCGCGGGCGCCACCGCCACCCTGCTGCGTTCCCTGCTGGCCCCGCTGCGGGCCCGGGTCGCGGTCACGACGCTGCTCCTGCTGCTCCAGCAGGCGGCGGTGCAGGTGGGGCCGCTGCTGGTGGCGTACGCCATCGACCGCGCGGTACCGGCGTTCCGGGACCACGACAACGGCCCGCTGATCGCCGTGGCCGTGGGCTACCTGCTGTGCTCGCTGGCCTCCGGGGGGCTCCAGTACGCGTTCATCATCGCCTCCGCCCGCGTCAACCAGGACGTACTGCTGGACCTCCGTGGCCGGATCTTCCGGCACGCGCAGGCGCTGAGCATCGACTTCCACGAGCGGTACACCTCGGGCCGGCTCATCTCCCGTTCCACCACGGACGTGGAGTCACTGCGTGAACTCCTCAGCGAGGGGCTGCAGGAGCTGGTCACGGTCATCCTGTCCTTCGTCTACATCTCGGCCCTGCTGCTCTGGCTGGACCTGGGGCTCGGCGCGGTCGCGGTGGTGTCCTTCGTGCCGCTGTACCTCCTGGTGCGGACGTACCAGCGGCGTGCCGCGCTGGTGTACGGGAAGCGGTCCACGGCGATCGCCGCCGTGATCGTGAAGTTCGTCGAGACGATGAACGGCATCCGTCCGGTGCGCGCGTTCCGCCGCGAGGCCGCCAACGACGCCGACTTCGCCGGCCTCAACAAGCGGCACGAGCGGATCAACGGGGACGCGCTGCTCGAGATGGCCCGCTACGTCGTCGGCTCCCGGCTGGTCGCGAACACGGCCGTCGCGCTGATCGTGCTGTGGGGCGCCCAGCGGGTGGCGGGCGGTTCGCTGGAGCTGGGGGTGCTGGCGGCGGCGGTGCTGTACCTGCGGCGGCTGTACGACCCGATCGACCGGCTCGGCATGTTCCTGAACTCGTACCAGTCGGCGGCGGCCTCGCTGGAGAAGATCGCGGGGCTGCTGGCGCAGACGCCGTCCGTGCCCGAGCCGCAGGCGCCCCGGGAGCTTCCGCCGCTCGAGTCCGAACTCCCCGGCCGTGAGGTGGTCTTCGACGGTGTCCGGTTCGCCTACCGCACCGGCGGCGAGGTGCTGCCCACCTTCGAACTGACGCTGCCGGCCGGGCAGACGGTCGCGGTCGTCGGCTCGACCGGGGCGGGCAAGTCGACGCTGGCCAAGCTGCTCGCCCGCTTCTACGACCCCTCCGAGGGCCGGGTCCTGCTCGACGGTGTCGACCTGCGCGAGCTGTCCGTGCCCGAGCTGCGGCGCGGGGTGGTCATGGTGACCCAGGAGGCGTTCCTGTTCTCCGGCACGGTCGCCGAGAACATCGCGATCGGACGGCCGGACGCCACCCGTGACGACATCGAGCGGGCCGCGAAGGCGATCGGTGCGCACGAGTTCATCAGCGCCCTGCCCGACGGCTACGACACGGACGTCCGCAAGCGGGGCGGCCGTATCTCCGCCGGTCAGCGCCAACTCGTCGCCTTCGCCCGGGCGTTGCTCGCCGATCCGGCGGTGCTGATCCTGGACGAGGCGACCAGCTCGCTCGACATCCCGGGCGAACGGGCGGTGCAGCGGGCGATGGCGACGGTGCTGAAGGGACGTACGGCGGTCGTGATCGCCCACCGGCTGTCGACGGTCGAGATCGCCGACCGGGTCCTGGTCATGGAGCACGGCCGGATCGTCGAGGACGGCACTCCGGCCGAACTCGTCGCGGGCACCGGCCGCTTCGCGGACCTGCACCGGGCGTGGCGGGACAGTCTGGCGTGATCTTCCGGGGCCGGGGGGAACGTTGATCGACGCGTACGAGGATCCGGGCACGCCCGACCGTCGGGGCGGCTGGTGGTACCTGTGGTGGCTGGTGCTGCGGCAGCCGTGGCGGTCGGCGGCGGGGGCGGTGCTGGGCAGCGTGTGGATGGTGCTGCTCGCGGCGACGCCGTACCTGATGGCCCGGGCCGTGGACGAGGGCCTGGAGACGGGGGACATGGGCGCGCTGGGCCTGTGGACCGGTCTGCTGGTGGTGGTCGGCGCCTTCAACGCCTGGCTGGGCATCATGCGGCACCGCACGATGACCCGGGTGCGGATGGACGCCAACTTCCGCACGGTCAAGGTCGTCGTCGGGCACGCGGTGCGGCTGGGGGCGGCGTTGCCACGGCGGGTCGGGGCCGGGGAGGTCATGACGATCGGCGTGGGGGACGTGCAGCAGATCAGCTCCTCCCTGACGGTGATCGGCCCCGGGGTCGGCGCGGTCGTCGCCTACCTGGTGGTCGCGGGGCTGCTGCTGTCCGTCTCCACGCAGCTCACCGTGGTGGTGCTGCTCGGGGTGCCGTTGGTGGTGCTGCTCGGGGTGCCGTTGGTGGCGGTGCTCGTCGGGCCGTTGATGGTCAGGCTGCAGGGCACGGAGGCGGAGTACCGGGAGCGGCAGGGCGTGCTGACCGCGCGGATCGGCGACCTCGCGGGCGGGCTGCGGGTCCTGAACGGGCTCGGCGGCAAGGGGCTGGTCGCCGACGCCTTCCGGCGGGACTCGACGCGGCTGCGTGAGCAGGGGTACCGGGTGGGGGCGGTGACCAGCTGGCTGCAGGCGCTCGGAGTGGGCCTGCCGACGCTGTACCTCGCCGTGGTGACCTGGATGGCGGCCCGGATGGCTGCCCAGGGCACCCTCACGGTGGGCGAGTTGGTGTCGGTGTACGGCTATGTCGCGGTGCTGGTGCGCCCGGTGGCGTACTTCGTCGACTGGGGATACCAGCTCGGCCGGGGTGTGGTGGCCGCGCGGCGCGTCGTACGGCTGCTGCGCGTGGAGCCGGAGCCGGACGACGGCGTGTGCGACGCTCCCGCGGAGCCGTCGGTGCTGTACGACCCGGCCTCCGGGGCCCGGGTGCCGCCGGGGCGGCTGATCGCGCTGGCCGGTGAGCGGCCGGCCGACACGGCGGCCGTCGTCGACCGCCTGGGCCGGTACGCGCCGTCCGACGCGACCTGGGGCGGTGTGCGGCTGGACGAGGTGCCGTTGCCGCAGGTGCGGGCGCGGATCCTGGTCGCCGACCACGAGGCCGACCTGTTCGCGGGGCCGTTGCGTGAACTGGTCGGCGGGCGCGGGGAACCGGGCGACGAGGAGATCATGGCGGCGGTGCGGGCCGCCGCGGCGGAGGACCTCGTGCGGGGCCTGCCGGACGGGCTCGACTCGGCCGTCGACGCGCAGGGGCACAACCTCTCCGGTGGCCAGCGGCAGCGGGTCCGGTTGGTGCGGGCGCTGCTGGCCGCCCCGGAGGTGCTGCTGGCCGTCGAGCCGACCTCGGCGCTCGACGCGCACACGGAGGCGGCGGTCGCGGCCCGGCTGCGGGACGCGCGCCGGGGCCGTACCACCGTCGTCACCACCACCTCCCCGCTGGTGCTGGACCGGGTGGACACCGTGCTCTACGTGGTCGACGGGAAGGTCGCGGCCACCGGCAGCCATCAGCGGCTGCTGGCTCAGGAACCCGGCTACCGGGCGCTGGTGACCCGGGACGCCGGCATCGAGGAAGAGGAGGCCGGCCCGCGCGAGGACGGGGCCGGCCGGGACGCCGAGGAGGTCGTGGGATGACGCGGGGACAGTTACCGATCGCCGGGCCCGCGGCCGTACGGCGGGCCTCCGGCCGTCTGGTGCGTGCCGACGCGCGTGCCTTCCTCGCCGTGCTCGCGCTGAACGCGGCCGCCGCCGGGGCGGGCCTCGCCGGGCCGTGGCTGCTGGGCCGGATCATCGACGAGGTGCGGGCCGGGGGCGGTGTCGGGGCGGTGGACCGGGCCGCGCTGGGGATCGTGGCCTGCGCGGCGGCGCAGTTGCTGCTGGCGCGCTGGGCACGGTATGCCGGGCACCGGTTCGGGGAGCGGACGCTGGCCCGGGTCCGCGAGGAGTTCGTCGACCGGACGCTGGCGCTGCCCGCGTCGGTGGTGGAGCGGGCCGGCACCGGTGATCTGACGGCCCGCGGCACCGCGGACGTGGCCACCGTCGGCACCACACTGCGCGACGCCGGGCCCGACCTGCTCATCAACCTCGTGCAGGCGCTGTTCCTGCTCGGCGCGGTCTTCGTGATCGACCCGCTGCTGGGCGCCGTAGGCGTGTTCGGCCTCATCCCGGTCTGGTTCGCCCTGCGCTGGTACCTGCGCCGGGCCCGGGACGCGTATCTCGCGGAGGGCGAGTCGAACTCGGACGTCGCCGAGATCCTCGCGGCGACCGCGGCCGGGGCCCGCACGGTGGAGGCGTTCGGGTTGCGGGAGCGCCGGGTCGCGGCGAGCCGTCAGGCGCTGGACCACTCCCGGCACAGGCGCCTGTTCACGCTGCGTCTGCGCACGGTGTTCTACCCGGCGGTGGATGTGGCGAACCTCTTCCCGGTCGCGGGGGCGCTGCTGCTCGGCGGGGTGCTGCACGCGCACGCGGCGGTGAGTCTGGGGGCGGTGGTGGCGGCGGCGCTGTACCTGCGGCAGCTCGACGGTCCGCTGGACGAGATCCTGAACCGGATCGAGCAACTGCAGAACAGCGGCGCCTCGTTCGCCCGGGTGGAGGGACTGGCCGCCGCGCCGCGCAGCGCCGGGGACAGCGGCTCCCCCACTCCGGCCGGCGACCGCATCGACGTGAGGGGCGTGCACTACGCCTACGACCGGGGGCGTGAGGTGCTGCACGGGGTGGACCTGACCGTACGGCCCGGGGAACGGCTGGCCGTGGTCGGTCCCTCCGGTGCCGGGAAGACCACGCTGAGCAGGCTGCTCGCGGGCGTCGACACCCCGAGCGCGGGTGCGGTGACGGTGGGCGGGGTGCCGGTCGTCGAGCTGGGCCCGGAGCAACTGCGCCGACAGGTCGTGCTGGTCACCCAGGAGCACCATGTGTTCCTGGGTACGGTTCGCGACAACCTGCTGATCGCCGAACCCGCCGCGACCGACGAGGAGTTGTGGGCCGCGCTGGGGGCGGTCGGCGCCGACGGGTGGGTGCGGGAACTGCCCGACGGGTTGAACACCGAGCTGAGTGAGGGCGGTTGGCGTACGGATGGCTCCCAGGCGCAGCAACTCGCGCTGGCCCGGGTGGTCCTGGCCGACCCGCACACCCTGATCCTCGACGAGGCCACCGCCCTGCTGGACCCGACGACCGCCCGGCACACCGAGCGCGCCCTGGCCGCCGTACTGGAGGGCCGCACGGTCATCGCCATCGCCCACCGCCTGCACACCGCGCACGACGCGGACCGGGTCGCCGTGATGGAGGACGGCCGCCTGACCGAACTCGGCACGCACGAGGAGCTGGTGGCGGCGGGGGGCGCGTACGCGTCGTTGTGGCGGTCGTGGCACGGGGACCGCGAACCGGGTCCGCAGCCGCCCGCCTGACCCTGCCCCCTGGCCCCCTTTGCCCCGCCCCTTGCCGCCACCTATCGATATTCGATAGATTTCCATCGCAACTCGATGGAAGGCTGGGTCATGGGAAAGCTGGCAGTGCGTGCGCTTCGCGCCGTGCTCGTGGTGGTGCTCGCCGGCACCGTGTTCGTGCAGGCGTTGATGGTGTGGACGTTGGCCAGTGGCAACGACCCGGAGGACGGGTCCCTCCCGCTGACCTCGTTGCGCGTGATCACGACCCTGGGCATGGTGTCGGTCCAGGTCGCCGGGGTCTGCGTATGGCGGCTGGTGTCGATGGTGCGACGCGGAACCGTGTTCTCCCACGCCGCCTTCCGGTACGTGGACGGCGTGATCGGCGCGATCGTGGCTGCCGCCCTCGCCTGGTTCGCGGTCACGGCCGTCAACGCGCCGGGCCAGCGGGACGACCCGGGCGTCACCGTCATCATGGGCGGGATCGGCCTGGCCGTCCTGGGGGTCGCCCTCATCGTGCTCGTGCTGCGGATGCTGCTCGCCCAGGCCGTCGCGCGGGACGTCGAAGCGGCACGGATGCAGGCCGAGTTGGACGAGGTCATCTGATGCCGATCAGCGTCGACATAGACGTGATGCTGGCCCGGCGGAAGATGTCCGTGGGCGAGCTCGCGGACCGCGTGGGCATCACGCCCGCCAACCTGGCGGTACTCAAGAACGGCCGCGCCAAGGCGGTGCGCTTCGCGACCCTCGCCGCACTCTGCGAGGTGCTCGAGTGCCAGCCGGGCGACCTGCTGCGCTGGGAGGCCGAGGACGCCACGGGCGGATGACGCGCCCCGGGGAGGGGGAAACGCCCGCACCTCTACTCCCCCCTTCCCGCATCGCTCCGAATATCGGACGTGAATTCCCGGACAACGGAGGGTTTCCGGCCAAGTTCCTGACGCGCCCCTGACAGAAACCGGGAACTCCTGCCACTCTTCCCACGACCCCTGCACAGCAACCTCACATGTTCCACCGCTGTGCCGCGGCCGAGCACCCGCACGAGGTTCTACGCACCGCCCCTGTTCTGCCCGTTCGGCCCATCCGCCGACCGGTCTCCCCTGGCCGCGAGACCCGCGGCCGCGCAGAAGGAGTCAGTGTTGAGAAGTTCCTCGACCAGACGCACCTCCCACATCCGCGCCACCACCCAGCGCAGGGTCGCCACCGTGGCCCTCGTCGGCGTCTCCGCCCTGATCGCCGCGGCCGTCCAGTCCGGCGCCGCCACCGCGGCCCCTGACCAGGCACCGTCGGCCGCGGGCAAGGTCATACCGGGCTCCGAGTCCGTGAAGCTCACCCCCGCCCAGCGCGCCGAGCTGATCCGGCAGGCCGACGCCGCCAGGACGGCGACCGCCAAGGACCTGGGTCTGGGCGCCAAGGAGAAGCTGGTCGTCCGGGACGTCCTCAAGGACGGCAACGGCACGGTCCACACGCGTTACGAGCGCACCTACGACGGTCTGCCCGTCCTCGGCGGCGACCTGGTCGTGCAGAGCACGAAGGCCGACGCTGTCGAGTCGGTCGTCAAGGCGACCCGCGCCGCCATCAAGCCGGCCACCACCACGGCCGCGCTGCCCGCGGCCAAGGCCAGGACGCAGGCACTCAAGGCCGCCGAGGCCCAGGACGCCAAGAGCCCCGACGTCAACCGCGCCCCGCGCAAGGTGATCTGGGCGGCCGACGGCAAGCCGACCCTGGCGTACGAGACGGTCGTGGGCGGTTTCCAGGAGGACGGCACCCCGCAGGAGCTGCACGTCGTCACGGACGCGGCCAGCGGCGCGAAGCTGTTCGAGTGGCAGGCCATCGAGACCGGCGTCGGCAACACGGTGTACTCGGGCACCGTGGACCTGACCACCACGCAGTCCGGGTCGACGTACAACCTCACCGACGGCGCCCGCGGCGGCCACAAGACGTACAACCTCAACCGCGGCACCTCCGGCACCGGCACGCTCTTCTCCGGGCCCGACGACGTGTGGGGCAACGGCAGCGCCTCGAACGCGGAGTCGGCCGGCGCGGACGCGCACTACGGCGCCCAGCTGACCTGGGACTACTACAAGAACGTGCACGGCCGCAGCGGGATCAAGGGCGACGGGGTGGGCGCGTACTCCCGGGTCCACTACGGCAACAACTACGTCAACGCGTTCTGGTCCGACAGCTGCTTCTGCATGACGTACGGCGACGGCTCGGGCAACGCGAACCCGCTGACGGCGATCGACGTGGCCGCGCACGAGATGACGCACGGCCTGACCTCCGCCACGGCCGGCCTCGTCTACAGCGGTGAGTCCGGCGGTCTGAACGAGGCCACCTCGGACATCTTCGGCTCGACCGTCGAGTTCTACGCCAACAACTCCTCCGACGTGGGTGACTACCTCATCGGCGAGGAGATCAACATCAACGGCGACGGCACCCCGCTGCGCTACATGGACAAGCCGAGCAAGGACGGCGCGTCCAAGGACAGCTGGTACTCCGGCCTCGGTAACAACGACGTGCACTACTCCTCGGGCCCCGCGAACCACTTCTTCTACCTGCTGAGCGAGGGCAGCGGCACCAAGACCATCAACGGTGTCACCTACAACTCGCCCACCTCCGACGGGCTTCCGGTCACCGGCATCGGCCGGGACAAGGCGGAGAAGATCTGGTTCCGCGCGCTGACCACGAAGTTCACCTCGACCACCAACTACGCGTCGGCGCGCACCTACACGCTCGCGGCGACCGGTGAGCTGTACGGCACGACGAGCGCCGAGTACAAGGCCGTGCAGGACGCCTGGGCGGCCATCGCGGTCGGCTCCCGGTCCGACGGCGGCGGCGGGGGCGGCGGCACCTCCTTCGAGAACGCGGCCGACGTATCGATTCCGGACAACGGTGCCGCGGTCACATCGCCGATCACCGTCTCGGGCCGGACCGGCAACGCGCCGTCCAACCTCTCGGTGGCGGTCGACATCGTCCACACCTACATCGGTGACCTCCAGGTGCAATTGGTCGCCCCGGACGGGACGGCGTACACGCTGAAGGCGTACGGCACCGGCGGCAGCGCGGACAACATCAACACCACGTACACGGTGAACGCGTCCTCCGAAGTCGCCAACGGTGTATGGCAGTTGCGGGTCCAGGACAACGCGGCCCAGGACACCGGCTACATCAACAGCTGGAAGCTCACCTTCCCGTAGGCCTCAGGGGCCCCCTGGGCCTCACCGGCTCCCACGACAGGGCGCCGCTCCGGTGGTTCGACTCCCCGGGGCGGCGTCCTCTTTTTTGCCACGTCTATACGCACCGCCGGTTGGTGCTTGACCGAGAGTCAACTCCGTTTACATGACGGCAATATTCACCCGAAGGACAGTTTTGAGCCAACATCACTTGGGGGTCATGACATGTACGCGCCTCAGTGCCAGTCTTCCCTCACGCCGCTTCAGCACAGCAACTCCACAACTAACTCCGCCCGTTGACCCCAACCAACGGACGGACTCCCCACGAAGGAGCATGCGTGACCCCCCTCTACGCGCGTCACAAGCGAACCACTCTGGCCATCGCGACCACCGTCGCCGCCGGAGCCCTGCTCACCACCGGTCTGACCACCGGTTCCTCAGCCGCCGCCGAGACCACGGTGGACACCGGCAGATCCACCCTCGCCGCCGCCCCCCTGCAGCTGTCCTCGGCGGCCCGCACCTCGCTGATCCAGGAGCAGCAGGCCGACGCGGCCGGCACCGCCCAGGAGATAGGCCTCGGCGCCAAGGAGAAGCTGGTCGTCAAGGACGTCGTGAAGGACGTCGACGGCGCGGTGCACACCCGCTACGAGCGCACCTACGCGGGTCTGCCGGTCCTCGGCGGTGACCTGGTCGTCCACCAGTCGGCCACCGGGAAGACCGAGGGCGTGACCAAGGCGCTCAAGGGTTCCGTCAAGGTCGCGTCCGTGACGCCGAAGCTCGCCCCCGCCAAGGCGGAGAAGCAGGCCCTGACCGCCGCGAAGGCGGCCGGCTCCGAGAAGACGGCCGCCGACCAGGCCCCGCGCAAGGTGGTCTGGGCCGGCTCCGGCACCCCGGTCCTCGCCTACGAGACGGTCGTCGGCGGTCTCCAGGACGACGGCACCCCCAACGAGCTGCACGTCATCACCGACGCGGCCACCGGCAAGAAGCTCTACGAGTACCAGGGCATCGAGACCGGCACCGGCAAGAGCCTGTACTCCGGCACCGTCACCCTCGGCACCACCAAGTCGGGCACGACGTACAACCTGACGGACGGCACCCGCGGCGGCCACAAGACGTACAACAAGTCGCACGGCACCAGCACGTCGGCCGGGACCCTGTTCACCGACGCGGACGACACCTGGGGCACCGGCACGGCCTCCAGCTCGGCCACGGACCAGACCGCGGCCGTCGACGCCGCGTACGGCGCGCAGGAGACCTGGGACTTCTACAAGTCGACGTTCGGCCGCAGCGGCATCAAGAACAACGGCGTGGCCGCCTACTCCCGCGTCCACTACGGCAACGCGTACGTGAACGCGTTCTGGGACGACAGCTGCTTCTGCATGACGTACGGCGACGGCGAGGGCAACGTCAACCCGCTGACCTCGCTGGACGTGGCCGGCCACGAGATGAGCCACGGCGTCACCTCCAACACCGCGGGCCTCAACTACAGCGGCGAGTCCGGCGGTCTGAACGAGGCCACCTCGGACATCTTCGGTACCGGCGTGGAGTTCTTCGCCAACAACTCCAACGACCCCGGTGACTACCTCATCGGCGAGGAGATCGACATCAACGGGGACGGCACCCCGCTGCGCTACATGGACAAGCCCAGCAAGGACGGCGGCTCGGCGGACAACTGGTCGTCCACCGTCGGCAACAAGGACGTCCACTACTCCTCGGGCGTCGCGAACCACTTCTTCTACCTGCTGTCCGAGGGCAGCGGCGCGAAGACCATCAACGGCGTCTCGTACAACTCGCCGACGTCCAACGGCTCCACGGTCACCGGCATCGGCCGCGCCAAGGCGCTGCAGATCTGGTACAAGGCGCTGACGACGTACTTCACGTCGACGACCAACTACAAGTCGGCCCGCACCGGCACCCTCTCGGCGGCCAGCGCGCTCTACGGCTCCACCAGCACCGAGTACAAGGCCGTCGCGGCGGCCTGGTCGGCGGTCAACGTCAGCTGACTGTCAGGTAGTTGACGGCACGGCGACAGGGCGGCATCCGGGGCGGACAACGTCCCGGGTGCCGCCGTCCCGCGTTCCGCGTCAGCACACCGGGGCGAGTCGGCGCGGAACGGCACCCGGAAGCCGCGCGTCCGGAGCACCGCCCTACCCTTGTCCCCATGTTCACGTACGAGGATGTCGGCGCGACCCGCGAGAACGGCTTCTGCCCGCCCGGCTTCCACCCCCTGCACGTGCGTAGCCGCATAGGCGAGGGCAAAGAGGTCTTCCGCAGAGCCTCCGAGGCGGTCCTCACCTGGGAGATGCACCGCGCGCTGGGCGTGGGCGTCGACGTGAGCGCGGACCGTGCCGCTCCCGACGTCGACGTCACGGTCACCCTCGCCGGCGTGATCAAGGCGCCCTGCCGGGTGGTCTGGACGCTGGAGGAGCCCCGCCGCGCCGGGTGGGCCTACGGCACCCTGACCGGTCACCCGGAGTGCGGCGAGGAGTCCTTCGTCGTGGACCGCACCGGTGACGGCACGGTCTGGCTGACCGTGTCCGCCTTCAGCCGCGGCGCCAAGTGGTACTCCCGGGCGGGCGGCCCGGCGACCCGCGGTCTGCAGCAGGCGTACGCACGCCGGTGCGGGGCCGTGCTGCGGAGGCTGTGCGAGGAGCCCGAGTAGCCGCCGGCGCCCGGCGGCACCGTCACCTCAGCAGCACGCCGGCCGCCTCCACCACCTCCTCCGACGGCACCGCCACCAGCCCCAGTTCCGCGCCGGAGGCCAGCAGGGGGTGCGCGGGCAGGACGCGGACCGTGTAGCCGAAGGGTCCCGTGCGGTCCAGGGACAGCGGGCCCTCGTACAGCCGGCGTCCCTCCGGGTCGGGGCCGCCCACCGACTTCAGCGGGACGGTCTCGGCGTCGGTGATGCGGTCCTCCTCGTCCACCCGGCCGGAGACCGCCTGCACCTCGACGTCGTCGGGGCCGAGGTCGCCGAGCGCGACGCGCACCCGCAGCGCCAGCGTCGTACCGAGTTCCGCGGTACCCGTCGCGGCGCTCGCCTCGACGTGGTCGACCCTGACCCCGTGCCAGGCCGCGCGCACCCGGGACTTCCACCGGGCCAGTTCGCGCGCGGAGTCGGGGGCCATGGTGCGGTGGGCGTGCGCGGCCGGGGCGTAGAGCCGCTCGACGTACTCGCGGACCATGCGGCCGGCCAGCACCTTGGGGCCTAGCAGGGTCAGGGTCTGGCGGACCATCTCGATCCAGCGGTCGGGCAGGCCGCGCTGGCCGCGTTCGTAGAAGCGGGGGGTCACCCGCTGTTCCAGGAGGTCGTAGAGCGCGGCGGCCTCGATGTCGTCGCGCCGGTCCTCGGAGTCCAGTCCGTCGGCGGTGGGGATCGCCCAGCCGAAGTCGGGCTGGAACCACTCGTCCCACCAGCCGTCCAGGACGGACAGGTTGAGGCACCCGTTGAGCGCGGCCTTCATCCCGGACGTCCCGCACGCCTCCAGCGGCCTGAGCGGGTTGTTGAGCCAGATGTCACAGCCGGGGTAGAGCTTCTGGGCCATCGCCATGCCGTAGTCGGGGAGGAAGACGATCCGGTGGCGCACCCGTGGGTCGTCGGAGAACCGCACCAGTTCCTGCACCAGCCGTTTACCCCCGTCGTCCGCGGGGTGCGCCTTCCCGGCGACGACGATCTGGATCGGCCGCTCGGGATGCAGCAGCAGGTCCGTCAGCCGGTCCCGGTCCCGCAGCATCAGCGTCAGCCGCTTGTACGACGGGACCCGCCGCGCGAACCCGATCGTCAGCACATCGGGGTCGAGCACCCCGTCGATCCAGCCCAACTCGGCCGTACCGGCGCCGCGTTGCCGCCATGAGGCGCGCAGCCGGTCGCGCACCTCCGTCACCAGTTGCTCGCGCAGGTTCCGGCGCAGGTCCCAGATCTCCTGGTCGGGGATGTCCGTGACCACGTCCCAGCGGTCCGAGCCGCCGACGGTCAGGGCGTCCTCGGTGCGCTCGGCGCCGATCTGCCGGGCGCCGAGCCGGAGCACCTCCGGGGCGACCCAGGTCGGGGCGTGCACCCCGTTCGTCACGGAGGTGATCGGCACTTCCTCGGGGTCGAATCCCGGCCACAGGCCCGAGAACATCTCCCGGCTGACGTTGCCGTGCAGCAGGGAGACGCCGTTGGCCCGCCCGGCGAGCCTGAGGCCCATCACGGCCATGTTGAAGACGTTCGGGTCACCGCCGGGGTAGGTCTCCATGCCGAGGTGCAGCACCCGTGCGACGTCGATCCCCGGCAGTTCCGCGTCGGGCCCGAGGTGGCGGCCGAGCAGCTCCCGGTCGAAGCGGTCGATGCCGGCCGGGACGGGGGTGTGGGTGGTGAAGACGGTCCCGGCCCGGACCGTCTCAAGGCCAGAGTCGAAGTCCAGTCCCTGTTCGCAGAGTTCGGCGATCCGCTCCAGACCGAGGAAGCCCGCGTGGCCCTCGTTGGTGTGGAAGACCTCGGGTTCGGGGTGCCCGGTCAGCCGGCAGTACGTCCGTACCGCCCGTACGCCCCCTATCCCGAGCAGCATCTCCTGGAGCAGCCGGTGCTCGCTGCCGCCGCCGTAGAGCCGGTCGGTCACGCCTCGCTCGCCGAGGTCATTCTCCTCCACGTCGGAGTCGAGCAGCAGCAGCGGGACCCGGCCCACCTGGGCCAGCCAGACCCGGGCCCGCAGCCGCCTGCCGCCGGGCAGGGCCAGGGAGACGTCGGCCGGGGTGCCGTCGGCCTCCCGCAGCGGGGCGACGGGCAGCTCGTAAGGATCGAGCACCGGATAGTGCTCCTGTTGCCAGCCGTCCCGGGAGAGGGTCTGCCGGAAGTACCCGTGCCGGTAGAGCAGCCCGACACCGATCAGCGGGACGCCGAGGTCGCTGGCCGCCTTGAGATGGTCGCCGGCCAGGATGCCGAGGCCGCCGGAGTACTGGGGCAGGGCGGCGGTGATGCCGAACTCGGGCGAGAAGTAGGCGACGGCCTGTGGCAGGTCGGTCGGCTGTGTCTGGTACCAGCGGTCGCCGGTCACATAGTCGTGCAGATCGTCCGCGGCCACGGTGAGCCGGCGCAGGAAGCGACGGTCCTCGGCGAGTTCGGCGAGCCGGCCGGGCCGCACGCTGCCGAGCAGCCGCACCGGATCACCGCTGGACGCGGCCCACCGTTCCGGATCGACGGACTGGAACAGATCACGGGTCTCCGGGTGCCAGGACCAGCGCAGATTGCGCGCCAGGTCGCTCAGCGGCCGGAGAGGGTCGGGGAGAACGGGACGGACGGTGAATCGACGGATCGCCTTCACTTGCCACCTCTTCGCTGCGCTGGCGGAAAGCCGGGGTGTCGTGTCGTCCCCTACGACAGTACCGGCGTTTGTGCGGGCCTCGCTGGGCTGCCTCCCGCAGATTCCCATATCGGCCTGAACGACCCGTCCTCGATCACCGGACGGACTGCTCAATGAGCCCGCTATGGCTGGTTCCGCCCCTGTAGGCGTCCTTGTGGTGCTTCGCGCCGCACGAGAGGCTGCTTACGTGGCGTACCCGGCCCGCGACACCGCGCGACATGCTGCCGTACGCCGACTTCAGGAGGGGGTACACAGCCATGGCACGGACGCGAACACGGCGTCTGCGCGTGGCGGGGGGTCTGACCGCGGCGGCCTGTGCCGCGGCGCTTTCGGCCGTCACCCTGCCCGCGTACGCCGCACCGCAGGGGCGGATACTCGGCGCCGGTGAGCCCGGCTCCGTCGGCGGAAGTTACCTGGTGACACTCAAGGCGGGGACGAAGGCGCCCTCCGCGGCCGGAAAGGACCTCGCCGAGAAGTACGGGGCGAGAATCAGCCACACGTACGCGGCGGTGCTCAACGGCTACGCCGTGCGCGCGAACGAGAGACAGGCGAGGCTCCTCGCGGCGGACCCGCACGTCGCCTCCGTCGTCCAGGACAGCCGGGTGGGCCTGGACCAGGCGCAGAAGAACCCGCCCTCCTGGGGCCTGGACCGGATCGACCAGCCGTCACTGCCGCTGGACGGGACCTACACCTCGCCGGGCTCGGGGGGCGCCGGGGTGACCGTGTACGTGATCGACACCGGGATCCGGATCGGGCACCGGGACTTCGGCGGGCGGGCGCGTCACGGCTGGGACTTCGTCGGCGGCGACCGGAACGCGGGCGACGGCAACGGGCACGGCACCCATGTCGCCGGCATCGTGGCGGGCGCCGGGTACGGCGTCGCCAAGAAGGCCCAGGTGGTCTCCGTGCGGGTGCTCGACGACGCCGGCGCGGGCACCACCGCCCGGGTCATCGCCGGTATCGACTGGGTGACGAAACACGCCAAAAAACCGGCGGTCGCCAACCTCAGTCTCGGCTGTCGCCGCAACGCCCAGCTGGACGCCGCCGTGCGCGACTCCATCCGGTCCGGCGTGACGTACACGGTCGCTGCGGGCAACGACGGGCTGCCCGCCGCCCTTTACTCCCCCGCGGCCGTCAAGGAGGCGATCACGGTCGGCGCCAGTGATACAAATGATACCAAAGCGGTCTTTTCCAACTACGGTTCGGCCCTCGACCTGTTCGCCCCGGGGGTGTCCATCACCTCGGCGTCCTCCGCGAGCGACACCGGCCGGGTGACCTACTCCGGTACGTCGATGGCGTCGCCGCACGCGGCGGGCGCGGCCGCGCTCTATCTCGCGGACCATCGCCGGGCCACTCCCGCCCAGGTCGGCAAGGCACTGGCCGGGGCGGCCACATCCGGCAAGGTGTCCGGCCGGGGTGCCGGTTCACCGGACAAACTGCTGCGCGTGCCGCGCTGACCTGGGCCACGTGCGGTACCGGCCCCGTTCGGCCAGAACGGGGCCGGTCTTGTGTGTGGACTTACGTGTGAGTAGTTAGCAACGTGCCGGATTGCTCACCCGAATAGGGTGGGAAGGCTCCACCGGTACACCCCGCAGGTACAGCACAGGCACCCCGGGGATGCCACGCAGGACCCACCTCCCCACAGCCATCCGCCCACCCACGTTGACGCGGACAGGAGCGGTCATGCCCGCCACGCACCACTCGCCAGCACCCCCGACACCCAGCAACGGAACGCACCCGGTGCGCCCGGTCGACGGCCCGCCCGTCCCGGAGCCACCCTCCGCGGGCGGCGGCACGGCCGTCGGGCGCATACCCGTCCTCGACGTCCGCCCGGTGGTCCAGCGCGGCCGCAGGCCCGCCAAGGCGGTCACCGGCGAGACGTTCGAGATCTCGGCCACCGTGTTCCGCGAGGGGCACGACGCGGTCGCCGCCAATGTCGTCCTGACCGACCCCGAGGGCCGGCACGGGCCGTGGACTCCGATGCGGGAACTGGCCCCGGGCACCGACCGCTGGGGCGCCACCGTCACCGCCGGCGAACCCGGCCAGTGGTCGTACACGGTGGAGGCCTGGAGCGATCCCGTCACCACCTGGCGGCGGCACGCGCAGATCAAGATCCCGGCGGGGATGGACGTCGAACTGGTCCTGGAGGAGGGCGCGCGGCTGTACGAGCGGGCGGCCGCCGGTGTCCCCAAGAAGGGCAAACGGCAGGTTCTGCGCGCCGCCGTCGACACCCTCAGGGACGAGAACCGGTCCGCCGCCGCCCGGTTGGCCGCGGCGTTGACGCCGGAGGTGGACGCGGTCCTGGCCCGGTATCCGTTGCGGGAACTGGTCACCGCCTCGGACCCGCTGCCCCTGCTCGTCGAGCGGGAACGGGCCCTGTACGGCGCCTGGTACGAGTTCTTCCCCCGCTCGGAAGGCACCCCCGACACACCCCACGGCACCTTCCGCACCGCCGCCCGCAGACTGCCCGCGATCGCCCGGATGGGCTTCGACGTCGTCTACCTGCCGCCCATCCACCCCATCGGGCACACCTTCCGCAAGGGCCGCAACAACACCCTCTCGCCCACACCCGACGACGTCGGCGTGCCCTGGGCGATCGGCTCCCCCGAGGGCGGCCACGACGCCGTCCACCCGGACCTGGGCACCCTCGAGGACTTCGACTGGTTCGTGGAGCAGGCCCGGGATCTGGGCATGGAGGTGGCCCTGGACTTCGCCCTGCAGTGCTCCCCCGACCACCCCTGGGTGCAGAAACATCCGGAGTGGTTCCACCACCGGCCGGACGGGACGATCGCGTACGCGGAGAACCCGCCGAAGAAGTACCAGGACATCTACCCCATCGCCTTCGACGCGGACTTCGAGGGCCTCGTCGCCGAGACCCTGCGGGTGCTGCGGCACTGGATGGCCCACGGGGTGCGGATCTTCCGGGTCGACAACCCGCACACCAAACCCGTCGTGTTCTGGGAACGCGTGATCGCCGACATCAACCGCACCGACCCCGACGTGATCTTCCTGGCCGAGGCGTTCACCCGGCCGGCGATGATGCACACGCTGGCCCAGATCGGCTTCCAGCAGTCCTACACCTACTTCACCTGGCGTACCACCAAGGACGAACTCACCG
The DNA here is from genome assembly GCF_042872365.1 of Streptomyces sp. NPDC005263. Lineage (NCBI taxonomy): Bacteria > Bacillati > Actinomycetota > Actinomycetes > Kitasatosporales > Streptomycetaceae > Streptomyces > Streptomyces sp. NPDC005263. The sequence goes on along the minus strand of NZ_JBIAKJ010000003.1, from coordinate 1,044,252 downwards.
AGTACCTGACCGAACTGTCCGGCGAGGCCGCCTCGTACATGCGGCCCAACTTCTTCACCAACACCCCCGACATCCTGCACGAGTACCTCCAGCACGGCGGCCGTCCCGCCTTCGAGGTCCGCGCCGTCCTCGCCGCCACCCTCTCCCCGACCTGGGGCATCTACAGCGGCTACGAACTGTGCGAGAACACCCCCCTCAAAGAGGGCAGCGAGGAATACCTCGACTCCGAGAAGTACCAGCTCAAACCCCGCGACTGGGACACAGCCGAACACGAGGGACGCAGCCTCTCCCCCCTGATCACCCGGCTCAACACCATCCGGCGCGCGAACCCGGCCCTGCGCCAGCTGCGTGATATCCACTTCCACCAGGCGGACAAGGAAGCGGTGATCGCGTACTCGAAGCGGCAGGGATCGAACACGGTCGTGGTGGTCGCCAACCTCGACCCGGACCACACCCAGGAGGCCACGGTCTCGTTGGACATGCCGCAACTCGGCCTGGAATGGCACGAGTCGGTGCCGGTGCGCGACGAGCTCACCGGCGAGACCTATCACTGGGGCAGGGCCAATTATGTGCGCCTCGGGCCTGGCGGGGCACACGTGCTTACGGTCGGCCGAGGGTCCGAGGGCCGCGAGGCGGGAACCACCGACGTCGCGCCACCGGAGGAGCACAGCACCGTCCTGCGACCGTCCACCCCGCAGATCGGAGGGTCACCCACAACATGATCGTCAACGAGCCCGTCCAGGACACCTTCGAGGACACTCCCGTCAAGGACCGGGACCCCGAGTGGTTCAAGCGCGCCGTCTTCTACGAGGTCCTCGTCCGCTCCTTCCAGGACAGCAACGGCGACGGCGTCGGCGACCTCAAGGGCCTGACCGCGAAACTCGACTACCTGCAGTGGCTGGGCGTCGACTGCCTGTGGCTGCCGCCCTTCTTCAAGTCACCCCTCCGTGACGGCGGGTACGACGTCTCGGACTACACCGCCGTGCTGCCGGAGTTCGGTGACCTCGCCGACTTCGTGGAGTTCGTGGACTCCGCCCACCACCGTGGCATGCGCGTCATCATCGACTTCGTCATGAACCACACCAGCGACCAGCACCCGTGGTTCCAGGAGTCCCGCAACAACCCCGACGGCCCCTACGGCGACTACTACGTCTGGGCCGACGACGACAAGCAGTTCCAGGACGCCCGGATCATCTTCGTCGACACCGAGGCCTCCAACTGGACCTTCGACCCGGTGCGCAAGCAGTACTACTGGCACCGCTTCTTCTCCCACCAGCCGGACCTCAACTACGAGAACCCGGCGGTCCAGGAGGAGATCACCTCCGCGCTGAAGTTCTGGCTGGACCTGGGCATCGACGGATTCAGGCTCGACGCGGTGCCGTACCTCTACCAGGAGGAGGGCACCAACTGCGAGAACCTCCCGGCGACCCATGAGTTCCTCAAAAGGGTCCGCAAGGAGATCGACGCCTCCTACCCGGACACGGTGCTGCTGGCGGAGGCGAACCAGTGGCCGGAGGACGTCGTCGACTACTTCGGCGACTACGCCTCCGGCGGCGACGAATGCCACATGGCGTTCCACTTCCCGGTCATGCCCCGCATCTTCATGGCGGTCCGCCGCGAATCCCGCTACCCCGTCTCGGAAATCCTCGCGAAGACCCCGGCCATCCCCTCGAACTGCCAGTGGGGCATCTTCCTGCGCAACCACGACGAGCTCACCCTCGAAATGGTCACCGACGAAGAACGCGACTACATGTGGGCGGAATACGCCAAGGACCCCCGCATGCGCGCCAACATCGGCATCCGCCGGCGCCTGGCCCCCCTCCTCGACAACGACCGCAACCAGATCGAACTCTTCACGGCCCTGCTGCTGTCGCTGCCGGGCTCGCCGATCCTCTACTACGGCGACGAGATCGGCATGGGCGACAACATCTGGCTCGGCGACCGGGACGCCGTACGCACCCCGATGCAGTGGACCCCGGACCGCAACGCCGGATTCTCGTCCTGTGATCCGGGGCGGCTGTACCTCCCCACGATCATGGACCCGGTCCACGGCTATCAGGTGACGAACGTCGAGGCGTCGATGGCCTCGCCGTCCTCGCTGCTGCACTGGACCCGCCGCATGATCGAGATCCGCAAGCAGAACCCCGCCTTCGGACTGGGGTCGTACACGGAACTCCCGTCGTCCAATCCGGCGGTGATCGCTTTCCTGCGGGAGTACGAGGACGATCTCGTCCTGTGCGTGAACAACTTCTCCCGGTTCGCGCAGCCGACGGAGCTGGATCTCAGCGCCTTCGGAGGGCGGCACCCGGTCGAACTGTTCGGCGGGGTCCGTTTCCCGGCCATCGGAGAGCTGCCCTACTTGTTGACTCTGGGCGGTCACGGCTTTTACTGGTTCCGGCTCCGCAAGGACGCCGCCTAGGGCATGTGCGCCCGGTCGAACCCCGGGCGGGGCGGTTTCCCCCGTCCCGCCCTGGGCACGCAGTAGTAACACCCCGACCACGGGGAAAGGACGCGACGCCATGTCGGAATCCGTCACTCGTACCGTCACATCCAGTTCCGGCAGCCCCGACCTTCTCGCGTCACTGGATCCGCTGCTGCGGGAGTGGCTGCCCAGGCAGCGCTGGTTCGCGGGCAAGGGGCGTCCGGTCGCCGGGTTCTCCCTGGTGGCTGCCACCGAACTGCTGCCACCCACCGCCAGCCAAGGCCTCTACCACCTGCTGGTGCGCGCCCACCAGCCGCTCGCCCTGGGCTCCGCGCCCCACCCCGGCGACTGCTACCAGCTCCTGATAGGCGTGCGCGAGGCGCTGCCCCCCAGGCTGGCGCCCGCGCTGATCGGCCACGTCGACGAGGGCCCGCTCGCCGGACACACGGTGTACGAGGCCCTGCACGACCCCCGGCCCGCCGAACTGCTCCTGGAGGCGCTGCGCACCCAGGCCCGCATCGGCGGGCTGCGCTTCGAACGGGACCCGCGGCAGGAGATCAGGGACGGACTGGTGCCGCGCCTGATGACCGCCGAGCAGTCCAACTCGTCGATCGTCTATGGAGATACGTTCATCCTCAAGCTCTTGCGCCGGGTCGTGCCCGGCGTCAATCCCGACCTGGAGCTGCCGCTGGCGCTGGCCCGGGAGGACTGCCCCAGGGTGCCCGCGCCGACGGGGTGGATACGGGCGGAGCTGGCCGGGGAGTCGTACGTCCTGGGTGTGCTCCAGCCGTTCGTGCAGGGCGCGAGTGACGGCTGGGAGCTGGCGCTGCGGGAGCTGGCCAAGAGCGAGGACTTCAGCGCGGAGGCACGGGCGCTGGGACGCGCCACGGCCGAGGTGCACACCGCGCTGGCCCGCGCGCTGCCCACCGCGACCCTCGGACACACCCAGCTGAACATGCTGGTCGACGGCATGATCGAACGTCTGGAGGCGGCCACGCAGGCGGTGCCCGCGCTCCGGCCGTACGAGCCCGGACTGCGCTCCGCCTTCACCGCCCTCGCCGACCTGGCCGACGAGGGCCGTACCTGGACCGCGCAGCGCGTCCACGGCGATCTGCACCTGGGGCAGTGTCTGCGCTCGCCCGCCGGACAGTGGTCCTTGATCGACTTCGAAGGTGAGCCGTCCAAGCCGCTCGCCGAGCGCCGGATGCCGCAGCCGACGGCCCGGGACATCGCGGGGATGCTGCGCTCCTTCGACTACGCGGCGCTCTCCGCCGACCCCCCGTCCCCGGGCTGGGCCCAGACCTGCCGGGCCGCCTACTGCTCGGGATATGCCGAGGTCAGCGGCGTGGATCCGCGGATGGACCCGGTGCTGCTGCGGGCCTGCGAGACGGACAAGGCGATCTACGAGGTCGTCTACGAGGCCCGGCACCGCCCCGACTGGCTGCCCGTACCGATGGCCGCGATAGAGCGGTACGTCGCATCCGACCTGATCTGACCGACAGAGTTTCGCCGAGGAGGCTTTCCCCGTGACGCCCCGCCCCCCGTCCAGCGGTCCGGATCCGAAGAAGACGGCTGCGAAAGCCCGGAAGAAGAGCGAGAACGCGGCCGAGAACATGACCGAGAACACGACGGAGAACACGGCTGAGAAGAAGCCCGCGAAGAAGAACGTCAAGAAGAGTGTGAAGAAGGCCGCCGAGAAGGCCGCCGCGAAGGCGGTGGCCGCGGAGAGCGTCGCGAAGAAGACGGTCACGAAGAAGGCCACGGCCAAGAAGGCCACGGCCAAGGAGACCGCGCCCGCCGCGAAGAAGGCCGCCGCCGCGAAGAAGACCACCCCGAAGAAGACCTCCGCTGTGGCGAAGAAAGCCACCACGAAGAAGGTCACCGTCAAGAATCTCGCCGCCAAGAAGGTCACCGCGAAGGCGGTCCCCGCGCCCGAGCCCGCCGTGTCGCCGGAGGCATCCGCCGGTGACCGCGAGCGGCTGCTCGCCGGTACCCATCACGCCCCGCACGACGTGCTCGGCGCCCATCCGGTGCCCGGTGGGGTCGCCTTCCGGGCGTTCCGGCCGTACGCGCGGTCCGTGACGGTCGTCGCCGGTGATCTGCGGGCGGAGTTGCAGGACGACGGGGACGGGTTCTTCTCGGGTCTGCTGCCACTGCGGGACGTTCCGGCGTACCGCCTGCTCGTGGAGTACGAGGGGGCGGCACAGGACACCGAGGACGCGTACCGCTTCCTGCCCGCGCTCGGTGATCTGGACCTGCATCTGATCGGCGAGGGGCGGCACGAGGAGCTGTGGCGGGCGCTCGGGGCGCACCCGATGACGCATGACGGTGTGGCCGGGACCCGGTTCACGGTGTGGGCGCCGAACGCGCGGGGCGTGCGGGTGGCCGGCACCTTCAACTTCTGGGACAGTTCGGCGTTCCCGATGCGCTCGCTCGGCGGCACCGGTGTCTGGGAGCTGTTCGTGCCCGGCATCGGCGAGGGCGAGCTGTACAAGTTCGAGATCACCCGGCCCGACGGTTCGAAGACGCTGCGCGCCGATCCGATGGCCCGCCGCACGGAGGTCCCGCCCAGCACGTCGTCCATCGTGACCTCGTCGAGCTACCAGTGGGGTGACGAGGAGTGGCTGGCGCGCCGCACCGGCGCCCCCGCGCACGAGGCGCCCTTCTCGGTCTACGAGATCCATCTCCCGTCCTGGCGACCGGGACTGACGTACCGTCAGCTCGCCGAGCAGCTGCCGGCGTACGTCAAGGACATGGGCTTCACCCATGTGGAACTGATGCCGGTCGCCGAGCATCCCTTCGGCGGGTCCTGGGGCTATCAGGTCACCGGCTTCTACGCCCCCACCGCCCGGCTCGGCACCCCGGACGACTTCAAACACCTCGTCGACGCCCTGCACCGGGCCGGAATCGGCGTGATCATGGACTGGGTGCCGGCGCACTTCCCGCGCGACGAGTGGGCGCTCGCGGAGTTCGACGGGCGTCCGCTGTACGAGCACGAGGATCCGCTGCGGTCCGCGCATCCCGACTGGGGCACGCTGGAGTTCGACTACGGCCGCCGCGAGGTGCGCAACTTCCTGGTCGCCAACGCGGTGTACTGGTGCGAGGAGTTCCACATCGACGGGCTGCGGGTGGACGCGGTCGCCTCGATGCTCTACCTCGACTACTCGCGCGAGCCCGGCCAGTGGGTTCCGAACGAGCACGGCGGCCGGGAGAACCTGGACGCGGTGGCCTTCCTCCAGGAGATGAACGCGACCGTGTACCGGCGGGTGCCGGGCGTGGTGACGGTGGCGGAGGAGTCCACGGCCTGGGACGGCGTCACCCGCGCCACCCACCACCTGGGCCCGGGCGGCTTCGGGGGCCTCGGTTTCGGGCTGAAGTGGAACATGGGCTGGATGCACGACTCGCTCGACTACGTGAGCCATGAGCCGGTGCACCGCAAGTACCACCACGGTGAGATGACGTTCTCGATGGTGTACGCGTACAGCGAGAACTACGTGCTGCCGATCTCGCACGACGAGGTCGTGCACGGCAAGGGGTCGCTGGTGTCGAAGATGCCGGGTGACTGGTGGCAGCAGCGGGCGAATCTCCGTGCCTACCTGGGCTTCATGTGGGCCCATCCCGGCAAGCAACTCCTGTTCATGGGGCAGGAGTTCGCGCAGGGCGCGGAGTGGTCCGAGGCGCACGGGCCGGACTGGTGGCTGCTGGACCCGGCGTACGGGGCGGAGGCCGACCACCGGGGCGTCCGTGATCTGGTGCGGGACCTCAACACCGTCTACCGGCACACCCCGGCGATGTGGCAGCGCGACACCGACCCCGCCGGGTTCCAGTGGGTGGTGGGGGACGCCGCCGAGGACAACGTCTTCGCCTTCCTGCGGTACGACGCGGACGGTGTCCCGCTGCTGGCGGTGTCCAACTTCGCTCCGGTCGTCCGCCACGACTACCGTCTGGGGGTTCCGGACGATGTGCCCGCCTGGTACGAGGCTCTCAACACGGACGCCGGGCGGTACGGGGGTGGTGATGTCACCAACGCGGACGCGGTGAAGCCGGAGGCTATGGCGTGGCACGGTCGGCCGGCCAGCGTGTGTGTGACGCTGCCGCCGCTGGCGACGGTCTGGCTGCGGCCGGCGTAGGGGTTCTCGCCCCCGCCGCCCCTACCCGTCCCGTCCTTCGGGGGCGCTGCCCCCGGGCCCCCGCTCCTCAAACGCCGGAGGGGCTGAAAAAGACAGTCCCCTCCGGCATTGAGGGCGAGGCTCCTTCAGGGAGCAGTCGCGAACGCCTCTGCCAGCGGTGCCGGGAGGGGCTCGGTGTGCAGTACGCCGAGGCGTTGGGTCGCCCTGGTCAGGGCCACGTACAGGTCGCTGGTGCCGTACTGTCCGGGTTCGACCACCAGCACGGAGTCGAACTCCAGGCCCTTGGACTGGCGCGGGTCGAGGAGGACGACCGTCCGCGTCAGGTCGGGTTCCTCGCCCGCCGTCACCCCGTCCAGGCGGGCCGCCAGCCCGCGGTGCAGCGCGCGCGGCGCGATGACGGCCAGCCGGCCCTCGTCGGGGGTCAGCTCCGCCACCGCCTTCGCCACGGCGCCGGGGAGGTCGTCGGTGGCGCGCACCCAGGGTCGTACCCCTGTCGACCGCACCGAACTCGGCGGTTCGAAGCCGGGATGCTCCGCGCGCACCACGGCCGCCGCCACGTCCATGATCTCGGCCGGGGTTCGGTAGTTGACCCTCAGCCGGATGTGCTCCCAGCGGTCCTCGACGTACGGCGCGAGGATGCCCGCCCAGGAGCCGACGCCCGCCGCCTCCGCGGTCTGCGCCGGGTCGCCGACCAGGGTCATCGAGCGGGTCGGGCTGCGCCGCATGAGCAACCGCCAGGCCATCGGCGACAGTTCCTGCGCCTCGTCGACGATGATGTGGCCGAACGCCCAGGTGCGGTCGGCCGCCGCGCGCTCGGCGGCGCTGCGGTGGTCGTCCTCCTCGTGCCGTTCGGCGAAGCGTTCGGCGTCGATGATGTCGTGCGCGGACAGGACCTCGGAGTCCTCCTCTTCCTTGTCCTCGAACTCGTAGGTCCGGGACGCGTAGGAGACATCCAGCACCCCCTGGGCGTACGCGATCTGCGTCTCCCGCTCCCGCTCCGCGCGGGCCCGCGCCAACCGGTCGTCCTCGCCCAGCAGTTCGGCGGCCTCGTCGAGCAGCGGTACGTCCGAGACGGTCCACGCCCGGGTCACCGGGCGGCGGACGGCGGCCGCGTCCTGGTCGCCGAGGTACCTCTCGGGCGCGGCGAGGAAGTCCGCGACCAGGCGCCGCGGGGTCACCCGGGGCCACAACTGGTCGATCGCCGACCAGACTTCGGGGTTCTCGGCGAGTTCGTCGCGGATCTGGGTGATGTCGCTCGGGTCGAGCAGGTTGGATCCGTCGTAGGGGTCCGTGCCGATGCGCTCGGCGACCATGTCGGTGAGCGTGTTGAGGATGTGACCCTCGAAGTACTCGCGCGCCGCGTTGTGCTGGAGCCCCGCGGCCCGGGTGCGCTCGCGGGCCATGTTCACCAGGTCGTCGTCGAGCATCAGGATCTCGCGGTCGTGTTCGATCGCGATCACCGGGTCGGGCAGCGCCTGCCGGTCGCGTACGACGGCGGCGAGGACGTCGGCCATGTCGGCGCGGCCCTTCACCGCGGCCGCCTCCGGAGTGTCGGTCGCCGTCGCCTTCACCCCGGGGTACAGCTCACCGACCGTGGCCAGCAGGACGCCGGTCTCGCCCAGCGAGGGCAGCACCTCGCCGATGTAGCCGAGGAAGGCGGGGTTGGGGCCGACGATCAGGACGGCCCGCTTGGCGAGCAGCTCCCGGTGTTCGTACAGCAGATAGGCGGCCCGGTGCAGGGCGACCGCCGTCTTGCCGGTGCCGGGGCCGCCCTCGACCACCCGCACCCCCCGGTGCGGGGCCCGGATGATCTCGTCCTGCTCGGCCTGGATGGTCTGCACGATGTCACTCATCCGGCCGGTGCGGGCGGAGTTGAGCGCGGCGAGCAGCACGGCGTCGCCGGTCGGGTCCTCGTGGCCGGTGCGGGTGGCGTCGCCGAGGTCGAGGATCTCGTCGTGCAGGTGGGTGACCGTGCGGCCCTCGGTGGTGATGTGCCTGCGCCGGCCGATGCCCATCGGGGTGTGGCCGGTCGCCAGGTAGAAGGGGCGGGCGACGTCGGCCCGCCAGTCGATCAGGATCGGGGTGTGCTCGGCGTCGTCGGTGCGCAGACCGATCCGGCCGATGTGGTGGGTGACGCCGGAGGTGAGGTCGATCCGGCCGAAGCAGAGCGAACCGTCCACCGCGTTCAGCGCGGACAGCAGTCCCGAGCGCTCGGCGACCAGGATGTCCCGCTCCAGCCGGGCCTGCTGGGGCGTGTTGCCCTGGGCGAGCGCGTCCGTGACCGAGACCTCGGTGTCGCCGCGCAGGGCGTCCACGCGCGCGTACAGCCCGTCGATGAATTCCTGTTCGCGCGTCAATTCACGATCTGGAAAGTCGGTGTTTGACAATTCCACTCCCGCCCGGATATACTCTGCTCACTAAACCTCATTCGCGACCAATTCCCGTGAAGTCGCGAACCATTGAATATACGCAGAGAAATCCCCCGAGCGCAATTGCTCGGGGGATTTGTTGTGCGGGGGGAGCTCGGTCCCGGGGCTCGTCCGAGGCCGGTCCGGGCAGCTCGTCGGGGCTCAGAGGACGTCGGCCAGCTCCTCCAGCAGCCGCCGCTTCGGCCGGGCCCCCACCATCGACTTCACCGGCTCACCGCCGCGGAACACCATGAACGTCGGCATCGACAGCACCCGGTACGCGTTCGTGGTCTCCGGGTTGGTGTCCACGTCCAGCTGGACCACCTTGAGCCGCTCGCCCTCCTCTACGGCGAGGGCGCTGAGCACCGGCCCCATCTGCCGGCACGGCGGACACCAGTCGGCGGTGAACTCCACCAGCACCGGCAGCTCGGCGCCGACCACCTCCGTCTCGAAGTCCGCGTCCGTCACCTCGGCCACACCAGCCGCCTTGATCATCTGAGGTTCCCTCCCAGTTCGCACCCTGGCTCCGGACCACCCGGAACCTCCGCGCCGGCCGCCAGCTCGTCACGCGCCCGCTCGGCCCTCGCCAGCTGCGTCCCGACCTGCTCCCGCACCGCCCGCAGCTCACCGATCAGCGCGTCGAGCTCGTCCAGCTTGCGCCGGTAGACCGCGAGCGAGGCGGGACACCTGTCGCCCTCCGGGTGACCGGCCCGCAGACACTCCACGAACGGCCGCGTCTCCTCCAGGTCGAACCCGAAGTCCTGCAGCGTCCTGATCTGCCGCAGCAGCTTCAGGTCGTCCTCGTCGTAGGTGCGGTAACCGTTGCCGCTCCGCCTCGCGGGCAGCAGACCCCGTGACTCGTAGTACCGCAGCGTCCGGGTCGTGGTCCCGGCCCGCGCGGCCAGCTCGCCGATGCGCATGCGTACGAACCTAAGCCTTGACGCCGACGTCAAGGCAACGGCGTCCCGCCGCGGCGACAGGGGTTCCTCTGCGGCCGCCGCACTCGCCCGGTCGCCCGGTCGGTCGGTCGTTCGTCCGTTCGTTCGTTCGGGTTTGGGTGACCGCTCGTCGCCGCTCCGGGTGGTCCGACAAGGAGGACCACTGTCGACGGTGACGTCCTGTGCCAGTCTTTTTGACGCCGGGTCAGTTTCCGTGTGTGCACATCGGCCACGCGTCGCACCGGCCCGCGTCGTTCCCTTCTCCCCCACGAAAGGCGTGCGACGAATGAGAACATCCGCTGTGTCCCTGCGCACGAAGGCCGCCGTGGCGCTCGCCGCCACCGGACTGATCTGTACCGCTCTCGCCGCCGTGCCCCAGGCAGCGGGCGCCGAGACCCCGCATCGCGCCGACACCCTCTCCGACCCCTCAGGCCGCACTCCGGCGGTCGCCCGGCGAGTCACCGGTCCGCAACTCTTCGACGACTTCAACTACGTCAATTACACCGATCCGTCCCTCACCCAGCACGGCTGGACCCTGCGGTCCGGGCAAGGCGGTCCGGGCGTGGCGGGTGCCACCTGGAAGCCGCAGAACATCACCTTCGCCACCGAGTCCGGCAACTCGATCATGACCCTGCGCTCCGGCACCAACGGCACCGCCGCCGGCACCGAGCAGGCCGAGATCCACAACGAGCGCAAGTTCCTGTACGGCACCTACGCCGCCCGGGTCCGCTTCAGCGACTTCCCGGTGTTGGGGCCGGACGGCGACCACATGGTGCAGACGTTCTTCACCATCTCACCGCTGAACTACCCGCTGGACCCGGACTACAGCGAACTCGACTTCGAGTACCTGCCGAACGGCGGCTGGGGCATCCCCTCCAGCGCCCTGCTCGCCACCTCCTGGGAGACCTACTCGGAGAACCCGCCGCAGGAGGTGAACGTCTCCACCCAGGAGCGCGCGAGCTTCGCCGGCTGGCACAACCTCGTCATCACGGTGGACAGCACGAGCGTCACGTACTACATCGACGGCAGACTGTTCGCCGCGCACAGCGACCCCTATGTGCCCGAGTCGTCGATGGCCATCCACTTCAACCACTGGCTGATCGACCTGCTGGGAGTGAACGGCCGCAAGTCGCGGGCCTACGAGGAAAGGGTCGACTACGTCTACTTCGCCCAGGACCAGGTGCTGACCCCGGCCCAGGTGCAGACCGCCGTCGACAACTACCGGGCGTTGGATGTCACCTTCGAGGACACCGTCTGAGCCGAGCCGGCCCCGCCCCGCGAACGGCGGATCCCGGGACGCCGTCTAGGACGACTCGGGCAGGCGGTCCGCGGCGGCGAGGGGCAGCCGGGCGGTGAAGGTGGTGCCCCGGCCCTCCTCGGAGTGCACCTCCATCTCGCCGCCGTGGTTCGCCACGATCGTACGGACGATGGTCAGTCCCAGGCCGGTGCCCGGAATGGCCGCGTCGGTGGCGTTGGACGCGCGGAAGAAGCGCTCGAAGAGCTTGCGCTGCTCCGCTTCGGGAATTCCGATCCCGGTGTCGCTGACGCTGAGGACCGCCGCGCCGTCCTGGGCGTCAGCGCGGACGGTGACGGTCCCGCCGGTCGGGGTGAACTTCACCGCGTTGGACAGCAGGTTCATCAGCACGCGGTCCAACTGGTCGCCGTCCGCCTCCAGCACCAGGGGCTGTTCGGCGCAGCGGATCTCCAACGCGACCGAGGCGGCGTCGGCGGCCGGTCTCATGGCGTCGGCCGCCGAGGCCACCAGCCGCCGCACGTCGACCGGTGCCCTCTTCGAGGTGAACGCCCCCGACTCGATGCGCGAGAGGGTGAGCAGGTCCTCGATCAGCGCCCGCAGCCGGTTCGCGTTGCGGTCGACGACGTCCAGCATGCGCATCTGCGGCGGGGTGAGCGGGCCGGTCTCCTCGTCCTTCAGCAGCTCGATGTAGCCCACGATGCTGGTCAGCGGCGTGCGCAGCTCGTGCGAGACGGTGGACAGGAAGTCGCTCTTGGCCTGGTCCAGGGCGCGCAGTTTGTCCACCAGGCGGGTCTCCTGCTCGTACAGCGAGGACGTGTACACGGCACGGCCCACGCCGCTGGCCATCGAGTCGACCATCTCGACCTCCACGGGGCGCCAGACTTTCTCCGGACGGGTCCGGGCGACGAAGACCGCGCCCAGTGGTTCCTCCCCTACACCCATCGGCGCGACCACCGCGGAGACCAGGCCCAGGGCACGGGCGGCGGCCCGTGCCTCCTCCGGCAGGCCGGTGTCGCCGTAGGAGCCCGGGGCGCCGGGCAAGGGGGACTCCTCGTCCAGGTGGGCGTCCAGCCGGTTGTAGGACCAGGTCGTTCCCTGCTGGTAATGCTCGCGCACCACCTCCGCGGGTACCGGCGGTATCGTCTGCTCCTCCGCGGGCAGCAGACCCCGCCGCGCGTTCCAGGCGCGTGCCACGGGAACGAGGGGGTTGCCCTCCTCGAGGAGCATGATGAAGACGTAGTCGGCCTGCAGGCCCTCGCCGATCCCCGTGCACGCCGTGTCGAGAACGTGGTCGACCTCGAGGTGCTCCCGGATCAGGAGGCCGGTTTTCCGGGCCATCTCCGCCAGGGCGTCGCGTTCCTCCCCGATCGCCCGCAGCCGGTCGCCCTCGTCGGCGAGCGTGTTCACCGAGCGCGCCACCGCCCTGATCTCCGACGGCCCCTCCTCCCGGGCACGTGCCGAGTGCTCCGCGTCGGTGAGCCGGTGGAGCGTCCGCTCGACGTCTCCCAGTGGTCCGATCAGGGCGCGGGTGGTGCGCAGGGACATGTACACGGCCCCGCCCACGGCCAACACCAGCACGGCGCCGAGCCCGGCGACACCGGCCCGGAACACCGTGTTGGCGTGCCGCTCCAGGTCTTGGTCCTGGTCGTTCAACTGCCGGGTGAGGCTGTCGTTGGTCCGTTCGAACGCCCGGAACCGCAGGGTCGCCTTCCGGGTGAGGGTGGCGGCCTGGTCGCTTCGCGGAGTGGCGAGCGCCTGCTGGTCGGCTACGCGCAGGTACGCCTGGATCTCTCGTTGCTGCGTCGCGACGTTGTTCTCGTCCGCGACGCCGTGTCCGCGCAGGTCCGAAATGACCGAGGGAATGCGGTTCTTGGCCGTGTGGAAGGCGGCGAGCTCTATCTGATCACCGGTGATCAGATAGCCACGGATCGAACGCTGGGCGGTGACGCTCTCGTTGCGCAGGCGCAGGTTGTCGTCCACGGCGGGATGTACCCGGTGGGTGATCCGGTCCTGCGCGGCGGACAGCCGCAGCGTGCCGATGAGCATGGCCGTGCCGGTCAGGGCGATCAGCAGGGTCAGCAGTCCGAACGCGTAGGCGAGCCGACGCGCGACGGAGCCGTGCGCCGGTATCCGGATGCCGTTCATGCACGGTCACCTCCGCCCTCTTTCGCCCGGTCGGGCGGGTCGAACCCGGTGCGGGTCATCGCGCCCCAGACCCGGGGAGCCCCGTGCAGGGCGTCCCACATGCCGCGCAGCCGCCACCATGCGGTGAGCTGGCGGTATCCGATGTTCTCGGCGGCCACCCCGACGAGGGCGCCCCAGATGTCCCGCCACCGTGTGAAGCGGTGGTAGGCGTACTCCTCGACCGCGACCGACAGCAGGCTGACCACCAGCGCGTAGGCATAGGCGGCGAGCAGGAAGTGCCACAGGAATTCCACGTTCACCGCGCCCAGCAGCACGCCCAGGGGGACCAGCACGAGACCCGCGAGCTCCACCACCGGGGCCAGCAGTTCGAAGAGCACGTAGAACGGCAGAGCCAGCAGGCCGACGCGGCCGTAGCGGGGATTGCCGATCATGCGGCGGTGCTTGAGGAGGATCTCCGTCAGGCCGCGGTGCCACCGTCGTCGCTGCCGTGCCAGGACCTTCAGTTTCGAGGGCGCCTCGCTCCAGGAGATCGGCTCGGTGACGAAGACGATGCGGTAGGCACGGCCCTGGTCGCGCATGTGCCGGTGGAGCCGGACGACCAGTTCGGCGTCCTCGCCGATGCAGTCCGGGTCCATGCCGCCGGCCGCCACCACCGCGTCCCGGCGGAAGAGGCCGAACGCGCCGGCGATGATCAGCAGACCGCCGACCTTGGACCATCCGGTACGGCCGAGGAAGAAGCCCCGCAGATATTCGACGGCCTGGACGCGCCCGAGCAGGTTCTGGGACAGATGCGGTTCGACCACCCGCCCGGCCACCACGGTGCAGCCGTTGGCGACGCCCACCACACCGCCGCTGGCGACCACCCGCGCCGGATCGTCGCCGAACGGCTTGGCCACCGTGAGCAGGGCCTGGGAGTCGAGGATCGAGTCCGCGTCCACCATGCACACCAGGGGGTAACAGGCCAGGTTGATCCCGGCGTTGAGGGCGTCGGCCTTGCCGCCGTTGTCCTTGCGGGCCACCACCAGCCGTACCGGGCCGCCCCGGGGCAGGAGGACGGAGGTGACCCGGCCGCGTACCGGTACGTCGTCGGGGACCACGTACTCCACCTCGGCGAGGTCGAAGTCGGCCCGCAGGGCGGCCACCGTGTCGTCGGTGGAGCCGTCGTCGACCACGACGACCTCGAAGACCGGATAGCGCAGCAGCAGCATGGCCCGTACCGCTTCGATGATGCCCGCCGACTCGTTGTACGCGGGCATGATCACGGACACGGGCGGGGTGAACGGACTGGCGGCTGTCTCGTCGTGGCCCGCGAACGGGGCCCGGCGCAGCCCTCTGACGATCTCCGCCAGGGCGATGGTGATCAGCACCAGGTAGACGGTGTTGATGGCCAGGAAGTAGATGATGATCACGTGGTCGCTCAGCGCGAGCAGCGAGTGCAGCATGTCCAGCGGCCAGCCCCGTGCGGCGTGGTCCACCGCGCTCACAGCGCGACCTCCGCGCGGACGTCGAGGCGGGTGCCGCCGACGGCGGCTTCGGCGAGCGCGGCCCGGGCGTGTGCGGCAGCCCTGCCGTCCGGCCGTCCGTCGGCGGCGGCCGCGGCCGAGCGCAGCGCCGCCTGTCCCCGCGGGCCGAGCCGCAGCAGCGCGCGGGCGGCGGTGGCCGCCACATGCGGATCCGTGTCGTCGAGCAGGGCCGCCAGCCGCGGTGTCGCCGCGACGGCTCCCAGGCTGCCGAGGGCGCTGACCGCCACGATGCGCAGAGCGACCGGCCGGCCGGGCAGGACGGCGGCCAGCAGCGGCTCCAGGCCGTCGGGCATGCCCAGTCTGCCCAGGGCGCGGGCGGCCCTGATCCGCACCTCGGTGTGCGGGTCGGCGCGCAGTGCGTGCACCACCTCGGCGGTGCGGGAGACCGCCCCGGTCGCCCCCAGCACCTCGGCGGCCACGGCCCGGGCGAGGTGCTCCGGGTGGTCGAGTCCGACCGCGACGAACCGCAGTCCCTCCGGCCCCAGGGCAGTCAGCGCGTGGGTGACCACACCGGGCGGTACCGTGCGCGGTCCGGTCAGGCAGGCCAGCAGGTACGGCACGGCGGCGGGGTCCTGGCAGCGGCCCAGCGCGCGTGCGGCCGCCATCCGTACCTCGGGGTCGCGGTCGGCCAGCAGACGGCACAGCGGCGGGACCGCGGGGGTGTGGGCGAGCCGCCCGAGCACCTGCGCGGCCCGCCCCCGGCGGACCGCGCTGTGGCGGGTCAGGTCGGTGACGGCGGCCGCGGTGGCGCCGCGCAGCCCGTACAGCCGGATCAGTGCGGTACGGGCTCCCCCGGAGACCTTCTCCAGCAGTTCCGCCACGTGCGGCTCCAGGGCGGACCAGGCCCGCCTGTCGATCGCGGCCAGCCGCTCCAGAAGCCGGCTTTGTTCGTCGCCCTCCGCGCACAGCAGTTCGAAGAGGAGGCCCCGTACCGGCTCCGCCGTCCGCTCCCGTCTGCGCTGCCGGTGTCTGCGGGTACCGCGGATGAGGACGATCAGCGTGCTCAGCACGATGACGACCGCCAGCAGGGACAGCACCGCAACGGTGACGAGGCCCTCGCTGATCACCGTTCGACCCGGGCGAGCAACGCGGTGACCCGGCTCGACAGCTCGCGCGGGCTGAAGGGTTTGATGATGTAGTCGTCGGCCCCCGCCTCGAAGCCGACCTCCACGTCTCCCTCCTGGGACCGTGCGGTGATCATGATGACCGGGATGTTCGCGGTCTCGGCCGCGGCGCGCAGCTCCCGGCAGACGTCGAGGCCGGACATCCCCGGCATCCGGATGTCGAGCAGGGCCAGGTCCGGCAGCTGTTCGCGCACGGCCCGCAGCGCCGCCATGCCGTCCTCCACCGCCGTGACCTCGTGACCGCTCTGCGTCAGCTTGAAGTCCACCAGGTCCCGGATGTCGGCATCGTCGTCGGCTATCAGGACACGGGCCATTACTCCTCCTGTGATGCGGAACTCCGATACCGATAGGAGTCCAGGAGCCGCGCCACGGACGACTGCCGGAACGGTTTGGCGAGCAACGCGTCCGTCGCGAGCTCGACCAGGTCCTCGGGGTCGAGCACGGAGGAGACGACGAGGTGGCACTTCTTCGTGCGCTCGTCCGCCCGCAGCCTCCGGATGACCTCGCGCCCGTCGATACCGGGCAGGAGCACGTCGATGATCACCATGTCCGGAGGGTCGGCGAAGGCCCGATCGAGGCCGGCCTCACCCGAGTCGGCGACGGTCACGTGACAGCCAAGCCCGGTGAGGTGCCGCTTCAGCAGCGCACTCACATCCGGGTCGTCCTCGATCACGAGCACACGGGGAGATTCCATCGCCGCCCTGTCTACGACGTCAGGTCGTCAAGAACAAACTAGGATCATTTCCCTCCTTCCGCCACATATGCCCCACCCGTCACGGGCGGCCCCGGCGGCCCCGGCCGCACAGCACAAAAGGCGGGCACGTCTGCCGCGGTCCTTGGTACTGACCGCGGCAGGCATGCCCGCCTCCATGCCACCGAGCCGGTGGCGAAGCGCAGCGAGGGAGAACCAGACGAAGGGCGAGAACG
The DNA here is from genome assembly GCF_042872365.1 of Streptomyces sp. NPDC005263. Classification (NCBI taxonomy): domain Bacteria; kingdom Bacillati; phylum Actinomycetota; class Actinomycetes; order Kitasatosporales; family Streptomycetaceae; genus Streptomyces; species Streptomyces sp. NPDC005263. The sequence continues at coordinate 1,027,380 of NZ_JBIAKJ010000003.1, read as the reverse complement.
CCGAACCGGGCGGCTGAGCTACGGGGGAGTACTCAGCCGCCCGGAGACCAAGGGCCGAGCCCGGGTTCAGGCCGGGCCCGGCCCTGTCCGTGTGGCCGTCAGGCCTTGGCGAGTTCCTTGTCGCCGCCCTGCTCGGGAAGCTCCGCGTGGGCGTCGTCGCCGCCGTCGGAGTCGTCGTCCAGGAGTGTCTTCTCGTCGAAGGGCAGGTGTCCGGCGAGGACCTGGTCGACGCGCTCGCGGTCGATCTCCTTGGTCCAGGTACCGATCAGGACCGTGGCGACGGCGTTGCCCGCGAAGTTGGTCAGGGCGCGGGCCTCACTCATGAAGCGGTCGATGCCGACGATCAGGCCGACGCCGTCCACCAGGGCGGGCTTGTGCGACTGGAGGCCGCCGGCCAGCGTGGCCAGACCGGCACCGGAGACACCGGCCGCACCCTTCGAGGCGACCAGCAGGAAGAGCAGCAGCGGGATCTGCTCGCCGACCGACATCGGCGTACCCATGGCATCGGCGATGTACAGCGAGGCCATGGTCATGTAGATCATGGTGCCGTCGAGGTTGAAGGAGTAGCCGGTCGGGACGGTGATGCCGACCACCGGCTTGCTGACGCCCAGGTGCTCCATCTTCGCGATGAGCCGCGGCAACGCGGACTCGGAGGAGGAGGTGGACAGGATCAGCAGGAACTCACGGCCCAGGTACTTGAACAGCGAGAGGATGTTCAGGCCCGCGACCAGGCGCAGCATCACGCCGAGCACGATGAAGACGAAGAGGAAGCAGGTGACGTAGAAGCCGAGCATCAGGACGGCGAGGCTCTTGAGCGCGTCGACGCCGGCGGAGCCGGTGACGGCGGCGATGGCGCCGAAGGCACCGATCGGCGCGGCCCACATCACCATGGCGAGGATGCGGAAGACGAGCCGCTGGACGTGCTCCACCCCGCGCAGGATCGGCGCGCCCGTGGAGCCCATGGCCTGCAGGGCGAAGCCCGTGAGCAGGGCGACGAGCAGGGTCTGCAGGACCGTGCCCGAGGTGAAGGCGGAGATCATGGTGGTGGGGATGATGGAGAGCGCGAAGTCGACCGGCGGCAGCGCTTCGGCGTCCACCTGACCCTGACCGGCGCTCTTGATCGCTTCGGTGATGTGCAGGCCCGTGCCGGGCTCCAGGATGTTGCCGACGACCAGGCCGATGGCGAGGGCGACCAGCGACATCACCATGAAGTAGCCGAGCGCGATACCGCCGACGGCACCGACCTTGGCGGCCTTGCGCACCGAGCCGATGCCCAGCACGATCGTGCAGAAGATGATCGGCGAGATCATCATCTTGATCAGGTTCACGAAGCCCGTACCGAGAGGCTTCAGCTCCACGGCGAAATCAGGTGCGGCCAGACCCACGGTGATGCCCGCGACGACCGCGATGATCACCGCGATGTAGAGGTAGTGGGTGCGGTCCCGCTTGGCTTTGGGTGTGGTAGCTGCCGTATTTGCTGCGCTGCTCACGGCGGCCCTCCTTGACGACGTCGTCGGCATCACCGGCGTGCGGCTCACGTCCGGGGGATGGGGATGGGGATGGGGTTCTATATGGCGGTTGTGCATGGGGGGATGCGGCGACTATCTCCCGTCGTGTGAGGGCGGTCACCCTTCCGTTCATATAGTTCACAATCAGCCAAGAGGCAGACTGACGACATGCACGTCCGTGTCCCGACACCCCGCAGCCTGGCGGGCCAGCTCTTCGCCATGCAGGCCGTCCTGATCGCGGTCGTCGTCGCCGGGTACGCGCTGTTCACGTACGTCAGTGACCGCGGCCAGGCGGAGGACGCCGCCCGTCGGCAGGCCCTGGCGGTGGCGCGGTCCGTCGCCGACTCCCCGTCCGTGCGGGAGGCGATCGGCACCCCCGATCCGACGGCCCGACTCCAGCCGTACGCGCTGCGGGTGATGACGGACACCGAGGTCGACTTCGTCACGATCATGAATCCGCGGGGCATCCGCTGGACCCACCCCGTGGAGACCGAGATCGGCCAGCACTTCCGCGGCAACATCGGCCCCGCCCTGAAGGGACACCCCTTCACCGAGACCTACACGGGCACCCTCGGCCCCTCGGTCCGCGCGGTCACCCCCGTCGAGGACGGCGACCACCGCGTCATCGGCCTGGTCAGCGCCGGCATAAAGGTCGAGGAGATCAGCAAGCGGGTGCAGGGCCAACTGACCGCCATGCTCGGGGTCGCGGCCGGTGCGCTCGCCCTCGGCGCGATCGGCACGTACGTCGTCAACGCCCGGCTGCGCCGCCACACCCACAACATGAACGCGGCCGAGCTGAGCGCCATGCACGACTACCACCAGGCCGCGCTGCACGCCGTACGCGAGGGGCTGCTGATGCTGGACGGGCAGTTCAGGGTGGCGCTCATCAACGACGGCGGGCGGGAGTTGCTCGGGGTGGCGTCCGAGGGGGACGTGGTGGGCCGGTCGGTCGCGGAGATCGGCCTGCCCGCCCCGCTCACCGGGGCGCTGCTGGCGTCGGAACCACGGGTGGACGAGGTGCACCTGACGGCGGCCCGGGTGCTGGTGGTCAACACGTCCCCGGTGTCGGGCGGCGAACGCCGGGGAACTGTGGTCACCCTGCGCGATGTGACCGAACTCCAGTCCCTGATGGGCGAGTTGGACTCCGAACGCGGCTTCACGCAGGCCCTGCGCTCGCAGGCGCACGAGGCGGCGAACCGGCTGCACACCGTCGTCTCCCTGATCGAGCTGGGCCGCGCGGAGGAGGCGGTGGACTTCGCGACCGCCGAACTGGAGCTGGCCCAGGCCCTCACCGACCAGGTGGTGGCGGCGGTGGGCGAGCCGGTGCTGGCGGCCCTGCTGCTGGGCAAGACCGCCCAGGCCAACGAGCGGGGCGTGGAGCTGGTGGTGTCGGACGACAGCCGCCTGGACGACGGCCTGCTGCCGGACTCCCTCCCCTCCCGTGACCTGGTCACCATCCTCGGCAATCTGATCGACAACGCGGTCGACGCGGCGCAGGGCGGGGTGCCGGCGCGGGTGACGGTGACGGCGTACACCGAGGACCGTGAACTGGTGCTCCGGGTCTCGGACACCGGGGACGGCGTCGACCCCGCGCACACGGAGGCGGTCTTCCAGCGGGGCTTCTCGACGAAGCCGGCCGGACCGGGCGGACGGGGCCTCGGCCTCGCTCTCGTACGGCAGGCGGTGAACCGGCACGAGGGGTCCCTGACGGTGGCGGAGGCCGACGGGGGCGGGGCCCAGTTCGAGGTACGGCTGCCGCTGGGGGGCGGGGACGGGTCCGGGCGGGTGTCGGAGGAGGCCCTGGTGTCGGGCAGTGGGGTCGTGCCCGCAGTCCACGGGGGCGGTCCGGCCACTGGGGGCCGGACTCCGCTGGGCAGCGCGGTCACCGGGGGAAGCGCGGTTCACGGGGACGCGGTGTCCGGCGGCAAGCCGGTTTCTGGAGGCGACGCATGACGACCGAGCAGCAGTACATCCGGGTCCTGGTGGTGGAGGACGACCCCGTCGCCGCCGACGCCCACGTCATGTACGTCAACCGGGTCCCGGGTTTCACCGCCGTCGGCAAGGCCCACACCGGCGCGGAGGCCCGCCGCGCGCTGGAGCGCACACCGGTCGACCTGCTCCTCCTGGACCTCCACCTGCCGGACGTGCACGGCCTCCAACTGGCCCGCTCCCTGCGGGCCGCGGGCCACCACGCGGACGTCATAGCGGTGACGTCCGCACGGGACCTGACCGTGGTGCGGGAGGGCGTCTCCCTCGGCGTCGTCCAGTACGTACTGAAGCCCTTCACCTTCGCGACCCTGCGGGACCGCCTGGTGCGCTACGCCGAGTTCCACGCGTCGGCGGGCGAGGCGAGCGGCCAGGACGAGGTCGACAGAGCCCTGGCGACGCTGCGGGCCCCGGGGCCGGCCGCGTTGCCGAAGGGACTGAGCGGGCCGACCCTGGAGCGGGTCACCGGCGCGCTGCGCGAAGCGGAGGAGGGCCTGACCGCGGCGGGCATCGCCGAGGCGGTGGGCATCTCCCGCATCACGGCCCGGCGGTACCTGGAACACCTGGTGGAGTCGGGACGGGCGGAACGGGCGCCTGTGTACGGGCAGGTGGGGCGGCCGGAGTTGGTGTACCGGTGGGTGCGGGGGGTTGTGGGGCGGGGGCGTTAGGCAGCGCGTCCTCGATGCTCTCCGTGTCCGGTGCGGGCAGGCGCAGCCCCCGGGACTCGGCGACACGCAGGGCGTCGGTCAGACACTCGGCGAGCCGGATGCCGGCGTAGCGCACCTCGGTGTACGGCGACGCGGGGTCGTCCAGCACGGTACGGGCGAGGTCGAGCACGTCGACGCCCATGGCCAGTTGTGTGGCCTCCAGCTCGTCGGCGAGACGGGACACATACCCGCCGTGGCTGTCCGTGACCAGGTAGCACGGGTTGCCGCCGGGGGACGGCCAGGGCAGCAGACGGGGAGAGGTGGATGTCGGTTCCATCAGACGGCCACCTCCTGCGCGCCGATCAGGTGGCGCGGCCATTCGAGGGTGCGGCGGATAAGGTCGTGCATGTCGACGCTCCTGTTGTAAGCGTTGGCCGTGCCCCGGGAGGTCTAGCCACCTCGCCGGGGTCTGTCATTCCGACCATACCGCCAACTGCGTCCCCCTGCACCCCTCTGCGTCCTACTGCTTCACACCGCTGCGGGACGCGTTCCACCCCTGCGTCAAGCGTTGGGCTGCGGCACGGTGGAGGCATGAGTGAGCTCCCGCGCTACGAGTACGTGAAACTCGCCGATGCCGTCGCGGCCGACATCGCGTCCGGCAAGTTGCCGCAGGGGGCCGCCCTGCCGGGCGAGCGAGCCATGACGGAGCTGTACCGCGTGAGCATCGGCACCGTGCGCCGCGCCATCGTCGAACTCCGGAAACGTGGGCTCGTCGCCACTCTGCCCGCCAAGGGGACGTACGTCATCGCCATGCCGGAGCCCGCCAGCGACGCACCCGAAGAAGGCGAGCCGAGCGCCTGAAGGGGCTCCCACCCGATAACCGCCGCACACGCATTGACCTGACTAGACCACTCCTCTTACGTTCACACGGCAGCCATCCCGGCCACAGCGACGTGCCCGCAGGAGGTCATGCCCGTGCGCCCCACCGCCGTCCGCTCCACTTCCTTACTGATCGCCCTTCTCGTCACCTCGGCCACCGTGACCGCCTGCGGCGGCGGTTCCGGCAGTGACCCGGACACCCTGAAGGTCTCCTTCAAGCAGTCCACGGACAACTCGATCCATGTGATGGACGACTACCTCGCCGGCGTCAAGAAGCAGTTCGAGAAGGAGAACCCCGGCAAGAAGGTCGAGCTCGTCCCCATCAAGGCCCCGGACTCGGAGTACTACACCAAGCTCCAGCAGATGCTCCGCTCCCCCAAGACCGCCCCGGATCTGGTCTACGAGGACACCTTCCTCATCAACTCGGACATCACCAGCGGGTACTTGAAGCCGCTCGACCCCTACCTCGCCAAGTGGCCGGACTGGGGACAGTTCATGGACACCGCGAAGGCCGCCGCCAAGGCCGAGGACGGTAAGACGTACGGCGTCCCGGACGGCACGGACACGCGGGGCCTGTGGTTCAGCAAGGACATCTTCCGCAAGGCCGGCCTGCCCGCGGGCTGGCAGCCGAAGACCTGGGACGACGTCCTCGCCGCCGCGCGCACGATCAAGAAGAAGGTCCCGGACGTCATCCCCCTGAACGTCTACACGGGCAAGCCGGTCGGTGAGGCCGCCACCATGCAGACCTTCGAGATGCTGCTCTACGGCACCGGCGACGCGGGCGGCCAGGATCCCCTCTACGACCGGACGTCGAAGAAGTGGGTCACCGCGGGCGACGGCTTCAAGGACTCCCTCTCCTTCGTCGAGACCGTCTACAAGGAGAAACTCGGCCCGGACATCGAGGACGCCCTCGACCCCAACGTCATGACGAGGGTCCGCGGCGAGTGGCTGCCCAAGGGCAAGCTCGGTATCGCCCTCGACGGTTCCTGGCTCCCGCAGGACTGGCTGAAGGGCAGCGGACACGAGTGGCCCGAGTGGTCGAAGGAACTCGGTCTCGCCGCCATGCCCACCCAGCACGGCCAGGCCCCCGGCAAGGTGAGCATGTCCGGCGGCTGGACCTGGTCCATCCCGGACAAGTCCGCCAACCCCGACCTCGCCTTCGACTTCATCAAGACCCTGCAGACCAAGGCCAACGCCCAGAAGTGGTACATCGCCAACTCGGGAATCGCCGTCCGCAAGGACGTCGCCGCCGATCCCGCGTACACCACGGCCCAGCCCGGCATCACGTTCTTCACCGACCTGGTCGCCAGCACCCACTACCGGCCCGCCTATCCGGCGTACCCGAAGGTCTCCACCGCCATCCAGGAGGCGATGGAGGGCGTGACGACGGGTGACCAGCCCGTGCCCCAGGCGGCGCGGGCCTACGACGACGCACTCAAGGAGGCCACGGACAACCAGGTGGTCGACAAGTGACCACCGCCGCACCGCGGGCGACGGGTCCGGGGGCGGCGAAGCCCCCCTCGGACCCGCCCCCCGCACCGCCCGACGCTCCGCGTGTCCCCCTGCGCCGCTCGCTCGTCCGTGCCCTCCCCGTCTCCCCCGCGCTGGTCCTGCTGCTGCTCTTCCTCGCGGGCCCGATCGTCTACTGCGTCTGGATCGCCTTCACCGACCTCCAGCTCACCGGCCAGGCCGAGTCGTCGTTCGTCGGTCTGGAGAACTTCCGTACGGCGTTCCAGGACGAGGAGTTCCTCAACGCCGTATGGCTGACGCTGGTGTTCACGGTCATCTCGTCGCTGATCGGGCAGAACACCCTGGGCCTGGCCCTGGCCGCCCTCATGCGGCGTGCCTCGAAACCGGTCCGTACGCTCACCGGCGGGATCGTGATCACGGCGTGGGTGCTGCCGGAGGTGGTCGCCGGTTTCCTCCTCTACGCCTTCTTCCGCCGCGAGGGCACCCTGAACGCGATTCTGGACTGGCTCCATCTCCCGTCCCAGAACTGGCTGTTCACGCTTCCCATCCTCGCGGTGTCCTTCGCGAACGTGTGGCGGGGGACGGCCTTCTCGATGCTCGTGTACTCCGCCGCCCTCAACGAGATCCCGAAGGAGATCACCGAGGCGGCGGAGGTCGACGGGGCCGGTGGATGGCGCCGTATGTGGCACATCACGCTCCCGATGATCCGTCGCTCCATCGCCACGAACCTGATGCTCAACACTTTGCAGACGCTGTCCGTCTTCGGGCTCATCTGGGTGATGACCAGGGGCGGCCCGGGCGACAAGAGTCAGACGCTGCCCCTCTTCATGTACGAACAGGCCTTCCAGAACAGCATGATCGGCTACGGAACCGCGGTCGCGCTGCTGCTGCTCCTGGTCGGCTCGCTGTTCTCGCTCATCTACCTGCGCCTGCTGCGGACGGAGGTCTGACGACACATGGCGCTGACGCTCTCCTCCCGCCGCCGCAGCCGCCGGCTGGCCGCCGACGCCGGACTGTTCGTGCTCGCCGCCGCCTTCGCGCTGCCGCTGGCCTGGGTGGTCCTGTCGTCCCTCGACCCGCGCGCCGACCTCAGGGTGAAGGCGCCCGACGGCCTCACCCTGGGCAACTTCGACGCGATCCTGACGTCGGACATCACCTTCACCCCCCTGCTGAACAGCCTGATCCTGTGCGGCGGCGCGACCGGACTGACGGTGGTGTGCGCGGCACTCGCGGCGTACCCCCTGTCCCGGTTCAGGTCCCGCCTGAACCGTCCGTTCCTGCTCACCATCCTCTTCGCGACCAGCCTGCCGATCACCGCGATCATGGTGCCGGTGTACGCGCTGTTCGTGCGGGTGGACCTGATCGACACCATGCAGGGCACGATCTTCTTCTTCGCCGCCTCCCAACTGCCGTTCGCCATCTGGCTGATGAAGAACTTCATGGACGGCGTACCGAGGGAACTGGAGGAGGCGGCCTGGACGGACGGCGCGTCCTCGCTCCAGTCACTGGTCCGGATCGTGCTCCCCCTCATGGGGCCGGGAGTCTCCGTCGTGACGGTGTTCTCCTTCGTGATGATGTGGGGGAACTTCTTCGTCCCGTTCATGCTGCTGCTCACCCCGGACCAGATGCCGGCCTCGGTCAGCATCAACGAGTTCTTCGGGAATCGGGGCATGGTGGCCTACGGGCAGCTGGCCGCGTTCTCCGTCGTCTACTCGACCCCGGTGATCCTGCTGTACGTGCTGATCGCCAGGCGGTTGGGCGCGGGGTTCGCGCTCGGCGGGGCGGTCAAGGGGTGAGGGGTGAGGGGTGAGCCCGGCGCGCACGATCAGCGGGCGCTGTCGGGGTGGCGGCGCGAGAGGGAAACGTTCGGATTGCGCCGCCGGTTCTCGTCCCTCTCACGACTGATCGCCGTGTTGACCATGACGTACGCACCTTCGACGTCCGCCCGCCCGGGCGAGACCCGCTGAGTCCCGTCGGCGCCGACCGTCTCGGAATGCCGGACGTTCGGCGCCTCCGGAGGCTAGCGAATATGCCCCTCTACCTTGCCATTCGCCTCGTGCACGAGAGCGACGCCCCGCCCCCGCACCCGCCCGGGCGCCCTCCGCGACCCTCCCCACCAGCACCCGGTCCGGCGACAGACGATCTTCGGCCACCTCGAACCCACGGCCGAAACCGTATGTTCCTACAATCTGTGATCCTGGCCGAACTGACCGTAGTCACCGCTCGGTGGCGCCCCTAGCTTGTGGGCCGTGCGCCGACCCCCACAGCCGAATCCGTCCAGCCCACCGCCGCCTCCCCCGTTCGACGCTCCCGTCGCCCGCAGACTCAGGACCGCTCTCGGAATGGGACCCGAACATGTCGCCTACGGCATGCGGGTCTCCTACGGGCTCCCCCATGTGACCCCCGACCTGGTGATCGCCTGGGAGCGCCGGATCGCCACTCCCAGCAACCCCGAACTCATCGGACTCGCGGGCGTGTTGTGGTGCTCCCCCGGTGACCTCATCGGCAGACCACGCACCCTGCGCGAGCACCGGATCGCCCGCGGGTTCGCGCCCGAGGACGTGGCGCGAGCCGTCGGGCTCGAACTCCTCGCGTATCTCAGCATGGAGGAGCACGACGAGTGGCGCGGCACCGGCCGGCAGTCGTCCGCGCTGGCCGCCCTGCTGGACCTCTCACTGCCCGACCTGGTGACCGTCACGGGCCACGAGCCGAAACTCGCCGAGCTGCTGCGCGACGCCATGACGAAACGGTGGCAGTCGTACGTCCGCCCGGTCGCGAAGATCGTGCCGCTGGGCCGACGGCTCCTGGAGGACAGCCTCAGGAAGCTGCACCGGCAGTACCAGGGACAGCTGGTCTCCCCCCTCGGCTGGGGCGGCACCGCCGGTGAGGCCGGGCAGGACTTCCTGGACCGGGTGGTCGACCACTTCTGGACCACGGTCCAGGACGACACCTAGAAACCAGGAGGGTGCTGACAATCTTGGCGGGGCTCCCGACCTCCTAGAAGACCGACTCCGCCTCGTCCATCCGGTCCTTCGGGACCGTCTTCAGCTCGGTCACCGCCTCCGCGAGCGGCACCATCTCGATGTCGGTGCCGCGCAGGGCGGTCATCCTGCCGAACTCGCCCCGGTGCGCGGCCTCCACCGCGTGCCAGCCGAAGCGGGTGGCGAGGACACGGTCGTACGCGGTCGGTGAGCCGCCGCGCTGGACGTGGCCGAGGATGACCGGCTTGGCCTCCTTGCCGAGGCGGCGTTCCAGCTCGTAGGCCAGGGCCGTACCGATGCCCTGGAAGCGCTCGTGGCCGAACTGGTCGATCGCGCCCTTGCCGTAGTCCATGGTGCCTTCGGCGGGGTGGGCGCCCTCCGCGACGCAGACGACGGCGAACTTCTTGCCGCGGGAGAAGCGCTCCTCGACCATCTTGACCAGGTCCGCCGGGTCGAAGGGCCGCTCGGGCAGGCAGATGCCGTGGGCGCCGGCCGCCATGCCGGACTCCAGGGCGATCCAGCCCGCGTGCCGGCCCATGACCTCGACGACCATCACGCGCTGGTGGGACTCGGCGGTGGTCTTGAGGCGGTCCATCGCCTCGCTGGCGACACCGACCGCGGTGTCGAAGCCGAAGGTGCGGTCGGTGGAGGAGATGTCGTTGTCGATGGTCTTCGGGACGCCGACCACCGGCAGGCCCGCGTCGGCCAGCATCCGCGCGGCCGTCAGCGTGCCCTCGCCGCCGATCGGGATCAGCGCGTCGATGCCGAAGTCGCGCGCGATGTCGTACGCGTTCTCGCAGGCCTCGCGCAGCCGGTCGCGCTGAAGCCGGGAGGAGCCGAGGATGGTGCCGCCACGGGCCAGGATGCCGCTGACGGCGTCGAGGTCGAGGGTGCGGTAGTGGCCGTCGAGCAGGCCGGCGTAGCCGTCCTCGAAGCCGATGACCTCGTCGCCGTAGTGGTCGACGGCTCGGTGCACGACCGACCGGATCACGGCGTTCAGGCCAGGGCAGTCGCCGCCTGCGGTGAGCACTCCGATGCGCATCGTGCTGTGTCTCCTGCTCGCTTCGATACCGGTGAGCCAGTCCCGATTGTTTCATGCCCGCAGGACGGCGTCGCCGGTCACCACTGACGGGCGCCCTATATATCGCGGGAGGTATTGTCAAGAGGGTTCTGCTCACCGCGGTGGGCTCTTTTTATGAGCCCACGATTCCTCCGGGCCACGATTCCCCCCCGGGCCCACGATCGCCCCAGAGCAGACGGAACGAAGACGACGACGGAACGGAGACCGCGCGTGACCCGCAGCGTGTACGTGACCGGCATCGACCGTGGCGACGGCCGCCAGGTCGTCGAGCTGGGGGTCATGGAACTCCTGACCCGGCAGGTCGACCGGGTGGGCGTGTTCCGTCCCCTCGTCCACGACGGCCCCGACCGTCTTTTCGAGCTGTTGCGCGCCCGGTACCGGCTGTCCCAGGACCCGGCCACCGTCTACGGCATGGACTACCACGAGGCGTCCGCCCTCCAGGCCGAGCGCGGCGCCGCCGAACTGGTGTCGACCCTGGTGGACCGCTTCCACCGGGTCGCCCGCGACTACGACGTCGTCCTGGTCCTCGGCACCGACTACGCCGACACCCAGTTCCCTGACGAGCTGTCGCTCAACGCCCGGCTGGCGAACGAGTTCGGCGCGTCGGTGATCCCGGTGGTCGGCGGCCGGGGGCAGACCGCGGAGTCCGTGCTCGCCGAGACCCACAACGCCTACCGCGCCTACGACGGCCTCGGCTGCGACATCCTCGCCATGGTCAGCAACCGGGTCGCCCGGGACGACCGCGACAAGATCGCCGAGCAGCTCCACTCCCGGCTCCCCGTGCCCTGCCACGTCCTGCCCGACGAACCCGCCCTGTCCGCGCCGACGGTCGCCCAGATCGCCCACGCCCTCGGCGCCAGGGTCGTCCTCGGCGACGACTCCGGACTCGCCCGGGACGCGCTGGACTTCGTGTTCGGCGGGGCGATGCTGCCGAACTTCCTCGGCGCCCTCACGCCGGGCTGCCTGGTCGTCACCCCCGGCGACCGCGCCGACCTGGTCGTCGGTTCGCTGGCCGCGCACAGCGCCGGAACCCCGCCGATAGCCGGCGTGCTGCTCACCCTCGGTGAGGTGCCGGGCCCGGACATCCTCACCCTCGCGGCCCGCCTCGCCCCCGGCACCCCGGTCCTGTCGGTGGCCGGCACCAGCTTCCCCACCGCCGCCGAGCTCTTCTCCCTGGAGGGAAAGCTGAACGCGGCCACCCCGCGCAAGGCGGAGACCGCGCTCGGCCTCTTCGAGCGGTACGTCGACACCGCCGACCTCAAGCAGCGGGTCTCCGCGCCGAGCAGTGACCGGCTCACCCCGATGATGTTCGAGCACAAGCTCCTGGAGCAGGCCCGCTCCGACCGGCGCCGTGTGGTGCTGCCCGAGGGCACCGAGCCGCGCGTCCTGCACGCGGCCGAGGTGCTGCTGCGCCGCGGGGTGTGCGACCTGACCCTGCTCGGCCCGGTCGACCAGATCCGCAAGAAGGCCGCCGACCTCGGCGTCGACTTGGGCGAAGCCCAGCTGATCGACCCGGCCACCAGCGAGCTGCGGGACTCGTTCGCCGAGAAGTACGCGGCCCTGCGCGCCCACCGGGGCGTCACGGTGGAGCTGGCGTACGACGTCGTCTCGGACGTGAACTACTTCGGCACTCTGATGGTCCAGGAGGGCCTCGCCGACGGCATGGTGTCGGGGTCGGTGCACTCCACGGCGGCCACCATCCGGCCGGCCTTCGAGATCATCAAGACGAAGCCGGACGCCGACATCGTCTCGTCCGTCTTCTTCATGTGCCTGGCCGACAAGGTCCTGGTCTACGGCGACTGCGCGGTGAACCCGGACCCGAACGCCGAGCAGCTGGCCGACATCGCCGTCCAGTCGGCGTCCACCGCCGCGCAGTTCGGTGTGGCGCCGCGGATCGCGATGCTGTCGTACTCGACGGGTACGTCCGGTTCGGGCGCCGACGTCGACAAGGTGCGCGAGGCGACCGAGCTGGTGCGTTCGCTCCGGCCCGACCTGCGGATCGAGGGGCCGATCCAGTACGACGCGGCCGTGGAGCCGTCGGTCGCGGCGACCAAGCTGCCGGGCTCCGAAGTCGCCGGTCAGGCCAGCGTGTTGATCTTCCCGGACCTCAACACCGGCAACAACACCTACAAGGCCGTGCAGCGGTCGGCCGGCGCGATCGCCGTCGGGCCGGTGTTGCAGGGTCTGCGCAAGCCGGTCAACGACCTGTCCCGGGGCGCGCTCGTCTCGGACATCGTCAACACCGTCGCCATCACGGCGATCCAGGCCCAGCACCCCAACGAGAAGGCAACCGCCCAGTGAGCCCGTCCCGCGTCCTCGTCCTGAACTCCGGTTCCTCGTCGGTGAAGTACCAGCTGCTCGACATGCGGGACAGCAGCCGGCTGGCCGTGGGGCTCGTCGAGCGCATCGGCGAGCAGTCCTCCCGGCTCAAGCACACGCCGCTCGCCCGCGGTGGGGAGTCCCGGGAGTGGGCCGCCCCGATCGCCGACCACGACGCGGCCCTGAAGGCGGTCGCGGAAGAGCTCGCGAAGGACGGGCTCGGACTCGACTCGCCGGAGCTGGCCGCGATCGGGCACCGGGTGGTGCACGGCGGGAAGTCCTTCACCGAGCCGACGGTGGTCGACGAGGCCGTTCTCGCCGAGATCGAGCGGCTGATCCCGGTGGCCCCGCTGCACAACCCGGCCAACCTCACCGGCATCCGCACCGCCCGGGCACTTCGGCCCGACCTTCCGCAGGTCGCCGTCTTCGACACCGCCTTCCACACCACGATGCCGGAGTCGGCCGCCCGCTACGCGATCGACGTGAAGACCGCCGACGAGCACCGGATCCGGCGCTACGGCTTCCACGGGACCAGCCACGCCTATGTGTCCCGGGCGACGGCGAAACTGCTGGGCAGGACGCCCGAGGACGTCAACGTGATCGTGCTGCACCTGGGCAACGGGGCGTCCGCCTCGGCGGTCCGGGGCGGGGTGTGCGTGGACACCTCCATGGGACTGACGCCTTTGGAAGGACTGGTGATGGGTACGCGCTCGGGAGACATGGATCCGGCCGTCATCTTCCATTTGATGCGCGTTGGCAAAATGTCCACGGACGAGATCGACACTCTTCTCAACAAGAAGAGCGGATTGATCGGTCTGTGCGGGGACAACGACATGCGGGAGATCCGCCGCCGGATCGACGAGGGTGACGAACAGGCCCGACTGGCCTTCGACATCTACATTCACCGGCTGAAGAAGTACATAGGCGCCTATTACGCCGTACTCGGACGGGTGGATGCGGTCGCCTTCACAGCGGGAGTCGGGGAGAACGCGAGCGCGGTGCGGGAAGCTGCGGTGGCGGGCCTGGAAGGGCTGGGCCTGGCCGTGGACGGCGCGCTCAACGCCGTACGCGGTGACGAGCCTCGACTGATCTCGCCCGGGAACGCGCGGGTCGCCGTCGCGGTGGTCCCCACCGACGAAGAACTGGAGATCGCCACACAGACCTACGCACTGGTCGGGCAGTAACAAAATGCGGCTCGGCCGCGTGGCCCGCTGAGCAATACACGGCAGTAACACGCCTGAGCGCAGAGCCGCCCATTTGTATCTTCCACCAGACGGAATATTCCGTAGCGAAACAAACCGATAGGATCGCCCCATGCGCCGTTCGAAAATCGTCTGTACTCTCGGCCCCGCGGTCGACTCCCATGAACAACTCGTGTCGCTGATCGACGCCGGCATGAATGTGGCCCGCTTCAACTTCAGCCACGGCAGCCACGCCGAGCACCAGGGGCGGTACGACCGCGTCCGTGCCGCCGCCAAGGAGACCGGCCGGGCCATCGGTGTGCTCGCCGACCTGCAGGGCCCGAAGATCCGTCTGGAGACCTTCGCCGAGGGTCCGGTGGAGCTGGAGCGCGGTGACGAGTTCGTCATCACGACCGAGGACGTCCCCGGTGACAAGCAGATCTGCGGAACGACCTACAAGGGCCTGCCCGGTGACGTGACCCGGGGCGACCAGATCCTGATCAACGACGGCAACGTCGAGCTGAAGGTCACCGAGGTCGAGGGCCCCAAGGTCAGGACGATGGTGATCGAGGGCGGTGTCGTCTCCGACCACAAGGGCATCAACCTGCCCGGCGCGGCCGTGAACGTCCCGGCGCTGTCCGAGAAGGACATCGAGGACCTGCGTTTCGCGCTGCGCATGGGCTGCGACCTGGTGGCGCTGTCCTTCGTCCGGGACGCCTCGGACGTCGCGGACGTGCACAAGGTCATGGACGAGGAGGGCCGCCGGGTCCCCGTCATCGCCAAGGTGGAGAAGCCGCAGGCGGTGGAGAACATGGAGGACGTCGTGATGGCGTTCGACGGCGTGATGGTCGCCCGTGGCGACCTGGCCGTCGAGTACCCGCTCGAGAAGGTCCCCATGGTGCAGAAGCGCCTGATCGAGCTGTGTCGGCGCAACGCCAAGCCGGTGATCGTGGCGACCCAGATGATGGAGTCGATGATCACCAACTCCCGTCCGACCCGCGCCGAGGCCTCCGACGTGGCCAACGCGATCCTGGACGGCGCCGACGCGGTCATGCTGTCCGCCGAGTCGAGCGTGGGCGCGTACCCGATAGAGACCGTGAAGACGATGTCGAAGATCGTCGCCGCGGCCGAGCAGGAGCTGATGTCCAAGGGCCTGCAGCCGCTGGTCCCGGGCAAGAAGCCGCGCACGCAGGGCGGTTCGGTGGCCCGCGCCGCCTGCGAGATCGCCGACTTCCTCGGCGGCCGCGGTCTGGTGGCCTTCACCCAGTCCGGCGACACCGCCCGCCGCCTCTCGCGCTACCGCGCGGTCCAGCCGATCATCGCGTTCACCACCGACGAGTCCACCCGCAACCAGCTGGCGCTCAGCTGGGGCGTGGAGCCGCACGTCGTGCCGTTCGTGAACAGCACCGACGAGATGGTCGACCTGGTCGACCAGGAGATCGCCAAGCTCAACCGCTTCAACCCGGGCGACATCTGCATCATCACCGCGGGCTCGCCCCCCGGCGTCGCCGGCACCACCAACATGCTGCGCGTCCACCACCTCGGCGGCGGCTCGCGCGTCTGAGTGGGCGTTTCCCCAGTTGCCCTCAGGGGATCGAGGACCGGCGGAGCGAGGACGTTCCGATTCCGGTCCTCGACCTTTTCTCATGTGGCGCCGGGGCTGCCCGGCTCGACGATGACCACAGACGATGACCGCATAGGGCGACTCCGGGCGGCGGGCGCCTGCGCGACACAGTGATCCACGGATCATCCAACGCGCCAACTCCCGTCGCGACAAGAGGAATTCAACTGTGACCACGTCCATCATCGTCACTGGCGCGTCCGCGGGGCTTGGGGAGATCACCGCCGGGGAGCTCGCCGCCGCCGGCCACCATGTGATCCTCGCCTGCCGCAGCGCCGAGCGCGGCGAAGCCGCGGCCGACCGCATCCGGGCCCGCACTCCCGGCGCCGGTCTGGAGGTGCTCGAACTCGACCTCGCCTCGCTGGAGTCGGTCCGTACGGCGGCCGGGACGCTGCTGGCGGACACCGGCCGGCCGCCGCTGCACGGACTGGTGTGCAACGCGGGCGTCCAGGTCGTCAACGGGGTACGGAAGTCGGCCGACGGGCACGAACTCACCTTCGCCACCAACCACTTGGGCCACTTCCTCCTCATCCGACTGCTCGCCGACCACATCGCCGCTCCGGGCCGGATCGTGCTGGTCTCCAGCGAGGTGCACCAGGGGCCGCTCAAGTCGATGGGCTTCCCCGCGCCGCGCTGGCAGCACCCCAGGGCGCTGGCCGACCCGGCGCAGACCGAACTGGGCGGCTCGCCCAAGGCGGGCCGCGTCCGCTACGCCACCTCGAAGCTCGCCAACCTCTACCTGACGTACGAGCTGGCCCCCCGCCTCGCCGCCCGCGGGATCACCGTCAACGCCTTCGACCCGGGCCTGATGCCGGAGACCGGGCTCGACCGGGACTGGCCGGCCTGGATGCAGCGGATCTACCACACGACGGCCCCGCTGCTCGTCCGGATCCTGCCGGGCACCCGCACCGTGGCCCGCTCCGGCGGCGACCTGGCCTGGCTGGCGACGTCCCCCGACGTCGCCGAGGTCACCGGGACCTACTTCTCGGGGCGCCGACGGCGCGCCAGCTCCCGGCAGTCGCACGACAGCGCCCTCGCGGCGGAGCTGTGGGAGGTCTCGGAGGAACTCGTCGCCGAACACCGCCCGTGACACCGGCCCCCGCGTCCTGGTCGGAGCACACCACCGGTGGCTGCGACGTACGGGTGCTGCCCGGCGGGCACTTCTACCTCCAGGACCGCCAGGAGGAGGTGGCGGCCCTCACCCTCGACTGGGTCGGCACGCTGCGCCCCACCCGAAGTCCCTGAGTCACGGCCACCGGCAGGCAACACGCTTCCCGCGGCCTGTACGCCACAGAGGGCGCCCCCTGGGAAGGGGGCGCCCTCTGCTCTGTGCGCGGCTCCCGAACGGGCTTGTACGGGCATACAGGAGGCTTACTCGCTGAACTGGCGCATCCCCGGTACGTGCAGGGTGCCGCCGAACTGGGCGGCCTGCGTCACCTTCGCGTTGGTGAAGTAGATCAGCGGGATGTTCAGCGGCGGCGGGTTCTCCGGATCGAAGGTGATCGGGATCAGACCGAACAGGTTCCCGGAGATGCTCTCGGTGTACATGATCGTCTTGCCGTCACGGATCGTGGACGTCGTGCCCTTGCCCGCCTGCACGTGGTACGTCTTGCCGTTCTCCGTCACGATCTGGTGCAGGTCGCCGATGTCGGTACCTTCGGAGATGACGTACTTCAGGACCTTCTTGGTCTTGCCGTTGGCGGTCCTGACGTCGACGACGCCCTGGTAGTCCGCGCCCTTCAGGAGCAGCGAACTGGCTTCCAGCCGCCAGGGCTTGTCGGGCAGCGGGACCTTGTTGTCGACGCCGCCCTCCTCGTCCGTGGCGACCGGGCAGTCCTCCGCGTCCGTCCCGGAGCTCGCGGACGGGCCGGGCGAGGCGGTGGCCCCGTCGGCGGCGTCCCCGGCTGCCTTCTCGACCGCCTTGGTGGTGTCCTCGACCGTCTTGGAGGCGCCGTCGGTCGTGTCCTTCACGGTGTCGCCCACCGTGTCGGTGAGCTTCTTGGTGGCGTCCGTGAGGGAACCGGAGGTGTCCTTGCCGGTGCTCGCCGCGCTGTCGGAGCCGTCGCTCGAGCTGTCCGGGCTCGCGGAGGCGGAGGGGGTGGCCGACGGTGTCGGGCTCGCGCTGTCCGACGCCTTGGTACCGCCGGTGAGGATCCCGCCGATCGCGTCGCCGATGTCGTCCAGCAGGCCGCCGCCGCTCTCGGAGGGCGAGGGGCTGGCGGCGTCGGACGCCGGGTCGCTCTCCTCGCTCGCCGAGGCCGAGGAGGACGGTGCCGGGTCCGTCTTGTCGTCGGAACCTGAATCCGACGAAGAGGAGCCGCCCGAGGACGCGGAGGGGTCCGGGTCCGGCTCGGCCGAGTCACCCTTGTCCGAGGAGTCGGAGGAGTCGTCGGCGGACGGGTCCTTGGCGTCGTCCCCGCTCGCCGAGGCGGACGGCGACGGACTGGCCGACGGCGACGCGCCGTCCTCCAGCGCCGTGAGGCAGTCCTTGTACTCGTCGGCCGTCAGGCTCTTGGACGCCGGCTGGTCGTCGGCGAGCGCGAGGGTCGGCGTGAATCCCATCCCCATGAGGACCGCGGTCGGCATCGCCGCCAGGGCTATCGCCTTGCCGGCCGGCACGTGGAACCTGGTGAACAGCGGCTTCTTGGGTGCCGCGTGGCGCGGCCCGGTTCTCGCACGGGACGCCTCCACGTCAATCCCGTGGGTCACCTCGTCAGCCGGCACTGTGCCTCCCGTTCGCCCCGTTGCCCGGGATCGTTCCTGACAGATCGTTCGGCCCGTTCGTCCCGTCCACCGGCCTGAGGATGGTGGTGTCGGGGTCCGTCGCCGCGGTGTCCTTGGTGAAGGCGACACCCGGGACCGCGCCCTCGGGGGTACCGCCCGCGCTCGCGGGCACCCCCGGCGGCTGCGACACGGGCGGCTGGCCCGGTACCCACGACACGGCCATCGCTCCGCCGACGAGGGCGAGGAGGAAGCCGACGACGAAGCCGCCGAAGTTGGACACCGGGAGGGACACCAGGCCCAGCAGGATCGCCGCGACGCCCGCGAACGTGCGGACGTGCTTCTGGAACCAGAGGCTGAGACCCAGGACGAACAGCAGCACGCCGATGATCAGGGAGCCGGCACCCGCGGTGGTGGCCATGGCCAGCGTGACGTGACCCAACTGGAGGTTCGCGTACGGGAAGTAAAGGATGGGGAAGCCGGCGAGCGTGACGAACAGACCGGCCCAGAACGGCCGAGTACCCCGCCAGGCGCGGAAGTTCCGCCGGAAGACCGAGAGGTAGTGCTCATCGCGGCCGGGCGCGGCAGGAGTTTCGGCGCTCATGGAAAACAGCTCCCTGGAACGGCGTTGCTGTGGTGAGTGGTTACTGCGGGACGAGAGTGGACGGGCGGGGGTGCCGGTGGCTCCCCCGCCCATCGCGAGTGCCTAGTAGCACTCCTTGACGCCCTTGGACAGCGACATCTTCAGGCCGCTGAGCTTGAACGTACCGGCGGTGGTCGCCCACGCCGTCTGCTTCACGTCGGTCAGCGTGGCCTTGGTGGCCTGCTGCGCGAAACCGAACGGGTTGGCGCTGTCGCCGCTCTTGATGCCGGGACCCTTGTCGAGGTCCTTGCCCGCCACACCGATGTCGATGTTCTCGAACGTGGCATCCGCCGAGAGGTCCTCGACGTCGATGTACAGGTTGTCGGCCTGTACCGGCGTGCTGCCGCCGCCCGCCTTCAGGATCAGGCTGACCGATCCGAGCAGCGGGATGTCGGGCGTGACCACGGACTGGCACATGTTCGTGATCGAGGCCTGCTTGAAGGCCGAGACCGCGACGGGGTGAGCCGTCTTCTTGCCGTCGAGGGTGTACCCCGAGTCAACGGCCCCGTACTGCGAGAAGCCCGTGCCGACCAGCTTGTCGGCCGTGACCTTGAACGACTGCCCCGACACGCTGAACGACGCCGCGAGGGCGTTGTTCGCGAGGGCGAGACCTATACACGCCGTGGCGGCGACGCTGGGCACCATCACCACAGCGAACCGCTTCCATCTCGTCCCGCCACGCACCTGGGACTCCATATTTCCTCCTTCTCGGACGTACATCTCCTGGCCCTGGCTGCCCCTTCGACTCGACGGCTCAGCCGGGCAGGGATGGGAGAAGTGCTACGTCCTCGGGAAGGGGAGCGCCCGCACTCGGAGGCTCTTACCGCGCCCGAATCACCGGCGATCACCCCCGAGCGACAACCACTGGTCGCGCCTGAACACGCATCACGCACAACCCTGCTGGACAGGCTTCGCCCGTAGGCGAAGACCCCCCTGTCCTGGAGCCGACGTCACTGCCGCCGACTCCGCTCGGTGGGGATCCAGGGAATCCCGTCGACCCAACCGGCTGCCGGGGTACGGGAATGGACCGAGCGTCGCCGATCGTGGTGCATTCTCGCCGCTGAGGCAAGGGGGGTCGTTACTCGCTAGTAACGGCCGTATAACCGAACAACGACCCGCTGGTCTCGGTCGGCGACGCTGGGTGTCACCAGAGGCCAGGACAAAGTCATTGATCGGTGGACAGAAACCGACAGATCCGCGCCGTTGTCTTACTGCCAGTAACAGCGGCCGCGTTTACCAAGATTTGGTAAAGCGCGGCCACCCCAGCCGTTCATCGGCCAACTTTTCACCTGGGCATCACAAGCTGCGACGTTTAGCGACTGGTCAGAACCGGGTCGCCGCCCCGGTCAGAACAGCGCCCGCGCGAGCGCCCTGCGCGCCGCCGCGACCCGCGGATCGTCGCCGCCCACCACCTCGAACAGCTCAAGCAGCCGACGGCGTACGGTGTCCCGGTCGTCGCCCGCCGTGCGGCGCACGGTGTCGATGAGCCGCCCGAAGGCGTCCTCGACGTGACCGCCCACCAGATCCAGGTCGGCGGCGGCGATCTGCGCCTGCGCGTCGTCCTGCCTGTCGGCCGCCTCCTTGCGCACCTGCTGCGGGTCCAGGCCCTGCACCCGCTGGAGCAACTCGGCCTGGGCGAGACCCAGTTTCGCCTCGCTGTTGGCCGGGTCGTCACTCAGGACGTTCCGGTAGGCCTGGACGGCACCGCCGAAGTCCCCGGCGTCCAGGGCCCGTACGGCGGCTTCGAGGAGCGAGTCGTACGGGCCGGCCGGCGCCTCGGCGGCCGGCTGCTCGGCGCCGGCCGGCTCGGCGTCCGGGTCGACGACCAGACCGGTCAGACCGAAGCGCTGCTCGGCGACCTCCACCAACTGGTCCAGGGTCTGCCGGATCTGCGCCTCGGCGGCGGCCCCCTGGAAGAGCGGCAGGGCCTGCCCGGCGACGACGGCGAAGACCGCCGGGATCCCCTGGACCCCGAACTGCTGCATCAGCATCTGGTTGGCGTCGACATCGATCTTGGCAAGCAGAAAACGCCCGTTGTACTCAACGGCGAGTCGCTCCAGGACGGGGCTCAGCTGCTTGCAGGGCTGACACCACTCGGCCCAGAAGTCGATGACGACGGGCACCTCGGCCGACCGTTGCAGGACATCCCGCTCGAACCCTGCTTCATCGACGTCGATGACGAGATCGGCCGGGGAGAGCCCGCCCGTCCCGCCGCCCTGTCGGGCCGCTTCGGCGCGCGCCTGCTCCGCCTTCGCCTTGGCCTCCTGGGCCGCCTTCACCGCGGCGAGGTCGACGACTCCGCTCATGGACATGTTCCGTGGCTGCATGCGTCTATCCTCCCCCGTTCTCCCGCCTGCGCGAAAAGCGTTCTGAAAGCCGGTCGTGCCACGTGCTGTCCGGCGCGGGATCCCCACCCCGCACCCGTGGTTTCGCTACGAGTCGTAGCGTAATGGCACGAGGCGCTTCCGGAACACCCGGCCCCGGTGATCTCCCTCACGACCCCGCCCGAACCCACGGCTATGGTCGAGGGATGCAGAGCCGCCCTGCCGCCCCGCGCGCCGCCGGACGCCCCCGCAGCGCGACCGCGGACACCGCGATCCTCGCGGCCACCCGGGAGGCCCTGGCGGAACTCGGCTGGTCCAAGCTGACCCTGGGCGACGTGGCGCGGCGGGCCGGCGTCGCCAAGACCACGCTCTACCGCCGCTGGGCCGGCAAGAACGAGCTGGTCGTCGACGCGGTCGCGGAACTCTTCGACGAACTGGAACTCCCCGACCGGGGCAGCCTCGCCGCCGACATCGAGGGCGTGGTCCTGCAGTTCGCCGCGATCCTGGACCGACCGGAGGCGCGGAACGGCCTGATGGCGGTGGTCGCGGAGGCGACCCGCGACGACGCCCTGCGCGAACGCGTCCGCGCCTCGATCGTGGACCGCCAGAAGCGCCTGGTCCTGACGGGCCGCTCCCGCGCCCAGCGGCGCGGCGAACTCGCCCCGGAGGCAGCCCCGGAGGAAACCGCCCGCAAGATCGACCTGATCTTCGACATGGTCGCCGGCGCGGTCGTCCACCGCACCCTGGTCAGCGCCGAACCGGCGGACGAGGAGTGGGCACGCGACTTCACCCGGGTACTGGTGCTGGGGCTGACGGCGGCGGAGGGGTAGAGAGTTCGGGATCCGCACGGGGCTCGTACGCGCCTCAGAACCCGGCCGGCTCCGTGTAGACGCCCCACTCGTCCCGCAGCACCCCACAGACCTCGCCGAGGGTCGCCTCCGCCCGTACCGCGTCCAGCATCGGCTCGATCATGTTGGATCCGTCCCGCGCGGCGGCGACCATCGCGTCCAGTGCGGCCCGCACACCGGCCTCGTCCCGCGCGGCCCTGCGGGCGGCCAGCGCACGCACCTGCTCCCGCTCCACCTCGTGGCTGACCCGCAGGATCTCCAGGTCGCCGGTGACCGACCCGGTGTGCGTGTTGACACCGACGACCTTCTTGTCGCCCTTCTCCAGGGCCCGCTGGTAGCGGAAGGCGGACTCGGCGATCTCCCCCGTGAACCAGCCGTCCTCGATCCCGCGCAGGATCCCGGAGGTGACCGGCCCGATCGGGTGCTGTCCGTCCGGGTGGGCGCGCAGCCCCCGCTCCTTGATCTGCTCGAAGATCTTCTCGGCGTCCGCCTCGATCCGGTCGGTCAGCTGCTCGACGAACCACGAACCGCCCAGCGGATCGGCCACGTTGGCGACCCCGGTCTCCTCCATCAGTACCTGCTGGGTGCGCAGCGCGATCTCCGCGGCCTGCTGGGAGGGCAGCGCGAGGGTCTCGTCGAGGGCGTTGGTGTGCAGCGAGTTGGTGCCGCCCAGCACGGCGGCCAGCGCCTCCACGGCCGTCCGCACCACGTTGTTGTACGGCTGCTGCGCGGTCAGCGAGACACCGGCGGTCTGGGTGTGGAAGCGCAGCCACTGCGCCTTGTCGGTCCGCGCCCCGTACACGTCCCGCATCCACCGCGCCCAGATGCGGCGCGCCGCACGGAACTTGGCGATCTCCTCGAAGAAGTCGAGGTGGGCGTCGAAGAAGAAGGACAGCCCGGGTGCGAAGACATCGACGTCGAGTCCGCGGCTCAGCCCCAGCTCCACGTACCCGAAGCCGTCGGCGAGCGTATACGCCAGCTCCTGCGCGGCCGTCGATCCGGCCTCGCGGATGTGGTAGCCGGAGACGGACAGCGGCTTGTAGGCGGGGATGCCCGCCGCGCAGTACTCCATCAGGTCGCCGATCAGGCGCAGGTGCGGCTCGGGCGTGAAGAGCCACTCCTTCTGGGCGATGTACTCCTTGAAGATGTCGGTCTGCAGGGTGCCGTTGAGGACGCCCGGGTCGACGCCCTGCCGTTCGGCGGCGACGAGGTACATGCAGAACACCGGGACGGCCGGACCGCTGATGGTCATGGAGGTCGTGACGTCACCCAGCGGGATGTCCCGGAACAGGACCTCCATGTCGGCCGCCGAGTCGACGGCCACGCCGCAGTGCCCGACCTCGCCCAGCGAGCGCGGGTCGTCGGAGTCCCGCCCCATGAGGGTCGGCATGTCGAAGGCCACGGACAGCCCGCCGCCGCCGTTGGCCAGGATCATCTTGTAGCGCTCGTTGGTCTGCTCGGCGTTGCCGAACCCGGCGAACTGCCGGATGGTCCAGGTGCGCCCGCGGTAGCCGGTCGGGTACAGGCCGCGGGTGAAGGGGTACTCCCCCGGCCAGCCGATCCGTTCGAAGCCGTCGTACGCGTCCCCCGGCCGTGGCCCGTACACAGGATCCACGGGATCCCCGGACAGCGTGGAGAAGTCGGCCTCACGCCTGCGCGCGGCGTCGTACCGGGCCTGCCAGCGTCGACGGCCCTCTTCGATGGCGTCAGCGTCCATACCATCGAATTTACTAGGACGTCCTAGTATATGTCGATCGCAGACCGCCGTACGCGTGTCGTACGGCGGCGCGGGTTACGCCTTGGCGGTCACCGGGGCGTCGTCGGCGATCTTCGCCTCCAGCTCGCGGGTGACCTTGCGCTCCACGAAGAAGGCGGCCGTGGGGATGGTCCCGGCCAGCAGCACCCACAGCTGCTTGGCCACCGGCCACTTCGCCTTCGAGCCCAGGTCGAAGGCGAAGACCAGGTAGACGACGTACAGCCAGCCGTGCGCGATGCCCACGACGCGGGTGAAACCGTCGGCGCCGTCCATGTCGAGCAGGTACTTGGCGATCACGCCGAGGGTCAGCAGGACCAGCAGCACACCGGTGACGTAGGCCATGACGCGGTAGCGGGTCAGCACGCTCTTTTTCATGCGTACGAGCGTAACCACGCACTCCGGTAGATCTTGCCCCGGGTCGGTCGCCGGGTCAGTCCTCGTCGAAGTCGCTCGCGGACACCCGCAGCGGCCGGAGCAGCGCGAAGATCTCGCCGCACTCCTCCGCGTCGTACACCCCGAGCCCGAAGTCCATCGCCATCAGGTCGCGGGTGGCCGCGTCCACCACCTCGCGGCCCTTGTCGGTGATGGTGGCGAGCGTGCCGCGCCCGTCGTTGGGGTTGGGACGCCTGGCCACCAGGCCGGACCGCACCAGCCGGTCGACGGTGTTCGTCACCGACGTGGGGTGCACCATGAGCCGCTCACCGATCTTCGACATCGGCAGCTCGCCGGCCTTGGAGAAGGTGAGCAGCACCAGCGCCTCGTACCGCGCGAACGTCAGTCCGTACGGCTTGACGACCGCGTCGACCTCGGCGAGCAGGATCTGCTGTGCCCGCATGATCGAGGTGATCGCGGCCATGGACGGCACGTTTCCCCAGCGCTGCTTCCAGAGCTCGTCGGCACGGGCGATGGGGTCGAAGGGAAGGCTGAGCGGCTTCGGCACGACCCCGACCTTACCGGCCGGTCACATGGTGGTCAGCCCCGTCTCGCCCTTCGGTCCACGGGCGTCGGCCGGGCGTCCGGCGGGACTGTCCGTCCCGGGGTGAGCGAGGGTAAGCCGCCTACCCCTGCGCCGGCCGCTCCGCGAGATGCTGCTCGACCGTCTCGACCTTGGAGGTCAGCCCGTCCGTCACCCCGGGCCGGATGTCGGCCTTGAGGACCAGGGAGACGCGCGGCGCACGCCGCTCGACCGCCGCGACGGCCCGCTTGACGACGTCCATGACCTCGTCCCACTCCCCCTCGACGGAGGTGAACATGGCGTCGGTCCGGTTCGGCAGGCCGGATTCGCGGACGACCCGGACGGCGTCGGCGACGTACTCCCCCACGTCCTCACCGACCCCCAGCGGCGTCACGGAGAAGGCGACGATCATGCGCCGACGACCCCTTCCTTCGCCTGGCGGGCGCGGGAGGCGATGACCGCGTCCTCGGCCTCGCGGCGCAGCTTGCGCTCGGCGAAGAAGCCGCCGGTGGGCAGCACGGAGAGGACGAAGTAGAGGAGGCCGGTCTTCAGGGGCCACTTGGCGCGGTTCCAGGCGTCCGCCCAGAAGATCACGTACAGGATGAACAGGACGCCGTGGATCATCCCCATCACGGGGACCGCGTTGAAGTCCGTGGTCCGCTTCAGCACCGAGCAGACGAGCAGGAGCAGGAAGGAGATCGCCTCGGGGGCGGAGACCAGGCGGAGACGGCGGAGGGCGGTGGCGGTCTTGATGTCCACAGGTCACCTTCGGTGGGAGTGATGTCGGACGGCTTGTGAATACGGGCACAAACGTCCGCCCATTGTGGCAAACGTCCGCGGGGGCCACGTGCCGGGGGTGGGAGGGCCCGTCGGGGCGACCGGAGACGTACGTCAGGGTGCGATCAGGGTGTCACTCCTCCCGCAAGCCCTGTCGGCGGAGGCGTGCTGCCGCTACCTTCGCTGCGTGGCGATGTTCCGACTTCAAGGCAGCAAGGTGCTCGCCGTCGACATGACCGGGGACGCCGTGAAGGCGAAGAACGGCTCGATGGTCGCGTACGACGGGCAGATGGACTTCAAGAAACTCAGCGGCGGCGGTGAGGGCCTGCGGGGGATGGTGACCCGGCGGATCACCGGCGAGCAGATGACACTGATGGAGGTGAAGGGGCACGGGACGTGCTGGTTCGCCGACCGGGCCTCGGAGATCAACCTCGTCGCCCTCCAGGGCGACAAGCTGTACGTGGAGTCGAGCAATCTGCTCGCGACCGACTCGGGCCTGAGGACCGGCACGTCGTTCACGGGGATGCGCGGGGCCACCCAGGGCAACGGGCTGTTCACGACGACGATCGAGGGACACGGCCAGGCGGCGATCATGTCGGACGGGCCGGCGGTCGTGCTCCGGGTGAGCGGGCAGTATCCGCTGACCGTCGACCCGGGGGCGTACGTCGCGCACCAGGGGAACCTGCGGCAGTCGTTCCAGTCCGGGGTGACGTTCCGTACGTTCATGGGCGAGGGCGGCGGCGAGGCCTTCCAGATCCGCTTCGAGGGGGACGGCCTGGTGTACGTCCAGCCGAGTGAGCGGAACACGATCGCGGGGGATGTGTGACATGGCCCTGCGTGAGATCAACTCCAAGATGGTCGAGGCGACCGTGCTGCCCGGGCAGCGGCTGTTCAGTCAGCGCGGGGCGATGCTCGCCTACCGGGGCGAGGTGTCCTTCACCCCGAACATCCAGGGCGGCCAGGGCGGGGTGATGTCGATGATCGGCCGCCGGGTGGCGAACGAGGCGACTCCGCTGATGTCCGTCGAGGGCAGCGGCACCGTGCTGTTCGGGCACGGCGGCCACCACGTCCAGGTGATCAACATGACCGGCGACACCCTCTACGTGGAGGCGGACCGGCTGCTCGCCTTCGAGGGCACGCTGGAGCAGGGCACGATGTTCATGGGCTCCCAGGGCGGCGTCATGGGCATGGTCCGCGGCCAGGTCACCGGCCAGGGACTGTTCACCACCACGCTGCGCGGACACGGCGCGGTGGCGGTGATGGCGCACGGCGGTGTCATCGAGGTCCCCATCACCCCGCAGCGTCCGGTCCATGTCGACCCGCAGGCGTACGTCGCCCACCACGGCGACGTACGCAACAAGCTGTCCACCGCGCTGGGCTGGCGGGACATGGTGGGACGCGGCTCCGGCGAGGCGTTCCAACTGGAGCTGAGCGGCAACGGCGCGGTGTACGTCCAGGCCTCGGAGGAGAAACTGTGAGCATGTACGGGGCCCCGGGTGGCGGCCCGACGGTCTACGACCCGATGACGCTGCCGTCCGACGACAACGTGAACAACTACACCTTCTGCGTGGAGCTCAAGGGGAGCCAGTGGTTCCTGCAGAAGGGGAAGATGATCGCCTACTACGGCTCGATGGACTTCAACGGCATCGGGCATGGCCGGCTCGACCGCCTCGTCCGTACGTCCTTCCATTCGCCTCTGCACGCCAGCGACTGGGTGGTGGCGGAGGGCTCGGGCAAGATGCTCCTCGCCGACCGGGCCTTCGACGTGAACTCCTACGACCTGGACAACGGCAATCTGACCATTCGCTCAGGCAACTTGCTCGCTTTTCAGCCAAGTCTCGCGCTCAAACAGTCGATCGTGCCGGGTTTTCTGACACTCATCGGAACCGGAAAGTTCGTGGCGGCCTCCAACGGTCCCGTGGTGTTCATGGAACCCCCGATCCGGGTGGACCCGCAGGCGCTCGTCGGCTGGGCGGACTGCCCCTCTCCGTGCCACCACTACGACCACGGTTACATGACCGGCCTGATGGGCGGTCTACGTGCGATGACGGGCCTCGGCGGGGCCTCCGGGGAGGAGCATCAGTTCGAGTTCGTCGGGGCCGGTACGGTCCTCCTCCAGTCGTCCGAGGCGCTCATGGCCGAGCAGGCCACGGGGGCGGTTCCGCAGCAGGACGGAGTACCCGGTGGGGGCGGGGGGCCGATGGGCCACGGACAGCAGGCGGGCGCACCGCGCCTTCCCGGACAGCTGGGGGACCTCCAGCGTCGCTTCGGGCTGTGAGCGGTAGTCTGCGGAGGGTGACGTCGAACGTGTGCGCGCCGACGTCACCGCCACCCTCACTAGTTCGCCTTTCAACCTTTTAGGTAGACTTCATTCATGGAGACCGAGACGGCCACACGCTGGCTGACGGATGCGGAGCAGTGCGCCTGGCGCACCCACCTGGAGGTCAACAGACTGTTGACGTACCAGCTCGAAAAGGACCTGCAGCCGTTCGGCCTGACAATGAACGACTACGAGATCCTCGTCAATCTCTCCGAGTCGGAGGGCGTACGGATGCGGATGAGTGACCTCGCCTCCGCCACCCTGCAGTCCAAGAGCCGCCTCTCCCACCAGATCACCCGCATGGAGAACGCGGATCTGGTGCGGCGCGAGAACTGCGAGTCGGACCGCCGGGGTCTGTACGCGGTGCTCACCGAGACGGGCATGGAGACCATGAAGAAGGTCGCGCCCCATCATGTGGCGTCCGTGCGCAGGCACTTCATCGATCTGCTGTCCCCCGAGGCCCTGACGGAACTCGACAAGGGCCTGAAGCCCATCGCGGAACACCTCCGCGGGCAGCGGGGACGCCCCTGACGCAGGACGTGTCCTAGGCGATCGCCGGCAGGCGGAGTTCGAACTGGGCTCCGCCTGCCGGTGCGTCACCGACGGTGAGGGTGCCGCCGTGCCGGACGGCGACGTCCCGGGCGATGGCGAGGCCGAGCCCCGCACCGCCGTCGTCGCGGCTGCGGGCCGCGTCCAGCCGTACGAACCGCTCGAAGATCCGCTCCCGGTCGCCCTCGGGCACCCCGTCGCCGTCGTCGGCGACCTCGACCACCGCCCAGTCCCCCGCGCGCCGCACGGTCACCCGGACGGCCGAACGGGCGTGCCGCCCCGCGTTGTCCAGCAGGTTGGTGAGCAGCCGCCCCACCTGCCCCCGGGACCCCACCACCGTCACGCCCTCAGGCGCCTCGACCGTCACGCCCGTGCGCCCGTCGGCCTCCTCCCGTGCCAGCGCGGCGAGGTCGAGCCGCGCGTCGGCCGTGGGCCGCTCCCCGGCGTCCAGCCGGGCCAGCAGCAACAGGTCGGCGGCGAGGCGTTGCAGCCGTACGGTGTCCTCGACCGCTCCCGCCACGTCCAGCAGCTCGGGGTGCGCGGCGCCCACTTCGAGCTGGGTGCGCAGGGACGCGATCGGGCTGCGCAGCTCGTGCGAGGCGTCGGCGACGAACCGGCGCTGGCGCTCCACGGAGCTCTCCAGGGCGGCGAGCGTCTCGTTGGTGGTGCGGGCCAGGCGGGCCACCTCGTCGTGCGTGTCCGGCACCGGTACGCGGCGCGCGAGGTCCTCGGAGGCGGTGATCGCGGCCATCTCGCCGCGGATGCCCTCCACCGGGCGCAGGGCGCGCCGGGTGACCAGCCAGGTCACCGCCGCGGCGACGGCGAGCAGCAGCGGGAAGCCGACCAGCATCACGGTCAGCGCGGTGCGCACGGCGCCCTGTTCGGCGGACAGGGGCGCGCCGGCGTAGACGGTGAGCGTGCCCGCCTTCTCGGTCTCCACCTGGACGGCGGCGAAGCGGTAGTCGGCGCTCTCGTGGTCCACGGTCACCGAACCGCTGGTGAAGGTGGTCTTGTCGTCGATGTCGCCCGGTTCGAGGAGATCGGCGGCGTCGGAGTGGTCGTCCTCGTCCTCGTCGCTCCGGTCGCCGGTCGCGGCGGGCTTCGTGGTCTGCCGCCGCACGGCGTCGGTGGCGGTGCCGCTGATCCGTTCCAGGTCCTGGGTGACCGCCAGCAGCGTCCCGTCCTCGTCGACGACCTGGACCGGCTCCTCGCCCTCGTCCAGGTCCAGTTGCCCCGGGGCCTTCCCCACGGACAGGTCGGTGGCCACCGACCGCGCGGTGTGCTCCGCCTGGGTGCCGGCCTGGCCCATCAGGTTGGAGCGCAGCGACAGCAGGACGGCGGCCCCGGCGGCGACCAGCGCCACGGCCACCACGAGCGTGGCGGCGAGGGTCGCCCGGGACCGGACGGAGCCGAACAGGCGGCTCATCGCCGGCCCGCCTCCAGCCGGTACCCGGCGCCGCGGACGGTGCGGATGAGCTCGGGGCGCAGCTTGCGCCGCAGGGTGCTGACGTAGACCTCGACGATGTTCGGGTCGCCGTCGTACGCGAAGTCCCAGACGTGCTCCAGCATCTGCGTCTTGGACACCACCTCCCCGGCCCGCAGCACCAGTTGCTCCAGGACGGAGAACTCCTTCGCCGTCAGGGTGATCTCGTCCTCGCCGAGGAAGACGCGGTGGGCGGCGGCGTCCACCGTGAGGTCGCCGTGGACGTGCACGGGCGAGCCGCCGGCGCCCTGTCCGCGTCGCCGCAGCAACGCCTTGATCCGGGCGACCAGGACGACGTACGAGAACGGTTTGGTCAGGTAGTCGTCGGCGCCCGTGTCCAGGCCCTCCGCCTCGTCGTACTCGCCGTCCTTGGCGGTGAGCATCAGGATCGGCACCTCGTGGCCGGCGGCGCGCAGGGCGGCGCAGACGCGGTACCCGTTGAGGCCCGGCAGCATGATGTCGAGGATCAGCAGGTCGTACGCCCTTTCGGTGGCCCGGTGCAGGCCTTCCCGGCCGTCGTGGACGACGTCCACGGCGTACCCCTCGGCGGTCAGTCCCCTGGCGAGCGACAGGGCCAGCCGTTTCTCGTCCTCCACGATCAGGAGCCGGAAGGGGGCGCGCGAGGCGTCTCGATCGAGGTGCGGGGCGTCGGGTGGGCGCATGCGTAAAGGTTCGCAAAGCGAAGCTGAAGATCTCTTCAGGGGGTTCAGGTTCCTCTCAGCGTCGGTCGGCGATGGTTGTGAACGTCGAAAGCGCACGCAATCGGCGTGAAGCCGTAAGAAACTGGAGGAAGCCTCATGAAGCGCAACATCGTGATCGCCGCCGTCACGGCCGCCGCCCTGGTCGGAGGCGGCACCGCCACGGCCCTCGCGGTGAGCGGCGACGGCGACAGCGACGGCACGGCGCGGCAGGCGGCGGCGGACGTGAGGGTGTCGGGCGACGACGCGCGGGACGATGACGCTCGGGACGACGACGCCACCGGGACGGACGACGACTCCGCGCGCGCCGCCTCCGCGAAGGTGACCGCCGCCGACGCCATCGCCTCCGCGCTGCGTCAGTCCCCGGGCACCGCCGTCTCCGCGGAGCTGGACGACCAGGACGGTGACGACCAGGGGCCGGCCGCGTGGGAGGTCGACGTGCTCGCCGCCGACAACACCTGGCACAGCGTGCGGATCGACCCCGCCGACGGCACGGTCCTCGGCTCCCACGGCGAGCGCGAGGACGACACCGGCCGGGTGCGGGCCGCGCTGAAGGGCTCGTCCGTGACGGCGGCCGAGGCCGCGAAGGCCGCGGCCGGCAAGGGCACGGTGACGTCGGTGGAGCTGGACGAGGACGGCACGGCCAAGGCCTGGGACGTGGAGACGCAGAGCTCCACCCAGGCCGAGCAGGAGTGGACCGTCGGCCTGAAGAGCGGCAAGGTCACCGCGGACCGGCCGGACGATCACGCCGCCGACGACACCGCCGCCGACGCCGGTGACGACGACTGACGTCACGGTTCGCGCACACGCCGGACGGGCCGCGGAACCAGCCCGTCCGGCGTTGCGGTGCTCAGCCCTCCGTCAGCCCGGCCACCAGCTCGTCCGCCGCCCGGTATGGATCCAGGCCGCCGGCGACGATCTTCTCGGCCAGCGCGCCCAGCCGCCGGTCCCCGTGCAGGTCCGCGATGCGCTCCCGCAGCGCCGTGACCGCGATGGTCTCCACCTCGCGAGCCGCGCGGGCCCGCCTGCGGTCCGCCAGGACGCCCCGTTCCTCCATCCAGGCCCGGTGCTTCTCCAGGGCCTCGACGAGCTCCTCGACGCCCTCGCCGCGGGCGGCGACCGTCTTGACGATGGGCGGGCGCCAGTCGCCGGGGCCCCGGGACTCGCCCAGGCCCAGCATGTGGTTCAGTTCGCGCGCGGTCGCGTCGGCCCCGTCACGGTCGGCCTTGTTGACGACGTACACATCGCCGATCTCCAGGATTCCGGCCTTGGCCGCCTGGATGCCGTCGCCCATCCCGGGGGCCAGCAGCACTACCGAGGTGTCCGCCTGGGAGGCGATCTCGACCTCCGACTGGCCCACGCCGACCGTCTCGACCAGGATCACGTCGCAGCCCGCCGCGTCCAGGACCCGGATCGCCTGCGGGGCCGCCCAGGCGAGGCCGCCGAGGTGGCCTCGGGTCGCCATCGAGCGGATGTAGACGCCGGGGTCGGACGCGTGGTCGGACATGCGGACACGGTCGCCGAGCAGCGCCCCGCCGGAGAACGGTGAGGACGGGTCGACGGCCAGCACACCGACCCGCCTGCCCTGCTTGCGGTACGCCGTCACCAGCGCGGAGGTCGAGGTGGACTTGCCCACGCCCGGCGAGCCCGTCAGCCCCACCACGTACGCCGTGCCCGTCAACGGGGCCAGCGTCGCCATGACCTCCCTCAGCTGTGGGGACGCCCCCTCCACCAGGGAGATCAGCCGGGCCACGGCCCGCGGCCGGCCTTCCCTGGCCTGGGCGACCAGCGAGGAGACGTCCTGCATCACAGCTCCGTTCTGCTGACGACGTACGGCGCGCTCAGGGCTTCGGTACCCGCACCACCAGCGCGTCACCCTGACCGCCGCCGCCGCACAGCGCGGCCGCGCCCACCCCGCCGCCGCGCCGCTTCAGCTCCAGGGCCAGGTGCAGCACCAGACGGGCGCCGGACATGCCGATCGGGTGACCGAGGGCGATGGCACCGCCGTTGACATTCACCCTTTCCGTGGACACCCCGAGGTCCTTCATTGACTGCACCGCGACGGCCGCGAAGGCCTCGTTGATCTCGATCAGGTCGAGGTCGGCGACCTCCAGGCCCTCCTTCTTGAGGGCGTGCAGGATGGCGTTGGACGGCTGGGACTGAAGGGAGTTGTCGGGGCCCGCCACATTGCCGTGGGCGCCGATCTCCGCGATCCACTCCAGGCCCAGCTCCTGCGCCTTCGCCTTGCTCATCACGACCACCGCGGCGGCGCCGTCGGAGATCTGCGAGGCCGAACCGGCGGTGATGGTGCCGTCCCGGGTGAACGCGGGGCGCAGCTTGCCGAGCGACTCCGCGGTGGTCTCCCCGCGGATGCCCTCGTCCTTGCTGAACACGACCGGCTCGCCCTTGCGCTGCGGGATCTCGACCGGGGTGATCTCGGCCTCGAACAGGCCGTTCTTCTGGGCGGCGGCCGCGCGCTGGTGGGACAGGGCCGAGAACTCGTCCTGCTCCGGACGGGCGATGCCCAGACGGGTGTTGTGCTTCTCCGTGGACTCGCCCATGGCGATGTTCTCGAAGGCGTCGGTGAGACCGTCGTACGCCATCGCGTCGAGCATCTCGACCGCGCCGTACTTGAAGCCCTCGCGGGACTTCGGCAGCAGGTGGGGGGCGTTGGTCATGGACTCCTGGCCGCCCGCGACGATCACCTCGAACTCGCCGGCGCGGATCAGCTGGTCGGCCAGCGCGATGGCGTCGAGGCCGGACAGACACACCTTGTTGACGGTGAGCGCCGGGACGTTCATCGGGATGCCGGCCTTGACGGCGGCCTGACGTGCCGGGATCTGTCCCGCCCCGGCCTGCAGCACCTGGCCCATGATGACGTACTGCACCTGGTCGCCGCCGATCCCCGCGCGGTCGAGGGCGGCCTTGATCGCGAAGCCGCCGAGGTCGGCTCCTGAGAAGGACTTCAGCGAGCCCAGCAACCGCCCCATGGGCGTCCGGGCACCGGCGACGATCACCGAGGTCGTGCTGTTCGATCCAGTCATGAGCTGCGATCCCCTTACCGGCCCGCACAGGCCGAGGAGTGAACGAGGGTTTACTTCGAATGTACTGAGCGGTAGCACACTCCGTCATCCGGCTGTCGGTGTGATCGCGCGCACGTTGCGTAACCACCGCTGCCGCGCTGCACTGAATTCATGCTGACGCGAATCGACCACATCGGGATCGCCTGTTTCGACCTCGACAAGACCGTCGAGTTCTACCGGGCCACCTACGGCTTCGAGGTGTTCCACTCCGAGGTCAACGAGGAGCAGGGCGTGCGTGAGGCCATGCTCAAGATCAACGACACATCCGACGGCGGGGCCTCCTACCTGCAGCTCCTGGAGCCGACGCGGGAGGACTCCACCGTCGCGAAGTGGCTGGCGAAGAACGGCGAGGGCGTCCACCACATCGCCTTCGGTACGGCGGATGTCGACGGGGAGGCCGCCGACATCCAGGGCAAGGGCGTACGCGTCCTGTACGAAGAGCCGCGACGCGGTTCCATGGGGTCACGAATCACCTTCCTGCACCCGAAGGATTGCCACGGCGTACTGACAGAACTGGTCACTTCGGCGCCTGTTGAGTCACCTGAGCACTGACCCTCGTACATATGGGCCGGTAGGGTTGGGGCGGTCGCCGCTCGCAACGAGGGCGACCGGGGTCCTGTCCTTGCGGCGGGACCTGACCGGGGTCCGGGTTTCGGGGGACGAGCGTCGGGGCAGCAGCCCGTGCTCCGCCGTTGATCTGACACCATTCCCCGGGAGCCCCGTTCGGCGTACGGACGGAGCTCGTACGGAGAGACTTGCGACCAGGGGACGGATGGGACCGCGCAGTGCGGGGCTACGAGAGCCAGGAGCGGGAACCGGCGGCTGACGTCGACCACCTCACTCGTTTCGAAGCCGAGATGAAGCGGCTGAAGACCGAGCGGGAAAAGGCGATCCAGCACGCCGAGGACCTCGGCTACCAGGTCGAGGTGCTGCGCGCCAAGTTGCACGAGGCGCGGCGCACCATCATGTCCCGGCCCTCCTTCGACGGCGGTGATCTCGGCTACCAGGCCGAGCAGCTGCTGCGCAACGCGCAGGTCCAGGCCGACCAGCTGCGCCAGGAGGCCGAGCGTGAGCTGAGCCAGGCCAGGTCGCAGACCCAGCGCATCCTCCAGGAGCACGCCGAGCAGGCCGCCCGGCTCCAGGCGGAGCTGCACCAGGAGGCGGTCAACCGCCGCCAGCAGCTGGACCAGGAGCTGTCCGAGCGCCGGCAGACCGTCGAGTCGCACGTCAACGAGAACGTGGCGTGGGCCGAGCAGCTGCGCGCCCGGACGGAGCAGCAGGCCCGCCGGCTTCTCGACGAGACCCGCGCGGAGACCGAGCAGGCCATGGCCGCCGCCCGCGCGGAGGCCGAACGGGTGACCGCGGAGGCCCGGCAACGGTTGCAGAGCGAGGCAGAGTCCGCCCGCGCCGAGGCCGAGCAGCTGCTGCGGCGGGCCCGCGCGGACGCCGAGCGCCTGCTGAACGCCGCCTCCACCCAGGCCCAGGAGGCCACCGACCACGCCGAGCAGCTGCGGACGTCCACCGCGACCGAGTCGGACACGGCCCGTCGTGAGGCGCAGGAGCTCAGCCGGACCGCCGAGCAGCGCATGGCGGAGGCCGACACCGCTCTGCGGGAGGCCCGCTCCGAGGCGGAGAAGCTGGTCGCCGAGGCCAAGGCGGCCGCCGAGAAGGCGCTGTCGAGCGCCGAGTCGACCAACGAGCAGCGCACCCGCACGGCGAAGGAGCAGGTCGCCCGGCTGGTCACCGAGGCCACCAAGGAGGCCGAAGCCACCCGGGAGTCCGCCGAGCAGATCGTCGCGGACGCCCGCGCCGAGGCCGAGAAGCTGCTGGACGAGGCAGCCGAGAAGGCCCGCACCCTCACCGCCGAGGAGAGCGCGACCCAGCTGTCCAAGGCGGCCAAGACCGCCGAGGAGGTCCTGACCAGGGCCCAGGAGGACGCGCAGAGCACCACCAGGGCCGCCGCCGAGGAGGCCGAGCGGATCCGCACCGAGGCGGAGACCGAGGCGGACCGGCTGCGGGCCGAGGCGCACGACATCGCCGAGCAGCTCAAGGGCACGGCGAAGGACGACACCAAGGAGTACCGCGCCAAGACGGTCGAGCTGCAGGAGGAGGCCCGTCGGCTGCGCGGCGAGGCCGAGCAGCTGCGCGCCGACGCGGTCGCCGAGGGCGAGAAGATCCGCTCCGAGGCCCGCAAGGAGGCCGTCCAGCAGATCGAGGAGGCGGCCAGGACCGCCGAGGAACTGCTGGCCAAGACCCGGCAGGACGCGGACGAGCTGCGCCAGAAGGCCACCGCGGACAGCGAGAAGGTCCGCACCGAGGCCATCGAGCGGGCGACCACTCTGCGCCGGCAGGCCGAAGAGACGCTGGAGCGCACCCGCAACGAGGCCGAGCAGCAGCGCGCCGAGGCCGTCGAGCTGTCCGAGGAGATCCAGGCCGCCGCCGAGCGGGCCGCGGACGAGCTGCGCGAGGAGAGCGAGCGGGCCGTCGAGGCCCGTCGCGCGGAGGCCGCCGAAGAACTGGCCCGGCTGCACACCGAGGCCGAGGAACGGCTCGCCTCCGCCGAGCAGGCGCTGACCGACGCCCGCGAGGAGGCCTCCCGGATCCGCCGCGAGGCCGGCGAGGAGAGCGACCGGCTGCGCGGCGAGGCCGCCGAGCGGATCCGTTCGCTCCAGCAGCAGGCCGAGGCGGAGGCGGAGCGGCTGCGCACCGAGGCCGCGTCGGACGCGTCCGCGTCCCGCGCGGAGGGCGAGGCCGTCGCCGTACGCCTGCGGTCGGAGGCCGCGTCCGAGGCCGAGCGGCTGAAGTCGGAGGCGAAGGACACCGCCGACCGGGTCCGGGCGGAGGCACAGGCCGCCGCCGAGCGGCTGTCGACGGAGGCGTCGGAGACGCTGGCCGCCGCGCGGGAGGAGGCCGACCGGCGTCGGCGCGAGGCCGAGGAGTACCTCGGTTCCGCCCGGCAGGAGGCCGACCAGGAGCGTGAGCGGGCCCGCGAGCAGAGCGAGGAACTGCTGGCCTCGGCGCGCAAGCGCGTGGAGGAGGCGCAGACCGAGGCCGTACGACTGGTCGAGGAGGCCGAGCGGCGGGCCGGCGAGATGGTGTCCGCCGCCGAGCAGCACGCCCAGCAGGTGCGGGACTCGGTCGCCGGGCTGCACGAGCAGGCGCAGGAGGAGATCACCGGGCTGCGCAGCGCCGCCGAGCACGCGGCGGACCGTACCCGCCGGGAGGCCCAGGAGGAGGCGGACCGGGTCCGCTCCGACGCCTACTCCGAGCGGGAGCGCGCCACCGAGGACGCGGGCCGGGTCCGGCGCCAGGCGAACGAGGAGTCCGAGGCCGCCAAGTCGCTCGCGGAGCGCACGGTCTCGGAGGCGATCGCGGAGGCGGAGCGGCTCAGGTCGGAGGCGTCCGAGCACGCCCAGCGGCTCCGTACGCAGGCCTCGGAGACCACCGCCGAGGCCGACCAGGCGGCGGGGCGCACCCGGGCGGAAGCCCGCGAGGACGCCAACCGCATCCGGTCGGACGCGGCCACGCAGGCCGACGCCCTGATCACCGAGGCACGCAACGAGGCCGAGCGGCTCACCACCGAGACGATCACGGACACCGACCGGCTGCGCCGGGAGACGGTGGCCGAGGCGGAGCGGCTGCGGTTGGAGACGATCGCCGAGGCCGAGCGCGTACGGTCCGAGGCGCTCGCCCAGGCCGACCAGCTGGTCGGCGAGGCCAGGGGCGAAGCGGAGCGGCTGCGCGCGGAGGCCGCGGACACCGTCGGGGCGGCCCAGCAGCACTCCGAGCGGGTCCGCGCCGAGGCGGAACGGGTCCGGACGGAGGCGGAGACGGCGGCCGAGCGGCTGGTCAACTCCGCGCGCGAGGAGGCCGAGCACACCCTCGACGAGGCCCGGCAGAACGCCAACAAGCGCCGCTCCGAGGCGGCCGAGCAGGTCGACAAGCTCATCACGGAGACCACCGCCGAGGCCGACAAGCTGCTCACCGAGGCGCAGCAGCAGGCGCAGAAGACCACCGCGGAGGCGGAGTCCCAGGCCGACAGCATGGTCGGCGCGGCCCGCACCGAGGCGGACCGGCTGGTGTCCGAGTCGACGGTCGAGGGCA
The DNA here is from genome assembly GCF_042872365.1 of Streptomyces sp. NPDC005263. NCBI lineage: Bacteria > Bacillati > Actinomycetota > Actinomycetes > Kitasatosporales > Streptomycetaceae > Streptomyces > Streptomyces sp. NPDC005263. The sequence continues at coordinate 989,446 of NZ_JBIAKJ010000003.1, read as the reverse complement.
ACGCGCTGGTGGAGCGGGCCCGCACGGACGCGGACGAGCTGCTCGTCGGTGCCCGCCGGGACGCCACCGCGATCAGGGAGCGCGCCGAGGAGCTGCGCGAGCGCATCACGGGCGAGATCGAGAACCTGCACGAGCGGGCCCGCCGCGAGGCCGCCGAGACGATGAAGACGACCGGCGACCGCTGCGACGCCCTCATCAAGGCGGCCGAGGAGCAGCTCGCCAAGGCCGAGGCGAAGGCCAAGGAACTGGTCTCGGAGGCCAACTCCGAGGCGGGCAAGGTCCGGATCGCCGCCGTGAAGAAGGCCGAGGGGCTCCTGAAGGAGGCCGAGCAGAAGAAGGCGGCGTTGATCAGGGAGGCCGAGGAGCTCAGGGCGGAGGCGATCCGTGAGGCGAAGCGCACGGTCGAGGAGGGCAAGCGCGAGCTGGAGGTCCTGGTTCGCCGCCGCGAGGACATCAACGCCGAGATCTCCCGTGTCCAGGACGTCCTGGAGGCGTTGGAATCCTTCGAGGCGCCGGGAGCGGGCAAGGACGGCGTCAAGGCGGGCGCCGTGGTCGGTGCCCCTCGTTCGGGTGGCAAGCCGTCAGAGGGTTAGAACAGGCGGCGGATTCCGGTACCTTCTGGGGCCTTTGACCGAGTCTTTGGCAAGTCGTCCCACGGTTAGCCACCCAAAAGGGGTGTCATTCTCCAGATCAAACGCGCATCCGCTCGATGACAGACCGCTTCGGCCCCTAGGATTCCCCCTATCACCTCACCGGTCTCATTTGACAGGAACCCCATGAGCGACACTTCCCCCTACGGCTTCGAGCTTGTGCGGCGTGGGTACGACCGCGCGCAGGTGGACGAACGGATCTCGAAGCTCGTCTCCGATCGTGACAGCGCTCTCGCCCGCATCACCGCTCTGGAAAAGCGCATCGAGGAGCTCCACCTCGAGACGCAGAACGCCCAGGCCCAGGTGAACGACGCCGAGCCGTCGTACGCCGGTCTGGGCGCGCGTGTCGAGAAGATCCTCCGTCTCGCCGAGGAAGAGGCCAAGGACCTGCGCGAGGAGGCGCGTCGCGCCGCCGAGCAGCACCGTGAGCTGGCCGAGTCGGCCGCCCAGCAGGTTCGCAACGACGCAGAATCGTTCGCTGCGGAGCGCAAGTCCAAGTCCGAGGACGAGGGCGCCCGGATCGTCGAGAAGGCCAAGAGCGACGCTTCGCAGCTGCGTTCCGAGGCCCAGAAGGACGCGCAGTCGAAGCGTGAGGAGGCCGACGCCCTCTTCGAGGAGACCCGCGCGAAGGCCGCGCAGGCCGCCGCCGACTTCGAGACGAACCTCGCCAAGCGCCGCGAGCAGTCGGAGCGCGACCTGGCGTCCCGTCAGCAGAAGGCGGAGAAGCGTCTCGCGGAGATCGAGCACCGCGCGGAGCAGCTGCGCCTGGAGGCGGAGAAGCTGCGCACGGACGCCGAGCGTCGCGCCCGTCAGACCGTCGAGACGGCTCAGCGCCAGGCCGAGGACATCGTGGCCGACGCCAACGCCAAGGCGGACCGCATCCGTTCGGAGTCCGAGCGGGAGCTGGCGGCTCTCACCAACCGCCGCGACTCCATCAATGCCCAGCTGACGAACGTGCGCGAGATGCTCGCCACGCTCACGGGCGCCGCGGTGGCCGCAGCCGGCACGCCGGCCGACGACGAGCCGATCTCCCGGGGTGTCCCGGCTCAGCAGTCCCGCTGACCGCGAGCGGGTGACGTAGGACGGCCGAGGCCCGCATCCCCCGTGCAGGGGGTGCGGGCCTTCGTCGTGCCCGAGCTCGACCCGACCGGCGGCGAGAACAAGCCGTCAGCGACCTCCGTCGGCGTGCTGCCGGTGGCCGGATCCCGGCGGACTTTCACGTTTCTTGTCACACTCGTCGGCCCCCGTTTGCCCAGCCGGTTGGCATTCGCGGAACACGGGTCCTAGCGTGGTCGCATGATCGAGCTGGAGGGCCTCACCAAGCGGTACGGCGAGAAGACGGCGGTCAACAACCTGACCTTCACCGTCAGACCCGGCATCGTGACGGGCTTCCTCGGGCCGAACGGCGCCGGGAAGTCGACGACCATGCGCATGATGCTCGGCCTCGACCGCCCCACCGCCGGGGACGTCCGTATCGACGGCAAGCACTACCACCAGCTCAAGGACCCGCTGACGTACATCGGCGCCCTGCTGGACGCCAAGGCCATGCACGGCGGCCGCAGCGCCCACAACCACCTGCTGTGCCTCGCGCAGAGCAACGGCATCCCGAAGAAGCGGGTGCACGAGGTGCTGGACACGGTGGGTCTCACCGCGGTCGCGAAGAAGAAGGCCAAGGGGTTCTCGCTCGGCATGGGCCAGCGCCTCGGCATCGCGGGCGCGCTGCTCGGCGACCCGCGGATCCTGATGTTCGACGAGCCGGTCAACGGGCTCGACCCCGAGGGCATCCACTGGATCCGCAACCTGATGAAGACGCTGGCCGCGCAGGGCCGTACGGTCTTCGTCTCCTCGCACCTGATGAGCGAGATGGCGCTGACCGCCGACCACCTCGTCGTCATCGGCCAGGGGCGGCTGCTCGCCGACACCTCCATGGCCGACTTCATCGCGCAGAACTCGCGCTCGTACGTCCGGGTCCGCAGCCCGCAGCGCGAGCGGCTGCTCGACGTGCTGCACCGCGCCGGGGTCACCGTCGTGGAGACCGGCAACGGCTCGCTGGAGGTCGACGGCAGCAAGGCCGAGTACATCGGCGAGCTGGCCGCCCAGAACCAGGTCGTGCTGCACGAGCTGAGCCCCCAGCAGGCCTCCCTGGAGGAGGCGTTCATGCAACTGACCGCGGGGTCGGTCGAGTACCACGCACACTCCGACGCGCCCGCCGAGCAGCAGCCGTGGGGCGACGGCTGGAAGGGGAACTGAGATGGCGGCGATCCAGGTCGTCCGGTCCGAATGGACCAAGATCCGGTCGGTGGCCTCCACGGTGTGGACGCTGTCGCTGGCCGTGGTCGTCACCATCGCGCTCGGCATGCTGATCTCGGCGTTGTCGAAGAACGAGTTCGACAAAATGAACGCGCAGGACAGGCTCTCCTTCGACCCGACCTACACCAGCTTCGCCGGCATGAGCCTCGGGCAGCTCGCGATGATCGTGTTCGGGGTGCTCGTGGTGTCGAACGAGTACAGCACCGGCATGATCCGCACCTCGCTGGCCGCCGTACCGCGGCGCGGCGCCTTCCTGGCCGGCAAGATCGCGGTGGCCAGCGGGCTGGTGCTCGTGGTGGGCCTCGCCACCAGCTTCGTCACCTTCTTCCTCGGGCAGGCGATGCTCGGCGAGCACAAGGCGTCGATCGGTGACGCCGGGGTGCTGCGCGCGGTCATCGGCGGCGGGCTCTACATGACGCTGATCGCGATGTTCTCGATGGGCGTCGCCGCGATGCTGCGCTCGCCCATGCTGTCGCTGGGCATCCTGATGCCGTTCTTCTTCCTGATCTCCAACATCCTGGGGAACGTCTCAGCGACGAAGAAGATCGGCCGGTTCCTGCCCGACCAGGCCGGCAGCAAGATCATGCAGGTGGTCACCCCGGCCAACGACGACACTCCGTACGGTCCCTGGGGCGGCCTCGGCATCATGGCGCTGTGGGTGCTCGTCGCGCTCGCCGGAGGGTACGTGCTGCTCAAGAGGAGGGACGCCTGAGCCGCCGGCGGGACACCGGGGGGCTTCGGGGCTTGTTTTGAAGTGAGCGGAACCGTCAGCGCCCCGATAAGCTCCTAACCCTTACGGGGGGCGTGTGCCCCGCTGTCCTGAACCTTGCGATGGGTGCGGAGCATGATCGAGGCAGTCGGCCTGACCAAGCGCTACGGCGACAAGACCGCTGTGTACAACCTTTCCTTCCAGGTGCGGCCCGGCACCGTCACCGGCTTCCTCGGGCCCAACGGCTCCGGCAAGTCGACGACGATGCGGATGATCCTGGGGCTGGACAACCCCACGTCGGGGCAGGTGACGATCGGCGGCTATCCCTACCGCAGGCTTCCCAACGCCCCTCGCCAGGTAGGTGCGTTGCTCGACGCCAAGGCCGTGCACGGCGGCCGTGCCGCCCGCAACCACCTGCTGAGCCTGGCCCAGCTGTCCGGCATCCCGGCCCGCCGGGTCGACGAGGTGCTGGGCGTGGTCGGCCTCCAGGAGGTGGCGAAGAAACGTTCCAAGGGCTTCTCCCTCGGTATGGGCCAGCGGCTCGGCATCGCCGCCGCGCTGCTCGGCGACCCGCAGGTGCTGCTGTTCGACGAGCCGGTCAACGGCCTCGACCCCGAGGGCATCCTCTGGGTGCGCAACCTGATGAAGGCGCTCGCGGCGGAGGGCCGTACCGTCTTCGTCTCCTCGCACCTGATGAGCGAGATGGCCCTGACCGCCGACCACCTGATCGTCATCGGACGCGGTCAGTTGCTCGCCGACATGAGCATCACGGACTTCATCTCGGCGAACTCGGCCGACTTCGCACGCGTGCGTACGCCCGACACCGAGCCGCAGCTGCGCGAGAAGCTGTCGTCCGCGCTCTCCGAGGCGGGCGGGCACGTGATGCCGGAGCAGGACGGCGCGCTGCGCGTGACGGGACTGCCGCTGCCACGCATCAGCGACATCGCGCACGGCACGGACGTACGCCTGTGGGAACTGTCGCCGCACCAGGCCTCGTTGGAGGAGGCGTACATGCGGATGACCCAGGGCGCGGTCGACTACCGCTCGACCATCGACCAGAAGGCCGGGCTCCAGCAGCCGCTGCCGCCCGGCGCGCAGCCGCCGATGCCGGTGCCGGGGCAGGGCCAGCCGGGCTGGTACGCCCCGCCGGCGCCCCAGCAGGGCGGACAGCCGCCGTTCGCGGGGGCGCAGGGCCAGCCTCTCCCGGCGGGACAGCCCGGGCCGCACGGGCAGCCGGTGGCCCCCGCGCAGCCCGCCGCGGGCCCCTACGGGGCTCCCGGCGCGCCCGGTGCCGCTCCCGCCGCCGGCGGCTCGCCCAACCCCTACGCGCAACCGCAGGCGACGCCGCAGGCCCCGGCCCCGGCCCCGGCCGACGCTCCCGCCGCGCCGACCGCGCGCCCCTCTGCCTCCGCCTCCGCTTCCGCCTCCGACCTGACCAAGCCCGAGGACGCCCGATGAGCACCCCGCAGCCCCCGATGCCGCAGGCCGCCCCCGCCTGGCAGGCGGCGCCCGGACCGTCGTACCCCGGCTACACCTCGCCGATCCCCGTCGTGCGCACGCACCTCGGGCACGCGCTCGCCTCCGAGTGGACGAAGATCAAGTCGGTGCGCTCCACGATGTGGACGCTCGGTGTGTTCGTGCTGCTCGTCGTCGGCATCGGACTGGCGGCCGGCGCGGTGGTGGCCGGCAACACCGAAGACGCGGGCCTGCAGAACGAGAACCCGCTGTCGTTCGGGTTCTTCGGCCTGCTGCTCGGCAGCATGTGCGTGATCACGCTCGGCGTGCTGACCACGGCCTCCGAGTACGGCACCGGCATGATCCGCACCACGATGGTGGCCTGCCCGTCCCGTGGCCGGGTCCTCGCCGCGAAGTCGATCGTGTTCTTCGCGGTCGCGTTCGTGGTCACCCTGGCGTCGGCCCTCGTCGTCGCGCTCGCGGACGTCGCCATGCTGGACGGCGCCAGGGAGCCGACCACTCAGGAGTGGCTCAAGGGCACGGTCGGCGTCTCGCTGTACATCGCACTGCTCGGGCTGATCTCGCTGGTCGTGGGCTCGATCATCCGGCACTCCGCGGGCGCGATCACCATCATGATCGGCCTGGTGCTGGCCCCGCTGGTCATCGCGCTGTTCATGTTCTCGGAGTCGCTGGAGAAGCTGCGCGAGGCCCTGTTCGAGTACTCCATCCCGAACCAGCTCAGCGTCTTCTACTCCAACTCCCTGACCGAGTCCGGCCCGTCCGGCTGGGACCCGCTGTGGATCGCCCTCGGCGTGACGGCCGCCGTGTTCGCCGCTGCCTACGCCCTGCTGGAGAAGCGCGACGTGTGACCCAGGTCCAAGGACCCCTGAGAGCCGGGGTCTCAGAACCTCGGCGCGTTACGGGACCGCTGCACCCGCGTGGTGCGGCGGTCCTTCGCGTTCCAGCACGCCTTGTGCCAGTGACGGCGCTCGTCGACGCCCGAGTGCTCCGGCCAGGCCACCACGTGCGCGACGCCGTCCGGGATCAACTGCTCGCAGCCCGGGCAGCGGTACGTCTTGCCCTGGGCGCTCGCCCCGGCCACGTGCCGCACGCTCCACTGCTCGCCCCGCCAGTCCTCCGCGCTCTGCCAGCCGCCGTAACGGCCTGGCCGATCGTCCTCGGCGCTGTGGCTCGACGAGTCGGATCCCTTGGGTCGGTTGCGACGCGGGGACACAGGACACCTCACGGGGCTATACAGGATGCAGGGCTCATGCCCAGCGTACGCGGCAGAGGCGGGGGTACAGGCAGGGAACGGACCCCCGCAAGTCCCCCTCCGTCGACTCATTCTGCAGACAATCCGCAAATCCCTTCGCCAGACCGTGTCCTCGGCACGTGTCAGACGGTTATGCCGGGTGGGGGAGCTCCCTGTCGGAGCCAAGGAAGCAGGAAGAGCAATGCACGTAGGCAGTTTCGTGTTGGCGGCCCAGTTCCCGGGGCAGGGCCAAGGGGAGGCGCTGCACCGCGCGGTCCGCTCGGCCGAGGTGGCCGAGGAAGCCGGGCTTGACGCGGTCTGGCTGGCCGAGCACCACTTCGTGCCGTACGGCACCTGTCCGTCGGCGATCACCCTGGCCGCGTTTCTGCTCGGCCGCACCCGCCGGATCCAGGTCGGCACGGCCGTCAGCGTGCTGCCCACCGCCCACCCCGTGGCCCTGGGCGAACAGGCCGCGCTGCTGCACCTGACGAGCGGCGGCCGCTTCTCGCTGGGCGTCGGGCGCGGCGGCCCGTGGGTCGACCTGGAGGTGTTCGGCGCGGGTCTGGAGGCGTACGAGTCGGGGTTCCCGGAATCACTCGATCTGCTGGTGCGCTGGCTGCGTGAACCGGCGGTCGGGGCGACGGGCGAGCGGTTCAGGTTCCGTGAGGTGCCGGTCGTGCCCCGGCCGTCGGAGGCGCTGACCGACACCGTCGGCCCCGAGGTGGTCGTCGCCTGCACCTCCCCGGCGAGTGTGCGGCTGGCCGCGGAGCGCGGGTTGCCGATGCTGCTCGGGATGCACGCCGGGGACGAGGAAAAGGCCGAGATGGTCGCCCTGTGGCGCAGGCACGCACGCGCGAGCGGGCATCCGCCGGCGGAGGTCCTCGGCGCGGCCCATGTCTCGGCCGGGGTCTGCCAGATCGCGGACCGGCGCCAGGACGCGGTGGAGGCGTTGTCGAAGGCGATGCCGGGCTGGCTGAAGCAGGGGCTCGGCGCCCATGTCACGGTGGACGGCAGCGAACGCCGGATGCGCGACCCGCTGGCGTACACCGAACTGCTCTGCGAACTGCACCCGGTGGGCACCGCCCGGCTGTGCGCCGACCGTCTCGCCGCGACCAGCGAGCGGACCGGCATCTCCCGTTTCGCCCTGCTTGTCGAGGGCTCGGGAGACCTCGCGGCCACCGAGGAGAACGTACGGCGGCTGGGTGCGGAGGTCATTCCGCACCTCGGCTGACGACCCCGTCAACTGTCCTGTCCGGCGGGGAACTTGCCGCCCCGGTAGTGAGGCACCTCCTGGGTACGGAGCGGCAAGCCGGCAGCTCACCGCTGTCAGCAGTCCCGGAACTCCGGGGACTGGTTCAACAGCTGGTTGCGCACCGAAGTGAAGCGGGCGAGCGTCTCGTCGACGGAGGAGTCCAACGGGAAGACCGCCACCCGGTGGCAGTTCTGGAAGGCCAGCCGCACACCGAAGTGTCGCTGCAGGGCGCCGCGTATCGCGTCACTCGCGAGCGCACGCAGCAGCTGACCGCGTGCCTGCTCGTCCGGCGGAGGCGTCTGGTTGTCGGCGAACTGACCGCCGTCGACCTTCAGCTGGGCCACCAGGGAGCTGACCATCTCCCACGCATAGGGCAGGGAGGTCCGGACGCAGTCGACGAAGGCAGCTTCGTCGACCTCGCCTCGCTCGGCCTGTTCGAGTAGGGCCGGTGAGACGTCGAGCGACATGGGTTCTCCTCTCGCACCCCCGATCACCAGGGGTTGCCGGACAGATAGAGGGAGTTCGTGATACAGAACACGCTGCGTACACAACTCGCGACCTCCCGTTTACTACGGTAAGCAGCGGACGGTGACGGCACCAGCAGAATGCGTACATGCAGAGGCCTCATTGGGCACACAATCGGCCACAACCGAACAGGGGTTTACCGGGCCGAATCGCGTGCACCTGTGCCCGTCGAGTAGCGTTGCCCACCATGCGTCTCGTCATTGCCCGATGCTCCGTCGACTACGCGGGCCGGCTCACCGCCCACCTCCCCTCGGCCCCCCGGCTGATCCTGGTGAAGGCGGACGGCAGCGTCTCGATCCACGCGGACGACCGGGCCTACAAGCCTCTGAACTGGATGTCGCCGCCCTGCACGCTGAAGGAGGGTTCCGGTGACGAGGACGGCGTCTGGACCGTCATCAACAAGGCGGGCGAGAAGCTCATCATCACGATGGAGGAAGTCCTCCACGACTCCTCGCACGAACTGGGCGTCGACCCCGGCCTGATCAAGGACGGCGTGGAAGCGCACCTCCAGGAACTCCTCGCCGACCGCATCGAGACCCTCGGCGAGGGCTACACGCTCATCCGCCGCGAGTACATGACGGCGATCGGGCCCGTCGACATCCTGTGCCGGGACGCGGAGGGCAAGACCGTCGCGGTGGAGATCAAGCGGCGCGGTGAGATCGACGGGGTCGAGCAACTCACGCGCTATCTGGAGCTGTTGAACCGCGATCCGCATCTCGCCCCGGTCCGCGGCGTCTTCGCCGCACAGGAGATCAAGCCGCAGGCCCGCGTCCTGGCCACGGACCGCGGCATCGGCTGCGCGGTCCTCGACTACAACGCCCTGCGCGGCATCGAGGACGACAAGCTGCGCCTGTTCTGACGGTCGCTCCGCCACGACGACGTGAAGGGCCCGGTCCGCTGGTGGACCGGGCCCTTCACGCGCTGTACGAGGGGTCAGATCACGGGCGCCGAGTCGCTCGGTGTACCTGCCTCGTCGCTCGCCGGGGCGCTCGCGGAGCTGCTGGTCTCCACGGGGGCGCTGGCGGTCGCGGGGCCGCTGGCCGTGTCGGTGGTCTCCGGCGGCGTCGTCGGGGTGTCCGTCGGCGGTTCCGTGGACGGGTCCGTGGGAGTGTCCGTCGGGGTGTCGGTGGGCGTGTCCGTGGGCGGGTCGGTCGGGGTGCCCGACGGCGGCTTCGACGGCGAGCTGGGCGGCCTCGGCGAGGTCGGCGGCTTCGACGAGGTCGACGGACTGCCGCTCGGTTTCCTCGTCCCGCTCGGGTCGTCGGACGGCTGCGCCGGGCCGGTCGGCGTCGGGTCGTCGGCGGTGCCGAGGGTGCCGTCGGGGCCGGGGTCGACCGGCCTGCTGGTCGCCGTGCCGGTGTCGCTGTTGCCGTCGTTGTTCTTCGGGACGTCCGCGCTCAGGCCGCCGTCGTCCGGGCCCTGGCTGGCGGAGGGGTTGACCCCCACGTGGTCGGCCGGTGGTTTGGCGTCGTTGTCGGAGGTGGCGCCGAGTGTGACCACCGTGCCGAGCACGGCCACCAGCAGGGCGCCCGCGCCCGCCGCCACGAGGTTGCGCCGGGCCATGCCCCGCAGGCCGCCCCGCGCCTTGTGCGTCGACGGGGACATGCCGAAGACCCTGGTGGACCCGGACGGCCCGGGAGGGCCGGAGGGCGAGCCGTAGGTGACCAGCGTGCCGCTGTCGGTGGGCGGCTGGAGCGACGGGAAGGCCGCGGGGACACCGTCCGAGGGCGACTGCGACTCCTCGTACCGCGCGTCCGGCACCTCCTCCCCCGCCGTCGCGGGGAGGCCGGGCACCGTACCGGAGCGGTCCGCGACCAGGGCGAGGGCGCGGCGGCCCGCGACGGTGCCGCGCTTGTCGGAGAGGGCGCCGCGCAGGCCGATGGAGGCCTCCAGCTCGGCCCTGGCCCGGTCGTACTGTCCGCCGCAGAGGGCGAGGACGCCGAGCTCGTGATGGAAGTAGGCCTGTTCGGCGACCTCACCGGCGAGCCGGGCGGCCTCCGCGCCGGAACGCAGCGCCCGCTCCCAGGCACCCCAGTGCAGCCCGGCCGCGAAGGCGGGCGCCGCCGCCCGGGCCAGCTGCACGGCGACGCTCTCCTCGCCCTCGGCGGGCGCGGTGGCGGTCGGCGCGAGGACGCTGAGGGCGGCGAGCAGGGCGCCCGCCTCGGCGCACACGCGCTCCGGGGTGACCGAGGGGTGGCCGGCCCACCATGCGTAGTGCTGGGCGGCGGCGAACGCCTGGGACTCCGTGTCGTCGCCGTACCCGGCGGCCTCCAGCTGGGTCTGGACACCGGCGGCGAGGCGGTAGTGGGAGCCTGCCGGGGAGACCAGTCCGCAGGCGGTCAGCTCGCCCAGCGCGGCGTCCGCGTGGGTGTGGCCGACCAGGGCGGGCAGGTGCGCCTGGTGCGGCACCTCGCCGCCGAGTGCGACGGCGAACCGCAGGGTGGCGCGTGCCGAGTCGCTGAGCTGGGCGGCGAGCAGCGGGGCGGGCGCGGCGGCCTCGCCGAGCGAGGGCAGCGGGATGGTCTCGGCGTCGTCCGGGTCGAGGAGCGGGGCGAAGGGCGCGTCGGTCAGGTCCGTGAAGACACCGAACTCGTCGGTGGCCCCGGCCCGCTGCCGGTCGCGCTGCCGCAGCAGGGCCCCGGCCTGGACGAAGCGCAACGGCAGGCCCTCGGACTCGAAGTAGAGGTCGCCGGCCCAGTTGGCCTCCTCCTCGGTGAGGACGCGGCCGACGGCACGCTCCAGGAGTTCCAGCCCGTCGGCGCGCTCCAGGCCGCCCAGGAAGACCTCTTCGAGCGCGGAGTCGGCGGACGGGGCGGGCACGTCCGGTGTGGCCGCGACGAGGAAGGCGCACTCGGGAGTGGCGTCCAGCAGCTCGTCGAGGGCGGCGCCGCCGAACTCGACGTCGTCCAGGACGACGACCGCGCCGATCTCCCGGACGTGAGCGAGCAAGGCGTCCCGGTCCGGGCGGAGCAGGGGCGCGTCGTGGACGGCGTGGAAGAGGTCGTGCAGCAGCTCATCCGGGGTGCGGTGGACGCCGCTGAGGCGGATGACGCCGTCGGGGGCGAGGTCCGCGCAGTCCTCGGCGACGAGGTCGAGGAGGCTGGTGCGGCCGGAGCCGGCGGGGCCGGTCAGGCGGACGGAGCGGCCCCGGGCGAGCAGCCGCACCAGGCGTTCGCGTTCGTCCCGGCGGGCCGGCAGCGGCAGCTCGGGCCAGGCCGGGCCGGGCGGGGTGGGTGGTCCGGCCGCGCGGGCGGACTCGGCGCGCTCGGCCGCGGTGAGCTTCTCGGGCCGTCCGGGGCGTTCGCCCGGCGGGCAGACCTCGATCTCACTGCCGTCGACGGGATTGACGGTGAGCAGGTAGTCGCCCGCGACGAGCCGCACCGTGCGGGCGAGTGGGGGCGTCTGCGGAACGAAGTCGGAGGTGAGGGCGTCCCTGAACGGACGCTGGCGCGACGCGTGGCCTCCGCCGGTCTCGAACGCACTCGACCGGGAGGTACCGCCGTCGTCGTGGCCGTACTCCTCGGGTTCCCGGTTGTCAGGGTCCATCAGGTCCAAGCCCCCAAAAGCGTCGTGTGCCCAGCTCCGGCCCCTCCCGACCTGTTGCTCACCGCGCTGTCGCCTCTGGTCCGGGCCCGCTTGAGGGTTGTCACGCTGCGGGCGACCGAACCCTAAACCTTCGCACAGTATCTCCGACATACCGGGGTGCCGCGCCGTCCGAGACGTCACGGTCTCGTGAGGATTGCGTGCGTCGTACGTTTCGTGACACACCGGTCGGACGCTTCCACCCGCCGGACCGCACTCGCTTCGCGGGTCACACCCGGGGCAGCGACTCCACCCCGATGCCGCCCTCGATCGCCAGGATGCGGTGCAGTCTGGTGGCGACCAGCAGGCGCTGCATCTGCGGCGGTACGTCGCGCAGGACCAGGCGTCGGCCGCAGCGGCCGGCCCGCCGGTGTGCCCCCATGATCACCCCGAGGCCGGTGGCGTCCCAGGAGTCCAGCTCGGACAGGTCCAGTACCAGGTCGCCGACGCCGTCATCGACGGCCGAGTGCAGGACCGTACGGGCGTCCGCCGCGCTGCGTACGTCGAGGCGGCCCCCGACGACCAGCTCGGCGTGGTCGCCCCTGATGTACATACTCGCTCCCCTGTGCGTGCGTGCCGTGCTCCGCGAATGAGTTGCCTTGCCGTGTGCCAGGTGATGCAACCTCTGACGGCGGTGAGCGGTCAGAGGTTGCCGTCTGTAAGCGAACCGATATCGAATTCACCCTGGCGTGTGATGCGCCAGGGGCCTGTGCGAGGTGAGAGCTCTCAGTGCTTGTAGAAGCCCTGCCCGCTCTTACGTCCGATGTCACCGGCGTCCACCATCCGGCGCATCAGCTCCGGCGGGGCGAACTTCTCGTCCTGGGACTCGGTGTAGATGTTGCTGGTGGCGTGCAGCAGGATGTCGACGCCGGTGAGGTCCGCCGTGGCCAGCGGGCCCATCGTGTGGCCGAAGCCCAGCTTGCAGGCGAGGTCGATGTCCTCGGCGGTGGCCACGCCCGACTCGTAGAGCTTGGCCGCCTCGACGACGAGCGCCGAGATGAGCCGGGTCGTGATGAAGCCGGCCACGTCCCGGTTGACGACGATGCAGGTCTTGCCGACGGATTCGGCGAACTCCCGCGTGGTGGCGAGGGTTTCGTCGCTCGTCTTGTAGCCGCGCACCAGCTCGCACAACTGCATCATCGGGACCGGCGAGAAGAAGTGCGCGCCGACGACCCGCTCCGGGCGCTCCGTCACGGCCGCGATCTTGGTGATCGGGATCGCGGAGGTGTTGGAGGCGAGGACCGTGTCGTCGCGGACGATCTTGTCGAGCGCGCGGAAGATCTCGTGCTTCACTTCGAGCTTCTCGAAGACGGCCTCGACGACGATGTCCGCGTCGGCGACCGCGTCCAGGTCGGTGGTCGCGGTGATCCGGGCGAGGGCCGCGTCGGCGTCGTGCGCCTCGAGCTTGCCCTTGCCGACGAACTTGTCGTACGAGGCCTTGATGCCGTCGGTGCCGCGCCTCAGCGCCTCGTCGGTGACGTCGCGCAGTACGACGTCCCAGCCCGCCTGCGCGGAGACCTGGGCGATACCGGAACCCATCAGGCCGGCGCCGATGACGGCAAGCTTCCGTGCCACTGTGCGACTCCCCTTCGAATGACTGCACACGAGCGCTCACATGACTGCACACGTGCGCTCACACGCTGTTCATGTTTGCCTCTCCGGCGGACCCTAGCGCCCGTGAAGGGCGGTGTGACCGGTAAGTAACGCGCGTCACGTCTCATCTGACGGACATCACACCGCCACGGGTCATTCGACGCCACGGACGGCGTAGTTGGGCACCTCCCGGCCCAACAGCTCCTCCATGCCGCCGAGAAGCGCGAGGACCACTCGCTCCCCTTCGTCCGGATTGCGCCGGCCCCTGCCGTACGGCGTCCCGGCGGCCGTCCGCGGTGCCGCGCGGTCCGTGAGGATGGGCACACCAACGCGCCGGACGTACGGCACATAACTACGCTGACCTCATGGTCAATCTGACGCGCATCTACACCAGGACCGGCGACCAGGGCAGCACCGCCCTCGGCGACATGAGCCGGGTCGCCAAGACCGATCTGCGGATCTCCGCGTACGCGGACGCCAACGAGGCGAACGCGGTCCTCGGCACGGCGATCGCGCTGGGCGGCCTGGACGAGGAGATCGTCAAGGTCCTCACCCGCGTCCAGAACGACCTGTTCGACGTGGGCGCGGACCTGTCGACGCCGGTCGTGGAGGACCCGAAGTTCCCGCCCCTGCGGGTCGAGCAGTTCTACGTGGACAAGCTGGAGGCGGACTGCGACCGCTTCCTGGAACCGCTGGAGAAGCTCCGCTCCTTCATCCTCCCGGGCGGCACCCCCGGCGCGGCCGTGCTCCACCAGGCCTGCACGGTCGTACGCCGCGCCGAGCGCTCCACCTGGGCGGCGCTGGAGGCGCACGGCGAGACGATGAACCCCCTCACCGCGACCTACCTCAACCGGCTGTCCGACCTGCTGTTCATCCTGGCGCGGACGGCGAACAAGGCCGCGGGCGATGTCCTGTGGGTGCCTGGCGGGGAGCGCTGACGCTAGCGGTCCGCCGCCGACGAGCGCAGCGCCTGGTAGCCGCCCGTCAGGACGAGTGATCCCCCGACGCACATCATGACCACCCCGGTCTTCGTCAAGGTCACGAAGGGGACCTCCACGTCCCCGGTGAACAGCCACAGCACCAGGCCGACCACGAGGGTGCCGGCGCCTTCCAGCAGGTTCCGCGTCGCTTTGCTCATCGCCGTGCGCTCTCCTTCGTGAGGATCGTCCGGTGTTCCGGCTCGCGGTCGCCCGGGCCCTTCTTCGGCCAGATCAGGTACGTCAGCGCGATCAGGCCGTGGATGCCGGCGGCCCGCCAGGCGGTGGCGCGCCAGCTCTCCAGGGAGCCGGTGCGGGACGAGTCGTCGACGTACCAGACGGCGATCTGGAGCAGGACCGTCGCGACGGCGGCGGCAGCCACCGTGCCCAGCCACACCCTGCCCTCGTGCCGGGCCCGCGGCATCCCGTGGCGCGGCGGTCCGACGGGCTTCGGCGCTCCGGCCAGGCGGTGCGCGGCGTGACCGTCGAGCCACTTCACCGTGCGGTGGCCGTGACCGACGGTGTAGCCGATGTACAGCGCGGCCAGCCCGTGCTTCCAGCTCGGGTCCGCCCCGTTCTTCAAGTCGACCGCGGTGACCACCAGCAGGACGACCTCCAGCAGGGGTTCGCACAGCAGCAGCGCCATGCCCGTGCGCTCCATCCGCAACAGGTACCGGACGGCCAGGCCGGCGGCCAGCAGCACCCAGAAGCCGATCTCGCAGGCGGCGATCAAGGCGACGATCACGGTTCGCTCCTCTCGGTCTCCTTCCCCAGGCTGCCGCCGCGGACGGACCGGGTCGTCGTCGCCGGTGACGAACCTCCGGTACATCGAAAGATGCAGTGCGGGACCGTCCGCGGGCAGCAGGCGTGCGCCGCGCGGGCCGTGTTGGATTGAGGCATGACCCCCGCAGCACCCCGCCCGCGCCGTGCGCCCCGCCCGCACCGCTTCGACGTGTACGCCGCGGTGTCCGGGCTGCTCGGCGGGCTGCTCCTGTGGGGCATCGGCCTTAGCACCCGGCCGGCCGACCAACCGATCGTGCTCCTCGACGGGCGCTGGGTGATCCTGCTGCCGCTCGCCGTCACAGCGGGCTGCGAGGTGCTACGCCGGGCCGCCCCCCGTACGGCCCTGCTGGTCGGCACGGCCGCGGTGGTCCTGGACCTCGTCACCCAGGGGAACCTGCTCACGGTCCTGATGTACACCGACCTGATGTACGCGGCCGTCCTGTACGGCACGCCCGCGTCGGCCCGCCGCATCCCCTGGATCACCGGGCTGCTCTCGGTGGCCGGGGCGCTGGTGCCGTTCGCGTTGTGGCGGGCGCCCGAGACCCTGCTGATCGGGGTTGGCGTCGGCATCGTGTCGTTCGCGCCCGCGTCCACCGGGCTGATCGTCCGCAACCACCGCGATGTCGCCGAAGCCGCCCAACTGCGTGCCGAGCAGACGGCCCTGCTCGCCGAGATGGACCGCACCCAGGCGGTGGTCGCCGAACGGGCCCGGATGGCCCGGGAGTTGCACGACATGGTCGCCAACCACCTCTCCGCGATCGCCATCCACTCCACGGCCGCGCTCTCCCTGGACGACACGAAGACCTCCCGGGAGGCGCTCGCGGTCATCCGGGAGAACAGCGTCGAGGGCCTCGCCGAGATGCGGCGCCTGATCGGGATCCTGCGCGACGGCGACGGCGAGCCGGCCGCGACCCCGACGCTCGACTCACTCGTCGCGCTCGTCGCCGGCGCCCGCGGCAACGGCCTCGACGTCACCCTCGTCACCCTCCCCGACCTCACGCACGGCCAGGTCCCCGCCCCGGTCGAACTCGCCGCCTACCGCATCGTGCAGGAGTCCCTCACCAACGCCCTCAAGCACGCCTCCCCCGGCCGCGTCACGGTGAGCCTGGATCAGCCGAACGGCTCGCTCACGGTCGAGGTGACCAGCCCGTGCGGTGACCGGGACGGGCCGAGCGCGCCCGGCTCGGGCGCCGGACTCGTCGGCATGCGGGAGCGGGCCGCGCTGCTGCACGGCACCTTCGAGGCCGGGCCGGAGGACTCGGCGGGCGGCAGGATCTGGGCCGTACGCGCCACCCTGCCCCTCAAGGACGGAGGCCCCGCGTGAAACCGTCACGACAGACCCCGCGCGCCAGCGCCGACCAAGGCCCCGGACGAGTCGCCCGGGGTCCCGCGTGAAAGGTGAATCCGCATGATCCGTGTCCTCGTCGCCGAGGACCAGTCCGCCGTCCGCGCCGGACTCGTCCTCATCCTGCGCAGCGCCCCCGACATCGAGGTGGTGGGCGAGGCGGCGGACGGCGAGCAGGCGGTGGCGCTGGCCCGGGAGCTGCGGCCCGACCTGGTGCTGATGGACATTCAGATGCCTCGCCTCGACGGGGTGTCGGCGACCCGGCAGGTCGTCGCCGAGGGACTGGCCGACGTGCTCGTCCTGACCACCTTCGACCTCGACGAGTACGTCTTCGGAGCGCTGCGCGCCGGTGCGGCCGGGTTCCTGCTGAAGAACACGGAGGCGAAGGACCTGCTGGAGGCGGTGCGCGCGGTGGGCCGCGGGGAGGGCCTGATCGCCCCGGCCGTCACCCGGCGTCTGATCGCCGAGTTCGCGGCGAAGCCGGTACGGCAGCCGGGCGCCGACCCCGCCGTCCTTCGGGGCCTCACCCGTCGTGAACGCGAGGTGCTCTCCTGTCTGGGCGAGGGGCTGTCCAACGCGGACATCGCGACCCGTCTCACCATGGCCGAGGCGACCGTGAAGACACACGTCAGCCGTCTGCTGGGGAAGCTCGAGCTGCGCAGCCGGGTCCAAGCGGCCGTACTGGCACAGGAGTTGGGGATCTGACACCTCGTAACAGAACTGGTCCAGACCTATTGACCCGTGGTCCAGACCTTTCTATTCTCGCGGAACCGTGGGCGTGAAGGCTCAGCCACGCCCCCAATCCCCGAGGAGGCGCCGCATGCGCTTCAGACACAGAGCCGCGGCAGGTCTGGCGACCCTGCTGCTCCCCTTCGCCGGCCTGGTCGGCCTCGCGAGCTCCGCGGAGGCCGAGAGCGGGGGCGCGACCGCCACGTACGCCAAGACCCAGGACTGGGGCTCCGGCTTCGAGGGCAAGTGGACGGTGAAGAACACCGGCACCACCGCCCTCAGCTCCTGGACCGTCGAGTGGGACTTCCCCTCCGGCACATCCGTCACCTCCGCCTGGGACGCCGACGTCACCTCCTCCGGCACCCACTGGACCGCCAGGAACAAGTCCTGGAACGGCTCCCTCGCCCCCGGCGCGTCCGTCTCCTTCGGCTTCAACGGCACCGGATCCGGCTCCCCCGCCAACTGCAAGCTCAACGGCGGCAGTTGCGACGGCGGCACGGTCCCCGGTGACGCGGCCCCCTCCGCCCCCGGCAAGCCGACCGCGTCCAACGTCACCAACACCTCGGTGAAGCTGGCCTGGAGCGCGGCCACCGACGACAAAGGCGTCAAGAACTACGACGTGCTGCGCGACGGTGCGAAGGTCGCCACCGTGACGACCACCTCGTACACCGACACCGGTCTGACCGCCGGCACCGACTACTCCTACACCGTCCAGGCCCGCGACACCGCCGACCAGACCGGTCCGGCCAGCGCGGCGGTCGCGGTGCGCACCACCGGCGGTCCCACGGACCCGCCGCCGAGCGGTGCCAAGGTCAAGCTCGGCTACTTCACCGAGTGGGGCGTCTACGGCCGCAACTACCACGTCAAGAACCTGGTGACCTCGGGCTCGGCGTCCAAGATCACGCACATCAACTACGCCTTCGGCAACGTCAAGAACGGCAAGTGCGTCGTCGACGACACCTACGCCGCCTACGACAAGGCGTACACCGCCGACCAGTCCGTCAGCGGCACCGCCGACACCTGGGACCAGCCGCTGCGCGGCAACTTCAACCAGCTGCGCCAGCTGAAGGCCAAGTACCCGCACATCAAGGTGCTGTACTCGTTCGGCGGCTGGACCTACTCCGGCGGCTTCGCCCAGGCCGCGGCCAACCCCGCCGCCTTCGCCGCGTCCTGCAAGTCCGTCGTGGAGGACCCGCGCTGGGCCGACGTCTTCGACGGCATCGACATCGACTGGGAGTACCCGAACGCCTGCGGTCTGACCTGTGACACCAGCGGAGTGGCGGCCTTCAAGAACCTGATGGGGGCGCTGCGTTCGGAGTTCGGCTCCAGCTACCTGGTCACCGCGGCGATCACCGCCGACGGCTCCTCGGGCGGCAAGCTCGACGCGGCCGACTACGGTGGCGCCTCGAAGCACGTCGACTGGTACAACGTGATGACCTACGACTACTTCGGCGCCTTCGACGCGGACGGTCCGACCGCCCCGCACTCGCCGCTGACCTCGTACTCCGGCATCCCGACCGCCGGCTTCAACTCCGCCGACGCGATCGCGAAGCTGAAGTCGAAGGGTGTCCCATCCGCCAAGCTGCTGCTCGGCATCGGGTTCTACGGCCGCGGCTGGACCGGCGTCACCCAGTCCGCCCCGGGCGGCACGGCGACCGGCGCGGCACCCGGCACGTACGAGGCGGGCATCGAGGACTACAAGGTGCTCAAGACGTCCTGCCCGGCCACCGGCACCATCGCGGGCACGGCCTACGCGTACTGCGGCAACAACTGGTGGTCGTACGACACTCCCTCGACGATCGCCGGGAAGATGACCTGGGCCAAGAACCAGGGTCTGGGCGGCGCCTTCTTCTGGGAGTTCAGCGGGGACACCGCGGGTGGCGAACTGGTGAGCGCCATCAACAACGGGCTGTCGTAAGGAGGCGTCGGCCTCCCCCGGACAGCGCGCGGACGTGGTTACGCGACGTTCACTCGCTGTCCGGGCGGGGCCGCCTCCAGCCAGGCGAGGAAACCGGTCAACGCGTCCTCACTCATCGCGAGTTCGAGACGCGTGCCGCGGTGCAGACAGGTGAGGATGATGGCGTCGGAGAGCAGCGCCAGCTCCTCCTCGCCCTCGGGCAGACGGCGGCCGGCCACCTCGATGGCGGCGCGCTCCAGGACTCGGCGGGGGCGGTAGGCGTAGGAGAAGACGCGGTACCACTCGACACGGTCGCCGTTGTAGCGGGCGACGCCGTAGCTCCAGCCCTTGCCGCTGGTGTCGGACTTCTCCGGTACGTCCCAGCGCAGACTGCAGTCGAAGGTGCCGCCGGAACGCTGGATGAGCCTGCGGCGCAGGCCGAAGACGAACAGCCCCACGACCACCAGGGCCACGACCAATCCGCACACAGTCAGAGCGAGGACCATCGACACCGACCCTCCTCGTCTCCTCGGTTACGGATTTCTCGGTAACGGAATGGAAAAAACACCCACATTCGCCTCAGCCGCGACCGGTACCGGATCGCTCCGGTTCCAGCCGCGGCTGAGTGACGTCATCGCGTGACGTGGCGGGTCAGCGTGCTGTCGCCGCGCGCAGTCGTACGTCGGCGCGACGCTCGGCGGACGCGTCACCCTCCGCCTTCGCGCGTTCCAGCTCACGCTCGACGCGCTGGACGTCGATCTCGTCCGACAGCTCGGCGATCTCGGCCAGCAGCGACAGCTTGTTGTCGGCGAACGAGACGAAACCGCCGTGCACAGCGGCGACGACCGTTCCACCGTCACTCGTACGGATGGTCACCGGGCCCGACTCCAGCACACCGAGCAGCGGCTGGTGACCGGGCATGACGCCGATGTCGCCGGACGTGGTGCGCGCGACGACCAGGGTGGCCTCGCCGGACCAGACCTCTCGGTCGGCCGCGACCAGCGCGACGTGCAGCTCAGCAGCCAAGGTGGCTCCTCGGGTCACCACCCGGCGGTTGTGCCGGGTGTTGGTTACAAGTCTAGTGGGCGTGAAAGAGGGGGCGGGACGCGCCCGCCCCCTCACACGAGCTCAGAGCTCAGATTTACTGAACCCGGCGTTCAGGAGACGCCCAGCTCCTTGGCGTTGGCCTTGAGGTCCTCAATGCCACCGCACAGGAAGAACGCCTGCTCCGGGAAGTGGTCGTACTCGCCGTCGATGATCGCGTTGAACGCGGTGATCGACTCGTCCAGCGGGACGTCCGACCCGTCGACGCCGGTGAACTGCTTGGCGACGTGGGTGTTCTGGGACAGGAAGCGCTCCACGCGACGGGCACGGTGGACGGTGAGCTTGTCCTCCTCGCCGAGCTCGTCGATACCGAGGATCGCGATGATGTCCTGGAGGTCCTTGTACTTCTGCAGGACCGTCTTGACGCGCATCGCGGTGTTGTAGTGGTCCGCCGCGATGTAGCGGGGGTCCAGGATGCGGGACGTGGAGTCCAGCGGGTCCACGGCCGGGTAGATGCCCTTCTCGGAGATCGGACGGGACAGAACCGTCGTCGCGTCGAGGTGGGCGAAGGTGGTGGCCGGGGCCGGGTCGGTCAGGTCGTCCGCGGGGACGTAGATCGCCTGCATCGAGGTGATCGAGTGACCACGGGTCGAGGTGATGCGCTCCTGGAGGAGACCCATCTCGTCGGCCAGGTTCGGCTGGTAGCCCACCGCGGAGGGCATCCGGCCGAGCAGGGTGGAGACCTCGGAGCCGGCCTGCGTGAAGCGGAAGATGTTGTCGATGAAGAACAGCACGTCCTGCTTCTGCACATCGCGGAAGTACTCCGCCATGGTCAGACCGGCCAGAGCCACGCGCAGACGGGTGCCCGGGGGCTCGTCCATCTGGCCGAAGACCAGGGCGGTCTTGTCGATGACGCCCGACTCCGCCATCTCCTCGATGAGGTCGTTGCCCTCACGGGTGCGCTCGCCGACACCGGCGAACACGGAGACACCGTCGTGGTTGTTGGCGACGCGGTAGATCATCTCCTGGATGAGCACCGTCTTGCCGACGCCGGCACCACCGAACAGACCGATCTTGCCGCCCTTGACGTACGGGGTCAGCAGGTCGATGACCTTGACGCCGGTCTCGAACATCTCGGTCTTCGACTCGAGCTCGTCGAAGTTCGGGGCCTTGCGGTGGATGGACCAGCGCTCACCGTCGTAGGTCTCGTCGACGTTCAGCACCTCACCGAGGGTGTTGAACACCTTGCCCTTGGTGAAGTCGCCGACCGGGACGGTGATGCCCGTGCCGGTGTCGGTGACGGCGGCCTGGCGGACCAGACCGTCGGTGGGCTGCATCGAGATCGTGCGGACCAGGCCGTCACCCAGGTGCTGGGCGACCTCCAGGGTCAGCGTCTTCTTCTTGCCGGCCTCGGCCGGGTCGGCGATCTCGACGTGAAGGGCGTTGTAGATCTCCGGCATGGCGTCGACGGGGAACTCCACGTCGACGACCGGGCCGATGACCCGGGCGACGCGGCCCGTGGCAACGGCCGTCTCAACTGTCGTCGTCATTACCTGTCACTCCCCGCGTTCGCGTCGGCCAAGGCTGCGGAGCCACCGACGATCTCGCTGATTTCCTGGGTGATTTCGGCCTGGCGGGCCGCGTTGGCAAGGCGGGAGAGGGTCTCGATGAGCTCTCCGGCGTTGTCGGTCGCCGACTTCATCGCGCGCCGCGTCGCGGCGTGCTTGGAGGCGGCCGACTGGAGCAGCGCGTTGTAGATCCGGCTCTCCACATAGCGCGGCAGCAGGGCGTCGAGGACGTCCTCCGCCGACGGCTCGAAGTCGAACAGCGGAAGGATCTCGTCCTTCGTCGTCGACTCCTGAGCCACCTCGTCGAGGCTGAGCGGCAGCAACCGGTCGTCGAGCGCCGTCTGCGTCATCATCGACACGAACTCGGTGAACACGATGTGGATCTCGTCCACCCCGCCGTCCGCCGTGTCCGTCTCGATGGCCTCGATCAGCGGGGCCGCGACCTTCTTGGCGTCCGCGTACGTCGGCTCGTCGGTGAACCCGGACCACGACTCCGCGACCTTGCGCTCGCGGAAGTTGTAGTGGGCGAGGCCACGACGGCCGACGATGTACGTGTCGACCTGCTTGCCCTCACGCTCCAGGCGCTCGGTCAGCTGCTCCGCCGCCTTGATGGCGTTGGAGTTGAAGGCGCCGGCCAGACCGCGGTCGCTGGTCAGGAGCAGGACCGCGGACCGCACGACCGTCTCGGCCTGCGTGGTCAGCGGGTGCTTCGTGTTCGACCCGGTACCGACCGCCGTGACCGCGCGGGTGAGTTCGGTCGCGTACGGCGCGGAGGCCGTCACCTTGCGCTGCGCCTTGACGACGCGCGAGGCGGCGATCATCTCCATCGCCTTGGTGATCTTCTTGGTCGCGGTGACGGATCGGATGCGACGCTTGTAGACCCGGAGCTGGGCTCCCATGAGTCAGGTCCCTTCCTTACGTCACTTGGCCGCGGCCGGGGCGTCCTCGCCGAGGAGCTTGCCGTCCGAGGTCTCGAACTGCTTCTTGAACTCGGCGATGGCGTCCGCGATGGCGGTGAGGGTGTCGTCCGACATCTTGCCGCCCTCCTTGATGGAGGTCATGAGGCCCTGCTCCTTGCGGTGCAGGAACTCCAGGAGCTCCTTCTCGAAGCGCCGGACGTCGGAGACCGGAACGTCGTCCATCTTGCCGGTGGTACCGGCCCACACGGAGACGACCTGGTCCTCGGTCGGCATCGGCTGGTACTGAGGCTGCTTGAGCAGCTCGACCAGGCGCTGACCGCGCTCCAGCTGCGACTTCGACGCGGCGTCCAGGTCGGAACCGAAGGCGGCGAACGCCTCCAGCTCACGGTACTGGGCGAGGTCGAGGCGAAGGCGGCCGGAGACCTGCTTCATCGCCTTGTGCTGCGCGGAACCACCGACTCGGGAGACGGAGATACCGACGTTCAGCGCGGGGCGCTGACCGGCGTTGAACAGGTCCGACTCCAGGAAGCACTGGCCGTCGGTGATGGAGATGACGTTGGTCGGGATGAACGCCGACACGTCGTTCGCCTTGGTCTCGACGATCGGCAGACCGGTCATCGACCCGGCGCCCAGGTCGTCGGAGAGCTTCGCGCAGCGCTCCAGCAGACGGGAGTGCAGGTAGAAGACGTCGCCCGGGTAGGCCTCGCGGCCCGGCGGACGGCGCAGCAGCAGCGACACGGCGCGGTAGGCGTCGGCCTGCTTGGAGAGGTCGTCGAAGATGATGAGGACGTGCTTGCCCTCGTACATCCACTGCTGACCGATGGCCGAACCGGTGTACGGCGCCAGGTACTTGAAGCCGGCCGGGTCGGACGCCGGGGCGGCGACGATGGTCGTGTACTCCAGCGCGCCGGCCTCTTCGAGGGCGCCACGCACGGAGGCGATGGTCGAGCCCTTCTGGCCGATGGCGACGTAGACGCAGCGGACCTGCTTCTTCGGGTCGCCGGAACGCCAGTTGTCGCGCTGGTTGATGATCGTGTCGACGGCCAGGGCGGTCTTGCCGGTCTGGCGGTCACCGATGATCAGCTGACGCTGACCGCGGCCGACCGGGGTCATGGCGTCGACGGCCTTGTAGCCGGTCTCCATCGGCTCGTGCACCGACTTACGGGCCATGACGCCGGGAGCCTGCAGCTCCAGGGCACGGCGGCCGGACGTCTCGATCTCGCCGAGGCCGTCGATCGGGTTGCCGAGCGGGTCGACGACGCGGCCGAGGTAGCCCTCGCCGACAGCCACGGAGAGCACCTCACCGGTACGGGTGACCGGCTGGCCTTCCTCGATGCCGTTGAACTCACCGAGGACGACGCAACCGATCTCGCGCTCTTCCAGGTTGAGCGCGAGGCCGAGGGTGCCGTCCTCGAACTTCAGCAGTTCGTTGGCCATGGCCGAGGGGAGACCCTCCACCTTCGCGATGCCGTCGCCGGCAAGCGTGACCGTACCGACCTCTTCGCGCGAGGCCGCGTCCGGCTTGTACGACTGGACGAAGTTCTCCAGCGCGTCCCGGATCTCCTCCGGCCGGATCGTGAGCTCCGCCATCTGGGTTCCCTGCTCTCCTTGTTGGGCCCGAAGTTTCACTTTGGGGTCTGGGGGCGACCCCCAGGATTCTTCTGCACGGCCCAACATGGGCCGTCATCACGTACGTACTGCTATGAAGTTGCGGTCAGCTCGCCAGTCGGCGGCCGGCGTCCTCGATGCGGTCCGCGATGGAACCGTTGATGACCTCGTCGCCGACCTGCACCCTGATTCCGCCGAGGACCTCGGGGTCCACGTCCAGGTTGAGGTGCATCGTGCGGCCGTAGAGCTTCGCGAGGGCGGCACCCAGGCGCCGCTTCTGCGGGGCGCTCAGCGGAACCGCCGAGGTGACGACTGCCACCATGCGGTCCCGGCGATCGGCGGCCAGCTTGGACAGGGACTCGAGTCCCGCTTCCAGGCTACGTCCCCGCGGCGCGGCGACAAGGCGCGTCACCAGACGCTCGGTGGTCGGGGCCGCCCTGCCGCCGAGGAGGCTGCGCAGCAGCTCACTCTTGGCCGAGACGGTGGCCTTGCGGTCGGTCAGCGCGGCGCGCAGCTCGGTGTTCGAGGTGACGATCCGGCCGAACCGGAACAGCTCGTCCTCGACACTGTCGAGCGTGCCCGCCTTCTGGGCCGCGGTGAGGTCGGCGAGGTTCGCCAGCTCCTCCAGGGCGTCCACCAGGTCGCGCGACTGCGACCAGCGAGAACGCACCAGGCCGGACACCAGGTCGACGGTCGAGCCGCTGACCTGGGATCCGAGCAGTCGCTGGGCCAGCTCGGCCTTGGCCTCACCGGCCTGTGCCGGGTC
This sequence comes from Streptomyces sp. NPDC005263, assembly GCF_042872365.1. Classification (NCBI taxonomy): domain Bacteria; kingdom Bacillati; phylum Actinomycetota; class Actinomycetes; order Kitasatosporales; family Streptomycetaceae; genus Streptomyces; species Streptomyces sp. NPDC005263. Next base: position 964,481 of record NZ_JBIAKJ010000003.1, on the reverse strand, counting down.
GGTCAGGACCCGACGCAGGGACACCTCGCGGTCGAGCAGCGCGGTGACGGCGGCCAGCTCGTCGGCGAGCGAGCCGGCGTCCACGGACGTGGAGTCCGTCAGCGCGTCCAGTCGCTCACGTGCGGCTGCCAGGGCGTCGCGGCTCGCTCCGTTCATCGCGCGGCCTCGGCCTTCTCCTCGAGCTCGCCGAGGAAGCGGTCGATGACGCGGCTCTGCCGGGCGTGGTCGTCGAGGGACTCGCCGACGAGCTTGCCGGCCAGGTCGGTGGCGAGCTTGCCGACGTCCTGGCGCAGCGCCGACGAGGCGGCCTTGCGGTCGGCCTCGATCTGGGCGTGACCGGCGGCGACGATCTCCTCACGCTGCCGCTGGCCTTCCGCGCGCATCTCGGCGATGAGCGTGGCGCCCTGCTCCTGCGCCTCCTGGCGCAGACGCGCGGCCTCGTGACGGGCCTCGGCGAGCTGAGCCTTGTACTGCTCAAGCACGCTCTGGGCCTCGGTCTGCGCGGCCTCGGCCTTCTCGATACCGCCCTCGATGGCCTCGCGGCGCTCTTCCAGAACCTTGTTGATGTTCGGGAGGAGCTTCTTGGCGAGGAAGCCGAAGACGATGACGAAGGCGATGAGGCCGATGACGAGCTCGGGGATCGGCGGGACGAGGGGATTCTCCATCTCCTCGGCCGCCACGATGAGCAGCTGGCTCATGTGTATGCCTTTCGTCTAGTCGGCTGGTCCGGGGGCGGTTTAGTTGTAGCCGTAGACGAAGGGCATGACCAGACCGATCAGGGCCAGCGCCTCACAGAAGGCGAAGCCGAGGATCTGGTTGGCACGGATCAGGCCGGCGGCCTCGGGCTGACGGGCCAGGGCCTGGGTGCCGTTACCGAAGATGATGCCGACGCCGACGCCGGGGCCGATCGCGGCGAGGCCGTAACCGATGGAGCCGAGCGAGCCGGTGACAGCGGCAAGGGTAGACATGCCAGTTCTTCCTTTTCTCTACGGACCGGTGGGGGTTGGCCACCGGACGGCTTGGTCGGGTGCGGGTGGCTCAGTGATGCTCGGCCAGCGCGCCCTGGATGTAGGTGCAGGTCAGCAGGACGAACACGTACGCCTGCAGGGCCTGGATGAACAGCTCGAAGGCGGTCATCACGATGGTCATCACGAACGAGACACCCGCGTACGCGATGCCGATGCCGTTCAGCAGGTACCAGCTGGCGATCGTGAAGAGCAGCAGCAGGGTGTGGCCCGCGAACATGTTCGCGAAGAGTCGCACGGCGTGCGTGAACGGGCGGATCAGGATGTTCGAGAAGAACTCGATCGTCATCGCCAGCGGAAGCACCGGGCCGAGCGACTTGTCGTAGCCCGTCACGTTCTTGAAGAAGCCGACGAAGCCGTGCCGCTTGAAGGTCAGCGAGACCCACAGGATGTAGACGAGCAGGGCCAGCACCAGCGGGTACGAGATGATCGACGTCACCGGGAACTGGGCGATCGGGATGACCGACCACAGGTTCATCATCCAGACGAAGAAGAAGAGGGAGACGACGAGCGGTACGTACTTCTCGCCTTCCTTCTTCCCGATGGTCTCGTAGACGACCCCGCGCCGGATGAAGTCGTAGCCCGCCTCGGCCACCATCTGGAGCTTGCCGGGAACGACCTGCGGCTTACGGAAGGCGGCCCAGAAGAAGCCGACGATGATGATCGACCCGAGGAGCGCCAGAAGCATCGTCTTGTTGAAGTACACGTTGCTGTCCCCGTCGCCCCAGATGGGCTCGAACAGGAACGAGTGCAGGCCGGGAGAGGGGAAGCCACAACCATCGAAGATGTGGCAATCGGTCTCGAAGGCGAGCACCTGCGTCGGGTCAGCACTCACCGCGGGCTCCTTCAGCGTGACGCATAGGTACGGCAACCTCGTTGTGTCGGCGCGGCATGCAGCCGCGGTTCGGCACGGGACTGGTGTTTCGGATGTGGGGGCGGCTCTTGGGCATCTCGCCTCGCGATTGAACAGGCGTCAGCTCAGATGCCCGCGCCCGCGATGCCGCAGTTGGCACCGGACGATAGCAGGAGATCTCGTGCGCCTTTATTCCGGCCCTACCCCTCACGACGAGTGCCCCGATTTTTCGGGCTCGACGTAGAGAATCTTGGACTTCATGTGCGCACGGGTCTGCGCGGCGATCCAGGCGAGGGTGCCGGCGACCAGCGTGAACGCGAAGGCCCTGGGGTGGAAGAGCGTGGTGTGCTTGAACGCGGCCAGGAAGACGAACAGCAGCAGGATCTGGGTCGCGTACAGCATGAGACCCATCGCCTGGAAGAGGTGCGGAAGCGATTTGGCAGTGCGCTGCAGAATGTAAAGGCCCAGCCCCATGAAGAGGATCACGACCAGCGTCGCGACGACGGCTCCGACCGCTCCCTTGCCACCGGCGACCACACCACTGACGACGGCGGCAATCGCGCCGACGGCAGCTGTGGGTACAGCGGCCTGGAGGAGGATTCGGACGTCGTTGGACGGCATGGCGGCAACTCCGCTTTCGCAGGGGGGCAGGGTGTCGTCATGGACGAGCGTAGTCCCCGGGCCGAGTGTCGAGATCTCGCACCAATGAACCGTCGCACTGCGGTCCTTTGGCTCTATCCGGGTTCTCGTGAACCGTATCACAAACTATTTGATGCGGTCTTTACCAAGTGGGTGTGCTCGCTGTCACACATGAGAGTGACAGTGCGCGTCTGTGCAAGAACCGGGGTGTCTTGTCTGGTATTGGGCGGCTTTGCTTCCCCACGAGTTGGCAATGCTCTAGTCAGATTCTTACCTTGTGACGTCAGCACGAGGGGCCTGCCTTCGCCCGTCCAGGACGTGTGAACGAGCGCCGAGGGCGGTCGCCCCGTTGACACCCGCCACACCCGTGACCACGGAGGTACGGCCCTTCTCGTCCTCCAGCGGTGCCGCGGGCACCAGGTCCTCGACGGCCTGCCGCCGACGGCGGTAGCGCGGCGGCAGGAGGTGCTCGGCCCAGCGCGGGGCGCGCGGGGTGAAGCGGGGCAGCAGCAGGAGGAGGAGCCCGATCGCGCTGAGGATGACCACACCCAGGACGATCCACATGGACGCCGAGTTGACCGAGTAGGCGAGCGTGCCGAAGGCGATCAGCGCCGACCAGAAGTACATGATCAGTACCGCGCGGCTGTGCGAGTGGCCGACCTCCAGCAGGCGGTGGTGCAGGTGCCCGCGGTCCGCCGCGAACGGCGACTGGCCGCGCCAGGTGCGGCGCACGATGGCCAGCACCAGGTCGGCGGCCGGGATCGCGATGATCGTGAGCGGCATCACCAGCGGGATGTAGATCGGCACCATTTGGTGTACCGCACTGCGCTCCGACCCGCTGAACAGGTTGTCCGGGTCGACCTGCCCCGTGATGGAGATCGCGCCGGCGGCCAGCACCAAGCCGATGAGCATCGAGCCCGAGTCGCCCATGAAGATTCGCGCCGGGTGCATGTTGTGCGGCAGGAAGCCCACGCACATGCCCATCAGGACCGCCGCGAACAGCGTGGCCGGGGCGGCCGCCTCGATGCCGTACGAGTACCAGATGCGGTAGGCGTACATGAAGAACGCGGCCGACGCGATGCACACCATTCCGGCGGCGAGGCCGTCGAGACCGTCCACGAAGTTGACCGCGTTGATGGTGATGACGACCAGCGCGACCGTCAGCAGAGTGCCCTGCCACTGCGTGAGCGCGACTGTGCCGACGCTGGGGATCGGCAGCCACAGGATCGTCAGACCCTGCATGACCATCACGCCTGCGGCGATCGCCTGGCCGCCCAGCTTGATCAGCGCGTCGATCTCGAACTTGTCATCCAGGACGCCGACCAGCCAGACCACCGCCGCCCCGGAGAGCAGCGCACGCGGCTCGTTCGACTCCGCGAAGACCTCGTTGAGGTTGGCGAGGTGGTCGGCGACCAGCAGCCCCGCGCACAGACCGAAGAACATGGCGATCCCGCCGAGCCGCGGAGTTGGCTCCCGGTGCACGTCACGTGCCCGGATCTCCGGCATCGCTCCGGCAACGATCGCGAACTTCCGTACCGGCCCTGTCAGCAGATACGTCACCGCGGCCGTCACGCAGAGCGTCAGCAGGTATTCACGCACGGGCTTCCCCACAGGTCTCGCTGGCCATCTCAGCCCCACACACTAGCGATGCACGCATACCGTTGGGGACTTTCGGGTAGCGACGATGGTTGCACGTGTGGCTGTGTACGGATGTGCGCCTACCCACGCTCAGCCGGGATAGGGCGGAAATCCGCCGACCAACTCCCGTACATCTTCACGAGCCCGCTGGGCCTCGGTCTCCCCTCTGAGCACCTGCCCGAACAGCATCGCGATCCGTGCCATCTCCAGCTCCCCCATGCCCTGCGTGGTCACCGCGGCCGTGCCCAGGCGCAGTCCACGGGCGTCACCGTGAGGCAGCGCACAGCAGTCGAGCACCACGCCGGCGGCGGCGAGACGGCCGCGGGCCGAGCGTCCGTCGACGCCCAGCGGCGCCGTGTCGACGGTCACCAGATGGGTGTCGGTCCCGCCGGTGGTGACCACGAGGCCCTCGGCGGCCAGCCCGGCCGCCAGCACCCGCGCGTTGGCGACCACCTGGTGGGCGTACGCCGTGAAGGCCGGCGTCGCCGCCTCGCCGAACGCGACGGCCTTGGCGGCGATGGTGTGCATCTGGGCGCCGCCCTGAGTGAACGGGAACACCGCCCGGTCGACCCGCTCGGCCAGGTCGGCCCCGCACAGGATCATGCCGCCGCGCGGACCGCGCAGCACCTTGTGGGTGGTGGCGCACACCACATCGGCGTACGGCACCGGACTGGGCGCCGCTCCCCCGGCGACGAGCCCGATGGGATGGGCGGCGTCGGCGATCAGATAGGCGCCCACCTCGTCGGCGACCTCACGGAAGAAGGGGTAGTCGAAGTGCCGGGGATAGGCGATGGACCCGCACACGATCGCCTTCGGCCGGTGCAGGCGGGCGAGCGTGCGTACCTGCTCGTGGTCGATCAGCCCGGTCTCCGCGTCCACCCCGTACCCGACGAAGTCGAACCAGCGGCCGGAGAAGTTGGCGGGCGAACCGTGCGTGAGGTGACCGCCGTAGGGCAGGCCGAGGGCGAGGACGGTGTCCCCGGGCCGCAGCAGCGCGGCGTACGCGGCCAGCACGGCCGACGATCCCGAATGCGACTGCACGTTGGCGTGCTCGGCCCCGAACAGCGCCTTCGCCCGCTCCACGGCGACCCGCTCGGCGACGTCCACGATCTCGCAGCCGCCATGGTGCCGGGCCCCTGGATACCCCTCCGCGTACTTGTTCGCCAGCGGTGAGCCGAGGGCGGCCAGCACGGCCGGCGAGGTGAAGTTCTCGGCGGCGACGAGCTGCAACGTCGTCGCCTGCCGGTCCGCCTCCCCGAGCAGGATCTCGGCCAGCTCGGGGTCCTGCCGCCGCAGGGCATCGACGGTCTCTGGGGCATGGGTGACCGACATGGTGGACTCCGGGCGTCGACGATGGCGTACGTCCAATGTAGGCCCGGGGCGGGTGGGGTGCTCGGCTGTTACGCCTTCGCGGGGACTCCGGTGGGACGGTGACCACCGGGCGGCCACGTCACATACGCGCGGGCACCCCGGTCAGCGCCGTCACCACCGGATCCAGGGCCTGGTGTATCTCGTCCCCGATCGAGCGGAAGAAGGGCAGCGGGGCACCGTACGGGTCGTAGACCTCGTCCGCCTCCGCCGTCGGGGCCAGCAGCCACCCGCGGAGCGCCGCGGCCGCGCGGACCAGGGCGCGGGCGCGGGCCACCATGCCGTGCTCCAGGGGCGGCAGGGTCGCCGGGTCTATCGCCTTCACCAGGCGGGTGAACTCCTTCAGGGTGAAGGTGCGCAGGCCCGCCGAGTGGCCCATGGAGATGACCTGGGCGCGGTGGTCGCGGGTCGCGGTCAGGACCAGGTCGGCCATGATGACGTGCTCGTCGAGCAGTTCCCGGCCGATGAAGCCGGAGGCGTCGGCGCCGAAGTCGGCGAGGACCGCCTCCGCGTTGGCCTCCATGGGCGCGCCCTCGTGGCCCCAGGTGCCCGCGCTCTCCACGATCAGCCCGCCCCACAGGGGGTCGCCGAGCCGGTCCGCCAGGGCATGACGGGTCAGCCGCTCGGTGATCGGTGAGCGGCACACGTTGCCGGTGCTGACGTGGAGGATGCGGAAGCTGTCACGCGGTAGCCCTGTGAAGGTCCGCGTCTCTTCCCCGTCCCATATGCCACGCCCCGCGTCAGGGGCCGTCAATTCGCCACCTCGAGGTCGGGTACGACCTTCCTGAGCTCGTCCGCGGAGATCGCGCCCGCGCGCAGCAGCAGGGGCACCTCGCGGGTGACGTCGACGATCGAGGACGGCACGTTGCCCGGGGTCGGGCCGCCGTCCAGGTACACGGAGACCGAGTCGCCGAGCATCTCCTGGGCCGCGTCGCAGTCCTCCGGCGCGGGGTGGCCCGTGAGGTTCGCCGAGGAGACCGCCATGGGGCCGAACTCGGTCAGCAGCTCGATGGCGACCGGGTGCAGCGGCATCCGTACGGCGACCGTGCCGCGGGTGTCCCCGAGGTCCCACTGGAGGGACGGCTGGTGCCTGGCGACCAGCGTGAGCGCGCCCGGCCAGAACGCGTCGACCAGCTCCCAGGCCAGCTCGGAGAAGTCGGTGACCAGGCCGTGCAGCGTGTTCGGGGAGCCGATGAGGACAGGGGTGGGCATGTTGCGGCCGCGGCCCTTGGCCTCCAGCAGGTCGTGCACCGCTTCCGAGGAGAACGCGTCGGCGCCGATGCCGTACACCGTGTCGGTCGGCAGCACCACGAGCTCGCCACGGCGGACGGCGGACGCGGCTTCGCGCAGACCGGTCGTGCGGTCGGTCGCGTCGTTGGTGTCGTATCGCCGAGCCATGTCTAGCGGGCCTCCTCGTACACGAAGTACACGTTCAGCTGCGGGTCGAGAGTCTGCGGGGTGCTCACGGCATCGCCCGGCGGGCGGTCGCGAAGCGCGGGCGGTTGTTGAGGTCGGGATGGTCGGCCGCGTCGGCCCAGCCCCGTTCCTCGGTGAAGATCCACGGCACCTGGCCGCCCTGGGTGTCGGCGTGCTCGATGACGACGACCCCGCCGGGACGCAGCAGCCGGTGCGCGGTGCGCTCGATGCCGCGGATCAGTTCGAGGCCGTCCTCCCCCGAGAACAGGGCGAGTTCGGGGTCGTAGTCCCGCGCCTCGGGAGCGACGTACTCCCATTCGGTGAGCGGGATGTACGGCGGGTTGGAGATGACCAGGTCGACCTGGCCGTCGAGGTCCGGGAAGGCGTCCAGGGCGTTGCCCTGACGCAGGTCCACCCTGGACCCCTGCACGTTCTTGCGGGTCCACCGCAGGGCGTCCTCGGAGAGCTCCACGGCGTGCACCCGGGAGCGCGGGACCTCCTGGGCGAGGGCCAGCGCGATGGCGCCGGAGCCGGTGCACAGGTCGACGATCAGCGGCTCGACGACGTCCATCGCGCGGACGGCGTCTATGGCCCACCCGACGACCGACTCGGTCTCCGGACGCGGGACGAACACCCCGGGCCCGACCTGGAGTTCCAGGTACCGGAAGAAGGCCCGTCCGGTGATGTGCTGCAGCGGCTCGCGCTGTTCACGCCGGACGATGACCTCCCAGTAGCGGGCGTCGAAGTCCGAGTCCTTCACGGTGTGCAGCTCGCCCCGCTTCACGCCGTGCACGAACGCGGCGAGCTCCTCCGCGTCGTTGCGCGGCGAGGGCACGCCGGCGTCGGCCAGCCGCTGGGTGGCCTGGGCTACCTCAGCGAGCAGCACGCCTCGGGGGTTGGGGGGCCGCCCCCCAAATGATTGCTGCACGCAGGTCCTCCGTGTCGTACTCGTGCGTGGGTACGTCCTTACGCGTTTATACGTCCTTACGCGCTCACGCGGCCGCCAGCTTCGCCGCCGAGTCCGCGTCGACGCAGGCCTGGATCACCGCGTCGAGGTCGCCGTCCAGGACCTGGTCCAGGTTGTACGACTTGAAGCCGACGCGGTGGTCCGAGATGCGGTTCTCCGGGAAGTTGTACGTGCGGATCTTCTCGGAGCGGTCGACGGTGCGGACCTGGCTGCGGCGGGCGTCGGCGGCCTCCCTCTCCGCCTCCTCCTGCGCCGCTGCGAGCAGCCTGGAGCGCAGGATACGCATCGCCTGTTCCTTGTTCTGCAGTTGGCTCTTCTCGTTCTGGCAGGAGGCGACGACTCCGGTGGGAATGTGCGTGATGCGCACCGCGGAGTCGGTGGTGTTGACCGACTGGCCGCCGGGTCCGGAGGAGCGGTAGACGTCGATGCGGAGGTCGTTCGCGTTGATCTCGACGTCGACCTCCTCCGCCTCGGGCGTGACGAGGACACCGGCCGCGGAGGTGTGGATACGGCCCTGCGACTCGGTCGCGGGCACGCGCTGCACGCGGTGCACGCCGCCCTCGTACTTCAGGCGGGCCCAGACGCCCTGGCCGGGCTCGGTGGCACCCTGGCCGCCCTTGGTCTTCACGGCGACCTGGACGTCCTTGTAGCCGCCCAGCTCGGACTCGGTGGCGTCGATGATCTCGGTCTTCCAGCCGATCCGCTCGGCGTAGCGCAGGTACATCCGCAGCAGGTCACCGGCGAACAGGGCGGACTCGTCGCCGCCCGCGCCCGCCTTGATCTCGAGGATGACGTCCTTGTCGTCGCTGGGGTCGCGCGGCACGAGCAGCAGGCGCAGCTTCTCGGTCAGCTCCTCGCGCTCCCGCTCCAGCTCCTTGACCTCGGCCGCGAAGTCGGGGTCGGAGGCGGCGAACTCGCGCGCGGTCTCCATGTCGTCGCCGGCCTGCTTCCAGGAGCGGTACGTGGCGACGATCGGGGTGAGCTCGGCGTAACGCTTGTTCAGCTTGCGCGCGTTGGCCTGGTCGGAGTGGACCGACGGGTCGGCGAGCTTCGTCTCCAGGTCGGCGTGCTCGGTGACGAGTTCCTCGACGGCCTCGAACATCTTGGGCTCCTGATACGGCGATGAGGGGGAAGGCGGGCGACCAAAAACGCCGGTCCCGGTGCGCCCGGGGAAGGGGCGCGACCGTGGACCGGCGAATGGGGGCTCGCTACTTCTTGGAGCCGGCGGCCTTGCCGAAGCGGGCCTCGAAGCGGGCCACGCGGCCACCGGTGTCGAGGATCTTCTGCTTGCCCGTGTAGAACGGGTGGCACTCGGAGCAGACTTCGGCGCGGATGGTTCCGCTGGAGATCGTGCTACGGGTGGTGAACGACGCGCCACAGGTGCAGCTGACCTGCGTCTCGACGTACTCGGGGTGGATGTCGCGCTTCAAGGTGTCTCCTAGTTTCGGGAGGGCGCCGGGTCGCCACCGCAGGATGCGGAAGCGTGAACCGGGACCGACGTACCAGTCTGCCAGGACTGGGCGCATCCCCCAAAACCGGGGGACGTGCCGTTCTATTCCCCGGGCTCCGCGGGGGCCGTTCGACCGGCCGCCGCCGACTGCCGACGGTCACGGTCGGCTACCGTCGGCTACGGCCGACTGCTTCCGGCGGCTGCCGGCCGCTTCCGGTTGCCGTCGACTACGACGAGGTCACGACACCGGCGGCGTCGCCCTTGGCGTTGCCCTCGGTGGCCGACTTGGGGATCGCCCGGTCGTTCTCCAGGGCCGTCCACACCTGCTTGGCCTTGCTCTTCTGGACGATCACGCGGTTCATGTTCGTCGGGTCGTACTGGACCGGCATCGTGACCATCTTCATGTTCGAGGAGCTGATGCCCTTGAGGCCGTCGGCGAACGACATGAGCGAGTTGACGGAGCCGAGGTCGGAGTCGGTCGTCACGGCCTTCGTCGCGGTGTTGGCGAGGTTGTACAGGCTCTTGGGGTTGCCGAACAGGTCGACGTGCTTGACCTGGTTGATCAGTGCCTTGATGAAGGCCTGCTGGAGCTGGATACGGCCGAGGTCGGAGCCGTCTCCGACGCCGTGCCGGGTGCGGACCAGGCCGAGGGCCTGCTCGCCGTCGAGCTGGTGCCTGCCGGCCTTCAGGTCGAGGTGGCTGTCGGGGTCCTTGATGGCCTTGGTGGTGGTGACCTCGACGCCGCCGAGCTCGTCGATGAGCTTCTGGAAGCCGCTGAAGTCGACCTCCAGGTAGTGGTCCATGCGGATGCCGCTGAGGGACTCGACGGTCTTGACCGCGCAGGCCGCTCCGCCGGTGGTGTACGCGGAGTTGAACATCACGCCGGACGCGGCGTCGTGCTCGACGCCCTTGGCGTCGGTGCACTCGGGGCGCTCGATGATGGTGTCGCGCGGTATGGACACCACGCTGGCCTTCTTGTGGCCCTGGTAGACGTGCACGACCATCGCGGTGTCGGAGCGTGCGCTGCCGTCGTCGGTGCCGCCGCCGAGCTTCTTGTTGTTGCCGGAACGGGTGTCCGAGCCGAGGACCAGGATGTTCTCGGAGCCGTTGTCGACCTTGGTGGGCCGGTCGGTGCCGAGGACGGAGTCGATGTCGACGCTCTTGATGTTGCCGTTGAGCTTGAAGTACAGATAGCCGGCTCCGGTGCCGCCCAGGACGACGATGCCCGCCGCCACCCAGGCCATGATCAGGACACCCTTGCGTTTCCCACGGGGTTTACGGCGGCTGCCCTTGGCTCGATGGCGGCCTGTGCTTCCGGGCTCTCCCGGTATGCCGGGCTCCGGTGTGCTCTCGGCGGACATGCGCTCCTCGAATCTGGTCCGGTCGGTTACCCCCTGCTTTCAGGGCCAGATGCGGTCCGGGTGGACCCGTACCGCACCATCGTCGCTCCGCCTGGTCAGACGGCGGAACTCGGGAAAGGGTTGCACAACGCACGGTGACCGCCCTGTGGGCAGGCAGCCACAACACGTAACGGATTCTTCCGGCCAAACACCGTTCACCTGCGGTTTCGGCCAAAGATGCGGTACGGCGGGAAATCGCCGCTTACGAAGATCCTTGTGGCAAAGGTCTCGCCGGGCGTCGTCTTTCCGGGCGGTTCGGCGGCTGCGATCCCGCGCAGCACAAAGGGCCGCCCCCGCGTCGGGGACGGCCCTCTGTCACTTCCGGGGACGACTAGTCACCGTTGCCCGGCGTCGGCGTCGTCTTCTGGATCTGCAGCAGGAACTCGGCGTTCGACTTCGTCTGCCTCATCTTGTCGAGCAGCAGCTCGATCGCCTGCTGCTGGTCGAGCGCGTGCAGCACCCGGCGCAGCTTCCAGACGATGGCGAGCTCGTCGCTGCCGAGCAGGATCTCTTCCTTACGGGTGCCGGACGCGTCCACGTCCACCGCCGGGAAGATGCGCTTGTCGGCGAGCTTCCGGTCGAGCTTGAGCTCGGCGTTGCCGGTGCCCTTGAACTCCTCGAAGATGACCTCGTCCATGCGGGACCCGGTGTCCACCAGCGCGGTGGCGAGGATGGTCAGCGAGCCGCCGTCCTCGATGTTGCGGGCCGCACCGAAGAAGCGCTTCGGCGGGTACAGGGCGGTCGAGTCGACACCACCGGACAGGATGCGGCCGGAGGCGGGCGCGGCGAGGTTGTACGCACGGCCCAGACGCGTGATCGAGTCGAGCAGCACGACGACGTCGTGGCCCAGCTCCACCAGACGCTTGGCGCGCTCGATGGCGAGCTCGGCGACCGTGGTGTGGTCCTCGGCCGGACGGTCGAAGGTCGAGGAGATGACCTCGCCCTTGACCGACCGCTGCATGTCGGTGACCTCTTCCGGACGCTCGTCGACCAGGACGACCATCAGGTGGCACTCGGGGTTGTTGTGCGTGATCGCGTTGGCGATCGCCTGCATGATCATGGTCTTGCCGGTCTTCGGCGGGGCCACGATCAGACCGCGCTGGCCCTTACCGATCGGCGCGACGAGGTCGATGATGCGGGTGGTGAGGATGCCGGGGTCCGTCTCCAGACGGAGGCGGTCCTGCGGGTACAGCGGCGTCAGCTTGTTGAACTCCGGCCGCCCGCGCCCGGATTCGGGCGCCATGCCGTTCTGGGAGTCCAGGCGGACCAGCGCGTTGAACTTCTCGCGGCGCTCGCCCTCCTTGGGCTGACGCACGGCACCGGTGACGTGGTCACCCTTGCGCAGGCCGTTCTTGCGGACCTGGGCGAGGGAGACGTACACGTCGTTGGGGCCCGGCAGGTAGCCCGACGTACGGATGAAGGCGTAGTTGTCGAGGATGTCCAGGATGCCCGCGACGGGGATCAGGACGTCGTCGTCGGCGAGCTGCGGCTCGGCGGCCACGTCGTCGCGGCCACGGCGGCCACGGCGGTCCCGGTAGCGGCCGCGGCGGCCACGGCGCCCGCCCTCGAAGTCGTCGTCGTCCTGCGGGCCGTTGTCACGCTGACGGTCCTGACGGTCCTGACGGCCGCCGCCCTGCTGCTGACGGTCCTGGCGGTCCTGACGGTCCTGGCGCTGCTGGCCGCCACCCTGGCCGCCCTGCTGCTCGTCGCCCTTGCCGCCACGGCGGTCACGGTCGCGGTCCCGGCCGCGCTCACGGCGGTCGCGGCGGCGGCCGTCGCCACCATCGGCGTCGCCGCCCTTGGAGTCGCCCTGCGACTGCGTCTGGGCGGGCGTCTCGGCCTTCGGCTCGCTCTTGGCCTCGGCGACGACCGTGTCGGGGCTGCCGGCCTCGGCGGTGGCACGACGGCGGCGGCGCTCCGCGGGAGCGTCGTCTCCCCCGCGCTCGGTCCCGTTCGCACGGGACGCACCATCACGGGAGGTGTTGCCGGCGGGCTGGCCGGGAATCTCGATCTGCTGCTGGGCCACGGCCTTCTCGGCGGGCGCCTCGGCCTTCGCGGCCGCCTTCTTCTCGGCGACGGACGCGGTGTCGTCGCCGGTACGGGCCTTGGAGGTGGCCCGGCGCTTCGGCTTGGTCTCGGTGGCGTCGGCCTTCGCGGCCGGGGCGCCCCCACCTGCCTGCGCCTCCTTGATGACCTCGATCAGCTGGCTCTTGCGCATACGCGCGGTGCCCCTGATGCCGAGGCCGGATGCGACCTGCTGCAGCTCGGCCAGCACCATGCCCTCGAGGCCGGTACCGCGGCGCCGCCGGGAGCCGGCACCGGTGGCAGGCGCGGAGGCGTCCGTGGCGGGCGCGGCAGCGGTCTCCTCGACACGTGCGCCCATCAGATCGGTGGTGTCGCTCACGAAGGGTCCTTCCCTGGAGCGGACGTCGGCCTGTCTGGCTCGGCGACCGTTTGTGCTGTCCGGCAGTGGTCCTTGCTGTGTGGACCCTGCCGGGGCGGTGGTCCGCCTGAACGGCGGAGGAATGTGGTGACGGCGCTTCCCAAAGCCGTGGCACTGAGTGTCTGTGTCACGTTGCTTGGTCGCACCGGTTCCGGAGCGTGCCCGGCAGGTCGCTCAGCGCTCGGGTACGACGTACTGCCCGCGTACGGCGTACTGAACACAGTGCGGCTTGGGAGGCTCCCGGAAGGATGTCTGTCCCGGACGGGGACGCGATGCACCTCGCCATGGTGGGGTCGGGTGCAGACTTGAGGTTAACACTACCGGATCCAACAAACATTCCCCCTCTCGAAATCCGGCGAGCGCCGCCGGATTTCACCTGTCAACGTCAGATGTCGCTGGTGCTGGCCAGCGGCATCACGCCGGCACCCCGTGCGTCGAGCTTCAGCCGGTTGGCGGCCCAGCCCTCGCCCGCCAGATGGGCGACCTTGTCGGCGCTGGCCTCGTCGACGAGGGCCAGCACCGTCGGTCCCGCGCCGGAGATCACCGCCGGGACCCCGTCGGCCCGCAGCCGCTCCACCAGTGCCGTGCTCTCCGGCATGGCCGGTGCGCGGTACTCCTGGTGGAGCCGGTCCTCGGTGGCGGGCAGCAGCAGCTCGGGACGCCTGGTCAGGGCCTCGACGAGCAGGGCCGCGCGGCCCGCGTTGGTGGCGGCGTCGACGTGTGGCACGGTGCGCGGCAGCAGTCCGCGCGCGGTCTGGGTCAGGACCGGGTTACCGGGCACGAAAACCACCGGAACGATGGAATCCGAGGGCTCCATCCTGATCGCCCGGGCGGCTCCGGACTCCATCCAGGAGAGCGTGAAACCGCCGAGCAGACAAGCGGCCACATTGTCGGGGTGGCCCTCGATCTCGGTGGCGAGCTCCAGCAGCGCGGCGTCGTCGAGCCGGGAGTCGCCGCCTATGGTCACGGCACGCGCGGCGACGATGCCGGCGCAGATGGCGGCCGAGGAGGAGCCCAGGCCACGGCCGTGGGGGATACGGTTCGCGCAGACGATCTCCAGGCCCCGCGGCTGTCCGCCCAGCAGGTCGAAGGCGGTGCGCAGGGACCGTACGAGAAGGTGGTTTTCGTCACGCGGGAGCGTCTCGCTGCCCTCTCCCGCGATGTCGACGTGCAGCCCGGAGTCGGCGACCCGGACGACCACGTCGTCGTAGAGCCCCAGCGACAGGCCGAAGGCGTCGAAGCCCGGACCGATGTTGGCGCTGGTGGCGGGGACGCGCACCCGGACGGCGGCGGCGCGGAAAGCTGGACCGGCCATCGCTCGATGACTCTCCTTGAGCTGCGGAACTGTCGAAGACGTTCGATACGTGCATGAGGTCCTGGGGACCTCTGAGGAACCGTGGGACCGCTTCCGGGCCGCGGAGACGGCGCGGCACCCGGCCGTATGCGAGGCATATGCGGCGGGCGGGTTCGCCTACAGCCTATCGAAGGAAGGTTCTGTGGCGACATAGGGCGCACAGGAGGCGCACGATGCGTGTCGTAAGCCCCCTGTGCACCCCCTCTGGCGGTCACCCGTTCCCAGAGGTCATCGCTCAGGTCATCCCTCAGGTCAGACGAGGCCCAGGCGCTCGGCGGCGGTCGCCGCGTCGACCGGGACGGTGACCGGCTGCGGTGCGCCGGCGACGGCCCAGTCGGGGTCCTTGAGCCCGTTGCCGGTGACGGTGCACACGATCTTCTGCCCGGGGTCGACCTTGCCCTGCTCGGCGGCCTTCAGCAGACCGGCCACGGAAGCGGCGGACGCCGGCTCGACGAAGACACCCTCCTGAGAGGCCAACAGCCGGTAGGCGCGCAGGATCTCACGGTCCGTCACCTCGTCGATGAAGCCGCCCGACTCGTCCCGCGCCGCCAGCGCGTACTGCCAGGACGCGGGGTTGCCGATCCGGATGGCGGTGGCGATGGTCGACGGGTCCTTGACGACCTCGCCGCGCACGATCGGGGCGCTGCCGGACGCCTGGAAACCCCACATGCGGGGAGTCTTCGCGGCGACGCTGTCGGCGGCGTACTCCTTGTACCCCTTCCAGTACGCGGTGATGTTGCCCGCGTTGCCCACCGGCAGGACGTGGATGTCCGGCGCGTCACCGAGCATGTCCACGATCTCGAAGGCGGCCGTCTTCTGACCCTCGATACGCACCGGGTTGACCGAGTTGACCAGGGCCACGGGGTAGTTGTCGCTCAGCGCGCGGGCCAGAGTGAGGCAGTCGTCGAAGTTGCCGTCGACCTGGAGGATCTTCGCGCCGTGCACGAGGGCCTGGCCCATCTTGCCGAGCGCGATCTTGCCCTGCGGGACGAGCACGGCGCAGACCATGCCGGCGCGCACCGCGTACGCGGCGGCGGAGGCGGAGGTGTTGCCGGTGGAGGCGCAGATGACAGCCTTCGCGCCCTCCTCCTTTGCACGCGTGATCGCCATCGTCATTCCGCGGTCCTTGAAGGACCCGGTGGGGTTGGCGCCCTCCACCTTGAGGTGGACCTCGCAGCCGGTGCGCTCGGAGAGCACCTGCGCGGGGACGAGGGGCGTACCGCCCTCGCGGAGCGACACGACCGGCGTGGTGTCGGACACCGGCAGCCGCTCCCGGTACTCCTCGATGATTCCGCGCCACTGGTGGGTCATTGCTGGTTACTCTCCTTCAACCCGCATGATGCTGGCGACACCACGCACGGTGTCGAGATTGCGCAACGCCTCGACGGTCCCGCCCAGGGCGGCGTCCGACGCGCGGTGCGTGACGACGACGAGGGAGGCCTCGCCGTCCTTCCCCTGCTGGCGAACCGTATCGATCGACACGCCGTGCTCGGCGAACACGGTGGCAACCTGGGCGAGAACTCCCGGTTTGTCCGCCACGTCGAGGCTGATGTGGTACCGCGTGACGACCTCGCCCATGCCCGACACGGGCAGTGCGGTGTACGCGGACTCGCCGGGGCCGGTGGCGCCGTTGAGCCGGTTGCGGCAGACGGCCACCAGGTCACCCAGGACGGCGGAGGCGGTGGGGGCGCCGCCGGCACCGGGGCCGTAGAACATCAGCTGACCGGAGGCGTCGGACTCGACGAACACGGCGTTGTACGCGCCGCGCACGGAGGCGAGCGGGTGGGTCAGCGGAATCATCGCGGGGTGCACGCGCGCGGTGACGGACGCCCCGTCGGCGGCCCGCTCGCAGATCGCGAGCAGCTTGATGGTGCAGCCCATCTCCTTCGCGGAGGCGAAGTCGGCGGCGGTGACCTCGGCCATGCCCTCGCGGTAGACGTCGTCGAGGCGCACCCGCGTGTGGAAGGCGATCCCGGCGAGGATGGCGGCCTTGGCGGCGGCGTCGAAGCCTTCGACGTCGGCGGTGGGGTCGGCCTCCGCGTAACCGAGCGCGGTGGCCTCGTCGAGGGCCTCCTGGTAGCCCGCCCCCGTGGTGTCCATCTTGTCGAGGATGAAGTTGGTGGTGCCGTTGACGATGCCGAGCACCCGGTTGACCTTGTCACCGGCGAGGGACTCGCGCAGCGGCCGGATCAGCGGGATGGCTCCGGCGACGGCGGCCTCGTAGTAGAGGTCCGCGTCATGCTCCTCGGCGGCGGCGTGCAGGGCGGCGCCGTCCTGGGCGAGCAGCGCCTTGTTGGCGGAGACGACGGAGGCGCCGTGCTCGAAGGCGGTGGTGATGAGCGTGCGGGCGGGCTCGATCCCTCCGATGACCTCCACCACCACGTCGATGTCGCCGCGTTTGACGAGGGCGGTCGCGTCGGTGGTGACGAGGCTCTGGTCGATGCCCGCACGTACCCTGGCGGGCCGCCGGACGGCCACCCCGGCGAGTTCCACGGGGGCGCCGATCCGGGCGGCGAGGTCGTCGGCGTGCGTCGTCATGATGCGCGCCACCTCTGAGCCGACCACTCCACAGCCCAGCAGCGCCACCTTCAGCGGACGCGTACGCATCATCCGACCTCGTTTCCTCATACCGTCTACGGTTGGTCCAGTCTCACTCACCGGACGGGACTTTCTATCCCATGTCCGGATCGTGAGACATCTATTTCATTTGTACGGGGCCGGAAGACAGGAGATCTTCCGCCCCCTGTATCCGGCTCCGTATCCGGGCGGATTCACCGACGTTCTCCGGCGGGATTCACCCGACGTCGAGGCGCAGCAGGTCCTCCTCCGTCTCCCGGCGGACGATGACGCGGGACTCACCGTCGTTGACCACGACGACGGGCGGCCGCAGTACGTGGTTGTAGTTGCTGGCCATCGACCGGCAGTACGCACCCGTCGCCGGTACGGCGATCAGGTCACCCGGCGCCAGGTCGGCCGGCAGGAACGCGTCCTTCACGACGATGTCGCCGCTCTCGCAGTGCTTGCCGACGACGCGGGCCAGCATCGGCTCCGCGTCCGAGGTGCGGGAGACCAGGGCGACGCTGTACTCGGCGTCGTAGAGCGCGGTACGGATGTTGTCGGACATGCCACCGTCGACGGAGACGTACGTCCGCAGTCCGTCGAGGGGCTTGATGGTGCCGACCTCGTACAGCGTGAAGGCGGTGGGACCGACGATGGCCCGCCCGGGCTCGACGGAGATACGGGGCGTGCGCAGCTTGGCGGCCTCGCACTCACGGGTGACGATCTCGTTGAGCGCCTTGGCGATCTCGTGCGGCTCGCTGGGGTCGTCGTCGCTGGTGTAGGCGATACCGAGACCGCCTCCGAGGTCGATCTCCGGCAGTTCGACGCCGTGCTCGTCGCGGATGTCCTTCAGCAGCCCGACGACCCGGTGGGCGGCGACCTCGAAGCCGGACATGTCGAAGATCTGGGACCCGATGTGGCTGTGGATCCCGATCACCTCGATCCCGTCCAGCTGCAGCGCACGCCGTACGGCCTCGGCGGCCTGCCCGCCGGCGAGCGGGATGCCGAACTTCTGGTCCTCGTGGGCGGTCGCGATGAACTCGTGGGTGTGCGCTTCCACCCCGACAGTGACACGGATCTGCACCCGCTGCCGCCTGCCCAGCGACTGGGCGATGTGGGCGACGCGGACGATCTCCTGGAAGGAGTCGAGCACGATCCGGCCGACGCCCGCGCTGACCGCCCGGTGGATCTCGTCCGTCGACTTGTTGTTGCCGTGGTAGGCGATGCGGTCGGCGGGCATGCCGGCCGACAGTGCGGTGGCGAGCTCTCCGCCGGAACAGACGTCGAGGTTGAGCCCTTCCTCGTCCAGCCAGCGGACCACGGCCCGGGACAGGAACGCCTTGCCGGCGTAGAAGACGTCGGCGTCGGTCCCGAAGGCTGCGCGCCACGCCCGTGCGCGGGCGCGGAAGTCGGCCTCGTCGACGATGTAGGCGGGGGTGCCGTGCTGTTCGGCGAGGGTCTTCACGTCGACGCCGCCGACGGTGACGACACCGTCCTGGTCACGGCCGACGGTCTGGGCCCACACCTTCGCGTCGAGGGTGTTGAGGTCGGCGGGCGGAGCGGAGTAGTGCCCCTCCGGATACACATCGGCGTGACGGGGCCCGGCGGGGTGTGCGGAACGGCTCATGGCTTCTCTTGGGCTCTCTGTGCGTCTGTGTGCGTCTGTATGCGCTGTCTCACAGGTGATCAGGTGCGTCGATACCGAGCAGGGTCAGGCCACCGGCCAGCACCGTCCCGGCGGCTTCGGCAAGCGCCAGCCGGGCCCGGTGGGCGGCCGAGGGTTTCTCCCCGCCGCGCGGAAGGACAGTAGGAAGGAAGGGGAGGACGGCATCGGCGACGGTGACGAGGTGCCGGGCGAGGCGGTCCGGCGCGCAGTGCGCGGCGGCCGCGGCGAGGATCCGTGGGTGATCGGCGAGGACGCCCGTCAGGTATTCCTCTTCCGGTACGTCGCCGGGTTCGGCGTGGAAACCGAGGTCGGCGGCGTTGCGGCTGACGGCCCGGGTGCGGGCGTGGGCGTAGCGGACACGGAAGAGCGGGTTGCTCTCACGCTGGACGAGGTGCTCGTCGCCGATCCGGGGCCGGTCGTGGGCGGCGGGGTGGAGGAGGGCCCAGCGGGCGGCGTCGGGGCCGAGGGGGGTGGGGTCGGCGGGGGTGGGGACGGGGGTGAGGCGCGTGGTCTCCGCCGAGGACTCGGGGGTGCCGTACGCGTCGACGTGGACGCCGAGGCCCCCCACCCACTCCGGCTCGGGCCGAGCCTCACAGGTGACGCGGACGCGTGCGCCCTGGGCGCGGAGGAGGCGGGCGCCGGCGTCGGCGACGACGAGGGCCCGGACCTCGTGGGCGGCATGCAGTCGACGCAGCTGCCCGGTGAGCGCGTCGGAGTACCCGTACGCCTGTCCCCTGCGCAGGATCTCGCCGACGAGACCGGCGGAAGCGGTGCCGCGCAGGCGGAAGTTCAGGAAGCCGGGGCCGGTGATGACGACGTCGGCGATACGGCTGGTGTCGGCGGCGTCGATGGTGTCGGTGCCGATGTCGTCACGGGCGCCCATGGTGTCCGTGGCGTCCCTGGCGTCCCTGGCGTCCGTACCGATGTCGTCACTGAGCAGATGGTGCCGGAGGACCTCGGCGACGTACCGGGGTGTCCGCTCAGCCGGCCGCGCGAGCTGAAGGGCGATGTTGGTGGCGTAGTCCCCACAGCCCCCGGGCCCCGGCACCGTCACCACGGCCCGCTCCGGAACGGTCACGGTCAGCTCCCCCCGGTCCACAGCCCGACGCACCGCGCGCAGCACGGTACGGGAGAGCTCGACGGGGATCACGGGACCAGCGTAGGGGAGGAGGGGGGTGGGTAGGCGAGCCGGTTTGAGCAAGGTTCCGGGATGTGGACGGGGCAGGGACGCGGGCGGCCACCTCTGACGCCCCCCGGGGGATGGCGACGGGAACAATCAGCCGCCGGACCGCCCGGCCCGATCGGCCCGTCCAGCCGGCTCGGCCTCTCCGGCGGTCCCGAGAACGCCGTCGAACGCGACCCCCTCCGGATGCCCTTCGGTTGCCCCGTCCAAAGCACCCATGCTCCCCCCGCTGCTCCCGCTCCCCCTATTCCCCTCCCCCTCGATCAACTGCCCCACGAGGCGCACGAGTTCGGCAGGATCGAAGGGTTTGGCGAGGAAGGCGTCGACCCCGGCGTCGAGCCCGCTCTCGACCTCGTACTGCGAGCACGCGCTGACGATGGCGAGGGGCAGATGACGGGTGCGCGGGTCGGAACGCAGCCGGGCGGCGGTCCGGAGCCCGTCGAGGCGGGGCATGACGACATCGAGGGTGATCACATCGGGCCGCACCTGATGAACGACATCCAGACACTCGGCACCATCGGCCGCGGTCACCACCTCGAAACCCTCCAGTTCGAGATTGACCCTGATCAGCTGCCGGATGACCTTGTTGTCGTCCACAACAAGCACCCGGCCGGACACGCCTGGCACAACTCGAGAGTAGGTCGGGACCGGCCACCGCGTCCGGCTTTTCCCCACTTCCACCCCGTGCGGGCAACCCTCCTCCACGCCAGCCCCACTTCCACCCCCCAAGCCCGCCTCGCGCGAGCGCCTCTCCCCCCGTCGAGCCCCAGTCACCCGCCCTCCCCTCGCCCGACGACACGACCTCGCCCGACGCCACAAAACCCGTTCATGAACACCCGGACGGAGCTGGTAGTGTTCTACCCGTCGCCACGAGCAAGCGCTCAGCCGCCGACACGCCCCCGTAGCTCAGGGGATAGAGCAACGGCCTCCGGAGCCGTGTGCGCAGGTTCGAATCCTGCCGGGGGCACCTTGATTCAGGTGCCTAAAGACCCCGCCATCAGCGGTTTCGCTGAGGACGGGGTCTTCGCGTATGTGCAGCCGTGTGTCGCTCGGAGCGGCTGTATGTCGGGTGTTGTGGACTATGCGTGGACTGGCGTCAGGGCAGGAATCCGCAGGTCAGACCCGGAAACCACGGAGCCCCCGGACCGTAGTCCAGGGGCCATCATGCCGCAGGTGCGTGTGTCGGAGGCCTGTCGGGATCAGGGCTGGTCGCCGGGCCCGTCCTCCTGGTCGTCGCCCTCGCCGAGGAGTTCGGCGATCCGGCGGTTGGCGATGTCCTGGCGCCCGTCGAGGCACTTCGCGTACCGGCTTAGCAGCACTTCGACGCTGTTGCCCGCGCGCTCCGCGACCTCGGTGGGATCGACGCCGGCGTTGAGCCAGGAAGAGAGCGCGGCGTGCCTCAGGTCGTACGGCCGAGCGGCCAGCGGCGAGGCCACCTGTTCCGGGGTCAGCGCCAGGTGCCGCGCCTCGTCCCAGACGCGCCAATACGTAGTGGAGGCGACCACTCCCCCGCGCTCGTTGGCGAACAGCCGTCCATCCTTGGCCGTGCCGAACTCTTCAATGTGCGCGAGGAGCATGCGCACGAGGCCAGGCGGAATCGGAACGATGCGGGTCTCGTTCGCAGCACGGTTCTTGAGGCCGCGGTTGTCGTGAACTTCCCCGGTTCCTGTCCAGCGTTTCCCAACGGTCGGGCGGGTCTTCTCCAAGATCAGCGAACCCCACCCGGTCTCCGGCAGCGTGCAGTCCGGGCGGCGCAGAGCCACAGCTTCCGCCGGCCGAAGCCCACCGAAGTACATGCAGGCGAAGAGCGCGACGAGGCGCCGCCCACGGGCCCGGCGGTAGCCGCCGACGTAAGAGATTGCGACCAGGAGTTCGCGTGCCTGCCGAGGGTTCACCACTACCCGGCGGTCGACTTCCTTGGTCACCTTCGGCGGCTTCCACTTCACGAGCGTGACCGGGTTCTCCGGGAGCTCCCCCAGTTCGACCGCATAGGCAAGGGCGTTGAAGAGGACTGCGCGCTTGCGCCGTACCGTCTCGGCGGCCGCTGGGGCGCCCGACAGTCTGAGCTTGAGCGAATCGAGGACGAGGCGGATGTCTGCCGGATTCTTGAGTGTCGCCAACGGCAGCGAGGCCTTTGCCACCCAGCGAAGAGCGTTCGCGATGTCGACGGGCGGGGCTTCCTCGTTCGAGGCTTGGACGACGAAACCCCAGCCCCGGAGCGCACGGCGCAAGACATCGTCAGCCGGACGCCCAGGCCGATCACTCAGCAGCTGAGTCGTGACGAGCGTCATCGTCTCGTTCAAGCTGTCGCGGGAGTTCGGAGCTGCGTGCGGCCACTTCATGGCGACGTACGCCCGTGCGAAGTCGTACCAGGTGCGAGACGCTTTGGCGGGTGCCATGGAGTCCGGCAGACCGGTTTCCGTGTCGAAGGCCTCGCCCTTCTGGGCAGCCAGAAGAAGCTTGGCCCGGAAGTTGTCAGCAAGTGCCTTCGTCCGGAAGGTCTCGGAGAATGGCGGGGCATCGCCGACCTTCCATCGCACGTCATACGACGGCGTCTTGTACGGCCGCTTGCGGATGCCCCACACCCTCACGTCATGCGACTTCACGCCGCCTCCGCGAGCCCGTGGAGCCAGGCGTTGAAGTCACTGCGCCAAACGCGGAGCTCACCATTCGGAAGCTTGATCGCTTCCGGAGCCTGCCCCACCTCGCGCCAGCGGTAGAAGGTTCGGCGGGACACTCCGCCGAGCTCGGCGAGGATCTGCGGGACAGTCATCAGTTCGTCCCGTCGGCGGTCCATGTCGGTTCTCCTTCCGTTCCGGGGACGGGTTCGAGGGATGCGGCCAGCCAGGCTTCGGCGTCGGAGAGGCCGGTTCCGGCGAAGACCCAGTGCGCGAGGACGTACGTCGTGTCGGTCTCGGGGCCGTTGGCTGCTGCGGCTTGGGCGCGGCGCCATTCAGCGCGGGCGGTGCGGAGGGCGCCGAGGGTGGTGGAGTAGCGGCGGGACTTGGTGGAGAAGTGGCCGCGGAAGCCGAGCATGTGGGCCCAGGCCCGGAGCCGGAGGTGTTCGAGGTCCTTGCGTGCGCCGAGGAACCAGGCGGTGCGGATCATGCGGCGGGCGTGGTCGCTGATGTCGAGCTGGGCGAGTTCGGCGGCGAACTTGAGCGGTCGGTCGAGAGCTCCCGTCGCGGTTTCGGCGCCCTTGGTGGCGTACTTGGCGATGTAGGCGGCGACGGCCCGTTCGGTGAGTTCCTGGCCGCCGTCGAAGTCGGCGGAGCGGATGGTGCGTACGTCGAGCTGACGGCCGAAGGTGAAGGCGTGCGCGCGTCCGTCGATGACCGGGCCGTCCACGTGGACGTTGGCAGCGGCGGCGCGGATGGCGTCGGTGAGGAGTTCGGCGGTGGCCCAGGCAGGTGGCGGGGTGTCGCCGCCTTCGGGGCCGTCGATGCGGATGACGGCGTGGAAGTGGACGGCTCCACGCTTCTGGTATTCGGCAACCTTGGCGAAGGACACACGGGCGTACTGGCGAAAGGCCCGCTGTGTGAGGCCGGCGCGCTTGGCGACTTCCCGGCGGAGGTAGGTGGAGAAGCGTCGCCACAGCGGGCCGGTGTGCGCGTTCCAGAGGACGGCGGCTTCGTAGTCGTAGGTGTCCGGGTCGAGTGGGGTTCCGAGGGCGTCGTCGTCCTGGTCGTGGAGGGTGCCGCAGCGGCAGGGGCGGACCGTTCGGGCCGGGCCGGTGGGGCGGTTGTGGACCGGGCCGAAGCCGGGGGCGGTGAAGGTGGCGAAGACGCGGGGGTGGGCGGCGACGCGTTCGGGGATGCCCTTGCCGCCGCGCAGTCCGGAGGTGATCAGGTGGAAGGTGTCCCGGCGGTAGACCTCCGCGCAGGCCACGCAGCGGGTCGTGCGGCGGTTGTTGCAGCGGACCAGGAGGTGACCGGCCGGGAGGCTGGAGGAGTCGAGGTGGTGGAGGGCGTTGCCGATCTCGCCAGTTCGGGTGTTCAGGTCGTACTCGGTGCGGTGGCCGTCGAGGCGGATCGGGTGAGTGCAGCCGCCGAGCCCGGAGAGCTGCCGCAGGAGCGCGGGCATGGTGCCGAGGGCGGCCAGCTCGCCGAGTTCGTGGAGCGGGGGCGGGGTGGCGCGGGTGAAGATGGTGGTTCTCCTTCTGGCTTCGGGCAGGAGGGGCAGGGTCCCCGGGGCGGCGGATGCTTGGCGGTATCAGAGCCGCCCCGGGGGCTGGTGTGTCAGCGGCGGTGCTTTTCGCGGAGCATCGAGCGCAGGACCACGGCGGCGACGGCTACGGAGATGGCCGTGACGGCGACGGCGGCCAGGAGCGCGGTCAGCACGACGCCGCCGACGAGGACGGCCGCGACCGCTCCGGTGCTGACGGATATCTGGGGCGCCGGACGCCGTATGGGGGCCGGGTCGGCCACGGTGTGGGTGTGCGCGGGCGGCGGCGTCGGGGTGTCGGGGTACTTGGGCAGGAACACAGCGGGGTTCTCCTTATCTACTCGTCTAGTCGTGTGAGCCGTTTATGACGTCCACGCCGGAGCGCGTGCCGGACTCGATGGCCGGGGCCATGAAGGTGTGCGAGAGCCAGAAGCCGAAGAGGGCGACCAGGACGACGATCCAGGTACGGACGCCGAGGAACTTGACCGCTCCCCAGGCGAAGAGGCCGAGGACGAGGACGAGCGGCAGGCTGACGGTCACGGTGTGCGGGTCCTTTCAGCGGACGGGGCAGCGGTGGGTGCGGGCGGCGAGTTCGGCGGCGGCGCGGCTGTCGTAGTCGGCGGAGAAGCCGCAGCGCGGGGCCGTGCAGGCGGCGGTGTGCTTCTCGCGGCCGCGACCGTCGTAGGACGTGCCGACCTGGACGGGGCCGATGCGGGTGACGGAGCGGAAGCGGCGGTTGGCGCTCATGTGGATCTCCTCTCAGAGGTGGGCGGCGATGGCGTCGGCCATGGGGGCGGGGACGCCGAGCCGGGCGCGGAGGGTGGGAGTGTCGATAGGCGACCCGGTGCGGGTGTGGTGCTCGGTGGCGACTTTGCGGGCGTGCTCGACCAGGGCGGCCGGGACGGAGACGGCGGGCGGAGGAGTCGGGGCGGGCGTGGGCGCGGCGACTGGTGGCGGCGGGAGCTCCGGTACGGGATCGGGCGCGTCCTCCTGGTCCTCGATGTCCTCGCGATCCTGCGGGAACTCGGTCTCCTCGCCCTCGCCCTCGCTGGCGTCGGTCTCCTTGGTCACGTTGTGCGCGGTCGGTGTCGAGTGGGCGAGGAGGGTTCCGCCGAGGAAGGCGACCGCAGGCCAGCCTGCGACGAGGATGCGGAGCCAGGCCGGCACGGCGTTCAGGTCGAGGAGTCCGGCGGTGGCGACGTTCGCGCCGAGGGAGGCGGCGAGGGCGATGACGAACCAGCACCACCCGGAGGCTTTCGCGTCGC
Organism: Streptomyces sp. NPDC005263; assembly: GCF_042872365.1. NCBI lineage: Bacteria > Bacillati > Actinomycetota > Actinomycetes > Kitasatosporales > Streptomycetaceae > Streptomyces > Streptomyces sp. NPDC005263. The sequence continues at coordinate 939,091 of NZ_JBIAKJ010000003.1, read as the reverse complement.
CGGTCCGCAGGCGGCGCCAGGCGGCGACGAGCAGCAGGTCGACCGAGATCGGATAGGCCCACGCTTTCCATCCGTCTTGTCCGGCCGCCGAGGCGACGTCGTGGAGGTGGGCGAAGGACAGGGCGGCGGCGATGACGGCTTGGACGAGCACCGCATCGATACGGGCCAGTTGGGCGCGCATGCTGCGGCTCCTTCCGGTTTCAGGCATGGCGGGGTAGGGACGTGGCGTGAGGCGGTCACGCCGACCGGGGCGGGAGAGGGAGCGGCTCAGTCGGTGACCGGTCGGGGCTGCACGACCGGGGCCGGGGACTCGACCGGCCGTACGGGCGCGTCGGGCTGGAAGGGCTTGAGCGCGGGCAGGTCGGGGACCAGGTGGGCCGTCGTGTGGCAGGTCTCGGCGGCATCGGCGAGGGAGAGGTACGGGGTGCGGATGCGGGACCAGCCGCCGGAGGTGTCACCGGCAACGGCGAGGCCGGGCCGTTCGGGGGCGATGGCGCAGGCGGCGGAGACCGCTTCGGGGGCGATGTCGCCGAGTGCCATTTTGGCGGAGGCTTCGTCGTTGACGCGGTGGCAGACTCGGCCGGTGAGTTGGGCCCGGAGCATGGTGGCGCCCTTGCCGAGTTCGGCGCCGAAGCGCTGGCCGCAGACCTCTAGGTAGATGCCGGCCGCGCGGCCGAGCTGGGCGAGGCGGATGAGCTGGGTGACCATCTCGTCCCGGCGTTCCTCGTCCTTGCGTGTGGCGACGAGGAAGAGTTCGGCCACCTCGTCCACGAACAGGACGATGGGCACCGGGCGTTCGTGCTCGGGCAGTCCCCAGATGTCGGAGGTGATCTCCTCGTCCGGTGTGGTCGGCGCGATGCCCTGCCGGGCCTTGATCAGGTCGTATCGGTCCTCCATTTCCTTGATGAGTACGGGCAGTAGTTCGGCAGCCTGCTCGGGGTCGGTGGCCAGCGCCGACAGCCGTGGAGCGAAGGGAGCCAGCTCCACACCGCGCTTGCAGTCGATACCGACCAGGGCGACGGGCTGTCGGGCGAGTCCGGCGACGAGGTGGCGCAGGTACATGGACTTGCCCGACAACGTGGCGCCGAGCGTGAGGCCGTGGGGCACGGTGCGGTAGTCGCGTATGAAAGGAGTGGCGTCCTCCCGTAGCGCCACCGGGACTTTCAGGAACCCGTCGGCCAACCTGCGCGGCATGCGGACGTTGCGCAGTACGTCGAAGCCGACGAGCCGCAGTTCGACGACACCGGGCTTGATGGTGGTGACGTAGACGGCGTGAACTCCCCAGGCGTGCCTCAGCCGTTCGGCGGAGGCGGCGACGTCGGCGGGTTCCTGGCCTGGGGCGAGCCGCAGTCGAAGCCGCAGTCCGGTCGAGGTGGGGCGGACGATTCCGCGACGCGGCGGGACGGGCCGCACCTCCCGCCGGGTGGTGGCCTTGACCGCCAGAACCCGCAGCCGGGACGGAGCGACGGTCAGGCCGCAAGCTTCCATGACCGAGCTGTACGAGCTGAGCAGCCGGGCCGTGGATATCGGCAGGCCGACCGTGGACCAGTAGAGGCCGGGGTGGTTGGCCCGGGCGTAGGCAGCCCCGCCGCCGAGCGCGGCGACAGGACCACCCACCTCCAGAAGCGTTGCCAGGTCGGTCATCAGGCCGAGGCCCCCACAGCGGCCGGGAACGCGGCCGGAGTGACAGCGGCGGCGCGGAACGCGATGCCGTGGCGCTGCTGCCCGTTGAACACGCTCTCCCACGGCCGGGCAATGAGCCCCGGCAGCGAGACCGGGGCACCGAGCGCGAGCCCGTCGGACACCCCGCTCTCCGGAACGGTGACCTTGATCAGGGACGACTCCCCCTCCTCGATGTAGACGACGCCCATCGTCATCAGGGCCTCGCCGCTGACGGCGTCCTTGGCGATCTCGCCGGTCTGCCGGTCACGGACCTTGGGCTCAGGCGCCTCGGTCAGCAGGATCGTTGCGGCCGAGGTCTCCACACGGATGGTGCGCAAGATACTTCTTCCCATCTACTCGTCTATACAAGATGCAGCCTTCGAACCCGATCTCCGGGAACGACGACCACCCTGCCACACAACTTGCCCACTCGTCTATACGAGTATGCCTGTTGGGGTGTACGAGTTCGGGAAAGCGGCCCCGCGCACCACCGCCGGTCAGGCCCTCACGTGGCCGGGAGCTGGTACGACAGGACATAGGCGTCCGCCGCCATGACCGTGTCACAGACCTCCACAGCCCGCCCTTCGGTGTCATACGCGGTACGGATCAGGTGGATCACGGGCACGCCGGAGGCCAACCGGAGCGTCTTCACCTCGGACGGCGAGGGCATCCGAGCCCGGATCTCCTCCTCGAAGTGGTCGAGGTGGTGGCCCAGTTCTTCGAGGCGGGCGTAGATGCCGCCCGGGCCGGGGTTGGGTTCGGCGATCTGCGTACCGCGCGCGATGTCGAGCGGCAGATAGGAGGTGGCGAACTCGACCGGCCGGCCGTCGAGCAGGTACCGGCGCCGCCGGGCGAGCACGCGGCGTACGGAGCCGAGCCGGGTGGAGATGTCCTGGCTGGCTTTCTCTTCCTTGACCTCCAGGCTGTCGACCTGCGGGTGACTGCCGGCGGCGTCGGCCTCGACGATGAACGCGGACTTCCCTTGCTCGCGGTGGCGCCGGGCGAACCGGTCTGAGGCGAGCCGTCGGACAGGTGGCCGTGGTCGCACGAAGACGCCCTTGCCGTGCTCGGCGTGCACCAGGCCCTCGCCCTGGAGGATGGAGAAGGAGTTTCGAACGGTCATACGGGAAACCCCGTAATGCTCGACCAGCTCCGCTTCGGAGGGCAGCTTTTCGCCCTCCTTGAACCGCCCACGGTCGATTGCCTCGCGCAGCTGGTCGGCGATCTGCCGGAAGACCGCACGATCACTCGTGGGGTCGAGATCACCGAGAAGGCTCGGAAGAGACGTCACGTGTACTCCTTTAGGTATCTAGACGAGTGGGCGAGTGTTGTTGCTACGGTGGAGAGCCTAGCCAGCTGAGAGGGCCGAGGAACGTGAGCACTGACCGTCCGCACTCCGTGAGCGTTGCCGGAGTCATCGTCGACGACCAGGACCGCGCCCTTTTGATCAAGCGCCGCGACAACGGCCACTGGGAACCCCCGGGCGGAGTCCTCGAACGTGAGGAAACCATCCCCGAGGCACTCCAGCGCGAAGTCCTCGAAGAAACCGGCATCAAAATCGCACTCCCCGCGACCCTCACCGGCATCTACAAGAACATGACGGGCCTGATCGTCTCCCTCGTCTTCCGCTGCGAAGCCGCCGACGGCACACCCACCACTGGGGACGAGACCCGCGCACTGCGCTGGGCCACCCGCGAAGAAGTCACCGACCTCGCCGACGAGGCATACGCGATCCGCGTCCTGGACGCATTGGACGCAACATCCCCGCCGGCCATCCGCGCCCACGACGGCGTGAAACTCGTCTAGCCCGAACCCGCTGCACATGGCGGCCTACCAGCACGAAGGAACTTGTATGCACGAGTATACGAGCACTGCGCGGGTCTGGGGACTCACTTGCCCAGGTTTCCCAGAAGAGGTCAGCCGGGCCCGCCGCTGGACGAGAGACATCCTGCGCGACTCGCCCCTCGCCGAGGACGCCGAACTGATCGTGAGCGAACTGAGCGCGAACGCGATCCTCCACACCGCCAGCGGCCTCACCACCGGCAGCTTCCACCTGGCCCTTGCCGTCTCCACGCAGGTCATCGCCTTGTCAGTCACGGATGACGGAGGCGCTGGCACAGCCCCGAAGGCCGAGCACCAGGGCCAGGAGGCGGAGCACGGCCGAGGCCTGGGGATGGTCAGCGCGATCGCCCATCGGGTTGTGGTCCACGACAGCCACGGCGGATACACGGTCACCGCGGAACTCTTCACAGCCCCTCGCGTGGGAGGCCATCCGTGCTGATGGACAAGCCGCAGCCGGGCTACTGGTGCGAGTGCTGGACCGAAGACCTCACCGAGGGAACGCCACGGATGCTACGAGGCTCGTTCGATGCGTACTCGGCACCGCAAGCCAGCAGATGGGTAGCGGTCGCCCTGCGCACCATCTCTCCAGCACTCGACCCCGACGCGTCCGACGAGGCGTGGGAGTGGCTCTACGACGGCCGTATCGAGACGAGACGAGCGCTCTTACGCGCGGAGTCCTGCACGGTATCCGTCATCCATGCCACCACACGCATCACATGGACGATCCGACCAGTACTCTTCCTGCCCCTAGCCCACCGCCAGGGCGTCGAACTCCCAGCCTGCGTAAACGACTTCAAGCCCCTACAACCGACTGAGTTACAACTTTCTCTACTGGTTCAAGGCGGCTCGCTCCGCTCCCCGCGCGCGACCCGGCCCCCGGCCGGGCCTGCGCTCCTGTCTCCGCCCCGCTCCAGCCCGGCCGGCGCCCGTGCCGCGAGTACAGCCGTGAGTTACCCATACCAGAGGAGTGCGTCACCCAGATCTAGCGTCACTTGAACATCCATCTCGGCACTACTCTCCGTGGATCAATAGTGACTGGTCGAAGTATTCTTCGGTCAGCCTGTCGAGATGCGCCGCCGCTTCAGCCTGCTCGCGCCGTTTCAACTCGGCCGCACGCCCCTCAGCCTCCTTGCGGAGTTTTCGCGATGCCTTCTTCGAGATGCGCGGGGGCTTAAGGACACCGCGAGCGTTCTTCGAGGTTGCCATTTCCGCTCATCCTCCTCTTACGGCCTTCACGCCAACGCCGACTCCTCCCAAGATTAGTGCACAGACAAGGAAGAGGACCGATGCCGTCAAGCAGCGCTTCTTAGGCTTGATCACATAATCCGTCCCATGAATGAAGATGCGCGCGGCCGTCGCAAACACGACAGTCTCGCTTCTGGCAAGTGGATGCTCGAAGCGCCCAGCCAGGGCCGCCGGAGAGATCGACCATAGCCTCCTCGGGATGATCTTCCTGATGAAGCCCGGGGGGATTGTGCGTAGCGTGCGCGAGGGGAACACGAAATCGATCAGCGAGAGCAAGATCGAAAGGATGCCAAGGGCCAGGGCGCACAGGGCAGCACCCTTCCAGTTCGGGCAGGCATCGATCTTGAGACCTACCACACCCAGGACCGCTTCGAAGCCGAGCAAGGCAGCCGCGAAGGCATTGAGTCCACTCACAGAAGTGGTCTGATGCGAGCGCTCCTGCAGACACACCTCCAGCATGAGCCGACGGGAAGGCTCAGCTTCAGCAAGAGCGTTCGGAGCATCGGGGGCGACGGAATCAGACACAGACTCCGACCTGCCGAAAACCTGCCGTAAGACGATCCATCCCACGAGCGCAAGGGCGCCAATGCGTTGTCGCCGCATGTATCAATTGTCTCTCGCCCAGCAACTCATCGCATGTGCAACCGAGTATGTGGGGCACTCGATAAGCTCGCCGAGGAAAGAGCAGTAGTGACGGCGCCGGGCAAGCTGCATGACCATGGCGCTCGCCTGAGCTGCAACAGGCTATTCCACACCGCAACGCCCGGCTGACGACCTGCCAGGACGGCTGCGCCAGAGCGGAGTTGAGCCACTTCGCCTTGCTTTGTCGGCGACATACTCCGACAACATGGTTAAGGCCGGTGGGGGTGCAGCGAGACATACGCGCGCCTACCCGGTCGGCGCACCCGCCATCGTGGCTGACTGTCGTCGGCTGAGGAACCAACGAATTCGCGTGGACCGTCCGGGAAGACCATCAGGTAGTTGAACTCGCTGCCTTCCTTGTCCGACTCCGACGGCAGCGCTGCCCGTCCACGGACGAGCCCACTCACCTCGGCTAAGCGACTTCCTCGATGACCATTCGCGGAGACGGTCCGCGACCATGACCCGGATGTGCCTCTTTGGCCCCGATGTGCTCTCGATAGCCGTTCGGAACCGCAAGAACAGGTTCCTCGCTGGGAATTACACGCCGCCGGGGGCGCAAGAGACTAGGTCGTCGCGACATGAGTAGCTCGCGCTCCTCGTCGCCTCCCAGCCCCAGCTGCGTGACGATAGCTCGTCCTAGCACCTCAGCCAACAGGGGAGGGGTGGCGTTTCCGACGACCCGTCGTTGTACCCGCTCAATGCCGGAAAACCGCCAAACATCGGGAAAGCTCTGGAGACGAGCTTGCTCGCGCACAGAAAGCGGTCGATTCTCCCAGTGAAAAGGTCCCGTGCTGGGTCCCGGTGAAGCCGGCAGGGTCCAGGAAGGGCGATCCTTGGCCAGCTTCAACAAGAACGACCAATAACGAGTCCGCCAGCCGAAAATTTCTTCACCATCGCCCCGCGCCGTATGGTGTAGGTAATTCTTCCCTTCGGGAATCGAGGCCAACAGTCCGGACCAGTAACCCGAAGGTGCGGGCTTCTCTGTTTCCTCAAGATCCCAAAGGGCATCCCAGGACCTTACAGGCTTGCCAAGATGCGTAGGATTTGGGAGCACTACCTCCTGTCCTTCGCGGTAGGAAATGGCGATAGCCCTCTGCCGGTGCTGCGGGACACCATAGTCGGCGGAATCGACGATTCTCCATGACAGGCCGTAATTTGTGCCATGCCTTCGATTTATGCTGTCGAGCCGCTCCATGACAACATCGATTGCACTCTCCCTGCCCTGCAGGAAACCCGACACATTCTCAATGAGAAGCGCTTTCGGAAGAAAAGTTTCCATCAAATCGAACATTCCATGAATGCTCTGCGCACGCGGGTCGCGCATTCCGACGCGAGACGACCTGTTCCACTGCGCCGCCTTAGAAAATGGCTGACACGGAGGTCCTCCGGCGATCAAATCCAGTTCGCCCCGCTTCAGCCCAAGTTGCGCTGGAGTCAGCCAACTTGCCGCAGCAGTCACGTCACCGTCGGCGGGGACCCACCATGCGGGACGATTTGCCCGCAGAACAGCCTGCGCATCGCCGTCAGTCTCCAGACATGCAACGGTCGCAAGCCCCGCCCGCTCAAGGCCGACGTCTAGGCCACCAGCACCCGTAAAGAGGGATAGAACACGCCCAAAGGGCCTGCGCGCCCGCACCTGGTCAGCCTCCTGTGGCCTCGGTAACCTCCGTGTCGAGCTCACAGTATCTGAGACCGGGTTGTCAAGTGACCTGGTCGTTTGTCGAGCGCGCAGCTCCTCAACTTCGCGTTCCCTCAGTGATCAAGCTGCCGGGGGACCGTGTACACCTCGAACGCAGCCCCGCTCACATGGCCCTCTCCTACCTGACGGGTACACAGCGAGCGCAGCGACTTCCACAGCAGAGCGGCGTGATAGTCCTCCAGCTCCGCCGGCAATGCGTCCAGCAGAGATCGCGCACAGACGACGATGAGCCGCTCTTGGGCCCTGCTGAAGGCGACGTTCGACCGGTTGAGATCGAGCAAGAAGCGGGCATTTGAGGCGATAGCTGCAGGGTCGCTCGCCGTTCCACTGACCACGATGGTCGGCCTCTCGCCACCCTGGAGTCGCTCCACAGTGTCGATCACTCCCACTGCCGGGTCGGAGATGTGGGCTGACAGCATGGAGCGCTGCGCTCTGTGTGGGGTAATGATGGCGACGCTATTTGCGGGAAGCGAATTGTTCGAGGCCAGTACCTGCTGAATGATTTCAAGCTCAACCGAGTTACTCTGCCTCGACGACTTATCGTCGTGCAAAACGAGGTACAAACCTGTATCCCCGCGCCAAACCCTCTCCAACCCTTGATGATCGGCGTCTTCGTCAACCTCGCCATCGATAGTCGACGCTTCCTTGAGGCTTTTGAGTTCGATCTCGTCAAGGCGGTAGAGCCGAGCGATAACTTCAGTAATCAGCGGTGGTAGGCGGAATGTCAATTCAAGCGCCGAGCGGCGAACTGAATTAGGACCGATGTCTTCGCGTGATCCAATACCACGCAACGCATTGAATGCACTCGAAAAGGGCTGGTAGACGACGGAGGGAGGACGGTCTTCGTGATCCCAGTCGTGCGCAACGATCGGCTCCAACTGACGATGGTCACCGGCCACGAGTACATCTCCATCCGGAGAGACCAACGTGGCAAGGGCCAGGAAATGAGGGAGCACCATCATCGATCCCTCGTCTACTACGAGCAACGGGACTGAGAAGCCACCCCTGTTTTGCCATGTCGCACTTGTGTCCAACTTTTTTGCCATCTTGAGTAGCGCCGCTGTCGTACCACCAAGTACGACGACTCCGTTCTTACTCATCTTTTTGATGGCATTGGTGCTCGAATTTGCGCGAATATCCGTGGCGCCGAACGAGTTTCCTGTTGCCGGAATCTGCGTCGAGTGGATTCGGCCGATCTCGATGTCGGGAATTAGCACGCCAGCCTCTTCACCAGCTGCGCATACTTCCGGAAGCACTCGCTGCAGACGCTCCAACAACGTGTCAACTGCGGCATGCGTATGTGCTGCGACCAGAACAACATCACCAGCCTGCAAACGCTGAGCAGCCCGAATCGCAATGGCGACGCTGGTGGTCTGAGTCTTTCCCGTCCCAGGCGGCCCCTGCAGTACCTGCATGCGTGTATCGAGTCCTTCGATGACTGCCCGTGCCTGATCAGGGGACAGCCCGAAGCCCGTCTGGAATTCGATACCTTCGATGACCGCTTGCCACTGAGCTGTCTCGGATGGTGTCAGTGGTGTGCGGGGAGTGACTCTCGGTCGTTCAGGATCAAGCCATGGATAAACGTGAGAGCCGACTGCACTCGTAAGTCGGTCTTCAACTCTGCCAGCGACGTAGTCCGACGGCGACTCATCCAGCGTCGCGAAGTCAAAAACAGGCTCAGCGTCTCGGCTGTACCCTCCTTGCAGAACGTAGCGAGACTCCGGATTGTAGAATTCCGAAATCTCAATTTCACCAGTGTCCCAATCGATGGCCTTGATCGTCCCCGTGCGCCCGCCCTTACGTAGCTGGCGAATGGATTGGCCGCGGTACACGTCTGCATTACATGGGTTGATCCGACACATTGAGCCCACTTGGAATGGAGACCTGTTGCGGAGCTCTTCGAGTTCCAGCCCATATTCGGCCGGAATGATTGTGGCAGTCAGACGCCCATTCCCGAGGCTCTGCACTTCCGCAAGCGGCAGTGTCCGACCCGTCGGGACACGAGACGCTGGCGGCTGAATATTGGTCGCCGTCCAGTCGTTCAACTTAACGAAGTGGTCAAGGCGCAGAAAGTCGATGCCAGCCGCAGCGACATCATTCACTCCCAGAGTAAACCGCCGAAGATCGGCAACTTGCAACGTCGGCTTTACAATATCGGGATTTTTGAAGGCAACGGCCTCCTCGACCCATCTCAACGCAATGATGCGCGCCTTCAGGTATTCCTTCAACATGCCGATCTCGCCAGCTACCTGGTAGCGCCGAATTGCGCTCCTAGTATTCGCTGGAATTTCGACGGAGGTGCTATCGGGATCCGGGAGCGTGTCCCAAGCTGCATGCCAATATGGGGCGGGAAGGCTGTCATGAAACCGACTTCGGATTTCGAAGCGATGCGACAGAACCGCATCTTGCTTCCCCTTGGCCCAACCACCTTGACCATCGATCCCAAGACTGGTTTTGAAGTCGAAGATGTCCTGCGTAAATACATGATCCAGGTCCACCTCTTGGCCTGCAACGCGTCGACGCCAGTGATAAGAGCGTCCGAACCAAGGCAATGAGGTTACAACAGAAAGGCCTCGCCCGGTCCAGCCCAGGGCGTATCGACTATTCACCTCGTCTTGAACACAGGAGTAGATGAGCTGTTCCAGACTCTCCCTGCAGCCCAGCAACTCCCTCAAGGCGCTGAGTAGCTTGCCACTAGTCCGTGAACATGCCTCAACAAGCCTGCTCATCTCACTGCGGGACCAAACGTAGAAGTGCAGCTTGACGTTTCCACCATCCGAAATTTCGGCGATAGCAGTTGTCAAGTCATTGAAGAATGATTGCAGGATCTGACGCTCGGAACCAGTGTCAGAGAGATATTCTCCACTCCATTCGGACGACTGGAAGTGAACGATCGATTGTCCCTGCACCGGCCGCGGATCGCCCCACTGCTTCCGACCGTTCGAGTCGACGGTGCGTACACGCTCGACGACATCCGGGCTCGGTACCCGAGTTTCACCCTGTGCTTCATTCCATTGGGTATGGATCGCACCGTCACTGTTCGTGATATGTGCCGCGACTGCTCCGATGCGATTCTCTGTGTAGTCGTAGTCGACTGAGAGGTAGATCCGGACTACCCTCTGGCCATCCTGCTCATATTCCGGGAGTTGGCTTGTGGGAGAGGGGTTGTACGCCTGGACCCGGAAGTTGTCAGGGTTCTCGTCGCCGCCTGGCAACGTTGATCGCCGGGCAGCTGCAAGGGTACGCAGACGTTCAACCGGTTCAGTAAAGCCAGGGTCAGCGCGTACGATACGAGCGCGAGGGTCGTCGGAATCAATCTCTGCGAGATCGTCGATTGTTTGGATTCCAGCTTGCCGTAGCGCAGCAGCCGTCGGTGCACTAATTCCCAACAGCTCGTGCCTCCTCTGTCGGGCACTCTCTGTCAGACAGTCAACACTGAAGACACAGCCGTCACACTTAGCATCGAGCTGATAGCCAAGGTCATCCAGTTCCGTGGCCATAATCCCGGCAAGAGTTCCGTCGTCGGCCACAAGCCTCAAGGCATCTGCCTCTTCGAGGGACAGATCCAACGGCGCCAGATTCATAATCTGCTGTCGCTCATTGGTTTCTGCGTCGATCCGCGCTACGACGCATTCGACGCGCTCCGGGTCAAGGCACTCGCCAGCGATCGTCAACGGATGAGCAGCCAGCCGCTCCTTGATCAACAGAGCGTAGAAGGCAACTTGCAGCCGCTGATAGGTCCGATCTCGGCGGCTGGCCTTGCACTCGACCACCCGAAGCACTGGCCGGCCACCCCGCCACAGGAGTACAAGGAAGTCGGCTCGGCCCTCAACCTCGAAAGCGCCCAGGCTGCCGAACAAGCGGATCTCGCGTCCGTAGGCGGTGTTCTGGCCCTCCAGGCCCTCCAGAGCAGCCGCGAAGTCGTCCCACGAGGGGAAAGCGCGAGTCTCCTCGACAGTGGGCATATGAGGGGCAACGTCGACGAACCCGGCTTCCTGCAGCTCCTGTTCCCAGTTGCTCTCTTGCTCCTTGCCACGTGCGGACAGGACGTAGTCCAACGGATTGAAGAGACGTTCGGCGAAGGGCAGGCGCCGCGTCAGCCGTCGCCGGTTCGAGTCCAACTTGAAGCGCCGCTGACACGACTGGTGACGAACGAACTCGCCGATCTCGGACACTCGTACCTGTGGGCGAACCGCCCCCGTCGAGACCGCACTTGACTCTTGCACTGCCCAGCCCTCCCGTACCGACCTTGCTCGAAGTCTAGGCACGGGGTACGACAACGGGAGCTGTCCTGCGGACTATTCGTGGACGGAGGGAGGTCCGGGACGGTGCAGCAGACCGCTGACCAGCACATCTTGGAGAGATGGAAGCGGCCTCCGGAGCCGTGTGCGCAGGTTCGAATCCTGCCGGGGGCACTCGCCGGTCAGAAAGTTGAAACTGTGATCTGACCAGTGCGGATGCCGACATGAAAGAGCGGGAGTCAGTCTCACTGGCTCTCGCTCTTTGTCGTGTTTTGCGCTGGTCGCGATAGACCTGCGAGACGCCCAGCGCGATCAGGGTGAGTCGCGCCCGGCCCGTTGCGCCTAGTACGGCCCATCCGCTGGGCAGCTTGCTCTAGCCTTCGGGTGGCCCCGTCAAGCATCCGCACCGCGTCCGGGAGGCCCCTCAGGTCGGAGGCGGTGCCCGCAAGCAATCCCGCGTTGTCGCCAAGGTTGACGAGCTCGTTCGCAGCGTGGAGGAGCAGCTTCACGTGGTCCTCCAGCCCAGACAACTTCCACATTTTCTCAAGCAGTTCGACCGGGTAGCGCTTCCACCCCTTTCTGTCGACCGTCTAGTGGTGCACCGTGCATCAAAGGATGAGGTTGGAGAACGCGTCTCGCTCCGCTTTAAACGCAACTGGCCTTCTACGTACGGCGTCTGCTCGGCTCCAGCTCCTCGCTGGCCCATCTCGCTCCGTGGGCCGAGCGTCTGGCTGCGCTGAGGGCCGGGAGACGGCTGGGCTGACCGACGAGCAGTACCAGGCGATCCTGACCGCCCTGATCCGTCTTCTCTCAGTCCTGACCGGCGGACGGCTGCGGCAAGACCCATACCCTGCGCACCCTGGTCGAGATCGCCGACGAGGCCGGTGCGGTAGGCGCGGTGGCCGCTCCGACTGGAAAGGCCGCCGAACGCCTGGAGGAGACCTGCGGGCAGGTGGCGATGACCGTGCACCGGCTTTTCGGACCGCCCGACGGCGACTCCCTCTTCGATCACGCCGGCGTTTTGGAGACCGCCGACATGGGGGCATCGACGCTCGAGCCGACCCTGGCCCGCCGGCTCTTCGCCGCCGTCTGGAGCGGCTGCCACCTGCTGTTCATCGGCGACGTCGACCGGCTCCCCAGCGTCGGCCCTGGCGCGCACTCGACGGTTCGCTGCGCAACGCTCGCCCGTACAGGGAGGATCAGAGGTAGGATAAGTAGCATGAGTGACCCTACCGGCAAGTACTCGATCACTATGCCGCGCGACATCGCCGAGGCCGCCAAGGCCCGCAGCGGCCCTTCGGGCCTGTCTGCCTATGTCGCCGCCGCCGTCGCGCGCCAGATCGAGCGGGACAATCTCAACGAGCTCATCCAGGTCGCCGAGGCCGAGCACGGGCCCATCACCGACGAAGAGATCCAGGCCCTGCGCGACCAGCTCCACCAGGCCCGCCAGCAGCAAACGCAAGGCGGGGCGAACGCCGCGTGACCCGCCCCTCCCCCGCTGTCCCCGGCGGCACCCTGGTCCTGGACAGCGAAGGGCTGGCCAAGGCCATCCTTCGCGACCACACCGTCACCGGCTGGCTCGCCCTCGCTCGCGCCGACGACCTGCGGGTGATCACTTCCGCGGCCACCCTCGTGGAAGTGGTCCACCCCCGGATCAACCACCCGGCCCTGGAGTGGACCCTCTCCCGCCTCGTCATCGAACCGGTCACCGAGCCCATCGCCCGGCACGCCGCCACCCTCCTCGCCGACGCCGGCCGGCACGGCCACAAGTACGCCATCGACGCCATGCTCAGCGCCACCGCCCTCGCCGCCCCCGGCCCGACGACGGTTCTCACCTCGGACCCCGAGGACCTAACCGCCCTGTGCGGCTCTCGCATCACCGTCATCAAGGTCTGAGCATCAACTCTCGCCTGCGGTACCGAAACCGATCCCCTTCGGCGCTCCCCACCGCAGGGCTGCCAACCGCAGAGCCATTCCGATCTGGACCATGGCCGTTTCGCCTCACCCTTCGGCCGCCCCTCGGGAAATGCATAGGGGCGTCTCCCACGCCTTCTGTCTCTTCCGCCCCGAGCACGCACGATTGAAGCACCCTCAATACCAGGCTCCCCGGCCGGCGGCGAGAAACCGGCCCGGCGTGAGCGCCACGTGCCTAGCGTCGTTCCAGACGCGCCAGTGCGTACCAGTGCCTAGTGGAGACGACCACTCCGCTGATCGAACGCACCGAGACGGTCGTTGCCTGAGGAGAATGCCACGATGACCGCCTTCGAGACTTACGGCACGAACTCCTACACGGCCCGGGAGCTGTCCGACCTGCTCGCCGATCGCCTCACCGCGGCCTTCACCGAACGCGAGAGCGACTACCTCGGCATCTCCTTCGTCGCCACTCTCGCCGACACGACCCGCATCCACGTCCAGCCGAACGCCATTCCGGGAGACGACGGCGACGACGACGATCTCTACGAGGACGAGTATCCGGAGGTTTCGGTACTCCTCCTCGTCACATCACCGGACTCCAACGAGCCCCTCAACACCGTGCTCTCGGCGGTCGAAGGCCTCACCCGGCTCATATCAGTTCGACGTTGAGGAACCGCTGATCCGCGGGTGAGCTCTGCCGTTCGGAGGCGCGTTCGGCACAGGCCCTGTTGATCTGTGCGGCAGGGAGATCCGGCTTGGCCACCGGGTGGGCCGGCTCAGACTTCGAGTTGGGTCCCGACTGGGTGCCCAGGGTGATGAGGAGGTCCTCGATCTCGTCCTTGATGCCGAGGAGCTCCATGGTGCGCAGCTTGACGCGGACGACGTCGGTGTTGCCGGCGGCGGCCACGTTGAGGTCGAAGTTGTTGCTGCCTCCCACGGTTCCCAGCGCCATCCCGCTGGTGTAGTCGACAAGCGCGGCTCCGGTCGCGCCCTCGATCGACGAGAGGGCTTCCTTCAGCGCTGTTTCGGTGTTCGCCATGGCGTGCTGTTCCCTTCGGGCTGTGCCGGCCCTGCGTGTTTCGGCCTGTGTCGAGCTCTCGTGGGGGCGAGAGGCGTGCGGTCTACGTGGTCGGCGCCTCCCCGGTGGCCCTGGCGCGGGGCGCGGGGGCGGGCGCCGTCGGACCGTGGTGCGGGGGTCCGTACGGGCAGAGGGCCGCCGGGGGTGGTAGGCGGCGGATGTCTCGGGGGGGGCGGTCGGGCTGCTGGATGGCGGCCTGCAGCAGTTAGCCGATTCGGTTGCCGGAGCGGCGGCCTTCCAGGTGGAGTCGGCCGACGTTCACCCGTCCCTCGGCGACCAGAGTGAGCACTCCGGACGGGCCAGCGGCGTAGGTGGCCACGTAGCCGCGGACGAGGAGTTCGCGGAAGTCGCAGGGCGGCCAGCCCCTTTGTTTCGTCAGGTGACTTGGCCGCAGTGTCCCTGCCGACGCAGACACGGTCGCGTCCGCAGGTCACCCGCCCTGGGCCCCGGCCTGCCTCCATGCGTCGGGGCGGGGCACCAGCACCGCGGCGACCACCGCGTGGGACGAGGTCATGACGTCGGCCACGAAACGTCGGCGCCCGATGCCGAGTCGGCGCAGGGCCGGGCCGTGGTCGGCGGCGACGACGAGACAGGCCGCGAGCAGAAGAACGCGCCACAGGGCCATCACCGGGCGGCGCACCGCGCGGGGCAGCTCTGTCAGGGAGGCGTGCAGTCGCTCGCAGTGGAAGGGGACGTGGCGCTGCTCGTCGGACAGGATCCGCCCCGCCACATCCGTGGTGAGCGCGTCGTCGGTGCCGTCGCGCAGGGCCCGGTAGTAACGCAGCGCCACCACCTCCGCGATCATCAGCACCAGCAGTTCCAGGCGTAGGCCCATGAGACGCCGCAACCGTACGAAGACCACGTCGCTCCAGTGACGCGTCAGCGTCGGTACGCCTCCGGTGGCCAGCAGCCGAGCGAGGAGACGGGCGTGGTTCTGTTCCTCGGCGATGAAGAGCCGCACCGCCTGCGCGTAGTCGGCGTCGCCGGCCTGGTCCGCCTTGCCGATGAGGTTGGCGCCGTCACCGTCCTCGCCGACCTGGAAGCGTTGGATGCCGGCCCACACCGCCGGGTGCAGCGTCGCGCCGCGCTCCCAGTCCGGATCACCCAGGGCGTGTCTGCGCTCGCGCTCGTCCTCGAACCGCCTTGTCCACTTGGCGAAGCCGCCCGTATGCACCCGGTCTCCCCCTCCGGGACACGGCCACCGTGCCCGGAGAGGGATGACGCAGCCGGAGAGCGAACCGTTCCAGCGTTGCCGGGCACCCCCCGTTCAGCAATCGCGTGCAGCGCACCGTGTGAGCGACCCGCCGGTCCCCGCGGCATACCATCTCCCTGATGAACAGCCGGACGGAGCAGAGCGGGATGCGAAGGGAATCTCTCGCGTTGCTCTGGGTTGTCCTGGGCGTGCTGCTCGGCTGGTTGGTGGTGTGCCTGGATGCGGGGCACCGGGGGGAGACGCAGCAACAGGCAAAGCCAACGGTGCAGACACAGGCGGAGGTGCGGCAACAGGCCTCCGGTGGCCGGGGGTCGGCAGCCGCGGTCGGCACGCTGGTCTCGGCGGGGCAGGGCGCCCACCGTGTCGTGGTCGCGGAGCATCCGCACCACTGTCCCGCCGGCACTCCGTGCTGCATCCGGTCCCAGCACGCGGCCCTGCATCCCGTACGGACGACGCTCCCCGGTACCGCCCAGGCGCTGTCGGCCCTCCTCCCCCGGCTGCCGCGCCCTGCCGCGCCGGACGGGCGTCTGTGGACTGGGCCTCCGTCCAGCCGGGGCGCTCCCGATCTGTACGTCCTTCAGGTGCAGCGGACGTAGGTGAACTCCCGCTCGTCCAGGCGGGTCCCCCTCACCCCTGCACCCACGTACCGCCGCGTCATCACAGCGCGCGGCGGGGACAAGGACGTACCCATGAGCAAGACCAGCAAGAAGGCGGCCTCTTCGGCCCGCAAGGAGCGGATAGAGGAGATGCGCCGGGCCGAGAGAGCCCGCGAGCGGCGCAACCGGATCCTCACCATCGGTCTCAGTACGGTCATCGTCGCCGGGCTCGTCGGCTGGGGCGGGTACGCGCTCAACAGCGCCAACGAGAAGGAGGAGCGGCAGGCCGCCGAGGCGAAGAAGCCGGTGCGCGGTGAGAAGACGTGGGAGGCCAAGAAGCTCGGCCGCAACCATGTGACCAGCGCCGTCTCTTACCCGATGAAGCCGCCCGTCGGCGGTGACCACCATCAGGCGTGGATGACCTGCGACGGCACCGTCTACACGAAGGCCATCAAGCATGAGAACGCCGTCCACTCGCTCGAACACGGGGCGGTGTGGATCACGTACAGCGACAAGGCCTCCGACGCCGACGTGAAGAAGCTCGCCGACAAGGTGGGCCGTACGCCGTACACGCTGATGAGCCCGGAGAAGGACCAGGCCGGGGCGATCATGCTGTCGGCCTGGGGCCGTCAGCTCACGGTCGACAGCGCGTCCGACCCGAGGGTCCAGCAGTTCCTCGGCAAGTACGTGCAGGGCGCGCAGACCCCCGAGCCGGGGGCAGCCTGCTCGGGTGGGCTGACCGCGACCTGAGCGGACGGACCGGGAGGGGGTGGGGCCGGGCCTACGTCTCAGGCTCGGCCCGGCCCGGCCCCGCCGACGGCCCGCTGCCGGACTCACCTCTCCCGCTCCAGGTCCGCCGCCAGCTCGGTCCGCCAGTGGAGGGACATCCGGTGGTGCAGGATCGTCGAGGCGGCCGCGGGAACCGGTGTCTCGACGAACTCGCGCAGCGCGCGGGCCGCCTGTGCGCGCATCGTCCACACGCTCAAGTCGGCCTCGGTCACGGGGCCGTGGTCGTTCCGTGTCCCGTGCTGTCCTCTCAGGCTCTCGCGGGCCGCCCACACCTCGGCTTCGAGGGTGCGGATGCGCAGGTCCAGCGGGCCGTCCGGGGCGATGTCCACTGGCTCGTCGCGGTCGATGCGCGCCAGCGCGTCCCGCACCTCGTCGTACACGTCGAGCCGGGTCTCCGCCGCCAGTCGTGCCAACTGGGCCGCTGTCGCCGCCCGTAGACGCGCGGGCGGTGTCCGTTCGACGAGTGCTGCCAGGTCGAACTG
Organism: Streptomyces sp. NPDC005263; assembly: GCF_042872365.1. Taxonomy (NCBI): domain Bacteria; kingdom Bacillati; phylum Actinomycetota; class Actinomycetes; order Kitasatosporales; family Streptomycetaceae; genus Streptomyces; species Streptomyces sp. NPDC005263. The sequence continues at coordinate 921,688 of NZ_JBIAKJ010000003.1, read as the reverse complement.
CCGTACCTGGTCGACCACTTGTTCCGCCGTCCCGTCGATGTGCTCCAGTGGCGGCAGCAGCAGGGCGCTCGTCAGTTCCGTTTCCGTGTCGTCGGCCGGTCGGTACGTGATGCCGAACTCCGCCTCCAGTTCGGTCAGGAAGCGGGCGTACGTCGCCGTCGACCCGGGCCAGCGGTAGGCCCCTGCCTCCCGCGGTGACAGGACATGGCGCCCGGCCTCCGGAAGCGGCACGCCGTCCTCGGTCACCGTGACCTGTACTTCCGGACCCCGCCTGGTCAGGGCCACCGCGCGGGTGCCCGCGGACGCCCTGCGCAGCACCTCCGGGCGGGTGAACTGGGCCGCCCCGCCCTCCTGGGTCGCGTACGCCCAACCGCCGACGCTGCCCGCGCGGGCCATCGGACGGTACGCCGCCCAGGGCGAGGCCGCCGACTCCTGGGCCCGGCCACGGCTGCGCGGGCGGACGGTGTCCGGTATCGCGCCCAGCCGGCGCAGCAGTTCGGCGGGAGTGAGGTGCTCCGCGAAGACGACGTCGGGCTGGATCGGCGGGGGAGGCGGGGGCGGGAAGTTGCGGCGCCGGATCATGATGAGGCGCGCGCCCTTCAGTGCCCCCTCCGGATTCGGCGCCGGCTCTGGTTCCGGTTGTGGTTCCGGCTCACCGGCCGCCGCGGCGAGGGCGAGCGGAGACACCGGGTCGGGGAGGGTGGTCCGCTCCTCCTCCCACAGCAGGATCCCCTCGTGCGGGAGCGGTAACAGGCCGTTGAACGGGCTGCCGTTCTCCAGGGCGTCCGCGTAGTCGGCGAGCACGTGGCGCAGGGACGGCCAGGGGGTGAAGGAAGGAGAGTCCTCGTCGAAGTAACGGCCCGGGCGGCCCCAGTTCGCACCGGCGTGGCAGGTCAGGAACAGGCCGTCGGAGGACTGCCGGCCGATGCCGAGAGTGATCAGCAGCCAGTCCTTGTGCCACCAGGCGTCGAGTTCGTGGTCGTCCTCGTCGTCGTAGTCATCCTCGTCGTCCTGATCGGAGGTTTCGTCGGCCGACATGTCCGCGCGGATGTCGCGGAGGAACGTGGTGCTGCCGACGATGTCGGAGACGCGGGACAGCGGTCCGAAGTGGGCCAGTACCGGCGCGCCCCGCTCCAGTTCCACGCCGTCGTGGCAGCGCAGGGAGTCCACCAGATCGGGGTGGAAGCGGACCCCGAGGGTGCGTTCGGCGGCCTCGATGTCGGACGGGGACGCCGGCGGACGCAGCAGGGCGTGGCTGACGGGGGCGTGCCGACGCAGCCAGGTGTCGATGCGGGCCCATGAGGCCTCAACGGAGGGAACACTCATGATCGGACCATAGGGGCCACCACTGACAACACACGCGGTCTCGGTGGACCGGTGTCGTACCGGGCACGGATTGGTTGCGGCACGGTGTTTTCGGCTTGCCGGCGCGGGCGGCTCGGCAGCATCACGAGGTATGGACAGAGACCGGTACGTCGACTCCCTGCGCGCCTTGGCGATCGTGCTCGTGGTGTGCGGGCACTGGCTGATCACCGGCCTGGTGCGCGGACCCGGCGGGGATATCGACGCGCCGGAGTTGCTCGCGGTCGTGCCGTGGACCCAGTGGCTGACCTTGGTGTTCCAGATCATGCCGTTGTTCTTCCTGGCCGGTGGCCATGGAGCGGCGGGCTCCTGGGAGCGGCAACGGGCGTCGGGCGGCACCGCCGCCGGGTGGGTGCGACGGCGGTCGGTCCGGCTGCTGCTGCCGACGGGTGTCTACAGCGGGCTCGTGCTGCTCTCGGTGGGAATCGCGGCAGGCATGGGCGTGGATCCGTACACCCTGTCGCTCGTCGGGTGGGCCATGGCCATGCAGTTCTGGTTCCTGCCGGTGTATCTCGTGCTGGGCGCGCTGACGCCCGTGCTGCACACGGCCCATCGTCGTTGGGGCGCGCGCGTTCCGGTCGTGATGGGCGCGGTCGCGCTGGCCATCGGTGCCGTGGTGGTCGCGGGGGGCCTGTCGTACGTCGGGCCGCTCAACTACGTGCTCGTGTGGGGCGTCGCCTACCAGTTGGGGTTCTGCTGGCGGGACGGGCTGCTGGGCCGGGGCCGGGCGGTGCCCGCCGTGCTGGCCGTGGGCGGCGGGCTCGCCTTCGCGCTGCTGGTCGGCCTCGGGCCCTTCCCGGTCAGTCTGATCCGGGTGACGGGGCAGCAGCCCGGCAACACCGATCCGCCGTCGGCGGCGATGCTGGCGTGGGCGGTGGCGCAGGTCGGGGTGTGTCTGCTGGTCGCGCCCGCGGTACGGCGGGGGCTGGCTCGGGAGCGGGTGTGGCGGCCGGTGCGGGCGGTGGCCGGCGCCAGCATGAACCTGTACCTGTGGCACATGCTGCCGGTTCTGGTGATCGCTGCGGCGTTCTATCTGACCGGTCTCGCGCCCGAGCCCGCGTTCGGGTCCGCGGCGTGGTGGGTGTTGCGGGTGCCCTGGCTGCTGGTGCTCGGGGTCGTCATGGCCGGGGTGCTGTCGGCGCTGCGGCCGTTGGAGCGGGGGTTGTCGGCCGCGTACGAACGGGTCCGTCCGGACGCCGGTCCGCGCCGGGCCTGGACGCTGTGGCTAGGGCTGCTCGTGTGTGTCGCCGCGCTGAGCCGGTTCGCGGTGCAGGGGTTCGCGCACGACGGGCGGTTCCCGGTGCTGCCCGCGGTGGGACTGGTCGCCGGTCTGGCGTTGGTGCTGGCGCCCGGAGCGCGGCGGGTCCCGCTGCGGCCGGACGGGCCCGGCAGGCGAAGTGCCTTGAAGGGGGCCGCCTGACGTGTGGTGGGATGTCAGGTCGGGTGCCGGTTGGCCCGGGCGCCGGGCGTGCGGGGGGCTGTGTGACAAGATACTGCGGCCAAGACCCGCCAGAAAGGGACGAATTACATGTCCAACGTCGAGCTGACCACGAACTTCGGCCGTATCGTTCTCGAACTTCATGACGCCGAAGCCCCCAAGACCGTCGAGAACTTCCTGACGTACGTCCAGAACGGCCACTACGACGGCACGATCTTCCACCGTGTGATCGACGGCTTCATGGTGCAGGGCGGTGGATTCACCGCGGAGATGGCGCAGAAGCCCACCCTGGCGCCGGTCCCGAACGAGGCCGACAACGGACTGAAGAACACCGCGTACACCGTGGCGATGGCGCGCACCAGCGACCCGCACTCGGCTACCGCCCAGTTCTTCGTCAACGTCTCCGACAACGAGTTCCTCAACTACACGGCGAAGACGCCGAGCGGATGGGGCTACACCGTCTTCGCCCGGGTCAGCGAGGGCAAGGACGTCGTGGACCAGATCAAGAACGTGCGCACCGGCAGCAGCCGCGGCCACCAGGACGTGCCCACTCAGCCCGTGATCATCGAGTCCGCCAAGGTTCTCGGCTGACGGGACGTCGGCGCACCACAGGCCACCGCCGCGACCTGCGGCTGCGGGCAGGCCGCTGACGCGGTACGCAGGTCATGCGGCGCGCGGCGCACAGGGCGCCCCGGTGTGAGGGGCCCTCGGCGCGCGGGCCTCGGTGCGCGGCGCTCGGCTCACGCGGTCCGTTTGCGGGCGGCGGTCTTCTTCGCCGGGGTTTTCTTCGCCGTCGTCGTCTTCTTCGCCCCGGTCTTCTTCGCCGTCGACTTCGTCGTGCTCTTGGCGGACGTCGTCTTCTTTGCTCCCTGGGCCGACTTCGCTGTCGACTTCCGGGCAGCCGTCGTCTTCTTCGCGGCCGTCTTCTTCGCCGTCGACGTCGACTTCTTGCCGCCCGCCTGCTTGGGGGTCGCCCGCGCGGATTCGCGGGCCGAAATCTGTCTGACCTCCGCGGGCTCTTCGTCCGCCCCTTCCTCCCCGCGTGCCTCCTTGGCGTCCCGCACGCTCTTCTCCAGGGCCGCCATCAGGTCGAGGACCTTGCCGCCCTTCGCGGGCTCGGGCGCCTCGGGCAGGGCCTCCCCGGCGGCCTTCGCGGCGACGACCTCCTCGAGGGCCTCGCGGTACTCGTCGTGCAGGTCTTCCAGGTCGATCTCGCCGAGGGTGTCCATGAGGGCGTCCGCGAGGTCGAGCTCCTTGTCGTTGACGGTGACGTTCGCGTCGGGGGCGAGGCCCTCGGGGGCACGGACCTCGTCCGGCCACAGCAGTCCGTGCAGGGCGATGGCGTCCTCCACGACGCGCAGCATGCCGAGGCGTTCCCGGCCGCGGAGGGCGTATTTGGCGACGGCGACCTTCTGGCTGCGCTTGAGGGCCTCGCGCAGCAGGATGTACGGCTTGGCGGCGGGGGCGCCGCCCGCCGCGATGTAGTACGCGGCGTCCATCTGGAGCGGGTCGATCCGGTCGGCCGGCACGAAGGCCACGATCTCGATCGTCTTGGCCGTCGGAAGCGGCAGGTTGGACAGGTCCTCCTCGGTGATCGGGATGATGGTGCCGTCCGCGTCCTCGTAGCCCTTGCCGATCTCCGACTGGGTGACCTCGCGGTCGTCCAGTTCGCACACCTTGCGGTAGCGGATGCGGCCGCCGTCCTCCAGGTGGATCTGGCGGAAGGAGATCGAGCGGCTCTCGGTCGCGTTCACCAGCTTGATCGGGATGCTGACCAGGCCGAACGAGATGGCGCCGTTCCAGATGGATCGCACGTGCAGCACCCTTTCGATCGGTTTGCCAAGACTTATATCTACTTACAGATGAATGTCTGGAATTCTCATCGTATGACGCCGATCACAGAGGTGGAGGGGCGAAGGCTCGCGCTCAGCAATCTGGAGAAGGTGCTGTATCCCGCGACCGGCTTCACCAAGGGCGAGGTGCTCCACTACTACGCGACCACCGCGGACGTCCTGCTGCCCCATCTGCGTGACCGGCCGGTGTCCCTCCTGCGCTATCCGGACGGCCCCGAGGGACAGGTGTTCTTCACCAAGAACATCCCGCCGGGTACGCCCGACTGGGTCACCACCGCCGAGGTGCCCCGCTCCGAGGGGCCGGCCCGGATGGTGCTGGTGCAGGACCTGCCGAGCCTGATGTGGGCGGCGAACCTGGTCACCGAGTTCCACACCCCGCAGTGGCTGATCGACGCGCCCGGCGAGGCCGACCGGATCGTGTTCGACCTCGACCCCGGCGCGCCGGCGACGATCGTCGAGTGCTGCGAGGTCGCGCTCTGGCTGCGGGAGCGGCTCGCGGCGGACGGGATCGAGGCGTGCGTGAAGACCGCCGGGTCGAAGGGCCTGCACCTGCTGGCGGCCGTCCGGCAGACCCCCTCCGATCAGGTGTCGGAGTACGCCAAGGAACTGGCCGTGGAGGCGGAGCGGGCGCTGCCCAGGCTGGTCGTCCACCGGATGACGCGGAGCCTCAGGCCGGGGAAGGTGTTCGTCGACTGGAGCCAGAACGCCGCCCGCAAGACCACGGCCACGCCGTACACCCTGCGGGCCCGGACCGAGCCTCTGGTGTCGGCACCGGTGACCTGGACGGAGGTCGAGGAGTGCGGCGAACCCGCACAGCTGGCCTTCCAGGCACCGGACATCGCTCCCCGCGTACAGGACCACGGCGACCTATTGGCCCCGCTCCTGGACGGCGACCGCGCGGGCACGCTGCCCTGACAGCCGGGTGCCCTGACACCGGCTGCCCTGACACCCGCAAACGATCACCTCAGCCGGTGCCGCCAGGAAACCCGCGGCGCGAGACAGCTCAGCCGTCTCAGGCCCACGTGCGCCGGTCCCGGGCCATCGCGTGCAGCGCCTCCACGTCCGCCGGTTTGAGGACGCCGCCGGTGCGGGCCAGGCCGTCGAGTTCGGTGGCCGTCAGGACCCGGACCTCGCGCGGCGGGGCGGTGACCGACACGTCCGCGGGGCCGACCAGTGCCAGGACCGGGCGGACCTCGGCCGTCAGGGCGTAGGAGGCGCGGTCGGCGTCGGCGCGGACGCGGCGCAGCAGCGGGCGTGGTTCGCGGCGGCCCAGCGCGATCATGGGGTCGGCGACCGAGACCCGCTGCTTGTGGGCGTACAGCGTGTGGACGGCGAACAGTCCGCCGGGGCCGATCACCAGGTGGTGGACGCGGTCCCCGCCGGGCAGCGGGATCGAGTGCAGGGCGCGCCAGCCCGCGCCGTCCAGCCGGTCCAGGGTCTCCCCCACCGCCTGCTCGGCCGCGAGGGCCCGGCGACGCGGGTCGGGGCGCAGCCGGTGCGCGGGCCCCGGGTCCCGGTCCAGGGCGATCTGGAGCGCCTCGCCGGGACGGTTGGGCGCCAGGTCGTCGTCGGGATGGAGGGACAGCCTGGCCAGCTCCGCGGGGGTCGGGACCGGGGGCGGACCCACGGCCACCGTCCCGGTCAGGAAGGGCCCGAGAACGTCGAGCACATCCTGTCTGCGGTCCTCGCTGAGCAGGTTGATCCGGGCTGCCTCACGGTCGTACCAGGCGATGTTCCTGCCGTCCGTGAGGCAGACGTAGAGCCGCTCCTGACCATGGCTCCAGGTCGGTACGACGCGCAGTCCGCTCATGCACCATCACCCCTCACCATGGGAACAGGCGGGGCGCTCCCGTCGCAAGGACCCGGTTACCTTTGAGGAGGGGTTGACCCGGGTAGGTTCTGTCCGCCCGGACGAGTTGGCGGGGCTCGGGGAGGCGCCGTTGCGCACACGTGGGAAGCAAGGCGACGTACCCGCTCCGGACGGTCCGTGGAACGAGATCGTGCCCGGTCTGTGGATGGGCGGGCACGAGTTCAGGAACGGTCCGGGGCAGGTCGAGTTCGCCGTCGTGCGGAACGAGTTCGATCTTGTGCTGACCCTGCTGAGGCTGCCCGGTCACGGGCCGGACCCGGGCGTCGAGCATCATGTGTGGCCGATTCCCGACGGACCCCTGGACGGCACCCAGCTCGCCGGGGTGATCCGTCTCGCGCAGACCGCGTGCGAGGCGCTGGACGGGGGTCGCACGGTCCTCGTGCGCTGTTATCACGGGTACAACCGCTCGGGGCTGGTCGTCGCGCACGCCCTGGTCCGCCAGGGCCGCTCGGCGGACGAGGCGATACGGCTGATCCGGGCCCGGCGCTCGCCCTGGGCGCTGCACAACGAACTGTTCGTCGCGTACCTGAAGGCGGGACTGCCGACGGCCCGGCTGCTGGAGGAGCTCGCCGAGTAGTCACTCCTCGGTGGTCGATCTCCCCGATGGCTCAGTGTGAGGGGCGCGGTGCGATCACCGCTCCTAATGTGGCGATTAGTCAGGTTCCGACTGCTTCGCTCCCTCATGGAGGTACTCCCATGTCCCTGCGTTCCTCCCTCACCCACCGCCTCGCCATAGCGGCCGCCGTCGGCTCCCTGGCCGTCGCGACCATGGCCGCCCCCGCCGTCGCGGATGACGACTGGAACGGCCAAGGAGGCCAGACCAGCGGCAACGACGGCAACTGGAACCAGGGCGGGGGCAACCAGGGCGGGGGCAACGGGACCCAGAACGGAAACGGGAACAGCAACGCCAACGCGAACGGCAACGGCAACGGCAACGGCCACGGGACAGGAAACGGAACCGGCAACGGGGCCGGGACCGGGAACGCCAACGGCAACGGAACCGGAAACAGCAACAGCAACAGCAACAGCAACCAGACCGGCCACGGAACCGGCAATGGCCACGGGACGGGAAGCGGAACCGGCAACGACAACGGCCACGGGACAGGAAGCGGAACCGGCAACGGCAACGGCAACGGCCACGGGACAGGAAGCGGAACCGGCAACGGCAACCCGAACCAATCCGGCACCGGCAGCGGAACCAGCTCCGGCACCAACACCGGCAACACCCAGTCCCTTTACCAAGGCCGAGTAACCGCAAGCACCCTCGCCCTGCGCGCCCGCCCCGACCGCGGCGGCCAGATCATCCGGTACGCGCACCGCGGCGAGATCGTCTCGATCTTCTGCAAGACCGGCGGCGAGACCATCGACGGCAACCCGCTCTGGTACCTCCTCACGGACGGCACCTGGGCCTGGGGTGCGGCCCGGTACATCGACAACATCGGGTCCGCGCCACGCTGGTGCTGACGACGAAGGCTGACAACCGGTGCTATTTGGGTAGGTTCCGGACATGATCGAGGCCGGAACCACCGTGCGGGCGGCGGACCCGCCCCTGCCCGCCGTACTCCTCCCCCGCCGCCGCGGCGTCGAACTGGCCCTCATCGTCCTCGCCGTGGCGCTGTCGGTGTACGGCTACTGCGCGGTCGGCGTCGCCAGGAACGGCACCCTCCCGCCCGGCGCCGCGGGCTACGGCGCCGGGCTCGGCGTGCTCGCGGTGCTCGCGCACTGCGCGGTACGGCTGCGCGCCCCCTGCGCCGACCCGCTGCTGCTGCCGATCGGCGTGCTGCTCAACGGCCTCGGCCTGGTGCTGATCTACCGGCTCGACCTGGAGACGCCCGGCGACCGGGCCGCGCCCACCCAACTGGTGTGGTCCACCCTCGGTGTGGCCCTGTTCATCGTGGTCGTGCTCCTGCTGCGCGACCACCGCGTCCTGCAGCGCTACGCGTACGTCTGTGTGGCCGCCGCCCTCGCCCTGCTCACCCTGCCGATCTTCTTCCCGGCGGTGAACGGCGCCCGCATCTGGATCCGGATCGCCGGATTCTCCATCCAGCCGGGCGAGTTCGCGAAGGTGCTGCTCGCGGTGTTCTTCGCCGCGTATCTGGCGGCCAACCGCAACGCGCTGGCGTACGCGGGCCGCCAGGTCTGGCGGTTCAGCAGGATCCAGCTGCCGACCGGCCGCGTCCTCGGCCCGATCGTGGCCGTCTGGCTGGTGAGTGTCGTCGTGCTCGTCCTGGAACGCGACCTCGGGACCTCGCTGTTGTTCTTCGGCCTGTTCGTCGTCCTGCTGTACGTCGCCACCGGCCGCATCGGCTGGATCGCCGTCGGTGTGCTGCTGGCCTCGCTCGGCGCGGTCGCCGTCGGCTGGCTGGAACCGCATGTGCACAGCAGGGTCGAGGACTGGCTGCACCCGTTCGCCTCGATCGAGGCGGGTCAGGGACCGAACCAGCTCGCCCAGTCCCTGTTCGCGTTCGCGGCGGGCGGTGTGGTCGGCACCGGTTTCGGGCTCGGCCACTCCGTCCTCATCGGCTTCGCCGTGAAGTCGGACTTCATCCTGGCCACGGCGGGCGAGGAGCTGGGCCTGACCGGCCTGTCCGCGATCTTCCTGCTGTACGGCCTGCTCGTGGAGCGCGGCTACCGGGCGGGCCTGTGCCTGCGCGACCCCTTCGGCCGGCTGCTCGCCGTCGGGCTGGCGTCCATCGTGGCGCTCCAGGTGTTCGTGATCGGGGGCGGGGTGACCGGCCTGATCCCGCTGACCGGCATGGCGATGCCGTTCCTGGCCCAGGGCGGTTCCTCGGTCGTCACCAACTGGGCGATCGTGGCCCTGCTGATCCGGGTGAGCGACTCGGCCCGCGGCCGGGCCGAGGAGGAGAAGGAGAACCCCGGGCAGGTGATCCGGTGATCCGGCACATCCGGCACGCCGCCGTCTTCTGCGTCCTGCTGCTGATGGCACTCCTGGTCAGCGCCACCCGCGTCCAGGTCTTCCAGGCCCGCCTCTACGACGACAACGTGGGCAACCGCCGCTCGGAGATCGCCCGTTACGGCCAGCCGCGCGGCGACATCCTGGTCGGCGGCAGGCCGGTCACCGGATCCCGGGACACCGGGGAGCAGCTCCGTCACGAACGGACGTACACCGACGGCCCGATGTTCGCGCCCGTGACCGGCTTCGCGTCGCAGGAGTACGGGACGAGTCTCCTGGAGCACGCGGAGGACGGCATCCTGTCCGGCGAGGATCCGCTGCTGTCGCCGTTCCCGCTGTGGAACGACTTCACGCGCGCCCGCAACCCGGGCGGTGACGTCGTGACGACCCTCGACCGGGCCGCGCAGCGGGCGGCGTACCAGGGGCTGGCCGGCCGCAAGGGCGCGGTGGCGGCGATCGAGCCGTCCAGCGGGCGGATTCTGGCGCTGGTGTCGAGCCCGTCGTACGACCCCGCGGTCCTGTCGGGGAACGACGCGGAGGTGGCCCGGTCCTGGGCGCGGCTGAACAGCGACGTGGACAAGCCGATGCTCAACCGGGCGGTACGGCAGACGTATCCGCCGGGCTCGACCTTCAAGGTGGTCACCGCGGCCGCCGCGCTGGACGCGGGTGTGATCACCGACCTCGACGAGCCGACCCGCTCACCGGACCCCTACACCCTGCCCGGGACGACGACCACGCTGACCAACGAGTCCGACGGCTGTGTCGACCTCTCGCTGCGGGAGGCCTTCAAGTGGTCGTGCAACACGGTGTTCGCGAAGCTCGGCGCGGACGTGGGCGTGCGGGACATGACGGCCACCGCGCAGGCCTTCGGCTTCAACGACAGGAAGCTGCGGATCCCGTTCTCGGTGGCGCCGAGCACCTTCGACACGACGCTGGACCGGGCGCAGTTGGCGCTGTCCTCGATCGGCCAGTACAACACGCGGGCCACGCCGTTGCAGATGGCGATGGTCGCCGGTGCGGTGGCCGACCGGGGGCTGGTGCGGGAGCCGTATCTGGTGGAGCGGACGGTCCGGGCGGGCGGGTCGACGGTGGGGACGGCCGGGTCCCGTTCCGTGCGGCAGGCGATGCAACCGCAGACGGCGGCCCGCCTGAAGGAGCTGATGACCCAGGTCGTGACGGAGGGCACCGGCACCAACGCCGCCATCCCGGGCGCGATCGTGGGCGGCAAGACCGGCACCGCCCAGCACGGCATCCTCAACGCCGGTACGCCGTATGCCTGGTTCGTGTCCTGGGCACAGGGCGACAGGGACCTCGAGCCGAGGGTCGCGGTGGCGGTGGTGGTGGAGGACGCGTCTCAGGCGCGGGGGGACATCACGGGCGGCGGGATGGCGGCGCCGATCGCGCGGGCGGTGATGGCGGCGGTGCTGAACCTGTCGTAGGCGCCACGTGGCTCGGGAACGTGGAGCGGTCGCGGGGCCGACAGATCGCGTACAGGGGATTGACGGGCTTGCTGACAGGCAGTCTCATAAGACCCGGACGATGTGACCCCGGGTAACGAGGTGAGCCAGCCATGACGACCCTGCCGGAAGCCGAGGCGCTCGACGGCCTGCGTGACGCGCTCGGTCTGCTCAAGGACCGGGAGCAGGTGGCCGAGCGACTGCTCGCCTCTTCCGCCAAGCACTCCTTCGACCCGGACCGGGAGCTCGACTGGGACGCCCCCTTCGAGGAGGGGAAGTGGTTCTGGCCGCCGGAACTGGTGTCGCTGTACGGCACCCCGCTGTGGCGGCGGATGAGCGAGGAGCAGCGGATCCTGCTCTCCCGGCACGAGGCCGCGGCACTCGCCTCGCTCGGCATCTGGTTCGAGATCATCCTGATGCAACTGCTGGTACGGCACATCTACGACAAGGCGGCGACCAGCGCCCACGTGCGGTACGCGCTCACCGAGATCGAGGACGAGTGCCGGCACTCCAGGATGTTCGCCCGGCTGATCTCGCGGGGCGGCACACCGTGGTATCCGGTGAGCCGGGCCCACCAGCGGCTGGGACGGCTGTTCAAGACCATCTCCACCACCCCGGGTTCCTTCACCGCGACCCTGCTCGGCGAGGAGGTCCTCGACTGGATGCAGCGGCTGACCTTCCCCGACGAGCGGGTCCAGCCCCTCATCCGGGGCGTGACCCGCATCCACGTGGCGGAGGAGGCGCGCCATGTGCGGTACGCCCGCGAGGAGTTGCGCCGCCAGATGGTGACCGCGCCGAGGTGGTCGCAGGAGTTCACCCGCGTCACGTCCGGCGAGTTCGCACGGGTCTTCTCCGTGGCGTTCGTGAATCCCGAGGTCTACTCGAATGTGGGCCTGGACCAGCGGGAGGCCCTGGCGCAGGTGCGGGCGAGCGGCCACCGCCGGGAGGTCATGCAGACGGGAGCCAAGAAGCTCACCGACTTCCTGGACGACATCGGGGTGCTGCGGGGCGCGGGGCGGCGACTGTGGCGGTCGTCCGGGCTGCTGGCCTAGGAGAACCGTCACTTTGGCTGGGTATTGACCTGTTCGTCAGGGTACTGACGCGGCGTCACCGGTTACGCTGCCCGTCATGACCCCCTCCGCCCCCACCCCCGCCTATCGCCGTCTGAGCGTCGAGGAGCGCCGCAGTCAGCTCCTCGACGCCGCGCTGTCCCTCTTCGCCCACCGGGCACCCGAGGAGGTCTCGCTCGACGACGTGGCGGAGGCGGCCGGGGTCTCGCGGCCCCTGGTGTACCGGTACTTCCCGGGCGGCAAACAGCAACTCTACGAAGCCGCCCTCAGGTCCGCCGCCGAGGAACTCCGGCAGTGCTTCGACGAGCCCCCCGAGGGCCCGCTCCTCGAGCGTCTCGCCCGCGCCCTGGACCGCTACCTCACCTTCGTCGACCAGCACGACGCCGGCTTCAGCGCCCTGCTCCAGGGCGGCAGCGTCGTCGAGACCTCCCGTACGACCGCCATCGTGGACGGCGTACGACGGGCCGCGGCCGAGCACATCCTCAGCCACCTGCGGGTCACGGAACCAGGCTCCCGGCTGCGGATGACCGTCCGGATGTGGATCACGGCGGTGGAGGCGGCCTCGCTCATCTGGTTGGACGAGGACAAGCAGCCGCCCGCCGGAGAACTGCGGGACTGGCTGGTGGAACAGTTCGTGGCGGTCCTCTCGGTGACCGCGCGCCGGGACCCGCAGACCGCCGCACTGGTCGATGACCTCCTGGCGGACGGCTGATCCCCGCCCGAGGCGGATGGCCGGCACCGGTGCGGGGCGGATGACCGACACTGGTGCCGTGAAGAGCGAAGACACCCCCTTCGAGGGCGGTCCCATGGACGGCCGGGTACTGCCCGTCCTGCTGGGGCCCACCGGGCATCCGCCCAAGACGTACCGCATCCCTGTCCCGGACGCCGCCGGCGGTCCGCCCACCGTGCTCGTCTACCAGCGGGCCCCGCGCGGCCACAGCAAACGCCTTGGCCTCCCGCAGGGATGGAAGTACGTGTACGACCCCGAGGGGAAGCAGGACAGCAGGCTCAGGTGGCCCTGGTCCACACCGGACACCAAGCCGAGCACCTGACCCGGCGTCCCGGCTCGGGGCCGATCGGATGCCACGCCGACCGGATGCCACGCCGACCGGATGCCGCCCCGGACACCACGCCGGGCGGCAAGCGGTGCGACACCGACGGGTGACCGCGTTGCGCCGAACCGCGCACACCCCGCGCGCGAACCTCCACGACACGTCACATGCTCGCGATGCGGAACTCCGCGGAAGGGCCGCGTACCGCGCACCGGAGGTGATGGCGTGTCAGGAAGGTTTCTACGTCTCGTATGTACGGCCGCGACGGCGGCGCTGGCGGCCGGAACCGCCCTCGCCCCGCTCCCCGCGACAGCCGTGCCCGACCCGGCCCAACCCGGCAGCCGCTCCCTGCCCGAGCTGCTGACGGACCTTCAGCGCCTGTACCGGGAAACGGAGAAGGCCACCGAGACGTACAACGCCACCGAGGAACAGCTGACGAGGCAGCGCGCCCGGACCGAACGGCTGGAGAACCAGCTCGCCCTGGCCCGGCTCTCCCTTCAGGACAGCCGGGGCGCGGCGGGCCGGCTGGCCCGGCAGCAGTACCAGAGCACCACAGGCCTCTCCCCGTACGTCCGCCTCCTGCTCGCCCGGGATCCCCAGCACGCCCTCGACCAGGGCCATGTGATCGGCCAGTTGGCCCGGGAACGGTCCGAGACGGTGGGCCGCCTGGTCGGCAGCGAGAAGAAGGCCGACGACCTGGCCCGCCGGGCCCGCAAGGCCCTGGACGACCAACTCACCCTCGCCGCCCGGCAGCAGACGGTCCGCGACGACGTCCACAGACGTCTCAGGAGCGTCGAGGGTCTGCTGTCCTCCCTCACCGCTCAACAGCTCACCGCACTCGCCGAGTTCGAGAAGAACGGGGTCGACAAGGCACAGGACAAGCTGATGACCTCCGGCGCCCTCAAGGACGACGCGAAGCCCTCGGGCAAGGGCGACCGGGCCGTGCGGTACGCCTTCCGGCAGCTCGGGAAACCGTACGAATGGGGCGCCGAGGGGCCCACGTCCTACGACTGCTCGGGCCTGACGTCCGAGGCATGGCGCAGCGTCGGGGTCCCCATTCCGCGCACCAGCCAGGAACAGTGGGCCCGGCTGCCGAAGATCCCCCTGGACCGGCTGCGCCCGGGCGACCTGGTGGTCTACTTCCCCGAGGCCACCCACGTGGCGATCTACGTGGGCAAGGGCCAGGTGGTCCAGGCGCCCCGCCCCGGCACGAAGATCAAGATCTCGCCCATCGCCTCGAACCCGATCCTCGGCGCCGTACGCCCGGACGACCCGCCGCGGCCCAGGGATGACAAGACCCCACCCGATGACCAGTCACGGCCAAAGGGCGACAGGAAGCCCAAGGGCGACAGGAAGCCGGGCGGCAGGAAGCCGTCCTAGGGGGATCCTCGAAAGCCCCTAGGACCCGACCACCGACGCCAGATACGCCTCGGTCTTCTGCGGCTCGTAGAAGAAGTTCTCGAAGTCCGCCGGATCGTTGAAGCCGTTGGCGAACCGGTCGGCGACCGGCGGCAGCTGGCCCGCTGCGCCGATCAGGTTCAGGATGTGCTCCGGCGGCGGGGCCAGCATGGCGTTGGTCCACTTGGTCACGTGCTGGGCGGTCTGCCAGTACCGGTCGAACGTACTGCGCATCCAGGCCTCGTCGAATTCCTTCTCCCCGTTCTCGAGGATGGACGCGAGGTACGCGGCGGCGCACTTGGACGCCGAGTTGGAGCCCTGTCCGGTGATCGGGTCGTTGGCGACGACCACGTCGGCGACGCCGAGGACCAGGCCGCCGCCGGGGAGCCGGCCGACCGGGTTGCGGACGGTGGGCGCGTACCGGCCGGCCAGCGTGCCGCCGGCGTCGGTCAGTTCGGCCTTCGTGGCCCGCGCGTACTCCCAGGGGACGAACTTCTCCATGAGTTCCAGGGTCAGCGAGAGGTGCTCCGCCGGGTCCTTGACGCCCTTGAAGACGTCCAGCGGGCCGCCGGGTATGCCCTCCCAGAAGAGGATGTCCGCCCGGCCGGAGGTGGTGAGCGTCGGCATGACGAACAGCTCGCCGACCCCGGGGACCAGGTTGCAGCGGACCGCGTCGTAGTCGGGGTGCTCGGGACGCGGCCCCAGCCCGTGGACGTACGCCACCGCGAGGGCTCGCTGCGGTTCGCTGTAGGGAGAGCGTTCCGGATCCCGGCCGAACATCTGCACGAGCTCGCCCTTGCCCGCCGACACCAGCACCAGGTCGTAGGTACGGGCGAAGTAGTCGAGGTCGCCGACTGCCGCGCCATGGATGACCAGCTGGCCGCCACGCTGCGCGAACGTCTCCATCCAGCCGGCCATCTTCACCCGCTGGTCGACCGACTGCGCGTAACCGTCGAGCCTGCCCACCCAGTCGATCGCCCGCTGGGTCGGGCCCGGGTCGTGGGAGCCGGGGGCCGCCACGGAGACACCGAGTCCCTCGATCTTCGGGGCCTGGGACTCCCAGAAGTTCAGCTGGAGGTCCCGCTCGTGCTGGAGTGCCGTGTGGAACATGCACTGCGTCGACATGACCCGGCCGGAACGGATCTCGTCCGCCGTCCGGTTGGACATCAGGGTGACCTCGTACCCGTGCGACTGGAGTCCGAGGGCGAGCTGGAGACCGGACTGGCCGGCTCCGACGACGAGTATCTTCCGCATGCGGGTGCTGGCTCCTTACGGGGGACTGCTGAGGACTACTCGGGGGTCTCGTCCAGCGCGTGGCCGACGAGGGACAGCAGGGTCTCGATCACCGAGATCCTGCGCCGAGCGTCCATGATCATGACAGGTATGTGTGGAGGGATCGTGAGCGCTTCGCGTACGTCGTCAGGCTCGAACCGCTCGCTGTGGTCGAAGTGGTTGACCGCGACGACGTACGGAACCCCGCAGCTCTCGAAGTAGTCCAGCGCCGGGAAGCAGTCCTTCAGACGGCGGGTGTCGGCCATCACGACCGCGCCGATCGCGCCACGCACCAGGTCGTCCCACATGAACCAGAAGCGCTGCTGGCCGGGCGTGCCGAACAGGTAGAGCACCAGGTCGTCGTCGAGTGTGAGGCGGCCGAAGTCCATGGCCACGGTGGTGGTCAGTTTGTCGGGCGTGGCGGTGAGGTCGTCGTGCTCCTCGCTCGCCTGGGTCATCAACGCCTCGGTCTGCAGGGGCGTGATCTCCGAGACGGCGGTGACCAGGGTGGTCTTGCCGACGCCGAAGCCGCCCGCCACCACGATCTTCGTCGCGATGGGGGCCCGGGTACGGTCCGTCTGCCAGGACCTCAGGTCCTCCTCGGCCTCGACGAACGGGGAGACGACGCTTCGAGCGGCGTCAGAGGCGACGGAGTCCACCCAGCACCCTTTCCAGCAGCACACGGTCCGGCCGGCCGGTGCCATGACCGGTCCCGGTTCCGTACACACGGATCTTTCCCTGGTCCGCGAGGTCGCTCAGCAGCACCCGGACCACGCCGAGCGGCATCTTCAGCAACGCGGCGATCTCGGCCACCGTGCGCATCCGGCGGCACAGTTCGACGATGGCCCGCATCTCCGGCATGACCCGGGTGTTGAGCGAACCGTTCGTCAGTTCCTTGCGCTCCTCGGGCGCTTCGAGCGCCGCGACGAACGTCTCCACGAGGAGGACGTGTCCGAAGCGGGTCCGGCCGCCGGTGAGCGAGTACGGGCGCACCCGGGCGGGTTTGCGGTCCGCGCCTCGTACGGGGAGCCCCTTCGGGCCACTGCTCGGCGTGCCGCTCATCGGGCGCTCCCGGTCGACGTCGGGTCGTTCTCCAGGGTCTGTCGTAGCTCGCTGCGCAGTTCGGGCGTCAGGACATGCCCGGCGCGGCCGACGAACAGCGCCATGTGGTACGCCACGACACTCATGTCGCACTCCGCGGAGCCGTGCACGCCGAGCAGTGAGCCGTCGCTGATCGACATCACGAACAGGCTGCCCTCGTCCATCGCGACCATGGTGTGCTTCACCTGGCCGGATCCCATCAGCCGGGCGGCGCCCACGGTGAGGCTGCCGATGCCGGAAACGATGGTGGCGAGGTCGGCGGCGGAGCCACGCGGCCCCGAGGGTTTCTCCGCACGGGCCTCCCGGACCGGGAGACCATGGGTCCCCCCGCGCGGGCCGGGCGGGGTCGGAGGCAGGACGGGGTCCGTGGACAGCAGGAGCAGGCCGTCGGAGGAGACGACCGCCACCGACTGGATGCCAGGCACCTCCTCGACGAGATTGGTCAGCAGGAAGTGAAGATTGCGGGCCTCACGGCTCAGTCCGAAGGTACTGGGCGCGGTCAACTGCTTGCCTCCTCGACAGTGCCCCCCGTGGCTTCTTCGGGTTGTGCGGTTCCTGCGGTTCCCCCGGCCGGCGTTTGGTGCTGTCCCGTCTCCTCGGCGATCTCCGCCTCCACCTCGCGATAGCCGGCCTCCGCCCCCCGGCGGAAGCCGCCCAGGCGGCGGCGGAGTGCCTCGGCGTCGACGGATGCGCCGCGTGGACGCGGGGCGGTGGCCGGGGCGGTGATCTTCGGGGTGCGCTTGGGGAGGCCCTTGTCGGTGACGGGCTCCTCCGGGGCGCCCGGGGTGTCCGGCGCGTCCGGGATGCGGTCGTGGCTCGGCTCCGCCTCGGCTTCGCGCGCGGTCGGCCCGGTCGCGAACGCACGCTCGGTGCGGACGTCGTTCTCGGCCGGGAGCGGTCCCGGTGGGGCGGCCGCGCCGTCACCGAGCGCCGGCTCGAAGCGCTCGGGTGCGGAGGGCTCGGGTGCGGAGGGCTCGGGTGCGGAGGGCTCGGCTTCGGGGGTCCCGGGTTCCGCCTGCGCGGGTATCGGGACCAGCAGCTCCATGGTGGTCTCGGCCGGGGTCTCGGGGGGCACCGGGTGCTCCTCCGGGCCGGTCCGCGCGTGCCGTACGGCGTCCTCCGCGAGGGCGACCAGCGGGTCCTCGGCCTTCGAACGGCCGCTGAGGACGTTGGAGTTGACCTCGGCGTCCGCGCCCGGCAGGGAGAAGGTGTGGGTGCCGTCCACGACCGGCGCCGACGACGACGCCTTCGGGACGGCGGCGGACGGCGCGGGAGCCAGCAGGCTCTTGGGCAGGACGACGACCGCGGCGACCCCGCCCTGCTTCTGCTCGCGCAACTGCACCCGCACACCGTGCCGATGGGCGAGCCGGGCCACCACGTACAGGCCCAGCCCGAGCCCCTCCTCGCCGCCCTGCCCGGACGATGCGGACGACTCGGGCGATTCGGCGGAGCCGTAGGACTCGTAGGAGGTCTCGGGGGTGAAGTCGGCGAGGCGGGCGTTGAGGCCGACCAGACGCTCGGCGGTCATGCCGATGCCCTCGTCCTGGACGGAGAGCATGACCTCGCCGTTCTCCAGGAGCCAGCCGGAGACCTCGACGGGCAGGTCGGGCGGGGAGAACGAGGTGGCGTTCTCCATGAGTTCGGCCAGCAGGTGGGAGAGGTCGTCCGCGGCGAACCCGGCGAGGTGCGCGTGCGGCGGGAGCGCGGCGATACGGACCCGTTCGTACCGCTCGATCTCGCTGACCGCCGCGCGCACCACGTCGATCAGCGGAACCGGGCCGGCGCTCTGCTGGACGTGTTCGGTGCCGGCGAGGACGAGGAGGTTCTCGCTGTGCCGGCGCATGACGGTGGCGAAGTGGTCGAGCTTGAAGAGCGTGGCCAGGCGCTCCGGGTCCTGCTCGCGCTCCTCCAGGCCCTCGATGACGGCGAGTTGCCGCTCGACCAGGCCCAGGGTGCGCAGCGCGAGGTTCACGAAGGTGGCGGAGATGTTGGTGCGGGTCCGCTCCAGCTGGGCGGCGGATTCGGCGAGTTCCGCCTTGAGCTGCTCGCGGGCGTCGGCCATTCGCTGCCGCTGGCCGACCAGGTGCTTGCGGTCCGCCTCCAGGGTCATGACGCGCTCGCCGAGGGCGGCGGCGTGTGCGTGCAGGGCGTTGACGGAGCGGACGACCTGGGCGAACTCGTCGTTGCGGCCGGTGAAGGCGACCGGTTCCTCGGCGCTGGGGTTCTCCGCCTGGGCGAGCCGGGCGGAGCCGCGGCGCAGCACGGAGAGCGGCTGGGTGAGGGTGCGGGCCATCGCGGTGGCGATGCCGACGGCCAGCAGCATCAGCGCGCCGAGGAGGGCGAACCGGATCTCCAGCGCGGTGACGTCGTCGTCGCGCAGCTGGGCGAGTTCCTTCACCCGGCGGTCGTAGAGGGCGGCCTCCGCGCCGCGCATCGCGTCGATCCGGGCGGAGAGAGCGGCCTCGACCTTGCCGGTGCTGGTGCCGAGCTCCTTGTCGGCGAGCGACGGCTGGTCGGTGAGAGCGGCCAGGTACTTCTCGGCGGAGTTGACCTCGGGGCCGGTGACCGTGGAGTCGTAGCTCGCCTTGGCCGCCGCGGGCGCGGACTCCTGGAAGTCGGCGAGGGCGGCGTCGGAGCGCACCCGGGCCTGCTGGGCTGCGGCGCTGAGGGCGTCGCGCAGCTTGGTGTCGGCGGCCGAGGAGGTGGGCCGGGTGGTCGGCAGGCCGGTGGCGGGGTCGATGCCGCTCTGGGTCGTCGTCGGCACGTTCAGGGCGGCCAGCAGCAGACCTCGGGTCGCGGCGGCCTGCTGGACGGCGGTGTCCAGCTCGGCGAGGGCGTGGGCGCCGGCGCCCGCGCGGGGCGGCATCTCGGCGGCCAGCTGCTCGGCGAGCCGGTGCAGGTCGGTGACGGTGGCGGAGTAGGCCTGGTGCGCTTCGAGCGCGCCGCTCTTGCCGGTGAGGGCCGCCCTGCGGACGGCGGCGATGGTGTCGAGGTCCTTGCGGACGGCGGCGGGTGTGTCCGGGTCGGCGCGCAGCTCCTCGACCTGCCGGTCGACCCGGGCGCTCTGCTGCTCGCTGGGTGCCTTGGACTTGGGGCGGCCGGCCGCGATGTACGGGGTGACCTCGTCGCGTTCGTCGGCGAGCGCGTGGGCGAGGGTGAGCGCGTCCTGGGTCTGCTCGGCGAGGGTCACCAGGTCCTGGGAGTCGCTGAGCTGCCCGGAGGCGGTGACCAGGGAGGGGACGCCGGCTCCGGCGATGGCGGCGGCCACGACGGTGACGGCGAGAATGAGCCGCGTGCGCACATGGGTGGGGCGGCCCTTGCCGACGGGCGCGGCGGAGGGGCTGCCGGGTATGCCGGGGTGAGGGGTTCCCGGCGTGCCGGGATGGGGCGTGCCGGGTGTCTGGTCCACGCCTTTGCCGGAGGCCGCCTGCTTGCCTGTACGACGAGGCCGCGTCTTCTGCACCGGTGCTCGCATTCCTGACTCGTGAATACCCATGGCCCGGGCGATGGCCCATCAGCCCACCTATCGGGGCCAACTGGTGCATACGTCCGGCGCGGTTCCCGACCCTCCCAGTGCCGGTGGGCGCCGGTCGCGCATCACCTGACCCGCCACCCGAAGGAGTGAACATCGGACGGGAGTTGGCGGGCAAGTTTCTCTGGCCCTTGCAGCGGTCTCGGACGGCGGGCCGGTTGGACGTCCACGGCGGGCGGTGGCAATATTCGCCGACACACCTTCCCGGAGTCAGCTATTCCAGCCCAAATCAGACGTCTGACCTGCACGGCTGCGTGAAATCGGGAACCGATGCCAGGCTCCTGCACAGCTTGTGGAGGGCTCGTGCAGACTGGCCGAATGCGTACGGAATTTGTTTCGGAGCCCGGCGACCGGGCCCGCGCCAACGAGGACTTCGCGAGCGTCGCGCTACCGGCTTCCGGGCTGGGTGGTGCGCTCGTGGTCCTGGACGGGGTGACACCGCCGAGCGGCGCCACGGGCTGTCTTCATTCCGTCCCCTGGTTCACCGCGCGACTCGGCGGGGCCCTGACCGAACTGACCGTTTCCTGCCAAGATCTTCCGCTGTCGGAGATCCTCTCCCGAGCGATTCTGCGAACAACCGGGGCCCATCAATCCACTTGTGACCTTTCTCACCCACGCACCCCCCAGGCCACGGTGGTTCTGGCCCGCTGGTCGTCGGAGACGGTCGAGTACCTGGTCCTCTCTGACTCGGCACTCCTGCTGGAGTCCCCCGACGGCACGGTGACCCCCCACCTGGACGACCGGCTGGCACTCCTCCCCCGCTCCGCCCTCGCCACGGACGCTCTGATCGACTCCACGATCCGCAACAAGGAGGGCGGCTTCTTCACGGCGGCGGCGGATCCGACGGTCGCGGCGCGCGCGGTGACCGGGGCCGTGGCGCGAGAGGACGTCCGTGCCCTGGCCGCCCTGACGGACGGTGCGACCCGCTGGGTGGAGAAGTTCGAGGAGGGCGACTGGACCGACTGCTTCACCTACGTCCGCAAGGAGGGGGCGCAGGCGCTGGTGGACCGGGTACGGGAGTTGGAGCGGGCGGACGCGCGGGAGCGGACGCACCTGGGCCGCAGCAAGACGCACGACGACGCGACGGTGGTGTACGCGGAGCTCTGAGGAGACCGGCCCACCGGACGCGGCGTCCGACGCGGGCACCGACCGGCCCCGCGGACCTGACCTACTTCTCCATGCCCCGGTTCAACTGGTTCAGCAGGCGCGCCAGTTCCGCGACCTCGCGGGAGTCCCAGTCCTCCAGCCGACCGGCGTACCGGGCCCGCCGTGCCTCACGCACCCTGGTCACCCGTTCGTGGCCCTCCTGGGTGAGGGCGATCAGCCAGGCGCGGCCGTCGGCCGGGTCCGGTTCCCGGGCCACCAGGCCGAGTTCCTCCAGCGCACGCAGCTGACGGGACATCGTGGCCTTGCCGACACCGATGTACCCGGCGAGCGCGGTGGCCCGCTGACGTCCGCATTCGTCCAGCCGCACGAGGAGGCCGTACGCCGCGGACTCCAGGTCCGGGTGGACCTCGCGGGCCATCTCGCCCTGGTTGGCACGGGCGCGTCGCAGCAGAACGGTCAGTTCGCGTTCCAGCGCGAGGAACGCGGGCTGGTCCACACCGCTCGCGGGGACGTCGGATTCGACTTGGCGTCCGTCGCCGTTCCCGTCTTCGTGCACGTCAGCCCCTGCCTCGGTTTCCCGATCCTGAAAAGTTTCCGCCGAGCGCCGTCGTCGCCGCGGCTCCGCCAGTATTTCGCAGGGCCGGACCAACGGTGGCCTTCGCCCCACCTGCGCGGCTTCTTCGTCCGGCCGGGGACGGGCGTGGTGCGCGGCGCACAGGCGAAGGCCCGGGCCTCCCTCACGGGACCCGGGCCTCCCCTCATCCGACCGCGTCCGTCACGCCGCGACCGGAACCTCCGGCGCGGCCCCGTTCGTCGCGGGGGCCAGCGCCAGCTCCAGGACCTGGCGGACGTCCGTGACGGCGTGGACGTCGAGCTTGTCCAGCACCTCCGCCGGGACGTCGTCCAGGTCGGGCTCGTTGCGCTTGGGGATGACGACCGTGGTGACACCCGCCCGGTGCGCGGCGAGCAGCTTCTGCTTCACCCCGCCGATGGGCAGGACCCGGCCGGTCAGCGAGACCTCGCCGGTCATCGCGACGTCCGTACGGACCAGACGGCCGCTGAGCAGCGACGCCAGCGCCGTCGTCATCGTGACACCGGCGCTCGGCCCGTCCTTCGGCACCGCGCCCGCCGGGAAGTGGATGTGCACGCCCCGGTCCTTCAGGTCCGCGACCGGCAGCTCCAGTTCGGCTCCGTGCGAGCGCAGGAAGCTCAGCGCGATCTGCGCCGACTCCTTCATGACGTCGCCCAGCTGGCCCGTCAGCGTCAGGCCCGCCGCGCCGGTCTCCGGGTCGGCCAGCGACGCCTCGACGAACAGCACGTCACCGCCCGCTCCGGTGACCGCGAGCCCCGTCGCCACACCCGGCACGGCGGTGCGCCGCTCCGCCGGGTCCTGGGCGGACTCCGGCACATGGTGCGGCCGGCCGATCAGCGCGCGCAGGTCCTCGTCCGTGACGGTGAACGGCAGTTCCCGCTCGCCCAGTTCGTGCTGGGCCGCGACCTTGCGCAGCAGCCGCGCCACGGAGCGCTCCAGGGTTCGGACGCCGGCCTCGCGGGTGTACTCGCCGGCCAGCTTGCGCAGCGCGCCCTCGTCGAGGGTGACCTCGTCCTTGTTGAGGCCGGCCCGCTCCAGCTGGCGGGGCAGCAGGTGGTCACGCGCGATGACGATCTTCTCGTCCTCGGTGTAGCCGTCGAGCCGGACCAGTTCCATGCGGTCGAGCAGCGCCTCCGGGATGGCTTCCAGCACGTTGGCCGTGGCCAGGAAGACGACGTCCGACAGGTCGAGTTCGACCTCCAGGTAGTGGTCCCGGAAGGTGTGGTTCTGCGCCGGGTCGAGGACCTCCAGCAGAGCCGCGGCCGGGTCGCCCCGGAAGTCGGACCCCACCTTGTCGATCTCGTCCAGCAGGACCACCGGGTTCATCGACCCGGCCTCCTTGATCGCGCGCACGATCCGGCCGGGCAGCGCGCCGACGTAGGTACGCCGGTGGCCGCGGATCTCCGCCTCGTCCCGCACCCCGCCGAGCGCGACCCGCACGAACTTCCGTCCCATGGCGTGCGCGACGGACTCGCCCAGCGAGGTCTTGCCGACACCGGGCGGGCCGACGAGCGCGAGCACGGCACCGCCGCGCCGCCCGCCGATGACACCCAGTCCCCGGTCGCTACGGCGCTTGCGGACCGCCAGGTACTCGGTGATCCGTTCCTTCACGTCCGCCAGCCCGGAGTGCTCGGCGTCCAGCACCGCCTTGGCGCCCTGGATGTCGTACACGTCCTCGGTCCGTTCGTTCCACGGCAGTTCGAGGACGGTGTCGAGCCAGGTGCGGATCCATGAGCCCTCGGGCGACTGGTCGCTGGACCGCTCCAGCTTGTCGACCTCCTTGAGGGCGGCCTCGCGGACCTTCTCGGGCAGGTCGGCGGCCTCGACCCGGGTCCGGTAGTCGTCGGACTCCTCGCCCTCCGACTCGCCGTTGAGCTCCCGCAGTTCCTTGCGTACGGCTTCCAGCTGGCGCCGGAGCAGGAACTCCCGCTGCTGCTTGTCGACGCCCTCCTGGACGTCCTTGGCGATGGTCTCGGCGACGTCCTGCTCGGCGAGGTGGTCGCGCAGTTGCTGAGCGGCGAGCTTCAGCCGGGCCACCGGGTCGGCGGTCTCCAGGAGCTCCACCTTCTGCTCGGTGGTCAGGAAGGGCGAGTAACCGGAGTTGTCGGCCAGGGTGGACACGTCGTCGATGGCCTGCACCCGGTCCACGACCTGCCAGGCACCCCGCTTGCGCAGCCACGCCGTGGCCAGTGCCTTGTACTCCTTGACCAGTTCGGTGACGTGACCGGGCAGCGGCTCGGGCACGTCCTCGTCGATGCGGACGCCCTCGACCCAGAGGGCGGCACCGGGTCCCGTGGTCCCCGCGCCGATCCTCACCCGGCCCCGGCCGCGGATCAGCGCGCCCGGGTCACCGTCGGCGAGCCGGCCGACCTGCTCGATGGTGCCGAGCACACCGGTGCTCGCGTATGTCCCGTCGATGCGCGGCACCAGCAGAACCCGGGGCTTGCCGGGCTCCGAGCGGGCGGCGGCCTGGGCGGCCTCCACGGCGGCGCGTACATCGGCGTCGTTCAAATCCAGCGGAACCACCATGCCGGGCAGCACGACCTCGCCGTCGAGCGGCAGCACAGGCAGAGTGAGCGGTGTGGACGTCGAAGCCATGATCTCCCCTTCGGCATTCAAGTTGAGCTATGCCGACTCAATGCATGTGAGCGCTTGAATGTTCCCCATGGGGCGTTCGCTGTGAGCGATCACGTTCGGGGAGGCGGAAACGGGCCGTCCCTCGGCCCAACAGCCGGACGGTCCGGAAGATGCCCGTTGATATCGGGGAGTTACCCGGCGGTGGTGGCCGGGTGGGCCCGGCGAGCGCGCCGCGTCACCGGCCAGGTGGCCACGCCGATCCCCAGCGAGATCAGGTGCCCCCAGTTCGTCATGGGGTCCGTGAACGCGATCAGGTCCAGCACCACCATCCCGCCGAAGGCGGCCAGCAGGGGCCGGCGCAGCCAGGGCGTGAGGAGTCCGGCGAGGGCGCCCACGCAGGTGGCGACGCCGAAGCTGACGCCGTAGTCGAGGCGGTGCAAGGAACTGTCGGGCAGGTGCCCGGCCAGGACCGCGAGCCCCACGGCCCCCTCGGTCGCCAGGGTGGCGAGGACATGCCCGAGCAGGAAGACCCCGGCGGTGCGCACGCCGCCGATCCGGCGCTCCAGAGCCGTGAGCGCCAGCAGCAGACCTGTCGCGTACGGCGACAGGAGCCCGCCGGCGATCCACAGCGCGCTGGCCGGCAGCACCACCATCGGCCACCGCACCAGGTGGGCCACATCGGTGCTGGAGGCCTGGTGCAGGGTGTGCACGACGGCGGGGTCGGCGTACGCGGTGATCAGCGAGGTGACGGCGAGCAGGGCGACGTACCCGAAGGTGAAGGGAGTTCCGGTGGGCGTGGGGAGCAGCCGCCAGGGGCGGGGGCGCCGGGCTGCCGCGGGGGCGGCGGGTGTGGACGCCGCGACGGGGGTGGCGGGCGGGGGCGAAACGGTGGTCGTGGCCGGGGCGGTCGGGTTCCGCTGCCGCGGCATCGCCTCCAGCAACCCCGCGGCGTCGGGCAGACCGGTGCCGACGGACGCCTCGGAGGGAGCCTCGTACGCCGCCTCGCACCGCACGCGACCGGGATCGCCGCCGGGCATCCCGCACGGAGTACCGCACGGCGAAGGAGCCACATCCGCCGTCGTGTCGGCGGCCGTCACGGTCCGGTTCACGGTGAGGCGCTCCTTCCGTTTCGCCCACCCTTGGCCGTCCCGCACGGCACTGTCTATGACCGGCGCCACGAAAGCCGCCATTCACAGCGACTTCCCAGGGAAAATTCGCGCGCCCCACCCGGCACGGGACTGCCAGGATGGGCCGATGCTCACCCCGAACGACACCCCCGAAGTCCTGGACCGTCGCGAGGGCCCGTACGGCGAGGTCGTGCTGCGCCGCCACGGTGGACTGCTGCAGATCATCGCCAACGGATGCTTCCTGATGGACACCTCCGACGGCCGCTCGGAGCGGCGGCTGGTCGACACGGCACTGGAGGCTCTCGACGGACGGGCCGAGCCGAGCGTGCTGATCGGCGGTCTCGGCGTCGGCTTCTCCCTCGCACACGCCGCCGCCGATCCCCGCTGGGGCCGCATCACGGTGGTCGAGCGCGAGGCCGCGGTCGTCGACTGGCACCGCGAGGGGCCGTTGTCCGGTTTATCCTCTCGGGCGCTCGCCGATCCGCGTACCGAGGTTGTGGAAACCGATCTGGTCGCGTTCGTCAATGAGACATGCGACACATTCGACGCGCTGTGCCTCGACATCGACAACGGCCCCGACTGGACGGTCACCGAGGGCAACCACGGTCTCTACTCACCAGCCGGACTCACCAGCTGCGCAAGGGTGTTGAGGCCGGGAGGGGTGCTGGCGGTGTGGTCCGCCCAACCCTCTCCGGAATTCGAGGGAACCTTGCGGAATGCCGGGTTCCAACAGGTGCGTACCGAAGAGATCCCGGTTGCCCGGGGCGTGCCGGACGTCGTGCATCTCGCCGTCCGACCTGGATAGCAAAGAAACGGTGACTCCCCGTACTCTGCTTCCCTGACGCCGATCATTCAAGCGTCAAGCGCAGTCATGCGCAGACAAGGGATCACCCCACTGGTTCCGGAATTGCACACCTCAGGGGCGGGCGATGGAGCAGACACACACCTCCCACAACGGCACGGCGGCGACCCAGGGCGCACAGCGCCGGGTTCTGGTCGTCGAGGACGATCCGACGATCGTGGACGCCATCGCGACCCGCCTGCGCGCCGAGGGATTCCTCGTGCAAACGGCGGTCGACGGCCCGTCCGCCGTGGACACGGCCGAGGCCTGGCAGCCCGATCTGCTGATCCTCGACATCATGCTGCCCGGCTTCGACGGTCTGGAGGTCTGCCGACGCGTGCAGGCCGCCCGTCCGGTGCCGGTGATGATGCTCACCGCGCGCGACGACGAGACCGACATGCTGGTCGGGCTCGGGGTCGGCGCCGACGACTACATGACCAAGCCGTTCTCGATGCGCGAGCTGGCGGCGCGGGTGCACGTGCTGCTGCGCCGGGTCGAGCGTGCCGCGCTGGCCGCCGCCACTCCGCGCAGCGGCATCCTGCGGCTCGGCGAGCTGGAGATCGACCACGCGCAGCGCCGGGTACGGGTGCGCTCCGAGGACGTCCATCTGACGCCGACGGAGTTCGACCTGCTGGTCTGCCTGGCCAACACGCCGCGTGCGGTGCTCTCCCGGGAGCAGCTGCTGGCGGAGGTGTGGGACTGGGCTGACGCCTCCGGCACCCGTACGGTCGACAGCCACATCAAGGCCCTGCGCCGGAAGATCGGCGCCGAGCGGATCCGCACGGTGCACGGAGTGGGTTACGCCCTGGAGACGCCGACGCCATGAGCGAGGGTCCGGCCGGACGGAGAGGCCCCGGGGAGCCCTGGGGCGGCGTACGCCCGTTCTCGATCAAGACGAAGCTGGGCGCTCTGGTCGTCACGTCGGTGCTGATCACCACCGGCCTGTCGATGATCGCGGTGCAGACCAAGACGGAGCTTCGCTTCATCACGGTCTTCTCGATGATCGCCACACTGCTCATTACGCAGTTCGTGGCGCATTCGCTCACCGCGCCGCTGGACGAGATGAACGCGGTGGCCCGCTCCATCTCGCACGGCGACTACACCCGCCGGGTGCGGGAGAACCGCCGTGACGAGCTGGGCGACCTGGCCGAGACGATCAACCGCATGGCGGACGAGCTGGAGGCCCAGGAGCGGCAGCGCAAGGAACTCGTGGCGAATGTCTCGCACGAGTTGCGCACGCCGATCGCGGGCCTGCGGGCGGTCCTGGAGAACATCGTCGACGGTGTGACCCAGGCCGACCCGGAAACCATGCGGACGGCCCTGAAGCAGACCGAGCGGCTCGGCCGGCTGGTCGAGACCCTGCTGGACCTGTCCAGGCTGGACAACGGGGTCGTACCGCTGCGAAAGCGGCGTTTCGAGGTGTGGCCGTACCTGTCGGGCGTGCTGAAGGAGGCCAACATGGTCGCCTCGGCGCGCGCCGGCATCGCCTCCGGCTCCGGCAGCCACACCCGTACGGACGTCCATCTGCACCTGGATGTGTCCCCGCCGGAGCTGACCGCGCACGCGGACCCGGAGCGGATCCACCAGGTAGTGGCGAATCTCATCGACAACGCGGTCAAGCACAGCCCGCCGCACGGGCGGGTCACGGTGAAGGCGCGGCGCGGGTCCCGCTCCGAGTCCCTGGAGCTCGAGGTGCTCGACGAGGGCCCCGGCATTCCGAGGTCGGAGTGGCACCGGGTCTTCGAGCGGTTCAACCGCGGCAGCGTCAACCGGCCGCACGGCCCCGGCAGCGACGGCGGTACCGGGCTCGGCCTGGCGATCGCCCGCTGGGCTGTGGATCTGCACGGCGGCCGGATCGGAGTGGCCGAATCCGAGCGGGGCTGTCGGATCCTTGTCACCCTTCCGGGACTTCCCTCTCTGCCAAGTTGACGTAAAGTTCGAAGCGAAGCCACAAGATCCATCGGTGTCCGCCGCGGCGTACACGTGTGATCAGGCAGAGGCCCGCGCGTTCGACGCGCCGAGGCCCGGTCGCGTCATCCCTCGCGCAACAGAACCACGTTTTTTTCCCGCCATTTCCAGCCCCGAAACCCGCTCTTCGATGTGACTTACACGACGATGAACGGGCCCGGCCTGACCTACCCCGTCAAGGGGGCGTAGCCTTTATTCCCGCTGTCCATCACCTTGTGAAGCGGAAGAGGGCGGTTGCCGCCGTGTCGCCACAGTCCCCCAGTAACTCGAGCATCTCGACCGACACCGACCAAGCGGGGAAGAACCCCGCGGCCGCGTTCGGACCCAATGAGTGGCTCGTCGACGAGATCTATCAGCAGTACCTCCAGGACCCGAACTCGGTAGACCGTGCCTGGTGGGACTTCTTCGCCGACTACAAGCCGGGCGCTGCCGTCGCCTCGGCTCCGGCGGGTACTGCGGCCGCGGGGGCCGCAGGGACCACCACCCCGGCCGCGCCTGCCGCCCCGCAGGCGCAGGCGCCCGTACCGGCCCCGGCTGCCGCTCCCGCGCCCGCCGCGAAGCCCGCCGCCGCTGCTCCGGCGCCCGCCAAGGCCGCCGCGCCGGCTCCGGCTCCGGCCCAGGCCGCGAAGCCCGCCGCCGCCAAGCCGGCGGCCAAGGCCGCGCCCGCCACGGCGTCGTCGGGCGGTCCTGAGCTGGTGACGCTGCGCGGCCCCGCCGCCGCCGTCGCGAAGAACATGAACGCCTCCCTGGAGCTGCCCACGGCCACGTCCGTGCGCGCGGTCCCGGTGAAGCTGCTCTTCGACAACCGCATCGTCATCAACAACCACCTGAAGCGCGCCCGGGGCGGGAAGATCTCCTTCACGCACCTGATCGGCTACGCGATGGTGCAGGCCATCAAGGCCATGCCGTCGATGAACTGGCACTACGCGGAGAAGGACGGGAAGCCCACCCTCGTCAAGCCGGAGCACGTCACCTTCGGCCTGGCCATCGACCTGGTGAAGCCGAACGGCGACCGCCAGCTCGTCGTCGCCGGCATCAAGAAGGCCGAGACGCTGAACTTCTTCGAGTTCTGGCAGGCCTACGAGGACATCGTCCGCCGCGCCCGCGACGGCAAGCTGACGATGGACGACTTCTCCGGTGTCACGGTCTCCCTGACCAACCCCGGCGGCCTCGGCACCGTGCACTCGGTCCCCCGTCTGATGCCCGGCCAGTCGGTCATCATGGGCGTCGGCTCGATGGACTACCCGGCGGAGTTCCAGGGCACCTCCCAGGACACCCTGAACAAGCTCGGCATCTCGAAGGTCATGACGCTCACGTCGACCTACGACCACCGGGTGATCCAGGGCGCCGCGTCCGGCGAGTTCCTGCGCATCGTCGCCAACCTCCTCCTCGGCGAGGGCGGTTTCTACGACGAGATCTTCGAGGCGCTGCGCATCCCCTACGAGCCGGTCCGCTGGCTCAAGGACATCGACGCCAGCCACGACGACGACGTCACCAAGGCCGCCCGGGTCTTCGAGCTGATCCACTCCTACCGGGTCCGCGGCCACGTCATGGCCGACACCGACCCGCTGGAGTACCGCCAGCGCAAGCACCCCGACCTGGACATCACCGAGCACGGGCTCACCCTGTGGGACCTGGAGCGCGAGTTCGCCGTCGGCGGTTTCGCGGGCAAGTCCCTGATGAAGCTGCGCGACATCCTCGGTGTGCTGCGCGACTCGTACTGCCGCACCACCGGCGTCGAGTTCATGCACATCCAGGACCCGAAGCAGCGCAAGTGGATCCAGGACCGCATCGAGCGCTCGCACACCAAGCCGGAGCGCGAGGAGCAGCTGCGCATCCTGCGCCGGCTGAACGCGGCGGAGGCCTTCGAGACCTTCCTGCAGACCAAGTACGTCGGCCAGAAGCGCTTCTCCCTGGAGGGCGGCGAGTCCGTCATCCCGCTGCTCGACGCGGTCATCGACAGCGCGGCCGAGTCGCGCCTGGACGAGGTCGTCATCGGCATGGCCCACCGCGGCCGGCTCAACGTGCTCGCGAACATCGTCGGCAAGTCGTACGCGCAGATCTTCCGCGAGTTCGAGGGCAACCTCGACCCGAAGTCGATGCACGGCTCCGGCGACGTGAAGTACCACCTGGGCGCCGAGGGCACCTTCACCGGCCTGGACGGCGAGCAGATCAAGGTCTCGCTGGCCGCCAACCCCTCGCACCTGGAGGCGGTCGACCCGATCCTCGAGGGCATCGCCCGCGCCAAGCAGGACATCATCAACAAGGGCGGCACGGACTTCACGGTCCTGCCGGTGGCCCTGCACGGCGACGCGGCCTTCGCGGGCCAGGGCGTGGTGGCCGAGACCCTGAACATGTCGCAGCTGCGCGGTTACCGCACCGGCGGCACGGTCCACGTGGTCATCAACAACCAGGTCGGCTTCACCGCGGCCCCCGAGTCCTCGCGTTCGTCCATGTACGCCACGGACGTGGCCCGCATGATCGAGGCCCCGATCTTCCACGTGAACGGCGACGACCCGGAAGCGGTCGTGCGGGTCGCGCGGCTGGCCTTCGAGTTCCGCCAGGCGTTCAACAAGGACGTGGTGATCGACCTCATCTGCTACCGCCGCCGCGGTCACAACGAGTCGGACAACCCGGCGTTCACCCAGCCGCTGATGTACGACCTGATCGACAAGAAGCGCTCGGTGCGCAAGCTGTACACCGAGTCCCTGATCGGTCGCGGCGACATCACCCTGGAAGAGGCCGAGCAGGCCCTGCAGGACTACCAGGGCCAGCTGGAGAAGGTCTTCACGGAGGTCCGCGAGGCCACCTCGCAGCCGTCCTCGGTGGAGCCCGCGGACCCGCAGGCCGAGTTCCCGGTGGCGGTCAACACGGCCGTCTCCACGGAGGTCGTCAAGCGGATCGCCGAGTCCCAGGTCAACATCCCCGACAACATCACCGTCCACCCGCGTCTGCTGCCGCAGCTGCAGCGCCGGGCCACGATGGTCGAGGACGGCACGATCGACTGGGGCATGGGCGAGACGCTGGCCGTCGGCTCCCTGCTCCTGGAGGGTGTCCCGGTCCGGCTGTCCGGTCAGGACTCGCAGCGCGGCACCTTCGGCCAGCGCCACGCGGTGATCATCGACCGTGAGACCGGCGACGAGTTCACGCCGCTGATGTACCTCTCCGAGGACCAGGCGCGCTACAACGTCTACAACTCCCTGCTGTCCGAGTACGCGGTGATGGGCTTCGAGTACGGCTACTCGCTGGCCCGCCCCGACGCGCTCGTCATGTGGGAGGCGCAGTTCGGCGACTTCGTCAACGGCGCGCAGACGGTCGTGGACGAGTTCATCTCGTCGGCCGAGCAGAAGTGGAGCCAGACCAGCGGCGTCACGCTCCTGCTCCCCCACGGCTACGAGGGCCAGGGCCCGGACCACTCGTCCGCCCGCCCGGAGCGCTTCCTCCAGCTGTGCGCGCAGAACAACATGACGGTCGCGATGCCGACGCTCCCGTCGAACTACTTCCACCTCCTGCGGTGGCAGGTGCACAACCCGCACCACAAGCCGCTGGTCGTCTTCACCCCGAAGTCGATGCTGCGTCTGAAGGCCGCCGCGTCGAAGGCGGAGGAGTTCACCACGGGCCAGTTCCGCCCGGTGATCGGCGACGAGTCGGTGGACCCGGCGGCGGTCAAGAAGGTCGTCTTCACCGCGGGCAAGGTCTACTACGACCTGGAGGCCGAGCGGAAGAAGCGCGGCGCCACGGACACGGCGATCATCCGCATCGAGCGCCTGTACCCGCTCCCGGGTGCCGAGCTCCAGGCCGAGATCGCCAAGTACCCGAACGCCGAGAAGTACCTGTGGGCGCAGGAGGAGCCGGCGAACCAGGGTGCCTGGCCGTTCATCGCCCTCAACCTGATCGACCACCTG
The DNA here is from genome assembly GCF_042872365.1 of Streptomyces sp. NPDC005263. Lineage (NCBI taxonomy): Bacteria > Bacillati > Actinomycetota > Actinomycetes > Kitasatosporales > Streptomycetaceae > Streptomyces > Streptomyces sp. NPDC005263. Next base: position 889,252 of record NZ_JBIAKJ010000003.1, on the reverse strand, counting down.
GACCTCGCGGTCGGCGCGGACGTGCCCCACGGTGAGCGGCTGCGGCGGATCTCCCGTCCGCACGGCTCCTCGCCCGCGGTGGGTTCGGCCAAGCGCCACCAGGCCGAGCAGGAGCAGCTGGTGCGAGAGGTGTTCGAGGCGTAGTAACCCTCCTCGCGCAGGCCGTACGTGACCGGGCCGCACCCTCCGTCGGGGGGTGCGGCCCGGCCGTTTCCGCGATTTATCCTTGAGCCATGTACTTCACCGACCGAGGTATCGAAGAGCTGGCGAAACGGCGCGGCGAGGAAGAGGTCAGCTTCGAGTGGCTCGCCGAGCAGTTGCGGACCTTCGTCGACCTGAACCCGGACTTCGAGGTGCCGGTGGAGCGGCTGGCGACGTGGCTGGCCCGGCTGGACGACGAGGACGACGAGGACGACGAGTAGGGGGCGTACGGGACAGCGTGCGTGGCTTGGGTGCGGGGCTCCTGATGGGGCCCCGCTTCTGCGTGCGGTGTCCCGTGCCGTCCGCTGGGATCACCGGATTGGGTGTCTTGACTTTCCGTGTCCGCGATATATCGTGAATAGCGAGAGGACGCGATATGGCGCGTTACAACGGGGAGGTCTGCACCATGCCCGAGTGGTCCGTCACGGAGCCCACCAAGCTCACATTCGACGATCCCGTCACGACCCTTCACGTACGCATCGTCAGCGGAACGGTGAACGTGGTGGGCACGGACGAAGGTTCCGCACGCCTGGAAGTCTCCGAGATCCAGGGACCGCCCCTGACCGTCACGCTGGACGGCGACACGCTCACGGTGGCGTACGACGACCTGCCGTGGAAGGGCTTCCTCAAGTGGCTCGACCGGAAGGGCTGGCGGCGCAGCGCCGTCGTCTCGCTGGCGGTACCGGCGGACACCCGCGTGGAGGTGGGCGTGGTCGACGCGGGGGCCGTGGTCTCCGGGCTGCGCGGGCCGTCCGTCGTCAAGGGGGTCACCGGCGACACGACCCTCGTCGCGCTCTCCGGCCCGGTCCGCGCCGACACGGTCTCCGGGAACCTGGAAGCACAGGCCGTCACCGGCGAGCTCCGGTTCAACTCGGTCTCCGGGGATCTCACGGTCGTCGAGGGCTCCGGCCCGTCCGTGCGTGCCGACTCGGTCAGCGGCTCCATGATCGTCGACCTCGATCCGGACGGCCCCACCGACATCAGACTGACCAGCGTCTCGGGCGAGATCGCCATCCGGCTGCCCCAGCCCGCCGACGCGGACGTGCAGGCCAACACCGCGAGCGGCACGATCTCCAACGCCTTCGAGGGCCTGCGGGTGCACGGCCAGTGGGGCGCCCACAAGATCACCGGCCGCCTCGGCGCGGGTACCGGCAAGCTACGGGCAACGACCGTCTCCGGTTCCATCGCCCTGCTGCGCCGACCTCCCGGGGAGGACGAGAGCGCCCCCTGGGAGGACCGGAGCGGCACACCTCAGGGCGCCGGACCCGCGAGCGGCGCCCCGGCGCAGGGACCGCGGGGCGACTCGGGAGACAATTCCGTTTCCGGCCCGGGCAGCGGCTCGACGAGCTCCCAGGCCGACGGCACGACCGACAAGAAGGTGCTCTGACATGCCCCCCGTCTTCGCCCATGGCCGCCTCCGCCTCTACCTGCTGAAGCTGCTGGACGAGGCCCCGCGTCACGGCTACGAGGTGATCCGCCTCCTGGAAGAACGCTTCCAGGGTCTGTACGCACCCTCGGCGGGCACCGTGTACCCGCGCCTGGCCAAACTGGAGGCCGAGGGCCTGGTCACCCACACCACCGAGGGCGGCCGCAAGGTGTACGCCATCACGGACGCCGGCCGCGCCGAGCTGGCCGACCGCAGCGGCGAGCTGGCCGACCTGGAGCTGGAGATCCGCGAGTCGGTCGCGGAACTCGCCGCCGAGATCAGGGCCGACGTGCGCGGAGCTGCGGGCGACCTGCGGCGGGAGATGCGGGCGGCGGCGTCCGAGGCGCGCAGGGGTTCCGCTTCCCGTGGCTCCGGCGCCCGGACCGACGGCGGACAGGACAGCCCTTTCGGGGGCTTCACGGACGACACCGACCACGAGGCGTGGCGTGCGGCCAAGGAGGAGATGCGCCGCGTCAAGCAGGAGTGGAAGGAACAGGCCCGGCGCGCCAAGGACGAGAGCCGGCGGGCCCGCGAGGAGGCCCAGCGTGCCCGCCGCCAGGCCAAGGAGGCGCAGGAGCACGCCCGGACACAGGCCCAGGAGGAGGTACAGCGCATCGCCCGGCGGGTCCAGGAACAGGTGCAGGACCACTTCGCGCGGGGCGACTGGCCGACCGGGGTGCGTGAGGGTCTGAGTGAACTGGCCAAGGAGTTCGGCGAGTTCGGGAAGGACTACGGCAAGGAGTTCGGGAAGGACTTCGGCTTCGGACGCGGCCACGGCCCCACCGAGAAGGCGGCACCGGCCCCCGAGTACACGCACACCCCGGAGGACTTCCCCGCCGAGTACGAGCCGTCCTGGGCCCATGAGGACCCCACGGGCGACCCGTCCCGAGACCTGGAGCGCCTGCTCGACCGCTTCCGCGACGACATCCGCGATGCCGCCCGCGACCACGGCGTCACCCCCGACCAGCTCCGCGACACCCGCCGCCACCTCTCGACAGCGGCAGCCCACATCGGGGCGCTACTCCGCACACCCAGGCCCTGAGAACCCACCCTGGGCAACGCCGTCAGGCAGCGCGCTCGGGCAGTCTCGCCTGGCAGCACGGTCGAGCGGCCGACCCCTGCCGACAACTCCGCCGGCCGTCGACTCCGCCGCTCCGCCGGATCGCTCAGCTCGCCCTGCCCTCGCTCTCGTCCTCGCCGTACAGCACCCGCAGCAGGGACTCGTACGTCACCCCGTGGTCGGCGAGTACCTCGGCGGGGACGCCGGGGCGGGCGGTGAGGGCCAACAGGATGTGCTCGTCGCCGATGTGACGGTCGCGGCGGGAGACGGCGATCCGCAGCGCCCTCTCCAGGGTCTCCTTGGCGCCCCGCTCGAACGAACGGCGCCCTGACCACCCTGCCTTGTCCTTCCGGTCGCCGGACATCGCGCCGACGCCGTGCACTTCCTCGACCCGGGCGACGATCTCCGAGACATCGATCCCCAGCCCGGCCAGGGCGTCGGCCTCGGCCTGGGACAACCCGGCCCGCCGTCGCGCCTCGACCAGCGCCGCCCGGACCTCGTCCCCGCGCTCGGCCAGCCCGAGCGCGGCCAGCGCGAACGAGCCACGGCCCGCCTCCCCGTCGAGGAGAGCCAGCAGCATGTGCTCCGCCGCCACGGACGGCGCTCCCGACCGCTCGGCGTGCTCGACCGCCCCCCGCACCACGTCCCGGGCGTTCTTGGTGAACCGCTCGAACATCAATGCCTCCCGTACTTCTTGTGCACGGCCTGCCTGCTCACACCGAGTTCCGCGGCGATCTCCTGCCACGACCAGCCCTGATTGCGTGCCCCACGCACCTGCACCGCCTCCAACTGCTCCAGCAGCCGGCGCAGCGCGGCGACGGCCCGCAGCCCCACCCGGGGATCGCGGTCACCCGCTCGCTCGGCGAGATCCGTTGCTTCGGTCATGATGTCAACCTACGTTGACACCAACCCAGGCGTCAACCTTCGTTGACAACAAAGGTCCCCGGATACGCCGACGGCCGGCCCGGGAACCGGACCGGCCGAGAGGGGGCGGCGGGATCGCTAAGCGTTCGTGAGCACGATCTTGCCGAACTGTTCTCCGGATGCCAGTCGCTCGAAGCCCTCTCGGGCTCGGTCCAGCGGCAGCACCTCGTCGATGACGGGACGTACACCGGTGGCGGCGCAGAAGGAAAGCAGGTCTTCCAGCTCGTCCTTGGTTCCCATCGTCGACCCCACGACCTTGAGCTCCAGGAAGAAGATCCGGGTCAGCTCGGCGTGCGCGGGCCGGTCGCCACTCGTGGCCCCGGAGATGACGAGCGTGCCACCCGGCCTCAGCGACTTGATCGAGTGCGACCAGGTGGCGGCGCCGACCGTCTCGATCACGGCATCCACGCGCTGGGGCAGCCGCGCTCCCGGCTCCAGCGCCTCCACGGCTCCGAGTTCGACGGCCCGCTTGCGCTTCGCCTCGTCCCGGCTGGTGGCGAACACCCGCAGCCCGGCCGCCTTCCCGAGCACGATGGCCGCCGTGGCCACGCCACCGCCTGCACCCTGGACGAGTACCGAATCTCCAGGACGCACATTCGCGTTCGTGAAGAGCATGCGGTAGGCCGTCAACCAGGCGGTCGGCAGGCAGGCGGCCTCCGCGAAGGAGAGCTCCTTGGGCTTGGGCAGGACGTTCCAGGTGGGCACGGTGACCTGTTCGGCGAACGTGCCCTGGTAGTGCTCGGTGAGGATGGAAGGTCGTTCCTTGGGACCGACGCCATGACCGCTCTGCCCGACGACGGAGTGCAGGACGACCTCGTTGCCGTCCTCGTCGACGCCGGCGGCGTCACAGCCGAGGATCATCGGCAGCTTGTCCTCGGACAGGCCCACCCCCCGCAGTGACCAGAGGTCGTGGTGGTTGAGGGAGGCGGCCCGGACGTTCACGGTGCTCCAGCCGGGGCGCGCCTCGGGAGCGGGCCGCTCTCCCAGTTCGAGGCCGGTGAGCGGCTGATCACGGTCGATGCGGGCGGCGTAGGCAGCGAACATGACCTTGACGATAGGCTCCGCCGACGCCCCCGGGGAACCACGGAGCGCTGTGACACACGCCCTCTTGTCAGAGCGCGGAGACGGGCCTACGGACGACGCCTCCCAGCCTCACCCCAGCCTGTCCCGCGCTCCACCCGACGGGCTGACGAGTCGGCAGAGAAATGGCCCCGTCCGCCGAGCGGACGGGGCCATCACAACCGGACGGACCTCAGCGACGAGCCACGCCCTCGGCCCGCGCCGCCGCGGCCACCGCCGCCGTCACCGCGGGGGCCACCCGCTCGTCGAACGGCGAGGGGATCACGTAGTCCGGGGCGAGATCGTCCCCGACCACCGCCGCAAGCGCCTCGGCGGCCGCGATCTTCATGCCCTCCGTGATCCGGGACGCCCGCACCTGCAACGCCCCCGCGAAGATGCCGGGGAAGGCCAGCACGTTGTTGATCTGGTTCGGGAAGTCCGACCGCCCGGTGGCCACGACCGCCGCGTACCTGTGCGCGACCTCGGGATGCACTTCGGGGTTCGGGTTGGCCATCGCGAACACGAAGGCGCCGTCCGCCATCGAGGCCACCGCGGGCTCCGGGACCGTACCGCCGGAGACGCCGATGAAGACGTCGGCGCCTTCCAGCGCCGCCTCCAGCGACCCGGTGATGCCGGCCTTGTTCGTGAAGGAGGCCAGCTCCCGCTTGACGGACGTCAGATCGTCCCGGTCACCCGAAACGATTCCCTTGCGGTCCGCGACGGCGACGTCCCCGATGCCGGCCTCGACCAGCATCTTCGCGATCGCGACACCGGCCGCGCCCGCGCCCGAGATGACGGCCCGGAGCTCACCGATGCCCCGGCCGGTCAGCTTCGCCGCGTTCCGCAGAGCCGCCAGCGTCACGACCGCCGTACCGTGCTGGTCGTCGTGGAAGACCGGAATGTCCAGCCGCTCCTGCAGCTTCCGCTCGACCTCGAAGCACCGCGGCGCCGAGATGTCCTCCAGGTTCACGCCGCCGAACGACGGGGCGAGCCGCACCACGGTCTCGACGATCTCGTCGACGTCGGTGCACGCCAGCGCGATCGGCACGGCGTCGACGCCCCCGAACTGCTTGAACAGAATCGCCTTCCCCTCCATCACCGGAAGGGAGGCCTCTGGCCCGATGTCACCGAGCCCGAGCACCGCCGTACCGTCGGTCACGACGGCGACCACGGACGACTTCCACGTGTAGTCGTGGACCAGCTCCGGCTGCTCGGCGATGGCGCTGCACACCTTCGCCACGCCGGGCGTGTACGCCAGGGACAGGTCGTCCTTGTCACGGACGGGCACGGTGGCCTGCACGGCCATCTTGCCGCCACGGTGCAGCGCGAACGCCGGATCGAAGGAATCGAGGGGCTCGGCCCCGCCTTCCTGGTCCGTATTGCTGTCGCTGCGAGGATTGACGATCTCCGCTGCCACTTTGTTCTACCCCTTAGGTATGCATGGTTTGAGGGTGGCCACTCCTGGTTGAGAAGTGGGCGGGCACCGCGTACTGCCCTTGCATGGTGCTGCGTACGGGGGGTACGTACGGGCACATACGCGACGGGCGCGCCGCACACGCGCCCCTGAGCCCCGGATGAGGGGTGTAAAGAACCTTCTTACCGGACGAACGGCGCCGAGGACGAGTCCAATGGGTCACATGGCTTGCAAGATCACATCCCACGTCCCGTCCGCCACGCCAATCCGGCGGCACGGAGACTCGTGCTGGTGACATGAATCATGACGAAACTTAGCCGCGGGCCCTCAAGGGCCCCTTGACGGACGCTGAACCGATGTCGAACCGGCCCCTGACCAGCTCCGCGCTCCGCCGTGACCTCGAAACCCGTCCTGAGGGGCGGCCGGAGATCCTGCGGCCGGAACGACAGATTCCTGCAGATGGCGCGGTCAGGATGTACCGACCTGGCCCGATTCATGGGTGGCTCGTTATCCGATTTTGACATGGCGGGCGCCCTGCACGCCTTCGTCCGAATGGCAAGATGCGGTCATCACACGAGGTCGCGACACTCGAAGGTGTGTGCTCTTCGTCGCTTCGCGACCCAGACAGCTGCCGAAACCCCTCGGCGGCGCCCGCCCCATCGGCAACTCCACCCTTCCGCCGGAGGAACTGACCATGACCGCAAGCTCCACCCGTCGTACGACCGCGCACTCCCGGACAGCAGCGGTCGGTGCGATCGCGGTCGCAGGCGCGCTGATACTCACCGGTTGCGGTGACCAGACCAAGAAGGACTCGGGCAGCACCACCAGCAGCACGGCCCCGCTGGCGGGCAAGCTGCCGCAGTCGATCCGTGACAAGGGTGTCATCAAGGTCGGCTCCGACATCGCGTACGCGCCCGTCGAGTTCAAGGACAGCTCCGGCAAGACGGTCGGCATCGACCCCGACCTCGCGGCCGCGATGGGCAAGCAGCTGGGCGTGACGTTCGACTTCCAGAACGGCACCTTCGACACCCTGATCACCGGTCTGCGCTCCAAGCGGTACGACATCGCCATGTCCGCGATGACCGACACGAAGGACCGCCAGCAGGGCATCGACTCCGACACCGGCAAGAAGGTCGGCGAGGGCGTCGACTTCGTGGACTACTTCACCGCGGGTGTCTCGATCTACACCAAGAAGGGCGAGGACCAGGGCATCAAGACCTGGTCCGACCTGTGCGGCAAGAAGCTCGTGGTGCAGCGCGGCACCGTCTCCGAGGACCTCGCCAAGTCCGAGGCGAAGAAGTGCACCGGCGGCAAGACGATCGCCCTCCAGTCCTTCGACAACGACCAGCAGGCCCAGACCCGGCTGCGCGCGGGCGGCGCCGACGCCGGCTCCTCGGACTTCCCGGTGGCCGCGTACGCGGTGAAGACCTCCGGCGGCGGCAAGGACTTCCAGCTCGTCGGCGAGCAGGTCGAGGCGGCGCCGTACGGCATCGCGGTCGCCAAGGACCAGACCCAGCTGCGGGACGCCCTGAAGGCGGCCCTGGACGCTGTGATCAAGAGCGGCGAGTACCAGAAGATCCTTACGAAGTGGGGTGCCGACGCCGGCGCCATCAAGGCAGCCGTCATCAACGGCGCCAAGTGACCGCGCGCGGGCACTGAAAGGCAACACCCGTGACTGTTGACATCGACAAGACGGACGGACCGGCGGACACCCCGCCGCCCGGCCCGACGGCGATCAAGGCCATCCCGGTCCGGCACTACGGGCGGTACGTCTCCGCCGTGGTCGCCGTCGCCGTACTGGCCGGCATCGTCTACGCGTTCTCCCAGGGCAAGATCAACTGGGGAGCCATCCCGGACTACTTCTTCAACGACCGCATCCTCGGCGGCGTGGGCAAGACGCTGCTGCTCACGGTGCTGTGCATGCTGATCGGCGTCGTCGGCGGCATCCTGCTGGCGGTGATGCGCCTGTCGAAGAACCCGGTCACCTCGTCCATCGCCTGGTTCTACATCTGGTTCTTCCGCGGCACCCCGGTCCTGGTCCAGCTCATCGTCTGGTTCAACCTGGGCCTGGTCTTCGAGTACATCAACCTCGGGCCGATCTACAAGGACGAGTGGTCGCAGTTCATGACCCCGTTCCTGACGGCTCTGCTGGGCCTCGGCCTCAACGAGGCGGCGTACATGGCGGAGATCTGCCGCGCGGGTCTGCTCTCGGTCGACGAGGGCCAGACCGAGGCGGCGCACGCGCTGGGCATGAGCCACGGCAAGACGTTGCGCCGGATCGTCGTCCCGCAGGCGATGCGGGTGATCGTGCCCCCCACGGGCAACGAGGTCATCAACATGCTGAAGACGACCTCGCTGGTGTCCGTGGTCCAGTATTCGGAACTGCTCCGCGTCGCCCAGGACATCGGCCAGACCTCCGGCGCCCCGGCCGAGATGCTGTTCCTCGCCGCGGCCTGGTACCTGGTGCTGACCTCGGTCTTCAGCGTCGGCCAGTACTACCTGGAGCGGTACTACGCCCGCGGTTCCAGCCGCAGTCTGCCGGCGACCCCGCTGCAGAAGATCAGGGCGAACCTGCTGTCCCTGTCGAACCGTTCGTCCTCGGCGGGAGGTACCGCATGACCGCCATGGTGAAGGCCGAAGGCGTCCACAAGTCCTTCGGTCTGGTCGAGGTCCTCAAGGGCATCGACCTGGAAGTGAAGACCGGCGAGGTGTTCTGCCTCATCGGCCCCTCCGGCTCCGGCAAGTCGACCTTCCTGAGGTGCATCAACCACCTGGAGAAGATCAACGCCGGACGGCTGTACGTCGACGGGGAGCTGGTCGGCTACCGCCAGAAGGGCGACAAGCTGTACGAGCTCAAGGACAGCGAGGTCTCGCTGAAACGCCGCGACATCGGCATGGTCTTCCAGCGCTTCAACCTGTTCCCGCACATGACGGCCGTGGAGAACGTCATGGAGGCGCCGGTCCAGGTCAAGGGTCAGAGCAGGGCCCAGTCCAGGGAGCGCGCCCAGCAACTGCTGGACCGGGTCGGCCTGGCCGACAAGGCGAGCAGCTACCCCTCTCAGCTCTCCGGCGGGCAGCAGCAGCGCGTGGCGATCGCCCGGGCGCTGGCGATGGACCCGAAGCTGATGCTCTTCGACGAGCCGACCTCGGCGCTCGACCCGGAGCTGGTCGGTGACGTCCTCGACGTCATGCGCGACCTCGCCGAGTCCGGCATGACGATGATCGTCGTCACCCACGAGATGGGCTTCGCCCGCGAGGTCGGCGACAGCCTCGTCTTCATGGACGGCGGCGTGGTGGTCGAGTCCGGCGACCCGAGGGATGTCCTGACGAACCCCCAGCATGAGCGGACGCAGGCGTTCCTGTCCAAGGTCCTCTGACCTCTCGGGAAGACGAAGGACGGCGAAGGGCCGGTGCGGCGGGGAACCTCCCGCGGCACCGGCCCTTCGCTTTCCTCCGGCAGGGATTCCTCCGGCAGGTCTTTCCTCCGGCAGGGCTTTCCTCCGGCAGGAAAGCGCACGCCTACTTCAGTGCCAGCAACAAGGTGTCCGACGGCGAGCACCACACCGGCCGGGCCTCGCCGAACCCCTTCTCGCGCAAGGTCCGTGCGTGCCACGCGGCGGACGGCATGTCGCCGTCGGCGTGCTCGCCGTAGATCTCGAAGCGCCGGGCGGTGGGCCCGGCGAGGACGGGGTCCTGGGCGGCGAGCTGCCACCACTGGGCCCAGTCGAGGGCGCCGTTCGCCTTGGCCTGTTCCATGCCCGCGTGCCGCCGCGCCCGCTCGGCCGCGTTGATCCGGGGCGTGGACTCGTCGATCATGTGGTCCGCGTTCATGAAGACACCACCGTCACGGACGAGTTCCGCGACCTGACCGTAAAGGGCGGCGAGGGGTTCGCTGTGCAGCCAGTGCAGGGCGGTGGCGGTCAGAACCGCGTCGTACGACGCGTGCGGCAGCCTCGAAGGCCAGCTGGGGTCCTTGAGGTCGGCGGTGACGAAGGTGACCCGGTCGTCGTCGGCGAAGGTGCCCTCGGCGATGGCGAGGAGCGCCGGGTCGAGGTCGACACCGGTGCTGGTGGCCTCGGGGAACCGCGCGAACAGCCGGGCCGTGATACTTCCCGTACCGCACGCGAGGTCCAGGACGCGCGGGGCGGTGCCGACGAGGGCCTCGACCATGTCGAGCATGATCCGGAAGCGGTCCTCCCGGTCCGGCATGTACCACTCCTGCTGCCGGTCCCAGCTGTCCTGCCAGGCCTGCCAGTCGGTACCCGCCGTGGTGGTGTTGGTGTCCGTCATCGAGCCCCTCCGTCGCACGATGTCACGTAATACCCTGAATGCACGACCGGCTGTTACCCCGACCGCACCTCGACCATAGAACGCCTCCGTAAGGACTACAAGTGGAACTGGCCTATTACTCGGACTATGCCGTGCGACTCGTCAACACCGAGGAGCCGGCCCGCGGCAAGGACGCGCTGACCTCGGTCGAGGTGATCCACGACCTCTTCGGGGGCAACCAGGGGGCAGCCCGGCGTGCCACGGACGCCGACGTCACACGTTTCCGGGGCGTACGGGCCAGGCTGCGGGCGGTCTTCGAGGCGGCGGACGCGGGCAGCGAGACCCTGGCCGTGGACCTGCTGAACTCACTCCTCCTGGAGTTCCCGGTGAGTCCGCAGATCTCCGGCCACGACTACCGGGACGACGAGGGCCGCCCGCTGTGGCACATGCACCTGGCGGACCATCCGTCCAACGCGACCGCGGGCTACGCGGCGATCGCGGCGATGGGCCTGGCCTTCCACCTCACCGAGTACGGCGTCGACCGGTTGGGCCTGTGCGAGGCGCCCCCCTGCCGCAACGCCTACCTGGACACCTCCACCAACCGCTCCCGGCGCTACTGCTCCGACCGCTGCGCCACCCGCGCCAATGTGGCGGCCTACCGCGCCCGCAAACGCCTGGAGGCGGACCGGTCGGACAGCACCGGCCTCGCGGCCGACAGTGCCCAGCGCACCGCGGCGAACGGCGAGCGCTGATCCGGCCGGCGCGGCCGGTAACGGAAGCGGACCCTGCCCAGGACCAACTCGTCGGGCACGGTGCCGTAGTCGGTGCTGTCGCCGCCGGCGTACGGGTTGTCGCCGAGCACCCACCAGCCGCCCTCACGCCGCTGGGCCGCCCGCTTGACGACCAGCAGGTCCTGCTGGAACGGATGACGCAGCACGAGCACGTCCCCCGGCCTGATCCGGGCGCCCCACTGCACCACGAGCTGGTCCCCGTGGCGGAGCGTGGGCACCATCGACGGCCCGGTCACCTCGGCCAGCCCGAACGGCAGCACGGCGCCCCGGTCCTCGGTCTCCTGCGACAGCTCCGGCATCACCCGACACCTCCCCGCTCCATCCTCCACCAGTCTCAGTCTGACCCCGGACTTTTGTCCTAAGCCCATGGGGGCACCCGCGAAATCCCCCCGCGCGGGGAGTAATGTCGCACCTGAGAAGACGATCACGAGGAAGGAACGCTCCATGCTTTCCCGCCTGTTTGCCCCCAAGGTCAAGGTCAGCGCCCACTGCGACCTGCCCTGCGGCGTGTACGACCCGGCCCAGGCCCGCATCGAGGCGGAGTCGGTCAAGGCTGTCCAGGAGAAGATGGCCGGCAACGACGACCCGCACTTCCAAGCGCGCGCCACCGTCATCAAGGAGCAGCGCGCCGAGCTCGCGAAGCACCACGTCTCCGTGCTGTGGAGCGACTACTTCAAGCCGCCGCACTTCGAGAAGTACCCGGAGCTGCACCAGCTGGTCAACGACGCCCTGAAGGCCCTCTCGGCCGCCAAGGGTTCGACCGACCCGGCCACGGGCCAGAAGGCCCTGGACTACATCGCCCAGATCGACAAGATCTTCTGGGAGACCAAGAAGGCTTGATCTTCGATCTCGCCGCTCGACCTACGCATTGCCTGGTCGCCCGGTCTTCCTGCCCGCACCCGGTTCCGCAGGCCGCCGAGAACGGCGTCTCTGACGGTCCGGGTGCGGTCTTTTTCAACCCGCTGAGGGCTCAGCCGCGCAGGGGTTCGGCCAGGCGCTGGAGGAGCCCGGCGACCAGGGCGGTCTGGGCGGGCACGGTGTCGGGGTAGACGAACTCGCCCCGGGCGTGGGCGCCGTCGCCGACCGCGCCCATGCCGCACAGGACCGGCAGACCGAGCGCGGCGACGAAGTTGGCGTCGCTGGCGCCGCCGACGGCCGCGTCGGGCAGGTCCGCGCGTCCCTGCTCGCGGGCGACCTCGCGGGCGAGGGCCAAGAGCGGGGCGGAGGCGGCGTTCAGTGTCATCGGCGGCCGGTTCCAGGCGTGGTCGACCTCGATGCGCACCCGGGGGTCACTGACCCTGATGGCGGCGAACTCGGCGTCCACACGGTCCTGTTCGGACTCGCTGCTGATCCGGATGTCGATGCTGGCGGTGGCCCGTCCTGCGACCACGTTGGTGGCCGAACCGCCGCTGATCAGGCCGGTGTTGATGGTCGTGCCCCGCTCGGGGCGGGCGACCTTCGCGGCGGCGATCACGAACTCGGACAGTGCCAGGATCGCGCTCGCCCCGTCCTCGGGCGCGAGCCCGGCGTGGGCCTCGACGCCGGTGGCGGCCGCCTTGAAGATGCCGGAGCCCTTGCGTGCGGTCTTGACGGCGCCGTGCGCGGTGGGCTCCAGGACCAGGGTGGCGTCGACCTTCCTCGCGACGTCCTCGATCACGGGCCGTGAGGACAACGAGCCGATCTCCTCGTCGCCGTTGAAGAGAAAGGTGACGGTGGGCACCGCCGCGCCGCTCTCCCGAGCGAGCCTCAGGGCCCAGATGCCCTGCGCCAGACCGGTCTTCATGTCGAAGATGCCGGGCGCGCTGAGCTTCTCGCGACCGTCGCGGTCCGCTTCCGGCTGCTCCCAGCCGGCGAACGTTCCGGTCGGCCAGACGGTGTCGTAGTGGCCGACCAGCGCGACGTGCCCGGCGCCGCTGCCGGTGTAGGTCAGGGTGAGGGTGTCGCCCGACTCGCCGCCGGGGTGACGGTGCTCGTGGTCGGGCTGCCCGAGCCGGTGCACGGCCAGTTCGCGCAGGAGGTCCAGGCCCGCCGCGAGGCCGGCCAGGTCGTGGCTGCTGGTCTCCTGGCGGACGAGGGTGAGGATGTCGGTGAGGATCTCCGACGAGACCTCCTGGGCGCGGGCGATGAGGGCGGCGGCGGGTTCGGGCGATGTGGTCATGATCGGCTTTCTCCGTGTCTGTCGTACGTCTCGCAGGAGAGACACGACCTGGTGCCTGTCGTAGGTCTCGTACGACGGCGTGTGGGGGCGCTTGTCGCTTGGCAGGGCCGGGTCAGCCGACGCCGAAGGGGATGCCGAGCAGGTACCAGAGCACGAAGAACGCGACCCAGACGACCCAGACGACGGCGGCGATCGGGATGGTGAAGGAGGCCAGCGTGCCGATGCCGGCGGACTTCCGGTGCTGCTGGATGAAGCCGAGCGCCATCGCGAAGTAGGGGCTCATCGGGGTGACGCAGTTGGTGACCGAGTCGGCGACGCGGTAGACGGCCTGGGTGGTCTCGGGCTCGATCCCGATGAGCATCAGCATCGGGATGAGCACCGGCGCGGCCAACGCCCACAGGGCGGAACCGCTGGTGATCACGAGGTTCATGAAGGTGATCAGTACGGCGATGCCAACCAGCACGCCCCAGCCGCCGAGGTGTATCTGCCTCAGCGTCTCGGCTCCCTCGATGGCGATGACGTCGCCGATGTTCGTCCACTTGAAGTACGCGAGGAACTGGGAGATCGCGAAGAACAGGACCAGGATCGGGGCGAAGGTGCGGGTGCCTTCGACCAGCGCGTCCAGGAGGTCGACCGCCGCGCGGAAGGTCCCGGCGATACGGCCGTAGACCCAGCCGAGCAGGGAGAAGAACAGGAACAGCACGATCGACATGCCGCTGATCACCGGGGACTCGACCAGCGAGCCGCCTTCCCCGCGCAGCGGGGAGGACGCCGGGATCATGGCGGCCGCGAGGACCGCGACGAAGCCGAGCGCGGCCAGGCCGGTCGCCCGCAGGGCGCGGCGCTGGTCCGGGGTGACCTCGATGGCCTTCGACTCCGCTGCGGTCAGCGCCGTGACCGGCTCGTCGGGGTCCAGGTCCGAGCGCTTGGAGATGACCTTGTCGACGACGAGCGTGATGACCAGGGCCACGAGCACGGACGAGGCGACGCCGAAGAAGTAGTTCGCCACCGGGGTCACGACGTGGTGCGGGTCGATGGTGTGGGCGGCGGCGGTGGAGATCGACGACAGCAGGACGTCGGTCGTGGTGAGGGACGGGGAGGCGTCGTAGCCGGCGGAGACGGAGACGTAGGCGACGATGCAGCCGAGGACGGGACTGCGGCCGGCCGCGCGGAATACGAGCGCCCCGAGCGGGATGAGGGTGACATACGCGGCGTCGCCGGCGACGTGGGCGACCATCGCCGTCATCGACAGCGCGAAGGTGAGGTACCTGCCGGGCACCCGCGCGACCATGCGGCGCAGCAGGGTCGTGAACAGCCCGCTCGCCTGGGCGACGGAGATCCCGAAGCCGACGATGAGGATGGTGGCCAGCGGCGGGAAGGTCGCGTAGTTGTCGACGGCCCCCTCGACCATCGTCGTGAGCCCGGCCTTGCTGAGCAGGCTCTGGACCTTGATGGTCTCGTGCGTTCCGGGGTGCGGGGTGCTGACGCCGGCCGCCGCCAGGATCGCGCTGAGGACGATCACGACCCCCGCGAGGATCCAGAACAGCCAGAAGGGGTTGGGCAGCTTGTTGCCGACCTTCTCGATCGCCGCGAAGGCGCGGAACGCGGCGCGCAGGACTCTCGAAGGCGGTTCGGTCGGCTGGGGCTCGGTGGCGGTGGCACTCATGGGTACCTCTTCGTGCATTCGGGGGGACACCCGGGGAGAACGCTCAGGGAGGACGCCCGGGGAGGACATTCGGGGACGACGTCCGGGAGGGGCCCAGATGACATCTCGGGGATGTTCCTGCAAACCATGACAGCAGAGTGAGAGATTCTCTATAGCCAGTCTGTAACAGTGGCATTAATCAGCAGACGGCTGCGGTCTAAGGTGGGCGCATGACCCGCCTTCTCCTGGACGAGCTCGACCGGCGCCTGATCGGGGCACTGCACCTGGCACCCCGGGCCACCTGGGACGACATCGGCGGGATCCTGTCCGCCGACGCCAGCACTCTGAAGCGCCGCTACGACCGGCTGCACGAGGCCCGAATGGTCCGTGTGATCGGCCAGGCCGACTGGGGCATGCACTCCACGGCGATGCCGATCCACGTGTTTTTGGACGTTACCGGCGAGACTCCGCTGGCCGTCCTCGACCGGTTGCGTGACCTGCCCCACCTCCAGCTCCTGGCGCAGATCTCCGGTGACTATCCGCTCTATGCCGTGGTCCACGCCCCCAGCGACGCCGCCACCAGCGAGGCCGTCGACCGGATGTTCTCGGTCCCCGGAGTCCGCCGCGTCAACGCGCTGCCCGCGCTCAGCACCCTGCGCCGGGGCATCACCTGGGACCCGCAGCTCCTGAACGGCGCCGAACGGGCCGACCTGCTGCGACTCTCCGGTACGCAGCCGGAGGGCATCGCGACGGCGACACCTCCCGCCAAACCCCTGAGCGAGGCCGAGCGCGCGGTCGTCTCCCTGCTGATGCGGGACGGCCGGTCCTCCGCGGCGAGCATCGCGCGGGCAGCTGACCTGGCGACCTCCACCGCGCACCGCGTCGTCCGTCGGGTCCTCGACGAGCAGTGGGTCAAGCCGCGCCTGGAGATCGTGTCGGAATGGCTCGGCTTCCAGACCCCGTTCCTGCTGCGCCTGCGGGTCGCCCCCGGCGACACCCCCGACGTCATGCGGCGCCTTGACCAGCTCCCGCAGACCCGGCTCGCCGTCCACGTCGCCAGCGACATGTCCGTCCTGTGTGTCGGCCTGGTCACCGACCGCTCCGCCCTCGCGGTCTTCGTCGACGACGAACTCGCCAGGATCCCCGGCATCCTCACCGTCAGCACGGCCGTCATGCTCGCCGAACCGCGCCGCTACTGGCTGGACCGGGACCGGACATCGGGGCTCGGGGAGTTCCACGCGCCGACACTGCTGTAGGTCAGGTGCCCCCAGGGGTGCCAGGTGACGGAGTCAGCGGGAGAACGGATCCGGTGGCCGGCTAGAACCCCGAAGGGGCCCGGCCGGACAGGTTCCGGCCGAGCCCCTTGGTCGTTCCCGTACAGCGCTCCGGGTCAGTGGAACTGCGGCACGATCAGATAGATCCCGTACGCCACCACCGCCGCGCACGCGGCGAAGCAGAGGGCGGCCTGGGTGAGGCTCACGGCGTGGGTGGTGCCGTTCTCCGCGCGTGCTCCCTCGAACCGCGCGAGGCCGAGGACGCCGAGGGCGAAGACGACGACCACGGCGACGGTGACGCCGACGCTCACCGCGGTGACCTGGCCCAGTGCGCTCCAGTCGAGACTCATGCTGTGAACTCCCCTGACTCAGGCGGCAGTGCCGACACCGGCCGGCGTGGTGGCTTTGATGGCGACCTCATGGGCGTCGTTGACGTTGTTCGCGTGCACCGGGTTGCGCCGGGACAGGAGCACGATGCCCGCGGCGACCGCCGCACCGATCAGGGCGACCACGGTCGTGCCGAGGTTGCCGCCGTGCTTGACCACGCTCGCGGAGACACCGCCGACCAGCGCGGCGGCGGGCAAAGTGATCAGCCAGGCGGCGACCATCCGGCCCGCGACACCCCAGCGCACCTCCGCGAGCCGCCGTCCCAGGCCCGCGCCGAGGATGCTGCCCGAGGCGACCTGAGTGGTGGACAGGGCGAAGCCGAGGTGGGCGGAGGTCAGGATGACGGTCGTGGAGGCGGTCTCGGCGGCGAAACCCTGCGGCGACTGGATCTCCGTCAGGCCCTTGCCCATCGTGCGGATGATCCGCCAGCCGCCGAGGTAGGTGCCCAGACCGATGGCGAGCCCCGCCGACGCGATGACCCACACCGGCGGACCGGCGTCGTGGCCCAGCGCGCCCGCCGAGATGAGCGTCAGGGTGATGACGCCCATGGTCTTCTGCGCGTCGTTCGTGCCGTGCGCCAGCGAGACCAGCGAGGCGGAGGCGATCTGCCCGAGCCTGAAGCCCTTGGTCACCGACTCCTTGCGGGCCCGGGCTGTGAGCTTGTAGGCGAAGTAGGTGGCGATCAGCGCGGCGACCCCGGCGACCAGCGGCGAGGCCACCGCCGGGATCAGCACCTTCTCGACCACCTTGTCGAAGTGCACACCGTGGGAACCGGCACCGACCCAGACCGCGCCGATCAGCCCGCCGAACAGCGCGTGCGACGAACTGGACGGCAGCCCGACCAGCCAGGTCAGCAAATTCCACAGGATCGCCCCGATCAACCCCGCGAAGATCATTCCTGGGGAGACCAGGGTGTCGTCCACGATGCCGCCGGAGATCGTCTTGGCGACCTCGGTGGACAGGAAGGCGCCGACCACGTTGAGGATTCCGCTGATGACGACGGCGGTTCTCGGCTTCAGCGCCCCCGTGGCGATGGAGGTGGCCATCGCGTTCGCCGTGTCGTGGAACCCGTTGGTGAAGTCGAAGGCGAGCGCCGTGACGATGACGACGGCCACCAGGAACGTTATGTGGTCCATTCCGCCATGCAAACAAGGCCAGGCCAATCCCCGGAGAACCGGAGGCAAAGGCTGGTCCAGAACCGCGCGCACAAGTGATGGAGGCCGTGTGACGCCGGGGGCCTGACCCTGGAGGACTGGTCCGGCTACGGAAGGCGCGCGAAGTGATGCCGGTCGGGGATTGCCGACACCGTTCGGGTCGTGTTCTCAGGCGCTCTTCTCGGCCCTGTGCTCGCCGGTGTTCCGGGGATCCCTCGACCCGGGCTCTGCCCTGCCGGGTTTCCGTCCGGCCTCGGCGCTGTCCGCGCCTTCCTCGACGTACGCCGCGCACTCGGGGGCTCGGCACGGTCCGGCCACCCACACCGGGACCCACACGCCCAGCGTCTTGTGACGCCGGACGACCGTGTCGACGGGCTGTCCGCAGACGGGACAGGCATGTGCGCCGCTGTCCATGTCCTCAGAGTAGGACGAGCGGCGCGTCAGCGCTTCCTGCTGTACGTGCGCACCATGGCGCCGTTCTTGAAGGTCCGTACGTCGTCGAGCTCGAACTCGCTGATCGCGAAGGCGGACTGGAACATCGGCATGCCGGAGCCCTGCACCACCGGGTAGGTCTTGATGACCAGTTCGTCGATCTCGTCGAACAGCTCGCCCGCGAGCACCGACCCGCCGCACAGGTAGATACCGAACGCGCTGTCCTCCGCCTTGAGTTCCCGCACCCTGCCGACCAGGTCGTCCGCGACGATCTCGACCTTCGGGTCGGGCGACTCCTTCAGGGTGCGTGAGGCGACGTACTCGCGCAGATGGGCGTACGGACTGGTGATGCCCTCCTTCAACGCGAGGTCGTAACTGGCCCGGCCCTGGATGACCGTGTCGAACCTCCTGTTCTCCAGGTCGTCGAGGCCGAAGGCCCGGCGGCCCTGGGTCGACATCGTCTCCGGATACTCGTTCTTGAGGAACTCGAAGAACTCCTCGTCGACGAGTCGGACCATGTACGACGCGTCGCCGCTCTCGTCCCCGATGAACCCGTCGATGGAGCAGGCGATGTAGTACGTGAGCTTGCGCAAGCCGGTCTCTTTCCGTAGGGGGCGTTCTACGGGAGCCGTGTCAGCCCCCTCTCCAACCACTCCAGTTATAGTGCTCCACTTGTAGTGGTCACAAGCGAATCCCGGGCAGGGAATCAAGTGGGAGAAGAGGTTCCGCCCGGCCGGCGATCCGGAGCGCCGGTCCGCCCGCGCGTCGGCGCCGGAGTCGAGGTGCTCGGAATCAGCTGTCGAGGTGCTCGGAATCAGCCCTGGGGCTCTCTCCACATCGGCCACATCTTGGGGCCGTCGGGCAGGTCGAGGGGGCGGCCCACGAGCTCGAAGCCGAGGCGCTCGTACAGCCGGCGGCTGCGGGCGTTGCTCGCCTCCAGATAGGCGGGCAGCCCCTCGCGGTCGCAGCGGTCGAGGACCGGGGCCAGGAGCGCGGTGCCGAGGCCCTCGCCCTGACGCTCCGGGGCCACGGCGATCATCCACAGGTAGGCGTGGGCGCGGCCCGAGGGGTGAATGTCCGCCGTGAGCCGCCCGATCAGTTCGACCCGCTCGTTGTCCGGGTCCACGGCCTCACGCAACCGGGCGGGGCCGTCGCCCTCAGCGGAGTCGTCTCCGGCGGAGTCGTCCAGACCGGAGTCGTGTCCATGCTCGTCCCCCGGCACGGGCAGCCACAGCGCGCAGGCCGTGCCGTCCTCGGTGACGTCGATCCGGCCCTCATCGAGCACGATGTCGGTGAACGCGGCCATCAGCAAGGGATGGGTCGTACGCCGGTGCTCGTCTCCCGGGAAAACCCAGCAGCTCACCGGATCGTCCCGAAACGCCGCGTCCAGCAACCGTACGACCGACTCCCGGTCCCCTGCGCCCGCCGTCCGGACCGCCACACCCATCGCCCACCCCTTGGTCTCAACCAGCCTTGGTCGTACGGCGGTTGAGCCTATACGGGACCTTCCGTCGCCTGGGCGGAAGAGCGGGGCCCGCACATCGTGGGGATGTGCGGGACCCGCCGGACCGGAGCCCGCGGCGGTGCGGAGTCAGGAGCCGCACCGCCGCCAAGACCTCCGGGGCCCTGGGCGCCCTCCCCCCTGGTGGACGCCCTTCGGTGGACGCCTCAGCTGCTGCGCCGGGTCACGAACTCGGCCAGCGACAGCAGACCGCCCGCCGCTTCCGGGTCGGACACCGCCCGGGCCAGCTCCTGCATCGCCCGGGCCATCCGGTCCGCGGCCTGGACCTGCGCCCAGTCCCGCCCACCCGCCCGCTCCACCGCGAGGGCGGTCCGCTCCAGGTCCTCCTCCGCATAAGGGGCTTCGTACAGTGCGGCCAGTTCGGCGGACTCCGGTGTCCCGGACACCAGCGCGGCGACCACCGGCAGCGACTTCTTACGGGCGGCCAGGTCCGCGCCGGCCGGCTTGCCGGTGCTGCGCGGGTCGCCCCATATGCCGATCACGTCGTCGATGAGCTGGAACGCGAGCCCGGCCTCCCGGCCGAACCCGTCCAGCGCCTGAACGTCCTCGTCTTCCGCGCCCGCGTACAGCGCGCCGAGAGCGCAGGCGCACCCGAGCAGTGCGCCCGTCTTGGCCTCGGCCATGGTGAGCACCTCGTCGAGAGTGACGTCGCGCGGGCCGAGCGCCTCCATGGCGGTGTCGGCGTGCTGGCCGGCGCAGAGCTCGACGACACAGTCGGCGAGCCGGGCGGCTGCCCGCGCGGACGCCGGATGCGGGTCCTCGGCCAGCAACCGTAGGGCCAGCGCCTGGAGCGTGTCTCCGGCGAGAATCGCGTCGGCGTCACCGAACACGGTCCACGCGGTGGGACGGTGCCGACGGGTGGTGTCCCGGTCCATCACATCGTCGTGCAGCAAGGTGAAGTTGTGGACCAGCTCCACCGCCGCGGCCGCCCGCACCGCCGCCTCCCGCGCCCCCGGCCCACCGAGCGCGGCGGCCGCGGCGAGGACCAGCGCCGGACGTATCGCCTTGCCCGAGTTGCCCGCCGCCGGGGTGCCGTCCGCGTGCTCCCAGCCGAAGTGGTAGAGCGCGATGCGGCGCATGGAGCCGGGCAGCGACTCGATCGCGGAGCGCAACGCGGGATCGACCGACGCCCGCGTCCGTTCGAGGATCACCCCCGCCTCGTGACCGTCGAGCGGATGCGTCCCCGCGGAGCATCGCTCCGTCTCCGCCATGAACTCGGTCATGGGCCCCCCTCGGCGAGTCCGTGGACGATGGTGTCCGCGCCGCGGCCGGGCGCGGACGACCAGGGTGCACCCGCCCCCAAGGGCGGGAACACGACCTTCAGGTGCCAGGACGTCACCTCCAGCGGCCGATCTCGACGTTCTCCAGGACACCCAGCGCGTCCGGCACCAGGACCGCCGCCGAGTAGTACGCCGTCACCAGGTACTTGATGATCGCCTGCTCGTTGATGCCCATGAAACGCACCGACAGGCTCGGCTCGATCTCGTCCGGGATGCCGGCCTGCTGGAGGCCGATGACACCCTGCTCGGCCTCGCCGGTACGCATGGCGATGATCGAGGTCGTCCGGGCCTCGGTGACCGGGATCTTGTTGCACGGGTAGATCGGCACCCCGCGCCAGGTGGGAATCCGGTTGCCGGCCACCTCGATGGTCTCGGGGACCAGGCCGCGCTTGTTGAGCTCACGGCCGATCGCGGAGATCGCGCGCGGATGGGCGAGCAGCAGCTTGGTGCCGCGCCGCCTGCTGAGCAGCTCGTCCAGGTCGTCAGGGCCGGGCACGCCGTCGTGCGGCTGGAGGCGCTGGTCGTACTCGCAGTTGTTCAGCAGACCGAACTCGCGGTTGTTGACGAGCTCGTGCTCCTGGCGTTCCTTCAGCGCCTCGACCGTGAGCCGGAGCTGCTGCTCGGTCTGGTTCATGGGCTGGTTGTAGAGGTCGGCCACGCGGGAGTGGATGCGCAGCACCGTCTGGGCGATGCTCAGTTCGTACTCGCGGGGCCGGGCCTCGTAGTCGACGAAGGTGTGCGGGATGTCCGGCTCACCGTCATGGCCGGCCGCGAGGTCGATTTCCTTCTCGCCGAACTTGTTGGTGCGCTGCGAGGGGATCGCACGCTGCCCCTGGAGGTGTTCGCTCAGGGATTCGCTGCGCTCCGCGACCTGCTCGACCGACTGGCGGGGCAGCACGAGCACGGTGCACGCGGTGACCGCGCGGGCCGTGTACTCCCAGATGGCGTCCGGGTCGAGCAGGGCCTGGTCGCCGAAGTACGCGCCGTCGGCGAGGACTCCGAGGACCGCGTCGTCGCCGTAGGGCCCGGTGCCGACCTTCTCCACCCGGCCGTGCGCCAGCAGGAAGACCTCGTCGGTCCGGCTGCCGAACTCGGCGATCACGGCCCCGGCGTCGAACTCCCGCTGCTCGCAGCGCCGAGCCAGTTCGCTGAGCACGTCCTCGTCCGAGTAGGACCGCAGTGCGGGCAGCTCGCCCAGCTCCGCGGGGATCACCTCCACGCGGTCGCCGGTCTTCACGAACGTCACCCGGCCGTCCCCGACCGCGTAGGTCAGTCGCCGGTTCACCCGGTACGTACCGCCCTGCACGTTCACCCACGGAAGCATGCGCAGCAGCCAGCGGGAGCTGATCTCCTGCATCTGGGGTGCGGACTTGGTGGTGGTGGCCAGGTTCCGCGCGGCCGCCGTACCGAGACTCTGCTGCGGCTTGTCCTGCTGCGCGCGGACCTCTTCGCCTACCGACATAAGGAATTGCCCTCCCCGGCTCATACGCGGCAGCGTGTGCTCCGCGCATCGATCTGCACGGCCAAGCCTTCCATCACGGAGCGTGCCGGTGCTATTACACGAAAGAGCGGGGTTGGATCACCCACGACTGGGCAGACACGCCTGTCCGTCGGCGGTTCCTGGCGGTGACAATGGATCCGTGACCAGCCTCGCCTCCCTGCGCCCCCGGCTCCCCTCCCCGTTGCAGGAGATCGAGGACGACCGTTTCACCCGGTACGGCGTCGGTCTCGTCCTCAAGCGCGACGACCTCATCCACCCGGAGCTCATCGGCAACAAGTGGCGCAAGCTCGCGCCGAACCTCACCGCGGCGGCCGGGCGTACCGTCGTCACCTTCGGCGGCGCGTACTCCAACCACCTGCGCGCCACGGCCGCCGCGGGGCGCCTCCTCGGCCTTCGCACCGTCGGTGTGGTGCGCGGTCAGGAACTCGCCGGCCGCCCGCTCAACGCCTCCCTGGCCCGCTGCGCGGCCGACGGCATGCGGCTGCATTTCATCGACAGGTCGACTTATCGTCGCAAGACCGAGCCGAAGACCCTGGCGGCCGTGGTGCGCGCGGCGGGCGCCGAGGACGCGTACGTCGTGCCCGAGGGCGGCAGCAACGCCCTCGCCGTGCGGGGATGCCTGGCCCTGGGCGAGGAGCTGCGCGACCACGCCGACGTCGTCGGGCTGGCCTGCGGCACCGGAGGCACGCTCGCGGGGCTGGCGGCCGGACTCGGCCCCGATCGGCGCGCGCTGGGCGTCCCCGTCCTCAAGGGGGGCTTCCTGGACGGCGACATACGGGCCCTGCAACAGCAGGCCTTCGGCGGCTCCCGCGGCAGCTGGAGCCTCGACGAGCGGTTCCATTTCGGCGGCTACGCCCGCACCACCCCCGAACTCGACGCCTTCGCCGCGGACTTCGAGAGCCGCCACGGCCTGCCGGTCGAGCGGCTCTATGTCGCCAAGTTGCTGTACGGACTTGTTGTCCTCGCCCAGGAGGGCCACTTCACGCCGGGAACCACCGTGGCCGCGGTGATCACGGGTCGGCCCTAGCAATCAGGCGGTCAGGCGACCCGGCCAGGCGGTCAGGCGGTCAGTGGGTGGCGGAAGCCCGCGGGGCGCGCGGCCGGGGTCCCCCCGTCCTCCAGCAGTGGGTGCTCGGGGGCGTCCACCCACACCTGGAGGGAGTCCCACCAGACCACCACCGGGGCGTCCTGGGAGGCCGGGTGCTCGGCACTGCCGATCGCGTGCACGTTGTAGCCGACCAGGTAGACGAGCATCACGGCGGTGACCGCCTTGAAGGACACCCGCGTGCAGGCGCGCATGCCCCGGCCCAGGCTCTGCCCCGCTGTCTTCGTCCAGTCGGAGACGTTCTCGGCCCACTGGCCGTACATCCGGAGCACCAGCGGAATACCCCGGCCCTGCCGGAGGATCAGCAGGGTGCACGCGTACTCGGGGGCGAGGAGCACCGTCGCGACGAGCGCGGACAGTTTCGTTCCCGTCCAGTCGGCGGTGCCGCCCGCACGCGGTACGACATGGCGCAGGACGAGCCAGAGCACCACGATCGCCGCGAGGATCAGCAAGGGGACACGTATCGGATAGACGAACCAGGAGAAGGCCTCGGTCCACACGTCCACGAGGAGGTTGAAGATCTCGATCATCGAGCCGGCCCCGTCAGTCGTCTTCACGGCGTGGCTGTCCGGCGTCGTCGTCCTTGTCCGGGCCCGGCCCGCGGTCGCGCCGGTCCTCGTACACGCCGTCGTCCTGGCGACGGGCCCTGCGGTCCCGGCGGCGGGACCGGCCCTCGCCGAGCTGGCGGGGGACATTCGCCGAGGCCGCGGGCGGCAGCTGGGTCGCCGAGCTCGGCAGGGTGTTACGGATCTGGGTGAGCAGCTCGTTGACCGCGTGGGCCCGTTCGTGTTCCTCGCTCGAGTCGGACCCGGCCACCGCCTTGACGATCTCCAGGTGGGCGAGCATCGCCACCCGCTTGTCCTCCCGGAGGTCCCGGTAGAACTCCATGGCGGCCTCGGGGTCCTTGCTGAGCGCCTCGGCCATCAGGCCCATCTCGCCCTCGTTGAGGATCGCGGCCGCGTTGGTGCGCTGCATGCTGCTCAGCGTGCCGGTACGGGTGATGTCCGTGGCCTCGGCGTCGGGCCGCAGGGCGCAGGTGACCTCCAGGACCTCCAGCAGTCCGTCACCGAGGTGTACGGTCCACTGCTCCCGAGCTGCCCAGGACTCGAACTCCCCGACCGCGTCCAGTCCGTAACCGCGTGCGGCGCTGTTCAGGCGCGGCACGATACGGCGCTTGAGGATCTTCGGTACGTCGAAGGGGGCCTGCTCGGCCGCCAGCCGGGCGTCGGCGATGCGCCAGACCACCTCGACCTGGCCCTGGAAGCGCAGCCCCTTGTCCGCGCTCTCGAGTTCCACGTCCAGGGTGGTGCCCAGTTCCCTCAGGTCCACGATCCAGTACTGCCCCTTGGGCCGGAACCAGCCGATGCCGGACGGGGGCACCTCCCCCCTGGGCAGGGGCTGGAGTTGGTTGCCGAGTTGGACCACCGCGCATTCACCGGCTCCCGGGCGCGCCCGGTCCTCGATGTCGCGCGGGCGGGTCACCGGAAAGGGTCCGCGCACCGGCCCGTTGGTCATGGCCACACTGGCTCCTGTCGTTCGTGTCGTTGCCGCTCAGCGCAGCGCGTCCAGCTCCTCGAGGGCCAGTTGCGCGGTGTAGGACGGGGTGGACGGCCCATGGGCGAGCCGCTGCAGGTAGTGGTCGAACCGTCGGAAGTCGCTGCCGTCCACGATCAGTTCGTCGACGAGGTCGAGCAGTGCCTCGCGGCACTCGCCGTTGCGGTCGGCCTGCCGGATCCAGGACTCCAGGACGTCGAGCGCCTCCCTGGCCGTGGCGCGGTGCGCGAGGGCGGACCGCCAGAGGTCGACGACGTCATCGTCGACCTCGGCGGCGCCGCCCGGGCCCTGGGGACGATCGTGGTCCGTCGAACCGCTCCGTCCGAACAGCCACAGGACGGTGGGCCAGTTCACGGCGTCCGGTCTGCCGTCCGCGCCATACAGGCGGCAGACCCGTAGGAACGCGGCGAGAAGCTGACCGCGGGAGGGGTCGTCGGCGCCGTCGAGCCAGGTGCCCATCGCCTCCAGGACGAGCGTGGACAGCCCGCTGGTGAACGCGGCGGACAGCCCCACCCTCGTCGACCAGGCCACGCCCCCGTCCTTGGTGTCCAGCAGCTCGCCGAGCCCCTGGATGCCGACGACCGGCTGTACGGGGCTCACCGCGAGCCCCCAGGCGAGAGCGGCGGTCATGCGCCGGTACCGGTTGGGGGCCGCGCCCCAGGACTCCACCAGGCCCAGAGCGTGTCCGGCGACGGCGGGGTCGCGCACCGCGACGGAGAGCGCGATGGCCGCGGCCACCCGGTCGCGCTGATCGGTCGAGAGGGACCACGGCTGGAGCACCTCCTCCGCGATCTCGACGAAGCTCAGCAGGGACAGCCGGCCCACGCACACCGCCGCGCGCCGCCGGACCGCCGCGTCGGGGTCGTGCACGAGGTCGGAGAGCCAACGCAGCAGCTCGAAGCCGTCGTAATCCAGCCACATGGCGTCGATCAGCGCCGGTGCCAGTCCCCGCGCGGAGAAGTCCACGACCTCCGCCGGACTGCTGCCGTAGCGGGTGTGCACCGTCCCGGTGGCGGTGACGGCTCGTACCGCGTCCAGTCGTTGCCTGCGGGTGACGGCGAGGAACGGGCGCGGACGGGCTCCGTCGTGTGCCATCGCCTCGTGCACGACGTCGGCCAGCCGGTTCTCCAGCCGGGTGACCGTGGCGTACGGGAACCCGCCGAAGAACGCCACGGCGAGTGCCAGTTCCCGGGGCAGCTCCGGGTTCTTGAGCAGGTCCGCCGCGTCCTGTTTGAGGCGTACGGCGACCTGGGCCATGCACTCGGCCACGGTCACCGATCCGTCGGCGGTCCGCGCCAGTTCGCGGGCGGTCTGTGCGATCTCCGTCGGCGTCGGACTGTTCGCGAGCCACTCGGTCACCTCCTCGTGGCCGAGCAGGGTCTCCGCGTGCGAGCGCCGCTGTGTGGGCAGCCGGTGCCGCAGGTGGCTGCGCAGCAGACGGGCGCCGTCCGGACGTGCGTCCACCGACACCGTCCACGCGGCCGTGTCCGGCGGAGCGGGCGAGTCGTCGTCGACCGTCAGCACCAGGAAGGCGTCCCGGTCGGTGAGTATCTGCGACAGCTTGGACAGGGTGAAGCCGCTCAGGGGGCGGTCCGCCCGCGCCGGCCCGGTCTCCAGGACGTAGGCGCACCTGGCGGCCACGTCCTGCGCGACGAGGGCGTCCGGATCGGTGCCCGGGTGGAGGAGGCGGCACTGCCCGTCGGGCGGCGCGAGGGTGACGGCCACGGCCGTGGCGAGAAAACGCAGGCCGCTGTGGCGGGGACCGCGCAGCACCAGGACTCGGTGGCGGCGCAGCGTGCTCTCCGCGTCCTGAGCGCAGGACGGACGCACGTAGACCTGCTCCATCTCCCTCAGGTCGGCGTCCGTGAGGCGGTACCAGCTGGGGCGGCGGGCGGGGCGCCCGGCCATGTTGAGGATGAACTGGTCGCCGCCCACGATCGACTCGGCCCGCACCCGGCGTCGGAAGGTCATCGACCCGGCGCCGTCGAAGCGGCCCACGTCGTTGTCCAGGTCGGAGCGCAGCCGGTGCATGTCACCCGGCTCGAACTCCTCCTCGTCGGCACCGGCCGCCTGGTCGCCGGTCGCACCGGGCCCGCCACTCGCGGGATCGTCGTCCTTCGGGTCGGTCGCGTCGGCGGGGTCCGGGGACTCCGGTGGACTCACCGGATGTTCCACTGTTCGCCGCTGACCACGTTCTTGGCCCGCACCTGCCCGTTGAAGGTGATACCCGGCCGGGGACGCTCGTCGGAGGATGCGGAGGCGCCGCCGTCGCGGCGAGGCGCCTGGTCGGCCTGTCGCGTCTGCGAGGGCTCGGTTTTCGGTGCGGGCCGCGGGGTGCGGGCGGCCGGAGTCAGCCAGGTGGCCACCTTCTGGCCACCCTTGACGGTCAGCTCGCTGGGCGTGAAGGCGTCCGGGTCGAGCTCGCCGTGCCCGTGCCGGACGGCGCCGTGCCAGATGCTCTCCGACACCGCGAGCACGTACGGCGCACCGTTGTCGACGAGCTCGGAACGCAGCTGCTCCGCGTCCAGCATCCCGTGCAACAGGTTGACGTCCGCGCCGTCGGCGTCGCCCCCGTCGGGGGTGGGCACGAGGTATCCGCCGTGCACGACCAGCCGCAGTACGAGCTGGAGCGCCTCGGACGACTGCTTGTTGTGGCGCCTCAGCAGGCCGGGGAGTCGGCCTGTGACCGCTTCCACCACGGGGACCGGAGAGACACCAGGACGGAAGTCGTACCGACCGCCGTCGCCGCGGCTGCGGAGCGCGTACGAGTCCTGGTCGACGCCCTGCTGTCCCAGGGCCTCGGCGATCAGCCTGGTCTGTGCGGCGCGCAGCGTCGGCAGGACGCTGTCGTCACGGGTAGGCCGGGACGAACCCTGGATGTCGAGGCCGAGCATGACGTGATGAACAGGAAAAACACCGGAAGTTGTCAAGCTCCTCGTCCCCCAAGGTCAAGCACCCCAGAACGCCCCGCCATGGATGGGTGAGGTGGCGGAATTCCGCCACCTCGACGGGGAGAAAGCAGAGATTAACCAGGAAACCGTACGCCGAGCCAATGGATCATCAGATCATGCCCAAAGGATGACAATCAGTAGCGACAGCAGGGTTCCACCCGCTACCATCGCCCACGCCAACGCGACCCGGAAGGTGACGTACTTCAGCTCCGCGATGACCGCGAGGTCGACCGCGTGCTGCCACGCCTCAGCCCGCGCCCGCCCGCTCTCCCCGCCCGGTCCCGCAGCCGGCTCCGGAGCGCCGGTACGCCGCGCGAGCGCCGGCCAGCCGTACCGTGTCGGCAGGCCCGTCGTCGACTTCGGGGCCAGCGTGCGGAGGATGAACCAGCCGGACATCGCCACCGAGATCATCACCAGATGCGCCAGCAGCAGGATCAGGGTTTCCCGGACCGTGTGCGGCGGAGCCATCGTCCGCAGCGGGGCCGCCTGGGTCAGGAGCCCGGCGACCAGGACCCCCAGGCTCGCGGCCAGCAGTCCCGCCTTGGTGTCGGCCGCGACGATCCACGCGCTCACCTGGTTGATCGCGAGCGTGGCGTCCGCCCCGGGCTCGCACGCGTCCTGCATCAGGCCCCCGCCCCCCGTCCTGCACACCGGGATCACCATGTACGGGGATCACCGTCATGACCACATTAGGGGGAAACGACCCTTCTTCACACCGCTTCCCGATAAGCCGCCGCTTCCTCCAGGTCCAGCCTGCGCAGCAGGGTCCGCAGCATCTCGTCGTCGATGTACCGGGCGTCGCGCAGCCTGACGAACACCGCGCGTTCGGCGCCGATCATGTCCCGGGACAGGCGCCGGTAGGCGTCGTCGACGGTCTCACCGGTGAGCGGGTTGACCTGGCCGAGGCGTTCCCAGACCGCGTTGCGGCGCCGCTCCAGGACCGAGCGCAGACGGTCGGCCAGTGGCCCCGGAAGGGCGTTGTGCTCGTCGGAGAGGAGTTCGTCCAGGCGCCGCTCGGCGGCCCGGGAGGCCTGCGCCTGGGCGTTGGCCTCCGCGAGGGTCTCGGCCTGCGCGTCCCGGCCGGGGAGCTTCAGGAGACGGACCAGCGAGGGCAGGGTGAGGCCCTGGAGGACCAGGGTCCCGATCACCGTGGTGAAGGTCAGGAAGAGGATGAGGTTGCGCTCGGGGAAGGGGCCGCCGCCGTGCACGGTCAGCGGGATCGAGAAGGCGATGGCCAGGGAGACCACGCCCCGCATGCCCGCCCAGGCTATGACGAACGGCGCCTTCCAGGTCGGGTTGGCCTCACGTTCCCGGATCCGCGCCGACAGCCTGCGAGGCAGGAAGGTCGCCGGATACACCCATACGAAACGGGAGACGACCACCACGAGGAACACGGCGATCGCGTACCAGGCGGCACTACCCCCCTCGTACGGGCCCAGACCCTTGAGGATCACCGGCAGTTGCAGGCCGATCAGGGCGAACACCGCGGACTCCAGGACGAAGGCGACCATCTTCCAGACGGCCTCCTCCTGGAGGCGGGTCGCGAAGTCGACCTCCCACGCGCGATGTCCGAGATAGAGCGCCACGGTCACGACCGCGAGGACACCGGAGGCGTGCACCTGCTCGGCGGCCGCGTACGCGACGAACGGGATCAGCAGGGAAAGGGTGTTCTGCAGCAGCGCCTCCTTGAGGTGGGTGCGCAGCCAGTGGATCGGCACCATGAGCACCAGACCGAAGCCGACGCCGCCGACCGCCGCGAGCAGAAACTCGCCGATCCCGCCGGCCCAGGTGGCGCCCTCACCGACCGCCGCCGCGAGGGCCACCCGGTAGGCCGTGATCGCGGTGGCGTCGTTCACCAGGGACTCGCCCTGCAGGATCGTGGTGATCCGGGACGGCAGCCCGACCCGGCGGGCGACCGCCGTGGCCGCGACGGCGTCCGGCGGCGCCACCACCGCGCCCAGCACCAGCGCCGCGGTCAGCGGCAGGTCCGGCACGATCAGGTAGGCGGCCCAGCCGACGGCGAAGGTCGCGAAGAGGACGTACCCCACGGACAGCAGCGCCACCGGCCGCAGCTGCGCCCGCAGGTCCAGGTAGGAACTGTCGGCGGCCGACGTGTACAGCAGCGGGGGCAGCACGAGGGGCAGCACGACATGCGGGTCGAGGGTGTACCCGGGGACCCCGGGGACATAGCTGACCGCCAGCCCGGCCGCGACCAGCAGCAGCGGCGCCGGAACCGGGGTACGCCGAGCCGCCGCCGCGACCACGGCACTGCCCGCCACCAGCAACAGCAGTGGCATCACGTCCATGCTTCCCGCCCACCCTCATCCGTCGTCGGGTGCCGCCCGCGCCTTTTCGCGCCGCCGTCCGCACACCCGTCGTAACCTGGCAATCATGAAACAGTGCACGCACGCCGACGAGCTGCCGCACCCCGAACCGGAGCCGCTGAGCGACACCTGTACGGAGTGCCACGCGACCGGCACCCATCCGGTGCAGCTGCGACTGTGCCTGACCTGCGGCCACGTCGGCTGCTGCGACTCCTCGCCGGGACGGCACGCGACAGAGCACTACAAGGACACCGGACATCCGATCATGCGGACGTTCGAGCCCGGTGAGGCATGGCGGTGGTGCTTCGTCGACCACGTCCTCGTATGACCCCCGACCGACCCCAGATCGGGACGGTTCGACCGTCTGACGTCTGGGTACGTCAATCCGGCGCGCGCTCTTCCCAATTGGGCCCGCAGACCCCCTAGCCACGGAGCGTATCCGTGTGTTTACTATGAGTGACAGCAAGGGGCTGGGGTCCCGGGGACAGGAAAGTTCAGAGCGCGGTAGCGTCACCGCTGAACCATGTATCGCGTTATCCCGGGGGGCGACCCTCGGCCCCTGAAAAGCTTGTACCACCTTGGAGGTGAGGGTGTCCCAGATCGCAGGCGAGCCCGCGACCCAGGACTTCGTCGAAGTCCGGCTGCCGGCCGAGGGTGCCTACCTGTCGGTGCTGCGTACGGCCACGGCCGGTCTCGCGGCCCGTTTGGACTTCACCCTCGACGAGATCGAGGACCTGCGCATCGCGGTGGACGAGGCGTGCGCGATTCTGCTCCAGCAGGCCGTGCCCGGCTCAGTCCTCAGCTGTGTGTTCCGCCTTGTCGACGACTCGCTGGAGGTCACCGTCTCGGCGCCGACCACTGACGGTCACGCCCCCGCGCGGGACACCTTCGCGTGGACCGTGCTGTCGGCCCTCGCCGGCAAGGTCTCCTCGGCCGTCGACGAGGACAAGACCGTTTCGATCAGCCTCTACAAACAGCGCGGCGCGGGACCCGGGCCGGCGTGAGGAACGGGGACGGGCCGGTGCGGGACGAAGAGCGCGGCACACGGGAGCAGCCCGCCGCCACGGGCACGGGCGGTCCGAACACATCCCGACGCATGGCGGACGGCATCGACGGCATCCCCGAGCAGGCCCGGCCGCACCCGGAGGACGACTCCTCGGAGGCGGGCCTCCTGGAGGACGGGCAGCATGACCGGGAAGGTGCTGTGCAGAGCACGCCTGCGGACGGACGGATCGAGGTCACCCCTGTCCGAGCCGAGGCGAGGGCTCGGGGAAGGGCGACGGGCGGGACGATGAGCGAGCACCAGCGAAACTCCGAGGACGACGCGAAGGTCGCGCAGCGGGTGCAGGCCACCCGGCACGACCATCAGGACCGCAGCGGGGCGCGCGCCAGGTTCGTCGAACTGCGGGCCCTGAAGGAGGGCAGCCCGGAGTACGCGGAGCTGCGCAACCAGCTGGTCCGTATGCACCTGCCGCTCGTCGAGCACCTCGCGCGCCGCTTCCGCAACCGCGGTGAGCCGCTGGACGACCTCACCCAGGTCGCCACCATCGGCCTGATCAAGTCGGTGGACCGTTTCGACCCGGACCGCGGCGTCGAGTTCTCGACGTACGCGACACCGACGGTCGTCGGAGAGATCAAGCGGCACTTCCGCGACAAGGGCTGGGCGGTGCGAGTACCGCGCAGGCTCCAGGAGCTGCGGCTGGCCCTGACGACGGCCACGGCGGAGCTGTCCCAGCAGCACGGCCGCTCTCCGACGGTGCACGAGCTGGCCGAGAAGCTGGCCATCTCGGAGGAGGAGGTCCTGGAGGGCCTGGAGTCCGCCAACGCGTACTCCACGCTGTCCCTGGACGTCCCCGACACCGACGACGAGTCCCCGGCGGTCGCGGACACCCTGGGCGCGGAGGACGAGGCGCTGGAGGGCGTCGAGTACCGCGAGTCCCTCAAGCCGCTCCTGGAGGACCTGCCACCGCGCGAGAAGCGGATCCTGTTGCTGCGCTTCTTCGGCAACATGACCCAGTCCCAGATCGCGCAGGAGGTCGGCATCTCGCAGATGCACGTCTCACGCTTGCTGGCCCGCACGTTGGCCCAGCTGCGGGAGAAGCTGCTGGTGGAGGAGTAGTCGGCCGCCGACCGGGACGCGGCAACACCGGACGACCACCCGTCGCGCGAAGGGTGGTCGGCGGGACGGCCACTCGCCGGGACGGCCACTCGTCAGCACGGTCGGTCGCCGGGGCGGTCACTCCACCGGACCGGTTACTTGCCGGATTCCTGCCTACGACCCGGCCCCTTGATCCCAAGGGCCTGGGTCGTCGCCCCGTTCACCAGCAGCACCAGCGCCGCGATCGCGACCACTCCGAGCGCGATCCCCGCCGGGATGGCCACACTGTCGGCCTGGAGCAGGTTGTAGGCAACCGGCAAGGCCATGATCTGGGTGATCACGGCAGGCCCGCGGCTCCAGCCGCGCCGACCGAGAAGCCCGCGCGCGGCGAGCAGCGGCAGCAGCGCGAGCACGATCAGAGTGATGCCCCCGGTGACTGCCGACCGCTGGTCGTCCGGGTCCCCCGCGAAGCCCTCCACGAGCATCCAGGCACCGCCGACGACCAGGGCCAGCCCCTCCAGCGCGGTCAGTGCCGCCGCGGCGACCAGCCGACCGGGACGGGGACCCTCCGGCCCGCCGGATTCCGCTGCGGAAGTGGGGTTCTGCTCAGCGCTCACCCCTGAAGGGTAGCTCTCGGTCCGTACGGCCTCGTGGCGAGGTTCACGCCCGAAGTCTTACTTGATCCCTACCTCGCCCTGTGCCCGGTACCACCCAGTAGGTACGCTGCAACCCATGCGTGCACTTCTCGTGGTCAATCCGGCGGCAACCACCACAAGCGCACGTACGCGCGATGTCCTGATCCACGCGCTCGCGAGCGAGATGAAACTGGACGCGGTCACCACCGAGTACCGCGGCCACGCACGTGACTTGGCCCGGCACGCCGCGGAGAGCTCCGACGTCGACCTGGTGGTGGCCCTCGGCGGCGACGGCACGGTCAACGAGGTCGTCAACGGCCTCCTGCACGCGGGTCCGGACCCGCAGCGCCTGCCCGGCCTCGCGGTGGTCCCCGGCGGATCCACGAACGTCTTCGCCCGCGCCCTGGGCCTGCCCAACGACGCCGTGGAGGCCACCGGCGCCCTGCTGGACGCCCTGAGCGAGGGCAGCGAACGCACCGTGGGCCTGGGGCTGACCTCGGGCACCCCGGGCACGGAGGACGAGGCAATACCCGCGCGCTGGTTCACCTTCAACGCGGGGCTCGGATTCGATGCCGGCGTCGTCGGGCGAGTCGAACAGCAGCGTGAACGTGGCAGGAAATCCACCCACGCTCTTTATGTGCGTCAGGCCATGCGTCAGTTCTTCGGCGAGGCCCACCGCCGCCAGGGAACCATCACGCTGGAGCGTCCGGGCGCGGACCCGGTGACCGATCTGGTGCTGTCCATAGTTTCAAACACCTCTCCGTGGACCTTCCTGGGTAATCACCCGATGTACGCCTCACCTAAGGCCTCGTTCGATAAAGGCCTCGACGTACTCGGCCTCAGCCGCATGACGGCACCTGCGGTTGCCCGGTATGGCACCCAGTTGCTCACTTCGTCCCCCGAGCGTGGACCACATGGCAAGCACGCGGTCTCCCTCCACGACATGGACCAGTTCACCTTGCATTCGAAGGTGCCGCTCCCCCTCCAGATGGACGGCGACCACCTAGGGCTCCGTACGAGCGTGACGTTCACAGGCGTTCGCCGTGCACTGCGTGTGATTGTGTGAGCAGAAAGGGCTGAAGTCCTTTCACTCGAACGTTTAGGCCAGGATCCACCCCATGGAAGTACGGCTGTGACCTAGTCGACACCGAGGAATCAAAAAAAACTTTCCGGTAGGGGTTGTATCCGCCGCTGAGGTTTGCGAGTCTCTACGTGGCGATCGGGACGGCCCGCAACACCAGCCTCCACTGATCGCCAGAACCCCTCTTCAAACCACAGGACCACGGTCGGCAAACCCGACGGGCGGCCCTTCACTTGTTGAGGGATTCGTGAAAGCGTTCACATTCACAAGCAACCCGCACGTAATACCAAGGAGAGGTAGCAGCCATGGACTGGCGTCACAACGCCGTTTGCCGCGAGGAAGACCCCGAGCTCTTCTTCCCCATCGGCAACACCGGTCCTGCGCTGCTGCAGATCGAGGAAGCCAAGGCCGTCTGCCGCCGCTGCCCCGTCATGGAGCAGTGCCTGCAGTGGGCGCTCGAGTCCGGCCAGGACTCCGGCGTCTGGGGTGGTCTCAGCGAGGACGAGCGCCGCGCCATGAAGCGCCGCGCCGCCCGCAACCGGGCCCGTCAGGCAACTGCCTGACACACCCGCCCCGCGACAGCCTGGCTTGGCGGCGCGTACAGCGAGTACGCATCTCCCGCTCCCGAGCCGCAGCGCGCAGTACCCCCGATGCGCAGCGAATGCTGGCAACGAGCATGATGAGCCCCGGACCCCTGAACGGTCCGGGGCTCTTTGCTGTGCGCACGGGCTCCGCTGCGGTGACGGGCCCGCTGTACTCACGGGATCCGGCGCGTCCCTACGTCGTTACTTGTTCGCCCGCACCGGGATGTCCAGAATCACCCGGGTTCCCCGCCCCGGCGCCGGGACCATGTCGAAGGTGCCGCCCAACTCGCCCTCCACCAGCGTCCGTACGATCTGCAGGCCGAGATTGCCGGCGGTGTGCGGGTCGAAGCCTTCGGGCAGGCCGACACCGTCGTCCTGGACGGTGACCAGCAGCCGGGCCTCCTTGGCGGTGCCGCCGGGGACGGCCGAGACCTCGACGGTGCCGGTCTCCCCCTCGACGAAGCCGTGTTCCAGGGCGTTCTGGAGAATCTCGGTCAGGACCATCGACAGGGGGGTGGCGACCTCCGCGTCCAGGATGCCGAAGCGGCCGGTGCGCCGGCCGGTCACCTTGCCCGGGGAGATCTCGGCCACCATCGCGAGGACGCGGTCGGCGATCTCGTCGAACTCCACGCGCTCGTCCAGGTTCTGGGACAGCGTCTCGTGCACGATCGCGATCGAACCGACCCGGCGTACCGCCTCCTCGAGGGCTTCACGGCCACGGTCGGACTCGATCCGCCGGGCCTGGAGCCGCAGCAGGGCGGCCACCGTCTGGAGGTTGTTCTTCACCCGGTGGTGGATCTCCCGGATGGTCGCGTCCTTGGTGATCAACTCACGCTCGCGGCGGCGCAGTTCGGTGACATCGCGGAGCAGGACCAGAGAACCGATGCGCGTGCCCTTGGGCTTGAGCGGGATCGCCCGGAACTGGATCACACCGTCGTCGGACTCGATCTCGAACTCCCGCGGTGCCCAGCCGCTGGCAACCTTGGCGAGTGCCTCGTCCACCGGTCCATGGGTCGGGGCGAGTTCGGCGGTGGTCCTGCCGAGGTGCTGGCCGACCAGGTCGGAGGCGAGGCCGAGGCGATGGTAGGCGGACAGCGCGTTCGGCGAGGCGTACTGGACGAGGCCGTCCGCGTCGAGGCGGATCAGGCCGTCACCCACGCGGGGCGAGGCGTCCATGTCGACCTGCTGGTTCGCGAACGGGAAGGCGCCGGCCGCGATCATCTGCGCGAGGTCCGAGGCGCTCTGGAGATACGTCAGTTCCAGACGGCTCGGGGTACGCACGGTCAGGAGGTTGGTGTTACGTGCGATGACCCCGAGGACGCGCCCCTCCCGTCGCACCGGGATGGACTCGATCCGGACGGGGACCTCTTCGCGCCACTCCGGATCGCCCTCGCGCACGATCCTGCCCTCGTCGAGGGCGAGGTCCAGCATCGGTCGGCGTCCACGCGGGACGAGGTGGCCGACCATGTCGTCCTGGTACGAGGTCGGGCCGGTGTTGGGGCGCATCTGGGCGACCGAGACATAGCGCGTGCCGTCGCGGGTGGGGACCCACAGGACCAGGTCGGCGAAGGAGAGGTCGGAGAGCAGCTGCCACTCCGAGACCAGCAGGTGGAGCCACTCGAGGTCGGAGTCGTCGAGGTCCGTGTGCTGGCGTACGAGTTCGTTCATGGAGGGCACGTGTGCGAGCGTACCTGGCGGTACGGACATGTCCGGAAGCAGCCGTCGCGGGCCCCGGAAACACCCGCGGGCCGCGGCGCCTGGGAGGGACCCTCAACCCTCCCGGCACCGCAGCCCGGAGCAATATCGGCCGTGGGGTGTGCGGTCCCGGTCGGCCGAAGGACGAGGATCCGGGGCAGTCAGGGCAGAGAGCTCCGGTTCCTCGGTCCCGTCCTCCTGTGCGGGGAGGACGGAAGTCTGTTCGTTTCAGTTGTCTCTACGCATTGTGGACTAGACCACTACGTGTGTCCATGCGTTGGAGGCTGTTTGTTGTTGGGACTTTTCCCGCCGTGTTCGTAGCAGCGGAACCTGCCGGACGTCACTGGCCGGACGTGCCGGCCGGACATCCTGGTCGTACGTCCTGACATCCACCACGCAGCCTAACGCGCACCGGTTCAGGTGCGGGGCCAGATGGCCATGGCGATTTCCACCAGCGCCTCCAACTCGGCCCGGCTCGCGCCGTCCCGCGCCTGCTGGGACATGCCCTGGATCATCGCGCCGGTGTGCCGGGCGAGGGCGGCGGCGTCCGTACCGGCCGGCAGGGCGCCGGCGGCGATGTCGGCCCTGACGCGGCTCTCGAACGCGGCGATGTCGGCATTGCGCCGCTCACGCAGGGACTCCTCCACCTCGCGGGTCGTGCAGTTGATGGCCGCGTGGATGACGAGGCACCCGAACGGATGAGCGGGGTCGGTGTACTCGGCGGCGGCCTCACGCAGGGTGCGCTCGACGGCGGCACGGGCCGTGGGCTCCTCGGCGAGAGCGCGGTCACAGAACGAGCCGTACGTGGTGCCGTACTCCCGGACGACCTCCTCGAACAGCGAGCGCTTGTCACCGAAGGCCGCATAGAGACTCGGGGCGCCGATGTCCATCACGCGGGTGAGGTCGGAGACGGAGGTGGCCTCGTAACCGTGCTCCCAGAAGGCCAGGAGCGCCTTCTCCAGCGCGGTCTCGCGATCGAAGGAGCGGGGGCGGCCACGCGGCTTCGACGCCTGTCCGACCTGCGGCTTCGTCTCCTCGCTGCGCACCATGGAGTGAATTATATAGCGGGTGCTAGAGAAATGACCGACGCGTGTTGTACGGTTTTTCTGTAGCGACCGCTAGGTAAATGCGAAGGGGGCGCCGACGTGGGCGTACTTGCTGGCAGGACGGCTCTGGCCACCGGGGCGAGCAGGGGCATCGGGCGGGGGATCGCCGAGCGGCTGGGGCGCGAGGGCGCCCGGGTGGCGGTGCGAGCCTCCGCAGGCCACGGCTCCCCGATACGGGCTCTGCGGGCCCTGGTCCGCCACCCTGGGCCGGAGGGACGGTCTCTGTTAGATTGGTCTAAACCACACACTCCCGGGTCCCCCGTCGAGTCCCCTCTGTTCGGACCGTCTCTTCAGATCGGCAGGCCAGCGTGGAAGTTGTCATCGTCCCGGACGCCAAGGCGGGTGGCGAGCTCATCGCCGAGGCCATGGCACAGCTGCTCCGGAGCAAGCCCGCCGCCCTGCTCGGCGTGGCCACCGGTTCGACACCGCTGCCCATCTACGAGGCACTCGCGGCAAAGGTCCACTCCGGCACCGTGGACGCCTCGCGGGCCCGGATAGCGCAGCTCGACGAGTACGTGGGGCTGCCCGCCGAGCATCCGGAGTCGTACCGGTCGGTGCTGCGGCGCGAGGTGCTGGAGCCGCTCGGTATAGGGATGGGCGCGTTCATGGGGCCCGACGGCACCGCGGAGGACGTGCAGGGGGCGTGCGAGGCGTACGACAGGGAGCTGACCGAGGCCGGCGGGGTGGACCTGCAGCTGCTGGGGATCGGGACCGACGGTCACATCGGATTCAACGAGCCGTGCTCGTCGCTGGCTTCCCGGACCCGGATCAAGACGCTGACCGAGCAGACACGGGTGGACAACGCGCGCTTCTTCGACGGCGACATCGAGCAGGTGCCGCACCACGTGATCACCCAGGGCATCGGGACGATCCTGGAGGCGCGACACCTGGTGCTCCTCGCGACCGGCGAGGGCAAGGCAGACGCGATCGCGGCGACCGTGGAGGGGCCGGTCGCGGCGGTGTGCCCCGCCTCGGCACTCCAGCTCCATCCGCACGCCACTGTGGTGGTCGACGACGCCGCCGCGTCCAAACTGAAGCTGGCGGGGTACTTCCGGCACACGTTCGCCAACAAGCCGGACTGGCAGGGGATTTAGCAGGATCGGGGCCCCGTAGTCCGGCACGTCGGACTACGGGCACTTCGGGCCCTGGGCTGCCTCAGGTCGTCGGACTCTCAGGTCGCGCACGCCTCAGGCCGCGGCCCTCCGACCAGTGAGCTCGCCGGTCAGGCCTGCCGAGCACAGCGGCGTCAGCCAGTGGACGGCTATGACGGCGATGAGGGCGGGGGCCGCGTAGGCCCTGGGTGCGTCGCCGTCGGCGGCACCTGTCGCGAGGAGGTCTGGGACGGCCAGGGCAAAAGCCGGCCCCACATCCCGCTAGGTCCGCCGGATCCCGCTACGTCCGCCGCATCCCGCTACAGCCCTGCGACGACCTCCGCCGCCGCTCGGCCGCAGACTCGGGCCGCGCCATGGGTGGCG
Organism: Streptomyces sp. NPDC005263; assembly: GCF_042872365.1. Taxonomy (NCBI): domain Bacteria; kingdom Bacillati; phylum Actinomycetota; class Actinomycetes; order Kitasatosporales; family Streptomycetaceae; genus Streptomyces; species Streptomyces sp. NPDC005263. The sequence continues at coordinate 850,147 of NZ_JBIAKJ010000003.1, read as the reverse complement.
ATGTGGAGGGATCCTCGGGGGGCTGCCTGAGGCAGACCCATCTCGACGACGATCGTTTCGGGGCGGGCGGCCAGCAGGGTGTCGAGGGCTGCCGCCATCCAGGGATGCCGGTGTTCGTCGCGGACGACGGCGACGATGCGCCGTTCGCCCGCCGCCTCCAGGGCGGCCGGTCCGGCGTGCTCGTCGGTGAAGGTGCCCGTCTCCGTGCCAGGGAACAGACGGGCCAGCTCCGCGGCCACGCCCCAGGGCGTCTCGTCGCCCACGGCGATGTTGGCCACCGGGGTGAGCGCGGCGACGTACGGGGGCTCGGTGAGCGGGGTGAAGTTCTCGGCGCCGGTGAGGCGCAGAGCGCGGCGGGCGGCGCGCAGTCCGACGTCGTCGACGGCGGCCTGAGCGGAGACCGTAGAGGTCAGCGGGCCTGGGGAGGCAGGAGAGCGTTGAGCAGAGGCAAAGGAGACCGCGGAGGCAAGGGAGGTCAGGGAAGTCTGAGCGGCTTGGGTGGGCGGCACCGCCGGGGAGGCCTCCGTCTGGGTCCTTCGTCCGCTCGTCGACGCGGCCCAGCGGGCCAGGGCCCGGACTCGGTCCGCCGCGTCCGCCAGGCGTTCCTCGGGGAGTTCGCCGGAGCGGACAGCGGTGACGAGGGCGTCGCGGAGGCGGCGTACCGTCTCGTCGTCGGCCAGGCCACCGCCCACGCAGATGGCGTCGGCGCCGGACGCGAGGGCCAGGACGCTGCCGCGTTCGATGCCGTAGGTGCCGGCGATGGCCCGCATCTCCATACCGTCGGTGACGATGAGGCCGTCGTAGCCGAGTTCGCCGCGCAGCAGGTCGGTGAGGACCCGGCGCGACAGGGTGGCGGGACGTTCCGGGTCCAGGGCCGGGACCAGGATGTGAGCGGTCATCACCGCTCGGGTACCGGCGGCGATTGCCGCGCGGAAGGGGGTGATTTCACGCTCGTGCAGCACGGAGGTGTCCGCGTCGATGCGCGGCAGCGCGTGGTGGGAGTCGATCGCAGTGTCGCCATGACCCGGGAAGTGCTTGGTGCAGGCGGCGACTCCGGCGGCCTGGAGGCCCGTGACATAGGCGGCGGTGTGCCGGGCGACCAGGTCGGGGGCGGCACCGAAGGAGCGCACGCCGATCACCGGATTGCCCGGGTTCGAGTTCACGTCGGCCGAGGGTGCCCAGTTGAGGTTCACGCCGCAGGCCGCGAGGCGACGGCCGAGTTCGAGCGCCACCTCCCGGGTCAGTTCCACGTCGTCCACCGCGCCCAGCGCGTAATTGCCGGGGAAGCTGGAGCCCGTGCGTACCTCCAGGCGGGTCACGTCTCCGCCCTCCTCGTCGATCGCGACCAGTACGTCGTCACGTTCGGCGCGCAACTGTGCGGTGAGGGCGGCCAGTTGGTCGGGCGAGTCGATGTTGCGGCCGAACAGGCCGACCGAGGCCAGGCCCTCACCGAGGCGGCGCAGCAGCCAGTCGGGGGCCGTGGTGCCCGTGAAGCCGGGCTGGAGGACGGTGAGGGCGTCTCGCGTCAGGGTGTCGGTGCCGGCGAATGTCGTCATCGGTTGGCGTTATCCCTTCACGGCGCCCGCGGTCAGACCCGCGGCCATCTTGCGCTGAACGAGGAGGAAGAGGACCACGATCGGCACGGCCATCATGGTGGATCCGGCCATCATCGGGGCGTATTCGGTGCCGTGCTTGGTGGTGAAGTTGCCGAGCCAGACGGTCGCGGTCTGGTTCTTCTGACTGAGCAGCATGAGTGCGTACAGGTACTCGTTCCAGGCCTGGATGAAGCCGTAGACCGAGGTGGCGACCATGCCGGGGGCCAGAAGTGGGAAGACGACCCGGATGAAGGCGCCGGTGCGGGAGCAGCCGTCGACCATCGCCGCCTCTTCCAGTTCCCGGGGGATGTTGACGATGAAGCCGCGCAGCGTCCACACCGTGAAGGGGAGGATCAAGGTCAGGTAGGTGATGATCAGACCGGAGAGCTTGTCGTACTGGCCCAGGTCGTTGAGCAGCAGGAACACCGGGATGATCATGGCGACCAAGGGGACCATCTGGACCGCGAGAATGCCCACGATCACGACCTTGCGGCCGCGGAAGGCGAACCGGGAGATGGCGAGCGCGGCCAGCATGCCGACGACCATGCCGATCACGACCACGGCGAGCGACACGATCAGGCTGCGGCTGACCGGGCCCCAGAAGTCCGCGATGTCGAGCGCGCGGCTGAAGTTGGACAGGGTCAGCCCCGTCGGCAGCAGGCTCGGGTCCGGGTCGATGGCGTCCTTGGCCGGCTTGAACGCCGTGTTGAGCATCCAGTAGACGGGGAAGCCCGCGGTGGCGAAGACCAGGAGGCCGATGAGGTTCCAGCCGGCCTTCGACTTCCGGCGCGCGGGAGTCGGCCCGCCAGTCGTCAGCGTGCTCATTCGACCTCTCCGATCTTCAGCATCTGGCGCATGTAGACGGCGACGACACCGAGCAGCAACAGCACGGTGAGCAGGGCGATCGCCGAGCCCTGGGCGTAGTCGTTGATCACGAAGGCACGGTCGTACGAATAGGTGGTGAGGAGTTGGAACTCGGGCTCGGGGTGGCCGTCGCGCATCACGAAGACCTGCGGGAAGACACCCATGTCCCAGATGACCGACAGGGTCGTGAGCATCACGATGATCGGCTTGAGGATGGGCAGGGTGACGTGACGGAAGAGGCCCCAGGCGTCGGCACCGTCCAGGCGGGCCGCCTCCTCCAGTTCCTTCGGGACCTGGGTGAGACCCGCACTCAAGGTGATCACCACGAAGGGGATGGCTCCCCAGACCACCAGCAGCATGATCACGGCCAGGCCCTGCGGCCCACTGGCGAACCAGTTGTGGCCGATCATCTCCACCCCGGGCAGCTTGCTGAGCAGCGCGTTGAGGATGCCGTAGTCAGCGTCGAACAGCCATTTGAAGACCGTGGTGGCGACGATGATCGGCATGCCCCAGCTGGCCACCAGCGCGATGTTGACCAGCGTCTTCACCCAGCCGGAGACTCGCTGGAGCAGCAGGGCGATCAGCATGCCGGCGACCATGGTGAAGATCACGCAGCCGGCCGCGAAGACGATCGTCCGGACGACGACCGCCCAGAACTCGCTGTCCCCCAGCACGTTGGTGAAGTTGGCGAACCCGACCGACTCGGCCGGCTGGAAGCCCCACAGCTGGGACTGCCCGAACTTCTGGAAGGAGATGGTGACCAGGCGGATCAGCGGATACCCGAAGACCAGCGCCAGGATCAGCAGGCAGGGGGCGAGCAGCAGCCACGGGGTGACCGCTCCACCGGATTTCCGTGCTCTGGGGGGCTTGTTCGCCTTGGCCGGTGGTGCCGGTGCCTGTCGCGGCGGCGCCTTGGCGGGGGTGGTCGTGTCGGCGCTCATCCGTGCTCTCCTCAGCGGTCCCTCAGGTCGTACGAAGGCGAAGTCCCGCACGCTCTCGTGCGGACCAGGGCCGCGGAGACGTACGAGAGGCGGGGCCCCGCCGTTTGCGACGGGGCCCTACCGGTGGTCACTTGACGTTGATGACCTTGTCGATCGCGGTGTCCGCTTCCTTCGCGGCGGCCTCGACCGACTTCTTGCCGGTGCCGATCTCCTGCAGCATGTTCTGCAGGATCTGGGCCTTCTCGACCTGGCCCCAGCCCGGCGCCATCGGGACGAACCAGTTGGACTCGGCCGCGGTGGCCGGAACCGCCGTCGCCGGGTCCTTCTTGAGCGTGGCGAGGTCGGTCTTGTTGTTGGGCAGGTTGCCCTTGGCCATCAGGCCCTTCTGGCCCGAGGGACCGGTGAACGCGTTGATCCACTCGGCGGCGAGGGCCTGCGCCTTCGACTTCACCGGAACGGCGAGGTCCGAACCGCCCAGGAAGACGGGGAGGTTCTTGCCGGACGGGCCGGGCATCACGAAGTTCTGGAGGTTGCCCTTGAGCTTGCCGGTCTTGTCGTTCTTCGGGTCCTCGGAGGTCGCGCCCTCCCAGGCCGCGCCGAAGATCATGCCGGACTTGCCCTGGCCGTAGACGATGTAGCGGTCGGACTCGTCCTTGGTCTTGTCGCCGTGCATGTACGTGTCGACGACGTTCTTGAACTCGGTGAGGCCCTTGACGGACTCGGGCGAGGAGAGGTTGGCTTTCCACTGGCCGCCCGAGTCGACGGCGATGGAGCCGCCGGCGTCGTAGACGAAGGACATGGCCGCGTACCAGTCACGGGTGGGCTGGTACCAGGCGCTGAACTTGTCGCCCTCCTTCTTCTGGACCTTGTCCAGGGCGGCGGTCAGCTCGGCGTACGTCTTGGGGACGGACTTGACGCCGGCCGAGGCGAACAGGTCCTTGCGCCAGTTGGCGACGCGGCCGCCCGCGTAGTAGGGAACGCCGTACGTCTTGCCGTCGTACGTCACCGAGGCCTTGAGACCGTCCAGCCAGGCGGAGGAGTTGGTGAACTTCGCCGGGTCGAGGGGGGCGAAGGCACCCTTGACCATGTAGCTGAGCATCTCGGTGTTGCCCATCTCGACGACGTCGGGGGCCTTGTCCGTGGCGAGGACCGCGTCGAGCTTGGTGTTCTTGTCGGGCCAGCCGTAGTACTCGTGGTTGATCTTGATGCCGGGGTGCGCCTTCGTGACCGCGGCGTCGGCGGCCTTGACCAGCTGCGGCCAGTTGTTCTGCGCGTCGACGGTGAGCCAGACGGTCAGCTCCTTGGCGTCCGCGCCGCTCTTGCCCGAGCCACCGCTGCCGCTGTCGCTCCCGCACGCCGCGATGGAGACCATCATGCCCGCGATACCGATCGCGGCTATCAGCTTGCGCTTCACGCCACCCTCCTCAGGGATGCCACAAACCCCCCTGCTCCCACGTAGCCCATGGGCCAGGACCTGGACCAGTGGTGTAGACCAGTGCGCAGAGCTTGGCTCAGACCAATAGGGCTGTCAAGGGTGCGCGAGTCCGCTCTCACCAGCCGTTATGCGACCTACATATGCAGGAACCTTTAAGTAAGAAGCCCTCAAAAATCGCCGCCCCGATCGGGCGAATCGGGTAGACCACTTCACGTACCCCATGAGCCTGTGCGGTGGACTAGACCAGCGAGGTCCATGGAGGTATACAGAAGGGATCACGCAGCGTGCGGAGAACGTGCGCGCGCGGCCGTGTCACGATGTGCGCCACCAGGAGCCGGGAAGGCAGAACATGAGCACCGACGTCAGCAGTGCGGAGAACGAGGGTGGGGCTACCGTCCGTACCGCGCGCGTGCCCAAGTACTACCGCCTGAAGAAGCATCTGCTCGACATGACCGAGACGCAGTCGCCGGGCACACCCGTGCCGCCCGAGCGCACCCTGGCCGCCGAGTTCGACACCTCGCGCACCACCGTGCGCCAGGCCCTTCAGGAACTGGTCGTCGAAGGGCGCCTGGAGCGCATCCAGGGCAAGGGCACGTTCGTCGCCAAGCCGAAGGTCTCGCAGGCGCTCCAACTCACCTCGTACACCGAGGACATGCGCGCCCAGGGCCTCGAACCCACCTCCCAGCTGCTGGACATCGGCTACATCACCGCCGACGACCGGCTCGCCGGTCTCCTCGACATCACGGCCGGCGGGCGGGTGCTGCGCATCGAGCGCCTGCGCATGGCCAACGGCGAGCCGATGGCCATCGAGACGACCCACCTGAGCGCGAAGCGTTTCCCGGCCCTACGCAGGTCACTGGTCAAGTACACGTCCCTCTACACCGCGCTCGCCGAGGTCTACGACGTCCATCTCGCCGAGGCCGAGGAGACCATCGAGACCTCGCTGGCCACCCCGCGCGAGGCAGGCCTGCTCGGCACCGACGTGGGCCTGCCCATGCTGATGCTGTCCCGGCACTCGCTGGACGGGACGAGCCAGCCGGTGGAGTGGGTGCGGTCCGTCTACCGCGGGGACCGCTACAAGTTCGTGGCGCGGCTGAAGCGCCCGCAGGACTGACGCCACGGCAGGAGGACAGGCGGCGAACCCCAACCGCCCCTGGACGGCAGCCATTGCGGACGGCCATCGTTGACGCCCCACACGGAACTGACACATACCGGTATGCGGACGAGGGGTTCCATATCTGTGACACCGTGACCTAGATTGCCTGCGCATTACACAGGTGATCAGCGAGGGGACGGAGTCACCCGATGTCGAACGGTCCGGAAGTGAGCAGAACGGTGGTGACACCCACACGGGTCGTCATCGCCGTCTGCCTGATCGCGCCCTTCGTGGCGATGCTGTGGGTGGGGTCGTACGCCAAGACGGACCCCGCATTCATCGGCATCCCGTTCTTCTACTGGTACCAGATGGCGTGGGTGCTGATCTCCACCGCGCTGACGGTGACCGCCTACAAGCTGTGGCAGCGTGACCAGCGCGCCCGCTCGACTCAGCAGGGCGGTGCGTCGAAGTGAACGACGGCGTGAACGGCGTCGCACTCGCCGTCTTCATCTTCTTCTTCCTGGCCGTCACGGTGATGGGCTTCCTCGCCGCACGCTGGCGCAGGGCCGACGACGAGCACAGCCTCGACGAGTGGGGCCTGGGCGGACGTTCCTTCGGCACCTGGATCACCTGGTTCCTGCTCGGCGGTGACCTGTACACGGCGTACACCTTCGTGGCCGTCCCGGCGGCGATCTACGCGGCGGGCGCGGCCGGCTTCTTCGCGGTGCCCTACACGATCCTGGTGTATCCGCTGATCTTCACCTTCCTGCCCCGCCTGTGGTCGGTGTCCCACAAGCACGGATACGTGACCACGTCGGACTTCGTGCGCGGCCGCTTCGGCTCGAAGGGGCTCTCGCTGGCGGTGGCCGTGACCGGCATCCTCGCCACGATGCCGTACATCGCGCTCCAACTGGTCGGCATCCAGGCGGTGCTGGACGTGATGGGCGTCGGCGGCGGCGAGAACACCAACTGGTTCGTCAAGGACCTGCCGCTGCTGATCGCGTTCGGTGTGCTGGCGGCCTACACGTACTCGTCGGGTCTGCGCGCCCCCGCCCTCATCGCCTTCGTCAAGGACACGCTGATCTACATCGTCATCGCGGTGGCGATCATCTACATCCCGATCAAGCTGGGCGGCTTCGACGACATCTTCGCCAAGGCCGGTGACGCCTTCGCGCAGACGAACCCGGCGACGGGCAAGCCGCGCGGCGCCCTGGTCCCGGCCGAGGCCGGCCAGTGGACGTACGCCACGCTCGCGTTGGGCTCCGCGCTGGCGCTCTTCATGTACCCGCACTCGATCACGGCGACGCTGTCCTCACGCAGCCGTGAGGTGATCCGCCGCAACACCACGATCCTGCCGCTGTACTCGCTGATGCTGGGCCTGCTCGCGCTGCTGGGCTTCATGGCGATCGCGGCCGGGGTCAAGGTCACCAACGGCCAGTTGGCGATCCCCCAGCTCTTCGAGGACATGTTCCCGGACTGGTTCGCGGGCGTGGCCTTCGCGGCGATCGGCATCGGCGCACTGGTCCCGGCGGCGATCATGTCGATCGCGGCGGCGAACCTCTTCACCCGCAACATCTACAAGGACTTCATCAAGCCGGACGCGACGCCCAAGGAGGAGACGCGGGTCTCCAAGCTGGTCTCGCTGCTGGTGAAGGTGGGCGCTCTGGTCTTCGTCCTGACCATGGACAAGACGGTCGCCATCAACTTCCAGCTCCTCGGCGGCATCTGGATCCTGCAGACCTTCCCGGCCCTGGTCGGCGGCCTGTTCACCCGCTGGTTCCACCGCTGGGCGCTGCTCGCCGGCTGGGCGGTCGGCATGGTGTACGGCACGGTCGCCGCGTACGGGGTCGCCTCGCCGACGCAGAAGCACTTCGGCGGCTCGGCGAAGGAGATCCCCGGCATCGGGGAGATCGGCTACATCGGTCTGACGGCGTTCGTCCTGAACGTCGTCGTCACGGTGGTCCTCACGTTCGTCCTGAAGGCCCTCAAGGCCCCGGACGGCATCGACGAGACCTCGCCGCAGGACTACACGGCCGACGCCGGCGACCCCGGCGTCCAGACGGAACTGCCCCCGGCGACCTCGGGAGCGGCCCACTAGTGCTCTGACCGGGAAGGTTCACCGGGTGTGGTGGTCGTAGCGGTCGGATGAGCGGTGACGTTCGATCCGACCGCTGGAGGCGCGGTGGCTGAGCCTGTCCTGCGCAGACCGACCGACCAGGAAGGCAGCGGCATCCGCCGCTGTCGATCACTTGACCTGTGCGGCGATGGTCCGTGCGCACTCCATCGATTCGGTATGCGTGGTGTCCACCTCCAGGTCATAGGCCACGCCCTGGTGAACCACATCCGCCTGCGAGGCGGCCATCCCGATGGTCCGATCGCCTCGGGCGACCTCACGGCCTGCGGCAACCGCACCGTCACACCTGACGCCGACCCACAGAACACGCAGTTCGCCGAAGGCCTTCTGCCAACGCTGCTGTGAGTACGCCCCGCCGAGGAAGACCTCATCGACGATGATCCGGGCGCCGGCACGGGCCATCGCGGCGATCCCCTCGATCCATGCTGCTTCCAGCGTTCGGAACTCCGGGCCGATGATCACCTCTCCGTCCGCAGCGAACTCGATCCCGCCAACGGACGTCTGCACTGGCATCGCGTCAACGAGCGTGTCTGTCCCGAGAGCCAGCCACGGATCCGGCAGGACTGCTTGCAGACACCGGATGATCCCGGACTTCCCCGAGCTGGAACCACCGTTGAGAACGATCACCTGAGTCATCACCGCGCCACAGTAGAGGCAGCGAGGCAACGCTTGGGGTTTCGGCCGGTGCGGCGAGTAGGGGCACCTCCCACGCCCTTAAGGCGGTGGGGGAGCGTGCCGGGCGTCGCGACGGGGCGAACATTGTCTGTCGTGGCCCTAGTCCCTCGTCCGGCCGGCCATCGCGTCCCAGAAGTCGTCCAGTTCCCGCACCCGCATGCTGACCCACTGGGGTGTCTTGCGATGCAGCATCCGGGGGAAGCACCGCCGCACCCGGCCGGGCAGCAGGGCCTGCTGCTGCCGGCAGAACGGCTCGCGTATCTCGCCCCGGGGCACACACCCCCGGGGCGGGTACGGGCAGAGCTGGAACTTGCAGTCGGGCAGGCAGGAGCTGCCCGGTGCGGGCGGAACCGAGATACCGGCCCGCAGGGCGGGGCGCAGCGGCTCCCGGTTCGTACGGATGCACGGCGGGAGCGGCATGCCGGGCTGTTCCGTGCGGGCCAGCCGCTCCTCGACCTCGTCCGGGTGCCCGTCCCGCTCGATGAGGTTCAGCATGACCAGCAGGTCGGCGACGAGGTGTTGGGCTCGCGCGTCGAGGGTGCTCCACCCGACCGAGGGCGGAATCCACAGGTTGTGCTTGCGGTATCCGCAGGGGTTGCCGGTGCGGGCACCGACGTTGTCGGCCACGCTCTTCTCGTCGATCCAGAGGAAGCGCTCGGGCTGCCCGGTCTCCAGGGCGAGGGCCGCCATGTCGCCCGCCTCGGCGACGAACGGATGCAGGCACCGCCGGGGCTCGTCGCCGTTCGCACCGGGACGGCCGGGCGCCGGGTTCACCGTGCCGGCCATCGACAGCCAGCGCTGCACGGTCTGCACGGCGGTCATCCCGGTGATCGCCCGGGAATCGGGCCCGCCGTCACGGTCGCCCTCCTGCCCCGCCACGGTGTCCCCGTCCGGCTCGTGGGCGCCCATACTGTCCGGAAGCTCCCACAGGCACAGCGCCTGGAGCAGGACGAGCTGCGTGTACCAGCACCGGGACTGCTGCAGCACGGTCTCCGCCTGCCGGATCAGGTCGGCACGACCGCCCGGGTAGGTCTCCGGGTGCCGCTTGCGCCGGTTGGCCGCGTACTTGAAGCCCTGGGCCAGCGCGGACTCGAGGGCGAGCGGCAGATCGGGGGTGCCGCCGGTGAAGGCCGGGTCGAGGTGGCGCAGCCACTTGGTGAGGCGCTCCCGGGCCTCGTCACGGTGGGCCTCGTCCACGGACCCCAGGAGCAGGGGGAGCATCCAGGCCCGCATCACGAATTCCCGAAGCAGAGCGACCCGTTGCTTGCGGTAGCTCCGGTTGATCTCCTGCCGGTCGCGCTGCAGTCGCCTGATGTTGTCGGCGCATGCGGCCCGTGAGGACGTGTCGGCCGCCCTGGCTCGCCTCATACGCGGGGCCCATACCTCGTACTCCCCTCTCTTCCACGCCCTCAGCTCGGTCAGCCGGTCGTTGTACTCCTGCACCGGATCACTGTTCAGACCGACCACCTCGCGGATCACGGCGAACGCCGCGTTGCCGCCGATGCCGAACTCCTGGGCGACGGCCAGGCGGATGGAGTACGACGGCTCCTCGATGCCCAACCCGTAGAGCTGCTGGTACAGCGGGGTGGTGTCGATCTTGGCGGCCACCTTCCGCAGCGCGGCCCCGAGTTGCTTGATCAGCCTCAGCTTCGCGTCCTCGACGGTGCGCTGGTCTCCCTTGATGCCGGCCCAGCGGGCCCGAACCGTACCGACAATGTCGCTCAGCAGCGTCGGGGCTTCCTCCACGCTCTCGATCTCCAGGGCCGCCGCGTAGAGGTCGAGGGCCTTCGGGTCGTCCGTACGATGGTTCGCGGTCGCGCACAACCGGTAGGCCAGGGGGCGCCCCCGCACAGGAGACTGCCGTACCCGCTCCTGGAAATCCTTCCTCACCACGGCCCGGACACCGCTCCCGCGGGCCGCGGGCCTCGCCGCCCGCCGACGTGACAACAGCACCAGGGCGATGAGCAGTTCACGGCTGGGACCGGGCGGCTGCAGGGCCTGCTCGGCCAGATCGCCTGCGCCCTGTTCGCCCAGGTGGTTCAACACGCGGTAGCCGAAGTAGGCCTGGATGATGCTGTGCGGGAAGCGGACCTTTTTGGAGTAGCCCTCCACGAACTTGAGCTTGTCCGCATTGCCGACCAGGCGGGCGAGGGCGGCCTGACACTGGTCCAGGTTCCCCTCCCGCAGTCGCCGCCTCTCCTTGTCGCTGAGCCTGTCGCAGAGCGCGTTCCAGATCTGTTGCCGGTGCCACTCGGAGTAGACGTTCTGACGTTTGCCGTACCGGTCGAAGCCACGTCGCGTGGCCCACAGGTACTGGGCCCGGGTCTTCGCGCGGCGTGCCGGACCGGGGTGGACGTCCTTTTCGAGCAGTTCCTCGAAACCGACCTCCAGCTTGTCCTGGAGCAGTCCGATGCACGCCAGGGCGGAGACCACTTCGAGGGTGTCGCGGCGCTCCCGCGGGACCAGTGCGATGTCCTCGCGCAGCCGGCCCTCGCACACGGCTTCGTCCCACGTCTCCAGCAGCCAGAGTCGCAGCGTGCCGCGATCCCGGCTGCGCGTGTTCATGTGCTGCGGATCGTCACCCGGCCGGTCGTGCTCCAAAGCTCCGTGGCGGTGCAGTTCGCGGGCGATGTGCAGGTAGACGGGCGATTCGGTCACCTCCGCGGTCTCCACGATCCAGTCCACCCGGCGCTCGTCCGTCTCCGGCGTGTGCGCCATGACGAAGCGCAGCGCCGCCTCCCCGCTCAGCGGTTCGAGCTCCAGGATGGCGGCGGAGGTGCTCTCCAGCGGACTGTGCGGCCGGGATGCGATGACCAGGGGCAGCTTCTCGGCGTGGGCCCGCTCGATGGCGCGGCGGATGATGTTGTCCCGGTTCTGCTGGAGCTCGTCGTCGAGCAGCGCCTCCTCCAGTCCGTCGGCGATGACCACCGGCTTGTCGTCGGCGAGGAGTTGCTGCCACACACGCTCGGTCTTGCTGCGGGCGAGGATGCCCTGGGGCGCCTCCTCGCCGAAGCGCTTTCTGGCCAGGCGTTCGAAGTTCAGGTCGGTCCCGTTGGTTGCGTCCCGCAGCCGGATCGGCACGGGCACGGCGTGCTGCTTGGCCAGCAGTTCGGTGAGCCGGACGAGGACGGCGGTCTTCCCCACACCGACGCCGCCGACCAGCAGATAGGGCCGGCGAGTGTCGCGCTCCCGCAACCGCTCGGCGATGACCTGGGCGATCTCCTCCCGGCCGACTATCTCGGCGGTGTCCGGTCCGGCGGTGGGCACCAGTCGCCGCGGGTCCTTGCGTGCCTTCACGAGGTAGCGCTTCTTGGTCCACCGGTACCAACAGAAGAGGAAGAGCGCGGCGGCGAGCGACGCGGTGAGGACCGGACCTACGAAGCCGAGGATGACTTTGGCCCCATCGTTGTGGTCGCGCCACTTCTCGAAGGGGGTCGTGTGCTGCGCGATCAGGATGTACACGCCCTCCCCGATCCAGGCGAGCGCAGTGAGCGCGGCCAGCAGCCAGACGGCCCTGGTGGTGTTCGTGTAGGAAACCCATCTGCGCCACTTCTTGGGGCGGGTGGTGCCGCGGCGTGCCTCCAGACGGATCGTCAGGGTGTGCCAGTGGCCGAGGCAGGCGCGCCCGAACCGGCTTCCCACCCGCCTCAGGTCCAGCGTCGCCATCGGCGCGTTGCGCGGCCGCTCCTTGCCGGGCGGACGACGGACGACCCTCGTCATGGCGGTCTCCTTCCGAGAGAGGCTCAGGGCGAGGACCGCGTGCACCGGCACCTACCTCCATGGAATCACTCCGGTGAGGGCCCGCAACCCGGGCCGCCCGCTGCGCCGTCGTGGCGCTCCACCACGCTCCGCAGCCGACATGACACAACATCTGGGGGTGCCATCGCGACCCGACACAAGATGTATGCTCATGCTCGCTGTCGCCGCAGGGGAATCCGGTGCGAATCCGGAACTGTCCCGCAACGGTGTACTCATGTGTGCAAAACGTGCGCATGAGAGTCAGTCCGAGGACCTGCCGACAGTGCGCCCGGCCATCCGGCCCGGGTGCATTGACGTCCGGGCCTCGTGGAATGGGCCGGTGGACGCGACGCCGTGTGCGCTCGTGTGCCGCTGCCCGTCCTGGGGCCCCTGCCGAGCGAGGGAGAGCCCCCACGTGACCATCGCGTCAGCCGATCCGGTATCAGCGACAGCTCCTGTGGAACCCGATGGCCCCGGAACCGCGTTGCAGCGGACCCTGGCCGAGCTGACCGCCGACCTCCCCGACGCCGACGCCGTCCGGGTCGCCGCCGCCGCGCTGCGCGGCCGCTCCGCGCGGGCCGACGAGTCGGAGCTGCGCGAGCTGGCCACCGAGGCTGCCGCCGGCCTCATCTCCGAGGACCCCGTCTACTCGCGGCTGGCCGCCCGTCTGCTCGCCATCAGCATCCGCGCCGAGGCCGCCTCACAGGGCGTCACGTCCTTCACCGGCTCGGTCGCCGTCGGGCACCGGGAAGGCCTGATCGCCGACCGTACGGCCGAGTTCGTGCGGGTCCACGCGGACCGCCTCGACGCCCTCATCGACCCGCAGGCCGACGACGGCTTCGGCTATTTCGGACTGCGCACCCTGCACAGCCGCTATCTCCTGCGGCACCCGATCACCCGCCGCGTGATCGAGACGCCCCAGCACTTCATGCTCCGGGTGGCGTCCGGTCTCGCCGAGGACGACACCCACCGCTCCGTCGACGAGGTCGCCGCGCTCTACGGGCTCATGAGCCGGCTCGACTACCTCCCGTCCTCCCCCACCCTCTTCAACTCCGGCACCCGGCACCCCCAGATGTCGTCCTGCTATCTCCTCGACTCCCCCGAGGACGAGCTGGACTCCATCTACGACCGCTACCACCAGGTGGCCCGGCTCTCGAAGCACGCGGGCGGCATCGGCATCGCGTACTCCCGCATCCGCTCCCGGGGTTCGCTGATCCGCGGCACGAACGGGCACTCCAACGGCATCGTCCCGTTCCTGAAGACCCTCGACGCCTCGGTCGCCGCCGTGAACCAGGGCGGCCGGCGCAAGGGCGCGGCCGCGGTCTACCTGGAGACCTGGCACTCGGACATCGAGGAGTTCCTGGAGCTGCGCGACAACACCGGCGAGGACGCCCGCCGTACGCACAACCTGAACCTCGCGCACTGGATCCCGGACGAGTTCATGCGGCGCGTGAACGCCGACGCGCCGTGGTCACTGTTCTCCCCCGCCGACGTTCCCGAGCTGGTGGACCTGTGGGGCGAGGAGTTCGACGCCGCCTACCGCCGGGCGGAGGCGAAGGGCCTGGCGAAGAAGACCATCCCCGCCCGTGACCTGTACGGCCGCATGATGCGCACCCTCGCCCAGACCGGCAACGGCTGGATGACCTTCAAGGACGCCGCCAACCGCACCGCCAACCAGACGGCCGAGCCGGGCCATGTGGTGCACTCCTCGAACCTGTGCACGGAGATCCTGGAGGTCACGGACGACGGGGAGACGGCGGTCTGCAACCTGGGCTCGGTCAACCTCGGCGCCTTCGTCAAGGACGGGGACATCGACTGGGAGCGGCTGGACGAGACCGTCCGCACCGCGGTGACCTTCCTCGACCGGGTCGTCGACATCAACTTCTACCCGACCGAGCAGGCGGGCCGCTCCAACGCCAAGTGGCGTCCGGTGGGCCTCGGCGCGATGGGGCTGCAGGACGTCTTCTTCCAACTGCGCCTGCCCTTCGACTCACCCGAGGCCAAGGCGCTCTCCACCCGTCTCGCCGAGCGCGTCATGCTCGCCGCGTACGAGGCCTCCGCCGACCTCGCCGAGCGGAGCGGTCCGCTGCCGGCCTGGGAGAAGACCCGCACCGCCAAGGGTGTCCTGCATCCCGACCACTACGACACCGAGCTCACCTGGCCGGAGCGCTGGGCCGCCCTGCGCGCCCGGATCGCCGCCACCGGGCTGCGCAACTCCCTGCTGCTCGCCATCGCCCCCACCGCCACCATCGCGTCGATCGCCGGCGTGTACGAGTGCATCGAGCCGCAGGTGTCCAACCTGTTCAAGCGGGAGACGCTGTCCGGTGAGTTCCTCCAGGTCAACTCGTACCTGGTGAAGGAACTGAAGCGGCTCGGCGTCTGGGACGCGCGCACCCGGGAGGCCCTGCGCGAGGCCAACGGCTCGGTGCAGGACTTCAGCTGGATCCCCGAGGACGTACGGGCCCTGTACCGCACGGCGTGGGAGATCCCGCAGCGCGGCCTGATCGACATGGCCGCCGCCCGGACCCCGTTCCTGGACCAGTCCCAGTCCCTGAACCTCTTCCTGGAGACGCCGACCATCGGCAAGCTCTCCTCGATGTACGCGTACGCCTGGAAGTCGGGCCTGAAGACGACGTACTACCTGCGCTCACGCCCGGCGACCCGTATCGCCCGCGCGGCACGAGCCGCCGTCCCCGTCCAGCAGCCGGCACCCGAGGACGCCGTCGCCTGCTCCCTGGAAAACCCCGAGTCCTGCGAGGCCTGCCAGTAATGACCAGCACCACCCGTAACCAGAACCTCCTCGACCCTGGCTTCGAGCTGACCCTGCGCCCGATGCGCTACCCGGACTTCTACGAGCGCTACCGGGACGCCATCAAGAACACCTGGACCGTCGAGGAGGTGGACCTCCACTCGGACGTCGCCGACCTCTCGAAGATGACGCCGGCCGAGCAGCACCTGATCGGCCGCCTGGTCGCGTTCTTCGCGACGGGCGACTCGATCGTCGCGAACAACCTGGTGCTGACCCTCTACAAGCACATCAACTCCCCCGAGGCGCGCCTGTATCTCTCCCGGCAGCTCTTCGAGGAAGCGGTCCACGTCCAGTTCTATCTGACCCTGCTGGACACCTACCTGCCCGACCCTAAGGACCGGGCCGCCGCCTTCGACGCGGTGGAGAACATCCCGTCCATCCGCGAGAAGGCCGGGTTCTGCTTCAAGTGGATCAACGAGGTCGAGAAGCTGGACCGGCTGGAGACCCAGGCCGACCGCCGCCGCTTCCTGCTCAACCTCATCTGCTTCGCCGCCTGCATCGAGGGCCTGTTCTTCTACGGTGCCTTCGCCTACGTCTACTGGTTCCGCAGCCGGGGCCTGCTGCACGGTCTGGCCACCGGCACCAACTGGGTGTTCCGCGACGAGACGATGCACATGAGCTTCGCCTTCGACGTCGTGGACACCGTCCGCAAGGAGGAGCCGGAGCTGTTCGACGACGGGCTCGAGCAGCAGGTCACCGACATGCTGAGGGAGGCCGTCGAGGCCGAGCTGCAGTTCGCGCGCGACCTGTGTGGTGACGGCCTCCCGGGCATGAACACCGACTCGATGCGGCAGTACCTGGAGTGCGTCGCCGACCAGCGCCTGACGCGCCTCGGCTTCGCCTCGGTGTACGGCTCCGAGAACCCCTTCTCCTTCATGGAGCTGCAGGGGGTTCAGGAGCTGACCAACTTCTTCGAGCGGCGTCCCTCGGCGTACCAGGTCGCGGTGGAGGGCACCGTGGACCTGGACGAGGACTTCTGATCCTCGGACGCCTCGCGGGCCTCCTGGGCCTCCCTGATCTGACGGTCGATGCGCCGGTCGCGCAGGATCCCGACCGTGGACGGGAGGGCCAGGAGGACGAGGATTCCGAGGACGGTGAGCATTCCGATCAGTCCTTGTGTCTGTGCGGTAGTCATGACATCACTGTCGCGTCCCGGACTCCTTACCGACAGTGGCAGGACTGCCGCACACCCTCGATTTACTGCCAGCCCTGAGGCACACTGGCGGCATGCTGCAGAACGTGGTCGCCGTCCTGCTCGACGGTGTGAACCCTTTCGAACTGGGCGTCGTCTGCGAGGTGTTCGGCACCGACCGCAGTGACGACGGCCTGCCCGTGTACGACTTCGCGGTCGTCTCGGCCGAGGGGCCCACCCTCAACACGCGCTCGGGCTTCTCGATGCGGGTGGAGCACGGCCTGGAGCGCCTGGAGTCGGCCGACCTGATCGCCGTACCGGCGGGTGCTCACTACGACACCCGGACCTTCCCACCGGAGATGTTGGACGCCCTGCGGCGCGGAGTCGACCGCGGGGCACGGGTACTCAGCGTCTGCTCCGGCGTCTTCGTGCTCGCCGCGGCCGGGCTGCTCGACGGCAGGCGCTGCGCCGTGCACTGGCATCACGCGGACGCGCTGGCACGGGCGTATCCCCGGCTGACCGTCGAACCCGACATGCTCTACGTCGACGAGGAGCCCGTGATCACCTCGGCCGGCACCGCCGCCGGTATCGACGCCTGTCTGCACATCGTGCGCAAGGAGCAGGGCCCCGAGGTGGCCAACAAGATCGCCCGGCGGATGGTCGTACCGCCGCACCGGGAGGGCGGCCAGGCCCAGTACATCGAGCGCCCGTTGCCGCGGTCGCAGGGCGACACCGTCGGCGAGACGCTGGTGTGGATGGAGCGGCACCTCGACCAGGAGGTCACCGTGGAGCAGCTCGCCGAGCGCGCGCACATGTCACCGCGCACCTTCGCGCGTCGCTTCCAGCAGGAGACGGGGACGACTCCCTACCGCTGGATCCTGCGACAACGGGTGCTGCTGGCCCAGCGGTTGCTGGAGGCGACGGACGAGACGGTGGACACGATCGCCGGTCGCACCGGGTTCGGTAACGCGGCCGCGCTGCGTCACCAGTTCGTCCGGGTGCTCGGGACCACCCCGAACGCCTACCGGCGCACCTTCCAGGGGCCGGAGGCGGGCGCCGAGGCCGGTACCGACGCCGCCTGACCCCTCAGCCCTCGCCCCGTCTCCCGCGCCGTTGCCCTTCGGTCCTCGCCGCACCGGTCGCGGTCCCGCCCCGTCACCGCGGCACCGCCTTCAGCAGCAGCCGCTTCGGCCGCAGGGTGATGCCCACCCGGGTCGACTCGTCTGCCTCCGGGAGCCGTTCGAAGCGCCACCGGGGGATCACGGTCGCCAGGATGATGCCGAGTTCGGCCACCGAGAAGTGGTCGGCGGGGCATTTGCGGTTGCCCGCGCTGAAGGGGCTCATCGCGTACTTCGGCACCTCCTCGGAGTGTCCCGGAAGCCAGCGGTCGGGGTCGAAGTCGAGGTGCTGCTGGTACGACCGCGGGTCGCGCTGGAGCGCCAGCGGGCTGTACACGATGTCCGCCCCGGCCGGAATGCGATACCCGCCGAGCTCGGTTTCGGCCATCGCCCGCCGAGTCAGAATCCAGACAGCGGGGCGTAGGCGCAGCGCCTCGGTGACGACATTGTTCGTGTGGGTGAGCTTGTGGAGATCGCCGAATGTGATCGCACGGTCGCCCACGACCGATTTCACCTCTTCGCTCACCCGGTCCGCGTGTTCCGGATGTTCCGCCAGCAGCTGCAAGATCCACATCAACTGGGACCCGACGGTTTCGCTGCCCGGGGTGAGTATCGCAATGACCTGATCGTGCACCTCCCGGTGGTTGACCGGTTCACCGTTTTCGTCCTTTGCCGCCAGCAAGGCGGTGAGCAAATCGTCGGGCTTCTCGGTGGCGGCACGGCGTTCCGCGATGACCTCGTCGGCCAGCAGATGCAATTCGGCCAATGCCCGGTCGAATTCCCGGTGCGAGGGCAGCGGGAGCCGGTAGAAGGGGCCGAAGGAGAGGATCATCCGCCGGTACATACCGCCGAACACGGTGGCGAGGGCGGTGCTCAGCCGCTCGGCCAGATCGTCGATGTGCTCGATCTGCAGGAAGCACCGGGCCGTCATGCGCACCCCCACCCGGAACGCCTCCGAGGTGACGTCGACGGTGTCCCCCGGCTGCCAGCGCGCGGCGAAGGCCAATGACTCCTCGACCATGACCCGCTCGTACTCGTGGATGACGTCCTTGCGGAACGATGGCTGGATGGTCTGCCGCTGGCGTCGGTGCAGCGGCCCGTTGCTGGTCGCGACCCCCTTGCCGAGCAGGACGTCCAGGGTGTCCCAGAGCGGCCCGCCGATCTCGTAGCCGGGGCTGGTCAGCATGTCGCCGACGAGGTGCGGCGCGGTGACGGCGTGCACCGTCTTCGGTCCGAGCCGCAGCCGGACGAGGTCGCCGTCGTCGCGCAGCCGGGCCAGGAAGCCCAGCGGGTCGCGGACCAGCTTCCAGCCGTGGCCCAGGCCCAGGGCGCCCCCGCCCGCGAGGGGCGCCTCACGCACCTCCGCAGTCGAAGAGGTCCCGGGCTTCACAGACTCGACGGTCATCACTCACCTGCCGCTTCGTTGTTGACGTACGGGGGTGTGGACGGGTCGTCCCAGCTGTCGACCCGGTACCGGCCGGACTCGTGGTGGAACCAGTAGACGGTGCTGAACCAGTTCCGCATATTGCTCACGCAGGCCTCGACGGCGGCGCTCAGTTCTTTTCCGTGAACGGTGCCGTCGGCCAGTTCGTCGGAGAGGCTCAAGGCGTCCTGTTCGGCCACGAGGAATTCCGTCACGCATTCCTCCACACGCCGCCGGACTTCCGCTATCGCTTCTTCCAGGGTCAGCCCCTCGTGTTTGATGAGACTGATCCCGAGATTGTGCACCTCGTCGCCCGCCAATTCCTTGGGAAGTGAGCAGAGGTCGTTGTACCAGGCGGCGAATTCCTGGCTCAGCAGTGCCGCCCGTCGATATGCCGGATGGTTTCTGACCCGCGCCGGCAGTTCGCGGCCGGCGCTCGGCTCAAGCAGGTCGGTCCAGATCCAGTGCGCGAAGGTGAGACGGCGCAGCGTCAGGTATTCCTCGACCGTCGGGACGATCCCCTCGGTGCGGTTGCCGAATTCCCGGTCGTACGCCTCGATCACCTCGTGGAAGTGGCCGGCGAAGCGGGTGTTCCACGTCCGGGGCAGGAACGAGTACAACCGCACCATGCTGTCGGCGAACGCGGCGACCAGGGGATCCTCGTGATGCAGATGGTCCCGCGGGGAGTCCAGGGCCCGGTGCAACCGGAACCTGAGCTGCCGCCAGGCGGCGCGGCGGCCGTGCACGATGTCGCGGTCATGGCGGTCGTCCCAGGCGAAGAACCACGCGCTGTAGTCCGCTATCGCCTGGAGGACCTCGTCGGGGGCGCCCAGGTAGTAGCCGGCCATGAGGTCGGTGTAGCACAGGCCATCGGCATATTCCCTCACCTTGTCCGCCGACATGAGCCGTTTTTCCGTCAGCCAGCTTCGGGTCTTCTCTTGAAGCCTGGGCCAATACGGGTGCAGTTGCCTGGGAAACGCTGCCTCGATCACCGGGAGAGAGAGTGACGGTGGAACCGCGATCGCCGTCGGTGTCGATGTGGTGCTGTGTGGGAAAGCAGGCACGAACAAACCCCTTCCAGCCGCCAGTTGACGCACGCCCCTCCCGCCGTGCCGGGCGTGCGCCGTTGCGTATCCCCGCACTTCCATTCAGCACCACAACTGACCACTATGGGAACGGATTTGCTCCATTCGCTATCCCACAGTGCTGAGATTCTCCTGTTGCCTGACTGGTTCTTGATCACTGGAGGAGTAGGAGCGATCGAACGTGCGAGGGACAGACGTACGGCGCCTGTCGAGGGGGCAAAACCCCTGAACAGGCGCCGTACGGAAGGGAGATGTGAGGCCCGGGGGGCGTCAGTCGTTGGCGACCACGGGGTAGCGGGGCTCGTTCTCGGCCATCTGCCGCAGCGCGTCCTTGCGCTCACGCTTGGAGAGCCGGTCGATGTAGAGGTACCCGTACAGGTGATCGGTCTCGTGCTGCAAACACCGAGCGAAGTAGCCGGTGCCGCGGACCTTGACGGGGTTGCCCTTCTCGTCCTGGCCGGTCACCTCGGCGTAGTCAGGGCGAGCCAGCGGCGCGTACGCGGTCGGCACCGACAGACAGCCCTCGTTGCTGTCGTCCAGACGGCGCTTGTCGGCGGGCAGGTCGACGACCCTGGGGTTGCAGACCACCCCGACGTGCCGCTGGCCCTCGTCGTCCATGCAGTCGTACACGAAGACCTTCAGGTCGACGCCGATCTGGTTGGCGGCCAGACCCACACCCTCGGCGGTGCGCTGCGAGGCGAACATGTCCGCCACCAGCTGGTCCAGCTCCGCGCCGAACTCGGTGACGTCCTTGCACTCCTTGTGCAGCACCGGGTTGCCGACCACCGTGATCGGCCGCGAGGTGCCACGCTCACGCCAGGCGGTCTCGCGCTCCTCGGTGTCCTCGGTGTCGATGACGAAGCCCTCGTCGTCCACGGGGAGCACGCCCGTGTGCTGCTGATCGGTGTCCTGCTGCGCCATGACCGACGTATGCCTTCCTGCAAGCCTGGGAATTTCTGCGAGTACAGCCTAAAGGCAGCCCCGCAGCGCAGGATCCGTTCAGCAGACCTCTTCCAGATCCCGCCAGTCCCTGGACTCGGGACTGTCCGCGACCCACCCGTCCAGCAACCCCCGGACCAGCGAGGCCGGCGCGGCCACCCCGCACTCCCGCTCCGGCACCCACAGCTGCCCGTCGGTCCGGTGCTGGAGCGGCCCGGGATGCCCCGGCTCGCTGTGATCATGCGGGTCGAGGTGCTCGCCGTCGCCCTCGTCGGACGGCATCCGCGACTCGGAGCACATCCGGCACAGCAACCGCACCGACGACGACCAGTCCTCCGCCGCGAACCCCGCGTCCGCGGCCAGCTGCTCCAGCGCGTCCCGGTCGTCCTCGCTCGCGGCCTCTAGCAGCACCACCCAGGTGGGCACCGGCGACGGCGCCCACAGCTCGATCTCGTCGAACACCGGATACGCGTGCCCGGCCGCGGTGGTCCGCTCCCCGTGCGGCACCCCGTCGTGCAGGACGACCTCGCCCCAGCGCCGCCCGGACGACGGCAGCGGAATGGACAGCACCTCGATGCGGGCGGGATCCAGCCGGCGTCCCCACACCACCTCAGCCTCCCCTTCCGGGGACAGGCGTACGGCCGCGCTGCCGAGGTCCATGCCGAGCGGTTCGCCGTTGGCGGTGGCGCCTCCGGGCACCCGCAGCCCGTACGCCTGCCAGGCCCGCCGCGCCAGCGGCCAGTCCTGCAGGGCGGTGGCGGCGATGCCGACGTTCCACCAGTCGGGCGCCCCGGTCTCCCGGTCGAGCAGTGCCACCGCACGCAGTCCCGCCGCCCGGGCCTGCTCCCAGTCGTGCCGGAACTTGTGGAGGAGGGCGAGGTTGAACCAGGACTCCGACAGCCAGGGCTCCAGATCGGCGGCCCGCGTCAGCAGTGCGCCCGCGTCCTCGTACCGACCGTCGCCGATCAGCGTGAACGCACGGTCTGTGGCCTGCCGCCAGGAGGCGGAGGGCCGGTGCCGTCCCTTGCCGAAGATCCTCACGATTCCCGCCTGCCAGTTCCGTTCAGTGGGCTGGCTGTGCCCCCGGACACCCTCTCCATCGCATCCAACCACGTACGGCTGGAAGGGCGCTCATTACCCATGGGTTACCCAGCCTGGGCGGGGGTCAGACAGTCCCTTGTCAGGACTCTGGCCAGCGCCTCGACCACCTCGGGCGCGTACACCCCGGCGCCGCCCAGGCGCAGCTCCTCCAGTGCCGTCAGGGACCCGCCGGGCCCGGCGTCCCGCGCCTTCTCCTCGAACGCGTTGACGGCCCGCACGATCCGGGCGCCGAGCGGCTGCTCCGCACAGGGGTCGGCCTGCCGCTCCACGACCGCCGCGACCTGCGCGTTCACCCCGGTCTGCCGGACCACCGCGCCGCCGAGCAGGGCGATGCGGCGCTGCTCCGACTGGGGCAGCGTGGCGGTGGCGCCCGCCGGTACCGGGTCGACGAGGCTCAACTGCCCGATGTCGTGCATGAGGGCCGCGTACTCCACCACGGTGAGCTCGGACCCGGACAGCCCGAGATCCCGGCCGACCGCGAGACTGAGCGCGGCGACCCGGCGGGCGTGCCCGGCGGGGGTGTACCCGGCGATCTCGGTGGCCCGGGCGAGGGAGGCGATGGTCTGCCGGTAGGTGGCCCGGACGGCGGCGTAGCGCCGCAGGGACAGCTGGGTGAGCAGCAGCGGCAGTGAGAACACGGGCACCGCCCACAGGCCGACGACGGCCACCCCGAGTGCCATCACCGCCCCGCTCGCGCAGACCGCGGACCCGATCCCGAGCAGCGCCCGCAACTCGTCCCGCAGCAACGGACCGAAGGGCCAGCGGGTGCGGGAGTGGGCCAGCGCGGCGGCGAGCACGGCGTCGCACAGCGCGGTGAGCGAGAGCAGCGCGAGCACCAGCAGGGCATACGCCGGACCGTCCCAGTTTCCGAACCTCCCCTGGTGGTAGAGGGGTTGGAAGCACGCGGCGGCGAACCCGACGGTGAGCACCCGGCGGGCCAGATGGTCCAGGGTCGGACCGTGGCCGCGCGCGATGTGCGGCACGCTGCCGAGGAGGGCCGCGGCGAGTACGACGCCGACCACCTGGAGGGCGCCGTGCCGCGTGGGCTGCCCGGCGTCCGCCCCTTGCAGGGCGTACGCCAGTGCCCCCGCGGCCGCCAGTGGCGCTGCCTTTCCGCTCTGGGCGCCGGTCCACCGGGTGAGCTCACCGACGGTGACCAGTGCTCCGAAGGCCAGGGCGACACCGCGTTCCTCGAGGCCGGTCCGGCAGGTGACGGCGAGGGAGACCAGGGCGAGGAGAGCGGCACAGGTGTGGACGAGGGTGAGCAGGAGGGGACGCCGGCGGTGGTTCATCGGTGTGCTCCCGGCAGGCGGGCGTCCGAGGGGCGGGGCCGGGGCGGGTGTGCCGTCTCGTCCCCGGTGACGGCGGGATACCAGCCTCCCCCGCTGTCGGCCTCGCTCGGGCGCGGGTATCCCCATCGGCCCAGTGCTCGCACCAGGGCCGTCACCATCCGGGGGTCGAACTGGGTTCCGGCACAGCGGCCGAGTTCCTCCAGCGCCGCGTGCACGGGCCGCGCCCGCCGGTAGGAGCGGGTGGACGTCATCGCGTCGAACGCGTCCGCGACGGCCACCACGCGTGCGGACTCCGGGATCTGACAGCCCGCCAGACCGTACGGGTATCCGCTTCCGTCCAGCCGCTCGTGGTGGTGCAGCACGGCGGCCCGGGCTTCCCCGAGGAAGGAGATCCCCCGCACCATCTCGTGCCCGTACTCGGGATGCAGCTCGATCACCCGCCGCTCCTCGGCGGTCAGCGGGCCGTCCTTGCGCAGCAGCCGGGTGGGCACGCCCAGCTTCCCCACGTCGTGCAGGATCCCGGCGAACCGCAGCACCTCGACGCGTTCTTCGGGCATCCCCAGTTCGCGGGCGATCATCATCGAGGCCTGCCCGACCCGCTCGCTGTGCCCGCGCGTGTAGCAGTCCTTGATGTCGACGGCCTGCACGAGCGCCCGGATCGTCGCCTGGTGGGCGGCCCGCTCCCGGTGGTACTGCGCGAACACCCACCAGGACACACACATCGGCAGCAGCACCAGCAGCGCGGCGACGGGCCCGTAGGGGCTGCGCCACAGCACGGCCATCATCAGCCCGGCGAGCCCCTGCACGGCGACCGGCGCGAGGGAACGCAGGAACAGCCCCCGGCAGGCCCGTCGTACCGGGACGCGTTCCGCGAGGACCAGGATGCCCGCGTCCAGCACGCTCAGCGCCAGGCAGAACGCGAGCACCGCGGCGCCGGCCGGGGCGAGCGCGTACGGGAAGTCGGGGTCGCCGACGGCGTCCGCTCCGCCGAGCGCCCAGTGCACCCGCGCGGCCACCCACACGCCGACGCCGAGCTGGGCGGCCCGCCACACCCGCCGCAGCCAACGGGAGCGCTGCTCCACGCGGGACAGCAGGGCCCCCGGCAGCGCGACCAGCGCGGCGGCGGGCGGTGGCAGCAGGAAGGCTCCGGCGAGCAGGACGGGGTGGAACGTTCCGGCGAACCGCCGACGGGCGGTCGCCCGCTCACAACCGGCGTACAGCGCGGCGAGCAGGACGACCGCCCACCAGGGTGTGCGCACGCCGGGCAACGGGGCCAGGCAGATCAGCGCGAGGGCGACGACACAGGCGACGTACACCCGTGCCCGTGCCGGTACCGCGTCCATCGCGCCCCTCCCCGGCCATGCCTGCTCCGGGTCCGGAGCCTAGGACGGCGGGAGGGGAGGCGCGGGCTCATGGCCCGCGGTTAGCACGTTCGGGTGATGACTGGCCGTTCAGCGCGTGTCCCGGACCCGATCGGGCAGGGACGGGGGCGGGAGTTCAGGACTCCTGCGGGGTCGCGGTGACGTCGTGATCGGGCACGGCCTGGCCGGAGCGGATCAGGTCGAGCCGCCCCAGGACCTTGGCGCGCAGGTCGGTCGGCACGTCGTCATGGCCGCAGCACCGCTTGACCAGCTTCTTCACGGCCTCTTCCAGGCCGTACTTCTCCAGGCACGGCGAGCACTCCGTGAAGTGCTGCTTGAACTTGGCGCGGTCGACATCCGGCATCTCACTGTCGAGGAACTCGTAAAGATGATCGAGTACCTCACTGCAGTCCGTCTCGTGCGGCTCTCCGCAGCTCATGAGCCCGAACCTTTCGCTTCGTCCGACTCTCCCGCACCGGCCGGGACCAGCCCGCGGTCACGGGCGTAGTCCTCCAGCATGCCGCGCAGTTGACGGCGGCCCCGGTGCAGCCGGGACATCACCGTACCGATCGGTGTCCCCATGATGTCCGCGATCTCCTTGTACGCAAAGCCCTCGACGTCCGCGAGATAGACGGCGATGCGGAATTCCTCGGGGATCGCCTGAAGTGCTTCCTTCACGTCCGAGTCGGGCAGGTGGTCGAGCGCCTGCGACTCGGCTGAGCGCAGACCGGTCGACATGTGCGACTCGGCGCGGGCGAGCTGCCAGTCCTCGATCTCCTCGGCCGCGGAGCGCTGTGGTTCGCGCTGCTTCTTGCGGTACGAGTTGATGAAGGTGTTGGTCAGGATCCGGTACAGCCACGCCTTGAGGTTGGTGCCCTCGCGGAACTGGTGGAAGGACGCGTACGCCTTGGCGTACGTCTCCTGCACCAGGTCCTCGGCGTCGGCCGGGTTGCGCGTCATCCGCAGAGCGGCCGAGTACATCTGGTCGAGGAACTCGAGCGCGTCCCGTTCGAAGCGCGCACTGCGCTCCGCGGTCGACTCCGCGCCCGCGCCGCCCTGGCCCTCGGGCTGCTCCGCCTGGCCGTGATCGGTCCCTGCGTCGGTACCGGTGACCGGACCCACCTCCTCAAGATTCCGGACGTGACCGAGACCGGTCCCGCCAGAATCGGAGGATAGACGACGATCCGGTCCGCCCGCCGCCCGAAGGGGGGCGGTCTTCGCCGCGTGCAGCACCGTCCAGTCCAGGTCGGCGCGGGCGCTGCGGCTCGGGCAGGTGGTCGAACCCATGCGGCGGACTTCCTCTCCTACGACGTCGGTGCCTGTGCTTCAGCACTTCTGTCCGCCACAACGCCAGGCCCGGCCCGCAACATTCCCGAGGCATTACTCCAGTGACGCGGCCCACGCGAGGACACCATCAGTGATGAGCCTCACTGCCTGCTCCTGAGTGATCTCCGCCCGCTTCGGCACCGCGAACCCGTGATCGCCGTGCGGAACCTCGACCAGTTCGTACGACCCCTCGGGGAACTCCGACGGCTTCCCGAACGGGTCGTTCCCCCCTTGTACTACGAGGGTGGGCACCCCGGCACCGAGCAGCTCCTCGGCGCGGGACTTCTCGGGCTTGCCCGGAGGGTGCAGCGGGAAGCTGAGGGCGAGCACGGCGTGTGCGCCCAGTTCGGTGGCGGTGCGGCAGGCGACGCGGGCCCCGGCGCTGCGTCCGCCGGAGATCACCGGCAGCCCTGACCCGGCGAGTGCGGGCCAGACACCCCGCCAGCCCACGTCCAGCGTCCTGGGCGCGGGCGCCAGCTTCTTCCCGGCCACCCGCCAGGGCTGTTCGACGAGGGCCACGGTCACGCCGTGCTCCGGGAGTGCCTGGGCGAGTGCCCGCAGGTCGCGTGCCTCGATGCCGCCTCCGGCGCCGTGGCTGACGGCCAGCACCAGCCGTGCCCCCTTCGCCCGGTGCCAGGTGATGCGGGCGGCACCGGCATCGGTGTCGATGATCTCTGTCACGTCGATCTCTGTCACGTCAGAAGAGTGTGCCTTCTTCGGGCCCCTCCAGCTCCTTCAGCAGCTCCGGTCCGTTGTTGCGGACGTTGCTGACCGCGGTGGTCACCGGGTACGCCCGCATCAGGCCCTCGGGCGGCGGTGCGAGCAGCGGGCGCAGGTCGTCGAGGTCCGTACGGGACGGGTCCAGCCACGCGTCCCAGCGGTCCGGGGTCAGCATCAGCGGCATCCGGGGGTGGATCTCGGCCAGCGAGTGCGGCCCCGACTCGGGCGCCACGGCGAGCGGGCTGGTCTCCGCCTCCGTGGTGATCACGGAGCAGGTCGCCCACCAGGCGCGCGGGTGGTCGTCGGGAAGTGTCCGGTCCCGCCAGAACTCGTACAGCCCGGCCATCGCGAACACGGACCCGTCGGCCGGGAGCACGAAGTAGGGCTGTTTGCGGGGCCGCTTCTTCTTCCCCTCGACCTCCAGGTCCCGCTCCTGCGCGCCGGTGACCCACTCGTAGTAGCCGTCGGCGGGGATGACGCAGCGCCGGGCGGCGAAGGCACGCCGGTACGACGGCTTCTCGTGGACGGTCTCCGCGCGCGCGTTGATCATCCTGGCCGCGCCCTCGGGGGTCTTGGACCAGCTCGGGACCAGCCCCCACTTCAGCTTCCGCAGCTGGCGAACCGGGCGCGGATCGTCCGCGTCCTTGAGAGGGCGGTCGAGGACCACGTAGACCTCTTTGGTCGGGGCCACGTTGTAGTCGGGTGCCAGGGTCTCCTCGGGCTCCCACTTCTCGACCTCAAAGGTTCCTGCGAGATCCTCAGGGCCACGACTCGCTGCATACCGTCCGCACATACGTGCCACACTGCCAGGCCCACCCGTCGCCCGACCACCACTCCCCGCCGATCGCGCCACGCGTCAGATCCTGTTGACCGACACCCACGGAGCCACCGCCGACCATGCACACCACCGCCTCCGAATCGCTCGCCTCCCTCTGGGACGAGATCTTCGGCAGCCAGCCCGACCCCGACCTGTGGGTGGTGCTCGCGACGCTGGCCGCCTCGCTCGCCGTGGTCGTCCCGCATCCGCTGTGGCGCATATCCCGCAACGCCATCACCATCGCGCACGAGGGCGGCCACGGCCTGATCGCGCTGCTCACGGGCCGCACCCTCACCGGCATACGGCTGCACTCGGACACCAGCGGGCTGACCGTCAGCCGCGGCAAGCCGCACGGCATCGGCATGATCCTCACGGCCGCCGCCGGCTACACCGCTCCCCCGCTGCTGGGCCTCGGCGGAGCCGCGCTGCTCGCCTCCGGCCACATCACGGCCCTGCTGTGGCTGGCGACCGCCCTGCTGGTCGCGATGCTCGTGATGATCCGCAACGCCTACGGCGCGCTCACCGTGGTCGTCACCGGCGGGACGTTCGTGGTGGTGTCCTGGCTGGCCGGTCCCCAGGTGCAGGCCGCGTTCGCGTACGCGGTGGTCTGGTTCCTGCTGATCGGCGGGGTGCGTCCGGCCTTCGAACTCCAGGCGAAGCGGGCACGCGGCGGCGCGGGCGACTCGGACGCGGACCAGTTGTCGCGGCTGACGCACGTACCGGCGGGGCTGTGGCTGTTTCTGTTCCACGCGGTTTCGCTGTGCGCGCTGATGGGTGGGGGGCGCTGGCTGCTGGAGGTGTGAGGCCCCGAGCGCGGCGCGTCGGCGGCACGGGACCGTGTCCGCGGGCGCCCTTCTCCCACGGGTGCGACCAGCCACAACGCTGCCGCACCCGCCCGACCGCCTCCTTATAGAGTGGCCCCATGGCCCCGAACCCCGCAGACACCGCCCTCTGGCCCGCCCCGCACGCGAGCGGCGCCGTCGACGCCACGGTCCACGTGCCCGGGTCCAAGTCGGTCACCAACCGGGCCCTGGTGCTTGCGGCCCTCGCCTCCGAACCGGGCTGGCTGCGCCGCCCCCTCCGCTCCCGCGACACCCTGCTGATGGCCGACGCGCTGCGCACCATGGGTGTCGGTATCGAGGAGGGCGTGGGCCCCGACGGCACCGGCGAGACCTGGCGGGTGCTCCCGGCGGGCCTGCGCGGCCCGGCCACGGTCGACGTCGGCAACGCCGGCACGGTGATGCGCTTCCTGCCGCCGGTCGCCGCGCTCGCCGACGGGCCCATCCGCTTCGACGGCGACCCGAGGTCGTACGAACGTCCCCTGCACGGCGTGATCGACGCGCTGCGAGTCCTCGGCGCCCGTATCGACGACGACGGCCGCGGCGCGCTGCCGCTGACGGTGCACGGCGGAGGCGCCCTGGACGGCGGCCCGGTGGAGATCGACGCGTCCTCGTCGTCCCAGTTCGTGAGCGCCCTCCTGCTGTCCGCCCCGCGCTTCAACCAGGGGGTGGAGGTCCGCCACACCGGATCCACGCTGCCCTCCATGCCGCACATCCGGATGACCGTGGACATGCTGCGCGCGGTCGGTGCCCAGGTGGACACCCCGGAGTCGGGCGGCGAGCCGAACGTCTGGCGGGTCACCCCGGGCGCCCTGCTCGGCCGTGACCTGACCATCGAGCCGGACCTCTCCAACGCCCAGCCGTTCCTGGCGGCGGCCCTGGTGACCGGCGGCAGGGTCGTGATCCCGGACTGGCCGGCCCGCACCACCCAGCCCGGTGACCGGCTGCGCGAGATCTTCACCGAGATGGGCGGTACCTGCGAACTGACCGAGTACGGTCTGGAGTTCACCGGATCGGGTGCGATCCACGGCATCGATGTCGACCTGGGCGAGGTCGGCGAGCTGACCCCGGGCGTCGCGGCGGTCGCGGCCCTCGCGGACTCGCCCTCCACGCTCCGGGGCGTGGCCCATCTGCGTCTGCACGAGACGGACCGGCTGGCCGCGCTGACCAAGGAGATCAACGAACTCGGCGGTGACGTCACCGAGACCGCCGACGGTCTGCACATCCGCCCGCGCCCCCTGCACGGCGGGACCTTCCACACGTACGAGGACCACCGCATGGCGACGGCCGGGGCGATCATCGGCCTGGTGGTCGAGGGGGTGCGGATCGAGAACGTGGCGACGACGGCGAAGACGCTGCCGGACTTCCCCGACCTGTGGACCGGGATGCTCAGGGCTTAGGGGCTTCGCATGCGCCGCTACGGCAAGCACACCGACGAGGACGACATCCGCTCCCGCCCCAACCGCAGGGGCAACCGGCCCCGGACGCACATCCGGCCCAAGCACGAGGACGCCGTCGAGGGCATGGTCCTCACCGTCGACCGCGGCCGGCTGACCTGCCTCGTCGACGGCCGGATCGTCATGGCGATGAAGGCCCGCGAACTGGGCCGCAAGGCCGCGGTGGTCGGCGACCGGGTCGCCATCATCGGTGACCTGACCGGCAAGAAGGACACCCTCGCGCGCATCGTCCGCATCGAGGAGCGCACCTCGGTCCTGCGGCGCACGGCCGACGACGACGATCCCTACGAGCGGGTGGTCGTCGCCAACGCCGACCAGCTGGCGATCGTCACGGCCCTGGCCGACCCGGAGCCCCGCCCGCGCCTCATCGACCGGTGCCTGGTGGCCGCGTTCGACGCCGGTCTGGAGCCGTTGCTGGTGATGACGAAGTCGGACCTGGCACCGCCCGACAAGCTCCTGGAGCTGTACGGCGACCTCGACATCCCCTTCGTCGTCACCAGCCGCGCCGAACTGGAGAACGGCGACGCGGTGCACCGGGTGCGCGAGGAACTCGACGGCAGGATCACGGCGTTCATCGGGCACTCGGGCGTGGGCAAGACGACTCTGGTGAACTCGCTGGTCCCGGAGGAACGCCGCCGTCTCACCGGCCATGTGAACGCGGTGACCGGACGCGGCCGCCACACCACCACCTCGGCGCTCGCGCTGCCGCTGGCGGGAGACGACGGCTGGGTGATCGACACCCCGGGCCTGCGGTCGTTCGGTCTGCACCACGTGGACCCGTCCCGGGTGATCAACGCCTTCCCCGATCTGCAGCCGGGCACCGAGGGCTGCCCGCGCGCCTGCAGTCACGACGAGCCGGACTGCGCGCTGGACCAGTGGGTGGCGGACGGCCACGCGGACCCGGCCCGCCTGTACTCCCTGCGCCGGCTGCTGTCCACGAGGGAACGCACGGAAGGCGACTGAACTCCGCGTTGTTTGTCTTCCCGTGGGTCTGGTAAGGGCATAATCGCGCACCGAACCGGATCAAAGCCCGACCAGAACCGCAAGGCAGTCACCGAGCGCTTCAACACGTGGACATACGAGAGGACAGCACATGGCGTGGCTGCTGGTCATCGTGGCCGGGTTCCTGGAGACCGGGTTCGCCGTCTGTCTGAAGCTCTCGCACGGCTTCACCAGGCTGTGGCCGACGATAGCGTTCTGCGCCTTCGCCCTCGGCAGCTTCGGTCTGCTGACCCTGGCCCTGCGGAAGCTCGACGTGGGGCCGGCGTACGCGGTGTGGACGGGCATCGGCGCGGCGGGCACGGCGATCTACGGGATGATATTCCTCGGTGACCTGGTGTCGACGCTGAAGATCGTCTCGATCAGCCTGGTGATCATCGGCGTGATCGGCCTGCAGTTGTCGGGGTCCGCGCACTGAGACCGGCGACCGCACCGGGCGGGCGGCCCTGAGACCGGCGCCCACCGACGACCGCCGCACCGAGTCCCCTCCTCCCGTCCGGGCGAGGCGCTACGGCGTCAACTGGCGTGGCAGCGCGCTCCGTACGAGATCCGCCAGTCCGCCCTCGCCGGGCGGCGCGGCCGCGCACGACAGCGCGATGCGGACGACGAGTTCGCAGGAGCGGGCCAGATCGGCGGACTGCGACGTGGGCGTGCCGGGCCCGGCGAGCACGGTGACGGCCCGGTCGCGGACGAGGGTCACGAAGTCACCGGGCGACGGGAGCGGGCCGTCAGCCCGGCGCTGCGCCGGTACGACCGAGGAGGACGGCACGGCCTTCAAGGGCGGGGAGGGCAGCCGCTCGCTCCAGCAGCCGGTGAGCATGGCCCGTACGAGCGCGTTCTCCTGGGCGGTGGAGGCCGTCCACTCGGCGGTCGCGGTCAGCCGCGCCAGCGCGTCGCCGTGTCCGGTCAGCGCCCGCTCGACTCCGGTGAGATAGCCGTCCGCCTCTCGCCGGACGAGCGCGCGGGCCAGGCCGTCCTTGCTGCCGAACTCGTTGTACAGGGTCTGCCGGGACACTCCGGCCGAGGCGGCCACGTCCACCATCCGCACCGCGGACCACGGCCGGCGCGTCAACGCCGTGTGAGCGGCATCCAGCAGGGTTTCCCGCGCTGCAGGCATCATCGCCTCCCGGGGCGATCGGCTCTGCGCCCAGATTTGACGCGCACAGAGTCACTGTCAAGGGTTCGCGGGGGCGCGCGGGGGCGCTCGGACGGCTCGCACTCGCTTCCGTACCGGGCGCCTCGTCCACGACAGCCCCCTGTAGCCCGTACCCACCTCGGCAGATACCGTTCCCTACATGCCCGATTACCACGACGACCTCCGCCTCGCCCACGTCCTCGCGGACGCGGCGGACGCGGCCACCATGGACCGCTTCAAGGCGCTCGACCTCAAGGTCGAGACGAAGCCGGACATGACCCCGGTCAGCGAAGCGGACAAGTCCGCGGAGGAACTCATCCGAGGCCACCTCTCACGCGCCCGGCCCCGCGACGCGGTCCTCGGCGAGGAGTACGGCATCGAGGGCACGGGCCCCCGCCGCTGGGTCATCGATCCGATCGACGGCACGAAGAACTACGTACGGGGAGTGCCCGTATGGGCCACCCTCATCTCCCTGATGGAGGCGGCGGAGGGCGGTTACCAGCCCGTCGTCGGCGTGGTCTCCGCTCCCGCCCTCGGCCGCCGCTGGTGGGCCGCGAAGGGACACGGCGCCTTCACCGGCCGCAGCCTCACCGCCGCCTCCCGGCTGCGCGTCTCCCGTGTCTCGAACCTCTCCGACGCCTCCTTCGCGTACTCCTCGCTCACCGGCTGGGAGGACCAGGGCCGCCTCGGCGGCTTCCTGGACCTGACCCGTGCGGTGTGGCGCACCCGCGCGTACGGCGACTTCTGGCCCTACATGATGGTCGCCGAGGGCTCGGTGGACCTCTGCGCCGAACCGGAGCTCTCGCTCTGGGACATGGCCGCGAACGCGATCATCGTGACGGAGGCGGGCGGCACCTTCACCGGTCTCGACGGCCGCCCGGGCCCGCACAGCGGCAACGCGGCGGCCTCCAACGGGCTGTTGCACGACGAGTTCCTGGGTTATCTCAACGAGCGCTACTGACCGGCGACAGGCACGGCCGGGGCGAGAAAGCCACCGGCGCCGACGGCGGGCGCGGATGAGCGCGCACGCCCCCAACCGGCCGCGCGCGCCCTCTTGTTGACCTCCGCTTTACCTGTCACTCTGAGAGCACCCTCATTTGTGAACTTGTGAACTGCCGAACGAACTCGGCGGTCCCAGGAGGTGACTCCGAACCCATGCTGGTCCGCGACGCCATGAGCACGGTGGTTCTCACCATCGGCCCCGCCCACACCCTCCGCAGAGCGGCAACCCTGATGTCCGCGCGCCGCGTCGGCGCCGCGATCGTCCTCGATCCCGACGCCGGCGGCATCGGCATCCTGACCGAACGCGACATCCTCAACTCCGTGGGGCTCGGTCAGAGCCCGGACACGGAGCACGTCCACTCCCACACCACCACCGACGTCGTCTTCGCCGCCCCGGCCTGGACCCTGGAGGAGGCGGCCGGCGCCATGGCGCACGGCGGCTTCCGTCACCTGATCGTGCTCGACCGCGACGAGCCGGTCGGCATCGTCTCGGTGCGCGACATCATCCGCTGCTGGGCCCCGGCCCGGCAGCCCGCACCGGCCTGACCACGCGTGCGGGCCGGCCCTTCCCTCCCGGCGGGGTCGGCCCGCACGCTCACACCAAGCGATCCATTATCGATCTTGTTATAGATAGCGTCTAAGTCAATCTTTGTTCCAAAGTCACACCCATTCGGAACCTGGTCCACCTTGCTGTTAGGCTGTTCGGTATGAGTGACCTTCTGGAACGGCTGCGCGGACGCGGATGGCGGATGACCGCGCAGCGACGCGTCGTGGCCGAGGTCCTCGACGGCGAACACGTCCACCTGACGGCCGACGAGGTCCACGCCAGGGCCGTCGTCAAGCTGCCCGAGATCTCCCGGGCGACCGTCTACAACACGCTGGGCGAGCTGGTCACCCTGGGCGAGGTGCTCGAGGTCGCCACCGACAAGCGCGCCAAGCGGTACGACCCGAACGCGCACCAGCCGCACCACCACCTGGTCTGCGCCCAGTGCGGCGCCATCCGGGACGTCCACCCCACCGGAAACCCGCTGGCCGAACTCCCGGACACGGAGCGCTTCGGCTTCGCGGTCTCCGCCGTCGAGGTGACGTACCGCGGCGTGTGCCCGAACTGCGCGGCGGCCTGACCCTCCCCGGCGACCCAGCCCTCCCTTCTCACAAGCCCCGGCACCCATGGATGCCGGGGCTTTGAGCTGCGTACCCCTTCAGCACCCTTCCCGTATCTGACGGGTCGTCATATCGTCGTGCGGCACGCCCACCCCCGTACCGAACTCCGCGAGGAGCCATCGTGGGAGATCCGCACCCAAAACTCCACGCCACCGAACTGACCCGCGTCTTCGGCCGGACACCCCACGCCGTCGAG
The DNA here is from genome assembly GCF_042872365.1 of Streptomyces sp. NPDC005263. NCBI lineage: Bacteria > Bacillati > Actinomycetota > Actinomycetes > Kitasatosporales > Streptomycetaceae > Streptomyces > Streptomyces sp. NPDC005263. Next base: position 815,754 of record NZ_JBIAKJ010000003.1, on the reverse strand, counting down.
GCCCTGGGCCCCGTCGACGTCACCGTTGCCCCTGGCGAGTTCGTCTGCCTGGTCGGCCCCTCCGGCTGCGGCAAGTCCACGCTCCTGCGCATCGCCGCGGGCCTGCTCCGTCCGAGCACGGGCCGCCTGGAGATCCGCACGTCCAGCGCCCGCCCGGCCGCCATGATCTTCCAGGACTACGGCATCTACGACTGGAAGACGGTCCGGGCGAACGTCCGCTTCGGCCTCGACATCCAGCGCGTCCCGCGCCGCGCGGCGAACGCGCGCGCCGACGAGTGGCTGACCCGCATGGGCCTCGCCGACTTCGCGCACGCCTACCCGGCGGCCCTCTCCGGCGGCATGCGTCAGCGCGTGGCGATCGCCCGCGCGCTCGCCGTCGAACCCGAACTCCTCCTCATGGACGAGCCCTTCGCCGCCCTCGACGCCCAACTGCGCATGGTCCTCCAGGAGGAGCTGCTGGAGCTCACCCAGACCACGCGCACCACCACCCTCTTCGTGACCCACAGCCTGGAGGAGGCGATCGTCCTCGGCGACCGTGTCCTGGTGATGTCCGCCCGCCCGGGCCGGATCATCGCCGAGCACCGTCCGCCCTTCCCGCGTCCACGCACCGGCGACATCCGCTCCACTGCCCGGTTCACAGCCCTCAGGAGCGAGCTGTGGGGCCTGCTCCGGAAGGAGGCGGTGCCGGCATGACGACGATCACTCCGCGCCGGGACTCGCTCGTCGTCCGCCGCCCCGGCCCCCCGGAACTCGACCCCGTACGCGCCCACCGCCGCCGCCGCGCCCTGGAACTGTCACTCGCGGTGGCCGTCCCGCTCCTCCTGGTCCTCCTGTGGCAACTGGCGGCCACCAGGGCCTGGATCGACGACCGCGTCTACCCGGCCCCGTCCACGATCCTCGCCGACGGCTGGGACCGGGCGGCAGCCGGTGACCTGTGGCCGGATGTGTGGGCCACGCTGAAGCGCGTCCTGGCGGGTTACGCGATCGGAACGGGGGCGGGCTACGCGCTCGGTCTGCTGATGGGGTCCCTCCCGCTGGTCCGAGCCGCCCTCGAACCCCTCCTGGACGCGCTGTACGTCGTACCGAAACTCGCCCTGCTCCCGGTCTTCCTGAACATGTTCGGCCTGGGCGAGGGCCCCCAGGTGGCCCTGGTGGCGGCGACGGTCTTCTTCTTCGTGTGGATATCGACGATGTCGGCGGTGATCGCGGTCCCGGCCGGCCACCGCGACGCGGGCCGGGTCTTCGGTGCCTCGCCCTGGCAGATGTTCCGCCACGTGCTGCTGCCGGCGTCGTTGCCGCAGGTCCTCGTGGGCGCCCGGATAGCGGCCGGGGTGGCGGTCCTGGTGATCGTCGCCTCGGAGCAGATCGCCGCGACGAACGGTCTGGGCCACCTGATCTTCGACTCCCGCGCACTGTTCCAGAACGACGTGATGTTCGTCGGCATCGTCTGCGTGGCCGCGCTGGGTGTGCTCTTCTCCGAACTGATCCGGCTGGTGGGCAGGTTGCTCACCCCATGGGCACCGAGGGACCGCGGACGGGGGCAGTCATGAGGGGAACCGTGAGACGGCACCTGAGGGGACACGCGTACGGTGCCGTGGTCGCCGTCGGCGTCCTGCTGGCGTCCTCGGCCTGCTCCTCGCCCTCGGCCGACCGCACGCAGCCGAAGGCGGACCTGGCGACCCGCACGGTCCGCCCGGTGGACGGCTGCGGCGACACGTCCTGGACGGACCCGGCGGACCGCTCACCGACCCGCGCGCCGGCCCGTTGCCGCCCCGGCGCCCCCGCCCCACGACCACTCTCCGAGTCCCGGAAGCTGACGATCGCGACGGGGACCTTGAGCGCCGAGTATGTGGCCCCGCTCCAAGTCGCCCTCGACAAAGGCGAGTTCAAGAAGGAAGGCCTGGACGTCACGCTGAAGGTCCTGCCCACGCCGGACGCGCTCCCGCTGCTGGCCAAGGGGGACGTCGACGCGCTGTGGGCGGCCCCGGAGGCGGCGGTCATGAACGGCGTCCGGGGCGGCTTCGACATCAGGTGGGTGGCGGGGAACTTCTCCCCCGATCCGAAGTCCAGGAGCGGCCTGTGGGTGCGCCTGAGGGACGGGGAGAGCCCGGACCGGGTCGCGATGGCGGGGCGCCGCATGGGCACGATGATCGGCAAGGGTTCGGTGATCGCCTACCCGATGGAGAAGGCGCTGAAGGCCCACGGCGGCGGCCTCGACCGCATCCGGTACCAACAACTGGGCTCGGCCGACGTCCTCACGGCCCTGCAGAACGGAGGCGTCGACTCGGCCTGGCTCCTCGACCCGGTCTGGCGCCGTGTCGACGGCGAACCGGGCTATGCCTTCCTCGGTGGCCAGCCGCCGGGTGAGCCCCTGGGCGGCATGCTGTACGGCCCCAGCTTGCTGAGCGACGACGTGGACGCCGGGGTGGCCCTGCTCCGCGCGTACATCCGCACGATCAACACGTACTTCGCGGCGGACTACAAGAAGGACGAGACCTTCGTCACCTACCTGGCACGGCTCCTGAAAACAGACGCGGCGATCCTCCGCTCCACCCCGCCCCTGCGGATGGACTGGGAGATCCGCACCGGCACCACCGACCGTCTCCAGTCGGCCTATCGCGCCCAGGGCGTCACGGAGGGCGACGCGCTCCCCGAGTCGAAGACCGTGACCAGGGCTCTCTACGAGGAGGCAGTGGGCCACCGGCCCTGAACACGAACCGAGGGCCGGAACCCTTTCGGATTCCGGCCCTCGGCCTTCAGTAGCGGGGACAGGATTTGAACCTGCGACCTCTGGGTTATGAGCCCAGCGAGCTACCGAGCTGCTCCACCCCGCGTCGATGAATGGAACACTACGTCAACGACACAGCCAGAGGCAAATCCATTAACCGCCGCGTATCAACGCAGGTCAGCCGCCCCCGCCGAAAGCCACGACAGCACCGGCCGAGCCGACCCCCGCCGCAGCTCGACGCCTGTCACGCCGACAGCTCCTGCCGCAACGCGTCCCGCAGCCGGGCCGCCCGCTCCGCAACCTCCACCGGCCCGAGCGACACCGCACGATCGGCCCATCGCTGCCCCTCCGCCAGCTCCCCCCGACGCGCGTAGACCAGCGCAAGCCGCAACGCGGCCCGCCCATGCCCGGCGTCAGCCGCCCGGGTCCACCACACCGCGGCCTCCGGCTCACTCCCCTCCCGGGCGAGCAGCAGCCCCAGATTGAACGCCCCGTTCCGGGACCCCGCCTCGGCCGCCTCCCGGTACCACCGGGCCGCCTCGACCACGTCCCCCCGAGCCGCCGCCAGCATTCCGACCCGCACCTGCGCCCGTCGATGCCCCTGCGACGCCGCCCGCTCGTACCACTCCTCGCATTCGCTCTTCTCGTGCACCGACTCACCCAGCTCGTGCGCGGGCTCCGGCGGCCGTCGCGCGTCCAGCACCGTGGCCAGCCGATACGCGGCCTCCGCACTCCCGCACCCCGCCGCACACCGCAGATGCCGCTCGGCCTCCTGCTCGTCGCCGTCCCGCAGCCGCGCTATCCCGACCTGCAACGCCGCCTCGGTGTGCCCGGCCGCCGCCGCCCGCTCGTACCACCGCAGCGCGACCGTCTCCTCGCCCCGCCCGGCGAACAGGATCCCCAGGTTGAACGCGGCGTCCACGCTTCCCGCCTCGGCCGCCTTGGAGAACCACGGCTCCGCCCCGGCGGTGTCCCCGACCTGCAGCAGGAGGATCGCCAGCGCGTTGGCCGCCTCCCGGTGCCCGGCGTACGCGGCCCGCCGGTACCACTGCTCGGCCTGCGCGGTCCGTCCCTGCTCGGCGCAGAGCAGCCCGAGGTTGTACGCCCCGTTGTCGTCCCCGGCGTCCATCGCGGCCCGGTACCACCGCTCGGCGGTCTGCGGCTCGCCCCGCTCGGCGTGCAGCGCGCCCAGCGCGTTCGCCGCGTTCCCGTCGCCGTCCTGCGCGGCCCGCAGCCACCACACGGCGGCGCTCTCGGTGTCGCCGGCGTCGCGCAGCAGGAACCCGAGCGCACAGGCGGCCCGCGCCTCACCGTCCTTGGCCGCCGTCAGGTACCAGCGCCCGGCCTCCTTGAGCTCACCGCGCTTCTCCAGGATCGCCCCGAGGTGCAGTGCGGCCCGCCGGTGTCCGCGCGCGGCGGCCTGCCGGTACCACTGCTCGGTCTCCTCGGTCGCGACGACGCCGTCGTCGGCCCCCGTGCCTCCCTCGGGCGCGGCCTTGCGGTCGAGGGCGCGAGCCAGCCGGTACGCCGCTTCCCGGTGCCCCCGCTCGGCCGCCGCCCGCATCCACCGCTCGGCCCCGGCCTCCCCGCGGTGCTCCAGCAGATCGGCGAGGGCGTACGCGCCGAGCGCGTGGCCCTGTTCGGCGGCCTGGCGCAGCCAGTACTCCGCGGCGGGCTCGTCGCCCCGCTCGCGGTGGTGCCGGCCCAGCGCGTGCGCGGCCGCCGCGGACCCGGCGACGGCGGCGATCCGCCACCACCCCGCGGCCTCGTCGGCGTATCCGCGCTGGTGGAGAAGGACACCCAGGTTGTTGGCGGCGGCCCGGTCACCGGCCGCGGTGGCCGCACGCAGATGGGGTTCGGCCCCGTCGAGATCACCGCGGCGCAGCAGCATGGCGCCGAGGACGCTCATCGCCTCGACGTCGCCCGATTCCGCGGCCAGCCGCTGACGGACCTCCTCGGCGGCATCCTCAGCCACCTCCCCGACCTCTTCCGGCCCGGAAGGATGCACAAAACGCCCTGTCTCGAACAGAGTTGCCTTGTCCCCCATAACGTCCATCGTCGCACCACCTGCAACCTGGGTACACCTGGTATACCGCAGCCATTGAGGTCACTACAGCGTTTTGTCGACTTGCCCACAGAGAGACAAGTCAAACACAGATCCCCCAACTCGCCTCCACAGCATGGCCGTGCCCCTTCCCGGCACATGCGTTCGCACACGACGAAGGCCCGGATCCTTTTGGATCCGGGCCTTCGTCGGCGTACGACTCGCGTCGCCGACGTCAGTAGCGGGGACAGGATTTGAACCTGCGACCTCTGGGTTATGAGCCCAGCGAGCTACCGAGCTGCTCCACCCCGCGCCGTTGTTCTGCAACCGTATCACGGCGCGGGGTGGGCTTGATCAGCCGCTGGGACTGCTGCTCGGACTCGGGCTGCTCTTGGGTTTGCTGCCACTGGGACTGCTGCTCGGACTCGGGCTGCTGCTGGGCTTGTTGCCGCTGCCCTTGCCCTTGCCGGCCGCCGCCTGCGCGTCCTCGGCCCGCTTCAGCGCGGCCTCGAGGTCCTTCTGCGCCTTGCCGTACGCCTCCCAGTCGATCGGCTGCTTGTTCAGCGCCTCCTGACCGGCGTCGAAGGCCTTCTGGGCGTCGTTCAACGCCGCCTGGACCGTGGGGTTGGTGGATGACGGTGGCGGGTTCGAGGTGTCACCCGTGTCCGGTGGTGGCTCGGTGGCCGAACCGTCCGCTCCGAAGATCTTGTTGAGAGCCTGGCCCAGGGTGTCCTCGAAGGCGGTGTTGCCTCCGTAGGTCACCAACACCTTCCGCAGCAGCGGGTACTTCAGACCGCCACCGCGCACGTAGACCGGTTCCACGTACAGGAGTTCGCCGTCGAGGGGCACCGCGAGCAGGTTGCCGTACTCCACGGTGGAGTCACCGCGGTTGAGCAGGCTGATGGTCTCGGCGATGTCCTGTTCGGAGTTGAACTGGCTCTGCACCTGTTTGGGCCCGTTGACGGTGGTGTTCGTCGGCAGCTTCAGGATTCTGATCTTGCCGTAGTCGCCGGTGCCCGCCTCCGCGTCGACCGTCATGAACGCACTGAGGTTGTCCCGGCCGTTGGGCGTGAACGTCGTCGTCAGCGAGAACACCTGCGACGACTGGTCGGGCATCTTCATGCTCAGGTAGTAAGGCGGCACCGCGTTGCCCGACTTGTTGGTCGGGTCGTCCGGCACCTGCCACACCTCGCTGCCGCTGAGGAAGGTCTGCGCGTCCTCGACGTGGTAGCGGCTGAGCAGCTCGCGCTGGACCTTGAACAGGTCCTGCGGGTACCGCAGATGCGCCATCAGCGCGTCGGAGATGTCCTTCTTGGGCTCCACCGTGTTCGGGAACGCCTTCATCCAGGTCTTCAGGACCGGGTCCTTGGTGTCCCACTGGTAGAGCTTGACCTCGCCGGTGTACGCGTCGACGGTCGCCTTCACCGAGTTGCGGATGTAGTTGACCTGGTTCTGCTGGGCCACCACCGCACGCGAGTTGTTGGTCGCGGTCAGCGAGTCGGCCGTCGTGTCGCCCAGGGTCGTACGGGAGGCGTACGGATAGCCGTTGGTGGTCGTGTACGCGTCCACGATCCACTGGATCTTGCCGCCGACGACCGCCGGATAGGCGTCCCCGTCGATGGTCAGCCACGGGGCGACCGCCTCGACGCGCTCCTTCGGGGTGCGGTTGTACAGGATCCGCGAACCCTTGCCGATGGCACCCGAGTAGAGGATCTGCGGTTCGTTGAACGCCACCGCGTACGCGGCGCGGTTGATCGGGTTGGAGAGGTTGACCCCGCTCTTGCCCGTGTAGCTGAAGGTCTTCTCGCCGGTGTCGTCGGAGTAGTCGATCTCCTTCTGGGGACCGCCGACGATCGAGTACGAGTTGGTCTTCTCGCCGTAGTAGATCCGCTGCTGGTACTTCCCCAGATCGCCCTTGGACGGCAGGTCGTACTCGGTGAAGACCGGACGGCCCTGCGAGTCGGCCTCGGTGCCCTTCGCGGCGACCGCGCCGTACCCGTGGGTGTAACGGAAGTGGTCGTTGATCCAGTTGTTCTTCGGAATGCCGTTGAGGTTCAGCTCGCGCAGTCCGATGACCGTGTCCTGGTCCCCGGCGCCCTTGCCGTCCTTGCTGTAGCGGTCGACGTCCAGATTGGTGGGAAACGCGTAGTAGTTCCGCATCTGCTGGAGCTGCTGGAACGTCGGCGAGACGATGTTCGGGTCCATGATGCGGATGCTGGCCGCGTCGGCGGCGTCGTCACGCAGCTTCGCCTTGTCCGTGGTGCTGGACTTGCCCTCGTACTCGCTGACCTTGGCGTCGTCGATGCCGTACGCGTCACGTGTCGCCTTGAGGTTCTTCTCGACGTACGGCGCTTCCTTGGCCTGCTCGTTCGGCTGGACCTGGAACTTCTGGACGATCGCCGGGTACAGCCCGCCGATGAGGATCGCCGAGAGCACCATCAGGCCGAAGCCGATGACGGGCAGCTGCCAGGTGCGCCGCCACAGGGTGGCGAAGAACAGCAGCGCGCAGATGACGGCGATGCAGAACAGGATCGTCTTGGCCGGCAGGTAGGCGTTGGCGTCGACGTACCTGAGGCCCGTCCAGTTGTCGGTGGCCTTGAAATCGCTGGACTTCACCGCCAGGCCGTACCGGTCGAGCCAGTACGCGACCGCCTTCAGGGCGACGAAGACGCCCAGCAGCACCGACAGGTGTCCGGTCGCGGCGGCCGTCGCACGCGCGCCCGGAGAGGTGACCCTGAGCCCGCCGTACAGGTAGTGGGTGAGCGCGGCGGCGATCACGGAGAGGATCGCGGCGGCGAATCCGAAGCCCAGCAGGAACCGGTACCAGGGCAGGTCGAAGGCGTAGAAGGAGACGTCGAGGTGGAACTGCGGGTCCTTCTGGTGGAAGGGCACGCCGTTGACCCACATCAGCCAGGTCCGCCACTGGCCGGAGGCGGAGGCACCCGCGATCAGGCCCACCAGCGAGGTGATTCCGAGCAGCAGCCACTTCTTGTACGGCGCGATGCCCATCCGGTAGCGGTCGAGGCTCTGCTGCTCCATCGACATGGCGCTCAGCGGCGGACGCATCCGGTGCGCCAGCCAGATGTTGAAGCCGACCGCGAGGGCCATCAGCAGGCCGAAGACGAAGAACAGCCCGATCTTGGTCCACAGGGTCGTCGTGAACACGGACGAGTAGTTCACCGACCGGTACCAGAGCCAGTCCGTCCAGAACCCCGCGAACATGGTGAACGCCATGCCGAGGACGGCTAGGACGCCCAGCGTCATGAGCAGGGTCCGGACTCGCCGGGACGGGCGGCCCACTCTGATCCGCGGCCCCGTCGGGCCTCCGCCGCGGTCCGGCATCTGGAAAGCCAAGGTGCGCACCTCGAAGTTCGCTGTTGGTCCGTCAGACCCGCGTCGTCACGGGCCGTCCATGGGCCACGTGATCGTGGTCCCTCACCTATGCAACTTACTCACGCTTTACTCGGTTCCCGATCCGGGCCGGGAACGAGGCAAGATTGTGATTATGTCCAACACTCCCATGACGGCGAACCCGCTCACCCGGGCGGTGCTCGAGATCGACGAGTACGCCTCCGGCCTCGGCTGGGACCAGCCCGCCCGCCTCTTCGCCCTCGTAGACACCGCCCGGCTGCGCACCCAGGAACCCGCGCTCGCGGCCCAGCTCGGCCTTGAGGCGGAGCAGGAGATCACCGGCCTCACCCCGATCGAGCAGGACGAGATTCCAACGGGCAAACCGCTCGACGAGTTCCTCGGCACCATCGCCTGGCCCGACGCCGTGGTCGGTTGCGCCCTGACCGTGGAACGTCTGATGCTGCCGCCGTCCGCCGAGGCGTCCGTGCCGGAGGGACTCGGCGAGAAGAAGCTCGCGCGGTGGGTGGCCGAGCACCCGGACCGCCAGGAGGTCCGTATGACGGTCGCGGTCCTGCGGGACGGCGCCCGCGACTCCGCCCTGCGGCTGCGTGAGAAGGACTCCCCGACGGAGGTCCTCACCGGTTCCGATCTGGTGCCGGGGCTGGCGGAGGCGCTGAAGGCGACGTTCGAGGAGTAGTCCTCGAGGAGTGGATCTCCCGGCTACTTCGTCGTGCACTTCGGCAGGTCGGCGGTGTCGCCGGAGCGGATGTCCTTGAGGGCGCCCAGGGCGTCGTCGATGGTGTGCACCTTGACCAGGGTGAGGCCCTTGGGGGTGTCGCTCGCGGCGGCGGCGCAGTTCTCGGCGGGCGTGAGGAAGTACTGGGCGCCCTTGTCGCGCGCGCCGACGGTCTTCATCTCGATGCCGCCGATCGGGCCGACCTTGCCGGCGTCGTCGATGGTCCCGGTGCCGGCGACGAACTTCCCGCCGGTGAGGTTGCCGGGCGTGAGCTTGTCGTAGATGCCGAGCGAGAACATCAGGCCGGCGCTCGGACCGCCGACGTCGGCGAGCTTGATGTCGATGCTGAACGGGAACGTGTGATCGGTCCCGGCGGAGATCCCGACGATGGCGCGCTTCTTGCCGCTGTCGTCGGAGGTCCTGGTCGTGATGGTCACCTTCTGCGTCTTCGTCGGCGTCCGGTGCTCCTTCTCGGCGGCGGCCTGCTCCTTGGCGGGCACGATCGTGAAGGCGACCTTGTCGCCCGGCTTGTGCTTGGTCACCAGCTCGGCGACGTCGGCCGGCTCCTTCACCGCCGTACCGTCGACGGCTTTGATCACGTCGCCCGCGTGCAGCCGGCCCTCGGCCGGGGAGTCCTTGACGACCGTCGAGACGATCACCCAGGACCGCACCGGAACGTTCAGTTCCTTCAGGGCGGCGACCTTGGCGCTCTCCTGGGACTGGCTGAACTCCTCGGCGTTCTCCTGGGTGGACTGCTCCTCGGTCTTGCCGTCGGGGTAGAGGGTGTCGTGCGGCACGACCTTGTTGTCGTGCGCGAGCCAACCGTAGACGGCCTCGACCAGGTTCATCTTGTAGTCGGCGCTGGTGACCCGCACGGTGGTCATGTTCAGGTGCCCGCTGGCCGCGTACGTCTTGCGTCCCGAGATCTGCAGCACCGGCTCGCCGTCGTGGTCCCCGAGCGTGTTCACCGTCGGCCCCGGTGACATCTCCGAGTACGGCACGTCGATGAAGACTCCCGCGCACAGGAGCGCGATCAGCATCAGGGTGGAGGCGAGCATCGTCGCGGTGCGGCGTGGCATGGCACGACAGTACGGGACGGCCCTGTCAGCGCATCGTCAGGGCCGCGTCCAGGTCACGTGCCGGACTGGGGCTTCTCCATGGCCGCGCGGAACCGGGCATATCCGTCGAGCTCGGGACCGTCACCCCGGGCCTTGCGGGTCCGGTTGGCCCAACTGCCCCACAGTCCCGCGCCGATCCCGGCCGACAGCGGAATCAGCAACCAGACGAGCGCCCCCATGCCGACCTCCAACCCACCCTGAACTACCCCAACTGACTGATCAGCAGATTAACCATCCGCACTGACAACGCTCACGCCAGGGGTGCGGTTACGCAACCGGAGCGGTGAGGAAGGGGTCCCGGCTCCGTCGACCCTCAGGCCCGGGGGTGTCAGGTGCCGGGTTGCCGCGTAGCGGGGTCAACACGCCCCGACCCACTCCTCGGTCCCGTCGGAGAACTTCTGGTGTTTCCAGATGGGCACTTCGTGCTTGAGATCGTCGATCAGTTTCCGACAGGCCTCGAAGGCCTCACCCCGGTGCGGGCAGGACACGGCGACGACGACGGCGAGGTCCCCGACCCGCAGGTCTCCCACCCGGTGCACGGCGGCGAGCGCGCGCACCGGGTACTCCGCGGCCACCTTCTCGGCGATCCGCCGCATCTCGGCCTCGGCACTGGGATGACACGAATACCCGAGCGCCTCGACATCGGCGCCCCCGTCGTGGTTCCGCACGGTGCCGACGAACAGGGCGGTGCCGCCGGCGGCGTCGTCCCCGACGGCCCGGAAGACCTCGTCCAGGGAGAGATCCGTCTCCCGGATGGCAAGCAGCTTGATCGGGTCCTGAGCCGCCTGCTCACCGGGATGGTCGTGTGTGGGTGCCATACCCCCATCGTGCCGCACGCCCGCGACCATGGGGATCAGATCCGCCGACGCGCCTTGCGAGCCCGGCGCACCACCGCCGCCGCTCCCAGCAGCGCCACCGTCGCCCCCGCGGCACCGGCGGCCGTCGCGTCCTTGCGCCCGAGCCGGCGCCCGGCGACCGTGCGTCTCCCGGACACCTCCTCGAGAAGCTCCGCGAGCACCTCCTCGTTGGTCCACTGCGGGCGCCAGCCCGCGTCATGCAGCCTGCTCCCGCTCACCACCCAGGGGTACATCGTGTACGCCAGATCCCCCGCCGGCGACGGCGTGAGCCCGATCCGATGGAGCCGGGCGGCCGCCCCCAGCGCGACAGTCGAGGGCAGCTCCATCCGCCGGATTCCGCTCAGCTCCTCGACCTCCTCCTGTTCCAGCCACCCGTCGCATCCGACGGCCAGCTCCCCCTCGACCTTCTCCAGGACGGCGTACTCCAGGGCACTGCACAGGTCCTCGACATGACAGAACTGCCAGGCAGGCCGGGACCCGGCCACGACGAGCAGGCGAGGCGACTCGAAATACCTGGTCAGCGCGGTGTCGGTACCGCCGACGAGCACGGCGGGGCGCACGACGGTGACGTTGAGTCCCGGATGCGCCCGGGGAGCCCTGCGGGCCAGTCGCTCGATCTCCAGCAGGTCCCCGACCCCGGTCGCCTCCGCGGTGGCCCGCAGCTCCGCGTCCTCCGACAGGGGCAGCTCGTTGTCCGGCAGGGCCCCGTACACCATGGAGGACGTGCACAGCACGGCCCGATGGACACCGGCCGCGGCGGCCGCGGTCAGCACGGTCTGCGTCCCCCGCACGTTGTACGCCGTCCGGGCGGCGGCATCGGTCTCCAGGTCGAGATCGAGAGCCAGGTGCACCACGACATCCGCCCCGCGCAGCTTCTCCGCGATGGCCGGATCCCGCACGTCCAGGATGTGCCACTGCGCGTCGGCGCACTCTCCTCGCCGCTCGTCGAGGCCGATGACCTGCTTGATCTCCTCCGAAGCGGCGAGCCGCTCGGTGAGCAGCGCGCCGACGCCGGAGGCCGCGCCGGTGACCGCGACGACGGGCCCGCGCCTGGCGGAACTGGTTGACTGGTTTCGCGCTGCGCGAACCTGTGGATCTGGGGAACTCACCGGGCGTCTCCAGTGGTTGTCTTCAGTACGAGCGCGCGTGAAGCGTGCGTACCAGGTGGCATCCATCCTGCCGCAGGCCGCGAGTCGGCGAAGCACCGAGGCCCTAACCGCCCATGGTGTCTACGCTGGGTGGTGTTGTCGGGCAGCCGCGCCGCCGGAGAGAACCGGTGGCCTTACCAGCCGAGGAATCCCGTGAGTGACACCCCATTCGGATTCGGCCTTCCGCCGGAGGAGCCGGACGACGGCGACGAGGGCAAGAAGAAGGACCCGCAGAGCGGCGGTGGTCAGGGACCGGCCAACCCGTTCGGTTTCGGCGGGATGCCCGGCGCCGGAGGCTTTGGCGGCCCCGGCGCGGACAATCCGCTCGCTGCCATGTTCGGTTCGCTGAACCCCTCCGACCTGGGCGCCGCCTTCCAGCAGCTGGGTCAGATGCTCTCCTACGAGGGCGGCCCGGTGAACTGGGACATGGCCAAACAGATCGCCCGCCAGACGGTCTCGCAGGGCACGGCGGACGGCACCAAGGACACGAGCGTCAGCGCCGCCGAGCGCACCGCCGTGCAGGAGTCCGTCCGCCTGGCGGACCTGTGGCTGGACGACGCGACGTCGCTGCCGTCCGGCGCTGCCTCCGCGGTGGCGTGGAGCCGCGCGGAGTGGATCGAGGCGACCCTGCCCGCGTGGAAGGAACTGGTGGACCCGGTCGCCGAGCGGGTCGGCGCCGCCATGGGTGACGTCCTGCCGGAGGAGATGCAGGCCATGGCCGGCCCGCTGATCGGCATGATGCGCTCGATGGGCGGCGCCATGTTCGGCACCCAGATCGGGCAGGCCGTCGGTGTGCTCGCGGGCGAGGTGATCGGTTCCACCGACATCGGTCTGCCGCTCGGCCCGGCCGGCAAGGCCGCGCTGCTTCCCGTGAACATGGACGCGTTCGGCAGGGACCTCGGCGTGTCGAAGGACGAGGTGCGGCTGTACCTCGCCCTGCGCGAGGCCGCCCACCAGCGCCTCTTCGCGCATGTGCCGTGGCTGCGCTCGCATCTGTTCGGCGCGGTCGAGGGCTACGCGCGCGGGATCAAGGTCGACACAGCGAAGCTGGAGGACGTGGTCGGCCAGTTCGATCCGCAGAACCCGGAGCAGTTGCAGGACGCCCTTCAGCAGGGCATGTTCCAGCCGGAGGACACGCCCGAGCAGAAGGCGGCGCTGGCCCGTCTGGAGACCGCTCTGGCCCTCGTCGAGGGTTGGGTCGACGCGGTGGTGCACGCGGCCGCGAAGCCCCGTCTGACCGCCGCGGACGCGCTGCGCGAGACCCTGCGCCGCCGTCGCGCCTCCGGCGGCCCGGCCGAGCAGACGTTCGCCACGCTGATCGGTCTGGAACTGCGTCCGCGCCGCCTGCGAGACGCGTCCCGGCTGTGGGCCTCGCTCACGGACGCGCGCGGTGTCGACGGCCGGGACGCCCTGTGGGCCCACCCGGACATGCTGCCGACCGCCTCCGACCTGGACGACCCGGACGGCTTCGTCCACCGCGAGCAGCTGGACTTCTCCGAGCTGGACAAGATGCTCGGCGAGGCGGCGGACAAGCCCGACCTCCGCAAGAAGGACGGGGGCCCCGAGGAGGGCTCCACGGGCGAGGGCAGCTCCAAGGACGAGGGCGACGACACCGAGTGAGCCTGTACGACGACGCGGTCCTCGTCCTGAAGAACTACGAGGGCCAGACAGAGCTGCGCCAGGCCTACCTGGACCACCTCGCGGATCATCCGGACGGCCTGTGGAAGGCCTGCGAGGCCGGTCACATCACGGCGAGCGCCATGGTGATCGACCCGGAACAGGGACGCGTGCTGCTGACCCTGCACGGAAAGATCCGCAAGTGGCTGCAGATGGGCGGCCACTGCGAACCGGCCGACGACACCCTGGCGGCGAGCGCCCTGCGCGAGGGCACCGAGGAGTCGGGCATCGCGGGGCTGCGCCTGCTGCCCGGCGGCCCGGTGCGCCTCGACCGCCATCACACGCCCTGCGCCTGGCACCTCGACGTCCAGTACGCGGCGCTCGCTCCGTCGGGTGCCGTCGAGGCGATCAGCGACGAATCCCTGGACCTGCGCTGGTTCGCGTACGACCAGGTCGCCGACGTCGCCGACGAGTCGGTCGTACGTCTGCTGGAGGCGGCGCGCGCGAGACTCTGAGGCACAACGGGCGGACCTGAGGGGCGCATGCTTCCGCGTGCGCCCCTCAGGTCCGCTTGCCGACCGGTGCGGAAGGCGTCAGCTGTTGCTGCCCCCGAGGGAGTTGCCGCGCAGGCCGCCGCTGCCCATGCCGAACTGGCCGAGCACGCCCGATGTCCGCAGATGCTGCGGCGGCAGCAGCTCGCTGGGCTGCACCAGGACATGGCCCGTCCCGGAGAACTGCATTTCCCAGCCCTCACCGCTGGAGCCCCGGCGGCGCCACACCGCGGAGGTGGAGGTCGGGGCCTGGAGCTGGGTCCGCAGAGACGTCGACCAGGCGACCACCGCGTCCGCGTCACAGCAGACGTTCTTCTCCGGGGTGACCTCCAGGACCAGCGGCTCGCCCGAGGTCATGAGGACGATCTGCCCCGAGCCGGACAGCTCCAGGTTGTAGGCGCCCGCCGAGGCCACCTCCACGGCACTGTCGACCGCGACGATGCCGACCCCCAGGGAGCCGTCGAAGGCGAGCACATAGGAGCTGTCGACGGTGAGACCACGGCCGACCTCCATGATGTGCAGGTGCTGGGCCAGGTTGGCGAGGTAGACGACGCCGTTGCCCTTGCACCGCATGAGTTCCAGACGCTCGCCGGTCATCCGCTCGACGTTGCGCCAGCTGCGGTCGCGGTACTGGCTGTCGAACTCCACCTGCCCCTCGAACGCCACCATGGCCCCTTGGCGCGCGAGCACGGGGCTGCTGCCCTGGCTGACGTCGGTCTTGAGGAGCTGCGGGTTCTGGAGGGTGTAGCGGCCGGTGGACTCCACCGGAATGTGTGCGAAAAGTGTGCTGTGCATGATGTGCCTGGTGCTCCCCTCAGCCCCGGACCTTGAATCGGTCGCCGGTGTCCTCGCTCGGCTGGACCACCACGAAGCCCTGGCCCTTGAATCCGATCTGGAACGCCTCGCCACTGCCCCGGCCGATCAGGGCGCTCGCCTTGACCGTGCGGCGGGCCTTCATGTCCAGGCCGGTCGTCCAGGCGATGAGCGCGTCCGGGTCCACGTAGGTCTCACGCTCGGCGCAGTCCAGGGCCATCGGGATGCCCCGGCTGACCAGCGCGACCCAGCCGGTTCCCCGGACGACCAGGTTGGTCAGCCCGGAGCCGGACAGCTTGGCGAGCCCTTTGACCGGTTCGACGGTCAGTTCCAGCGTGGTGTCGCAGGCCAGCAGCGTGGCGCCGTTGACCGAGAGGGCCTCGCCGTTGAGGTGGAGGACGAGGATGTCGCCGCCGTAGTCGGCCAGGTAGAGGTCGCCGTCACCGCGGCAGAGCATCAGCCTGCCGCCCTCACCGGTGACCATCTCCTCCGCCGATCGGCGCAGGGTGGCCGGCGGTCCGTCGAACTGCACGTAGCCGTCGTAGGCGATCATCGAGCCGGCCTTGGCCAGCAGTTCGTGTCCGGTGGCCATGGTGACCTTGAGCGTCTTGGAGCTGTGCACGGTCATCCGGACGCCGGTGGAAGCGGCGCTGTGCGCGCTGAGAGTCTGGGTGTCCATGGACCTCACACCTCGAAGGGCTGTACGACGACGAAGTTGCCGGGGGCGCCCCGGAACTGGAGGTTCACGGCCTCGGAGGCCTGCCGGGCGTACCCGGACCGGCGCAGCCTGAGCGAGGTCGTGGTGACCGCCTGCGCGCCGGCGGACCAGGCGATGACGGCGTTCCCGTCGACGTAGGTGGCCGGGCCGACGGGGATGACGACCGGCACACCGCGGGTCTTCACCGCGACCGCGCCCGTACCCGAGAACAGCATGCTGAACAGGCCGCCGCCGGGGAGTCCCGCGCCTTCGATCCGGCGGACCTCGGTCTCCAGGGCCTCGTCGAACGCGAGCACACCCTGCGCGCTGGTGTAGAGCTGCTCGCCCTGGAGTCGGATGACGAACACGCGGCTCGCCTCGTCGGCGAGGAACACCTCCCCGTCGCCGGAACAGCGCATGAGGGACATGCCCTGGCCGGTGAGGGCTCCGGTGAGCTTGCCGAGCAGGCCGGATCCCTTGTGCGCGAAATCGATGTCGCCCTGGTAGGCGACCATGCTGCCCTGCTTGGCGAGGATCGGGGCGCCCTTGGAGAGCGTGGCGCGCACGAGCTGCGGGTTCTGCTCGGTCCAGCGGTCGCCCACCGGGGCTTCCGCGTACTTCGTCAGGACGACCCGCACGTTGGCCTCGGGCGGCACGGGCGCGAGCGCCGTGGCTCCGCCGAACGGCTGCCCCTGACCGGGAAAGACGCCGGGAGCGCCCGGAGGCGTGAACGTCTGCGGGCCCGCTCCGGGCGGCGTGAACATCTGCGGGCTGGTCGGCGCGGGCGCCTGCGGCGGGACGCCGGGAGGCGCACCGGGCGGCGTGGTCCCGACGATCGTCGGCGCCGTGTGGACCGACGGGGCGGGGGCGGGCGGGGCAGGGGGAGCCGGCGCTTGTACAGGAGTGGGCGCTCCGAACGTGGGCGCGGGTGCCTGCGGCGCGGCGGCCTGCTGCGGCGGTGCGAAGGCCGGCGCCTGGGTCGGTGCCGGGGCGTCCGGCGCGGGCGCGGGCTCCTCCTCGGCGACCTCGCCGCCGAAGTTCTTCAGCAGCGCGTCCAGGCCCCCGTCGAAGCCCTGTCCGACGGCGGCGAAACGCCACACGTCCTTCAGGTAGAAGTCCCCCAGCATCACGGCGCGTTCGGTGGTGAACTCACCTCCGTCGAAGGAGTACCGGGCGACCTCCTCCCCGCCGGCGACGATCCGGACGTAGCCGGGAGCGATCTGTGACATCTGGCCGTCGCCGTCGATGGTCGCGGTGAACGACAGCTTCTGGATCTGCGAAGGGATCTGATCGAGCGTGACGCGGAAGGACTCGGTGTCGCCCGCCTGCGGGCCGAGGAGCTGGATGGATTCCTCGGGTGACTTCGGCTGGTTGAAGAAGATGAAGTACCGGTCGTCGGAGAGCCGTTCGTCGGCGTCGAGACCGAAGCAGCTGATGTCGAAGGTCAGTCCGGGGCCGGAGATCTGTACACCCACGTACAGGTCCGTACCCGCGGTCAGGTCACTGATCTTGGCCTTGTGGCCTCGTTGGAATTCCCTGGCCATGCGTAACGACCGTCCCCCATCCCGTATACGAGTGCGTCGCGACAGGCTAACTGCAAACTCGGACACCGGCGGAAGTCGGTACAGATCCGGTACAGAATCCCGCTGGGGATTCGGGACTGGTGCCCTGGGTGGTCCTCACTCGCCCGGGGCTCGTCATTCTGCGCGGACGCGTCGCTCTCCGCAGGACGCGTCATTCTCCGTCTGCGACCGGCAGGTGGGGCAATCGTCCGACGGCGACCACGCCTTCGAGATAGCCCTTGGCCCGCTCCGTGCGCGGATACGCCTCCAACAGACGCCAGAAACGCGGCCCGTGGCCCGGCACGAGCAGATGTGCGAGCTCATGGAGGAGGACGTAGTCGACGACGTACTCGGGCATGCCCTGAAGCCGGTGCGACAGACGGATGCTGCCCTCGGCCGGGGTGCAGGAGCCCCAGCGCGTGTTCTGGTTGGTGACCCAGCGCACCGAGGTGGGCCTGGCCCGGCCGTCGAAGTACTGGGCGGACAGCCGTTCGGCACGCTCACCCAACTCGACGTCGCCCAGGACCCGCTTGCTCTCCTGGGCGGCCAGCTTGTCGAGCATGACACCCACCCAGCGCTGCTCCTCCGCCTCGGACATCCGGGCAGGGATGAGCACGATGGTGCGGTCGCCCTCGCGGTAGGCGGAGACCGTCCGGCGGCGCCGGGCACTCCTGCGCACCTCGATCGCGCTCGCCCCCGAGCCGCCCGGCGGCTGGCTCGTCGTACGGCGCTGCGGCGTTCCTGCGCGGTGCAGGGGGTCGGCGGACACGCCCCGACGTTACCCGCTGCACACCGGGGAAGTCCCGCCTCCGGGACGGTTGAGCTTCGATACCCCACATACGTTTGATTCGTACGACGGACTTGTACGACGAATGCCGCCGCCTGTGGACAACTGTCGGCGCCCGACGCCCGGCCCGGGGCATGCTGGCACTCGCCGGCGGAGGTGTGACGGGGTGTCCTGACCTGTCCGACGTCCCAACAGAATCCGTCGGCGGACGGGGATGTTCCACGAGCGCTACGGGGGTCTGTCATGCAGTCGACGGTTTCGCAGGCGACGACGTCACAGTCGATGGTTCCGATCGTGAAGCCCGCGCTCAGGCGCGGCTGGCGCGACCTCAACACCGTGCAGTTCGGGATGACTCCGGCGCACGCGATGACACTGGGCCCGATGGACACGGCGACAGGCAGTTTCCTCGACCTGCTCAACGGCACCCGTGGGCTTCCGCTCCTTCGGGAAGAGGCCCGTCGGATGGATCTGCCCGAGGGGCACGTCGACGCCCTGGTGGAGCGGCTGGCGCGGGCCGGGCTCGTCGACGACGCGAGAGGCGGCGGGCCGGAGGCCGAGGCCCTACGCGAGAAGAAGGAGGTTCTCGACCGATTGCGCCCCGACCTGGCCTCGCTGTCGCTGACCGCGTCCGAACCGGGCGAGGCGATCGGTCTGCTGGCCGCGCGACGTTCCCTGCGCGTCCAGGTGAGAGGCGCGGGCCGGGTGGGCGCGGTCCTTGCCTCGCTGCTGTCGGGCGCGGGTATCGGCGAGGTCGAGGTGCGCGACGTCGGCCGCGTCGAGCCGGGGGACGTCGCGCCGGGCGGGCTGACCGCGGAGTCGATCGGCGAGCGCAGGGACGAGGCTGCCCGGCGGGCGGTGCGCCGGGCCGCCCCGGAAGCCCCACCGCGCCGAGGCTCCCGCGCCCCGGCCGAGGGCGACAACGCCGGCCTGTCCCTGGTGATCCTCACCCCGCGGGACGACGTGGACGTACACGCTCCCGATCCCTCCACCGCCGACCCCTTGATCACCTCCGGCACCCCCCATCTGTACGCCGGGGTCGTGGAGGGAACCGGCGTGGTGGGCCCACTCGTCCTCCCCGGCGAGACGGGCTGCGCCGGATGTCTGCACGAGGCACGCGTCGACCGTGACCGGACCTGGCCCCGCCTGGTGGCCCAATGGCGCTCCGGTACGCCACGCCAGGCACGACAGGTACGCCCCTGCGACCTGACGCTGGCCACGACGGTCGCGGGTCTGGCTGCGGCGCACGCGCTCGCTTTCCTGGACGGCCGGGTCCCGTCGAGCGCGGGCGCACGCTGGGAGGTCGCCCTGCCCGCCCTCAACTGGCATGCTCGGCCGGTCTGGGCGCACTCCGCATGTCGTTGCGGAGCAGCGGAGAAGGGTAAGGAGGAACACACCTCCGAGGCCGAGGAGTGGCACGAGACAATGGCGGAGCAACAACCGTCGAAGGAGTTACGCCGTAGGGCTGACGCGGCGCGGCTGGCTGGCACCTGGAGGGCGCATGTCTGATCTTCCCCGCAAGGCGGTCACCCGTACCGCTAAGCTCGCCGCGCTTCCGCTCGGTTTCGCCGGACGAGCGACCTGGGGGCTCGGCAAGCGGATCGTGGGCGAGTCCGCGGAGCTGGTCGGCCGCGAGCTGCAACAGCGCACGGCCGATCAACTGTTCAAGGTGCTCGGCGAACTCAAGGGCGGCGCGATGAAGTTCGGCCAGGCCCTGTCGGTGTTCGAGTCGGCGCTGCCCGAGGAGGTCGCGGGCCCCTACCGGGCGGCCCTGACGAAGCTCCAGGAGGCGGCTCCCCCGATGCCGATCCGCACCGTGCACACGGTGTTGGCGGAGCGCCTCGGCAAGGACTGGAAGGGCCTGTTCCTGGAGTTCGAGGACAAGCCCTCGGCGGCCGCCTCGATCGGCCAGGTGCACCGCGGGGTGTGGCACGACGGCCGCGAGGTGGCCGTCAAGGTTCAGTACCCGGGCGCCGGCGAGGCGCTGCTGTCGGACCTGACCCAACTGAGCCGGTTCGCCCGCCTGCTGGGTCCCCTCATCCCCGGCGTGGACATCAAGCCGCTGATCACGGAGCTCAAGGACCGGGTCTCCGAGGAACTCGACTACGGACTGGAGGCTCAGGCCCAGCGCGCCCACGCCGAGGAGTTCGCGGACGATCCGGATGTCGTCGTGCCCGGGGTGGTGCATCAGTGCGAGCAGGTTCTGGTCACGGAGTGGATGGACGGCGTTCCGCTGTCGGAAGTGATCGCCGACGGCACCCAGGAGCAGCGCGACCGCGCCGGTCAGCTACTGGCCCGCTTCCTCTTCTCCGGCCCGGCCCGCACCGGACTGCTGCACGCCGACCCGCACCCGGGTAACTTCCGGCTCCTGCCCGGGGGCCCGGACGGCGAGGAGGACTGGCGCCTGGGGGTCCTGGACTTCGGCACGGTCGACCGTCTCCCGGGCGGTCTGCCCATCCCGATCGGCACCTCCCTGCGCATGACGATCGACGGCGAGGCGGAGGCCGTGTACGAGCTCCTGTGTGCCGAGGGCTTCGTCAAGGAATCCATAGAGCTCGACCCCGACGCGGTCCTCGACTACCTCCTGCCGATCATCGAACCGGCCGAGGCCGACGAGTTCACCTTCAGCCGCGGCTGGATGCGCAGCCAGGCTGCCCGCATCGCCGATCCCCGCTCCCCCGCCCATCAGCTGGGCAAACAGCTCAACCTGCCCCCGGCCTACCTCCTGATCCACCGTGTGACCCTGAGCACCATCGGCGTGCTCTGCCAGCTGGGCTCGACGGTGCGTCTGCGTGAGGAACTGGAGGAGTGGCTGCCGGGATTCGTCCCGGAGTCGATCCTGGAGAAGAACGACAACGGCGGCGCGGCGGACGACGTGGACGAGGAGCAGTCGGTCGCGGAGGCGTGAGGGCGCCGGCCCGGACGACCTGCGGATGGTCGGCACCATGCACGGCGGGGGCCGGTCCGTTCGGTCGGACCGGCCCCCGCCAGGAGAGCTCCGCCTCCCTGGCCGGGAGGCCACCGCTTCAGGTGTTGTTCGGGTTACTGCATGACGGCCATGGCGAGCGCGCGGCGGGCGCGCAGCGAGGCGCGCTCGGCCCGGCGCTGCATCCGGCGGGCGGCCACCAGGCGCACGGCCTGACGGTCTCGCTCGGCCTCATGCAGGAGCTCGTGCATATGCGCACGGGCCAGGGCTTCTGGGATGAGTTGCATCTCGCGGGTCCTGTTCTGGCGCGAGTCCATCGCGCCGCTCATGGTGAGGTCTTCAGGCGTCGCGCCTGCGGGTTCGTCGGTGGACGGCTTCATCGGGGCCTGCTTCTTGGGGTCGTGCGTGACGGGACGGTCGATGGTTCCTGCGGTGTTCATGCTGTGACCGGGTTCTTGCGCGGGCGGCCACGCGGCCGCTTCCGGGCGACGACGACACCCTGCACGAACAGTTCGCCACCCCAGACGCCCCAGGGCTCACGCCGCTCCTTGGCGCCGGCGAGGCAGGCCTCGACCAGGGGGCAGGTGCGGCAGAGGGACTTGGCGTACTCGACGTCCGCCGGCGACTCGGCGAAGAAGACCTCCGGGTCGTAGGAGCGGCAGGGGACGGGCACGCCGAGGTTCTCGATGGCGTCGTCGAGCGCGGTCAGCGCGGTGAGCGGGGTCAACAAGGTGGAGTCCTCCGTGAGGCCGGGCGGGGGGATCGTTTCGGAAGGCGGTACGGACGGGGCGTGCGCTTCGAGTTGCACGTTTCGTCTTCCTCGTCTGGTCGTTCCGGCCCTGTTGGACCGGTTGTCGGCTGGTACCGGGTTCTTTTCTTGTCCCGAGGCCCCTTCGTTCCGTCATCCCCGTTCGAGGACAAACAGAAGGGCCGCGGATCCCGGGTGGGGTTCCGCGGCCCTGAAGGCGCCGGCCTGATCGACGATCAGGCTGGATCACTCCAGGGTTCTGGCCCACGGAAGGCCCACATCAGGTGGTGCTGCGTCTGCTTCCGGCTACCGGCACCGGCCGCCGCAAAGGCATAGGCCTGCGCCTGTGCCCCTACTGCTTCCAGTGCCTTGATCGGTCGCTCATTGCGCTCTCGGACGGGAAGACCCGTCAGAGACACGGAGGACACCGGACGCACGGCACGAATGCCGGACAGACCGGTGCACGGAGCAGAGGCGCCGAGCATGCACGTGGAGACGACCGAGCGATCGGTCATTTTGCTGATGAAGCCGCTGTTGATGCTGATCACTGGAATCGCCTCCTCTCGGCGTCTTAGGGACTGGGTTGAACCAGTCCTGCGGGTATGCAAGTACAGCACGGAATCGGGGCCTCCGAGAAGGCCTCCGTCCCCGTGGCTAAGAACCTATGGGGATTGCCGGGGCATGCGCAAACTATTTTTTCGACGAGTTCGCATCAATCCCCGTGCTCTTCTCCCGCAGGCTCCTGGCCAGCGCAAAGGGCGAGGACATCGGCTCCGTAGCGCTTGAGTTTGCGCATACCGACCCCTGGGATCCGCGCGAGCTCCCCGTCTTCGTCGGGGGCGGCCTCGGCGATCGCCATCAGTGTCTTGTCGGTGAAGACGCAGAAGGCGGGCTGTCCGCTGCGCTGCGCCTGGACCGCGCGCCACTCGCGCAGCCGTTCGTAGAGGCCCTCGTCCATGTCGGACGGGCAGTCCTCGCAACGCATCAGTTTCATCTCACCGGCGTCGGTGAGCGTGCGCCCGCACACTCGACAGCGGGCCGGAGTGCGCTGCCTGCGTCGCGGGGTGGCGCCCGGTCTGCTCGTGAAGCCCCGCTCGACGCCTCCGGGGCCGGCTGTCGCGGCTCGGCTCCCCGCGGTGGCGGCCGAGCCGGGGCGCAGCCCGTCTAGGAAGCGGCTGGGGCGGCGGCTCGGGCGTCCACCCGGAGAGCGGGAAAGCGCCCAGGAGACGTGGAGGTGGTCCCGGGCGCGGGTGACGCCGACGTAGAGGAGCCGGCGCTCCTCCTCGATCTGCTCGGCGGTCTTCGCGTAGGTGATCGGCATCATGCCCTCGGCGACGCCGACCAGGAAGACGACGTCCCACTCCAGGCCCTTGGCCGAGTGCAGGGAGGCGAGGGTGACGCCTTCCACGGTCGGGGCGTGCTGGGCGGCCGCCCGCTCGTCGAGTTCGGCCACGAGGTCGCCGAGGGTGGCGCCCGGTCTGGCGGCGGCGAAGTCCTGCGCGAGGTTCACGAGGGCCGCGAGGGACTCCCAGCGCTCCCTGACGGCTCCCGAGCCGGCCGGGGGCTCGGTGGTCCACCCCTCGCCGGAGAGCACCGCACGCACCTGGGAGGGCAGGTCGACGACGTCGTCGAGGAGGGAGTCGTTACCGCCGAAGCGGGCGGCTCCGCGCAGGGCGACGCCGGCCTTGCGGACCTCGGGCCGGTCGAAGAAGCGCTCCGCGCCTCGCAGCTGGTAGGGGACTCCGGCGTCGGCGAGGGCCTGTTCGTAGGTCTCGGACTGGGAGTTGGTGCGGAACAGGATGGCGATCTCGCTGGCCCGGACGCCCGCGTCCATGAGCTCACGTATCCGCCGGGCGGCACCCTCGGCCTCGGCGGGCTCGTCGGGGTACTCGCTGTAGACGGGCTCGGGGCCGGGGGCGCGCTGGGAGACCAGCTCCAGCCGATGGTCGGCGGCGCGGCCGTGCGCTTGGGCTAGGAGGCCGTTGGCGAGGTGGACGACCTGGGGTGTGGAACGGTAGTCGCGGACCAGCTTGACCACCGTGGCCCCGGGGTGGCGGGTGCGGAAGTCGAGGAGGTGGTCGGGGGTCGCTCCGGTGAACGAGTAGATCGTCTGGCTGGCGTCTCCGACCACGCAGAGGTTGTCCCGGTCGCCCAGCCACAGCTCCAGCAGGCGCTGCTGGAGGGGACTGACGTCCTGGTACTCGTCGACCACGAAGTGCTGGTACTGGGAGCGGACCTGGTCGGCGACATCGTGCCGGTCCTGGAGGACGGCCACGGTCAGCAGCAGGACGTCCTCGAAGTCGATGAGCGCGCGGTCGCGCTTGAGGTCCTCGTACGCGGAGTAGAGCTGGGCGATCTCGGCGGGCGCGCGGGGCGCCTCGCGTCCTGCCTTGACCGCGGCGAGCGGGTAGTCGGCGGGGACGGTCTGGGTGACCTTGGACCACTCGATCTCGCCGGTGACGTCGCGCAGTTCGCCCCGGTCGAGACGGATGCGGCAGGCGGCGGCCGCGTCGGCGACGAGCTGGATCTTGCGGTCGACCAGCCGGGGCATGGAGCCACCGATGGCTTTCGGCCAGAAGTACTGGAGCTGACGCAGGGCGGCGGAGTGGAAGGTACGGGCCTGGACACCGCCCGCGCCGAGCTGCCGGAGCCGACCGCGCATCTCGCCCGCGGCGCGGTTGGTGAAGGTGACGGCCAGCACGCTGGACGGCTGGAGGATGCCCGCGCGCACGCCGTAGGCGATGCGGTGGGTGATCGCCCGTGTCTTGCCCGTGCCGGCGCCCGCCAGCACGCACACCGGACCGTGCAGGGCGGTGGCGACCTCGCGCTGCTCGGGGTCGAGCCCTTCGAGTACCGCGTCGGCCGAGTCCGGTGTCCGCGGGAAGAGGGTGGAGTGCGTTGCTGCTGTCACACAGCCATGCTGCCAGGTCGCCGGAGACGGAAGAGTCGGTTGTCCACAGGGGAGCACCCGCAGTCGTACTAATGCGG
The DNA here is from genome assembly GCF_042872365.1 of Streptomyces sp. NPDC005263. Lineage (NCBI taxonomy): Bacteria > Bacillati > Actinomycetota > Actinomycetes > Kitasatosporales > Streptomycetaceae > Streptomyces > Streptomyces sp. NPDC005263. The sequence goes on along the minus strand of NZ_JBIAKJ010000003.1, from coordinate 791,086 downwards.
CAGGCGTCACGTCCCGGTCGTGCGGCGGGACTCACATCGGGTTGACCAGCCGGACGGGAATGGTCGCCCTTGCGCGTACGTTCCCCCACTGCGAGCACGACCCCCGAGCCGCCGAAGGAGCGCGAGAGACATGCCGGGCACTGTGACGATGTACAGCACCACGTGGTGCGGATACTGCCGTCGGCTGAAGAGCCAGATGGACCGCGAGGGCATCGCGTACAACGAGATCAACATCGAGCAGGACCCGGAATCCGCCGCGTTCGTCGAGAAGGCGAATGGCGGAAACCAGACCGTTCCCACCGTGCTGTTCCCGGACGGCTCGACGCTCACCAACCCTTCGCTGGCCCAGGTCAAGCAGAAGGTCGGGGCGTAACCGCTCCCGCGGTGTGAGCAGGGCGGCCCCCGAGGATTCCTCGGGGGCCGCCCTCGCGTTGTCGTGGCTGGACCGGCGAATGGCCGTGTCTCACAGTGCCGTGTCTCACAGGAAGTTTCTCGTCGGCAGCGGCTTGCCGTACCAGAGCTCTATCAGACGGGCCGCGATCGAAATGCCGTAGGGCGGCAGGACCTCGCCGGAGTCGAAGGCGGCACGCAGCTCGTCGCGGGAGAACCAGCGGGCTTCATGGATCTCGTCGCCGTCGACGTCGATGGCGGTCGAGGTGGCGTGGGCCATGAAGCCCAGCATCAGGCTGGACGGGAACGGCCAGGGCTGGCTGGCGACGTATTCGACCTCGCCGATGGTGATACCGACCTCCTCGAAGACCTCGCGGCGCACCGACTGCTCGATGGCCTCGCCGGGTTCGACGAAACCGGCGAGCGTCGAGAAGCGGCCCTCGGGCCAGTGGACCTGGCGGCCCAGCAGGATGCGGTCGTCCTCGTCGGTGACCGCCATGATCACGGCGGGGTCGGTGCGCGGGTAGTGCTCGGCGCCGCAGGCCTGGCAGCGGCGGATGTGACCGGCCGCGGCGATGACCGTGCGCTCGCCGCAGCGCGAGCAGAAGCGGTGCGTACGCTGCCAGTTCTCCAGGCCGACCGCGTGCACCATCAGGCCGACGTCACGGGGTGACAGGAGCGCGCCGGCCTCGCGCAGGCCCGCCTGGCGCGCGGACTGGTCGATACGGCCGGGGAGCGAGTCCTTCTGGAGGGCGAAGTAGCGGACGCCGTCCTCGTCGATGCCGAGGAAGTAGCGGTGCGCCTCGGTGAGGGGCGCCTCGAAGGACGGCGTCATCACGAGTTCGGTGCGGCCGTCGGCCGTCTCGTCGATGAGGACCTGGCCGCCGGAGACCACGAAGCAGCGGGTCGTCGGGTGGCTCCATGCCGCCGCGAGCCAGGCCTCGTCGAGCCGGTGGTGGGCGGCGCGGTCGATGCCGCTCGGGGCGGTGAGCGAGATGGGGCGGTCGGCGGTGTGGTCGGTCCAGGTGGTCACGTGTGCTTCCAACTCCCCCGGTGGAAAGGGTGTTTCTCGGGCGGTTCAGCGGGATGTCGGGCGGGAGGTGGCCGGGTGCGGCTGGGCATGGCGGTACGGGGCAGCTCTTCCAGTGTGCCCCGCCCGCTGTGCCGGCCCGGGCGGCTCGGGGCGGTCAGGGCGCATGACTCCAGTGTTCCGCGAGGTCGGCCCACAGGTACGCGGCGGTTTCGACACCCTTGAGGAGCAGGTCCAGCTCGACCTTCTCGTTGGGTGCGTGCCACCCGTCGGACGGGACGGAGATGCCCAGGAAGAGCACGGGGGCGCCCAGCACTTCCTGGAGGTCGGCGGCCGGTCCGGAGCCGCCTTCCCGAGTGAAGCGGACCGGCTGTTCGAAGGCGCGGCCCATGGCACGGACGACGGACTGCAGGGCCGGGTGGTCGAGCGGCGTCAGGCAGGGGCGCGTGGCGGCCAGGAACGTGATCTCGCTGCGGATCCCGGGCGGCACCTGCTTTTCGACCCAGGCGCGGACGATCTTCTCGATGTGGTCGGGGTCCTGTCCCGCGACCAGCCGGAAGGAGAGTTTCACCAGGGCGGAGGACGGGATGATCGTCTTGCTGCCGGGGCCCTGGTAGCCGCCGCCGATGCCGTTGACCTCGGCGGTGGGACGGGCCCAGACGCGCTCCAGGGTGGTGTGTCCGGCCTCGCCGTGGGCGGCGTACGACTTGGCCGTGCGAAGCCACTCCCCCTCGTCGAAGGGCAGTTCGGCGAAGAGTTCACGTTCGTTATCGGTCAGTTCGACGATGCCGTCGTAGAAGCCGGGGATCGTCACACGCGCGTGCTCGTCGTGCAGCGCCGCGACGAGGCGGGCCGCGGCGGTGGCCGGGTTGGGGACGGCGCCGCCGAAGGAGCCGGAGTGGATGTCCTGGTCGGGGCCGTGCAGCCGGATCTCGCACTCGGCGAGGCCGCGCATGCCGGTGCACACCGTGGGGGTGTCATCGGACCACATGCCGGTGTCCGAGACGATCACGGCGTCGGCGGTCAGCCGGTCCGCGTGCTCCTCGACGAGTGCGCGGAAGTGCGGCGAGCCGGACTCCTCCTCGCCCTCGATCAGCAGCTTGAGGTGGACGGCGGGAGTGGTGCGGCCGGTGGCGGCGAGGTGGGCGCGGACGCCGAGTGTGTGGAAGAACACCTGGCCCTTGTCGTCGGCCGCCCCGCGCGCGTAGAGGCGGTTGTCGCGGACGACGGGCTCGAAGGGCTCGCTGTCCCAGCCGTCCTCGCGGGCGGCCGGCTGTACGTCGTGGTGGCCGTAGACCAGGACCGTGGGCGCCCCGGGGTCGGCGGAGGGCCACTCGGCGAAGACGGCCGGGGCACCCGGCGTCTCCCAGACCTCGGCGGTCGGGAAGCCGGTCTCCCGGAGCCTGGCGGCGAGCCAGTCGGCGCTGCGTCGTACATCGGGCGCGTGGTCGGGCTGGGCCGACACCGACGGGATGCGCAGCCACTCGGCCAGGTCGTCGAGGAAGACGGCACGGTGCCGCTGGACATACGTGCGGACGGCGCTGACGGCACTGTCAACGGGGTGGCTCATGGTGACGAGCCTATCGGCCCGCGGTGACATCCTCGTCGTGCGGTTCCTCACCCCCGGGCTCCTCCAGAAGGATCCGTTCCAGCGCCGCGCGGTCCGGCAGCCCCTCGGGCCGCACGACCTCGCCGCTGCGCACGTACAGGAAGGCCGCCGTGACCGACTCCGGGGGGATGCCCTGCTGCTCGGCCCAGGCGAGCCGGTACACCGCGAGCTGGAGCGGGTCGGCGGTGTGGCCGCGGTTGGTCTTCCAGTCCACGATGTCGTACGTCGTCTCGTCACCGTCGCCCGACTTGTAGACGGCGTCGATCCGGCCCCGGACCACGCGGCCGGCGAGGGTGAGCTGGAAAGGCGCCTCCACGCGGTAGGGCGTGCGCTGGGCGTAGTCGGTGCGCTCGAAGGCGTCCTTGAGGATTTCCAGGTCGTGTTCGTCGGCGATCTCAGCCTCGCTTCCGGGCAGGTCCTCCGGTTCCAGCATGGGCAGCGTGAGCGCCTCGAAGCGGGACTCGACCCAGGCGTGAAAGCGGGTGCCGCGGCGGGCGGCGGGCTGCGGCGGACGGGGCATGGGGCGGGCCAGCTCCTGTGCGAAACCGTCCGGATCCTCGGCGAGACGCAGCAGCTGGGACGCGGTGAGCGAGGCGGGCAGGGGGACGTCGGTGACGCCGTGCCGGGCACGCAGGAGTTCGCCGGTGAGGGCGTCGAGGTCGCGGTCCCAGGAGGCGATGGTGCGGGCCTCCTCCGGGGTGAGGCGCGAGTGGTCGGAGTCCGCTTCCGTGGGGTGGGGGCGTGCGGGTTCCGGGCGGGGCTGCCGCGGGGTGTCCGGGGCGCCCGCCTGGTGCGGGACGGTCGGGCGGGCGGCGGTCCAGGAGTCCCAGTCGGCCGGATCCTCCTCGCCGAGCGGGCCCTCCTCGGCGTAAGGGCCGTCGTCGTAGGGGCCCTCCTCGAAGGCAGTCTCGTGGTCCGGTGGTGCGGGCCAGTCCGGGTCGTCGTAGGTGTCCGGGTCGTGGGTGGCCGCCGGGTGGCCGTCCGGGTGGGAGGCGAGGTGCTCCAGGTGGGCCAGTACGGTCTCGGCGGCGGCCCGACGCCTGGTCAGGGCGGCCTCGTCCAGTGGCAGGGGCCACACCTGGTCGGCGGACACCTGGTGCAGGACGGGGTTCTCCGCGTCCTCGTCGGGCTCTTCCGCCCAGACCTCGATCTCGCCGTTCCCGTCCGCGCAGTGCTGGTACAGGGCACTCAGGAAGTCGGAGGGTCCCCGCCGCTTCTTCTGGGTCGGGCCCCACCAGTGGCCGGAGCCGAGGAGGAGGGAGCGGGGGCGGGTGAAGGTGACATAGCCGAGGCGGAGTTCCTCGGTGTGCTGGTGCTCCCTCATGGCCTCCTGGAAGGCCTTCAGTCCCCGTGAGTCCCAGGACGCGAGGTCGGGGAGGGTGTCGGCGTCGCCGCGCAGTTCGTGCGGCAGCACCTTGCCCTGGGAGGTCCACTTCTCACGGCCCTGGCTGCTGGGGAAGGTACCGGTGACCAGACCCGGGACGGCGACGACGTCCCACTCCAGGCCCTTGGACTTGTGCGCGGTGAGCACCTTCACGGTGTTCTCGCCGCCGGGCAGCGCGTTGTCCAGGCCCTTCTCGTACTGGGCGGCGGTGCGCAGGAAGCCGAGAAAGGCCAGCAGGGTCGCCTCGCCGTCGCCGGCGGCGAAGGAGGCGGCGACGTCCAGGAAGTTCGACAGGGTCTCTCGTCGGCGGGCCGCCAGGGCGTGCGGGGACGCCGACAGCTCCACCTCCAGACCGGTGACCGCCAGGACGCGGTGCAGGACGTCCATGAGCGGGTCGGCCAGGGAGCGGCGCAGGTCGCGCAGTTCCGTGGCCAGGCGCGCGAACCGGACGCGCGCGTCCGGGGAGAAGGGCAGGCCGTCGTCGTCCCCGTGCCCGTCGAACGGCGTCTCCAGGAACGTGTCGAGGGCATCGGCGAGCGATATCACCTCGGCCGGGTCGACTCCCTCGACGGCGGCGGCGAGCCGGCGGTCCGGGTCGTCCTCGCCGTCCACCCGCGCGTGCGACACCAGGAGCCGGGCGCGCCGTCCCAGCAGGGCGAGGTCGCGCGGGCCGATCCGCCAGCGCGGGCCGGTCAGCAGACGGACGAGGGAGGCGTTGGCTCCGGGGTCCTGGAGGACCTCGCAGACGGCGACCAGGTCGGCGATCTCGGGCAGGTGCAGCAGCCCGGACAGGCCGACGACCTCGACGGGGACGTCCCGGGCGACGAGCGCGCCCTGGATCTCGGCGAAGTCGGTGGCCGTACGGCACAGGACGGCGATCTCCCCGGGTGCCTTGCCGGTGTTCACCAGGTGCGCGATCGAGTCGGCGAGCCAGTCGATCTCCTCGGCGTGGGTGGGCAGCAGGGCGCAGCGGACGATGCCGTCACGTTCGGCGCCGGGGGCCGGGCGGAGTGCCTCCACGCCCGCGTGCATGGCGCGCAGGGGCTCCGCGAGGTCGTTGGCGAGGTCCAGGAGCCGTCCGCCGCTGCGGCGGTTCTCGCTGAGCGCCTGTCGGACGGCCGGGCGGCCGTCGGCGTGGGCGAAGTGCTCGGGAAAGTCGTCGAGGTTGGCGACGGAGGCCCCGCGCCAGCCGTAGATGGCCTGGCAGGGGTCGCCGACCGCGGTGACGGGGTGTCCGGTGCCGCTGCCGAACAGGCCTGCGAGCAGGATGCGCTGGGCCACGGACGTGTCCTGGTACTCGTCGAGGAGCACCACCCGGAATTCGTCGCGCAGGACGCGGCCCACGTCGGGGATCCGGGCGAGCCCCGCGGACAGGGCGATCTGGTCGCCGAAGTCCAGCAGGTCACGTTCCCGTTTGGCGGCGCGGTAGCGGACCACCAGGTCGGCGAGTTCACGGCGGGCGGCGGCCGTCTCGGGCACCTTGCGCAGATCGGCGTTGGTGAGCTTGACGCCCTCCAGGGTGCGCAGCAGGTCGGCGTCGTAGGCGCGCAGGTCCTCGGGTCGTACGAGGTGCTCGGCGAGTTCGGCGTCCAGTGCGAGGAGGTCGCTGACCAGGTCGGCGAAGGAGCGGGTGAGCGCCGGGTAGGGGCCTGGGGCCTCGCGCAGGACGCGCGCGGCGAGTTGGTAGCGGGTGGCGTCGGCGAGCAGGCGGGAGGTGGGTTCCAGCCCGATGCGCAGGCCGTGGTCGGTCAGCAGGCGGCCCGCGAAGGCGTGGTACGTCGAAATCACCGGCTCGCCCGGCGGGTTGTCCGGGTCGATGACGTCCGGATCGGTGACACCGGCCCTGACCAGTGCCTTGCGGACCCGCTCGGCGAGTTCACCGGCGGCCTTGTTGGTGAACGTAAGGCCGAGCACCTGTTCGGGGGCCACTTGGCCGGTTCCGACCAGCCACACCACACGTGCCGCCATCACCGTGGTCTTGCCCGAACCGGCACCGGCCACGATCACCTGCGGGGCGGGCGGCGCGATGATGCAGGCCGTCTGCTCCGGGGTGAACGGGATGCCGAGGAGCTCCTTGAGCTGGTCGGGATCGGTGATACGGGCGGGCATGACGGAGAGGCTAGTGGCGGGCACTGACAGTGGAGACCACATCCCCGTCGGGGCGGGCCGAGGCGCAGGTCAGCGCCTGTCGTGCGGTGCATCACAGCGAACTCGCGTCCGTAGCCGCGTCACTCGACCACGTGGCGCCCCTCGGGCCGCGCGCTGCAGGACGCCCGGAACGCGCAGTGCGTGCAGTGCTGGCCCGTGCTCGGCGTGAACCGTTCGTCGAGGACCTTGCCGGCCGCCGTGGCCAGCAGGTCGCCGACCCACTCCCCCGCGGCCCCTTCGAGGGGTTCCTGGGCCTGCACCTTGGGCATGGCCTCGCCGCCGTCCCGTTGGGCGGCGGCCTGGCGCAGTTGGACGAGTTCGGCGCCGCCCGCTTCGGGGCGCAGGCCGTCGAAGGCGTCGTCCACGGCGCCCTCGCGGACGGCGAGTTGGTAGACGGCGAGTTGGGGGTGGCGCTCCACTTCCTTGGCGCTGGGCGTGTGTTTGCCGGTCTTGAAGTCGACGACGTAGGCACGGCCGTCGCCGTCGGCCTCCACGCGGTCCAACTGGCCGCGGATACGGACCTCGTAGTCGCCCGCTTCGAGGGTGACGTCGAAGTCGTGCTCGCTCGCCACCGGGGTCCGTCCGGTGCGGTCCATGACGTGCCAGCGCAGGAAGCGTTCGAGCGCCACGCGCGCGTTGTCCTTCTCCTGGGCCGACTTCCACGGCGCGTCGAAGGCCAGCGCGTTCCATACGGAGTCGAGGCGTTCCATGAGGACGGAGAGGTCGGCCGGGGTGCGCCCGGAGGCGACCTCGTCGGCGAGGACGTGCACCACGTTGCCGAAACCCTGGGCGGCCGTCGCGGGCGCGTCGGCCTTCACCTCACGGCCCAGGAACCACTGCAGGGCGCAGGTGTTGGCGAGCTGGTCCAGGGCGCTGCCGGAGAGCACCACGGGCTGGTCGCGGTTGCGCAGCGGCACCTTGCTCTCGGTCGGCTCGAACATGCCCCACCAGCGGTAGGGGTGGGCGGACGGCACCAACGGGCGGCCGTCCTCGTCGGACAGTGCGGCGAGCCGGGCCAGTCGGCGGGCTGCGGCCTGCCGGAGGGTGTCGGACACGCGCGGGTCGACCGTGGTGGCGCGCAGTTCGGCGACGAGTGCGGCGACGGACAGCGGGCGGCGGGGGCGGCCCGTGACGTCCCTGGGTTCGACGCCGAGTTCGGTCAGGAAGCGGGAGGGCTGGTCGCCGTCGTCCGCGGGCGCCTTCACCGCGGTGACGACGAGACGCTCCCGCGCGCGGGTGGCGGCCACGTAGAACAGGCGTCGCTCCTCGGCGAGCAGCGCACCCGGGGTGAGGGGTTCGGCGAGGCCGTCGCGGCCGATGCGGTCGGCCTCCAGGAGGGAGCCGCGGCGGCGCAGGTCCGGCCACAGGCCATCCTGGACGCCCGCGACGACCACCAGGCGCCACTCCAGGCCCTTGGAGCGGTGCGCGGTCATCAGACGGACGGCGTCCGGGCGTACGGCACGTCGGGTGAGGGTGTCGGCGGCGATGTCCTCGGCGTCGATCTCCTCGAGGAAGTTCAGGGCGCCCCGGCCGCCGGTGCGCTCCTCCGCGCGGGCCGCGGTCGCGAACAGCGCGCACACGGCGTCCAGGTCCCGGTCGGCGTTGCGTCCGGCGGCGCCGCCGCGGCGGGCGGCCCGTTCCAGACGCGTGGGCCACGGGGTGCCCTGCCACAGGTCCCACAGCGCCTCCTCGGCCGTGCCGCCACCCGCGAGGCGCTCGCGGGCCTTTTGCAGCAGCGCGCCGAGCCGCTGCGCACCGCGCGCGTACGCCGGGTCGTGGACGGCCAGTCGCTCCGGTTCGGCCAGCGCCCGCGCGAGCAGTTCGTCCGAGGGCGGCGGCAGGGCGTTGCCCGCGGCCCGCTCCTCGTCGCGCAGGGCACGCCCGAGGCGGCGCAGATCGGCGGCGTCCATGCTCGCGAGAGGGGACGTGAGCAGCGTCAGGGCGGTCTCGGTGTCGAGCCAGCAGGCGTCCGACCCCGGTTCGGCGGAAGGCGGCACCCCACCCGCCGGGGCCGACGTCTCCGCCGCTTCCACCGTGGCCACCGCCCGCAGTGCCGTCAGCAGCGGTGCCACCGCCGGTTCGTGCCGCAGCGGGAGGTCGTCACCGTCGATGTCCAGGGGAACACCGGCCGCGGTCAGGGCGCGGCGGACCGTGGGGAGCGTGCGGGCTCCGGCGCGCACCAGGACGGCCATCTCGCTCCACGGGACACCGTCCTCCAGGTGTGCCCTGCGGAGGATGTCGGCGACGTTGTCCAGCTCGGTTCCGGGGGTCGGGTACGTGTGGACCTCGACGGTGCCGCCCTCCCGTACCGGAGTGAGCTCCCGGTGGGCGCGTGCCTTGTCGGCGGGAAGCCGGGTCAGCGGCATGCGCTGCGTCAGCAGCCGGGTCGCGCCCAGCAGGGTGGCGCCGGAGCGGCGGGAGGTGCGCAGCACTTCCACCGGTGCGGGGCGGCCGTCCGCGCGCGGGAAGTCCCGGGGGAACTCCAGGATGCCGTTCACGTCCGCGCCCCTGAACGCGTAGATCGACTGGTCGGGGTCGCCGAACGCGACCAGGGTGCGGCCGCCGCCGGCGAGGGCGTGGAGCAGCCGTACCTGTGCCGGGTCGGTGTCCTGGTACTCGTCGACGAGGACGGCGTCGTACTGGGCGGCGAGCCGTGCGGCGACCTCGGGCCGGCGGGCGAGGAGGACTGCGCGGTGGACCAGTTCGGCGTAGTCGAGGACGCCCTGGAGGTCGAGCACGTCGAGGTACTCGGCGAGGAAGGCGGCCGCCGCGCGCCAGTCGGGGCGGCCGATACGGCGGGCGAAGGCGTCCAGCGCGCCGGGGTCCAGGCCCAGTTCGCGGGTGCGCGCGAGGACCGCGCGGACCTCGTCGGCGAAGCCACGGGTGGTCAGACAGGCGCGCAGTTCGTCCGGCCAGCGCACGTGCGCGAGGCCGAGCCGTTCCAGGTCGGGCTGGCCGGAAAGCAGTTCCCGGACGGCGACGTCCTGCTCGGGGCCGGACAGCAGCCGCAGCGGCTCGACGAACAGGTCGGTGTCCTGGTGGGCGCGGACCAGGGCGTAGCAGAACGAGTGGAAGGTGGTCGCCTGGGGTGCGCGGGCGGCTCCGATGCGCAGCGCCATGCGGTCGCGCAGTTCGACGGCGGCCTTACGGCTGAACGTCAGCACCAGGATGCGCGCCGGGTCCCCTCCTCGGGCGATCCGTGCCGCCACCGACTCGACGAGGGTGGTGGTCTTGCCGGTGCCCGGACCTGCGAGGACGAGCAGCGGGCCGGTCCGGTGGTCAACCACGGAGCGTTGTGCGGCGTCAAGACGAGGGGGATCGACCCGGGCCGGCGGGGTACGGACAAGTCGGTAAGCACCACGGTTCCCCTGTCGCACCTGGGTGTGCGACAGGCGCCTGGTGGAGGAAGAGGAGCTCACGTGGTTCGCCGGTCCTGGTGGGTGTGCTGTGGGAAGGACCGCCGCGCGCGGCGGGCGGTAGGCCTGGGGGTGAGAGGTGCGCGCGCGGCCGACGCTACGCCGACGAGCGGTGCGGAAGCAGGACTTCCCCTTCTTCCCTCGGGGAACTCGCGACCCGTACGCCCCTCGCCCCTCGAACGTACGTCATGCCACGGACGTGCCCGGTTTCCCCCGTACGGGCCCCAGGGTGTCCCTGGGCCGGTCCGATGGCGGAAGCTGTCAGGTGTGACCCTCCGTGTGTTCACCGCCGTCCCATCGGGCCCGTCTCACGTCGACCCGTGGCAGATGGCCCTCGGCGGTTCGGCTCGCCTGCTTCAGGGGGGTGCCCTCCTCGCGGTACCGGGACAGCGCCTCCACTTCATGGCCCGGGATCAGGACACCGTCCGCGCGGACGACACGCCACCACGGAACGGCTCCTCCATAGAGGGACATGACCCGGCCGACCTGACGGGGGCCGCCGGCCTCCAGCCACTCGGCGATGTCGCCGTAGGTCATCACGTGCCCGGGCGGGATGCGTTCGGCGACGTCGAGGACCCGCTCGGCGTACTCCGGCAACGCGTCCGCGTACTCCGCGCGGATGTCGTGCGGAAGGCTCTCCTCGCTCATCCCACCCATCCTGCCCCACCCCACCGACAGGGTGACCCCCGCGTGACCGTGCGTATTCCTCGCTCCGGGCCGGCCCTTCGGGCAGACTGTGCGCCCCACATGTGCACCCTGACGCCCGTGACTGTCGGTGGGGCATGCCACCATCGTGCGGGCGGTGACTGGTGATACGAGACCAAGAAGAGGCGATGGAGCAGCAGGGCGTGCATCCCGACGACGCGGAGAGCACCTCTGACACCTCGTCGCGCCCGGACAGCGGCGACGCGGTCGAGAAGGACACCGGAAAGGTCGAGAAGAACCCCGGAAAGAAGGCGGCGGGGCAGCCCGAGCCCGACGTCGAGGAGCCTGAAGAGGTGCGTGCCGACGAGGTCGAGGGAGACGAACCGCTGCTCCCCGCGCGCGTGCACCGGCCCTCCGACCTCATGCGGCTCCTCATCGGCGTACTGGCCGTCGTCATGCTGCTGGCGATCGCCGCGTTCGCGCACGGCACCACCTCGGGTCTCGAACAGGACATCAACAAGGGCACCGGACAGGCGCCCGACCTGCTCATCAAGATCGCGGGACTCGCCTCCAGCATCGCGATCCTGCTGGTCCCGGTCGCGTTCGCGATCGAGCGGCTGATCAAGCGTGACGGGCTGCGGATCGCCGACGGCGTCCTCGCGGCGGTCCTGGCACACGGGGTGACCCTCGCCACGGACCTGTGGGTCGCCAAAGCCGCCCCCGACTCCATCCAGGAGGCGCTCACCCAGCCCTCCCCCGGCGACATCCACGCCCTGACCGATCCGGTGCACGGCTATCTGGCCCCCGTCATCGCCTACATGACGGCGGTCGGCATGTCACGCAGACCGCGCTGGCGGGCCGTGCTGTGGATCGTGCTGACGCTCGACGCGTTCTCGATGCTCGTCACCGGCTACACCACGCCGTTCTCGATCATCCTGACCGTGCTGATCGGCTGGACCGTGGCCTACGGAACGCTGTACGCGGTCGGCTCCCCCAACGTCCGCCCGACCGGTCGGACCCTGATGGCGGGCCTCAGAACCGTCGGTTTCCGCCCGGTGAGCGCGGCCCGTGAGGAGGTTCCGGACACCCCGGAGACCGGCGACCGCGGCCGACGGTACTTCGTCACCCTGGAGGACGGCCCGCCACTGGACGTGACGGTGGTCGACCGGGAACAGCAGGCCCAGGGCTTCTTCTACCGTGCCTGGCGCAACCTGACACTGCGCGGCTTCGCCACCCGCAGCAGCCTGCCGTCGCTGCGGCAGGCACTGGAGCAGGAGGCGCTGCTCGCGTACGCGGCCATCGCGGCCGGCGCCAACGCGCCCAAGCTGATCGCCACCTCCGAGCTGGGCCCCGACGCGGTGATACTCGTCTACGAGCACACCGGCGGCCGCACCCTGGACTCCCTCACGGACGAGGAGATCACCGACGATCTGCTGCGCGACACCTGGCTCCAGGTGCAGGCGCTGCAGTCCCGGCGTATCGCACACCGCAGGCTCGTCGGTGACGCGATCCTGGTGGATCGTTCCGGCACGGTGATCCTCACCGACCTGCGCGTCGGCGAGATCGCGGCGGGCGACCTGCTGCTGCGGATGGACGTCTCCCAGCTGCTGGTGACGCTCGGCCTGCGGGTGGGCGCCGAGCGCGCGGTGGCCGCGGCGCTGAGTGTTCTCGGGCCCGACGCCGTCGCCGACTGCCTGCCGATGCTGCAGCCCATCGCACTGAGCCGCTCCACGCGTGCGACGCTGCGAAGAATGGCCAGGGACCGGGCCGAGCGCGAACGCGAGGCGGTCCTCGACGCGTCCCGGCAGGCCAAGCATGCCCGCCTGGAGTCGGCGGCGGACGACACCGCACCCGTACTCGAGAAGCCCGACAAGAAGGCCGTGCGTGCGGAGGCCAGGGCCGAGAAGCGGGCCATCGACGAGGCCGTGGAAGAGGCGCGGGAGGAGGATCTGCTCACCCAGATCCGCCACCAGGTGCTGCTGATCCGGCCGCAGGCACCGGTCGAACCGGCCCGACTGGAGCGGGTGCGGCCGCGCACGCTGATCAGTTTCATCGCCGGCGCCATCGGCGCGTACTTCCTGCTCACGCAGCTCACCCACATCGAGTTGGGCCCGCTGGTGGCCAACGCGGAGTGGGGCTGGGTCGCCGCGGCCGTGCTGTTCTCGGCGGCGAGCTACTTCGCGGCGGCGATGGCGCTGCTGGGCTTCGTGCCGGAGCGGGTGACCTTCCTGCGGACCGTCGCGGCGCAGGTCGCGGGGTCGTTCGTGAAGATCGTCGCACCGGCCGCGGTGGGCGGTGTCGCCCTGAACACGCGCTTCCTGCAGCGCGCGGGAGTGCGGCCGGGGCTCGCGGTGGCGAGTGTCGGCGCGTCGCAGCTGTTCGGGCTCGGCTGCCACATCCTGATGCTGCTGTCCTTCGGCTATCTCACCGGCACCGAGAAGACCCCGTCGCTGTCACCGTCCCGGACGGTCATCGCGGGTCTGCTGACGGTCGCGGTGCTCGTGCTGGTCGTGACCTCGGTTCCGTTCCTGCGGAAGTTCGTCGCCACGCGCGTGAGGTCGCTGTTCGCGGGTGTGGTGCCGCGCATGCTCGATGTGCTCCAGCGGCCGCAGAAGCTGGTCACCGGCATCGGCGGCATGCTGCTGCTGACCGCCTGCTTCGTGATGTGCCTGGACGCCTCGATCCGGGCGTTCGGCGACCAGACGACCTCGCTGAGCATCGCCAGCGTCGCGGTCGTCTTCCTCGCGGGCAACGCCCTGGGGTCCGCCGCGCCGACCCCGGGCGGTGTGGGCGCGGTGGAGGCGACCCTGACGGTCGGTCTGATCGCCATCGGTCTGCCCAAGGAGGTCGCCGCGCCGGCGGTGCTGTTGTTCCGGCTGTTGACCCTGTGGCTGCCGGTGCTGCCGGGGTGGCTTGCCTTCAACCATCTGACCCGCAAGGGCGCGCTGTAGGGAGCGCCGCGGTACTTCTTCCAGCCCGCGCCCCGAGCGGTCCCCCGGCGACGACGCCAAGATGGGACCATGCCCGCTTCCTCCCGGCTGCGCACCACCGCCCTCACCGCCACCGCCCTGCTGCTGGCCTCCGTGCTGGCCGGCTGCGGCGACGACTCCCGGAACGAGGACCTTCCGACGCAGAAGCTGAGCTGGGGGGACTGCCCGGCGCCGTCCGCGGCAGAGGGCGGCGGTGACGCCCCGCCTCCGCTGCCGGACGGCGACCCGTGGCAGTGCGCCACTCTGAAGGCCCCTCTCGACTGGGACAAGCCCGACGGGGGCACGATCGACCTCGCGCTGATCCGGGCGCAGGCGAGCGGCGCCGCGCGTGAACGGATCGGTTCACTCGTCTTCAACTTCGGCGGTCCCGGCGGCTCCGGAGTCACCGCCCTGCCCTCCTTCGGTGAGGACTACGCGCGCCTGCGCACGCGCTACGACCTGGTGAGTTTCGACCCGCGCGGCGTCGGCCGCAGCGCCCCCGTGGAATGCGAGAACGACGCCCAGCTCGACGCGTACTTCCAGCAGGACGCCACCCCCGACGACCGGGCCGAACGCACCGCGCTGCTGGACAACACCAAGGAGTTCAATGCCGCCTGCGAGGAGAACTCCAAGAAGGTGCTGCCGCACGTGCGCACCACCGACGCGGCCCGCGACATGAACCTGATGCGCCAGGTCCTCGGCGACGACAAGTTGTACTACTTCGGCATCTCCTACGGCACCGAACTCGGCGGCGTGTACGCGCACCTGTTCCCGAAAAAGGTCGGCCGTGCGGTGTTCGACGCGGTCGTCGACCCCACCCAGAACGCCGAACAGGGCTCGCTCGGGCAGGCCGAGGGCTTCCAGCTGGCCCTCGACAACTTCGCCGAGGCCTGCGTGTCGAAGCCCGAGGGCTGCCCCGTCGGCGACAGCGCGCGGAACGTCGAGGACCGCATCGCCGCGCTGCTCAAGAGCCTCGACAGCAAGCCCATCCCCGGTATCCCCCCGCGTGTCCTGACCCAGACCGACGCGACCAACGGCATCGCGCAGGCGCTGTACTCGAAGGACTTCTGGGAGTACCTCACCGAAGGGCTTGAACAGGCGTACGACGGGAACGGTCAGATCCTGATGGGGCTGTCCGACTCGTTGAACGGCCGCAACCAGAACGGCGAGTACAGCAACCTCGCCGCCGCCAACATCTCCATCAACTGCGCGGACGACCAGCCGCGCTACACCGCGGACTACGTCGTGCGGAAACTGCCCGAGTTCCGGGCCGCCTCGCCGTTGCTCGGTGACTTCCTCGCCTGGGGCCTGGTCAGCTGCACCGACTGGGCCGTGCGGGGCGCGGCCGACCATCCCGACGTGAGTGCGCCCGGGTCCGCGCCGATCCTCGTCGTGGGCAACACGGGTGACCCGGCCACGCCGTACGAGGGTGCGCGGAGGATGGTGTCGGCCCTCGGCAAGGGCGTCGGCGTGGAGCTGACGTACAAGGGGCAGGGGCACGGGGCGTACGACAGCAAGAACAAGTGCGTGCAGGACGCCGTGAACGGCTACCTGCTGGACGGGACGGTTCCGACAGCCGGAACGGTCTGCTCCTGACGTCGCCCGCTGCGTCACCGCCAACCGACGGAGGACCAGGGGACGACCGGGGGACGGCCGGCGGGCCGACCGACGGACGGACGGCCCACGGACGACCCACGGACAGCGAGCCCAAATTCAGTGATAGCCGCAGGTCAGGGCGTTATCCACAGGCCCCGCGGTCATCTCGTGATCCGCCTACCATGGCGGGAAAGCCATCCGCGGCACAGAGTGGAAGGCCTGCGAGGGGGGACGCGATGAGGAGTTTCGCACGGTGGACGGCTCTGGGTGCCGCCGTCGCCCTGCTGGTGACGGGATGCGGCGGCTCGTCGGGAGGCGACAGGGGCGGAGGGAGGACCGACCGAGCCCAGCCGACGTCCGGCCCGTCCGGATCGGCCGGCGATCTGCCCTCCGCGCTGACCTCGCAGAGACTCGACTGGGGACGCTGCAAGGCCACCCCGGACTCCACCCCGCCGGGCAGCGACTGGCAGTGCGCGACGCTCAAGGCGCCACTGGACTGGTCGAAGCCGGACGGCGACACGATCGGGCTGGCCCTCATCCGCACCAAGGCCCGGGAGAAGAACCGCATCGGCTCCCTGCTGTTCAACTTCGGAGGCCCCGGCAGCTCCGGCGTCTCCACCATGCCGGCCTACGCCGCCGCCGTCTCCCCGCTCCGCGAGCGTTACGACCTGGTCAGCTGGGACCCGCGCGGGGTGGCCGCGAGCGAGGGCGTCCGCTGCCGCGGCGACCGGCAGATCCAGGCGGCCGAGGCGGTGGACATCACCCCGGACACCCCCACCGAGGAGAAGGCGTACCTCCAGGACTCCACCGACTTCGGGAAGGGCTGCCAGAAGGACGCCGGCGAGCTGATGGCGCACGTCTCGACCACCGACACCGCCCGCGACATGGACCTGATGAGGCAGGTCCTCGGCGACAGGAAGACGCACTACTTCGGCATCTCCTACGGGACCGCGCTCGGCGGGGTGTACGCGCATCTCTTCCCGCAGAACGTGGGCCGGCTGGTCCTCGACGCGGTCAGCGACCCGAGCGCCGACATGGTGGGCCACCGGAAGAACCAGGCCCGCGGCTTCCAGCGGGCGCTGAACGACTACCTCAAGTCGACCGGCCAGGACCCCGAGCAGGGGTCGCGGAAGATCGCGGCCCTGCTGAAGCGGCTCGACGCGAACCCACTGCCGACGTCGTCGGAGCGGAAGCTGACGCAGGCGCTCGCCTATCTCGGCGTCATCCTGCCGCTGTACAGCGAGGACAGCTGGCCCACCCTGACCAGCGCGCTGGACACCGCGCGGCGGGGGGACGGTTCGGAGCTGCTGGCGCTCGCCGACGACTACAACGAGCGTGACCCCGCGGGCCGCTACGGCACGGGGGCCCATGCGCAACGAGTCATATCGTGCCTGGACGACAAGCAGCGGCCGACGGTCGAGGAGACGAGGAGACTGCTGCCGGAGTTCGAGAAGATCTCTCCCGTCTTCGGGCCCTTCCTGGGCTGGGACACGGCCGGCTGGTGCCACGACTGGCCGGTGGCCGGCCAGTACGAGACGCCGGAGGTGAGCGCTCCCGGAGCGGCGCCGATCCTGGTGGTCGGCAACACCGGCGACCCGGCGACGCCGTACGAGGGCACCGGGAGGATGGCCGCCGAACTGGGCGAGGACGTGGGCGTGGTGCTCACCTGGAAGGGCGAGGGCCACGGGTCGTACGGCAGCGGGAGCGACTGCGTGGACTCCACGGTGAACGCGTATCTGCTGGCCGGCACCGTACCGAGGGACGGCAAGGTCTGCTCATGACGGCGGCGGGGGCTTCGGGCACCCGCGGTACCCGAAGCCCCCGCCGTCATCCGACTGGGACGAGCCGAAGCTCAGTAGACCGGCTTGTCGGGCTCGATCTGGTTGACCCAACCGATCACACCGCCGCCGACGTGTACGGCGTCGGAGAAGCCCGCGGACTTCAGGACCGCGAGGACTTCCGCACTGCGGACACCCGTCTTGCAGTGCAGGACGATCTTCTTGTCCTGCGGGAGGGACTCCAGGGCGGTGCCCATGAGGAACTCGTTCTTCGGGATCAGCTTGGCGCCCGGGATGGAGACGATCTCGTACTCGTTGATCTCGCGGACGTCGATGATCTCGATGTTCTCGCCGTCGTCGATCCACTCCTTGAGCTGCTTGGGAGTGATCGTCGAACCGGCCGCCGCCTCCTGGGCCTCCTCGGAGACGACGCCGCAGAAGGCCTCGTAGTCGATGAGTTCGGTGACGGTCGGGTTCTCGCCGCACACCGCGCAGTCCGGGTCCTTGCGGACCTTGACCTGGCGGTACTGCATCTCCAGGGCGTCGTAGATCATCAGGCGGCCGACCAGCGGCTCACCGATGCCGGCGAGGAGCTTGATGGCCTCGTTGACCTGAATGGAGCCGATGGACGCGCACAGCACGCCCAGGACGCCGCCCTCGGCGCAGGAGGGGACCATGCCCGGCGGCGGGGGCTCGGGGTAGAGGCAGCGGTAGCAGGGGCCGTGCTCGGACCAGAAGACCGAGGCCTGGCCGTCGAAGCGGTAGATCGAGCCCCATACGTACGGCTTGTTGAGCAGCACGCAGGCGTCGTTGACCAGGTAGCGGGTCGCGAAGTTGTCCGTGCCGTCGACGATCAGGTCGTACTGGCTGAAGATGTCCATCACGTTCTCGGCCTCAAGCCGCTCTTCGTGAAGGACCACGTTCACATAGGGGTTGATGCCGAGGACGGAGTCACGCGCGGACTCGGCCTTGGAGCGGCCGATGTCGGCCTGGCTGTGGATGATCTGGCGCTGCAGGTTCGACTCGTCGACCTCGTCGAACTCCACGATGCCGAGCGTGCCCACGCCTGCCGCGGCCAGGTACATCAGGGCCGGCGAGCCCAGGCCGCCGGCGCCCACACAGAGCACCTTGGCGTTCTTCAGCCGCTTCTGCCCGTCCATCCCGACGTCGGGGATGATCAGGTGGCGGGAGTACCTGCGGACCTCGTCTACGGTGAGCTCGGAAGCGGGCTCGACCAGGGGTGGCAGCGACACGGGGACTCCGTTGGTCGGTCAATCACTACAGTTGTTCTCCTGGTAACAGTGCCATGGGCTTCTTCATTCCGAGACACCCGTTCCGATGCGCGAGACGACGTCGTCCCAGTAGCCGGGCATGGTCTCCCACGGGTCGCTACGGCCGAAACGGTCCGTGCGGTCGGTGAAGTAGACGGTCGCGGCGCCCTGCCAGCGGGCGATGCGCAGGGCCTCGTCGAGGTGGCCGCGTGGGACACCGTGGACGAAGTGGCAGAAGCGCTCGGGCGAGTGGTCGGCGGTCCACTCGGCCACCTGCGACCAGCGGTAGTCGCTCCACGAGCCGGAGAACGTGACCAGTTGGTCGGCGGTCTCGACGTAGCCGGGGTACGGGTGGGTGCCGTGGCCGAGGACGATGTGCGCTCGGTCACTGATCGCTCGGAGCGTGGTGACCGTCCGGCGGACCGCGGGAAGGGCGACCCGTTCGGTCGGGCAGCGGCCCAGCAGGAAGCCGTCCACCCGGTACCAGTCGAGGTAGCGGTGCGCGTCGGAGATCATCTCCCCGAAGGCACGGGCCCCGTAGGTGGCGTCGAGATGACCGAGGACCCGGATCCCCGCGTCGCGCAGCCGGCCGGCCGCCTCCAGGCAGTGCTGGTCGGGGCGGGTCCCGGGACCGTGGCCGGTGATGTTCAGGACGACCCAGTGCAGCGGGGTGCCGGGGCGGAGGAGTTCGGCCCATTCCGCCGGGGCGACGAGGGGGTGGGCGAAGCCCGGGATACCGAGGGCGGTGCGCAGGTCGGTGCTCGCCGTGCCGGGGGTACCGCCGGTCAGATGCGGCATGCCGCCTCCATCCAGATGTCGGCCAGGGATTCCTCCAGGTTGATCCGCGGGCGCCATCCGAGCCGGTCGCGTGCGGTGCGCACGTCGGCCTGCTGCCAGGTGCCGCAGCCGTCCGGGTACGGGTACGCGACCGGGGCCGCGTGGTCCGGCTCGGTGCGGGGGTGTCCGATGGTCGCCCTGAGGTGGCTGCCGGGAGGCCCGTCGAGTTCCTGGAGGGAACCGCCGTATCCGGCGACGCGCGCGAGGATCGCGGCGGCGTCACGCAGCCGGACGGCGCGGCCGGAGCCGATGTTGATGACGCCCTGCGCGGCGGAGAGCGAGGCGGCGTGCACGGCGCGGGCGACGTCGCGTACGTCGACGAAGTCCCGCTGGGCGCCGAGGCCGCCGAGTTTGAGCTCGCCGTCGCCGGACTGCATGGCGCGCCGCATGGCCTCGGCGAGCCGGCCGAGCGGGGAGCCGGCGGGGGTCCCGGGGCCGGCCGGGGAGAACACCCGCAGGACCACGGCGTCCAGGCCCGAGCCGAGGACGAGTTCGGTGGCGGCGAGCTTGCTGACGCCGTACGGCCCACCGGGGCGGGGGACGGCGTCCTCGGCGGTGGAGGAACCGGGCTGGCTGGGCCCGTACTCGGCGCCGCAGCCGATCTGCACGAGGCGGGCGCCGCAGCCGCTGCGCCGCAGCGCCTCGCAGACGGTGGCGACGGCGACGGTGTTGTGGCGGGTGAGGTCGCGCGCGCCGCCCCGGGTGGCTCCGGCGCAGTTGACGACGACTCCGGGGTGGACCGCGTCGAGGAAACGGGTGAGGGCGCCGGGGCTGCCGGTCGCCAGGTCGAAGCGGACGTCGGCGTCGTCGCCACGGCCGAGGGCGGTGAGCTGGACGGCCGGGTCGGCGAGCAGGCGGTCGGCGACGAAGCGGCCGAGGTAGCCGTTGGCTCCGATCAGCAGAACTCTCATCGGGCTGCTCCCGGGGCCGAGGCGTCGGGTCGGGAGGTGATCATGTGATGGTCTCCTTCGAGAAGGGGCGGTGCGGGTGCGGGTGCCTGCGGCGTTGGGGCCTGGCACCGGCGCAGGCCCGCGCGCTCGGGCGCGGTCGCGGGTGCTTGTGGCGCCGGGCCGGGGGTCCTGTGGCCTGCTGTGCGGGTGAGTGCGGGTGAGTGCTGGTGCGGGTCTTGCCGGGCGGGCGTGCGGGGCGGCGGCAGTCGGCAGGCGGCGGTACCTCGCGCGGCGGTCGTGGCTGCGGTAATGGCTGCGGTCACAGGTGCGGTCATGGCTGCTCACCGGGGTGGGCGTGGGCCGACGCTCGGGTCAGCGTGCGCAGCGCGTGGACCAGGAGGGTCAGGGCGCCCAGACCGCAGGTGAGGGTCGGGACGGCGCCCGGTCCCCAGGCGTCGGTGATCGTCTGGACGGGGACGGTCAGGAGGTCGCAGCCGGGCAGGCGGGCCGCGAAGACGGTGGCCAGGGCCGCTGCCTGAGAGGCCGCCGTGACCGCGAGGACGGTCTTCGGGGCGTGGGTGAAGCGGTGGACGCTGAGGAGGCGGGCGAGGAGCAGGAGGGCACCCAGGGTGAGGGTCTGGGCGTAGGGGGGTGATTCGTCGAGGGCCGGGCCGGCTCCGGCCAGGAGGGCGGTGAGGGCGACGAGGAACAGGGCGAACGTGCCGAGCAGGAGTGGGCGTACGGAGGCGGCGAAGTCCTCCAGCCCTCGGCTGGCGGTCAGTCTGCGGCCGACCCGGACGGCGAACAGGTGGGCGCTCCAGGCGGCGGGTGCGCAGGCCCAGGCGAGGGCGAGGGCGGGCGCCGTGGCGAGGGGCCAGGGGGAGTTCGCGGTGCCGCCGGGGAGGCCGTCGGGGCCGCCGGCCAATGCCGCGCCGAGCAGCCCGTCGCCGAGGACGGCGTAGGCCACGAGCCAGGACGTCCAGGCGCCGGTGGCGCTCCGCTGGGCGCGGCCCCTCGTGCCGAGCGGGCCGCGGCCCAGCGCGGCCCGCACTCCGAGGGCCACGGCGAGAACGCCCACGGCGGCGATGGTCAGGCGGGCTCGTCCGTGGGTGAGGTGCAGGCCGACCACTGTGCCCGTGCAGAGGGCGCCGGGAAGGAGGGTGAGCAGTAGCGGGCCGGCGCCGGCCCGCGGGGCGTCGCCCGATGTCGGGTTCGAGGGCGTTTCGCCGTCGCGGGAGACGCGGGCGTACATCTCCTCGGCGAGGGAGAAGACGTCACGGTGACGGAAGCGGGCCGCGGTGCGGTCCGTGACGCCGTGCGCCTCCAGGCCCGCCGCGATCTCCAGGGGGTCCACGGCACGTTCGCACAGTTCGCGGTGGCGGTGCATCAGGGCCTTCACCGGGTCCGCCGCGCCCGCCCGGCGGGCGGCGGGGACGGTCGGGCGGGCTCCGGGGACTTCGACACCGCCGGTGGCCCCGGCAACGAGCCCGGCCCCCGCCTCGGGGTCGGCGTCCGACGCCAAGTCCGGGTCGGCCGACCCGTGCACGGACCGTTCCACCGAGTCCGTCTCCGTCTCCCCCGCCTCCGTCTCCTCCGAGTCCGCCTCTCTCTCCCCCGAGTCCGCCTCCGTCGTGATCGGATTCCGCGACCGCGGCTCCCACGGCCCGGCGCCACTCGGGCTCCCGGGGCGGTCCAACTCACCGAGTCCGCTCATCACGCTCCCTCCCCCGCGGCGATCGGCGCGGTGGCCTGTCCCTGCTGTTCCGTCGCCCAGCCGGGTCCGCCGCGAGCCACCACACGTGCGCCTCGGTCGGTCCAGCTGCCGGGGACGTGGGACTCGGCGGGCGCGGCGAACGGCAGGGGCTCACCGGTCTCGTCGAGGACGACGTGCCGGACCGGGTTGCGCGAGACGATCTCCAGGTAAATGCCGTGAAATGCCGTGATGTTCTGCTCGACGGTGAACAGTTCCAACGCACGGGCGCGCGCGGCGGCACCCAGGCGGGCACGGCGCTCGGGGTCACGCAGCAGCGCCAGGCACGCGTCGGCGAGCGCCCGCGGATTGCGCGGGGGCACCACCAGCCCGGTGCCCCCGATGACCTCCACGACCGCGCCGACATCGGTGGAGACCGTCGCGCGACCGCAGAACATGGCCTCGATCAGACTGACGGGGAAACCCTCGACCACGCTGGACAGGACGGCCACACAGCCCGCGGCGTACGCGTCGGCGAGGGTCGGCAGGTCCGGGCCGCCTGGCTCCTCGAAGGACACCGGATTGTCGCCGACGGCGTGCGGCCCGTCGGCCTCGTCCGGGAAGAGCTGCGCGGCCAGCACCTTGCAGTGCTCGAGATAGGCGGCACCCTCAGGGCTCGCGGCGGTGCCGACGATCCGCAGCCGGGTCTCGGGCTCCTCCTTGCGGACCTCGGCGAAGGCGTGCAGCAGCGACACCAGGTCCTTGGTCGGCTCCACCCGGCCCACCCACAGGACGGTGTCGGGGGCGGCGCACTCCGACGACTCTCCGACCTCCGTGAAGTCGGAGGCGTCCATGCCCGGGTAGACCGTGCGGAGCTTGTCGCGGTCCGCGCCGCAACGCTCCTGCCAGCGCCGGGCGTGCGTGTTGCCGGGCGTGACGATCGCGGCCCGCCCGTAGGCCTCGGTGGCGAGCCTGCCGTGGAAGGCGGTGAGCAGGGCCCGTACGCCGGGGGCGGCCTCCGTGGCGGCCAGGTAGTGGGTGCGCAACCGCACGCCGTACTCGGTCACCACCAGCGGCACCCCGGCGAAGTGGCGTGCGAGCAGCCCGGGCAGGGCCGCGGGGCCGCCGGACGCCGCGTGGCACAGGTCGACGGAGCCGAGACCGTCGTCCGCGTACCAGTCGAGCGAAAGGGGGCGCAGGGCGCGTTCCAGATGCCCGGCGACGGCGAGCAGTTCGGGTACGCGCGCCTCACGCGCCGCGCGAGGTGCGCCGGGCGCACGACAGGCGCGTTCGAGGGCGCGCACGGCTGCCTCGGAACGGAGTGCTCCCGCCAGTCCGCCGTGCTCGCGGGCGAGTTCGGCGAGCCCGTACAGCCCGCTGGCGAAACGGTCCGCCTCAGCGGCGGACGGCTCCTCGGACACCTCAGCCGGGCCCCCGTGACACAACGAGGCCGCCAACTCGCCGTAGCACTCGGCGAACCGCCGGCGTGCGCGCCGTCCGTACACCACCCCGTCGTCCTCCGCGGTCCACAGCGGTGCCGTACGCACCCTGCTGACCTGCGGCGGCAGCGGGACCCAGCCCTCGTCCTCCTGGCGTTCGCTGCGACTGAGCGCGTAGATGTCGAACTCGTGCTGCTCGAGCCCGCGCACGAGCCGGTCGCACCAGAGCCTGGCATCACCGCTCACATACGGATAGCCACCCTCCGTAAGCAGTCCGATGCGCACGAGCGCACCCCCGATCTCCCGTATGGAGAGCCGCCGTTGGCCCGGCGGCTCGCAGCGGGACGAACGTATGCGGACAAGGCGGTGGGGGGGGGGGGGGGGGGGGGGGGGGGGGCCCCCGGCGGCCCCTCGCGCGGTAGTAATAACTGGGGGGGA
>NZ_JBIAKJ010000003.1:753566-767546 GCF_042872365.1 Streptomyces sp. NPDC005263 | reverse complement strand
CTCCCCCCCCCCCCCTCGCCTTTCGGCCCCGGGGGGGGGGGCGGCGGGGGGGGGGGGGGGTGGGGGGGCCCGCGGGGGGGGGGGGGGGGGGGGGGCCCCCCCCCCCCCACCAGAAGGGGTGAACGGTCGTAACTTTCCGGTGCGGGTCGCGTTCGGTCGCGCTAAGAGATCATTCGCGTACGCATCGCCACAGTCGGACACGCGTCAGAGTAAGGACACTCGTCACAGGCGGTCACTCGTCACAGGCGGTCACTCGTCACGGCCGGCTCGCGCCGGGTCGCCCTGCGCCGCGCCGCGAGCTCCGGGTCGAGCGCGGGCACGGCGGCCAGGAGCTGCTGGGTGTACGGGTCCCGCGGGTTGTCGTACACCTCGTCGGACGGGCCGGACTCGACGAGCCGGCCGCGGCGCATCACCGCGACCCGGTCGCTGACCTGGCGCACGACGGCGAGGTCGTGCGCGACGAACACGAGGGCGAGCCCCAGTTCCCGCTGCAACTCGCCGAGCAGGGCGACCACCTGGGCCTGGGTGGTGACGTCCAGCGCGGACACCGGCTCGTCGCAGACGATGACCCGCGGATCGGCCGCGAGCGCCCGCGCGATGCCCACGCGCTGCCGCTGTCCGCCGCTGAACTCGTGCGGATAGCGGTCGTAGTGCGCCGCTTCGAGCCCCACACGCTCCAGCAGTTCCGTCACACGCCCCCGGATGCGCCCCTCGTCCCTCCCCCGCTCCCGATTCCGCCCGAGCAGCAAGGCCCCCTGCCCGCGCGCCCGCGCCCGCAACGGGTCGGCGATCGACTCGCCCACACTGCGGCGCGGATTGAGGGAGGAGACCGGGTCCTGGAAGACCATCTGAACGGCGGGCCGCACTCCCACGGCCGGGTGCCCCTCGTAGCGCACCTCCCCCGCCGTCGGCTCCAGGAGCCCGACGAGCATCCGCCCCAGGGTGGTCTTGCCGCTGCCGCTCTCGCCCACGATGCCGAGGGTCTCGCCCCGGCGGATCGTCACCGACACGTCGTCCACGGCGGCGAACGCCCGCTTCCCGCGCCCGAATTCGCGCCGCAGTCCCTTCGCCTCCAGGACGACCTCGCCGGTCGCGCGGGAGGGTGCGCGGGGCGCGTCCACGCGCGGGACCGCGTCCAGGAGTTCGCGGGTGTACCGCTGCGCGGGCGCCCGCAGCACGGCTTGGACGGGCCCGTGCTCGACGGCCCGCCCGTGCCGCATGACGAGGACCTCGTCGACGCTCTCGGCGGCGACGCCCACGTCGTGCGTGACGAGCAGCAGTCCCATGCCGCTCTCCGCGCGCAGCGTGTGCAGCAGGTCGAGGATCTGGGCCTGGACGGTCACGTCGAGCGCGGTCGTCGGTTCGTCGGCGATCAGCAGTTCGGGTTCGCAGGCCAGCGCCATGGCGATGAGGGCGCGCTGCCGCATGCCGCCGCTGAACTCGTGCGGACGGGAACGGGACCGCCGTACCGCGTCCGGGATTCCCACCCGGTCGAGCACCTCGACGGCACGCGCGCGTGCCGCTCGCCGTGACGCCCGCGTGTGCACGCGGTACACCTCGGCGATCTGGTCCCCGATCGCGTAGTACGGGTCGAGGGACGACAGCGGGTCCTGGAAGACCATGGCGGCCTTCCCGCCCCGCAGCCGCCGCAACTCCTCGTCGGAGGCGGCCCGTACGTCCGTCCCGGCCACGCGGACCGAGCCGTCGACCCGCGCGCCGGTGCCCCGGTGCAGGCCCAGCAGGGCCGAGGCGACCGTGGACTTGCCGGAGCCGGACTCGCCGACCAGGGCGAGCGCGGCGCCCCGCTCCAGCCGGAAGGAGAGCCCGTCGACGGCGCGCAACTCGCCGAACTCGACGGACAGGTCCCGCACCTCGACGAGGCCGGGCGAAGGGGCTTGCTGGGAGTCACTCACGTCAGTACCACCCGTCGGTCGGCCACCGCGTACAGCACGTCCGCGACGGCGTTGGCGACGACCACGAAGAAGCCGATGACCAGGACCATGCCGACGACCACCGGCAGGTCGACCACAGTGACGGCGTGGACCAGTTCCTGTCCGATTCCGGGCAGGCCGAACAGCGTCTCGGTGAGCACCGCGCCGCCGACCGCGCCGCCGAAGTTGTTGGCGTTCAGCGCGATGACGGGGGCGAACGCCCCGCGCAGCGCGTGCCGCCCGATGATCGACCGCTCGCCGACGCCGTACGCCCTGAAGGTGCGGATGTGGTCCTCGGCCAGCGTCTCCAGCATCGACGCCCTGGTCAGCCTGGCGAACGCGGCGGCCTCGATGAGGGCGAGCGAGAGCCAGGGCAGCAGCAGGTTCCACGCCCACTGTTCGGGGTCTTCGGTGAGGGCGACGTACTGCGGGAAGGGCAGCAGCTCCAGTTCGCCGCAGACGACGATCATCAGGACCAGGCCGATGACGAACACGGGCGTGGCCACGCCCGCGAGCGTGAGGCCGGTCAGGAACCGCTCGGACAGCCGGCCGCGCCGCCACGCCGACAGCACTCCGGTGCCGACGCCGAGGATCAGCCACAGCACCATGGCGCCGAACACGAGCGACAGGCTGACCGGCAGCTTCGCCAGGATGAGCCGGGTGACCTGCTGGTCGCTCTGGTACGACAGCCCGAGGCAGGGCGCCGAGCAGTGCTGGACGGAGGTGCCCGTGGAGTAGTCCTGGCCGACGACGATGCCCTGCAGGAAGTGCCAGTAGCGCACGTACAGCGGGTCGCTGAGGTGCAGTTGCTCCGCCACCTGCTGCACCTGTGCGGGCGAGCAGCGCGGGCCGCAGGTGATCTGGGCGACGTTGCCGGGGGTGACGTAGAAGACGACGTAGATGATCACCGAAATGGCGAGCAGGGTGACGACGACGCCGAGGACGCGCCGCAGGAGGAAACCGCCGAAGCCGTTCACCGTGCGCCTCCCTGGTCCGCCTTGGCCTCCTGCTTGCGGCCCGCGCCGATCCGCAGGCGTGAGGCCGCGCGGGGGTCCAGGGCGGTGCGGACACCGTCGCCCAGGACGGTCAGCGCGAGGACGGTCACGAACAGGGCGCCCGCGGGCAGCAGCAGGTACTGCGGGGCGGCCTGGTACCAGACGTCGGCGGCGGTGAGCATCTGCCCCCAGGACGGCGTCGGCGGCTTCACCCCGACGCCGAGGAAGGACAGCGACGCCTCGACGGTGATGTTGATCGGGACGAGGAGCGCGGCGTACGTGATGACCGGCGCGGCAAGGCCCGGAAGCAGCTCACGCCGGGCGATCCGCCAGGTGCCCCAGCCGCTGAGGCGGGCCGCGGAGACGTAGTCGAGTTCCTTGAGGGTGAGCGTCTGCGCGCGCACGATCTTCGCGGTGTTGCCCCAGGCGACCAGGCCGATGACCAGGGCGACCAGTACGGGGCGCGGGAAACTCGCCGGGACGATCGCAAGCAGCGCCAACGACATGATCATCAAGGGCAGGGCGACGATGATGTCGGTGATCCGGCTCAGCAGCTGATCGACCCACCGGTTCCCGAGCGCGGCGGCGACGCCCACGAGGACGCCGATGGCGACCTGCACCAGGGTCGCCGCGAGGGCCACCCCCAGGGAGACGCGCGCGCCGTACACCAGGCGCGCGAACAGGTCGCGGCCGGTCTGCGGTTCGATGCCGAGCCAGTGGTCGGCGCCGATGCCGCCGAAGGATCCGACGGGCACGCCGCCGCGCGCCGAGTCCACCAGGGACGGGTGGTAGGTGGTCGGGTCCTGGCCCTCGATCGCCGTGAGCAGCGGCGCGGCGAGCGCGACCAGGACGAGCAGCGCGACGACGACCGCCGCGACGAGGGCGGCTCGCTGCGCGCGCAGCCGCCGCCAGAACTGACGGGCCCCGGAGGCCCCCGAGACGACGATGTCCGTCCCGGGGGCCTGGGAGGCGGCAAGTGCCTCACTCATGGCGTTACTTGACCGCGACCTGCGAGATGTCCAGAACACCGGTCCAGTCGCTGATCACGATGTTCTTGACGTCCTCGCCGTAGAGCCGCTTGTAGACGGGGTGGAAGAGCGGCACGGTCAACGCCTGTTCGCCGATCTTCTTGTCGAGTGCGCCCCACCGCTTGGCGGCAGCGTCAAGATCCGTCAACTTGTTGATCGCGTCGATCTCGGTGTTGACCGACGTGTCGTCGAGGAAGCCCGTGTTGAAGTTCGCGCCGTCCCTGACGATCTGCCGGCCGTCGAAGATCGGGGCGAGGAAGGGGCCGCCGGAGGGCCAGTCGGCACCCCAGTGGGCGAGGAAGAAGCCCGGCTCGGTCTTCACGTTGTGGATCTTGTCGGAGTAGTCGTTGTCCTCCAGACCCTGCAGCTTGACCGTGATGCCGGCCTTCTTCAGCGCGTCCTGGACCGCGGTCGCGATCTCGGGGCTGGTCTCGAAGTCCTTGCTGTTGGAGTGGGTCAGGGTGACGGTGAGCCCGTTCGGGTGGCCGGCCTCCTTCAGCAGCTCCTTCGCCTTCGCCGCGTTGCCGGTCTCACCGGCCGGGAACAGGTCGTAGGGCGTGTAGCCGAAGGACTTCTGGTCGGGCAGGAAGGTCGTGGCGGGCTCGGCCAGGGCCGAGCCGCCGGCCGCGTTGATCACGGACGAGCGGTCGATGGCGTACGAGATCGCCTGCCGCACCTTGGCGTTGTCGAACGGCTTCACGTTCGGGTTGAACGCGAGGTAGTTGGTGTAGCCGAAGTGGCCGGTGCCCACACGCGCCGCCAGCTGCTTGTCGCCGGTCACCTTCGCGAGTTCCGCCGGGCCGAGGTTGGTGTCCGTGGTGACCGCGGCCGCGTCCGCCCCCTGGGACGCCGACAGCCGCTGGTTGATCACGGACGAGTCCAGCCCGGACCGTACGTCGATCTTGTCCGGGTACGCCTTGCGCTCGGCGTCCGTCGAGGCGGACCAGTTCGTGTTGCGCGCCAGGACGAGGTGTTCGCCGTCGTTCTCGTTGGTGACGACCTTGTACGGGCCGGACGAGACCGGGTGCTCCTCGTACTTCGTTCCGGTGTCCTTGCTCTTCGGGACGGGCGTGAACTGCGTCTGGGTGGCCAGGTAGGGGAACTCGCCCTCGGGCTTGTTCAGATGGAAGACGATGGTCCGCTCGTCCGGCGTCTCGATCGCCGAGAGCCCCTTCTTGTCCTTGTAGGGGCCCTGGTAGTCGGCCGCGCCGACGAGCCAGTCCCGCAGGTAGGGGGCGCCGCCGGAGAGCTCGGGGGCGAACGAGCGCTCGATGCCGTACTTGATGTCGGCGGAGGTGATCGCCGTGCCGTCCTCGTATTTCAGCCCCTTCTTCAAGGTGTACGTCCAGACGGTCGCGTTCTTGTCGGGGCGCCCGGTGTCGGTGGCGAGGTCCGGGACGACCTCGGCGCCGGCCGCGCCGTTCTCGCGGTTGCGGGTGGTGAGCGTGCGGAACACCAGGGACGGGACGTTTCCGCCGCCGGAGGTGTACAGGCGGGCCGGGTCGAAGTCCTGCTGCGGCTGGGAGTTCAGGACCGTGAGCGTGCCGCCCTTGTGGGGCGTGGAGTCCGAACCGGAGGCCTTGGCATCGTTGTCCTCGGGTCCGCAGGCGGCGGCGCCCGCTGCCAGCACCAGGCTTACGGATACCGCGGCCAGGCGGCGCGCTGTGGGGGACGGTGGACGCATCGGAGACGACCTCTCGAAAAACAACGTCTCGGATCACGAGACGGATTGACAAGGAATGAGACAGAGGTGCACAGACGTCTGCCCCGGCGTCAGGCCGTCGGAAATTCCGTGACGAAGCCGCAGAGGGAAGGAGAGTTCGCGACGCGCACGCCTGGGGCGAGGGTCAGCGACAGAGAATGTCGGCCACGCAGAGCGGGGTCACGCCGATCAGCGCCAGCTCGATGGCGGCGCGGGCGGAGGCGTGACGGGCGGACATGCGCAGCAATATGTACGACTTTTCTGCGCATGTCAACGCAGCCTCAGGGGCGCCGGTCAACTCCCGGGAAACGGCCAGGGATTGGCCTTGCAGTGGATTCCGTCGTGGTCGAGGAACTTGGTCTGCTGCTGCATGACCGGCGCGAGCTCCCCGTCCTTGGTGCAGCTGACGTGGCCGTTGCCGAGCCGGTGGCCGACCTCGTGGTTGATCAGCATCTGCCGGTACGCGTAGATCCGGTCACCGTAGGTCGTCGAGCCCTGAGCCCAGCGATACGCGTTGATCATCACGCGCTCGGTGGCGGCCGAGTCGCACGACACGTTGTCCACGGTGGTGTCCAGGTTGGACTTGGCACACCACTCGGCGGTCGTGCCGGGGCTGGCGAGCGTGATCACGAAGTCGGGCTTGCCGGAGTCGACCCGCTCGAAGGTACGGGCGCCGTCGTGGGCCCAGCTCCGGTTGTCATTGAGGGTCTTCTGGACGGCCTGCGCGAAGAGTGCGCCGTCGAGCCCGAGCCCCACCTCCACATCCACCCGGTAGGTGAACTTCTGTCCCTTGCCGGGTGCCTTGTCGACACCGGGGACCGCGTCGAACTTCCCCGAGGCCTTGAGGGTGGCACCGAGCGGGTACGTCCGGCCCATCTTCTGCGCGTACGTCAACGGCGCCGCCTCGGCCGACGGCCGCCCGCCGGCCCCCGAGGCCGAGTCGTGGGCGTCCCGTGCCCGGTCGGTGGCGCTCTGGTTCCCCAGGATGCCGCCGTCCCGCCCGTCCGCGACCTGGCCGGCCACGACGATGGCGAGCACAGTGGTGACGGCGGCGGCCGCGATGCCGGTGAAGGTCCGCCCCTTGGTCCCCTTGACCTGGGTGGGCTCGCCCGTCGGCGGCGCGTCGTCGTCCCCGCCCGCGTCGACGCCCGCGTCCTCCGGCCACGCGGTGACCGAGCCGTAGGGGTCGGAGGCGTGCACGGCGGTGCGGGCGGCGGACGCGGGGGCCTTAGGGGGGCCGGAGGCGGCGGAACGAGGGGCGAAGAGGTCGTCGTCCGCCCCGAAGGCGTCGACGTAGTCCTGACGTGGTCCCGGTCCAGGCCGTGGGGCCGGCCGCTGGCGGGGTATCACCGGCCCGGGCCCGCCCTGTCCGGCACCGGCCCGCCCGCTCGACCCGCTCCGGCCACCGCCGGTTTCGCGCTGCTCGGGATGCCCGCCACGAACCCGGGGCGCGCCCGGGGCCGTGGTGCCGTCCGCAAGCCGGGGAAACCCGTGCGCGGGCGTCCCGTCGGGGGACCTCGGGGTTCCCCGCGCGGGTGTCCCGTACGCGGGTGGCGGAACCGCAGCCCGGTTCCTGGCCCGGTTCGCAGTCCGGTCCCGGCCGCTCGTCACATCCCAGTCGTTGTCCTTGCTGTCACTGTTGCCGCCGTTGTCACCGCTGTCGCCCCTGGGGGCGCTCTCCGGGACAGGCCCACGTCGACTGTGGCGTCCCACGCCGTGCCTCAGCTCCCCGCGCCAGTTGTACTCGCCATCCCGGCGCCCCCGTCGGGGACGCCCGCCCTGCCGCCGGCGGCCTCCGTGTCCGTGAGGAGATCACGGAACGCGGCCGCCAGGGTCTCCGGGTATTCCATCATTGCCACGTGCCCCGCCTCGGGCAGGGTCAGCAGACGGGAGTCGCGGAACGCGCGGGCCGCCTTCCGCGCCATGCGGAAGCCCACGAGTTGGTCCCGGCCGCCGTAGACGAGGAGCGTCGGGGCGAGGACACGTTCGGCCTGGCGCCACAGCGCGTGCTGGCCGCCCAGGGTGTACGCGTTCACCAGTCCGCGCGCGGAGCGTGTCATCGCGTCCCAGAAGTACGGCAGGCGCAGCCGTCGCTCCATCTCCTCCACCGCGTGCCGGAAGCCCTCGGGTGTCACCTGCCCCGGGTCGCCGTAGCACAGGGCCGTGACCCCCCGGACCCGCTGCTCAGCCGTCCACTCCTTGGTGAACCGGGTGAAGAGTCCGGCCACGCCGGGCACCGCGAGCAGTCCGGTCGGCACGGCGGTGCGCTGGATCCGGAGCTCCGGCAGCGCGGGCGAGACGAGCGTGAGCGTGCGGACGAGATCGGGTCGCACCGCGGCCACCCGCGTGGAGACCGCGCCGCCGAGGGAGTTCCCCAGGAGGTGCACCGGGCCGCGCCCCGACGCGTCGAGGTAGCGGATGACCGCGCGCGCGTGCCCGCTGATCGAGTAGTCACCGTCGTCCGGCGGCGGGGAGTCGCCGAAGCCCGGCAGGTCGACGGCCTCGCTGTCGACGGTGGCCTGCAACTGCTCCATCAACGCGGACCAGTTCTGCGAGGAACCGCCCAGTCCGTGGACGCACAGGGCGGGCGGCAGACCGGCGCGCTCCGGCGGCCTCGACCGGACCGCCAGCGTGATCCCGGGCAGTCCGACCGACCTCAGGCGCTCACCGTCCGCGACCCGGACGGGCGCCACCTTGGGGAGCACATTGGCGGGCGGCACGAACGGCAGCTCGGTCGAAGACATGCGGCAATGTTACGAGACGATCACGCGGTGATTCGTGTGTTCGCCATCACAAGCTGACATGTTCACGGAACAAGCGTTCGGGCCGGCCCGGATCAATGGCATCCAGATCGCGTGTCTCCTACCCTCGTACGCAGGGCACCCGCATGTAGCCCCCTGTGTACATCAGGGACGTTCTAGGAAGGGAGCCCCCCATGACCGTCGACCCCACCGACCCCGAGACCTTCGCGGTCGAGGACATCGAGAACAACGAGGAAATCGACGTCGAGGCCCCCGAGGGCGACGCCGCCGAACAGCACACCGCCGTCCAGCCGGACCGCGACGACCCACTGACCGGCGTGGACCCCGCCCGCGGAGACGAGGCCGACCTCATCGAACAGGCCCGGGTCATCTCCCACGACGAGGACGACTACCGATGACCGCGTGGATGGCTCGCCGCTGAACAGGAGTGGTGCGCCCTGTTGCCCGGTACATCACGTTTTGAAACCTTCTGTACGGCTTTCGCCACCGTCCGGTCCGTGAAATTCTGCGCTCGCACCGCGCACACCACGGTTACCGAAAAGTACGATGGCCGCGCGGCGCACACCGCACGTGGACGACTTTGGGAGGCGGCGTGACAGCCATCGAGCAGACAGAGGCAGCACGCCCGCGAGGCACGCGCCTGCCGCGCCGTGCCCGACGGAACCAACTGCTGGGCGCCGCCCAGGAGGTTTTCGTGGCGCAGGGCTACCACTCCGCCGCGATGGACGACATCGCCGAGCGCGCCGGCGTCAGCAAGCCGGTGCTCTACCAGCACTTCCCGGGCAAGCTCGACCTGTACCTGGCGCTGCTGGACCAGCACTGCGAGTCCCTGATCCAGTCCGTACGGAACGCGCTCGCGTCGACGACCGACAACAAGCAGCGTGTCCGGGCCACCATGGACGCCTATTTCGCGTACGTCGAGGACGACGGCGGCGCCTTCCGCCTGGTCTTCGAGTCGGACCTGACCAACGAGCCCGCGGTGCGTGCTCGCGTCGACAAGGTCACCACCGAGTGCGCCGAGGCGATCAGCGAGGTCATCGCCGAGGACACCGGCCTCTCCCGCGCGGAGTCGATGCTGCTCGCGTCGGGCCTGGGGGGTCTCGCGCAGGTGGTGGCCCGTTCCTGGCTGCACAGCGACCGCAGCGTCCCGCGCGACCAGGCGGTCCAGCTGCTGACGTCCCTGGCCTGGCGGGGTATCGCGGGATTCCCGCTGCACGGCACCGACCACCACTGAGTCGCGCACGCGCCTGCGGGGGTTTTTGTTCCCACCCGTTGTTCGCTCCTGGCGTTCCGGGACGGAGCATGCACGTCCTCCCGCCGGGCTAATGTGTGCTGGTACGGCGCGGAAGGTCGCGCACTTCACTGACCGTCGGAGGGACATAGCCGTGGAGGTCAAGATCGGCGTGCAGCACGCACCCCGCGAGATCGTTCTGGAGAGCGGTCAGAGTGCCGAGGACGTCGAACGGGCGGTGGCCGAGGCTCTGTCGGGCAAGTCCCAGCTGCTGAGCCTCGTGGACGAGCACGGCCGCAAGGTCCTCGTGCCGGCCGACCGTCTCGCCTACGTCGAACTCGGCGAGCCGGCCCCCCGCAAGGTGGGATTCGGCGCGCTGTAGCACCAGCGAGTCACTCGCGCCTCGCGCGCGACGGGAGGGGCCCGGCGACCAGGTGTCGCCGAGCCCCTCCCGAATTTTCCCCCCACATATGGAGTACAAGCGGCACACAGGGGAGGATTGCATTTTGCAGGTCACGGGTAGGACGGGCTACGAACGTGACGCGCAGTGCGGCCGTGTGGGAGGGACCCCATGATGTTGTTGGAAGCGCTCGGCTCCGCTCTGCTCGGTCTGCTGCTGGCGGGGGCGGCGATCCACCGGCTGTCCCACCGCCTGCCGACCCGCTCCCTGGTCCTCGCGACCGGGGTCGCCGGAGCCCTGTTCGGCGCCTTCGTCACCCACAGCGCGCTGGACGCCGGAGGCGTTCTGCTGCCCCTGGTGGGCGCGGCCGTCGTCTCCGCCGCCTCGCTGTCGCTGCTGCTGCGCCCCGGGGGAAGACTCCGCCGCCGGTCGGCGACCGCCTGACGCGTCGCCGATCGCGGCGTGCTTCACGATCCCGGCACCCCACGGCGCGCCACGGGGCAGGCCCCGGGAACACCCGGGGCGGGGACGGAACCTGAAACGCCTAGGCGGCCAGCCCCAGCGCCGCCATCCGCTTGGTGTGGGCCTCGGTGATGCGGGAGAACATCCGGCCCACCTCGGCGAGGTCGAAGCCGTCCGCGACACCGCCCACGAGCATCGTCGACAGGGCGTCCCGGTCGGCCACCACCCGCTGGGACTGCGACAGCGCCTCGCCCATCAGCCGTCGTGCCCACAGCGCGAGCCGTCCACCGACGCGCGGTTCCGCGTCGATCGCGGCGCGCACCTTCTCCACGGCGAAGCCGGCGTGTCCGGTGTCGTCGAGGACGGCGAGCACGAGTTCCCGGGTGTCCGCGTCGAGGCGGGCGGCGACCTCGCGGTAGAAGTCACTGGCGATCGAGTCGCCGACATACGCCTTGACCAGGCCCTCCAGCCAGTCGGACGGTGCCGTCTGCTTGTGGAAGCCGTCGAGCGCGGCGACGAACGGCTCCATCGCGAGGGTCGGCTCCTCACCGATCTCCGTGAGCCGGTCGCGCAGTTTCTCGTAGTGGTGGAACTCGGCCGACGCCATCTTCGCGAGCTCCGCCTTGTCCGCCAGCGTCGGCGCCAGTTTGGCGTCCTCCGCGAGCCGCTCGAAGGCCGCCAGCTCCCCGTACGCGAGAGCACCGAGCAGGTCCACGACCGCCGCGCGGTACTGCGGATCGGCGGAGGCCCGGGACCAGTCCTGGGCGGCGACTCCGGTGACCTCGGGGGAAACGTCTGCGGGTGCGTCGGAGGTGTTGTCAGGCGTCGTCATGAAGCGCACAATAGCTGGCCCGCCGCACCACGGAAGTCCCTGGTCAATCAGTGTGACAACGGCTACGTGACCAAATCGGCCATCGCATGTGCGCGATTCCGGGGTATGGTGGTAATGCGCCCGCTGAGGACTCTGACGTATCTCGACGGGCTGCACGCATGAGGATGCCCGGTCGGTGGCCCGATCGGCTCCGACCCGACAGCCCTCCTCGTCCGTACGGCGCAATGCGTACGGAATCCGGAGGGGGACCCTCAGCGGTACGAGCGCTAGAGCGTCGGCAGTGGTCCCGTGCCATACGGCTTGCCCGTAAGGCAGTCGACGTCCCCAGCACGGTCTTGGACGACCCCCGAGCTCGCCTCGCACCGCCCACACAGAAGAGGCAGCACCCTGACTACGACCTTCCGGGAGCTCGGGATTCTTCCCGAGACCGCCGAGGCCCTCGAAGCCGTCGGCATCATCACCCCCTTCCCCATCCAGGAAATGACCCTCCCCGTCGCCCTCTCCGGCACGGATGTCATCGGCCAGGCCAAGACCGGCACCGGCAAGACGCTCGGCTTCGGCCTCCCCCTCCTTGAGCGCGTCACCGTCCCCGCCGACGTGGAGGCCGGGCGCGCCCAGCCCGAGGCCCTCACCGACGCCCCGCAGGCGCTCGTGGTCGTCCCCACCCGCGAGCTGTGCACGCAGGTCACCAACGACCTGCTGACCGCGGGCAAGGTGCGCAACGTACGCGTTCTCGCGATCTACGGCGGCCGGGCCTACGAGCCCCAGGTCGAGGCCCTCAAGCGGGGCGTCGACGTCGTCGTCGGCACTCCGGGCCGCCTGCTGGACCTCGCGGGCCAGAAGAAGCTCAACCTCAAGCACATCAAGTCGCTCGTCCTCGACGAGGCCGACGAGATGCTCGACCTGGGCTTCCTGCCCGACGTCGAGAAGATCATCAACATGCTTCCGGTCAAGCGCCAGACCATGCTGTTCTCGGCGACCATGCCGGGCGCGGTCATCGGGCTCGCCCGCCGCTACATGTCGCAGCCCACGCACATCAGCGCGACGGCGCCGGACGACGCGGGCAAGACCGTCGCGAACACCGCGCAGTTCGTCTACCGCGCGCACAACATGGACAAGCCCGAGATGGTGGCCCGCATACTGCAGGCCGACGGCCGGGGACTGGTCATGGTCTTCTGCCGTACGAAGCGCACCGCGGCCGACCTCGCCGACCAGCTCCAGCAGCGCGGCTTCGCCGCCGGCGCGGTCCACGGCGACCTGGGCCAGGGCGCTCGCGAGCAGGCCCTGCGCGCCTTCCGCAACGGCAAGGTGGACGTCCTGGTCTGCACCGACGTCGCCGCTCGCGGTATCGACGTCGAGGGCGTGACGCACGTCATCAACTACCAGTCGCCGGAAGACGAGAAGACGTACCTGCACCGCATCGGCCGCACCGGCCGCGCGGGCGCCAAGGGCATCGCGATCACGCTGGTCGACTGGGACGACATCCCGCGCTGGCAGCTCATCAACAAGGCGCTGGACCTCGGGTTCAACGACCCGCCGGAGACGTACTCGACCTCCCCGCACCTCTTCGAGGAGCTCGGCATCCCCGCGGGCACGAAGGGTGTCCTGCCGCGTACCGAGCGCACCCGCGCCGGGCTCGCCGCGGAGGAGCTGGAGGACCTCGGCGAGCCGGGCGGACGCGGTCCGCGCGGTCGCGGCGACCGCAACGGTCGCGGTGGCCAGGGCGGCCGGAGTGGCCAGGGCGGCCAGGGCGGCCGAGGTGGCCGGGGCGAGCGGGGTGAGCGCAACGCCCGGGACGAGTCCCGGTCCGCCGACGGCGAGCGTGCGGCCCGTACTCCGCGTCGTCGCCGCCGTACCCGCGGTGGTACGCCGCTGGACGCCACGGCGTCCGCCGCGGCGGCCGAGACGCTCGCGCCGGAGGAGAGCGCCACGGCGGTCTCGGCCGGAACGGCCGTTCCCACGGAGGACGCGACCGGGACAACCCGTACCCCGCGCCGTCGCCGCCGGACCCGTCAAGGCGCTCAGGGCGACGCCGTACCGGCGGCCACGGCCGTCGAAGCCGTGGCGCCCGAGGTGACCGCGGAGGCGGCCGTCGCGACGGCCGAGGGCACCCTCGCCCCGGACTCCGCGCAGGCCCCGGCGACGTCGCGTCGCCGCCGCACCCGCAAGTCCGCGGAGACGGCCGTCACTTCGGCCGAACCGGCCGCGCCGGTGACCCCGGAGACCGTCACGGACGCGGCGGTGTCCCAGGCGACGACGGTCTCGGAGCCCGAGGCGGCCGTCGAGGCCGCGGAGGCTGTGGAGACCAAGCCCCGCCGCCGGACCCGCAAGGCCACCGCGGCTCCCGCCGAGGCCGCCCTCGACACCGCGGAGGCCACGGAGGCCAAGCCGCGTCGTCGTACCCGCAAGGCCGCCGAGCCCGTAGCGGCCGTCACCGCCGAGATCCCGGCTCAGACGGCCCAGGAGCCGGAGCCCACCGAGGCGAAGCCGCGCCGGACCCGCAAGGCGGCGGCGTCGGCCGAAACCGCCGTGGACACCGCCGAGGGCACGGAGGCAGCACCCCGCCGCCGCACCCGCAAGACGGCAGAGCCCACCGCGACCGCGGACACCGGCGAAACAACCAAGCCCCGCCGCACC